>CAVSGG010000005.1:0-593537 GCA_963727455.1 Candidatus Krumholzibacteriota bacterium | reverse complement strand
GCTTGTGTTTGATCGCCATGATCTCATCGTCGGCCGTCCAGGCCACCACCTCGAAATCGTGGGAAGACCACTGCGCGGCACCTCGAGGCTGTGATAGCGCGTGGCGGTGAAGGGATTCTTCAAGCCGCGGAAGATTCCGCGTTCGCCATGCAGCACGCGCGAGGTCTTCCCGTGCAGGATGTGGCGTGCCTGTCCGATCGACCCTCCGAAGGCCTGGGCCAGAGCCTGGTGACCCAGACACACACCCAGGACGGGGATCTTGCCGGCGAAGGCCGAGATCGCCTTCAGGCTGATTCCCGCGTCGTCGGGAGTTCCTGGACCCGGGAGTATGAGCAGGGCATGGGCCGCAGACGACGAATCCCCGCCACGCTGATCTCGTCGTCTCCGCCGCACCTCGATGCGGGCCCCGAGTTCGCCCAGATACTGTACCAGGTTGAAGGTGAAGCTGTCGTAATTGTCCAGCACCAGGACGAGCGGCTGCGTAGATTTCGCGCTCATTGCAGCTCTCCCCTCTCGGCCCACTGGATGGCCTGGCGCAGCGCACCCGCCTTTTCGTTCGTCTCTTCGAATTCGCGCTCAGGAAGGCTGTCCAGAACGATGCCGGCTCCCACACCGAGTCGAACGATACCATCTTCTTTCACCATGCTCCGGATGGCGATGCAGGTGTCCATCGAGCCCGCGAAGGAAACGTAACCTACCGCACCAGCATAATTGCCGCGCCGCCGGGTCTCCAATTCGTCAATGATCTCCATGGCGCGAATCTTCGGCGCGCCCGAAACGGTGCCTGCGGGAAAGCAGGCCGCCAGCGCGTCGAAACAATCGCAATCGTCACGCAGCTCTCCACTGACGTGGCTTACCAGGTGAATGACGTGACTGTACTTCTCCACTGTCATCAACTCGTCCGTGCGCACGCTTCCGTAGCGGCAGACCCTCCCAAGTCGTTGCGGCCCAAATCGACGAGCATCACGTGCTCGGCTCGTTCCTTTTCGTCCGCGATGAGTTCGGCGATGAGAGTCTCGTCCTCGCGCGCGGACTTACCGCGCATCCTCGTGCCGGCGATCGGACGCAGTTCGGCGCTTCCATCCTCCACGCGCACCAGGACTTCAGGAGAGGCTCCCACCAGCTGTCTCTGGCCGTAATCGAAGTAAAACATGTAGGGACTGGGGTTGATCACGCGCAGGGCGCGGTAGACCTCAAAAGCTGGTGCAAGGGACTTGCAGGAGAGCTCTCGACTCAAGACGACCTGAAAGCAATCCCCGGCGCGAATGTATTCCGTGGCGCGCTTCACCGAACGCCCGAACTGTCGCTTGGTCACGGTGGATCGCAAGCGGGGATCGTGCGCGGGCCTCGGCCGGCTCGACTTGGGCAGAGCTTCCGCCAGCGCCATCTCCATGGCGTCCAGGCGATTGCGCGCTTGTTCACGGGCGTCGCGCGCATCGCCGTCGATCGTGGCGCAGGCCACCAGCTTCATGCGATTGCTCAGGTTGTCGAAGACCAAGAGATCGGTGACGAGAAAGAAGTCCAGCTCCTCAGGGTCGTCTTTGGAGCGGTGACGGTCGGGGATCCTCTCGAATGCGCGAATGGCATCGTAGGAGATACTCCCTACCGCGCCTCCGAAAAAGCGGGGAAGGCCCTCGACGGGGGCCGCGCGAAAGCGCTTCATCCAGTCTGCCAACGCACGGAGGGGATTTTTGGATTTCAGCGCGCGCTTGCGGCCATCCCATTCGATCAGCACTTGCTGGCCGCGAGCGCGGAAGCGTCCCCGAGGGTTTGCCCCGAGGATGGAGTAGCGCCCCCAGTTCTCGCCCCCTCGACGCTCTCCAGAAGGAAACTCCGCGAGTAGCCAGCCCTCAGCTTGAGGAGGGCCGAGACAGGGGTTTCCAGATCCCCCATCAGTTCGCGCACGACCGGTACGAGATTGTAGTGGCGCGCGAGCGACGAAAAGCGACGCGGTGAGGGCGTGTCCTGGCGAAAGCTCATGATCCGGCTCGCGCTCGTGAGGCGCGGAGGAGTCCACGGGCGACCTGAGCCGCCGCTCCCTTCTCTCCGCCCACCATCCGGCTGAGTTCGGCGAGGCGTTCTTCCCCGTGCACTTGATCTATGCGAGCCAGAGTCCGCTCCCCGCTCGACGATTTTTGTGCTACGAGGTGCGTGGAGGCGGCGGCTGCGACCGCGGGGAGATGGGTAATGACCAGAACCTGGAGTGCGTCCGACATAGCCGCCAAACGCCGCGCCAAAGCGGGTCCGAGATCCGCCCCCACTCCCGCGTCCACCTCGTCCAGGATCAGGAGAGCAGGACGCGCTCCCTGGGCCGCCAGAGTCTGCAGGACCAGGCTGATGCGACTCAGCTCTCCGCCGCTGGCGATTCTCTCGATGGGACCAAGAGCTTCGCCCCGATTGGTCCGCACGAGCAATCTGACACTCCCCGGGCCCTCCTTGGAGGGGGTGATGCGCGTGCCTAAGAGTTTGAGGGGTCCCTCCGGATCCGGTTTGAGATCGAGCTCGAAACTCAATTCAGCTTCCCCCATCTTCAGGTCCTCGAGCAGGTCCTTCGCAGCGCGTTGGACCCTGCGCGCCACCCTCCGCCTCTCCTTCCACAGCCGAGCGCCGGCTTGCTCGAGGGCGTTGATGGATTCCCTCAGCGGTACCAACAGGCGCTCCGGCTCTGCTTCCTCCCAATCTTCAGCGTCGAGTTGGGTGGAGAGTTTCTCCAGCAATCGCAGGAGTTCACTCTCGCTGCGTGAGTACTTACGGCAGAGCGACTCGAGTTGGGACAGGCGAGCCTGATCTGCATCCAGGGCCTGTGGGCTGAAATCGGCGTTGTCCAGAAAGCGCTCGAGTTCGCGCGCCGCGTCGCTTGCCAGCTCGAGCGACTGCATCAGTGCCTCGCGCGCTTCGCCAATCACTGCGATGGCGTCACCGGCGCGTTCGAGCGATTGTATGGCGCTCGACACCTCGCTTACCGCACCTCCCTCATCCGTCTCCAGGCGGGCCAAGGCCGTCCGCGCCGCTTCGAAGATCTTCGCTCCGTGGGTGAGAAGCTCCACACGTTCTCGCAGCTGCTCCATCTCTCCCTCTTGCAACTGGGCGTCCGCCAGCTCGCGCCTCTGGAAGAGGAGAATTTCGCGTTGAGCGAGAAATTCCTCGCGGCGCTTTTGCCACAACGCGAGTTCGCGCTCACAGCTCTTATAGCGATCGTAGGCGATTTCCCATTCCTTGAGCAGCTCGTCCGACACCCCACAGTCATCCAGCAGGCTGCGATGGCGTGAGGGATCCTGTATCTGTGTTTGCTGATGTTGACTGAACAGCTCGAGCAGATGCTCGCAAATCGCCCGCAGGTGATTCGCGGAGGTGAGACGGCCGTCCACAAAGGCTCGTGACCGCCCGTTGCGCCGCAGCTCGCGACGCAGGGTGAGAATACCGTCCTTCGAAAGCTCCACTCCGAGTTCAGAGAGCCAGTCCTCGGTCCGCGAACTCTCCGTGAGATCGAAGATGGCCTCGGCGGAAGCCCAGTCCTCGCCGGCGCGAATCAAACTCGATTCGGCTTTCTCTCCGCGCAACCAGCGCACCGCCTCCACCACCAGGGACTTGCCCGCGCCGGTGCTCCCACTCAGCGCATTGAGTCCGGCTCCCAGGGACAGGGACACATCGCGGGCAATCGCCAGGTTCTTGAGACGCAGTTCGGCGAGCACGTCGTCAGTCCCCGTCGTAGTCGCCGTCGTCGCGGCCTTCGTTCAGAGTGCGAGGGGTTCCTCCCCAACGCAGTTTTTCGCGAATGATCTCGAAGAAATTCCGCCTCGGCAGACGGATGACGTAGGCGGGCTCGTGCGCGCGCCGAAAGGCGATATGGTCGCCGGTAATGACGTGTTGCAGCAGTTGCCCATCACCCGAGATCACGCCATCGGGACAATCGTGAAGAATGATTTCCAGAGGATGGTTGTGGTGGAGCAGAAGAGGACGGACGGCCAGGCTATGCGGGCAGATCGGCGTGATCACCAGTGCATCCATGGCGGGATCCACTATGGGCCCACCCGCGGAGAGGGAGTACGCCGTGCTACCAGTAGGCGTGGAAACGATGAGTCCGTCCGCGAGATAGCGTCCCAGCGAGGAGGAGTTCACTTTGACTTCCAAATCGAGGACGCGCGGTGTGGCGCCCATGTTGAGGACAACGTCGTTCAGCGCGGTCAGTTCACACACGATCTCGCCTTCGCGCTCGACGGCCGCGCTGACCTTGCGGCGCTTCTCGATGCGGTAGTTGCCCTCGGCCAAAGTGCTGATGGCGCTCGCGATCTCCTCGTGGCGCACTTCGGCCAGGAAACCGAGGCTGCCCAGGTTGATCCCCAGCAGGGGAATCTTGTCCTTTCCCACCAGGCGCGAGGCCATCAAGAAGGTTCCGTCTCCGCCGAGCGTGATGACGGCGTCGACGAAGCGCGCCATCTCCTCCTGCTTGACCACCGCACCTTTCAAGCCGAGCTCTGCCGCCAGAGTCTGCGACAAAACCGGTTGGAATCCGTTGGTCAGCAGTTCTCGCCGGCAAACGTGTACCGCATCTCTGACGATGGGTTTCGTGAGATTCGCGATGAGCCCGATTCGTGTGAGCACTATGCGGCTCCTCTTGAGGTTCTCAACTCTCGTGATTCTGTGAACGTCGATGATGTCCGAGGTCGATCCAGCGCTCGTCGAGGATGAGCCGGTTGCGAATCTCATCGGCGATCGAAGGAGCGTGCAACCCACACTGCTCGTGCAGCTTCCTGGGCGGACCGTGCTGCTGGAAACGGTCGGGAAGACCGAAGCGGAGCACTCGCGGGGGGTGCTTGAGATTCTCGTGGAACAATTCGAGCACCGCCGATCCAAAGCCACCGGCCAGGGTATTCTCCTCGATCGTCGCCACCAATTGATGTGTCGAAGACAGCTCCAAGAGCAGGTCCTCGTCGAGCGGTTTCACGAAGCGAGCGTTCACCACGGTGGAACTGATCTGTGACTCCTGGAGAATCTCCGCTGCCTCACTGGCCAGATGTACGCCGAAGCCGATCCCGATGAGGAGCACTTCTTTCCCCCTGCGCAAGACTTCGCCCTTCCCGATCGTCAGCGGCTTGTAGTTCTTTTCGAGTTTCACTCCCAGACCAGCGCCGCGGGGAAAACGCACCGCAATCGGACCCACGTCGTAGGCCAAACCCGTTGCGATCATCCGCTGCAACTCGTTCTCGTCTTTGGGTGACATGATCACCATGTTCGGTACCGCTCGCAGGTACGAGAGGTCGAAGGCGCCGTGGTGCGTGGGCCCATCCGCTCCCACCAGTCCAGCCCGATCCAGAGCAAAGAACACGTTGAGTTTTTGCAGCGCGACATCGTGGATGACTTGGTCGTAGGCGCGCTGCAGGAAGGTGGAGTAGATCGCGCACACCGGCTTCATCTGACGGCAAGCCAAGCCGGCGGCGAAGGTCACGGCGTGTTGCTCGGCAATCCCCACGTCGAAGAAGCGGTCGGGATACGCGTGGGCGAAAGCCTTCAGCCCCGTTCCATCCGGCATGGCAGCGGTGATGGCCACCACCCGCCGGTCGTCTCTTGCCAGATCCACCAGCGTGTTTCCGAAGACCGAGGTGTACTTCGGCGCACCCTTGGACTTCGGCGGGGCGGTGACGCCCTCCTTGGGATCGAAGCGCGAAACGCCGTGGTACTTCGCCGCATCCTTCTCGGCGAAGGAATAACCTTTGCCCTTGCAGGTGATGACGTGCAGCAGGGTGGGACCTTTCAGCTTCTTCACCTGCTCGAAAGTGGTGACGAGCAGATCGATGTCGTGGCCGTCCAGTGGACCGAAGTAGCGGAAGCCGAGCGACTCGAAGAGCTGTCCGGGGACCATGAGGGTCTTGAGGGCTTCCTTGACTCTTCCAGCCAGGTCCTGCGCTTTGGTTCCCTTGGGCAAGCGGCCCAGCAGCTTGAATATCTCGGCCTCCATCGCGGTGTAGACACGCCCGGAAGTGAGCTGGGTCAGATAGCGGCTCATCGCGCCCACGTTGCGCGAAATCGACATCTCGTTGTCGTTAAGAACTACGATGAGGTCGCTATCGAGCTGACCGGCGTTGTTCATCCCCTCGTAGGCGATCCCTCCGGTGAGCGCGCCGTCCCCCACCACGGCGATGACGTGGTGGCGTTCCCGGCGCAGGTCGCGAGCCTTGCAGTAGCCCAGAGCGGCGGAAATGGCGGTCGAGGCATGGCCCACGCCGAAGGTGTCGTGTTCACTCTCGCTGCGCTTGGGGAAGCCCGAGATCCCACCGTACTGCCGGATGGATCCGAACTGCTCGCGACGTCCAGTGAGCAATTTGTGTCCGTAGGCCTGGTGACCCACGTCCCACACGATCTTGTCCCGGGGGGAATCGAAGGCGTGGTGCAGTGCCACCGTGAGTTCGGCCACCCCGAGGCTCGCCCCCAGGTGCCCCCCGATCTCGCTCACCACGCGCAGAATCTCTTCGCGCAACTCGTCCGCGAGCTGACGCAATTCCTCCGGGCTCAGGCCCGAGACCTGGTCCGGGGATTCGATTCCGGGCAAAATTGGAGCCATGGATTCGCTCTCCTTCTCGTCCTTTGAGGCGGCCCCTCTCAGGCCGCGCTTCTGCAGTCTATCCCAGCCCTCAAAAACCGCCAAGGGACGAGGTTCAGGGCAAATAGCGGTAGCCCAACCCCAGGAGAATTCCCATGGCGATACCCGCCAGAACATGGGCGGGCCGGTGATTGTAAGAGCTTCCCAGAAGGAGTTCCCCGAAGGAAGACGGGCGGGCCAGTCGCCCCTGCAGCCGCTGCGCGACGACAAAGGCAAGGGTTCTCCCCTCTTCCACCCGGCCCTTCACCCTCATCGCATCATGAAGAATGATAGCTCCATAGACCAGAACGGCATTATAGGCCGGGTCCTGGCTTCCGCGCGCATGCCAGATCAGGGTCGCCAGGCAGGCGAACACCACTGCGTGCAAGCTGGGGAAGCCGTTGGAGGAGACCAGAATTCGCAGGTTTTTCCGTCGCTGAAGCAGCCAGTATAGACCGAACTTCAGGATCTGGACCGCCAGCGCGGCCACGATCACGAACGCCCAGGGGGGGAAGCTCGCGCCGGGAATGTTTCCCTCAGCGACCACGATGCACCAGAGAGTCGCAGAGCCAGCTCAGCTCGGGCGACCACAGGGACAGCTCCTGCAGCTGGGACTTGGACCGCACCAGATACTCGCGCGCCAGTTCTTCGCTCTTTTCCTTGCCGTGCGCTCGGAGGATGGTCAGCTTCCCCTGCTTCTGGTCCTTGCCCGGGCTCTTGCCCAACTCCTGCGCAGTGGCGGTTTCGTCCAGGATGTCATCGACGATCTGAAACGCGATTCCCAGCCGCACTCCGGCCTCTTCGGCTCCATCCACCACCGCCGGATCCGCCTCGGCGCAAAGGGCCCCCAGGGCGAAACTCGCGCCGATCAACGCGCCCGTCTTGAGGCGGTGAATCGTCTCCACCTCGGGTTGCCCCGACTGCGCGGCTGCCATGAGGTCCCATTCCTGGCCACTGGCCATTCCCTGAATTCCCGCGCTGCGCGCCAAGCGCAGCACGCAGGCGGCCGCGAGGGTGGCTGGCGCGATCTCCGCCAAGATTTCGAAAGCGAGCGTCTGCAGCGCGTCACCGGCGAGAATGGCCGTAGCTTCGTCGAAGCTGCGATGACAGGAGAGCTGGCCGCGCCGAAGATCATCGTCATCCATCGCGGGAAGGTCGTCGTGGATCAAGCTGTAGGTGTGCATCATTTCCAAAGCGATCGCCGCATTCCAAACCGCTGGCGTACGTTGGGCCGAACGGCCGGCCGCATCGTGAACCCACAGCGCCAGGAGAGGACGCAGGCGCTTCCCTCCGCCCATGAGGCTGTACTCCATTGCCTCCAGCAGACGGGGGGCCGCCCCGCTCCGCGCAAGCAGAGCTTGCGCTGCGCGCCGCGCGAGCTCTTCCGCGTCGTGGTCCACTTTGACTTGCGGTGTCACATCCGTCATTGGCTCGAAGTCCCCGTCCTTTGACCGTGGGAGAGCACCGTGTTGGAGAGCAGCATGGCGATGGTCATGGGGCCCACGCCCCCGGGCACCGGAGAGAGCCACGAGGCAACCTCGGCCACTCCGGCATCCACGTCGCCCACCAGCCGTGTTCCCTTGGGCGCGGTGTCGTCGGGCACACGGTGCATGCCGACGTCGAGAACGGCCGCTCCCTTCTTCACGTACTCGGCTCGCAGCAATCCCGGAGTTCCCGCCGCCGCGACGATGATGTCGGCCTGCCTGGCCAGCTCGGCCAGATCCCGACTTCTGGAATGGTAGATCGTGACGGTGGCATCCACGCCCTTCTGCGACAGAAGCGCGGCCATGGGACGGCCCACGATCAATGAGCGGCCGATGACCAGCGCGCGCTTCCCCGCGATCTCGATTCCGTGTTCTTTCAGTAGAGCCAGGCATCCCGCGGGAGTGCAGGGTATGAAACGCGGCTGGCCGCTGGCCAAAAGGCCCACGTTTTCCGGATGCAGTCCGTCCACGTCCTTTTGGGGATCGATCCAGGATCGCACCTGCGCCGGATCGATCGCGGCGGGCAGGGGAAGCTGAACGAGTAGACCGTCGACTCCGTCGTCGGCGTTGACTCTCTGCACCACCGCGCGGAGCTGCTCGGAACTGGTGCTTGCCGGCAAGCGTTCGACCCCCCCCACGATTCCCATTTTCGCCGCAGCCTTTTCCTTGTTGCGCACATAGATCGTGCTGGCCGGATCGTCTCCGACGAGAATCACTTTGAGTCCCGGAGCTCTCACTCCCTGTTGGACCCTGCGCGCCACTTCTTGGGCAAGCTGATCGCGAATCTTCCGGGCCAGTGCCTTACCGTCCAGAATGCCGGCGCTCATGCTTCCTCCACATCGGCAAGACGTTCGTGGACTCTCTGTACAAAGCGAGCCTTCCCGCTGTCCTCGTCCAGATCGACGATGAGACCACTGAGACGGGCGTCTCCGCTGGCGACTTCGAAGCGGTGCGGGAGACCGGTCACGAATTTGGCGAGAACGTTTTCGCGGTCCATTCCGATGACGGAGTCGTATGGGCCGGTCATCCCGAGATCGGATACGAAGGCCGTTCCTTCGGGGAGGATGCACTCGTCGGCGGTTGGCACGTGGGTATGAGTGCCGACCACTGCGGAGACGCGGCCGTCGGCATAGAGTGCCATCGCCTTCTTCTCGCTCGTGGCCTCTCCGTGGAAGTCGAGCAGAAATATATCCGCCGAAGGTTTCAGCTCTTCAAGAAGAGCATCGAGGGCCTTGAACGGACAGTCCAGGGGTGGCATGAACACTCTGCCCTGCAAATTCAATACTGCGACTCGGGTACCCGCGAGATCGATGACTCGATAACGGCGTCCGGGAGTTCCCTCGGGATAATTCGCCGGGCGCACCAGGCGTTCCTCCGCTTCGAGGTAGGCCTCGCTTCCCTTGCGATCCCAGAGGTGGTTACCGCCGGTCATGACGTCGACCCCGGACTCGAGAATCTCGTGTCCGACTTTTTCGTTCAGGCCGAATCCTGAGGCGGCGTTCTCGACGTTCGCCACGACGAGTTGAGGGGCATAGGAATTCTTGACCCCCGGCAAGAGACGTCGCAGAGCCTTCCGGCCGGGACGTCCCACGATGTCTCCGATGAAAAAGATGCGCATGGAGTCACTCTCGAAGGGAGAATGGAGTAGGCCCGCAAGGCCGTGTGCACGGGACCCTTTGAACCATTCGGTTCAAGTGGAATCCCTGCCACAAGCCTCGGCCTTTCCTTTCGCAAGACTTGGCCTCGAGATCATGAACTGCGGGACTCCGTGGTCTACTTGTTGGCTCAAAAACGTCGGTGCATCACAAACACCGCAGGGATACTCCAATCGTCAGAGAAAGCTTCAGCCGGGGATCTTCTCCAGGCGTTTCAGCAGCTTTTGTGCGCGTTTGCGCAGCTCTTTGTGGGTGCGCTGGCGACCTTCCCGTTCCTGGAAGAGCTCGTCGGCGATATTCAAGGAGGCGAGGATTGCCACCCGCAGCGAGGTGATTTGGCTCGTCGAGGAAGCAACCTCGTTCATGCGCTCGTCCACGTACTTGGCGATTTCGCGCACATAGGTCGCGTCGTCTCCGCCGCGAATGCTGTATTCCTGGCCAAAAATCGTGACCGTGGTCACACCAGGTTCCATCACTGCCTCCCCCTCTGAGGGCTAAAGCTTCTTTCGCCGCGCCCACCGCCGGCTGCGATCCTCTTGCCTACGAGTCCTTCTAGCTTAATCCGGCGGCCGGTCCCACGGCAAGCGCGCTCATTCCGCCCGCAATTTGACCTTGAGTTCCAACTCCAATCTTTTCAGCATCTTGCCTAGAAGATTGTCGACCCGCTTGTCCTTGAGGGTCTCTTTGAGGCTGCGCAAAACCAAGCGAACCCCCAGAGCTCGCTCGGCCGAACCGATTCCCTCGCCCTCGTAGAGGTCGAACACGTCCAGCGTCTCGAGAATCTCGCCCCCCTCGCTCCGGAGAAGCTCGGCGATGGCGCCATAGGGTACTCCTTCGGGCACAAGCAGACTCAAATCTCGCCGCACCGGCGGATAGACCGGCACCGGATTGTAGCTCTTCCCCTCCGGCAGAGCCTCTTGGAGGGCTTCGAGCGAGAGGCTGGCGTGCAATACAGAGCCTTCCAGATCGTAGGCTCGAAGTACTTTGGGATGGATCAAGCCCATGCGCCCCAGTTCCCGCTCTTGATCGAGGATTCTCATTCCGCTTCCGGGTGCGTAGAAGTTCTCCTCGGCTCCCGGAAGGCAGCGCGGGGAAATTCCCAGACTCTCGAGCAGGAGCTCGAGCTCTCCCCGCGCGTCGTAGGGATCCACCGGACGCGACTCGCGAGAGAAATGCGCGGTCTCCGCCGGACCCGCCCACACCATGACCACCGCTTCCGGCTCCTGCGGCAGTGCTTGGTCCTGCCTTTCGAGGAAGCAACGATCCAGCTGGAAAAAACGGATCGGGCCGGTGAATGCGCGCCGGCGATTGCGGTCGACGAAGCGCAGCATCTCCGGTAAAGAGATCGTCTTCATCAGACCCTCGCCGGCCACGAGCGGGTTCAGCACTTCCACCGCCTTACGGCGTGAATCGTCATCGGCAAGTCGGAGACGTGTGGGGTCCTTCGATTCCATGAAGGAAGATCCCGCGACTTCATGGAACCCGACGGCCGAAAGATGCTGGCGCAGATGACGTCGGAGGGTCTCCGCCCTCTCCCGGCGCGCGGGACGCAACATGGGGGCTCGGTCGCGGACCGGGATGTTGTCGTAGCCGTAGAGCCGCGCGATTTCCTCGATCGCGTCGACCTCTTCGAGAAGGTCGTGTCGGAAGCTGGGCGCCTGCACCCACACGCCACTTTCCCCCTTCTCCTCGCCCGTCTTGGCGGAGATCTGCAGGCGCTCCAGGATCTTCGTGATCTGCCCGGTCTGGAGCTCCACCCCCAGGACGCGCCGCACTTGCTTCGAGCGCACGAAAAAGGCAGCGGGAATTTCGGCGGACTTGCCCAGGGCCTGCATCGCTCGCGGACTGGCTGCGCCCCCACAACATTGCGTGAGGAGCTGTGCGAGTCGGCACTGTACCCAGGGGATCATCTCTTGGTCGCAGCCGCGCTCGAAGCGGTACGAGGCATCCGTATTCATCCCCAGATCCCGGCGCATGGCGCGTACGGTCTTCGGATCGAAGTTCGCGACCTCCAGCAAAAGATCGGTAGTGTCGTCGGAAACCTCGGTGCGGTTGCCACCCATGAGGCCGGCCAATGCGGCGGGGCCTTTCTCGTCCGCAATCACCAGATGCGAGGGCTTCAAGCTGCGTTTCTGGTCATCCAGAGTCACGCAGGTCTCGCCCTTCTTGGCGCGCCGCACGACAAGCTCCTTGCCTGCGAGCTTCTTGAGGTCGAAGGCGTGGTTGGGTTGTCCTGATTCGTGCAAGAGGTAATTGCTGCAATCGACCACCGCGTTGATCGGCCTCTGGCCGATCGCCAGGAGCCTTCGTCTCATCCAATCGGGGGTCTGGCCCATCGTGAGACCATGAACGATGCGTCCGGTGTAACGCGGACAGGCCTCCTCGTCCTCGCAACGGACGCGGTAGCCCTCGTCCTCATCGACCAGCTCGAGGCTCTCGTCCACCTGCGGCAGGCGAAGCTCCTTGCCGTACTTCGCTGCCAGTTCCCTCGCTACCCCGATATGGCTGAGCCAATCGGCACGGTTGGGCGTCACCTCGATCTCCACGCAGGTGTCCTTCCACCCGAAGATCTCGTCCACCGAAATTCCGACTTCGTGCTCTCCGTCCAGCTCCAGAATGCCGCTGTGCCCCTCCCCCAGTCCGAGTTCGCGCTCGCTGCAGATCATCCCCAGAGAAAGCTCGCCTCGGATCTTGCTCTTCTTGATGGAGGTGCCGTCGGGCAGGGTGGCGCCAACGGTAGCGAAAGCAACCTTGAGTCCCTGACGCACGTTGGGAGCGCCGCAGACCACCGGGTACTCCGACTTGCCGTCACTGACCACGCAAACGCTCAGCCGGTCTGCATTGGGATGGCGATCTTGCTGCAGGACGTGCCCTACCACGATCCCGGGAAAGCTCAGACCGACCTCTTCTACCTGCTCGACCTCCAGCCCCAAAAGGGTGAGGTCCTGACAGATCGACTCGAGGTCCTGTGGCAGATCCACGAGTTCGCGCAACCACTCGATGGAGAGCTTCACGATCGACTCCTCGACTCAGGATGGAAATTGGGAAAGGAAGCGAATGTCGTTCTCGTACAGCAGACGAATGTCGGGGATCTCCGCATTCACCATGGCCAGACGATCAATGCCCATTCCGAAGGCAAAGCCGGTGTATTCGTCAGGCGAATAACCGCAGTTCGCAAATACGTGCGGATGGACCATACCCGCGCCCATGATCTCTAGCCACTGTCCCCGACCATCGCTCTCCCACCACAGATCGACTTCCACGCTGGGCTCGGTGAAGGGAAAGAAGTGGGGACGGAAGCGCAGACGGGGATTCTCTTCTTCGCGGAATGCCTTCACAAAGGCGTACACGGTGGCCTTCAGATCTGCCATAGAGACCGCCCGGTCCACGAAGAGCCCCTCGATCTGGTAGAACTCGGCAGCGTGGCTGGCGTCGGGCTGTTCCTGCCGGTAGACGCGTCCCGGAGCGAGGATCGCGATCGGAGGCGTGTGCGCGCGCATGTAGCGCACCTGCACAGGAGAGGTTTGCGTCCTCAACACGACTTCGTCGTTCACGTAAAAGGTATCTTGCAGATCCCGGCTCGGGTGGTCGTCGGGGAAGTTCAGCGCAGTGAAGTTGAGGGCATCCAGTTCCACGTCCGGTCCGTCCGCGCGGGAATACCCCATGCCATGAAAGATGTCGCAGATGCGTTCGATGGTCTGTTGAAGAAGGTGGAGACTTCCCGCGTGGGGTCTGCGCGCGGGCAGGCTCAGGTCGAAGTTTCCCAGCGAGTCGCTTCGCTTGGAGTCCAGCGCTTCGCGGCGCTTGCTCAAGGCGAGAGTGAGTTCCTCTTTCGCTGCATTCAAAGCTTGTCCCACTAGGGGGCGCTCTTCCGCCGGCACTTCCTTCAATCCACGAAGGAGCAAGGTCAACGAGCCCTTGCGGCCCAGGTAGCGAATCCTGGCCTCTTCCAAACTCGCGGCGTCTTCCGCCTCGCGAATTGCCTCGGAAGCCTCGTGTAGAATCTGCTCGATTCTTTCCTGCATTCCATCCTCCCGGATCAAAGACCGCCCCGAAGCCAGCTGGGCCCGGGGCGGTGCGAGTCTCTCCTCACAATACCGCGGCGATCAGAGATGGGCCTTTGCGAGCTCGGCGATCTTCGCAAAGCTCTGCTCATCTTTCACCGCGAGATCCGCGAGAATTTTGCGGTCGATTTCCACCTTGGCCGCCTTGAGGCCACAGATGAGACGACTGTAATTGAGTCCGTGAATCCGCGCAGCCGCGTTGATTCTGGTGATCCAGAGACGGCGAAAATCCCGCTTCTTGTTGCGGCGATCGCGGTAGGCGTAGGCCAGGGCGCGGTCGACAGTCTCCTGCGCCGTGCGATTCAGTTTGCTGCGTCCGCCGTAGTAGCCGCGAGCCCTCTGCAGGACCTTCTTGCGACGGGCGCGACTTGCGGGGTTGTTGGTTGCTCGTGACATGGTCGAACCTTCCTCTTGAACTCCGTTGGCCTAGCCGCCCGCCAGCATCTTCTTGACCCGGCTTTCGTCCACCGAGGCCACGAGCGTCAACTGGCGCAGATTGCGCTTTCTCTTGGTCGTCTTCTTCGTGAAAATGTGGCCATGGAAGGCCTTCTGCCGGCGTATCTTGCCACTCCCGGTACGTCGAAACCGTTTCGCGGCAGCCCGGTTACTCTTCATCTTGGGCATCTCGCCCTCCTGAGTCTGAAAGATCCTCACGCGAACGCACGGTGCCTCGCGCCTCTCGCCACGGCTATTTCTTGCTCGGTGGCATCAACATCAAAGAGAGGGTGTTCCCTTCCATTTTCGGCGGGTCGACCACCAAGGCCGCTTCGTCCAAATCTTGAAGCAGTCGCGTGATCACCATCATCCCTCGTTCCTTGTGCGCCATCTCCCTTCCGCGGTACTGCACGAGGACCTTCACCCTCTCCCCCGCGGCCAAGAATTCCAGAATGTGCTTCTTCTTGAAGTTGTAATCGTGGTCTTCCGTCTTGGGACGGAATTTGATCATCTTCACCTTTTGGCGCTGCTGCTTGGACTTGGCGTGCTTCTGCCGTTTACTTTCTTCGTACTTGAAGCGTCCGTAGTCCATGATCCGGCAAACGGGAGGACGCGCGGTCGGGGCAACTTCCACGAGGTCCAAGCCTCGATCCTGTGCCAGCTCCAGAGCATCCCTGGTTTCCATGATCCCGAGCTGCTCCCCCTCTTCGTCGATTACCCGAATCTGCGGAATGCGAATCTGATAATTGACACGATTTTGGGGAGTCGACGACGAATTGGCGATATCGAGACCTCCTTCGTCTCACTGGGCCCCTCTTATGACAAAAGGAGCAAACCACATGGTCTGCTCCCTCACTCAGAGTGCCTCGGGAACCCGGTCAGATGACGGTGGCTCGCTTGGCCTCCGCCGGGTGAGAAGCAGACCGCTTCTACTTGTTGATTTTTTGGCCCTCGCGCCGGTCGGAGCCAGCCTCGAAGACTGGCAGCAATCTAGCGCTTGGCCTCGATTTCGTCAAGGAGGGCCGAAATGAAGGCCTCCAGCTCCCTCGCCCCCAGGTCCCCCTCCCCATGACGGCGCAGCGAGACCGAATTGGCCTCACGCTCGCGCTCGCCGATGACCGCCATGTACTTCAGCTTCTCCAGCTCCGCATCGCGGATCTTGCGGCCGATCTTCTCATCCCGGGCATCCACCTGGCTGCGGATGCCGGCCGCCTTGAGCTTGGCGTCGACTTGCTTGGCGTAGTCCAGAACCCCCTCGTTCACCGGCAAGATGGCCACCTGCAACGGGGCCAGCCAAAGGGGAAATTCCCCGGCGAACTGCTCGGTCAGCATTCCAATGAAACGCTCGAGGGAGCCGAAGATGGCCCTGTGGACCATGTACACGTTCTTCCGTTCGCCCTGGTTATCGACGTATTCGACGCCGAAGCGGCGCGGGAGATTGAAATCGAACTGGCAGGTCGAGGTCTGCCACTTGCGCCCTAGGGCGTCCACCAACTTCACGTCGATCTTCGGGCCGTAGAATACCGCCTCGCCTTCCATGCGGCGGTAGCTCAGGCCCTCGGCCTCGATGGCTTTCACCAGTGAGAGTTCGGCCTTTTCCCACTCCTCGTCGCTGCCCGCGTACTTTCCCTTGTTCTGTGGATCGCGCACGCTCAGCTCTACGTGGAATTCCTCGAAGCCGAAGGTGGTCAGGATGTGTCGCGTGAGACGCAGGACTCCCAACACCTCCTCCTCCAACTGCTCCGGTGTGCAGAAAATGTGGGCGTCGTCCTGGGTGAAACCCCGCACCCTGAGCATCCCGTGCAGAGTACCGCTGCGTTCGTAACGATAGACGGTGCCCATCTCCGCGTAGCGCACCGGTAGATCCCGATAACTCCAGAGCCGACGCTTGTAGATCAGGACGTGACCCGGGCAGTTCATGGGCTTCACCACGTACTGCTGATTCTCTATCTCGAAGAGGTACATGTTCTCCTTGTAGAAGTCCATGTGCCCCGAAGTACGCCAGAGATCGGCGCGGCTGATGTGCGGCGTATCCACCATCAAGTAGCCGTGCTTGAGGTGCTCCTGCTTCCAGAAGTCCATGAGAACATGGCGCAGGACAGATCCCTTCGGGTGGTAGAACGCCAATCCCCCGCCGGCCTCGTCCTGGATGGAATAGAGGTCCAGTTCCTTGCCCAATTTGCGATGGTCGCGCTTCTTGGCTTCCTCGAGTTGCTTCAAGTAGGCATCGAGGTCCTGCTTGGAAAACCACGAGGTACCGTAGATTCGCTGTAATTGTTCTCGGTTCTCGTCTCCTCGCCAATACGCACCCGCCACGCTCAAGAGTTTGAAGGCCTTGATGCTCTTGGTATTGGGAACGTGGGGACCCTCGCACAGATCGGTGAACTCACCCATGTGGTAGGCATAGATTTCCTGCCCTGCGAGTTCCTCGATCTGTTCCACTTTGAAGGGTTGGTCACCGAAACGTTTCAAAGCGTCCGCGCGTTCGATTTTCTCCCGCACGATAGGAAAGCTCTTCTTCGCCAGCTCCCGCATCCTCTTCTCGATCTTCTCCAGATCTTGTTCGGAGAAGGGCTGGTCCACTTTGATGTCGTAGTAGAAACCGTTTTCCACCGGTGGACCGAAGGCGAACTGGGCTTCGGGAAACAGCTCCTGAATCGCGTAGGCCATGAGGTGAGCAGTGCTGTGCCGTAATACGTCGAGCGCTTCCTCGGAGCTCTTGGTCACCACTTCGAGTCGAGCGTCCTGTTCCAGGGGCTCGTCGAGAGGCTGGTAGTCCCCATCGACCTTTGCTGCGACGGCGGCCCGAGCCAGTCCTTCTCCAATCGTCGTGATGGCCGACAGAACCGTGCTCCCGCGCGGCACTTCGATCGCGTTTCCATCGGGCAGACTCAGGGTGACTGTCGACTCGGCCATGACCGCTCCTTCGGCAAGCGCGTCGAACGAAAAAGGCGAACCCGGAGGTTCACCCAAGAGCATGGCCCCGCGGGCCCGGCGCGCTCCCTCCGAAGGAGCGCTATCTCGAGATTTGAGGTGGTGGGCGATACTGGACTTGAACCAGTGACCTCTTACATGTCAAGCAAGCGCTCTAACCAAGCTGAGCTAATCGCCCCCAGGAACGCAAAGTAATATCCAAGCGACACCCCGCTGTCAAGCCTGACAGCCTTTCTCAGCGTGGTAGGTGCTCGCGCTTGAAAATGGGAACTCGCGCCTTGAGTTCGTCGATGAGCCAACGGCAGATCGCAAAGGCCTCGGCGCGATGCGCGGTCGCCACCGCAATGAACACGGCGCACTCCCCCACCTCGACCACGCCCTTGCGATGCGCCACCACCACGTCGAACTCGGGCCACTTTGCGTGGGCCTCCTGCAGGAGCTCCGAGAGCTTCTTCTCGGCCATTGCGCCGTAGGCTTCGTAGTCGATGCCGCGCAACCTCATCTGGCCCTCGGTGCTGCGAACACGGCCTTGAAAACTGACGATCGCACCCCGTTCGCCGCCGGAGAGCTCCGCCTCCAGCCCCACCAAATCTAGTGTTTCGTTGCTGAGGAGAATCCGGTCCACTGGCGCCTCACCCTCCACTGAAGGGAGGCATGACGCCCACCCTCTGCGCCCGAGACAGTCGTGTCTCGCTGCTGGCGATCTCTTCGTCAACCGACCACAGGAGGTGCTTCTCCATAGCCTTCAGCTGCGGGTATTTCTGGAAGAGTCTCTCCTGAAGCTGGCCCAGGGTCGCGTCTTCAGGCAGTGGGATCGACTCCTCGCGAGTTCCCGTCCTGCGCGCCACCTCGGCGAAATAGAGCAGTGTGAGAGTTTTCTTCACGACCCTCGCCTCGTTCTCATAAAAAAGGCCTGCCGCAAGAACAGGCCCCTTTCACGCTGACCGGTCGTTCCGGATCAGCTGAGATAGTCCGTGAGGTTGGTGCCGGAAACCGAATGACGCATCTTGCGCAGCGCGTCATTGCGAATCTGGCGTACGCGTTCACGAGAGAGGTTGATGTCCTCACCAATCGCCTCCAGTGAGGTGCTCTCCTCCCCGCTGAGCCCGTAGTAGCGCACCACGATGTCTCGTTCGCGAGATGTCAGGTTTTTCATGGCGGAGTCCAGTTGATCGCGCAGTTCGTCCCGCACGAACTCGTCTTCGGGAGTGGATTCCTCGGGATTGGAGAGAATCTCCTGCAGAGGCTGTGATTCCTCGTCGTGCAGACTCTCGTCGATCGAGAGCAGCGGACGAAGCACTGCGTTGATCTCGTTGAGCTTGCTCACCGAGATGTCGAGTTGCTTGGCCAGCTCCTCGCGCGGAATGGTGCCGCCCTTCTCCTGCTCCATACGGTTGTTGATCTTGCGCAATCGCTGGGCCTGCTGCGCGCGATTGATCGGCAGGCGCACCGTGTGCGTCTGCTCCGCAAGCGCCTTTTGAATGGCCTGGCGAATCCACCAGACCGCGTAGGAGATGAAACGGAAATTGCGGCGTTCATCGAAGCGATGCGCAGCGGTGATGAGACCCATGTTGCCTTCCGCGATGAGATCGAGGAAGGACAGCCCATGGCCGACGTAGCGTTTCGCCACACTCACGACGAAGCGCAGATTCGAGTAGACCAGCTTCTCGAGAGCTGCATCGTCGCCGCCACGAATACGGAAGGCCAGATCGAACTCCTGCTCCTTGGTGAGCAAGGGATAGCGTCCGATCACCTTCAAATAATGCTGAAGCGCCTGATCCTGACGACGATCAGGGCTCCGCTCGACTTCATACATGATTTCCTCCACCTTGGGACGCCCCGTGTTGCGCGTCTCCATGCAAACTCGACCGCGACACTCCCACTGCCTCCCTCTATTCAGGCAACTGACCTAGGAGCCAAGAACCCCGGTGGGTTCCTGGCGGCCCATGACCGTGAAGGCTCTTTTCTCCTACGTCATTCCCTGGAAGCAGTTCCCGGCGATGATGCCGCGTTCGCCGGGATCGGGCTCACACTCGCGGTAAACCCTTGTTTGCGGGAGAACTCGCGAAGCTATTGTGAACCATGGGCCCTAGCTCTGTCAACCGAGGGGCTCTGGGAATCTCAAGCTCGGGCCCGATCGCTCAGGATTTGTCCTCGTCCACCACCTCGAAATCGGCGTCTACCGGCCCGGAGGAGCCGTCTTTGGCCTCAGCCTGGCCCTCCGCCTGATCCGTGTGAGACTCGCCGGCGGCGCCCTGGGAGGCCGAGGCCTGCTGGTAGGCTTCCGTTCCCGCCTTCTGGAGAGCATCGCTCAGGGTCTGGGTTCGGCTCTTCACCGCGGCCAGATCCTCCCCATCCTTGGCGGACTCCAACTCCGAGATTGCCGTCTCGACCGCCTGCTTCGTGTCGGACTGGATTTTGTCGCCCGTCTCGCTCAGCAGCTTTCGCGCCTGGTAGAGCAGCGATTCCGCCTGATTCTTGGCGTCCACCTTCTCGCGTCGCTGCTTGTCTTCGTTGGCGTGGGACTTGGCGTCCTCGACCATCCTCTGAATTTCCGATTCGTCCAAGCCGCTCGACGCCTGGATGACGATGCTCTGCTCCTTGCCGGTCGCCTTGTCCTTGGCGTTCACGTTGAGAATCCCGTCGGCGTCGATGTCGAAGCTGACTTCGATCTGCGGAATGCCACGCGGCGCGGGCGGAATGCCCGTGAGCTGGAAACGGCCAATGGACTTGTTTCCCGCGGCCATCTCGCGCTCACCCTGCAGAACGTGAATCTCCACCACGCTCTGATTGTCGTCGGCCGTGGAGAAGGTCTGCGACTTCTTGGTGGGAATCGTGGTGTTGCGCTCGATGAGCTTCGTCATCACTCCGCCGAGAGTTTCAATGCCCAGACTCAGAGGCGTGACGTCGAGGAGCACCACGTCGTTCAGGTGAGACTCGCCGGAAAGCACGCCTCCCTGGATTGCGGCGCCCATCGCCACACACTCGTCCGGATTGACAGAATGATTCGGGTCCTTCCCGAACAGACTTTTCACCTTCTCCTGGATCACTGGCATGCGAGTCGAGCCCCCGACGAGAATCACCTCGTCGATGTCCGAAGTCGAGAGGCCCGCGTCCTGCAGCGCCTTCTGACAGGGTTCCACCGTTCGCTGCACCAGAGCATCGACCAATTGCTCGAAGCGTGAGCGGGTCAGAGTCTTCACCAGATGCTTGGGGCCACTCGCGTCCGCGGTGATGAAGGGAAGATTGATCTCGGTCTGGGTCGAACTGGAGAGTTCGCACTTCGCGCGCTCAGCCGCTTCCTTTAGACGCTGCATCGCCATGCTGTCCAAGGAAAGATCGATGCCCTCCCCCGACTTGAATTCTTGGACGAGCCACTCGATGACGGCCTGGTCGAAGTCGTCTCCGCCGAGATGGGTGTCGCCGTTGGTCGACTTGACCTCGAAGACGCCCTCTCCCAAATCCAAAATGGAGATGTCGAAGGTTCCTCCTCCGAGGTCGAAGACGGCAACCGTCTCGTTCTTCTTCTTGTCGAGTCCGTAGGCCAAAGCGGCTGCGGTCGGTTCGTTGATGATGCGCTTCACATCGAGTCCAGCGATGCGTCCGGCGTCCTTGGTGGCCTGCCGCTGGGAATCGTTGAAGTACGCGGGGACCGTAATCACTGCTTCGGTGACCGCTTCGCCGAGGTAGGCTTCGGCGGTTTCCTTCATCTTCTGCAAGATCACGGCGGAGACCTCCGGAGGGGTGAATTCCCCCGAGGGAGTCTTCACGACCACCTTGCCGCCAGGTCCCTCGATGAGCTCGTAGGGAACCTCGCTGATCTCCTCGGCCACTTCGTTGAATTGGCGGCCCATGAAACGCTTGATGGAATAAATCGTGTGCTCGGGTTGCGTCACCGCCTGGCGCTTGGCAACGACGCCTACGAGACGGTCTCCGTCCTTGTTCCACCCCACGACCGAGGGGGTGGTCTTTTGTCCCTCGGCGTTGGTGATGACTTTGATTTCCGAACCCTCGACCACGGCCACGCAACTGTTCGTCGTGCCCAGGTCGATTCCAATGATCTTGCCCATTCTCTTGCTTCCTTTCCTTCTGCGATAGATTCCTGGTGCCCCCAGAGAAAACAAGCCCCATGCCAAGCCAAGGTAGAATCACTAAGCTATTGCTATGTAATAAATTAGTTGGTATGCCCCGTAGCAGCTCCTGCCCTCGACAGTGACATAGTGGCAGAATTGTGTCGTTATGACAGGTTCTTCTCTGCCAGTCCCTTTGCGTACGAGGCGAGCACCAGGTAGTCGTAGAGGCGCCGGCAGAGGCCCTGGGGGATACCCCCACCGAAGCCTCGCACGGCGGCCTGGACCGCGCTGGCGCCCCCGAGGCGAAAGCTCTGGCGCAGGCCCAGGGCCAGGGCGCGTCTGCGCACGCCGAGTTCCGCAAGAGGCGCGAGCAAGAGATCGAGCTGCATCTCGCGCAGGCGATGGGGGTGCAGACGCGCGATCAGGGGTAGAGAAGAGCGTCCGCACTCGCGCTTCTTCTGCAGATACTCCGAGAGAGTGTGATGGTGCACGTGGTAGCCGAGAGCCCCCTCGAGGAAGTGGAACCGAAGTCCCGCCCGGTCCTCGAGACGGAACGCCAGCTCCATATCCTCGAAGCCATAGGATTGAAAGCGCTCGTCGAAGCCCTCACAGAGCAGAAGCGCGGCCCGTGGCAGAGATACGTTTTGGGTGAGGAAGTAGCGCGCGGGCACTGCAGCATCCGGAGAACACTTCGCGAGCCCTTGAGCATCGAGGTACTCGAAGAGAGTCGAGTCCACGATCTCCGGAAGAGTCTTGACCTCCGCCAACCATACCCCGGGGGCGCGTGCCTGCGCCGCGGCGTGTGCGGCCAGCGCATTCTGGGTGAGCAAGATGTCGTCGTCCAGGAAGAGTACGCTGTCCCCGCGTGCGTGACGCCAGCCGCGGTTGCGGGCGCGGGAGCGTCCCTCGTTCTCGGAGAGCGCGACGGCGCGTAAGGGAAGCCACCTCCCCCACTCGCGCAGAACCTCGCCTGTGTCGTCGTTGGATCCGTCGTCCACCACCACCAACTCCCAGTCCGGCACGAAGCGCTGTTGGCTGAGAGCTCTCAGGGTGCGTCGCAAAAGTTGGGGTTTGCGATGAGTGGGAACGACGACACTGATCACGAGAGCCCCCGTTCTTTGATCGAGCGCAGTTCCTCGGGTAGAGGCTGGTTCTCTGTGTAATGTTCGTAGAGGCGCAGCATCCACTGCATGTTCCGATCGTGATCGGCGCGCCGGCGAACTTCCTCTGCGCAGATCTTCCCAAAGCGCGCGCGCAGCGCAGCGTCATCCAGGAGTTTCCTCAAGGCATCTACCAGGGCCCCTTCGTCGCGCGGCGGCACAACCAGGCCGTTTTCCTCCGCGCGAATCCACTCCAAGGAGGATGCCAGAGACGAGACCACGATCGCGCGGCCGCAGGCCATGGCCTCCAGCAGTGAAACCGCAGTCGCGTCGACAGAGGGAACGCTTACGAAGACCTCACTGGCCACCAGGTAGTCCGCGAAGTCTTCGTGCGGGATTCTGCCCACAAAATGCGTGTGCCGGGTCAGACCGGCCCGCGCGGCCAACGCGCGGAAGGGCGCTTGATCGCCCTCGTAACCCGCGAAGATTACGTGGAGCGCAGGGCGTTCCTGCTGCAAACGCGCTACGGCACCGATGATGATGTCGATGTTGTAATAGGCCTGGGTGAAGGAGCGCGGCGAGAAGACGACGGGCGCAGATTCGGGAATGCCCAGTTTTTCTCGAACCCGGCTTCCACGCCCGGGATAAAAGATGGAAAAGTCCACGCCCCATTGGATCTCGTAACACCTCTCGGGTGCGGCGCCGAGTGCGACGCAGCGTTGGAGAATGTCGACCGAGTCGCCGGTGAGCGCGCTGGCCGAGCGCAAAGCGCGCCGGGCCAACCAACCCTTCAGGAAATTTTCGTACGGCGTGACATAGACGTCATCTCCCCACACGGTCAGGATGTTGGGCGAGAAGCGCGAGTAGTGACCCCAGTAACCGTAGCCGGTCAGAAAGTGAGTGTGGAGCAGATCCGGCTTTAGGCCCTTCAGGATGGTTCGCACTTTTCTCAGGCTCAACCAGTAACGCAAGGGCTTGCCGGGGGCGCGTGTGCGGATGTCGTGCACCTGCACCCCTTCGATGGGTCCGGGCTGTACCGTGAGCAAATGGCATTCGTGACCGCGCTGCGCGAAGTACTGGATCCACCGCTCGGTGTGCAGATGCCGACCTATGCTCAAGTATGCGATGCGCACGCGTGCCTTCCGCCTCAAAGCGCCGAGACGCTCCCTGAGATCTGGATTGCCCTGCTTGCAGGCGCGGTAGTTCTGCCCGGGGAGGGAATCGAACCCTCACGAAGACAAGCTTCTGGGGATTTTAAGTCCCCTGCGTCTACCAATTCCGCCACCCGGGCTCCATGAGTACCAAAATCCGCGCCATATGGGAATTGGGCAAGCGAAAACGCGGATGACGCATGCGGCGTCATCCGCGTGGCAAACTCGATTCCAAGCTCGGCGGGCCTCTTTCGGGTCCGCAGGCCGTGCTCGGGTCGGATGGAGGCGGCACCCAGATTCGAACTGGGGAATAACGGTTTTGCAAACCGTCGCCTTGGACCACTTGGCTATGCCGCCAGGAAGCAATGGAGCGGGAAACGGGGCTCGAACCCGCGACATCCACCTTGGCAAGGTGGTGCTCTACCAGCTGAGCTATTCCCGCTCCTTGAAAACCAAGGATTCCCACCGTGTGGGACTGATTAGTTTAGCGAATGAGGGCCCCCCGTCAAGACCCGGAATCCTTGCTGTTTTCCAGGATCGTGGTGGTGACCACCCAGGCCCCGTCATAACCGTACCCGCGGAGCCGATCCCGCAATTGCAACGCGAGGTCCCGATCGCTGAAGTCTCCCACGCGAACCTTGTAATAGGGGCTCTCGAAGACCACGTATACCGTCTCGGGAACGCGGGTGCGGGCCTCCCTGGCCACCTCTTGCGCGCTGCTCTCGCTACCCGAAGCCGCGATCTGTACGCGAAATCCTCTGCGCGCCGCCGGCCGGCTGCCCTCGATCGGCGTCTTCACACTGGGCTCTACCGGCGCCGTGACGCTCTGAGGAATCTTCTCCGTGTTGCTGTCGGTCGCGGCCTCCTCTTGCACCTTGGGCATCTGCTCGACCTCGCTTGGGGCCACCTTGGTTTTCTCGAGCTTTGTTGCCTCGATTTCCTCGGGGGAAGGCGGGAGACGGTCCTCCTCGAACTCCACGTCCTTGGTGACCGGAGCTTCACCCTCACTCTGAAGGCGATAGGCGTCGCTGCTTTCGGCGTCCTGCGATTTGGTAGACGCGCTCTCTTTTCGAACGCTCTCTTGCTCGGCTGCGGAGTCGGTCTTTACGCTCGACGAGGGAGGCGAAGAACACGCGCCCAGACCAATCGCAAGCAGGATGAGAAAAGCTCGTGCAATCATCCCCTGAAAGTCGCTTCGCATCACAGACTCCTCAGTGCGGAAGGAATTCAAGAACCGCCGATGTAACCCAGCGACTTGAGCCGCTCGAGGTCCGAAGACGAACGTTTCGCGTGCGGCGTCCAAGCTGCTCGTCGTCCCCAGGTCGCGGGACCATTCTCCTCGCTGTCGGCCATGTCTCTGGCGGGAGGCAAGCCCACGATTCGCAAGAAGGAGGGCGCGAGCTGAAGCACACTCCCCTCTCCCCTCACCAAGGAAGAAGGAAACGCCCACGCATGTCGCTCCCCCCTGTCGATCCTCGAGAGCACGAAGCACAATTCGCTCCCCCTTGGAACTTCCTCTACCACTTTTTGTAGCAGTTCATCCAGAAAATTCGCATAGAGGCCTTCCAGCCGTCTCCCCATCTCCTTTGAAGGACCAGCTGGAATACGCTTCACCGCGCGCTCCAGGATGTCCGCGCCACCCAGATGACAGATGCGACCCTCTTGGTCCGGGTTCTTCATCCTCTTGAGGATCAGATAGGAATGGAAGAGATCGCTGGCCAGCGCGTAACGCCAGGCCTCAGCCACCTCCTGCAGATCGTGCAGCGGGAGCTTGTCCAAGAGGGAATCGCCGCGAACCAGCGAAGAGTACCCACGCTCCTCCGCGAGCGCATCCCGCAGCTCGGGCAGCAGCTCGTCTTGCGCGGGCTGCACGAGCAGGCTGTCCGATGCCGCGTCGGCGCCCTCCCACAGACGCAGAAAGCAGCGATCGCTGACCACGGTGAGGCCCGCATGGCGCGCAGCCGGGAAAGTGGCCCAGGCGTTCACCACCTCCATGTTCAGCCCCATCTGCACGGCGATCTCCCAGAACGGAGGCCGGAGTAGTTCGCGCTGATCGTGCGCTTTCTCCTTGGCCAATCCGATCCCCGGCAACAATCCGCGCAGCATCAGCGCCAGGAGAGGTTGCCGGCGCGCCCGCGCCAGGTCGCTCGCGACTCCCTTGGGACCGGTGGAGGACGCGCGATTGAGGCCGTGCACCTCCGGCGGGAATCCGGTGGCGACGCAGTTCCAGAAGCTCTCGGGGTGAAGCACGAGTCCCGGCGCTTTCAGGGCCACCATGGGACCATCGAGCCGGCGCTTGAGTCCGGGAAGATCGGTGGGACTCTCGCCGTCTACCGTGAACAGGATGAGGGACCGCCCCTTTGCAGACGACACGGCGGGATGAACCTCGTCCAGGGTAGGCAACGGCCGCAATTGTCGGTAGGGGCCCAGGAGTAGAAGAGCTGCTGTCACTGCAAACAGGAGCAGTATGACGCGCGGGGTGTGGCGTGGGTTCGTCTCGCTCGCGTCCGTCTCGAAATGGTCCAATCGCGCGACCGCGAGAAGGGCGCGAAAGAGGCGTCCCCAGGCCACTCCGAGTGAGGCGCACACCAGACTTGCCAGGAGGGCGAACACGAACCAGGCGGAGCCCTGAATCTTGGGCAGGACAAAGCGCCCTGCCACGTCGCTCAGATACAATCCGAAGAGAAGCGAGGACAGGACGAACACTGCGATTTCACCGCGGCGTCGCGCGGAAAAGCCGTTGTGTCGTGCGCTGAGGAGGAGCGGATAACTGAACAAGCTCACCAATACGCCACCCAGGATCGCGGCTGCCAGCACGAGATCGAAGCTCAACCAGAGGAGATCGTGGAGGTTGTCGAGAATTTCCGTCTGCGCCACTGCCACCGAGATCGTGAGCAAGAGGCCGGTGAGAGCTCCCCCGCCCGCTCCCAACCACAGTCCGGCCAAAAGAGCGCTGCGTGAGGGACTGTGGCCGCGTGAGACTTTCTCCGCGACGAAGCTCTCCACGGGAGACCGCAAATACCCCAGCTCACGGAGCCGGGCCAGCCCTTGCCTGAGGCGCTCTTCCTCTTGGGGACCGCGCGGCATGCTCTAGTTCCTTCGGGAGGCGACGAAGGAACAGAGTTCGTCCAGAAGCGGATCCGGTCTCTGCAGATGGAGTAGGCTCTCCTTGGCCGTCGCCAAGAGTCGGTTCATGATCTCCTCGCTGGCCTCGGCTCCCAGGGAGCTGACGAAAGTCGCTTTGCCCCGATCCTTGCGCGCGTCCTTCCCCATTTCCTGCGCATGACCAAAGGCGTCCAGGAGATCGTCCTTGATCTGGAAGGCGAGGCCGAGATTGCGCGCATAGTTGGCCGCGATCTCCTCCAGGCGTTCCTCTCCCTCGCTCAAGCGAACTCCGGCGCGCGCACACGCACTGAAGAGTTCGCCGGTCTTGTGCCGGTGAATGTACTCGAGCGTATCAAGATCGCGCTCCTGCTGTTCCAGATGGAGATCGACGTGCTGGCCGCCGATCATTCCATTCACACCGACTGCTCTGGCGAAGAGCGCGGTAAGCTTCGGACGACGGCTCTTCGCGTCGATTTCTCCCAGGATTTCGAACGCCCGAGCCAGATTGGCGATGGCGACCAAGATGGCAGTGTCAACCCCAAAGACCAGATGGCAGCAAGGCAATCCCCGACGCGTGCGCGCGTCATCCATGCTGGGCAAGTCATCCAGCACCAAAGAGGCGCTGTGGATCAGTTCCACCGCGGTCGCGGCGTCCAGCACGAGATCTTCGTCCGCCCCCATGGCGGAACGTGACCATAGATCGATGACAGCGGCACGAATTCGTTTGCCGGGAGCGAGGAGGGTGTAGCCAAGAGCCTCCCGCAGACGGGGGGTGTGAGCGTGGTCCTCCGCTTCGACGGCCGCGAGAAGCCGAGGATGGAGACGGCACGCAAACTCTTCCAAATACTTCGCGAGAGACGCATCCCCCACTTTCGTTCCTCCCTTGCCGCTCCTACCTCGCCAGCACCCGGCGAAGCAAGCGTGCCGTAGCCTTTACCATGATCTCCTGATCGAAGTTCCGCAACACATGCTCGCGGCCGGCTTCTCCCATGGCGTTGGCCCGACCAGGTTCGCGAAGGAGCTGATCGATTGCATTGGCCAGGGCGCGGGCATCGGAGGGTGGCACGAGCAATCCGGTCTCGCCTTCCAACACCATTTCCTCGATCGAACCCACCCGAGTGGAGACGACGGGAAGCTGAGCTGCCATCCCCTCCAGGACACAGAGCGGGAAGGTTTCGACGACGGGGTGCGAAGAGAGAACCAGGAGATCGGCGATCGAGAGAATCTGGGGCACGTCATTGCGCAGCCCCAGCCAGTGCACGCGATCGCTGACGCCGAGCTTCTCCGCGTAGGTGCGGATGGCTGACTCGCGCGCTCCCGCCCCGACGATCAATAGGTGCGGACTCGGCGCGTGGGTGCTGCGCTGCAGAGCCTCCAGAATCAACTCGTGGTGCTTTTCGGGACGCAGAGCAGCAACGATGGCCAACAGAGGAGTCTGCAGAGGAAGTCCAAGTTCTCGACGGCGCGCGATACGTTCCTCGCCATAAGGACGTGGCGCGAAACGGCGGGTGTCGATCCCGTTGTGGATGACGGAAACCCGCTCTGGGGAGATTCCCATCTCCTCCTGGAGATACCTCGCCTGCCGATTGCTTACCGCGATCACCTTATCGGACAGAGGCATCAGGATTCGATCCAGAAGATTGAGACTGGGGCTGCCGTCAGCTCTTCTCGTGCGATGCACTGCGCAGACCTGATGTGGCACGCCGGCCAGGCGCGCCGCGATCCGGCCCAAGAAGAGTGCATTGCCATGATCGAGGACGTAGAGCAAGTCACAGGACTCGCGCGCCAGATGCTGGATTAGTCGGGGTAGGGCGAAGGGAGACTTGGGTTCTGAGAGCAGCTTCCCCTCCACTGGGACTTTGGCCTCGGCGATTTGTGCTCCAATTTCTCCCAGTCCGCGAAAGGTTGTGAGAGCCGTTTCGAAGCCTTGCTCCCGCAATCCCAGACAGAGAGATTCGACCACCCGCTCTGCACCTCCCACAGGCAAGCGATCGGCCAGAAAACGAACCCTCAATTTGGTGCTAGGGGACTTCAGCGCGGGCTCCCCACCCCATTCAACTCGATGGCCGCGCCGCCGTCGGTAATGGATCGACAGGCGGCTTCCAGAACTTCCACCACCTTGAGGCCATTGGCTCCATCGCTCAAGGGCTTCTTTCCCTCCCGAATGCACTGAAGGAAATGCTGGGCTTCGGTCTTGAGGGGTTCGGCCTCTTCGATGCGGGGCAGGACGATATCTCCGTAACGGTAGCTCAGATGAAACTCTCCGAAGCTGTCGTAGTGCGGCATCTTGGTGACGCCCTTGTCGTATACACGCAGTTTCTCGAGATTGGAAGTGTCGTCGTAGACCAACATCTTCCTGCTTCCGACCACGGTGACCCGGCGAATCTTGTTGGGGTCGAGCCAACTCACGTGGAGATGCGCTCGCACGCTACCTGGGTATTCCAGGTCCACGAAAGCCACGTCCTCGATTCCCGGCTGCACGAATGCGTTGCCGGTGGCGTGAACTTTCAGAGGATGCGAGTCGAGCAAGTACCCCAGGATGGAAATGTCATGCGGAGCGAGGTCCCAGACGACGTTCACGTCTTCCCGGAAGAGACCGAGATTCACGCGGGTCATGTTGATGTAGAAGATCTCTCCCAACTCGCCTTCCTCGATGAGCTGACGGATCCTCCGCACCACCGAATTATAGAGAAAGGTGTGCCCCACCATCAGGACCTTCCCGTTACGCTCGGCGGCGGCGATCATGCGGTGACACTCCTCCACCGTGGTGGCCATCGGCTTCTCCACGAAGACGTGTTTTCCATAGTCCAGAGCCTTGACCGCGATCTCCTCGTGCTTGTCCACGGGGGTGGCCAATACGATAGCGTCAACCGAGGGGTCCTCGATCGCGTCGGAGGCCCTCTGGCTGACTTGCAGAGAGGGATAGAGCCCCTGCATGTGAGTCAGGCGCTCTTGGTCCAAGTCCACGGCCCAGACGCACTGCGTATTGGGAAGAGATGAGAAATTTCGTACGAGATTGGGTCCCCAGTACCCAACCCCAATGACACCAACGCGAATGGGAGCGCTCATTGGTGGTCCTCGATTTAGGGTCTGAAATCTGGCATTTGGAATCGGGGGTGATCAGTACGCCCCATCTCCCTTCAGGAGCACGGGAATCGTCTTGAAGATGATCCTCAGATCCATCGCGAGACTCCAATGGGTGATGTAATGCAAGTCCAGCATTACCATCTCGTCGAAGGGCACTCGGCTGCGGCCGCTGACCTGCCAGAGACCGGTGAGTCCCGGCTTGGCTTTCAAGCGATCCTTGTGCCAGTCCTGATAGTGATCCAATTCGTAATGAATGGGCGGTCGCGGCCCGACGAGGCTCATCTCGCCCTTCAGAATGTTCCAGAACTGCGGGAGTTCATCGAGACTGCTCTGCCGCAGGAAAGTTCCGATGCGAGTCACACGCGGGTCGCTGATCATTTTGAAGACACGACCTCCCTGGTGACTCTCCATCTTTCCGTTGATGAAACTCTGAGCGAAGCTGCGGTGAACCGATTCATCATTGTTATGATGCATCGTCCGGAACTTATAAAAAGTAAAAGGGATACCGTTCTTACCCAAACGGGTTTGCCGGAAAAATACCGGGCCGCGCGAGCTGCACTTCACGGCGAGGGCGAGGAAGAGAAAGAGCGGAGCTCCCCCCACCAACACCAGTGCCGAAAAGAAGAGATCCATCGCGCGCTTCACGCCCAACTGGAGCTGTGATTGTTCCAGCCTGCCGATGCGAAGACTGAAGACTTCCGCCGCTTCCAATTGCTTTTCGAGCGTTGCGAGATTCAAGGCTGTCGCGTCTTTCTTCATTTCTGGAGCCGTCCCTGCGCTGAGCTGCACTTCACGGTGATCAATGGCCGACCCGAATCAGGCGCCCGGCCCTTTCAAACCAGGCACGATGTTCTACAGGTTCTCCATCCGAAACCCGAAACAAGAAGTTCGCCTCAGGATTCGAGCTTCAGCAACACCTCACTGACGTAGTCCACCATCTCATCGTCCAGCTCCGCGAAGATCGGAAGCGAGACGATGTGGTTGCAAATCCCTTCGGCAATCGGGAATTCACCGTTGCGACCTAGGCTAGAGAAAGCAGGATGCTGGTGTACCGCCATGGGGTAATGCGCCCCATGTCCGATTCGGTGCTCCCTCAGTAGCTCCCTGAGCTTCTCTACCTCCGGATGGTTGACCACGAACAGATGATAGACAGGCTCCGCCCCCTTTGGGGGTTGCGGCATCCGATACCGAGTACCGGCGAGTCGTTCTCGATACCGCTTGGCCACGCGACGGCGTCCGTCGTTCCAGTCGTCCAGGTGTGCCAACTTCACCTCGAGAACCGCCGCCTGCAGAGAATCGAGTCTCCCGGTGGTTCCCACGAGGCTATGGATGTTCTTCTCGAGCTGACCGTGATGGCGCAACGCCACCACTTTCTCGGCCAGATCAGGATCGTCCGTCACCACGGCGCCACCGTCGCCCATCGCTCCCAGGTTCTTCCCCGGGTAGAACGAAAAGGCCGCGGCGGTGCTGCTGCTGCCAATGCGAGACGATTTCCAACGCGCGCCGTGCGCCTGCGCCGCATCCTCCAATAGCACGAGCTCATGCGCTTGCGCGAGTGCGCGCAGGGCATCGAGATCGCAGGGAATGCCGTAGAGGTGAACTGCGAGGATTGCCTTGGTACGCGGAGTGATCTTCTCCTTCACCGCGGCGGGATCCATGAGCCAGGTTTCGGGGTCGACATCGCTGAGCACGGGTGTCGCTCCCACCGCGAGAATTGCCTCGACCGTGGCCACGAAGGTATTGGGGACGGTGATGACTTCGTCCCCGGGTCCAACCCCGGCCGCCTGCATCATCAGCTGAAGGGCCATACAGCCCGAGCTGACGCCAACGCAGCGCGCGGCTTCGCAGTAATCCGCGAATGCGGTTTCGAAGGAAACCAGCGAAGGTCCCAAAATAAACGCATTCTGGTCGATGACGCGCGCCATCGCGGTATTGATCTGGTCACGAAGGGGGCCGTTTTGGGCCATCAGGTCCAGGAACGGTACCTGTTGGATATCGGTTCGCATGACCTCCGCAGTATAGCATAGAAAATCGGAGGAATCCAAGAGGCTCAATGCGACACTTTTCGCTCAAGCAAGTTCCCTTCCAAGAGGAGCTTAGCCCGCCCGCCCCGGTCCCGTCGCCGCGGATCCCCTCGGCCCCGCCTGACCGGAACGGAAGGTGCCGGACCGGCCCCAGCTCTCCCCTCGCCAGCTGGCCCGCACTCTGCTAATCTCCGAGTTGGGGCCGAGAAGCGCACTTTCTGGGAGGATTCCATGAGGCTGCTCATCACCGGCGCGCGGGGTATGATGGGAAGAGACCTTCGCGCTGCGGCGGAGGCGGCGGGGCACGAGGCCTGGGGGACCGACATCGCCAAGCTGGAAAAGGACCCCAAGGACCGCCTGGATATCACCTCCCATGAGGAGCTGGCCAGGGCCCTGGATCGCTTCCAGCCCGACTGGGTGCTCCATCTGGCCGCCCTCACCGACGTGGACTACTGCGAGCGTGAGCCGGAGGATGCCTGGCGCGTGAACGCCATGGGCACCGAGAGTCTGGCCATTCTCTGCCACGAGCGCGACTGCGGACTCCTCTACGTTTCGACCGGAAGCGTATTCCCCGGTGACAAGAACCTCCCCTATCACGAGTTCGATTCTCCCGGACCGGTGAGCGTCTATGCGCGCAGCAAGTACTTCGGTGAGGAAGCGGTGCGCCGCCTGGTTCCCAAACACTACCTCGTTCGCGCGGGTTGGATGTTCGGAGGAGGGCCCGAGGACAAGAAGTTCGTGGCCAAGATGATCGAACGCGCGCGCACCAGCGAGCTCCTCTTGGCGGTGGACGACAAGTCAGGTTCCCCCACTTACACCGTGGACATCGCGCACCGCTGCCTCGAGCTATTGCCGACGGAGAGGTTCGGCACTTACCACGCCGCGAACGAGGGATCGTGTACGCGCTTCGAGATGGCGCAGGAAATTCTGAAAGCCGCTGGGATCGAAACTTGTGAGGTACAACCCTGCTCCTCGGCCCAGTTTCCCCTGGCCGCGTTCCGTCCCGCTTCCGAGGCAATCGAGGGACTCCGCGCCAAGCTGATCGGACTTGCGCCGATGCGACACTGGCGCATCGCCCTGAGCGAGTACGTACAGACCACCTTCCGCTAGGCTGCGAGGCGCGTCAGCGGATGAGGCTCAGCTTCTGCGTACTGCTCTGGCCCCCGGCTCTCAGGGTTGCAAAGTAGCTCCCTGACGACACCGCTCCCCCCGTCTCGTCCAGTCCATCCCAGACGATGTCTCCCTGGGAGGGCCAACCCCCGCCGCTCCTGAGTCGGCGCACCAGCCTCCCTCGCGCGTCGTAGATGAAGAGGCTGGCAGTATCGAGACCCGGAGGCAACTCGTAGTGCAGGGTCGTGCGAGGATTGAACGGGTTCGGGAAGGCCGGCTTCAGGCGTACGGCGGTGGAAATGCGCGTCACCGGGGGTCCACTCGTTACCACGTCACTGCCCGACCGTACGATACGGAAACCGATATAGCTCTGGCTTTCATGGGCGAGTTCCCCGCTGCGATAACCGTTGCGACAGCCGGCCCAATCGAAATTGTAACCGCCGCCACGGATCACGCGGTATTGGGTGTAGCCCAAGGAACCGCTTTCGAGGGGATCGTTCACGTTGCCCGAGAGCTGATAGGACCAAGTCCAGGGATCCTCGCACCACTCGAAGGCGTTTCCGGCCATGTCTCTCAGTCCGAAGAGGTTGGGCGGGAACGAACCGACGGGAGCCAGACCCTCCCAAACGTCGGCGCCTCCGGTTCCATAGTAGTTGGCGTAATCGTGCACGTAGTCGGACGAGTCATCCCCCCACCAGAAGCGCGTGTAGCCGGGTGTCCCTGGAGTTGCTCCATAGCCCCCGCGCATCGCGTACTCGAACTCCGCGTCGGTGGGCAGCCGCCAGCCATCGCTCCCGGGGACCGGGGCGACCCCGTCGTAGGCCGGGGTGGTTCCATCCAGCCCGCTTCGCCAGTTGCAGTAGGCCAGGGCTCCGTACCAACTCACCTCTACGATGGGCTCCTGTACATTTACCGAATCCTTGGCGGAATAGACCCCCCCGATATCCTGTATTTGGCACTGGGCATCGACGAGGTCGACGCAAGAGTACCCGGCGTAGAGGTTCGTCCCCGCATCGTTCAAGAAGGCCAGGTATTGGGCCACTGTGATCTCGGTGACAGACATTACGAAAGGAGAGAGAGTTACCGTGTATCCCGTTGATTCCTGGTAGGTTTCGAAGCGCGGATCGATGTGGTCCCCCAAGTCGAAGGTCCCCGCAGGGAGATCCGAGACGAACGGTGGCTCGGGTCCCGGTGTGACAGTCGGGACCGGATCACTGGCTCCGGCTAGCTTGGCGGTCCAGTAGTCCAAATTATAGCTCGTAAGAGAATTGAAGTCCGTACCCCAGGGAGAGAAGAGCTGGAGGGAGACCTGTCCCCCACTCGAACGATAGAAGATCACCGCGTCTCCACTCGGATTACCGCTGGCGTGATAGCCGCAGGATACGAGGGTGACTCCATCGAGTACGTCATAGAAGATCGCTGGGTTCAGAATGGTATAGCCGGTATCCCCGCAGTACATCGTCACCGGTTTGACCTGCGCCACCGCCTTGATGTGCGGCCAGATCTCGTCGAAGAACCCGTTTACATCATAGCCTCGGCTGGAGAACTCGTCGTACCAGGCGTTCCCCATCTGGCGAATGACCTCGTAGCGCGGGTGCGTCTTCACCCAAGCCAAGTGATGCTGCACGATCAGAAGATCGCTGACGCTGGGATCGCTGGCAGCCTGTGCCAGCTCGTTGACGATGAAATCAAAATGCTCTTGGTCGGGGTTTCCGTTGGGGGACTGCGAGGACCACAGAAAGAGCACTCGCGTCGAATCGTAGTCGCTGCGCCAGGTGTCGTCCCCCCATCGCGAATACCACTCGACCAAGTTCTCGCTGTCGTGATTGCCCAGCACAGGCACGAAGGGGAAGCTCCACTTCCCGGCGTAGGTGGCTTCCAGGCTGTCCCATTCGGCGGGAGCTCCGGAGAAGGTGCAGTCCCCTCCAGCAATGTAGGCATCGGGACCGTAGTGCGGCAGGCTGTCCACGATGGCCTGAAATCCGGGGCAGGGTTTCTTGTCCGCCGTTACACCGTACATGTGGCCGCCCAGCACCAGAAAGGAGTTTCCGAGGGCATAGACTGGCAATCCGGCAAGAAGCCCCAGCGCAACGAGCAAGGCGAGTGGACCGCGCGCGCGCATCCTAGGCACTCCCGTTCTGCGCCGGCATCCCCACCGAACTTTCGGAGAGCGGCTCTCCTTTCAGCGAGGCATAGAGACTCTCATAGGCGGACGCGATGGAGTCCCATGCGTACTCGTGCATGCAGCGCTCGTAGAGCCGCGAGCTCCAATCCTCGAGCCGCGTATCCGTCAACGCGGCCTGAAGTCGCTCGGCGAGCGAATCCGAATCCTTTGTGCGATGAAGGTAGGGATAGTCGGGGACGAGAAGCTCACGGTTGGCGGGAATGTCTGAACAGAGAACGGGGCGTTTGCAGGAGATCGCCTCGAGCAGCATCATCGACATCGCCTCGTATTCGGAAGGAAACACGAAGAGCTTGCAGTTTCGCACCAACTCCAAAAGGGCCTCCCTCCCCAGCAGCCTTCGTTGCGCAACGATCGAAGCATCGGCAGCGATCCTTGCGTCCACTCTCGCGCTGTAGGCCGCATCGTGCGTGAAGTCGCCCACGACGCACAACTTCAACGGGGTATCCACACTCTCCCAAGCACTCAGGAGATGGTGCAGTCCCTTCGTGGAATCGAGCCGGCCACAGGCGAAGAGGACGTAGGCCCCGGGCATCAAAGCCATATCCGCGAGATCGAGACTCTCGGGGTGACTCTCCTGAAAGTAGGGGTCAACGCCGTTAGGGATGTAGTCCACTTGCTTGCTGCTCCACAGCCCATTGACCCGCCCTTTGAAGCGAGAAACCGAACTCAGGCGGTGGCAGAACTGCACGAAGAATCTCTCGGAGAGCCTCAAGTAGAACTTTGCGAAGCGTCCCCACTTCTGGCGCGTGTAGGGATCGCCGTGGAAGGTGCCCAGGATGGGAACCCTGAATTTGAGGCGCAGGAGGGGCACGAAGAAACCGAAATCCGAATTGTGCACGTGGGCGAGATCGTAGCGACCCTTGAGCAGATAGTGCACACAGCACAGGAAGAAGTAGCTGAACGACCCGAGATGCTTTCCACTGAGCGCAGGGACGTGGATGAAATGCAGATTGTCGTGGCAGACGGTCTTTGAGGACGTGTCCTTCCGCAGGTAGATCCAATAGTCATTTTCTCCGGAGAAGTTCTCCAGGAGCTTCTCGACGACCCGATCGGCTCCCGCCACCGCGGGCAGAGTCTTGATCCCCAGGATGGCGACATTCATCCGCGAGACCCCTAGCGATTGAAGAAACCGTTTTCAAACTGGCCGTACTGCCGGCTCTCGTCGGGCTGCATGACTGCCTTCTGACGTTTCCCCAGATAGCTTTCGCGCCGCACGATGTTCTCGTCCTGATGCACGATGGAATAGTCGACGTACTTCTCGAACGGAATGCGAATTCCCAGGATGCTCCGCACCTTGTTTCGCATCACCCAGAGCAGTGGCTTCATCCGCGGGAGTTTCGCGTAGTGCTCGTTCCGCATCGCGGTCTTGGCCGAAGCCACCATCCAACAGTTCTGGGTACAGGCCGCAACTTTCTGCCGCTGCTCCTTGGCCAGCGGCGAGTTCATGATCTCCTTCCAGTTGGCCTCGAGGAGGTTGCCCATTTTGAGATCAGGGCGAACGTTGCAGGCGTAGACGTCGCTCCAGGGGTCGATGAAGGCGAACATGCTACCTGCCGTACACGGGATGAGCCGGTCGTGTCCGAGGACTTTCGCAATGAGACCGAGGTTCAAGTAGGCGCGGAACAGTGTCTTCGCATCCCAGGCCTTCATCATCTCGCTGACCAGATCCTCCACCCTCGCTGCGATGGCCCGGCGATCGTAGGGAACGTTGTCGTCCTTGTGGAACTGGAAGCCGTTGTGCAGCGCGGAGGTCGCAAATTCAACTTTTTTGTCGCGGCTCATGACGTAGAGGTCCACGATTTCGTCCACGTTTTCGTCCTGGAAGGTGGTGGCGAAGCCCAGGTCCCTTCCTCCCGCTTCGATCAGGGCATCCATGCACTCCATCTTCTTGGTGAAGCCCTCTTTCTCGCCGCGGATGCAATTGTTCGTGGCCTCGAAGCCCTCCACGCTGATGCGGATCTTGATGTTGGGATGGCGCTTCACGATGGGAACCAACTTGTCCGGATGAAGGCCGTTGGTCGAAATTTCCGTCGTGCATGCCTTGGGCGAGAGGACATCGACGATCTCTGCGAGGTCCTTGCGGAGGGTCGGCTCGCCCCCAGTGAGGTTCAGGTGGTCGAAGCCGCCCGGGAGCTGTTCCAGAGTTTCGAGGGTCACTTCGCTACTGGTCCGCGTCGGATTCTGCCAGATGTTGCACATCGAGCAGCGCGAGTCACAGCGGTAAGTGAGGATCACGGACAGATCCATGGATCACCTCGAAGATTCGAAAGGAACGACGCGCAACTCTCGGAGAGGATGGGAGCCCTTTCCGCATGTTCGGAAGAGACGGAGATGCTGCCGCAAACGTCGCATGGTGTGGCTCTAAAGCCTTTTTCTACTGGGATCCCCGCCAGGAGAATCAGTATAGCACTCTTGCCCCATCGCAAGCAATCTAGCGGCCCCGAGAAATCTCGCGAGGGGCGGCTTTGAGGGCGAAGCCGCACGGCGGCGGCGGATGGGCCCTCTGGCCTAGTCTCTGTCCTCTAATTGCGGGGGCCTGAGGACGAGCCGGTATTTTGCGGGCCCGGGGAGTAGCGGCGTGGCTTTGCCCTCCTCCCAGGCCCGCGTACCGGCCCTGAAGAAGGGCGAGAGCGGATGACCGCTCTGTCCCCCCGGCATCTCGAAAATGCCTTGCTCCTCGCGTCCCGGAGAAACCACCAGCCTTTCGCTCGCCCCCCGCCGTGGATGTTGTACGCGCGGCATCCAGGAGTCTCCCGGCAGAGCGCGCCTGGGAAGCGAGAGCCAGCGTCTGAGCCAGGGAAAGAGACGGCAGAAGGGATGGGCGATGTCCACCATGTTGCGTTCTCCCCAGCGGTAATCCTCGAGTGCGCGGCCATCGGCGACGGCCTCTTCGATAACATGATCGATGGCGGTGAGCGCAAGGGCATCCCAACTCGCGTAACGGTCCGTGAGGAGATTCGACGGCTGTTCTTTCAGCAGCTTCCAGCACACTGCGTGACGGAAGGGTAGCCATGAGGATCGGAAGTTCGGATTCGCCTCGCGACAGGGTGCGGTGAGCATGGCGTAGATCTCCGCCACGCAGCGCTCGGTGGTCTCGCGCACCAAGCGATATGCCACTGACTCCGTGTCCGCGCGGCCCGACCAATTGTCGCGCACGATCCTTGCGAACTCCGCCCTCGGCTCATTCAGTCCGGGATGTGTTCGTTGCAGAACTCCGAGAAAAAGCTCTCGCCACTGGCCCATGAAGTCGGCCCGGTCATCCAGTTGGATCGCCAGCATGTCTTTCTCCACCGGATGGTTCAATGCGCGCAGGTCGTCGCGGATCTGTGTGGCGCGCGCGCCCAGCGCGTAGCCCCCGTTCCCGATCCGATCGAGGTCTTTGCCTACGGTCACCCGGTTGTTGGCCGTCCACAGTCGTCCCTCGGGAGGGTCGAGCAGTTTGGGTTGAGTTTGCGCATCACAGTACCCCTCCCAACGGCAACTGCCGTCGGCCCAGGAGCGAGGAAAACGACCGCTGAAACCGATCCGTTCGGGGATGGCTCCGGCCAACGTCCAGGCGATGCGCCCGTTGCGGTCGGCACAGACCAAGTTCTGCTCGGGAATCCCCAGGTAAGCGCCCATCGCCACCACGGAATCGACGCTAGTGACTGACTCCAAATCCATAAGTTTCAGATTCACCGCGCTCGTGTCATAGGCCGTCCAGTGCAGGGCGAGCGGACGTCCTTCGTCGTCGTGCGTCCAGATGGGGCCCCAGATGGTCTCGTCCACCCAGTTGGTATCCGCCTCGGCACCGGCGACCTCAAAGCGCTCCGCGAAAGGCTGTAGGTGTCTCCAGCCAGTCGGCGTGCGGTAGAGGCTCGAGTCGTCCGCGGCGAGGTCGACCCGGACGAGATCGCACCAATCCCCCTGGCTGTTGGTGAAGCCCCAGGCCACATCTCCGTTGCTACCTGCGACCAGCGCCGGCGCGCCGGGCAGAGTGACTCCCACCACCGAGCGAACTCCCCCGCCCTCGGGCCAACTCATGAGAGCCCTATACCAGATGTTGGGGAGAGCGTGTCCCAAATGCATATCGTTGGCCAGCAGGGCTCCGCCGTGCCCGGTGAGCGAGCCCGCCACGGCCCAGTTGTTCGAACCGGCCGGCTCCGGCGGGGCAGGCTCTTCCATCGGGCCGTTGCTGGTTTCATAGCGTTGGTCGTGACGCAAATCCACCTGGCTCGCGCCGGGAAGGACCACCCCTTCCATTTCTCCCCGCTCCAGAGGAGCGTCCCAGCGATTGCCCCTCGGCAGGAGCATCGTGGCGAGAGCTGGCGGGAGCATCTCCCTCACGCTCTCGTAAGTCTCCTCGGCGTGCGCTCCGGAGAGACCCAGATCCAAGAACATGGCGTACAGCGTCAAATAGGTGTCCTCGGGACGCCATGGTTTGGGTTTCTGGCGCAGCAGCAGATATTCGAAGGGTCGCGCGCGCAGAGCGGTCAGGCCCTCGTTCACGCCTTCAGTGTAGGCCAGGAGGATCTGGTGATTGCGTCCATGGCATCGAGATACGAGCAGCTTGGCTCTCTCACGAAAGCGGTGCCGGCGCAGGGAATGATCCGTTGGCAAGAGAGCTGGACCCAAGAGCGCGGACAGTTCTCCCGCCGCGCTGCGCCGCAAGAGGTCCATCTGGAAAAAACGGTCCTGCGCGTGGAGGAAGCCAAGGGCACGTGCTGCATCCATGCGATTCTGCGCTTCGATCTCCGGAACGCCAAGAGAATCGCGGGTCACGCTCACGACTTGTTGTAGACCAACCAGTCTACACTCGCCTTCGAGACGGGGCAGACTGGAGCGAAGCACGATGGTCAGGGGTATGAGGGCAAGGAGTACGAGGCCCAGAATGCATGCAACCAGCAGAAAGCTAATCCGAGCGATGCGTCGCCACACTACTATCGCACCGGAGTGTGGTAGATATTCACGGTCATTGGATCCCATGCATAGACCACGCTCGCGCAACAAAGGGCAAGAACTAGTAACCATGCCCAGCGTCGCGGCAACAAGGTTGCTCCGAGTATTGCGAATGGTGGCAGAAACATGAGGGCCCTATAATTCATCGAGTAGCTGAAGACGGCGCCAGCAGGGAAGATCGCGAGCATCCAAATCCAGGCTGCCCGCGATCCTGTCTCTTGCAGGTGGAGAGCCATTAAGAGCATACCCAGAAGCGCAGGAAACCAAAGAGTAAACTTGAACCCAGTGACTCTCTGCAAAAAGTCGATCTCCGGCCTCACCACGGAGTGCGAAATCGACTGCGAGTCATCCGCATCCCCACCCCGCTCGACGAGCGAGTAGCCGGCGATGTTCTCACCACGAGAGTCGTAGGCTCGACCACTGACCGGAGTGAGTAGTTCTTTCGTGTAAGAGATTGGGTTAGCGAATGGCACCAAGACCACGATTGCAGTTACTGCGAACAGCAAAATCCTCTTCGCGCATCCGACTATCTTCGCGTGCGACGACAAACTTTCGCCCGACCAGACTTTTTCAGACAGAAGGAGATAGGCCATTGCAGGAGCAACAAGTATCGCTGAGTTCTTGCTTGCTAGGGCCAAGCCAAATGCGATTCCACCAAGAACGAGTTTGCGTCTGATAAGCAAGCCCATGCTTCCGAGTAGAAAGGGCACCATGATCGCATCATGATGGATGTTCGGAAAGTAACTTACGGAGATTGGATTCAAGCCAAGAATTGCGGCCCCTACCAACGCCACTCCTGGGCTGGCGAAGCCTTGCAGAAGCCAGTATGTCAAGAAAACTGCCAGAAGCCCAGCTAGAACAAAGTCCAAGCGAACGAGAATGAAGGCCGCGTGGTAGCCACTTGAGAACTGAATCTCCAGTAGACGCCTCGGTGAGCCCAATACTGCTGAAGTTAGCCCCAACTGGGGGACCATCAATAGCGCAGGCAAAAGTGGCTTACCGGCTCCATGCCGATACATTCTGTCAGGCTCGGGAACGATTAATCGAGATTTGTACTTGGCAACAGCTTCTGGGTCGTCTCTGGCAATCCTGGTAGGCGCGACGTATCCAAATTCTCTCTCCTCTTCGGCGAAGGTCCGGCGATCCTTCGGAGCGACCAACGGTGCATTGAGAGGTCGATACTTCCAATAGAACCAGTACGCGCGGCGAGCGACGTCCAGCGCTTTCCCGAATTCCCTCTGCTTCAGATACCCCTTCGTGTAATCCCCACCCAGGAGTTCATAGGGCTCGCGTACGAACTCGAACTCGTCGATGTCCAAGCCCACGCTCGCAAAGCGAAGGGCAAGAAGGAGATGAAGAAGTAGAATTACGGCCAAAGCCCGATGCGGGTGTACGGTCGAGTAGCCCCATAGAGAGCGCGCCTGCCCTTCAGTCATCATAATCTCGGCAACCTCTTGCTCTCGACAGGAGAGTCGCATGACGATGGACACATTTGAAGGCTTCATAGTACACTATTAATTCGACCATTCAATCTCCAGGATCGAGATTTACGGCAGTGCGGCATAGCCGCGGTTGGGTGTTCACATTATTAGACAGTCAGAGGCCTCTATAGTGGAACGTACCCCCAGAATCGCTGTGCTGATTCCGTGCTATAACGAGGAAGCTGCGATTCAGAAAGTAGTCTACGACTTCCGTGCCGTCCTGCCTTACGCTACGATCTACGTCTACGACAACAACTCGAGTGATAATACTGTAGAGTTCGCGAGGCAGGCCTCCGCAGTCGTGCGTCATGAGACTCTCCAAGGGAAGGGTCACGTTGTCAGGCGCATGTTTGCGGATGTCGAAGCCGATATCTATGTGCTCGTGGACGGAGATGATACCTACGATGCCGGCGTGGCCCCTCGTCTCATAGAAATGTTGCTCGATGAGCGGCTCGACATGGTGAACGTTGCCCGGGAAAAGAACGTCACCGCGGCCTTCCGAACTGGTCACAGGATCGGGAATGTGGTCTTGACCAATCTCGTGCGAGCTATCTTTGGAGATCGCCTTCGAGACATGCTTTCCGGTTACAGGATTTTTTCCCGGCGGTTCGTGAAGTCATTCCCGGCGCTTTCTCATGGTTTTGAAATTGAGACCGAACTGACCGTGCACGCACTCGAGTTGAACATGCCAACTCGCGAGCAGATCGCCCCCTATAAAGAGAGACCGGAAGGCTCAGCCAGTAAACTAAACACCATCCGTGACGGCTTCGTCATTCTCCGGACCATTCTCTTTCTCGTGAAGGAGGAACGGCCCCTTGCATTCTTCGGCAGCCTGGGGATACTCCTCTTCCTCGTCTCGATAGGACTGGGTTGGCCGATCGTCACAGAATTTCTGAGAACCGGTCTCGTCCCGCGTTTCCCCACTGCTATCCTAGCAACCGGAATCGCATTGATCGCATCCCTCAGTATTACCTGTGGACTTATCCTCGACACGGTCACTCACGGCAGGCTGGAGGCGCGTAGGCTGCACTATCTCGCCATGCCCTGGCTCGGCCAAGAAACTCAACCTCAAGCATCGGCCTCCACGGAGTAGAACTAATGTCAGGGGCCATCTCCAGCAGGTCTTGCGATAACGAACTGGATGTCTGAAGGCATCTTCTCGAGCAATCCTACCAACAGATACAAACACCCGTAAACGAACCAACTTGCCGGGCCACTGACAGTACTTTGTATGCGCGCTAGCAGCCCGCTACGACTCATCGTCAATAGGCTTCCGTGCTCCAAGATCTCGAGATCGGAATTCCGCGTCAGGAACTCGTGCAGATTCCCTCCATTGAAGTAGCTGAGATGTGGAGAACTCAGACCACGCTGCCAAAGCCGCTCAAGTGCCCCTGATATTCCCAATCGATCGAGCACTTCGGCCGTGCGGTACAGCACGCCATTGGAACTCGGCAGATTCAACACGAAAAGGCCGCTCTTTGTGATGAGGTCACGCGCTGCAGCCAGGGATTCTCGTGGATTGGGCAGATGCTCGAAGACATCGTTGAAGACGACAATGTCGAATGGCCCCTCACAGCTGAGGTCAGTCGGGAAAAACCCATGATCCACTTCGAATCCCAACTCACGGGCTCTCAGAACCGCCTTCAGCTCGGGTTCGATCGCGCGCACCTCGGATCCACGGGAGCGAGCTTCAAGTAAGAAAGTCCCGGTGGAACATCCTACCTCCAGTAGCCGCGCTCCTTTGAGCTCTCTATGTCTCTGCACCCAATCGAGGAGACTCGCAAAGTTTCTCCTTCGAAGTTCCTCAACCCCTTCGATCGGAGCCCCCGCACCAGGACTTAGGGTCGAACTCAGAAACCTGCAGTTCGGACATCCCCAAAGCCAGCTCTTCCAGGCCTCCATCGATCCTTCACAGCAAGGACAAACCCGCCTGTCGTCCATTCACCTACTCCTCTACCGATATGTGCGAGCATCCCGGTACCAGAGCTCCGCCATCATCAAGAACCACAACGCGCTGGCCATTGAACGCCCTTGCCGGTGCGAATCCATGATCTGGTGTAGTGAAGTCTGCTTCAACCACCCCTCTTCTGCCAGATGGGAATGTTCCAGGGAGTCCTGGACCAGATCATCCAGCTCCTCGCGAAGCCAACGATCGATGGGAACCGAGAAACCGGTCTTGGGCTTCTTGAGGTGTCCCTCTGGCAAAACCTTTCTCCCGAGTTCTCTGAGGACCAGCTTGCCGTTTGCTCCGTCGTTCTTAAGGGACGTTGCCAAATTGAGACCGAATTCCACGATACGGTGATCCAGGAGTGGAACGCGCACCTCCAGGGAATTGAGCATGCTGGCGCGATCCACTTTCTGAAGAACATCGTTCGGCAAGTACATGACGAGATCCTGGTGCTGAAATCGTCGGACCCCCCCTTCCCTTTCGAAGGGTCCACCCGCACGACGAGCCAGTTCGAGACTTGTCTCTCGACTTAAGGCCGGGAAAAGTCGTGGGCCCGCCAGCCACTCTTTATAGCCTTCGCTTAGAACGACGAGCGTATCTATCTGTCGCTCCCGCTCTGACAAGCCCGCCCGTCGCATGCGACTCATCCCCTTGGTCATGGGTGGCAAGAGCCGGTGCAGAAGCTGATAAAGCAGCGCAGCTCCTGGGCGCAAGGGTGAGGGCCTCCAACGAGCCATCTCTGTGTGTCTCTGATATCCGGCGAAAACTTCATCTCCACCATCGCCACTGAGGGCGACCGTCACGTGGCGACGAGCCTCCTGACAAACCAGAAACGAGGGAATTGCACTCGAATCGCCGAAGGGCTGTCCGTAGCCGACAGCGAGCTTGGCGACCAGATCGCGAATCGAGGGACGGCACATGATTTCGGTATGCTCCGTTCCGTACATCTCCGCGACCCGCCGCGCCCAGGGAAGCTCGTCGAATCCTTCCTCCTCGAAACCTACGGAAAAGGTGCGAACTGCACTCGACGAGGACCGGGCCAGCATGACGGTCACGAGGCCGGAATCGATCCCCCCGCTCAAGAGAGCGCCGAGAGGAACATCGGCGACGGTGCGCAGGCTGACTGCGGATTCCAGGAGTGCTTCGAGGGCATCGACGGCTTCATCCATGTTCCTCGGAACGCTGTCGTCGCGCATTACTTGCCAGTAGCGCTGAGTCTCGATCTTGCCATCCTCGAGGCGTATCGAGTGTCCAGGCGGCAGAGAATACACATTTCGATAGATGGTCCGGGGTGAGCATACGAAGCCATAGCTCAAATAGTCCGAGAAAGCCTGCGGATCGATCTCTGCGGCCGGCAGGCCCCACGCCCGAATGGAGGGAAGTTCGCTGGCGAAGACCATGCCCCCCTCCGTCGGTGCATAGAAGAGCGGTTTGATTCCGAGGCGGTCCCGGGCACCGAAAAGTACATTTCGTTCCCGATCATAGATCATGAAGGCGAACATGCCGTTAAGCCGTGCCAGCATGTCTTCGCCATGGACCTCGTACATCGCCAACAGGACTTCGGTATCGCTCTTGGTCCGGAATTGCCAGCCCCGGGACTCGAGGTCTCGGCGAAGTTCGCGGAAGTTGTAAATTTCGCCATTGAAGACGACGGTGTAGCGCCCGGATGGGCTGGCCATGGGCTGGTGACCGCCCTCGAGGTCGATGATCGAGAGACGAACGAACGCCAGTCCGCAGCGGCCAAAGGTCTCGATCCCGGCATCGTCCGGTCCACGGTGACGGATGGCCCGACTCATCCGCTGAAGGCGCTCGCGCAGCTCACCGTCCTCGAGGAATTCCTCGCGACCGAACGCAGCGCCGGCGATCCCACACATCCGCTTGATCTCCCTAAACTCTTGCAGAACTTCAGGATCCTGCGATAAAATCGAGCTTACCATGAATAGCGAATTATCGCGATTCCTCCGACTTCCTCAACGAGTTTTTCAGAGAGTCTTGCACGTATGGGCGAGACTCTGCCCAGGCTCGGAGAGCCTACGTGTGTGGCTTCACCGCGCCCGGGGCGTCAAGATCGATGGTAAGATCTTCCTGGGAGCGAACGTCTACATCGATGACGAGTATCCGGAGAAAGTGACCATCCACGACCGCTCCGTGATCGGAATTTCGGTGATCATCATCTCGCACATGAGAGGGGTAGGGTCGGTCGAAATTGGTCCAGACGCCTTTATCGGTCCCAACTCCGTCATCATGCCCAACGTTCGCATTGGCGAGGGCGCGGTGGTAGCCGCGGGATCCGTGGTTACCAAGAGTGTCCCCGACTATACTCTGGTCGGTGGATCGCCGGAGGCCAAGCCCATGGCCCGTGTCACCAAGACACTCGGCTATCGCAAGAGCATGGAAGAATTCAAGAAGGGCCTGCGCCCTTTGCGCAAGCCCTCAGCACAGCGAATGGAGCGAAAGCTCCCCTGAGTATGGGAGATTCCCACATGGCCGGCATCAAATGTGTGATCTGGGACCTCGATAATACGCTGTGGGACGGGATTTGTCTGGAGGATCCGGAGGTTCAACTCCGTCCGGGCATCACCGACGTGCTCGCGGAATTGAAAGAACGAGGACTCGTGCAGTCGATCGCCTCCAAGAACGAGGAAAAGGCCCTCGAATTTGTGGAGAACTTCGGCCTCATGCAGTACTTCGTCCATCCGCAAGTGAATTGGGATCCGAAGGAAGACAACATCAAGAGGATCGTGGAGACCCTCAACATCGGACTCGATGCAGTGGCTTTCGTCGATGACAATCCCTTCGAGCGAGAGTCCGTGCAAGCCATGCTGCCGGAAGTGCGCACTTATGACGCTCTGGATTATCGAAAGTTGATCGAGCTTCCCGAATTCCAGCTCAACTACGATACCCCCGAGGCGCGTGCCAGAGGACGCATGTACGTCGAAGAGGCGGAGCGCAAGCGACTGGAAGAAGAGCACGAGGGCCGCCGTGAAGCTTTCCTCACGTCTCTCGATATGGTCGCAACTCCGTGGCTCGCAGACGAAGATGATCTCCCCAGAATCAGTGAACTGGTGACGAGAACCAACCAGTTCAATTCCACTGGAATCCGCTACAGCGACGAGGAGATCTTGGAGTTCTTCCGTGCGAAGGAAATGTCGTTTCACGTGTGCTCTCTCGAGGACAAACACGGAGATTATGGACGCTGTGGCGTGTCGCTCATCCGCCACGAACCCGATGCATGGAATATCGAGATTCTACTCCTCTCCTGCCGAGTTGCAGGAAGAGGACTCGGGACAGCCTTTCTCTCTCACCTGGGTCGACTCGCCCAAGAAAGCGGCTGCCGTTGGCTTAGAGCTAAATACATCCGAACCGAGCGAAATCGTCAGATCGGACTTCTCTACAAGATTATGGGCTTCGAAAAAGACCAGAACTTGAGCAACGAAGAGTCGAGCGTGTTCGTCTTCGACCTTTCCAAGGGTAGCATCGAATGTCCGAGTTGGGTGACCTTGACACCGCGATCGATTGGGGAACCCTCATGAGTTCGCGCGAGGCGATCGAAACGGACATTCGAGCCATCGTTTCCCGAGCGCTGGACGGTGCCATCGCACCGGAGGACTTGCCCACTGATGTGCCCGTCTTTTCAGGAGGCTTGGGTATGGACTCCATGAGCGGCATCGAACTCCTGACCGCGATCGAAGAGCGATTTGGCATCTATATCGACGACGATAACTTCCAGATCTTCGACAGTTTGGATCAAATGATCAGCTTCGTGGAGAGCTCTCTCGAGGATTCTTCGGAATGAATCTGGCGATGATCAAGCGTGCGATCGCGCGTCATCGCTTCATGAAGGATGCCCCCGCCTACCGCGAATTCCTGGAAGAAGTACGCGCCGATGGAGACGTGTGGTGTGTCCCCCAAAGGGAGATCGCAAGCTGGTGGGAGCAACGCCAAGAGGCTAGTCTGACACTGGACGCCGAGGGCCGCCTGGACACCCATCTGGAGAATGCGGTCGTCGAGGTGGACAGAACCGAACTCCGCATCCCTCCCTTTCCTCTCGATTCCACTTCACCTGATCAGGGACTGCCGACTCTCGGAACAGAGTTCTCGGATCCCTTCGCGCGGGAAGTGATTTCTCACCTTGGTTACGGGCATATGCTCGGGTCGCCGGAAAACGACCCGAGCCTCGAATCCAGGGCGGCACGAATCCAGCTCGAAGAACTCCGCCGCTCTGCTGAAAAGCACCAACGTTTCGACGAGAAGGCTCTAGATAGACTGCGTAATCTCCTGAGAGAAGCCCACCGGGCAAAGGGCCTTCCGGAGCTTCGGATCTGGACCCTGCCGCACCGTGATGGTCGCCCCTATCGTGCGGCAGTATCGACACGCTACGACGTCGACAAGGCCATCGTGAACCTCCCCGCCATCCATGCGCTCGAAGAAACCTTCGGACTGAGAAGCACCGTTTACTTGCGACCCATGGGGCTGTTCTACGGCAACCGGGAAATTCGCAATTGCGTCGCGAAGATGCGTGGGCACGAGGTTGCGCTTCATGGTGAGTTCGTGACCACGGCCCAGAGCCGTTTTGGGACCGAAGAAGCCGCTGCGATCGAAGAGAAGAGAACTCTGGCGGAGCTAGTTGGGGCAGAGGTCGAGGGTGTCTGTATGCATGGAGGTGAGCTCCGCACCAACACCACTCCACGCACGCGGGATGCGGTGGAAGCGGCCGGCTATCGTTATGAAACCATGTATCGCAATGGCTACTATTTGCCCCTGCACCTCCCGACGACGAAAGGTGTTCGAAGGACACTGAGCATCGGGCAGCACTTCGCGGACATTTCCGCAGCGGGAGACAGGAGTTTCCCCGTGAACCTTCGGGACAACTTCCTGACCCATTTTCGGGCGGCTCGAGCCGTTGGTGGAGTCTTCGTGCCCGTGATGCACCCCCTGTACTTCGGGATCGCCCGCTATCTCCGCTATCCCGAAAACGTCTACCGACTGGGCGCCTTTCTTCCGGTCTTCGTTGCACGCGCCATTCAGATCAAGTCCGGGCGCAATTACGTCAACACTGTCGAATAAGGGCTGCAATATGTGGAACTCTGCAGCTAAAGGTTCTCCGAGGAAGGCCGAGCTTCAAGAGACTATTCCTGGGTATCTCCTGCTGTTGGCAGGGATAGGAATCGTCCTGAGGCTTCTTGCCCACCGACTGAGCGGCGGCCTCTTCATCGATGATACCTACATCTACCTGCGATATGCAGAGAATTTTCGGGCTGGCCTGGGCCTAGTATACAATCAGGGCGAAATTGTAATGGGGTTCACCTCGCCCCTATACATGTACCTCCTCGCCGCCTTGGCGAAAATGCTTCCCGATGCAACACTCATTGCCTTTCTTCCCTGGTTAGGGATTCTTTGCTACCTCGTGGGACTGTGGTTCATCTGGAGACTCTTGACTTCTTTCTCACAGGAGAGTGCGCTCTTCGGAGCAATGATCTTTACCGTATGGTTTGCTTTCGTGGACAGTTCGATCGAGGGCATGGAAACGCCGCTATTCCTCTTGGGTATCCTCGGGATGTGGGAAGCACATTTGAAGGGCCGAAGCGTAGTGCGAGGAGTTTGGGGTGGAGTCACCGGATTGACACGCCCGGAGGGCGTCATCCTCTTTGGAGTCTTATTGGCTGTCGCGGCATTCCGGAGATTCACATCGGCCTTGATCAGTGCGGTAATTGCCGCAGTCATGGGCTTGGGTTGGTTCATACTTGCGATCACTCAGTATGGCTCCATTCTTCCCAATTCGGCTCTTGCGAAGGCCAGTACTTCGCTGAATGCCGTTCACAGCTTTGCTGATCTGTCACTCTACATTAGCTCTTTGCTCTTTGGTTTACCCGATACTGTATTTCTCCGGATGGGGGTTCTTGCAACCTCTGTTTTGGGCCTACTCTGCCTCATCCTTCTCGCTTGGTTTTTGAAGCGTCACCTAAGAGCCATTTCGAGCATGGGATTTTTGCTGACGCTTTCGCTACTCGCCTACATTTCCTTCTACTTGCTCGGACATCCGGGTCGGCTCTTCTCCTGGTACGGCGTCCCCAGCTGTCTCTGTTTCGTTCTTCTGCTCAGCATCACTCTTCCCACAGGAATCTTGCGCATACTGCGGAAGCCATCCGTAGCAACCACCTTCGCTATTGGACTCATCCTGATTTCCATGACCCTTCAGAGCTATCGAAGCGCGAGGATTCGAGAATCCGTAGGTGGCCGTTATCAGAAAGTTGCGGATTGGCTTCAATCCAACACGAATCGCGACGATCTGGTGGCGACCGGTGACATTGGTCTGATTGGCTGGGCCTCCAAGCGCAAAATCTTGGATTTGGGTGCTCTGGTCTCACGCGATCTCGCGCTCGAGCATTCCAGAAGTGATTCGGTTTTCATCGGTGACCTCATGGATACTTACCATCCGCGGGTTTTCATTCTGGATAGAAGCTTAAAGGGTGAGAGCGTTATCAAAGAGGATTTCATTCATTACGCGCTTTTTCGCACCAAGGCGCAACGTCGAAGATGGCAGGAGGAATACGAGCTGCGCCACGACACAAGTGGTATGGGCAAAGCGATCTACTGGGCTCCAAAATCGAGAGAGGATAAGTAGTCGAGTGGCAGACCGTTCATCCTCCCGTCAGTTGTGCGCGGTCAATCTGTCAAACTTGTGAGTAGAGCAGCAAAGGTGTCAGTAATCTTGTCCCAATCGTACAGGGCACGCACTCGATCTGATGCACGGCGTCCGAGTTCTCGAATCTTCTCTTCGTCCTCCATCAGTTCCTCGAGTCTGTCCTGCAGTTGGGAAACATCGCCTGGCGCAAACGAAAGACCGGCATCTCCCATGGTATTCAAGTTCTCCGGAATCCCGTTGACCACGACAGCCCGGCCGTAGGCCATCGCACTCAAGAGTACAGGACTCGTTCCCTCCACGTCACTGGGCTGGACATAGATGCGGCAGTTGCGCATCAGCTCGTGGAAGCCTTTCCCGAAGATATAGCCAGTAAAGAGTATCCGCGGGTCCGGAGTGCTCTTCAGCTCCTGGACGAACTCCTTCTGGTAGGGGTCATCCCCCACGATCACCAGGCGTCTTGGGGTTTCGATCCTCTCGAAGGCCTCGATGAGATACTGCACACCCTTTTCCGGCACCAACCGCCCCACGAAGAGCAGGTATTGCTCGGGGACGAGTCCCAAGCGATCGAGCGTTTCCGTCCCTCCACCCGTCTCCACCTGCGCGCCGTAGGGAATGTAGTCGGTCTCACGGCCCATCTCCTCCAGATAGAAGCGATGCGCCAGAGGAGTGTCGGTGATGATCGCATCACTGTGCCTGACACCGAACAGTGCGGAACGCTTCAAATACCAGCGCGCGAATGCTCCCCACTTGCCGCGGGTCCACGCTTTCCCGTCCACCCACATGACGGTTTTCTTCCTGAAAAGATGCAGGATGGGGATGGCAAAGGCGGTACCTGAACCGCTGAGAATCACTACCTGGGGTCTTTCTCGTAGAATCAAATGGATGAGAGAAAGTACAAGATGAAAAGGGGTGTCGAGGTTCTTCTCCTGGATGGACGGCAGATGAACCAGTCGAATGCCCTGATACTCGGCCGGTCGCGGGGTGGAAACGTTGTAGTTACGACAGTACACCACTACCTCGTGTCCACGCGCGGCAAGGCGACGTCCGATCTCATCGGCTGCGGTCTCCCGTCCCCCGTAGCGGGGCGGCAGTCCGCGCGTCCCGAGAATCGCAACGCGAAGGACTTTCTCAGACATGGCCCCTCCGTGCTCGCTCGAAGAGTTCGACCGCTCGCGGGGCCACGTTCTCGATGTCATGTCGCGCGCGCACGTGCTCGCGCCCTCGCGCCCCGGCCTCTCGACAGAGCCGAGCGTCACGGATCCATTTCTCCACTGCCAGAGCCAGGTTTCCCTCTTCTCCCACCACTTCCCCTAGACCCTTCTCCGCGATGGCTCCGTCAGGATCGACACTCACCGTGATCACGGGAACCCCATGCGACCAGGCTTGCAGATAGGTGTTGGGAAGACCCTCCAGGCGCGAGGTTCCGACCAGAAGATGGGCACCCCGATACACCTCTTCGATTTCCGACGGAGACACGAAGCCACGCCACTCGAGATTTTGCAGATCGGAAGCGTGCTTTTTCATTTCATCGTCATAGCCCGGGTCCTCTCCCGGCCCTCCAACCAAAACGAAGTTCTGCTGCGGGAGCGCACGCGCGAGCTCTACGAAGAGTTCGGGCCTCTTCCGCTTGGCGAGGCTGCCCACCCACAGGATGTAATCCCCCTCTTCGCCGTCGCTTCTCTCGGGGGGAATCTCCAGGACGTTGGGAAGCACGTCCGGAGTGCATTGAAAGTTTCTCTCCATCAGAGCAGCTTGCCACTCGGTCTGGGCCAAAACCAGCTCTGCATGCTCGACCCCCCAGCGGTAGAGCTGCTGGATGGGCCTCGGGGCCCGTCCCTGCAGATCGGGCCAGCAGTTGTAATCGATTCCCAGGGAAAAGGTGAAGGCCGCGCCACATTGGTGGCTGAACCAGCAGCACTGGCCGGTGTAGAAGGAGGTCGAGCGCTGGTTGACGACTTCGGGTCGACTTCGGTGAATGGCCTCGCGCAACTTGATCATATCAGGAAGAAAGCGCAGTTTGCGATTTCCCTCCCCCAGCACGAAGGAGCGGTAGAAGCGAAATCCTTCGGCCGTCTCCACCTCACCCTGTCCAAAGTTGGCCACCACGAACGAGACCTCGTGTCCGTGGTCGCGCAGCCACCGGGCCAGGGATAGCTGCTGAAACTCCGCTCCCCCGGCAAAATGCAGGTCGGGGCGCGCGAACATGGCGTACAGAGGAGGAGAGACGAAGGTAATACGCACCGCTGAACCTCAGTCGTTCTTCCGCACAGCCAATACCTCTTCGTAATAGCCGAGCAAGGAGTCCAGGTGGGTGCTCGCGTCGAAGCGAAGCTCGGCCTGCTCACGAGCCTTCTGCCCCATACGCACCCATTCATCAGGCGCCTCCACGAGCTCCTTGAGCGCAACCGCCAGAGGACCGACCCTCCCGGGCTCGACGAGGCGACCCGTCTCGCCCTGGCTGACCAATTCGGGCACCCCACCACTCCGACTGGCCAGGACCGCTCTTCCGGCGGCAAACGCTTCCAGGATGGAGATGGGGCAATTCTCGTCCCAGATACTCGGAAGGACGAGACAGCGGGCATCGTGCAGCAGTTCCTTCACTCGTCTCTGATCGACATGCCCTTCGAAGTGCACGTTGGCGAGACCTCGCTCGCGACACTCCTGGCGCAACTGGCCCTCCATTTCACCCGAACCGGCGATCCGCAGGGGCATCCTCGGCTCCCGGGCGGCCGCCTTCAAGAGTACATCGAGACCCTTCTCGGGGGAGAGTCTCCCGACATAGAGTGCATACTCACCGCTCCCCTGAGCGGGATCGAAGCCCGCGACATCCACGTAGTTCGGCAACACTTCGAAGCGATGGGGACGAAGCCCCGTGTTGACGAGAAGGTCTCTCAGAAACCGGCTGGGAGCTAAAAGTAGGTTGGCTCTCTCGTAGATTCGCCACCAACGGTGTAGATAGAGTTCGAAGGCCACGATGGCCGAGGCGGCAAGACTGCCGCGCTTGCAACGGGTGGTCACCGCACGGTAGAAGCGTCCTTGTGCGCAGTCGTGACACACTCTTCCCTCGCGCATGAACCGAGTGGTTGGACAGCACGCCTTGGCGTCGTGGAGAGTCCACACGATGGGGATACCACGTTGTCGACACTCCAGAACGATGGAGGCGGTGAGGTGATGCATGATGGAGTGAAGGTGAACCAGGTCGACCTGGTGCTCGTCCAAGAGCCGGCTAAGATTGCGCCGGGCCCGTCGATTGTAGATGGAATTACTGACCACTCTCCACGAATTTGTCAGTCCACCCTCTGCTTGCATTGCAGGGTAATCAAGCTCAGGTGTGAAGTAGGGCGCGAAGTCCGAGGCGAAATTCGCGTCACCCTTCATCGCGAAGGGAATGACTTGGTGCCCCTCTTGCTCCAAGGCGGAGGAGATGCCCAAGGCGTACGCACTATCTCCCCCGCGGAGATAGTGGTAGGTGTTCGCCATCAGGATTCGCATGCCACCTCTGGCTTCGCGTACCCTACTCGCCGCATCCATGGTTGGCGCGGCAGTCCGAAAGTGCGCAGCACCAACGGTGCGATGTCGTGAACGGCAGGGGTTTCCTCGATGTCACCGTTCGCCGCATGCGGATTGAGAGTCGTGTAGAGGACGCCCCTCAGTTTGTGTCCCCCGGAGATCTTGCGGTGGGTGGGATTCGTATCGACCAGATCGCCAAACAGATCCCAACCTGTTCCGTATTGCATCTTCAAGAGAAACACGAGATCGGGGAATTTCTCGATCGCCTGCCCGTCTCCCACGTACTCCTCGCGTGTCAGCACCCATTGAAAGAGTCCCTCGCTCGTCGCTTCATCCTTCATGGCCAGAAGATCTCGCTTGAGTTCGGCCCGAAGCTCGTCGTACTTCAGACCCCTCGCCTCACACAGGGCGCGGTTTATGGATACCCCCCCACAGGGATTGGTGCCGGCAAAACGAGGAGTAAAGACGAGATTGTCCTTCTCATCGACGAGGAATGAGGTCTTCTTTAATTCACGCACTTTGGGAACAGTCTTCACGATACGATGTGCCACGTCGACCATGTCGAGCCGGTCCAGCGTATTCAGGGCGGAGGTCTTGAGCTTCTGGACCATTCGCCGCGGGTTCAGGAGATTCTTGTTTCCTCCCCGCGCATGCAGCCATCCCTTTCTCCGCAGGTACTCGTTGACGTTCGCGACCTTGGTGCAGCGACGCCCATGGCCGTGGTCGCTGACCACCATGATCTCATAGTCGTCGCCGGCTGCTTCCATGTATTCACCCACGATACGATCGAAGAGCTGATAAAACTCCAACACCACCCCTTCGTGTTCGCTGGGTCCGGGGTACGTGGGATCGTGGCGGTCGTGATATCGCCAGTAGAAATGCTGCACTCGGTCCAGCGTGAGGTAAGTGGAGAAGAAGAGATCGAAGGGACCCTTCTTCCGCAACAGATCCAACGAGAAGCGGTGTTGAGCTTCGGTGTATCCGATGCTCTCCTTGCGGAACTGACCGAGCGTGTCCTTGGACGGGAAGTCGACGATTCCTCCCATCGAAGGGATCGGCATCTCCGCCGCGAGTTCCTCCGGCCAGGAGGCTTCCTTCCCGTCCGTCACGAAGACCGGCCCGGAGACCATATAGCCATTCACTCGCCAGGGCGGATAGGCCATGAAGGGATTGATGACACATACTTTCTTACCCGCATCGGACGCGATGTCCCAGAAAGTGCGGCCCTTGAATACGGAAGTATCGACGGAAAAATCGGTGTGGTTCTTCTTGAAGTAGTCAATGGCATCGAGGATACCGTGATCGACGGGCGGGATGCCGGTAAAGATCGTGATCCACGAGGGGATCGAATCCGAAGGAAATACCGTGTACAGGCCTCCCCCATAACCCTTTTGTCCGAGCCGGTGGAAATTGGGCATCTCTTTGGGATGGTCCGCCACGAAATCCGCGTCCATGCCGTCGATTCCGATGATGATGAGCCGCTTCATGTTCTTCCCGAACTTAGGTTAAGGGGAGCCAAGACGTCATATGAGTTTAGCACATGGTGATCCTAACAGCCCGCGTCGTTTTCCACGGCATCCCGCAGCTCGCGAGCCACCTCTTCCACCGTGCCGTTTGCATCGATTACGCGCGATGGCAGGATCCTAGTGAGCGCCAGATACAGCGGCCTTCGCTCCTCGAGATACGCACGCGGGGTCCCGTCACTCTTGCGCTCAAAACCCACGCGAGGATCGACGTCCAGGAAAATCATCCGATCCACTTTTGGAAAGAGATGACATAGTGGATGGCGCGCCAGTTCCTCTACGCCCCGAACTCCCGTAGCGAAATTCACTGCCAGATCAACCCAAAGGTCGGGGAGATAGCGGTCGCAGAGTAGCCGTTTGCCTCGCATGCGGGTGGCGCCAAGTCGCCACCAAACCTGGGGTAAGTACTCCAGCAGCACTGCAGTCGTCCAGAGTCGCCGCGACCAGGCGTGGCGAAAGATGCGCTGCTTCCCTTGGGTGAAGCTGGCGTACCCAGCATCGTCTTCCGGGCGGCTCGATCCGCGTTCTGTGCCCCGCCCGAGGACCTTGCGGGCCAGACGCATCAGAGGAGCAGTGAGGCACGGCTCCCAGCGAGCCCAGCGATAGTTCCAGTCCTGGCCCCGCAAACGGGCCTGTGAAAGGTAGAGCTGCGCTTGTGTGCTCTTTCCCGAGCCATCGAGTCCGGCAAGATAGACCAAGGTCGACTTCACGCGCTCATTGCCTCTCGAAGTTTGGACATCAATTCCTCCATTCCCGCATGCCAACCAAAGCTCTCCACCTTCGCCCTCGTGTTTACCTTCTGACTCAATGCGGCATCCACAGCGCCAGGCAGATCTCGCAAGTTCTGAAAATATCGCAGACCATCTCTAGCGGTAAAATGCTCCGTCAATGCCCCAAACGGAGTGGTGACGATGGCAAGATTGCAGGCCATGGCCTCCAGTACGGACAGGGGAAACTCGATACTTTCGCTCGCCTCCCGCACCGGAAACAGGTAGAGATCAGCTGCACGATAAAAATCCTCGATCTTGGGAAGATATTCGTGGTGTATCTCGATTCCCGCCGCCACCAGTTCCTCCCGCAGAGAGTCATCCGCGGGATTCGCGGTGCTCGCAGCCATCACCAGATGAAACTCCTCCTGTCGGGCCAACGCGCTCATGGCATCGAGGCCCCTGCCGGCGCGTAGATGGCCCGCATGGAAGATCACTCGCTTTTCCGAAGGCCACCCAAGTCTCTTACGGAGTAACTTCCGCTCCTGAGCATTCGCGGGACAAAAGCGCGTCAGATCGACTCCCGCCCGCACCGCGAGGGCCTCAAACCCGCGTTCCCGGTAGTACTCCTCCTGCGCCCGCGAGAGCACCACCAGACGCCAAGGACGCACGAAGCGCAGGAGCGGCTTCTGCCACCAGGAGTACTCTCTCGATTGTAAGCTCATCAATGCGCAGCGCGCTCCCGGAACGAGACGCTCCAATCGGGAGTGACGGAGGAGCGCATTGAAAGTCGCGCATGCCGTGGGGCAGTAGAGAACCAAGTTGGGGCGGAAGCTCTCCAGACACCCCTTCAGTTCGGGTGTGACGAGACGCTTGCCCAAGGGAAGCCGCCGCGACGGAAGATCTCCCGCGCCACTTCCATGATCGTACACGATGAGGAGGGAGAACTTCATTTTGAGAAACTGAGCGAACTCATCAAGGAAACCAAGCATACCTTCATCAGTTACGTCCTCCCATCGCTCGGATATCAAGAGAACTCTCATCGCAAGATCCAGCCCCTGCTTGCTGCTCGCCGCCCCAAAATGAGGGGGGAGCCTAGCACAACTTCTCGTTCGGGAGATAGGCGCATCTGGGCCACGAAAGGGTGCTTTCGGGCGGCCCAGGAAACGATGAGACTGCCTCGTCCCCAACGCGCAGCACTTCGCCGCAGACCACGCGCAGGACCGCCGACCCCTCCTTTGCATCACCGGTTCCAGGGCACTTGCTTCGCCCAGTAGGCCCGTTTACAATCGATGCATGAAGACCATCGTCGTCATCCCCGCATACAATGAAGAGTCGACTCTGGCGCAAGTTCTCGAGCGAGTCAGGCCCCGAGTGGACGAAGTGATCGTCGTCGATGACGGCTCGAGAGATGCAACCGGAGTGATCGCGCGACAGGGAGGGGCATGCCTGGTTCGTCATGTAATCAACCGCGGACTCGGTGCATCCTTGGGAACTGGTTTTGCCGCGGCTCTGAGGCGCGGCGGAGAGGCGGTCATTTGCCTGGATGCAGATGGACAGCATGATCCGGAGGACATACCTCGATTCCTCGAAGCCCTCGATGACGGAGCGGATGTGGTCATCGGTTCTCGACTCCTAGAGCCTGAGGGAATGCCGAAACACCGTCAGCTTGCAAACTGGGTGGGTAACCTCGTCACGTTTTTTCTCTTCGGGGCCTGGGTCACGGATTCCCAATCCGGGTATCGCGGCTTTCGGCGCGAGGCTCTGGAGCAGATCGACATCAAGACGGACAGGATGGAGGTGTCCTCAGAGATCATCGCAGAATCTCGGCGTCACGGATTGAACCTGGTGGAAATCCCTATCAAAGCAATCTATACCGATTATTCTCTTTCGAAGGGACAGAGCTTCACGGTCGGGCTGAAGACGCTGGCCAAACTGATTCTGCGGCGGCTGATGCACAGGGCCTAGTTCACCGTGATTTTCTCATTGACGACCTGACCACGGGAGAACCCGCCGCAATATCCTCCTGGGCATACCAGAAAGATTTTGCCGCGCTTCTTTCTTCCTGAGAGCTTGGGCATATCGACTGATCGAAGATTCATCGTCACGTGGAATCATTCCCTCCCTCCATCGTCTCAGGAGCTTCTCATAGATCACCTCGTATTTCTCCGCACCAACGGCCGCGTCCAAATTTCTCGAGGCATACTTCTGTGCAAAATCCGCAAGGAACCTGGCGTGCCGTTCGTTGCCCAGAATTTCCTCGCAAGCCTCCGACAGCACCGCAACCCCCTCCCGCTTTCGCGCGTTACGTCCGGAGAAATTGAAGTAGGCAATCTTTTCGATTGCCTCAGGCGAGACCAGGCCCGCGTAACCCTCGGAGCCCACAATGACACAGGGACGCCCGATCGCCATTGCCTCGAAAATGCTCCTCCCCACCCCGACACAAATATCTGCATGAGGAATCAAGCGATACGCGTCTAGAACGCGCCCATAGTGCACAAAGACGCCGCCCTCGGTCGTGAGCCCCACTTTCTTTGCCCTCATCTTGACAGTCCCGACGCCTGACCCGGATCCGACAAGCAAGAGTTGAAGCGACGAGAACTTCTGTCGGAGCAGTGCGCACGCCTCAATGACATGAAGAGCGGCTGTTGTTTTCGCACCATCCAATCGCCCAATCATCAAAATCCGCTTTGAACCAGGCTTCAACTGACTTGACAGCTCTTCCTCGAGTTCCCAGGTTCGATCCATCAATTCACCCAGGGGGAGCCGATTCGCAACTACATGAATCCGGTCTTCCTGGACCAGCCGCTTGCGCACGTAGGCATCGCGCAACTCCTCGCTGAAAACAATGGTCTCGGTTTGCTTTGCCGGTAACGAATATGCTGGTTTGCCCCCGCATACCGTCAAAATGGCAGGAATCCCCGAGGAAAGGGCAGCGCGTCGTGCGGTTGGCAGATTGAAAGGATGAAAGGCGTGAACCAGATCGGCCGACCATTCCCTTGCTAGCCGACTCAGCCGAGTGATGTTCAGTTGTTCGTTTGGCGGCGCCAGTACAGGGGCATTGGGAATTGGATCGAGCCCGAGCGCCAATTCGGCATAAGGCAGGTCTCTTTCCTCGAGTTTGGACCGGAGAGATCCCATCTCTCCAGCAATCAATACTTCGTGGCCTCTACACTTGATTGCTTCAGCGAGGCTGATGGTCGAAAGCATATGGCCGCCCAGGCCCAAAAAATCCAGGTGGATGAGGATTCTGAGTGATCTAGCCATCGTTATTCGTTCTGAATTGACAAGACGACGCCGCAATCCTGGCCCGTCCAGAGATCACGATCACTAAAATAATCACGGGGTCTGTGATTTCTCATGAAGCTATCTGTAACCACTTTCAGCTGAACCCGGTAGTAGCCATCGTGAACATCAGCTGGAATTCGAACCTTCAGGGTATCGCTGTAGCTTCGATTAGCGCCCCAGATGAAAATTGGGGGGCGATCCTCACAAGGATTGCCTTGTACACGAAATCGGTATCGCCTGCCTGTGAGAAGCTCCTCCAGTTTGCGGTACGGCTTACTCCACACTGGGGAGTACAAAAAGCTACGGGGATAACCACTCTCGAACCGCAGCGCCCAGATTTTCTTTTCCATGATCGGATTGTTCGGTCTCCAGACTACGGGAAGCTCCAGGATCGCTCCACGTGTGCCCTCTAGGGTATCCGGCCAAGCCACGTATGCCTCGAGTCCCTGCTCAAGGGAAATGGGACGAATGTTAGCCTGATTGGGGAGGCTGGTGGAACCACACACCCTCCCTTCTCCCTCTGCGGAACCATGTGCAGGGTCAACCGAGAGAAGTACCAACTCGTGGTCCTCGTGTAGGACCTGGGAGGCGCCCCAATCATCAGCAACTCCCGGTTCTTCTCTAAATAGAACCCAGTTTGCGCCATATTTCCTCAAGATGGACATTCTGTCGACCAAGGATGTGCAATCGCTGAGCGCCCGATAAGCGTCTCTCTCACGCTGTTTGGCGTCCGTCACCCAGGGTGAGGCATGGCTGGGAGGAACTGCGACTACCTTCAAATCAGTCAAGCCCGCGATACAATATGCAACGATGGGGCTCGCCAGGACTGTCGTATCCACCTCAGCGTGGTCCCGGAGCCAATTTGTCATCCCTGACTCAAGTACCGAGTTCTCAGAGACGGTGGGCCTTTGGAGCCAGCCAGGCAACTCGGGGATAACGCTAACACCGATTAGCCCAAGAGCGAGACCCGCAACCAAAGGGCGTCTCTTCGAAGGTTTCGCCCAGATTCGAAAACCAGTCGAGTCCAGTAGAACTCCAGTCACCAGGAGATATATGGGTACCAACCTGGCAAGTCGTACGATATACGGAGCGCTCACAATAGGCTCGAATAGGCGGCAGAAAAGCGGATTAAACGCCTGGAGACCTCCGATGGTAAGAACCGTGAGGAGGAGCCATGAACTGCGCGTCAGTGTGTGTCGCGCTCGAACCAACCAAATCAAACCCATCACCAAGAGGATAAAAATCGTTGGGCCGAAACGAAAAATATCCGTCATCCACCACTTGGAACCGAGTAGCAACACGCCAGCGCGAAACTGAGACAGGTAGCCGGGCGGCGTTGGCAAGGAGATCGAGTATTTGTACGCGAGCAGTGGAACCGCACCGCAGATCCAGATTCCCAGACGTTTAGTCCAGAGCCAACGACCTTCTCCTATGAAACCCAATATTCCGGCGCATGCCAGGATCCCTAGCACAGCACCAACCATCATGAAATAATCCAACCGGAAAAGCGCGAGTCCCGCTGCAGCGACTGCAAGGCTCCAATACCACCGTGCGCCCCCAACTCCATCGAGGCCTCGCAGGCACCAAATCAACACTACTCCAAAAATGCAGCGTGCAACTACCGACGGCAAGGCGGACATCGAGAGAAGATCTCCCTCCACGGTAGACATTAGAAGCAAATACACGACGAGACATACTACGCCGGCTTTGACATTACGGAAGATCTCTCGCCCCAACCGCTCCGATGCCAGCAAAATGGGGCCTACCATCCACGCTGCAGCACAGGTCCATGCCCCTTGTAATGACGATGCTCCAAGATACCAGATTCCCTCGACCATTCCGTGCCATGTGCCGAAGCGGGGATCTGGCTTTACACCAGCCATACCGTCCGTCGAGAGCATGTGAGGAAAGACCTCACCGGTAAATCTCACTTGCCTTATACCATCGAGATGGGCCAGCAGATCGGAGCTGGCTGAGGTTACATAAGGAAGTGACAATATCCGGATCACAGAGACTGCAATGATCGCCCCTACCAGGAGAATCTCCCAACTGACTTTCTTAACTTGCCAGTTGATGCTTGGGCCGGTATACCACCACACAACGACACCGGCGCCTCCATACACGATAATGGCAAGATCGAGGGGGATTCGGATTGCATCTGAGATCCCGAGCCAGATCGACAGACAAAGCACTCCGATTGCCGTCGATTCAAGCCAGCGGTCCAATATCCCAAAGCTGATCTGTTCTTGGCAGCGTAGCTCCGGTACACATTCTAGAATCAGTATCCCCGGCATGATGACGAGCAATAGCCAGGCTGCGGACACCCCAAAGCCCTCTGGGAGCCCCAGCCACCGCGCTGCCAGTAGCGTCAGGATAACCAACCCAGGCAGCAACATCCGGCGAAGCAGTTCCTCTCGCGATATCATGATCTCGTTCGATTCGACAGTGGAAGATGGCTCAAGAGCCGCGCTAGAGAGGACCTGATCTCACTTTTCCGGATCACCAACATCTCTCCTAGGGATACTCCATATCTGCGCTTGTATGCGGTGACTACTATCCCCGACATGATCCCGTAGGAGACCGTTGTTGCGAGTCCCGCGCCCACTATACCCATGCGGGGAATCAGTACGGTGTTTAGCGCAAAATTGATGGCGAAAGATAGTGCAGAAGCGATTGCCCCGACGCGCGGATGTCCATCGGCCGCGAGTGCTACAGCATAGACTTGATAGAGGGATAGCATTACAATTGCGGGCAATAGGCAGTAAAGAGCCGGAATGGAGCCCCGAAACTCGGCTCCGTACAGCCCTACGACTAATACCGGTCCGCAGAGTGACAGCACCAGCGCTCCAAGCACTACTAGGGCAAGGGAATGTCGCCCGCTCTTCATCACGAGAGCGCGGCTCCCGCTTTTCTCATCCGACGCCACGCGTTGAAAGATCACGGCTCCCACGGACTGAGGAAGATAAAATAGTCTCTCCACCCAAGCGACTACCAAGGTATAGAGACCGACATTTGTGTTGTCGAGGTAGTGCTTCACCATGAGCACATCGAAATTATGATTTAGGTAATTAGCCAGCAGAATCAGGAAGGAGGGCAGGCCATAACTGAGCCCATGAGTGAGGAACCGAGAAGAGAATTTGATCGGACGCCCAACCGATTTCAATCCTACAGAGGCACTGTACGCTGCGCCAATTGCCGTCGAGAGTGCAAATGCGACCATTGCTCCGGTAACGCCATAACTGAGTATTCCAACAAGAGCTACGACTACGACCACTCGGCTTCCGGCCTGCAGCAGTCTACCTATGTTCATTTTCCCGATGGAGCCGGTTCCCAGAAGTACCCGGCTTGAGAAATTCAAGAGAAAGAGAAAAGGCGTTGTGAGAATTGCAATGAGGATCTGTAGCGTTGGAAGGTCCTGCCAGACAGAGATTCTTTGGGGATGAATCACTAACACTACTGCTGCACTCAGAAGCGCAAGAGCAATCCCGATAGCATAGAGTGATCCAACAACCTGACCGCGCGCAATGCTTCCTCGATTGAGAAAGTAGGTACCGGCACTGCCAAAACCCAGATTTCCAAAGGTGAAGGCCAAGTTGGGAATCATCATCAGAAGGGCGTAGCGTCCACGCCCGGAAGGCCCCAAAATTCTTGCTACGAGCACCCCTCCGATAACTCCGAGCAGGAGCACAAGAACCTGTGTCCCAAGTGTCTGGAGAATGTGACGGAGAGCGGATGGTTGCGAACGCGGTGACGACGCTGTCATGAAATCACTCGAGCACGCTTTCCGATGTCTGTAATCCGCTTGGCTCCCTGTGGAGTCTCCCCCCTAGACCCTGAAGCTTACCCACGATGTTCTCATAGCCACGATCGATCTGATGACAGTCCAAAATTCTGGTTGTTCCATCCGCCACCATTCCCGCCACTAACAGAGCGGCTCCACACCGTAAGTCCAATGCGCGTACCGCAGCTCCATGACGAGTTCCACCCCCCCTTATGCGCAGTAGATTTCCTTCAACCTTATAATCACCCCCAAAACGAGCAAGTTCCTCGACATAGCCAAATCGGTCCGGAAAGCGAAGATCGGTGATGCGGCTCTCTCCGTGGGCGCACGAACCCAGCACGGCGAAAAGCGGTTGCATATCGCTATTGATCCCAGGATAAGGTCCGGTACTCAACTCAATGGGCCAATGCTCACTCCCATTGACAATTATCGACTCAGGGCCTTCATAGACATGAACGCCCGCTGCCTTCGCGAAGATAAGCGGAACTTCTAGATCATGCTTCGGAAAGCCCAGAATTTCGACACTACCTTCCGTGACCGCTGCGGCTACGAGAAAAGTGAAGGCCTCCATATTGTCTACGATGACTGCATGCCGAGCGCCATAAAGGCAGTCCACACCATCTATCTCAATCCTCTCCTGCCCGTAAACTCGAATTCGAGCACCCATCTTCCCCAGCAAGTTGATAAGATCTAGGATTTCGGGACGGACGTGTGGGTTCCAGAGTACTGTTCTGCCCGTTGCCAGGCAACCTGCAAGTATTGCGCTTTCTGTGGCTCCAGTCGACCGAATCGGCAGGTGAATCTCCGTACCCCGAAGTCGACTTTTGGCCTTACCACACAGAAGCCCATCCTCCTCCCAAATCTCCGCACCAAGTCGCTCCAGAACCATCTGGTGGAGATCGTACTTCCTCTCTCCGATCTTGCATCCGCCTGGAATGGGTACTGCGCCTCTACCAAATCGTCCCAATAGAGTCGCGAGCAACAAGAGGCTGGTCCGAACTGATCTTTCCCGCCACTCAAGAGTCATCACCTTGCAGGGTCCCTCTATCCTTACGGCAGAATCACCCTCGACTACTTTCTTTCCGAGCGATCGGACCATGCCAAGCATGACTTGTACATCCGTGAGCTTCAGAGGAAAACTCTGCAGTCGCAGCGGCTCATCCGTCAGAATTGAGGCAGCAATCAGCTTGAGCGCGCTGTTTTTCGCTCCGCTTAGCACGACAGAACCGTCAAGGCAGGATCGCTCGACTACCAGTTGTTCGTGATTGGGACTATCACTCATGACATCCCCTCCTGATCCTGCGGCAAGTAGACGACTTCACGGCGAAGCTTGACCCCCGAAGTGGCTTCAACCACTTTTTGTACGTGGTCGATAATTGCCTTGACCTCGGAAGCAGTGCCCCCACCTAGATTCACGATCCAGTTGGCGTGTTGAAGAGATACCTGACACTGACCAATTCTATAACCCTTGAGCCCCGCTCTGTCGATCAAAAGTCCTGGTGGGCTATTGTCTTCAGTGCGGCGAAACACACTTCCACAATTTCTTGGGTTCGTAGGTGACTTCGCTTTTCTACGGGAAAGAAGTTCTTTCTTGCGTGCCACAATGTCTTCAAGAGGTTCCTTCGGACCCAGATTCAGCACGGCTCCGGTCACAAAAAGATCGCTTCTCCTGAGTAAGGAGGAGAAACGATAGCCGTATTTGAGATCGTCTTTCGAGAGTCGAAGTACGGTTCCCTTCCTATCGATCGTGTCGACAGATACAACCCAATCTGCCATCTGACCTCCACTACCTAAACCCGCGTTTATTCGGACGCTCGCCCCAACTGTACCGGGAATCGCAGCCATGAACTCCCATCCTCCCCGACGTTTCTCGTCCGCATACCGGGACAGATGCGGAAGAAAGCAGCCACTCTCGCAATACACTTGGTGTCGCGAAATGCGTTGCATTGATTTGAAGCGCCGGGTAATGACTGTCAAGCCCTCGATCCCTGAATCGTCAATGAGCACATTACTCCCCCCACCCAGGTAGGTGAGACGGAGTCCATGATGAGCGCTCCAGGCTAACAATGCCTGCATTTGATCTAGAGTCTGGGGCTTTGCCAGGTACTCCGCGGGTCCTCCGATTCCGAAGGTAGTATAAGATGCGAGCCTCTGACCCTGCCGTACAAAGGAGACATCTGGAAGCCCAGGAAGTTCCGATTTCATGACTTAGCACCTTGCATCGCGGGTAAGCTACCGCACCCGAAAATCAACTTCCATGGAGCGGTAACTCCTCGGCAAGCCCAATACAATTCTACCAAATATACGGCCTCATTGTAAGGGCCATTGAAGGTTCGCAAATGCTGTAACCCCATGTAGCTTAAAAGGTTCAGCCCCAATGCCGTCAACCACGCTTCACTAGCTCAGAACTAGACAGGATTTTGGGGTAACCTAGCCTACGGCGGCTCTCGCAGTCAGAAAGCCCGACTACGATATTCCAATCCGAGAGATCCTCGATATCAGAGCACTTACCCCCACAGCAAAGCTCCGTCTGCTTGGGATTGGCCTGAGAGAAACAGAGATTTGATACTCGAGAGAAGAAGAAGCGCTCCGTTGGCTTTCCTATCGTGTCAAGCCCGAAAGGAGCAAATGCAACCCAACTCAGAGTGCCCGTCAAGATGAGCAGAAGCTCGCCGCTGTCTTGATTCCGGCGATCGAGATACTAGCCTCGACTCCGCGAGACGGCAGATCCAGATTCAGCTATTAGCCCGTATTTCATCTTCGTGATACACTTCGCCTATCGGCATTGAGTCTAGGCAAACCTAGAGTAAGGTCAGACGATCCACAGAGGAACGATAGTCTTCGTCGACGAAGGGGAGTTAGTTCACCATGGACTTCCATGGCGAGTTCAACAGGCTCAGAATTGGCATCTTTCTTTGGTGGTTTGAAATTGGGGGAACGGAACGCCATGCCTTGAGACTGGTCAGAGGACTGCTCGAGAGAAATCACCAGGTAGAGATTATCTGCTTCAAAGCGATGGGGTCTCTCACCGAAGAGTTTCGTTCGCTTGGTTGTCCGATCATCGAACTCAGAAGCTCCTCAAAAATTCGCTCCCTATTCTTTCCTCTCGACCTCTATGTTCACCTCCGCCGGAACCGCTACGATGTCTTCCATTCCCTGCTCACAGACACTCTGATCATTGGTCCACTCGCTGCCAAGTTTGCGGGCGTGGAGAACATCATAACGAGTGAGCGCAATGAATTTGATTGGAAGCTGCGGCCTCCGAAGAAGCTCTTGGCGGGGTGGGTTACGCGGGCTTGTACGGATAGAGTTGTGGTCAATAGTCGCTCGATCGGCTGGAAACTGGCTGCACGGGAAAACATTGATCCCGAGAACATCTTCGTCGTCCCCAATGGCTATGATGGCTTGGTGCCCGAATCAATATCAGAACCCGCCCGAGCAACCAGTCTAGCCCAGCTGCGTCAGAGATTTCCCGGATTGGGTGCTGGCCCCTTCCTTGGGATGATTGGATCGCTGCTTCCCTTGAAAGACCACTCAACAGTGATCAAAGCGCTCCCTTCTCTCATCCAAGATTTCCCGGAGATCACTCTGATTATGGTTGGCGACGGCGCGGAGGGCCCAAGATTGCGGCGCCTCGCCCAGGAGATAGGTATGGAGAATCACATCGTCTGGACTGGCCGGCTCTTGGATGTATTCCCGGTTCTGCAGCTGCTCGACCTCTTGATCGTCGCCTCCCTCAGGGAGGGCTTCCCGAATGTCGTGGTGGAGGCCCTTGGGGTGGGGGTCTCCGTCATTAGTTCCGAACTCCCCTACCTCGAGGACTTGGGCCCGCTCCGGTTCGCAGTGAGGTCCTTTCCAACACACGATGATATAACCCTGGCGCGGAGGATCGCGGCTGCCCTGGCGGATAGCGACTGGCGAACCTCGGTCAAGGTTTCGGCACCATCTCTCGTACGCGAGCAGTATGGCGCCCACCGTGAGGTTGAGAGTCACCTGCGAGTGTATGAGGGGATCGCCACGGGAATTTCTCTAAAGAATCTGGGCCAACGACCTTCGGAGCATTAGGATAGCCCAAAGACGACGTCCAAAATCTCGGTGTCCCCTCCGGTGAAGCTCCACCAGCTTGTCGATGCCTGACTGTTCAAATACCGGATCTGACTTCTGCTTCTGCAGAGTCGAAGCCAGTGGCCCCCGGAACCACTCACCAAGAGGCATGACGAATCCCTGTTTCCGGGGACCCAGCAGTTCGGAAGGAACGAACTTTCTGGCTGCATCCTTCAGCAGCGCCTTGCGTCGTCCTTCCTTCATTTTCACATCGATTGGGATCTTGAAGGACAGCTCCAGCAGTTCATGATCCAACAATGGCACCCGAGTTTCCAGTGACACGGACATACTGGCCAAATCAACCTTCGAGAGGATATCGGAGGGAAGATAGGTCTCCACGTCCAGACGAAGAAGACGCTCGACAGGCTGACCAGGTAAGGCATTGTAGATCTTGCGGTATTCCTCATAGGGATCGTATCCCTCCAGCTGGGCCCGTAGATCTGGTGTCAACATCTGCCGCCATTCCCCTGCCGGGAAAATGGCAATCATATTCAGGTACCTCTCAAGGAATGCATTTGCAGTACGCTGAAGCCACCCCTTCCCCCTCAGGTGGCTGGGCCATAGCGCTGATAAGGTGGCGAACAAGGGCTTGCGCAGTCCGTACGGCAGAAGATCGAACGGAGTCCCATCTCTCATTCTCGAATACCGGTTGTAACCGCCGAAGCCTTCGTCTCCACCATCACCACTGAGAACCACGGTGACAGAACTCCTCGCGAGTTGGGAAACGAAATATGTGGGTACAATCGAGTTGTCCGCTGTCGGATCGGCGAGCAGGGCGGGCATGGCCTCCAGTGAAGAGAGGTCGTTGGGGTTGACAACCCGCTCGGAATGCTTTGTTCCATATTTTTCTGCTACGATTCTCGCAAAATGGCGTTCGTCTACATTGGAATCCTCGAATCCGATACAAAACGTCTCGATGGGATCTGGGGATAGACTCGCCATACAACCAGACACAAAGCTCGAGTCAACGCCGCCACTCAAAAAAGAACCGATGGGGGCATCGCTGACCATCCTCAACTCCACACATTCGCTGACCTTCGCGCGGATCTCAGCTACACGATCTTCATAGGCGACTCGCTCTGTCGACGTGACCGAATCGCTCAGAGACCAATATTTCCTCAGCCGAGGCGGAGCTCCGGTATCCGGTCGATATTCGAGGATATGCCCGGGCGGAAGGCGAAAGATGCTCGAGTAGAGTGTCTTCCGTCCCGGTACATAGCCAAATGTCAAGAAGTCGGCGATTGCAGTCATATCGAGAGTCGAGGATATAGACGGCACGAGCTTCAGAGCGTGCAGTTCACTGGCGAAATAGAGTCCGCTCGGCGCGGGGAAATAGAGAAGCGGTTTGATGCCGATCCTGTCCCGACAGAGATACAGCGTACGCGCGCTCTCATCCCAGAGTCCAAAGGCGAACATCCCCCTAAGCTGATGGACCATCTCGATCCCGTACTCGACATACATCCGCAGAAGGACTTCCGTATCCGAAGTCGAACGGAAGCTGTGGCCCTTTTTTTGGAGTTGCCGACGTAACTCCTGGAAGTTGTAGATCTCGCCATTGAAGGTGAGGCAGATTCCGCCATCCTCGGTCTGCATTGGCTGCAGCGCAAGATCGCTGAGATCGATGATCTTCAAGCGACGGTGGCCCAGACCCACATTGCCCTTGACCCAGGTTCCGCCAGAATCGGGACCGCGGTGGTAGAGGGAATCGGTCAGCTCTCGCAGGAGACCCGTGTTCGCGGGGATTCTCCCCGCCATAGCAATCCCGGCAATCCCACACATGCGCGACCCTGCTTTCCCTGCGCCATGAACCTAACTCGATCCGACCCGTCGTACTTTGGAGAGTCCTTATAACTGTACATTGCGCAAACGTCGATCCATCTCCGTTACGCGCGCCGCGCCGAGCTCGGAAGAGTGTCTCTGGTAGAACGCTTGATGATTTCGTTCAAGCTCATGATGAGCCCGAAGTATAGAAATACTATGTGCGTACTCTGTGCTGATCGAAGAAACTCGATTTTTACTTCGTCCAGCAAAAACATTATGAGGACAACGTGGAGTCCGAACATGAATTCTCTTAATTCACGCGGGGCTTGTCGGTTTTGACTTTGCCTCCAACTGGTCCGTACGAGAATTGACACGAACCACAGGAACAACAGCAGATTGGGGATCCCTAACTTGTAGGCAAGGCTCACGTACAAGCTGTGAATGTTCTGCGACACTCCTCCACGGAAGGTCCCGACGGGAGTGTAGATGCCATGGCCGAGGAAAGGGCTTCTGGGGATTGCCGCCAATGCCTGCTGCATGACGATTTCCCGACTATGCACACTACTGTCGTCTGTTCCCAATTTCGATAGACGCTCGAACATGTGGCCGGTATAGCTTCCGATGAATGGAAGTATGAGATAGAATAGCATCATGCCTACAAAAGCAACTCGGAGAAGCTCCTTGCGTGGGATCGCAAGTCCGGACATGACGATGGCGTACGCACATCCAAACAACAAGATAATGATTCCGCCTCGCGTGATCGTACCGAAGAGCGCCATAAGCATGATGGCCGCTCCCGTTACCCAAAATAACTTCCCATTGATACTGCGAGCGCGTCGAAACATGAAATACTGCAAAACAAGGTTGATGGCACAGAATTCAGCAAAGAGTTCAAATCCGCTAAATGTCGCACGGGCCCGAACATACCCCAGGCGAATTTGCTTCAGTGTCGCGGCGTCATTGGAAAAAGAGAAAAACTCCGGGAGGAAGTGCGTCCCGGGAAACGTAGCCTGCAGGACGGCCAGAATGCCCATGAGTACGGCCATGACCTCGAAGAGTTGCGCCAATTTGAAAAATCTCTCCTTGGTGTCCACGAGCTGAATGATGAGATAGTACAGCACGATTCCGGATACGAATCCGGTGATTGGTCGGAAGACTGCCTTGAAACTGCTGAAGTCCTGCATGTAAAGACTGAGCAGCATCGTCACCATGAAGCCCGCTAGAGCCAGGTCTATCTTTCGGTTGACAAATGGTGATTGGATATGGAGCAGCCGAGTTTTCATGAGCGCCAAGCCGCCCACGGCAAAAATGAGCAAGGTGCTCGTAGTACCAACGGTCGTCGACGCGGGGAAAAACAGGACCACAACCGCAAAGAGAAGGGCCTTATAGGGGTGGGTGACTAGTACGAAGCCAAGGAAGACCAGGGCGGCCAAGATCTCTACGTTCCGCTTGGAAGTGTCGATGACTACGCTGGTCACCAGGTACGCGCCGATAACTCCAAACAAGATCGTTGTTAGCGCCGGCCAGATACGCTCCGCCTTCAGGCCCTGAGGTGGTCGACCTCCGAGTTTCTCCCGGAATCCCATTACCGCCTTCCTTCCTCAGACTTCACGATCACTCGGCCCATACTTTTCCCCGACCATCGAGCTCGATCGTCCAGATAGTCGGCCAACCTTCTTACCGGTCTCCATCTCTCCGCTTTCAAGTCCGCGAGTACCTCGTACTGTCCTTCCTTTATCCAAGCGGGAATGACCACTGTTCTATACTCTCCCCACACTTCTCGGTTAAGTGGATATCCGTCGTTGGGAAAGAAAGTAACGGTGAAGCGACTTTGCGAGCGCAAGGACTTCTCTTGAATCAGTTTGCGGTAGACCTTGCTTACTCTCTGGAAAGGTTGTGGCACCGGCTCGTGCGGTCCGAGAAAACGCAATTGTACCTTCTCCCAGCTCGAGTTCGCTATCGACCCGGCGCCATCAGAGTAGCAGATCCGGACCGTCAGGCTGTCACCCGGACTCGCCGAGCCAGGCTTGATTTCAATACTCGTGAGCTTCCTGCCTCTCTCCCCTTTCCTAGCCCCAGGATGATGCTTTCCGCAGATACTCGAGTTGGCAACATCCTCCGAGGGCACAACCGTGAGATCTCTGCAGTCGAACAGAGCCCATTCCGTCCCTTTTGCCCTGGGGGCAAATCCCGTCTCTTTCAGTCGCTTGCCCAAATCCTCCTGCCGGCGGTCGGACGGCACGAACCCATACTCTGGCATCTTCCCATATTCCGCCTCGACCTGTTTCATGAGTAGCAAGGTGGATGCCCCTAGCTCATTGCGGGCGTGCTCAAATTGAGTCGGCGTGCACTCCCGCGCGAGCATTCTTCGGTACCACCCCGTCCGCATCTCGACCGAACCGTCCAAGGGGCTGGCATGTGCCACGGGTAACAGGCTATACGCTCCACCTCTCATCCCCCGCAAGGCATAAGAGGTGCGCGGGTCGGTCAACAGTGTCCCCCGCGATGCGGCCACCGCCTCTCTCAACGGGGCCGAGAAGGACTTCTGAACCCGATAGGGAGAGGCTGCGAGCTTGGGCCACACCGTGACAAACAGGCCCAAGACTACCGCTGCGAGCACGGTCCTCCGCAGGAGCCCCCAAGTCTGTCCGCTCTCGGGCGCCAGGGCCAAGAGCAGCACGGCCGGAGCCCCCGCCAACAGACCCAAACGCTCCGAGAGATATCCTGCGTGCGAGAAAACGAATGGCTCGAGCAAAGGGTCGAAAGCAATCGTCCAGATCGGCAACACACTCGCAATGACGAAGAGTCCCCGAACGTCTCGCCTCCAGCGTCTCCACCGCCAGACAGCGAGAAGGATGGCTAGAGGCGCGAGAACGCCGCACCAGCGAAGTACGATGAGAGGATCCATCGTGAAAAGATCGTGGCCGAATAGAAGAATTCCTGCTCGCTCCCATTGTCCGGTGTTACCTGGTCTGTGCAGCATCAGGGGAAGAGCCAACGCACCTCCAACCCCCACCGCCAATGCTAGAAATCGCAAGAGGGCCAGACTCAGATCCTTGGGCTTCCTGGTGATCCAGGAGAGGATGAGAACGTGGGCCAGCACCAGACACATTCCCCACCACGCGAAGGGATGCACCAAAACTGAGAGCGCGAGCGCCAGGGACCCCAACCACCAGTGTTTTCCAGCGCCGGAATTTTTCCTCGTACGCAGAAACCACGCACCTGAAGCCCCAGCCAGGGCCAGGGCGAACTGCGAGGGATACACGGCGCCCCAAATCCCCAGGGAGGCCCCCCCACCGCTACCCGCCGCCAGCAGGAATGCGGCCGCGAATGCCTGCCATTGGGCAAGTCCCCACTCCAGAAACAGCCAAGCAAAACAGATCAGAAACATGAGGCTGAAAACGCCGCCACTGAGACCCCATGCACGTGCCGGATCGACAGCCAGCACCTTGGCGAGCGCCGCGTGTACCCCGTGGAGGAGACCCATCCGCGGATCCCGCGCAGGTGGTGCGCCAGGAAATGAACCGTCGAAAGGAAGAAAGCGATTCTGTTGGAGGGCGTCGTGAATGGCCCCAAGATGAGCTGGAACATCACTATCGAGCCTAAGTTGCGGCGGTTGTCTCGTGAGATGAATGAAGAGAAGAGCGAGGACCAAGAAGAGCAAAATGGCGCCGCGCCAAGGAGAGACGCTGCGCTGACACCGCGCAGGACACGGGCTCAGGGCAAGCAGCGGCAAACTCGCGCTGAAGACGAAGAGGCCCAGACGCAATCCACCGCCGAAAACTTGAACGAGAAAAATGGTGAGAAGAACCCAGCTACACGAGGCCAGAAGTAAGGACCCGATACGGGCCAAGAGTTCAGCCCCGTCCCACCAGGCGTCGACTCGAAGCACCAGCCCGGGACCGAGCAAGAGTACGAGCCACGCGCCGGTTACCCTCATAGGCAGCGGCAGGAACGTTGCCCCCAAAAGAACCCAAAACAGCAAAGTACAGGCGGTTCCCAAGAGGAAGCGCCATCCCCGTCGTGTCCCGATCGAGGCAACGGAAATCACGTCAGGGAGCGCTCCTTGAGACCAGTACGATCCCCAAAATGATCACGAGAATACCCATGATGCGAAGTGGCTGCGGATGTTCACCGAGAAAAATCCAACCCGCGAGGAAGGCAAAGACATAGCTCAAGCTCATGAAAGGATAGAGGAGTGACAATTCCCAGCGGCTGAGCAAATCGAACCACAGAACGGTTGCCAGGCCGAACATGATCAATCCGCCCAGGATCCGCCAGGACCGGGCGAGTAAGAGGATCCGGCTCGGTAAGCTCGAGGACATTACATCAACCACTCCCACCCTGCTGAGAGCCGACTTCCACAATACCTGGGCTGTCACCATGAGCCCCAGGCACGTGAGCAGAACCACGACATTTCGCATGAATCGACCTCCTAGACCGCTCCAGTGGGTTCAGCACCACTTGTTGGGGCCCCGAGTAGTTGCAACAGACTATTACGAAGCGGTAACTGCGTACCTCGAATAAGAGAGGCTTCCGATATGCCGATAACCCCGACGAGTCGGAATGAGACTATGAGCAAGAGAACAGAACCCACGAGTCCGCCTACCAAAGGAAGCGGCGAATGCAACGAAGAGGGAACCAGCCACCACAGAAATACGGGTGAACAGGCAAGCAGCGCTTTGAGCAGGAAAGTCCAGGGTATGCGAAGTGCCGGACTCTCCTGCCACGCGATGCGTGACATCAGAAGCACCGAGAGTATTTTTGCGGTTCCCAAACCCAGGATTGCACCCCATAAACCCAAAGAGGGGATCAGCACCCAATCGAGTCCGATGTTCGCAACTGCGAAGACCGTATATGCCTTGAGTGCAGACGCGGTTCGATCGCGCGCGTATACCACCATCCCGATGGGTGCGCCCACGGCTGCGACAGCAGCAATGGCAAAATATGCCTGGCTGACCAATGCCGAGGGCACCATCGCCTCCCCATATAAAACCCGAATGAGTGCTGGTGAAAAGGCTACCCCCAGACATGCGAGGGGGAGCAGCACAATGTACAGCAGCTTCACATAGCCCAAGAGTGCGGCCGGAAGACGCCGCGCGTCGCGCACCGCGACTTCGGCAAAGCCTGCCATGGAGACTTCCCAGAGAGCCAGAGGCAAAAAGTCGATGAGCCTCTGGGCGAAACTGAATCCCAGTACGTAGAAGCCGGCCAGAATTGGTCCGTGAAAGTGTCCCAGGAAGAAAACCTCGGTGGCCGAGTGCACTACATAATTGAGGATCGCAATTCCGGCGAAGGGAAACGCATAAGCGAGGAATCGGTGCTCGCGCAGCGAGAAGCTATCATTGCTCTTTGAACTCGCTTCTGCCTGCGCACCTCCTCCCATCGCGGCGGGCAACTGCACGACCGCGGCAACGCCCATTCCAAGGGCAGCTGCGACCAGTACGCCGGCCACTCCCTTGCCATTGGCGAGCACCCAGAGTGTGGCCGCCAGCGTAACCAAGCTCCCCACCGCGGTGCCAAGGGCCACACTGCGGGTCCTAAAGCGCGCGGAGGCCGCGGCACGGACGTGGTTGAAGAGCGAGAAGACCAGAGAACTGGCAACCCCGATCAGGACTAGTTCGAAGACGGGAAGGTGGAAGAAGCGATCGAGGTGCCTTCCAAAGACAAGTGCGAGCACGAACAAGGGAAGCCAGAGCAGCAGGCGCACGCCCATTGTCTTCCTGAAGAGCGAACGCGCTCCGGCTTCGTTCTTCTCGCTGATCAGCTGCGGGAGAAAGCGCAGGATGCTGCGCTCGAGCGCCATTCCACCCAAGATGGTGCAGAGTTGAACCAATTGACGGATCTCGCTCAGGACGCCCCACTGTTTCTCCCCCAGCGCACGCACCACGACGATGCTCACGGCCAGCGCCCCTGTTACCTGGATTGCATAGGCCACGGTGGACCAAGCTCCGGAGCGTGCGTAGCGTGCGAGATCCCGGCTCACGATTTCGATTCCTTCACGCTGACCGCGATGGAATCCATGAGGCGGTAAAGGTCACGGATGTGACTCATGCCGAGGTCCGGGGCGTAGGAGCCCAGAAGGCAGGCGTCAGCGTGTTGCGCATCCGGATGGTAGCCGTGCATGCCGGCGAGCATGGTCTTGCCCATGTAGCTGGGTAGAATCAGGAGACCTTCCTGCACCACGAAAAGCAGATCCCCCTGGCTGCGGTCGGCAAAGCGCACCCCCAGTTCGGCCCGTTCATCTTCGGGAATCAGGCGTCCCCCTTCGATGTTGTTGAGCAAAGCCACCAACTGAGCTCCCACCTCTTCGTCCTCGTACCAGAAGCGAGCCATGGTGGAATCATAGAAAGCGAGATAGCGCTTTCCATTGCGGCCCATCGTTGGCTCGATCTTGGAGATGAGGTCGATTCCCCCGTGCACCGGGCTCATGCCGTGATCGCTGAACAGGAAGAACTCGAAGCTGTCTGTGCTCTCCTCTCCCAGACTGATGAGGCGCCGCAGACGAGCCTCGTACCAAGAAAGGTGCTTCAGAACTTCCTGCCCGCCCGGTCCGTGCGCGTGCAAGAGTCCATCGAGGCCCGGCAAATAGAGGAAGATGTAATCCACTCTCCGGCTGCGAATGTCGTATTCGCAAGCCTGCAGGTTGTCGACCTCCGGCGTGCTCCAGTCGTAGCTGCGGAAGTTGAGACCCAGTTCGACGAGGCGATCGAAAATACTCTTTCCCCGGTTGAGTCCCTGGGGCCGGAAGATCCTGCCCTTTTCCGAGAGATCGAATCGGGGAAGCAGGCGAGTCGGTACATCATAGAGGCTGAAGTATCCCTCGATTCGCGAGGCCACGCGTCCGTAGATCTTCGCGCGCACTCGGTGGTTTTCCCCGAGAAAGGCGGGGAGCTTGTCGAAGGGCCTGGCCGCATCCAGAACGGACTCCTCGCCTCTGCGCACGTACATGGCGCCGTGGCCATTTTCCGAAGGGTTCTTGCCGCTGAGCAAAGCCGGCTGACATGCGCACGAGAACCCCAGTACCGTACGTAGAGAGGCACGATACTCCAGTTCGGGCAAGAAATTGTGTTCGCGCAGAAAGCGTCCTCCCAGCGCGTCGACCATCACCATGAGTGCCATCTTCCGCTTACTCACGAGCGGGTCCCTCCCATGACCCAATCAGACCAGAGTCCCCCCAACCATTCCGCTTGGTCGCCCCCCGCGCTGCGCCGCTTTAGCTCCCCGTCGGGGATGAGATCGCGCAGAGCATCGACCCAAGTGTCCAGACCGCCAAAGTAGAGCGCGCAGGCCAGCTGCACCCGGTCGCGACCGGTTCCGCCTCGCGCGTGGGAGATCCAGGAGCGCGAGGTAGAGGGTCCCACCCGCGCCCATCGCCTCGACTCCCTCAGGCGCGCCAAGAGAGGACGGCGCTGCAGCCAGCGAATTCCCAGTTCGCGATCTCCCTTCCCGGGAGCGCCCTCTTGCACCGCCTTCGCCAAGCTTGCGGCGTCAGAACTGCCCGGCTCTCCGATCGCCACCCGCAGACCCGCCCGAAAAAAGGGCCAACTCCACGCGAGTTCGTCTCCCTGCAAAGCCTGCAGCTCCGCGCGGTCGACGGGACCGCCCCGCATCGCCTGCCGGATTTGCTCCAGCCTCTCCAAGCCGGCACCCAGCCACTCCTGCAAGCTTCTGGATCCCTCGAGCTCGGCCAAGCGCTCGCGCTGGACTTCGCGTCGGGGATGATAGCGGCCGGTCGTCGCGAGCCAGGCCAATGGGGCATCCAGATAGAGCTTCCAGCGGTGGTAGTGCGTGAAGTCCGAACCGGGCTGACTCGCGTCCTGGAGAATCTGCTCGGCGTAGCGATTCATCAAGAGCCGAAGCGCATCATCTCGATCGATTCGCGGCGGCGAGGTCGACTGCACCGCGGGGATCTCCACTTCGAATTCTCCGGAGCGGTCATAGAGTACTCGATGCCCAAAGGCGAGTTGATGCGCGGGAATCGTGGACTTCAGGTTGCGAAACCATCTTCTTTGCACGAAGCCCAGATCGAGGGGCGCCGCGAAAAATTTCTCTCCACTTGCCTTCTCGCGGAGGGACTTCTCCAATCCGCGAGATTCCTCCCTCTCGCAGTTCTCGACCACGAGATAGAGATCGATGTCCGAGAGCAGTTTGTCGCCATCGCGCGAGAGCAGCACCACTCCCTCGGCGCGCGCCAGGCTACCTCCCAAAACCACCGCAACCAGCCGCGAACCGAGTGCGGCGCGTGCGTTCTCGATGAGATCGCCGAGATGATCTCGCACACGGACCTCGTAGGAGTGGCAAGCGGGCGGCAGTAGAGGGACGTCGAGGGCGAGAGACATCGCTTCTGTCGCCGGCCTAAAGTCGCTTGTAGATCGAATCGGGAATGGGATATTGACGCCGGTTCAAGACTGAACCGATCACGCGGCCACCGCTGAAGCGGATGAGTTTCTCCGCCTTGAGCAGAACTTCGCGTTTGGTCTTTCCCGAGCGTACGATCAGTACCACGCCGTCGACGCTGGAGGCGAGCATGGAGGTTTCGGCATGAGCCAGGACAGCACCCGTATCGAAAAGAACATAGTCGAAGCGCTGGGTGAGTTCGGAGGCGAGACTACGGGCCCGATCCGAGCTGAGAATGAGGGAAGGATTGTAGAGCTCCGTCCCCACACCCATGAGAAAGAGCTGGTCGCAGTCGGTCTTCGCCAACACGTCCGCCAACTCCGCGGATCCACTACAGTAATCAGAGAGACCGGGACGGCCCAGAAGCCCAAAGATGCGCGAAAAGCGCGGTGACTTGAAACTGGCGTCGATCACCACGGTTTTCTTGCCATCGCGCACGGCCAGGCTGGTCCCCAGGAATGTCGTGAGAGTCGTCACTCCCTCGCCCGCGGTGGCGCCGCTGAGGAGTAGAGAACGTCTCGGTTTCGGCACCGCTGCTTCCACCCCATGCCGGAACAGCGCCAGCTCCTCGGCGAAGCCCATGGGGACTTCCACCGTGAAAATGCGCGGACTGTCGATGACCTTGAGTTCACGGCGAGGATCGGCGTCCACTCCATGAGTATCGCTTTCGACCGAGCCAGAACGCGACTCCTCGTTTGAGGCACGCACCTCTCTCAAGACCTTTGCATCTTCTTGGCGCCGAAGCCGCTCACGCTCGGCGCGCTTGAGCGCATCACGAATGCTGCTCATCCCTCAACTCCATTCAAAGACACCCTGGTGTCGGCCTCAGCCGGCACGAGAACTTCGACATCCCGGCTCAGTCTTATCAAATTGGCGTAGCTCAGCTTGCCGCTGCTCTTCAGCTCTGCGATCCAAGCCAAAGCATCGCTGCTCTTGGCAAACTCTCCCGCGAACACTCGGTACCACACCGTTCCACCGTCACTTCGTTCCATAAATACCGGCTGTCCCCAATTTTGTTCCCTCGCGACATCAGTAGCGAATTCTCGGGCACGTGCCAGCTCCTTGAAGGACTTGAGGTGCACCGTATAGACCGGCTTGCCGGCGGCACGAAGCTTTCGCAGATTCTCCAGGTGGGCCCTCATGCGCTGCTCTTGCTGCGTCGAGATGGCCAGTGCGGGTTCCTCAGCGCCAGCTTGCCCACTATGTGGGGCAAGGCTCTCCTGCGTGCCTTTTTGCGGCGAGAAACCGAAGCCGGGGCATCGACACTCGAGTCCGGCCCGGAGGGTGCCGCCACGGCATCAACGACCCCGCTTTCGGTGGCCATACCCTTTCCCCGCAGTGAGAGCTGCAGATTGCTGCCGAAGAGCACCCAGATCGCTCCAAGAACGACCAGGAGAACGACTGCGGCGAAGCTCAAACGCGTCCAGCAGCGGAGCGCCCCTCGGCGTCGATCGGCATTTTCTCTTGCTTGGCGGCCGCTCTGGCTTCGGTTCTTCCTCCAAAAGATGCAGCTCCCGCGCAGCCTCCACCACCTCCTCTTCAGTGACTTTGGGAGTCTCCTTGCCAAATGCGATCATCAGGGCGGTATCGCAGACCTGATTGACCACGCGCGGGACGCCGCCCGAAAGGCGGTGGACACGCTCACACACCTTTACCGAAAAGATATCCTTCGGCCGGCGCGCTCCCGCTCGATGCAGACGATGCAAGATGTAGTCCGTGGTCTCTTCCTGATCGAGAGCCTCGATTTCGTGCCATACCCCCACCCGTTGCCGCAACTGCAGCAGACGAGGATCCGAAAGCTTGTCGTAGAGTTCGGGTTGGCCCACGAGCACGATTTGCAAGAGGGAGGCATTTTCCGTCTGCAGATTGCTGAGCGTGCGCAGCTTCTCCAGAATTTCGAGGCTGAGGTTCTGCGCCTCGTCGATAATGAGCACACACTTCTCGCCCTCGGACAGTCGCTGGATGAAGAACTCGTTTAGATCCCAAATGAGATTGACTTCGTCCCGATTCTCGCTGCCCAGGCCGAATTCGTGCGCGCACATGCGCAGCAGGTTGTAGAAGCTGGTGACCGGCTGGTAGATGAGCGCTGTCCGAGTCTTGGCATCGAGCTCCTCCAGCACCGACAACAGCACCGTCGTCTTCCCCAGACCCACTCTGCCGTAGACCACCACGAAGCCGCGGTTGTCCTCGATGCCATAAAGGATTCTGGCGCGACTTTCGTCGTGGGTCTCCGACGGAAAGAGAAACCTCGGACTGGGAGCGATCTGAAAGGGCTTCTCTCTCAGGCCGAAATGGTGCCGATACATCTTCTACCGCTCCTCAAGCAGAGCTTCAGCGGCCGCTACGGCGGCCCTTCCAAAACGGGGTTCGTCTCACTTCGGGCTCGAGATCGGACTCTCCTTCGTCCACATCGGGAAAGCTCGCCAAGACGGGGATCTCGAGATGATGTTCCACGTCCTCCCTTGTCTTCATGGAGTGGTCCAGGTTTTCCAGATAGAAAGCCAGACCGATTCCGGCCAAGAGGCTCAAGAGCGGCGCCAGGGCCATACGCACCAGGTCGCCGCGCGTGTTCTTGTAGGCCGACATTGCCGGTGACAGAAGAGATACACCATAGTCCTGATAGCCCACCTGGTTGATGTGGGTATCCACATACTTCTCGTTCAGCTGAGCGTACTGTTTCTCCGCACTGCTGATCTGCGTGTCCAAGAAGCTCACCTTTCTCGTGTATTCGGGCATTTTGGCGAGCTTCGCCTCGATTTCATGAATCTGACGCTGAACTCCATCGCGCTTGGCTTTTGCCACATTCAGTTCCTCGGTCTTCAGAGAAGCTAACTGGCGAATGGAGTTCTCCAAGCTCCGGCGACTCTCCTGCAGATCAACTTCAGCCAACTTCACTCGAGGGTGGGCCTCTGTGTACTGCGACTTGAGTTCCTGGAGGTTTTGCAGGCTCTTCCGATACTTGTCCAAGGCAGTCAACATAACTTCTGGTTGTGCTTTGCCCCGGGACAAATCAAAAGGAAGATCCACGTTGATTCCGTCCACGTCCTTTGGGATTGCTGCTACCTGCGCCTGTAGAGTGTTGATCTCGAGTTCGACCTCGCTGAGATCAGACCTCAGCTTGCGAAGCAAGAGGTGGAAATTTTCTTCCTCGGTCGCCAGATCGGTGACCCCGGCCTCCTTGAGAACCTCTTGACGTTCTCCCTGCAGATCGGAGAGAGCCCTTAAGGTTGAATCCGCCTGCACTCTGACCGCACCTGAAGCGTCGGGCAGTGCAAACATCTTCTTGTGATATTCCACATAAGCCTCGGCCACTTTGTTTGCGATCCGAATGGCTAATTTCGGTTGCTCTCCGGTACCTGTAATGAATACTACGTTCGACTCACCGACGCCGCCGGGGTTGATGTGGGATCCTAGTGCCCCGATCCCCATGTCAATGCCTTCGGGAAAGTCTTTGGTGGGCTCCTTGAGCTTGGCCCGAGCGAGTTGAAGTACTGGGACGCTGCGGGCAATTTCGACCTCGGACTCCATGACCTCGACCCAGGGTAACGCTCTTCCACTTTTTTCGAGAACGCTGGTTCGCCCCTGCCGTTGCAGCATGAGCGTGGCATCGGCTGACCAGGTCTCCGGCGTGGTCACTACTTTCAGTGCAACGAGGGCGGAGGTGCCGAGAAAGAAAATAATGATGAGCCACTTGCGTTTGAATACGACCGACAGAAGGTCGCGCATCGTGGTATCACGTTCTCCCTGCACCGGACCTTGGCTATAGAGTCCTGACATGGCTTACTTCTCCCAATCGGCGTTGCAATCTCAAGGACCGTAGAATCTACCAGGGTATACGTTATCGAAATTGGCGATTTGCTGTCCCTTGAAGATCAAGTCTTGCGTTTGAAGCAGACCGGTGAGCGCTTTGCGAGCGCTATTGTCCCATCGGCTGATATTGTCTTTTGGTGCCCAGACGATGTCGTCCGGTTGCACGTAGACATCTCCCCGTTTACTCCGCTCCCCCATGTACTCACGTAAATTGAATACAGCGGCGAAGCGCCCGCCTTCCTCATCGGCACGAATGAGAACAAAGTTGCTAAGCCTTGCTTCATCGGTATAGCCGCCCGCTCTTGCAATGGCCTGAAGCAGGGTAACTGGCTTCTCATAGTCGAATTCCCCCGGGGCCCTCACTTCCCCCAACACGTAGTACCGTCCCCCGATCTTGTTGAGCAGAATGTCGACCTTGGGATCCACCAGCACCGTGCTGTAGTCCTTCTGGATTTCCGCTGCGAGCTTCTCGGGTTCCTTGCCGCGTGCCATCAACTCTCCCACGTAGGGCAAGGTAATTCGTCCATCCGGCCGTACCGTCACGAAGCGGTTCTGAGCTGGGTGCGTAAAGAAGACGACCTCCAGAACATCGCCACTGCCGATGCGGTAGACCGGGGGCGCCTGCATGGTATCCGGGGCGGTCGCGAAAATACGAGCAGCCGGGCTGTTTTGACCTGTGCTCCGCGCATCGAGATCCTTGTGCAAATTGACGTCGGTATACGCGCTCGAGCCACACGCTGCGAGGCCGAACAAAAGCAAACCTGTCAAGAGGGTTGCGAGTAGAGATCGCGCTGAGACAAAATCGAGGGACATGACACTACGCTCCTCCCTCGTACCGACTATGGCACGAGGGTTCGCCTCCACGAGGCAAGTTCAGCGAGATGGCAGCGGGTAGACGATCGTTCGGATCGTGCACCTCGAGCTCTCACCAAGGGTTCCACCAGACCGCGCAGTTCATCCCTTCGGACTCCTGCCATCGGTAGCTAGCTACGTCCCCCCCGGATGTCAACGTTCCTCGCAATGAGGAACCGCGTTAACCAAGCTCTACGGGCACTCCTTCTGGTGCGGTAGCACAGTTGCAATCCATCGAGAAGGATTGCAGCCGGATGTGACCTAGCGCATAGGTACCCGGAGAGTCCCTCTCGATCGAGTTCTAAGTCTATCACTGGACTGGGGAAAACTCAAGCATGTGCCCCGCCGGGAGGCCTCAGGGCAAGATCTGGATCGCGGTCCAGGCCAAGAGCGCCCCCACCGCAGTGTTGAGGAAGTTCAGCACTTCGTTGTCCAGACGGCCTCGAACCGCACCTGAGCTGCCCAAGAGGCTCTCCAGGCCGCTTCCGAGAACTCCCGCGAGAAGGGGGACCCAGAGCACGGAATAGGGGTAAAAATGCAGAATTGAGCCTAGAAGAGCCAGAATTCCCGCTCCCAGCCCACCCGCCAGGGTCCCTTCCAAGGAGACGGCTCCCTCGCTACCCGAGGGGGCTGGACGCATCCGTAGTGGATCGAAGGCGCGCCTTCCCCACAGCTGCCCGATTTCGCTGCCCAGGGTGTCGGCGGTCGCGGTGGCGAAGGCGGCCACATAGGCCGCTCCCAGGGCGAAGGAGAAACGACTGGGAAAAAGCAAGACCAGGAGCAGGCCGACACCGCAGTTTGCGAGTACGTGACGAACCCCGCGGCGGCCGCCCTCTTCCTGAGCCAATCCTCTTTCCGCCTTGCTGCGATACCCCAGCTGCGTCGCGGCGGTGCCCAGGGCGAAGAAGGCGCAGAGAAGCAGATAGGCTCCACCTCCTCCTAGCACCAAAATCCAGCTGCCCAGGAGCGCTCCTCCGATGAAACCACTGCGGCTGACGAGCCTGCGACGCCACGCATACAGCGCGAGAACGAGATTCCCCGCTAAAGGGAGTGCGAGCTTGTGCAAGTCGAAACCGTAGCTGAAAGCGGGCATCACGCTCACTCGAACTCCCACCGTTCGTCGTGAAAGGGCGAAGCTCCTCCGCTGCGCAACCAGTCGATGGTCTCGCGCAGCCCTTCGAGCAGAGGCCTGCCCTGGTAGCCAAGCTCACGTTGGGCCTTGGCGTCGTCGAAGGCCCAATCATACTGGTAGCTGCGCACCATCCCGCTGGTCAGTTCCGGAGCTTTGCCGGTGAGTTTGGCTCGAAGCATCTGTAAACGCGCCACGGCCATCAGAAGGGCGAAAGGGATGCGTCGCGTGGGCACGGCCACCTCGCCCAAATTTGCCGCCAGCTCGAGGAAACGCAACATGCTGGCGTTCTCCCCCCCCAGCAGATAGTCCGCGCAGGCTTCGCCTCTTTCGAGGGCCAAGCGATGCCCGCGCGCCGCGTCACCCACGAACACGTAGTTCCAAACTTGCTCCCCGCTTCCGATCACGCCCGGCAAGTTCTGGTTCAGGAGATCCTCCAGGATCTTCGCCACGTGGTTGCCCTGGGTGCGCTCGCCAGGGCCATAGATCACCGTCGGGAGTAGAGCTGACGATGTCGAGCCCCCGTTGCCGGTGCTGCTTCACACAGCGTTCCGCCAGAATTTTCGTGCGATCGTAATCATTGAATCCAGCCACGGGCATGCGCTGCGCTTCGTTGCGTGGCGCTTCGTCTTCTCCGGGACCCAGCACGAAAAAGGAAGAGGTGTACACCACCCGGGCGACCTGGGCCTCTCCGCAGGCGTGCAAGAGCCCGTCCAGAGCTCCCACGTTTACTCGATCGAAGAGACTCTTGTCTTTTTCCCAGCTGCTCACCAGGCCCGCCGAATGCACGACCGCGCCGACCTCTCCCAGGACATGCCGGTAGCTCGAAGGATCGAGCAGGTCGCCCTCCACGTACCGTATGCCGTCCAGTGGCAACCCGCTGCGATCGGAGTTTTCGCGGGTCAAAAGCAAGAGCTCGTAGCCGGCCTCGAGGAACTCGCGCACGAGGTGCTTCCCCAAATAGCCCGTGCCGCCGGTGAGAAACAATCGGTCGACGGGAGCAAAGTTCGAGGTTTCCATCATCCCCAAAAACTCCCGTGCAAGAGCGCCAAAACCGCGGAAGTCGAAAACGGAACCAGGAGATTGTCCGTTCCCACGAGTGAGATTCCCTCGAGGACCGTGGCCACGAAGGCTGCAAGCAATCCGGCCAAGATCCAACCGCCGCCGAACTGCGGGCCGACAAGGACACCCGCTACCACAATCGCCAACCAACTGACCACGAGCATGGCGAGCGAGCCCTCTAGGCTTCTTTGATGCGACGCCACATGGTAGGTGTGGCGCCCCCAGCGCCGACCCACGAAGGAGGCGGCTGCATCGCCCCACCCCATGCTCAAAACACCTGCCGCCGCCACGGCCCGCCAGGGATCCTGCCAGCCGAGGACGGTCAGGACCCCCACACTGAGAGGAAAGAAAACCGTTCCCAAACTGCGCTCGTCGATCTCCACACTCTTGATCAGGCGAAAACGCAGGCTGAAGGCGTTGACGAACACGAAGACCAGGGCGGGCGCGGCAGCCCACTGCCAACTTTCATAGAGCAGAAAGGTGGGAACGATCCAGCTCGCCACGGCAACGTGCACCAGGCGGCGGGTATCGACGCGTTCCATTCCCCGGCGTCGGGCGAACTCCGCGCCGGCGAGGACCACGAGCAACCAAGCACCCGAGGCCAAAATAGCCGTCAGATCCCGGCTCATCGTTCCTCACCCTCGAGGATTACGGTGGCCATGGCCATCCCCCCGTCGTGGCTGACGGAAACCACGACTCTGCTTGCCCCCACTGCTTCGAAGATTTCGCGGGCGCGACGATGAAAGGCGATGGTGGGGGCCTGATATTCCCCGCGCGTGAGCTCCACGTCGCGCCAGGCGATCCCCTGCGAGAGTCCGGTTCCCAGCGCCTTCAATGCGGCCTCCTTGGCCGCGAAGCGTCCCGCGAGACATTCGTGATGCCGGCGACCCGAGCAGCGCTTCAGCTCGGTGTCCGTGAATACCCTAGCTAAGAAGCGCTCGCCGTAGCGTTCTTCCAGTTCACGTAGACGGCTCACTTCGCAGAGGTCGACTCCAATCCCGACGATCACGAAATCTCCCAGCTCAAAAGAGGTATGAGATGGCGAAGCCAACTTGCAGCGCCATCATCATCAGATACATGTGGGTCCAGGAAGGATGATTCTCGGTAGTCGCGAGCTCATCGGGACGCCTCACCAGAAGATACACGGTATAGCATCCCCAGGCCGCCAGTGTGAGCCCCAGAAGGTCGAGCAGCAGGCCGTTGCCGGTCAAAATACCCAGGGATGTGCCCAGAGGAAGCATGATGAAAGGAAGCACGAAAGAGGGGGCGATCATCCACGCTGCCCGCCGCACCCCGTAGCGCAGGGGCAAAGTTTCACAGCCTCCCAGACGGTCCCCTTCCATGTCCGCGAAGTCCTTGGTGCTGGATGCGCCGAGTAGAAAGAGGAAGAAGATCGAACCGATGTACCAGGGCTCCAAAGCCATGAAGGTCTTTACCGATGCCCAACCGCAAACTTTGAGCAGGAGCCCGCGCGGGACCGCGATGGTGATGTTGGCCCACCATCCGTGCCGCTTGCTGCGCAAGGGCGGTGCCGAGTAGACCCAGGTCAAAACTGCCGCGATCGCGGCCAAGAGAAAGCACTGGAAATTGATCAGACTCGCCAGGATCAAAGCGATGAGATAGAGAACCCCCGAGAGAAACTTGGCCTCGCGCACGCTCATCTCTCCGGTCACCAGTGCTCTCTCGGGCTTGTTCACCCGGTCAACTTTCAAATCATAGATCTGATTGATGCCGTTACTGGCGGCGTTGAGTACAGCCGCCATGAGGGCGCCCAGAACGAGCTTGGTCAGAATCGTCAAGGTGAAGGCCTCGCGCGGATAGGCGCCCAAGGCGGTGAGCCCTCCGCTCACCATTCCCAGACCCGGAGGCCAGAGGGTGAACGGCCGCGTGAAGCGCAGCCACACCGAGACTCTGCCCGAGCTGGAGGCGGCGGGAGTCATCAGCGGATCGAGGAAACGGTTGTGATGGAAGATTGCACGCGCAGCTCTTTAGTAGGCGCCCTTGCGGGCGATCACCGCGGGCAGGGTGTGTAGGATGATCCACATGTCCATTTTCATTCCTCTCTTGGCGACATACTCGCGATCCATGCGCATCCACTCCTCGAAGTCCAGGTCGTTGCGGCCACTGACCTGCCAGAGACAGGTCAAACCCGGCTTTACGAGCAGACGCTCCCGGTGTTCAGGGCGGTACTGCGCCACCTCTTCGGGCACCTGTGGCCTGGGTCCCACGACCGACATCTCTCCGCGCAAAACGTTCAGAAGCTGCGGAAACTCGTCCAGGGAAGAACGGCGCACGAACTGTCCGACCCGCGTGATGCGGGGATCACGACGGATCTTGAAGGCCGCTCCGTCGGCTTCGTTCAGATGCGAGAGGCTCTGCTTCAGCAGCTCCGCGTTGTCCACCATCGAACGGATCTTGTAACAGAAAAAGTGACTGCCGTCTTTCCCCACCCTCTCTTGCCGGAACAGAAAGGGACCCGGAGATTCCAATTTCACCAAGAGCGCCAGAAACGGGATCTGGGGCAGAAAGAAGATGAGGCCCAGAGTCGCGGCAAGGATGTCGAAGAGTCGCTTTGCCGCCTCATACAACGGCTGCGACTTCACGGCTTCCGTGCCGATGGCCTGGGCCGCCATCAGGGAGTCTCCTTGCGCTCGAAGAGGTAGACCTCGACACCGGGCAGGCGAAATAGGGCCCGAGAACGCCAGTTTTCTTCGAAAGAGGCTAGCAGCCAGCCGTTGGGATCGTCGTGCCACGGGCGGCAGCGCACGTACCAGGCGTACTTGCGCGCGGGGTCCAACTGATCCAAGCGGCGTGTGACGTCGGCGAGCGAATGATCCACTTTCGACCACCAGTAGGGTTCGACCGGATTGCTGCCTCGATAATACCACTGAAAGACGCGGTAGACGGTGGGAGCGAGGATGAAATCTTTGGGGCCCTCGCGCTCCTCCACCAGTCGGACCGCTCCTCGCACGTCCTCTCTCTGATACTGGGGCACGAAGTGATAGCGATAGTCGGCCACGGCCGAGAAGGCGAGCCACGCGATGAGAACCATGAAGGCGGTCTTGCGCGGCAGGGCATCGATCCCAGCCGCAAGGAGAAGCATGAGCGCCGGCAAGGCCGCGATGCAGTAGCGCGGATTCAGGGGCTTCACGTTGCGCGCGGCCAGCCACACCGCCACCAACACTGGAAGGGCAACCCACAGAAGAAGAAGCCAAGTGCGCGAGCGCAGCGCGACGATCCCGCTCACTCCGAGGACCAACACGATTCCCGCCACACCCGCGACGGCGGGCCAGTGCCGTCGCTCGAGTCTCGGCTTCGCCTCGATCGTCTCCTCACTCTCCGCGTGAATCTCCAGTGGAGTCGGACCCATGGTATTTCCCATGGCGAGCACGAAACCCGCGTAGGGAATGGCCCACTTTCCCAGGGTGGTTTGTCCGCGCATGGGTATCCCGGTCTCCTGACCCGGCAAGAGCCTCTCCTCGTGATGGGTGCGAGAGATCCCGGTCCACCAGGGTGAAGTGACGAGCACCATGAGACCGAAGGCCACACCCCAAGCCCTGAGGTCGTGACGGTGCACTTTCCCCGCGGCCGTACAGGCAAGCGCCAGGCTCCCCATCCAGAAAAGTCCCTCGAGATTGCACAGAGCAGTGGCAATCCCCAAAACCGCGAGCAGGATTGCGCGCGGCCAGCTGAGCCGGTCCCGGGTGTTCACGGCAACCAAGGCAGTGGCCAATCCGAAGAAGATCATCCATGCGTAGCCACGGAGTTCCTGCGAGTGAAAGATATGGAAGGGATTCACCGCCAAGAGCAGCGCGGCCAAGAGGCCCACCCGCGCGCTGGAAAGCCTCCTTCCCAAGAAGAAGATCAAAAGCACGCTGAGAGAACCCAAGAGGGCTCCGGGAAAACGCAGCAGCTGTTCGGCGTGGCTCATCCGAGCCAGAGTGGTGATCACCACCATCGGCAGTGGATTGTGATAGTCGTCCAGGAACTGTTCCCAGAGCCCGTGCCCGGGAACGAGGCCCTGGCGCAAGGTGATGATCTCGTCGATCCAAAGGCTCTGATGCGACAGCCCGTACACTCGCAACAGGAGTCCGAGCAAGAAAATGAGGAAGAGGGCCAAGGGAAGCCGTTCTTCACCGAGGCTTCGTTGCCTTGAGGTATCGGGAAAGTAAGTGCTAGCCTGCTTCATCTCACCCGCCGGACTCATCCATTTCCTGGGCTAAGTGCACCGCTTGCGCCAAATGATCTCGGTTGATTGTACCGAGGATCAGTGCATCGAGAAAGCTCCGCGACAAGACATGACGGAGGGCCTGCTTTGTGGCATCTTCCCCCGTCAGCGCGAGATGACCGCTCGAGAGCCCCTTGATTCCCAGCACCCCAACCCCTCGGGAGTGCACGTACTGCAAGGCCTCAGCCAGTTTAGGGGCGTGCAAGCTGTAGGGAGCCATGACGACGTCCAAGGTTTCCGCTGCGGCGCGAACCCCTTCCTCGGTTTTGGCGGAGATGCCGATGGCCCGTGCTTTCCCTTCCGACTTCAGGTTCTGCAGAGTTTCGACCGCGTCCGTTTCCTTCAGAATCTCGAGGTCCTCACCGTTGGAATGCAGAAGGAGGAGGTCGATGCACTCGCTACCGAGCCGGCGCAGACTTCGTTCCAGCGACGCTCGCAAGGACTTCGCCGAAAAGTCGTAGCGTGAACCCTCCTCGCTGAATTCCTCCCCGCACTTGGTGCAGAGGATCATCTCGTGGCGATGCCGCGCCACGAAGGGGGCCAGCCGTTCCTCGCTGCTTCCGTAGGCCGGCGCCGTGTCATAAAGGCGGACCCCCATCTCCCAAGCTGCGTCCAGAAACTCATCCAACTCAGCATCGCTTGGCAGCTCGAATGCCACGGGATATTTGACCCCACTGGTGCGTCCCAGTTTGACCGTACCCAAACCGACCCTGGAAACCTGAAGTCCGCTCCTGCCTAGCGCACGGGGCACCAACTGAGGCCCTCCTCTTGCCAGGGGTACTTTGCCACGGACGGACTCGGCCAGCCAAGCGCGGGAGCCGAGGGCGCGGGGAATCCCGCCCTGCGCTCCTGTGGGCCAAGCATTCGGCTCAACTCCCTCTGCACCTCCCACGCGAGAATCGGACTCAGCGCCATCTTGGTCGGCCAGGCGACCAGCACCCCCGCGCCCAGCTCTTTGACCTGCACCCCGCTGGGACGTCGCTCGCCTCGCGAGCGGGCTTCCGCACGCACCGCCCCATAGCTGGCCATCAGCACGCGGGAAAAATCCACTCCGGGAAAGAATCGCCGCAGTTGCCGCGGCAACTCGCGCTCCAACCTAGCTCCGTCCCCATCCTCAGCGGCACGCTCGGCAAGCTCGCCTCCCACCTGCCAGATGCACTGCCCCGCGTTGTCAGCCATGCTGTCGGCCTGCAGGGGATGGGTGGTCACCGTCATCGCCGTCTTTCCGCCGCGAACCATGTGCCCGTAGAGCGGAGGCAGCGAACCCCGGAGTATGCTCATGCGCAGCGGCCGCCTTTGCATGGGGGCTTCGCCTCGCTCCGCGCGCTGCACCAATCCCTCGTTGCCTGCCCCGGCCGCGAAGACCACGGAGCGGGGACGCAGGCGCAGGGGCTCTGGGGCATCCGGATCTTCAATTTCTACAATATATTCTTCGATTCTCTTCAGATCGAGCTTCAGATTCTCCAGAGACGCTCCTGGCGCATAACGCAGGAGCCTTTGCGGATGCCGGGCGGCGAGGGCGGTCAGTGCGGATCCCGTCGCGAGCACCGGTTCCGCCATCGAGTACACTGCCCGAGCCGAGCCGCGTAAGGCTCTTGGCCAATCCTTGGACTCCAGCTTCACCGGTCCGGTATGTAGGAGACCCGCCTTGCGCACTACGGGCAGGAAGGCGTGTGCGCTCAGGTGGGAAAGGAGCCCTGCCCGCGGCACGAAGAGGTGGCAGACATCGGAAAGTAGCAACGCACGCGAGAGATCGGGCTGCTCGCGTCCACTCAAGCTTCGCCTCCAGCGCTCGGGCATCTCACGAATCGCCTCGACCGCCGCGAAGTCCCCCACCCCACGCAGGGCGTATTTCCCCCCTCCGTGGATGATCCCCTGGGCCTGAATGCTCTGTCCCGTACCCAGAGCCCGCGATTCCAGCAGAAGAGCGTCGTAGCCCTCTTGCACGAGCGTATCGAGGATCCACAAGCCCGCGAACCCGCCCCCGAAGATCACCACGTCACAGAATCTTTCGCGCACGTCAGTTCCCACTGGAGGACAAAACGGTCGGCGGGGTGTAGCTGATCAGGTTGGCCTCGATCGCTCCGACCGGAACATTGGCCCGCATCTTTACGGGAATGTGCCGCTCGTCGTCGCTCATCCACAACAAGAGATCTCCCTCGTGTTTGAAGAGGCCATCGTCAGCCAGGAAGGGTTGTACCACGATGCAGTCGATCTTCCCCAGGGCATCGTTGTCGAGGGTCTCGCGCCGCAGGACCTTGACCTTCAAAGGGTACATCTCCTTGTCGCCGTGGGTTGGCACGTCGAACTCCATTCCCACATCGAGCTTCATTGCGCGCACTTTGAAGAAGGCAGAGAGCACGTCCTGAGTATCAGGGACAATGTCATTCACGCGACCGTCGGGGAAGTAGGCCTTGTTGTGTTTCTGATCGAAGTGGATCTCCACGTCGCGCCGAAAACTCCCCTCGCGTAGATGTTTGTTGAAGTACCGCGTAACGAGGGAGTCCGAGTCCATGAAGGAATCAGCCTGATCGCGAACCCTGAAGATGGCGCTGAAGAACCGGTTGCTCCTCGCGCGCGTGCGAAAGTGATAGCAGTGTGAACCATCGTAGTCGAGGTAGGGCATCACGGAGAGAGTTCCCTCACCCGCGCTGATCACTCCGTAGCTGATGTTGAACACGGCCTCTTCTCCCGGACCGAATCCGGGAGCGGCCCAGGATAGCCGTACCAGTCCGACCACCAGACAGGCGGACGCGAAGAGTAGCATCGCGAGTTTCGTGGCTGCTGCGCGTTTGGTTCTCACGCTACTCCTTCTCGGCTCCACCATCGTTGCGGGCAAGCGCGCGGGGGCTCGGTCCCAGCACGACCTCCACCTCTCGTGCAACACCGCTCTCCGAGGGGACGGGAACTTCTCCCAGGCGCATCTTCGCCAACTTCAAGAAGAGTTGCGATGCGCTGAGGCCACAGAGAATCAGCCCATGCACCCCGTCCCGGAATCCTCCCTGCAGGAGGTACTGCTTCCAGAATCGCAGACTAGGTGCGAATGCCAGACGCCCGATGGAAGCGCTCTTTCCCGAGGCCAGGGCGTCCACCGCTCCGCGGCTGCTGTAGAGCAGCATCCTGTCGAACGTGGAGGACCAGTCCTCATAAGAGAAATGATCGAGCCGGTGCTCGAGTTCCCCACAGCGCTTGCCCGGATGGAGTTGGATTTCCTCATGTACCTGCCTGTGGTCGTAAGTTCCTGCATCCAAGCGCAAGAGCCGCATCACTCTATCTCGCCCCCATCCCGCCCCGCGGATGGGACGTCCGAAGAAAAAATTCCTGCGGCGAATCCAAAAAGCGTCACTCTGGCCCGATTCGGTGGCCTCTTGAATCTCCCGCGCGAGCGAGAGCCCCACGCGCTCGTCCGCATCCACGATGAGGGCCCATTCGGTATCGAGTTGCAGCAGAGCCCAATTTTTTTGCTCGCCCCAGCTCGAGAAATGGCGCCGGTAGATCTTGTCGGCATGGGGCAAGGCTTGCTGCACCGTGTCATCCTCGCTGAACGAATCCACGACCACACGCTGCGCACAAAACTCGAGGCTCTTCAGGCACTGCTGAATGTTCCGCTCCTCGTTTAAAGTGATCACGATCGCTCCGATGGAACTCACGCCTCCCCCTCCGCTACTAGCGCCAACAGTTCGAGCGCTTGCGTGCACACGCGCTCGGGCTCGAGGAGCTCCAGACACGGGTGTCCCGGCACGGGACACACGGTCAGGTCGCACGGCCGGCACTCCACCTCGTGCATCAGCGCACGATGGATCGGAGTAGGAATGGTGCCATCCTCGTTCATTGGTACTGCCGAAGAGAGTCAGAGTCGGTGTCCCTTCCGCCATGGCGATATGCGCCGGTCCGCTATCCACCGCCACGAGCAGATCACAGCGGGAGATGCGGCGCGTGAGTTCCAGCAGTGTAGTGGGCGGCATCGCCATCGCCAATTCCCCACTCTCTCGCAGAATCCCGTCCCGCCAAGCCCTCCTCCCCGGGGCCCCAGGAGATCTCGATCCTCTCCATTCCCACCGCCGCGAGGCGCCGGACCAGCTCGACCCAATGCCGTTGGGGCCAGGCTTTCGCGCTCCAATTCGCGGGCGCATGCAGAATCACCCAAGCTCCGCTTCCCGGAGGCGGCGGGTCGCTCGGACCGGAATCGCCTTCCTGCAGCAAGCGAGCCGGCCGCCAATTCGAAGTCCTCGCGCCCAGCGCGCGCGCGAAATCCAACATTTCCTCACCGGCGAAGCGAGTCGCTCCTTCGCGCCGTCTCGAGCAGGTAATTGTAGGCCCAGCTGCGGAAAGCGCCTCTTCCTTCCGACTCGCAGAGGAGATCCAATGAGTCTCGGTCCACTGCGCACTCTGCGGAGTGCCCAGAAGGTCGATGGTGACTTCGTACTGTGCGGCAGCGCAGTTTTCCAAGCCACTTCAAATCGTAGAGGACGCGCGCCGCGCCGCTCTCGGGAGGATCGTAAACGAGTACCTCGTCCGCCGCCCCGGCAGTGTTCGACGAGCTCCGCCGCCATGCGATCCACCACCAGCGAGAGCTTCGCGCCCGGCCAGAGCTGGCGCAGAGCATGGACCATGGGCAGAGACACCACGATGTCTCCCACCGCTCGTCGCCTCAGGATCAGGACACGGCGAGGCTCAGCCATGGACCACCAGGCCTTCCCGGCGCGACACCGAAGCCGCTCTCGCGCTCTTGAAGAGCTCCTGCAGCGCCGCGACGACCCTCGTGACCGGCAGTTCGCGCAAGCACGAGAGATGATCGCATTCGTGGAGATGGCAGGGCCGGCACGGCACCTCCTCCTGTACCAGTAGAAGTCCGCCGAATTCTTCGTGGGGGAACCAGATCTCGCGCTCGGTGGGCCCGAAGATTCCCACTGTGGGCGTGGAAAGCCCGACCGCACAGTGCAGCACGCCGCCATCGTTTCCCAGGTAGGCGCGCGCGCTGGCAATGAGCGCCAGCAATGGCCGCAAGGGAAGAGGAGGCACGACGCGGCAGCTCGCGAGCGCCTGGCGCACGATCCTCTCGCTCATCGCCTCTTGCCCGGGTGCGCTCAAAATCCAGATCGGCCCCAGCTGCTCGCGCGTCGAGCGCATCGATCAGGGCCGACCACTTCGAGTCGGGCCAGGCCTTGCTGGGCCAGGTCGCGCCCGGATGCAACAACAAGGGCTGTGGCCCATTCAAATCGGGAAACTGTTCGGCGGATCGCCTCCAGCTCTCCCGGTGTCACCTCGCAGGTGCACGCGACGCGGACGCGGCGCGACCCACGAGCGGCGACGCCTTGTCGAGGTGGTGCACGATCGCAGAGGGCGAATGTTGGGGTGCCGTGCGACGGTAGTCAAAGAAGCGCGAGCGAATTCCCCGCGCCGGTCCCACCGAATTCCTCGGCCGAGCCAATGCGCACAGCAGCGCACTGCGCGGATTGCCGAAAAGATCCAGCCACCAATCGAACTTCGCTCGTCGGAGCTTCGCCGCCATGCGCAGGGTTGCAAGAACTCCCGCGTTCGTCAGGCAATGCGTGCACCTGATCCACCCAGGGATGATGCGCGAGAACCGGAGCGTAGCTCGCGAAGGTCAGATACTCGATCCGGGCCTTCGGAAAGGAGCTCGCGCAAGCTACCCAGCAGAGGCGTGCTCAGATACCACGTCGCCCAGATAGCGCAGTCGCGTCACCAAAATTCTTCGTACTGAAGTTCCTGGCTCTGCGTTCATCGAGAAAGCCCCAGGGTCTGGATGATCCACTCCGCCGCCGTCCTTAGATCTTCGCTCACGATGATCCGCTTTCACGGGTGAATTCTCGAGCGCATCGCGCGTCGCGCGTCCCTCACCGGTGAGAACGAGTACACTGCGACTGGGGATTCTCCTCGCAAGTTCGAGGTCGCTCATCTTGTCGCCCACCACTATCGAGGAAAGACCTTCCAGATGCAGTTCCCGCATGGCGCGTTCGACGAGACCCGTCTGCGGCTTCCGGCACGAACAGGCCTGCTGCCCTTCCTCCAGTTCCTCGCGCGGAAGATGGGGACAGAGATAGATGCCGTCCAAGTGGGCGCCTTCGCTCGCCAATTCCGCGCTCAGCTTCTCGTGGATGCGATCGACCGTTTCACGGCTCACCAGTCCGCGCGCGATTCCACTCTGATTGGTGATGAGAACCACGCAAAGTCCGGCCGCGTTGAGTTCGCGCGATCGCCCGCGGGCCATTCGGCAGTAGTTTCAGCGCGGCCGGATCGGAAAGGTAGCCGGGGTCGTCGACCAAGGTCCCGTCTCGGTCGAGCCATACCACTCCCCTCCAGCTTGCCTTCGAACTCTCAAACGCGTTTTGCATTCTCTCCCCGGCTCAATTCGAGAACTTCCCGCCAAACCTCGTCGACCGTGAGTTCCTTCAGGCAAGGAAGTCCGATCGGACAGAGTTTCAAGTAGCACGGAGTGCAGGGGACGGGATGGGGCCCCACGATCTGCGCCCGCTCCCCCAGTGGCGCCGTCCAGTTCGGGTTGGTCGAACCAAAGATGGTCAGCGTGGGCGCCCCCAAGGCGGCCGCGAGATGCGCCGGACCGCTGTCGTTGCCCACGAAGAGTGCCGCCTGCGCGAGGAGTGCGCTCAGCCCCAAGAGATCGGTCTTTCCCGGCCAATTCCACCACCGAAGCCCTTGGCTGGTGGCGGCGGCAACTTCCGCCTCCTCGCCCACCCACCCCCGCCACAACCACCACTTGCAGCCCCCGCTCTTCGGTCAGTTTCTGCGCTAAATCACGGAAGTAGCTTGGCGGGCCATTGCTTAGCTGGTCCATAGCGAACCGCGGGAGCCAGCACAGCGTAGCGTCCCGCCGCGGCCAGCTCGGGCACCCGCTAGCCTGAGATCCCGCAGAGTGGCTTGCGCAGCCGGTCCCGCCTGCAGGCTTCGCGGCGCATACGATTCGCTCTTCTCCAGGGCTTCCCCCCTCGCCATGGAGCGCCAGACTCTCGCCTGATGCCGGCTACGTGGAGGCTTGCGGCGCGGGATAGGGTTCGTCCAGCAGGAAAGCACGCCCGTCCCGGGGAAATCCGCGACGGCGCGGGCAACCGCTGAGAAACGCCAGGAGGGCGGCACGAAAGGACGGTGGAAAGATGAGGGCGCGATGCGGACGATGGGCCCGGATGCGCCGGGCCGCGCGCCACAGTCCCCGCAATCCCGCGGTCGCTCCCGCGGCGGTCGTAGTCCACCGCCTCGTCGATCAAACCCCAATCCCGCGCGAGAGTGCAGCAGGGCGGGAGCACCCACACCCACCACCGGCCCCTCCTCCTTGAGGCAGCGCAGGGCCGGCCCGGCCATGACGAGATCACCCAGCCAGTTCGGGAGAAGGGCCAGGCTTGGGCGGTCGCCCGTTGTCCTGGAGCTCATACAACCTCCGGTAGACTCCCTGTCGCGCGAGCAGCGTCTCGTGGACACCCTCCTCCACGATCCGTCCCTCCTGCAACACCACGATGCGATCCGCGCGCACCAGAGTGGAAAGGCGATGCGCGATCACGATGGTGGTGCGCCCTTTGACCAGTCTCTCGATCGCCTCCTGGACCAACTTCTCGCTCTCTGTATCCAGTGAACTGGTGGCCTCGTCGAAGATGAGAATTGGCGGATCGCGCAGAATCGCGCGCGCGATCGCGATGCGCTGTCGTTGCCCGCCGGAGAGCTGCGTACCTCTCTCCCCCACGATCGTCTCGTAGCCCTCGGGAAACTCACTGATGAACTCGTGAGCATTCGCGGTCTTGGCGGCCTCGATGATCTTCTCGCGGCTGGCCTGCGGAGAACCGTAGCAGATGTTAGCCGCGATGGTGTCGTTGAAGAGGATGACTTCCTGCGTGACCACTCCCACCAGCGATCGCAAGGTGGGCAGGTAGATGTCTTCGAGATCGATGCCGTCCAGCGTGATCTTGCCCGAAGTGGGATGGTAGAAACGCGGGATGAGATCTACCAGAGTCGACTTGCCCGCTCCGGAAGGTCCCACGATTCCCAGGGTCGTCCCCACGGGGATGCTGAGCGAGATCTCGCGGAGCACCGGCACGTCGTCGCGATAGTCGAAGGAAACCTCTTCGAAGACGATTCGATCGCTCAGGCCATCGATTCGCTTGATGCCATCCGCGTTGGCCTCCTCCTTCTCCGCATCGAGAATGAGAAACACGCGACGGGCCGCGGCCAGGCTCTGCTGGAGGGTGCTGTTGACCTTGATGAGATTCTTGATGGGCCCGATCACCCAGAGCATGACGCCCAGGAATGCGACCAGAAGATCGGGGCGCAGCCGACCGCTCAGAACCAGATGACCGCCGAAGCCAAGGATCACCACCGCGGTAGTGATTCCCAGAATCTCGCTCACTGGCGAGGAGAGCGCTTCCAGCACTTTCATCTTGCTGTAGGCCTTGTAGTAGCGGTGATTTTCTTTGCCGTAGCGCAGCCTCTCCGCGATCTCCATGGTAAAGGCCTTCACGATACGAATTCCCGCGATCGTCTCCTGCAGAACGGTGGCCAGCGCGCCCATCGACTCCTGGGTGCGGTGACTCCCCTTGCGCATCTTCTTGCTGAGATAGCCCATCAACAGAATGTTCGGTGGAACGATGACCAGCGTCGCAAGGACGAGTTGCCAGCTCCACCACAAAACCAAGATGAGTGCGAGAACGACCATGATCGAGTTGGAGAGAATCTGCGAGGCGCACCCCACCAATGCTCCCCGCATCATGTCCACGTCGATGATGACGCGGCTCATGAGATACCCCGTTCTCTCCTGCGAGAAGTAGCGCAAGGGCATGTCCTGAATGGCCGTGAAGAGATTCTGCCGAATGTCGTAGATGACCTTCTGTTCGAGGATCGCAGTGAAGGCACCCTGGGAGAAGGTGAAGAGATTCTTGGCCAGATAGAGCAGGAAGAGAAGAATCGACACCCGCAGCAACATGTCCCCGCGGTTCCCCTTGTACAGATGCCTCTCAACCCAGGTCTGCAGGTTGTGGCGCGCCTCGGAGAGCTTCTCGGGGACGGGAATCGCATTTTGGGAACTCCTCGCATCGGATGGCTCTTGCAGCTCCCGTTCTCGGCGCGAATGTATCCTGCTGGGATTGCGCACCATCTCGACCGCGGGGGGAGTCGGCTGCTCCAAGAAGAGAATTCTCAAGAGCGGGGAGATGAAAGTGATGCCCACGGTGGAGAGCACCGAGGCCAGGAAAATGCTCACGACGAGCATGGCGCTCTGTCGGCGATAGTAGCGCAACATTCTGAGCAGTCGGAGCCAGTCACGCATCTTCGCCGTAGATCTTTCGTTGAGAGTCTGGTACGGGCGTTTCGTCGGGCAAGATCATCCGAGGAGACGATCGAAACAAGCCGACACGTTGGAGAGTTCGAGATTTCCCCCGTCTTCGAGCTCGAGAATCTCCACTCGCTCCCCTTCGTCCGGTCGCCAACGCTTGCCATCGCGTGTAGTAAAGAGACCGAGAGCGGGCACGCCCAAGGCTACCGCAAAATGGAAGAGGTCCGTATTCCCGGCCACCAGGACCTCACACTGGCTCAAAAGAAGCACGACCTCCAGAAGGTGGGATGCGGCAGATCCAATTCTCCACCGTGAGCAACGCTTCGAATTCCGCCAAGCGCTGCATGTCCTCGTCCGCCGAGAGCACCAGGGTCTTGGATCGCATGCGCTTCCCCAGATGATTCGCGAGAAATGCCAGGTTCTCCGCTCCCAGAAGCGTCCCCTCCTTGCCCTGCCCCGGATCGACTCCGAGGAGGATCTCATCCTTGCGCGGCTTGTTGAAGTGAATCAGCTGCGCGATCTGCCGCACTTTCGACTCGGGCAGCGGCCAATGCAGCGGAGCATGATCCAGCGGCAATCCAAAGAACTTGCCCCAGGTCGCAGTGCGCCGGTAGGGGTAGTGATCTTCCTTCGTGGCGCGCACCGCACAGTTGATGCGCGGGATAGCTCTTGGGGTGCAAAGAACCCACCCGCAACTGGGCCCCGCTGGCCAGCGCCAACTCCTCGCGCGCCGGATCGGGCTCGACGGCCCAGCAGAATCACCACGTCCCAGGGTTCGGCCCGCACCGCCTCCGCCAGGTTCTCGAAGCCCTTCGAGTTCAAACTTAACTGCTCGGGGGAATACACTACCAGCTCATGAAATGCTCCGCTGGAAAGCGCCAAATAGTGCGCTCGCTCGTCGCTCACCAGCCCCACCCGGGAATTGGGAAAGCGGTCGTGTATCTCCTCCACTAGCGGCATGGCGAAGAGCAGATCGGTGTAATCGTCCGAATCGATGAGCAGCACCCTCACTCCGTCAAAGAGAGCTCCAGGCAGACGAAAAGCGTCCTTCTTGGCCACCACATCGCTGGGGCGCTTCAGAACTCGATTGAGGAACGAGAGTGGCACGTCTACTCCCGGAAGTCTCGAGTGAGAGCAACTTCCCAGGCCTCTTCCACGCCGCTTACCGGGTGGAATTTGATCGCCTCGGTTACCTCTTCGGGGAGGTCCTCCACGTCCTTCTCGTTGGCGGCCGGAATGATGACATCCCGCATCCCAACGCGATGCGCAGCGAGGACCTTTGCGTGCAGCCCCCCGATGGCCATCACCTCTCCCGTCAGGGAGATCTCTCCGGTCATGGCGACTCGGTGGTGCACGGGAATGCGGCGGAAGAGACTCATTAACGAAGTTGCCAAGGCCACGCCCGCGCTGGGCCCGTCCTTGGGCACACTTCCCGCCGGAAGATGGATATGGATATCGTTGTTGCGGAACCACTTCGCCTGCGATTCAGTGTCCGCATAACGCGAGCGAATGTAGCTCAGCGCGGCCTGCGCCGACTCCTGCATCACGCTACCGAGCTGCCCGGTCAAACGTAGGCTTCCCGTTCCCGGGCATGGCGACTGCCTCCACGAAGAGGATGCGCCCGCCCACCGAGGTCCAGGCGAGACCCGCGGTGACGCCGATCATGGGGTGGCTCTTTCTCTCGTCCTCGGAGAAGTGCGCAACGCCGAGATAGTCTTCCAGATTCTTCACCGAGATGTTCACGCGTTTGCGCTTTCCCGTGGCGAAACCGCGTGCCGCCTTGCGGCAGATGCTGCCGATGGTCCGCTCCAAATTGCGCACGCCCGCTTCCGCAGTGTACTGGGTGATCATGTGGCTGATCGCCGCGTCGGTGAAGCGGATCTTGTTTCGCGAGAGGCCGTTCTCGACCACCTGCCTGGGCACGAGATAGCGTTTGGCGATCTCCAGCTTCTCCAGACGCGTGTACCCCGCGATGTGTATGATCTCCATGCGGTCGAGCAGAGGTCTGGGAATGGTGTCCAGCATGTTCGCGGTACAGATGAAGAGCACGTCGGAGAGATCGAAGGGCATGTTGAGGTAGTGGTCGGTGAAGGTGTTGTTCTGCGCCGGATCCAACACCTCCAGCAGTGCGCTGGCCGGATCCCCGCGGAAGTCGTTCCCCAGCTTGTCGATCTCGTCCAGCATGATCAGCGGATTTTTCGAACCCGCGGTCTTGATGCCGTGCAGGATTCGCCCCGGCATGGCGCCTACGTAGGTGCGACGGTGCCCACGGATCTCCGCCTCGTCGCGCATACCTCCCAAGCTCAGCCGGTAGAAGTTTCTTCCGATAGCCTCGCCAATGGACTTGCCCAAGCTCGTCTTGCCAACCCCCGGTGGTCCCACGAGGCAGAGAATCGGGCCGCGCATGTCGCTCTTGAGCTTTTTGACCGCGAGGAACTCCAGAATGCGTTCCTTCACGTCGTGGAGTCCATAGTGATCGCGTTCGAGGATCTCCTCCGCCCGCTTGAGATTGAGGTTGTCCTCTGTCGTCACCAGCCATGGAAGATCGAGAATCCAGTCGATGTAGGTTTTGCTGACGGTGTACTCGCTGGCACCGGGGCTCATGCGCGCGAGCCGCCCGAACTCCTTCACGGTGACTTCCCGGACACTGTCGGGCAGATCCGCCTTATCGATCGCCTCGCGCAGCTCGTCCAACTCGACCGAGCTCTGATCGACGTCACCCAGCTCACGCTGGATCGCCTTGAGCTGCTGTCGCAGGTAGTATTCGCGCTGGTCCTTGTCCATCGCCTTGCGCACTCGGCTCTGAATTCGCTCGCCGAGCTCAACCACTTCCAACTCACGCAGCACGATCTTGCTCAGCATCTCCAGCCGCTTGCGGGGGTGCAGAATCTCCAGGGCCTGTTGTTTCTCCTCGACCGAGATTTCCAGATTGGTCGCCACCATGTCCGCCAGGCGCCCGGGATCGTCGATGTTCATCACCACGACCCTCAGCTCATCGCTGAGAGATTCACTCGATTCCACGATCTTGATGAAGTTGTTGGCCACTCCTCGCATGAGCGCAATCGTGCGCGTGTCGGTGGCGGGCAACTCCTCCAGCACCTCCACCTCGGCCACCAGATAGGGCTCGGTTGACTTGTAGCGTTTGCGCCGGACCCGCGCGACCCCCTGCCCAAGCAGCCGCATGCTTCCATCGGGAAACCGCAGCATTTTCTGAATGGCTACCGCCGTGCCGACTTCGTAGATCTCTTCCCCGAAGGGCTTCTCCTCGTCTTCCGACTCGTCATGCGAAGGAAGCTGCGCGAAGGTACCCAGTACCTTGGCGTCAGCGAGCGCATCGTCCGCGAGGCGGATGAGATTGGGATCGGAGAGAACCAGGGGCACCATCATGTAGGGGAAGACCACGGCCTCGCTGATGGGCAGGATGGGCATGCTCGTCGGAATTCGCCCGAGCTCGGAGCTTAGCTCTGGCTGATGCTGTTGCTGCTCTGTGGACACCATGACTCCTTGGACGGGACGGCCTTCAGTCTTTCTGCTCGACGGGGATGCTGCGCCGCGGTGAGGGACTCAGGTTTCCTCTCCGCAGGTGGATGAACAGAAATCCGGCGCGATAGCTCGCGCTCGCGCTCGAGAGATCCACGGTGTCGGGAACTTGAATGTGGCGCTCGAAAGGACCAATCTGAATCTCCATTTTGTGAAAGTGCTTCTTCCCGGGTGGAGCGATATTGGTCCTCTCTCCCCGGACACGCACGAAATCGTCCTCGACGATGACTTCGATCTCGCTCCGTTGCATTCCGGCGAGGTCCATTTGGATGATGAACTCGTCCTTGGTTTCGTAGACGTCAGCCGCCGGGTGCCAGCCGAGGTCGGGCTGCATTCCGAAGGGCTGGGAGCGCCCACGGCTCGCTCCGAAGAAGAATTCGAAGGCGTCGTCCATGCGGCCGCCGCCGTGGCATGAGAGCGTGTCCGTTTGGGACATGGTTCCTCCGGGGTGCGTCGCCCCTCTCCGGGCGCTCTGAGGGGGCCAAAAACTCCAATTCGACCGTTTCCGGGATGGTAGGAGCGGCTCAGCGGAACGTCAACGCCACAGGCGGCCTTCTGCGGGAGTCTGCGCTACACTGAGAGCATGGAATCTGCCTCTGCGCTCGTTTCCAAGCCCTCCTCTCCCCCTCGGGTTGGGCCAGCCGGCTGGAGCTATCCGGATTGGCAGGGCCGGGTCTATCCTCCCCACCCCTCCAGGCGATTCGACCCCTTGCTGTGGATCGCGCGCTTTTTTCGCACGATCGAGGTCAATTCGAGCTTCTACCACATCCCTCCCCCCAAGAACGCGGAGGGCTGGGTGCGCCGGCTGCGTGAGGTCGCGGACTTCCGTTTTGCGGTCAAGTTGCACCGCTCCTTCACGCACGACGATCCACAGATCTCCTCTGGGGCGCTGGTGGACTTCGAGGAGTTTCTCAAGCCCCTGGCTGAGAGTGGGCGGCTGGGCCCCATCCTGGCGCAGTTTCCCTGGTCCTTTCGGCGCAGCGAGAAGCACCTCGCCTACCTTCAGAGGCTCGCGGAGAAGCTCGCCCCCCACTCGCTCGTTTTCGAACTCCGCCACGGAAGCTGGGGGGACGATTCGGGAATCGTTCCGCTGCACGACTCGAAACTGTGCGTGGTCAGTGTCGATCAGCCTCAGCTCTCTGACAGCTTGCCGCCAGTGCTGCAATCCAGCGGCGAGCTTCTCTATCTGCGCCTCCACGGGCGCAACCGAGAGAACTGGTTTCAGAAGAATGCCGGACGAGATCAGCGCTACGATTACCGCTATTCGCTCGCCGAACTCACCCCCTGGATCGACGCGCTCAGCAAGAGCCAAGCCTCGGCGAATGAAAGCTACATCATCACCAACAACCACTTCCAGGGGCAGGCGGTGGTGAACGCTCTGCAGATTCGAGCCCTGCTCGGCGAAGACGTAGCTGAGTTTCCTTCGTGGCTTCAGGAGGAGTTTCCCGAGATCAAGGAGGACCTGAAGCGCGCGGGTGCGTCGAATCCCAAGCCTCTATCTTTTCGCGAGGAAGCGCCGAGCACAAAACGCGGCCGACAGAAGCTCAAAGCGACACAGCACGATCTCTTCGACGAGAACGCCTAATCCATCCAGAGCTCCGGAGACCAGCGAATCGCCGCCGTTCCGTATCGCCGCCGGATGGAGCGAATCGCCGGCGCCAGATCCTTACGCGCCTTGACGAAGTCGAAGCACAGGCTCTCGGCCGGCCGTTTGCGCAGAAGCTCGGCGCGAAGCTCACAAGCTGTCACCGCAGTCCGTCGCCCCGATTCCTCCCGCCACAGTGCCCAGGCTGCGCGGCGGATGGCCTCGAGTTCATCCGAGGCGGGCGAGAGGGTTCTGCCGCGGCAGGCGCGCGTCCCACCGTGAAAGCCGAGTCGAAGCTGAATGCGTGCCGCGACAAGCCGATGCGAGCGCAATTCGACCGCGAGCCGATCGGCCAGAACTCCCAGGGCCGAGGCAACCAAGCCCGGTTCGCTCTGAGGAGACTGAAAGCGGTGTCGCGCACGGAGCAAGGGCAACTCGAGCCGCTGGTAGACGGCGTGAGATCCCTCCCCCCTGGCGTCCTCCCAGAGGGTCCGCGCGCCCGCTCCCAGCGCACGATGCAAAAGTACGAAGGGAATCGCAGCTAGATCTCCCAGAGTGAACAGCCCCAGCTCCTGAAGTGCTTCCACCCAAGCGGGAAATTCGTCCTTCACGCACTGCAGGGGGAAGGGGGCCAGGAAGCTCGCGCTCGCCTTGGTCTCCACGCTCCACCAACTTCCCGCCGGTGCGACCGCCGCGGCGAGACGAGCCACCAAACGCGTTGCTCCCTCCCCCGCGGCCAAAACGAGTGAGTTTTCTTTCGGCAACTCGCGGTTGATCTCCGCCAGCAGAGTTCCCCGTCTCGGGATACAGTCGTTCGCAACCGCTGAGATCCATCAACACTTCCCAGCGTCCAACGGGTTCTACTCTTGGTGCCTTGTTCTGAAGAAATTGTAGAAACGACTCGGAGAGGTGAGGCTCCGCCACGAAAGTGTCGAACGCATCCGGATTGCTGACCCGTGGAGAAGGAGACCACGGGCGAAGACGGTGCAGAGGAAAGCCGCCGCGGGCAAAGTCGCCCGGTGCAGGGTGATCGGATTTCGCGGCAGGGCGGGATAGGGCGGGGCCGGGCTGAAGTCGCAGATGGAGAAGGCGCGAACGAGCCATGGCCTAGAGGAAACGGCGCAGAATACCCACGACGATTCCCTGGATTTGCATTTGATCCGCTGGAACCGAAATCGCTTCGTGCGAACTACTCGCCGGTTCGAGCCGCACCATGTTTCCTTCGCGATAGAATCGTTTGAGCGTGACATTTTCGCCCTCGAGCAGGGCAATGACGATGTCACCGTTGTCCGGATGCTCGCGCTGCTCGACCACGACGTAGTCACCATCCCGAATGGAATCGCCGAGCATCGAATCGCCCTTCACCCGCAGTACGTACGCGGGACCGCGGCCGATCATGTCCTCGGGAACTGCGATGCTCTCGGACTGCGGAACCGCCTCGATGGGTCGGCCCGCGGCCACCGTGCCAAGAAGCGGCAAACGGCGCGCCTTGCCGTCCATGAGGCCAACAACCTCGATCGCGCGACTGCGGTTCCATTGCCTCTGAATGACGCCCTTGTCTTCGAGCGCCTTCAGATGTTTATGAACCGTACCGACCGAGGAGAGTTCGAAATGAGCTGCGATTTCTTCCAAGCTGGGAGCGTAACCGTTACTTGCGATGCTCGAGCGTAGATAGTCCAGGAGCTGAGACTGCCGTTTGGTGAGATACACGTCGCTCCTCCTTCCTTCGCATTAGCATAGGCGAAGAAAACAGGAAAGGCAACCGGGCTCGGCTCAGCCGGGAATTGGTCCCTGCGCGCTGGTTTGCAGGCCCCGGCGCTCCATCACCAGGGCGAGGGTACGGCGGGCGCTCCGTGGCCGGTGGAGAGTGCCCGAGGGCACGAGAAAGGCGTCGCCCTGACGCAACACCTGCTGTCCTCCTCCCACCTCGATCGTGAGCTCACCTTCCAGAATGAGGATGAACTCGTCGGCCGGATGGCTGTGCTCCACGTACGAACCCGAATAGGCCACCACGAAGACGTGATAATCCGAATCGACGGAACAGAGATCGTGCGGGCGAAAAGCCTGTTCCAGACTCCGTGCCACGCGCAGGGCAGGTATTTTCGGCATGGTTCTCTCAGGGCTTGGTGCTGACCCCAGCTTCAGCGAGTTTGTGTTGAGCGATGAACGCCTCATCGCTATCGGGATACTCACGAACCAAGCGTCGATAACCCTCCAGAGCGCGGTCTCTTTCACCGAGCTCGAGATGACAATTCGACGACTTCAGCAGAGCGCCAGGAACTATATCACCGTCAGGGTAAGTCCGCAAAACGGCATCGAAATGACGCACCGCTTCCTGGTAGTTCCCCTGAGCGTACCAAGTCTCGCCGATCCAGTAGCTCGCGTTGTCCGAGAGATCGGTATCGGGATAGCGCGCGAGAAATTCCGCGAACCCCTCTCGCGCCAAACTGTATGAGCCCCGGGTGAAGTCGCTGAACGCCGCGTCGTAAACCTCGACTCCGGGAGAGCGAGAGGTGGCCGCCTCGTCGACGGAATTCGAATCGGCCTGGCTCTCCTCGGTATCCTCCGCGGTGTCCGGCGGTAAAGTGTCGCTCTGTTTCTCTGCTGGGTTCGCACCGCTCTGCGCCGTCTTGGAATCGACGGCGGTGGAATCAGAGCTAGCGGGCGCCGTGCCCATGGGAGGCACTCTTCTCTGCCCACCGGAAGCCAGGAGATCCAGGCTGGCCTGGATGCGCTGCAGCAGCTTCCCCTGATCGTCGACACGAGCTTCGAGCTGCTGCATCGAGCGCTCCATGTTCTTGAGCCGCGAGAGAAGATCGGCGCGCTTCTCGTCGCTGGTAATCCCCTCCGAATCCAGCGCCTTCTGCAGACCGTCCACCTGTTTGGCGGTGACCTCCTGCTGGCGCTGCAGGCCGTGACTCGTCGCCGAAACGTCGTCGACTTTGTCTTCGATTCGCGTCAGCTGAGCGCACCCCGGCGCCAACACGAGGGCAAACGCCACCGCGAGCATCGATCTTCCACATCTCATGGCCGGCTCCTCTCTAGCGAACCACCAAGTGTGCCCGCCGGTTCTGCTGCCAGGCTGTTTCGTCATGTCCCATGGCGAAAGGCCTCTCCTTACCGTAGCTCACGATGTCGATTCTCGTGGGTGCGATGCCGAGATCCACCAGGTAAGCCTTGGCTTCCTTGGCTCGCTTTTCCCCCAAGGCCAGATTGTACTGCACCGTCCCTCTCTCATCGCAGTGACCCTCGATGAGAATGCGAACGTCGTTCTTGTCGCGCAGCAGACGCCCATCCTGGTTCAGAGTGGCGCGCGCTTCATCCGACAGCTCGTACTTGTCGAAGTCGAAGAACACGTCCTCGAGAACCACCGCAGGGGCAGTCTCCTCGCTCGGAGCCTGAAGGTCGGAGCTCTCCGCGCCTTCGTCTCCCATCTTGTTGCCCTCGAAGGCGCCTTCCTTGAGATCGACGTTGTCGACTCCCTTGTCACCGTTCATTCCGCTCTCGGAGGGATTGGTCTCTACCGCTTCGTCTTTTCCTCCACAGGCACTCAGAGCGAAGCCCAGGATCAAAAGTGCGATGAGAGCCAGCGGGTAACCGAGATTGCGCGCTGCTTGAATGGTTCGACGCTTCATACGCGTTTCCTCCTCATGAATCGGATTAGTCCGATGGAGCGTTGGGTTTCTCCACTCCGCTCCAGTCGGGACAGGTGTCATCCTCTGCTCCACTGCTCAGTCGGCGGGCAGTCCCGCCTTCGACGTCGAGGACCCAGAGATTGGTTTGACCCGAACGGTCGCTACTTACCACGAGATGGCGACCATCGGGGGCCCAGGACGGGTCCTCGTTGTTGCCATCTTGGCTGAACGTGATCTGTTGCAGATTGCTTCCATCGGGTTCGATCGTGAACACCTGAAAGCGTCCGTCGATGCGACGTACGTAGGCAATACGGTCTCCCCGCGGCGACCAATCTGCGCTGTCGTTGTAGTTCCCTTCATAGCTCAAGCGGCGCCGGTTAGCTCCTTCGCGATCCATGACATAGATCTGCGGCACCCCGGTGCGATCGCTCGTGAAGACCACTTGCTGACCGGTGGGATCGAAATCCGGCGAGCATTCGATCGAGGGGCTGTGAGTGAGACGCTGCACGACGCCTCCCTTCCCGTCAATCCTATAGATCTCCGCGTTGCCGTCCCGGCTGAGGGTGACCACCAGGCCCTTGCCTAGCGGATCCCAGCTCGCACCCACGTTCAAACCGGGATAGTCGCTTACGCGCTCGCTTCGCCCCGTCTTTCCGTCCAAGATCAAGAGCCTCTGCTGACCTTGAAAGTACGAGGTGTAGCAGGCACGGTCATCGTCCGGCGACCAGCGGGGCGCCAGATTGATGCTCCCGTTGCGCGTGATCTGCTTCAGATTCTCGCCATCGTAATCCACCAGATAGATTTCGCGCCGGTCCCGATTGCCGCGGCTGAAGAGAATTCGGGTGCGCGCAATTCCTGCCTCGCCGGTGAGCTGGTTCACCACGACGTCGCAGAAATGATGCACTGCGGCCCCGGGGTCCTTCAGATCCACCACGTAGCGCTTCCCCACGATGAGGGTTTGCGCTCCGGGCGCGAGCAGTCGGGCGGTCAAGATCATCGAAGCCGGGTCCTCGCCGCTCAGACCGAGGGCAACCACGGCATCCGGTTGCGTCTCATCCTTGGGTGTGGCCCGAGCGCTGGAGGGTGGCCGCCTGACTCCCTCCGGCAGAGGATCCATCAGATCCAAAACACCGCTGTACACGAAATCGCGTACGAGACGATTGGCCAAGGCAGTCGCCGCGGGCGGAACGCTGGCCTGCGCGCTCTCGATGGACAGCGGCATCATGCGCAAGCGCACACGGCGCGCCCCCTGACGATGCAGGTCGATGAGCACTCCTTGATCGTCCTGCGCGAGACAGTTGCCCCCGAGCGAGAAAAGGACGAGCAAGGTGATCAGGATTTTGGGCACGAATCCGCGCACGACGACTCCTACTGTTCCAGGTGGAAACGAACGCTGATGGGAACCTCCAGGGCGCGCGAACCCGCAGGGGGTGGCGGCAGAGGCGAGGCGGAGAGGACGGCGCGCAGCGCCTCACGGTCGAATACGGAGAAACCGCTGCTCTCCACCACGCGTGGATTTTCGATGACTCCCGCCGGCGAAATGCGAAAACGAATCAGACAGGCGACCGCGGGGCCTCCCCGCGTCCTGGCAGCGGAAGGCTCCCAGCGGCGATCGATCTTGCGCTGGAGCAAGGCGAGATAGTAGTCCGGAACCCCCTCATGCTTCTCGACCTGTACCGCGGGACCCGCCTGCGCTTGAGTCGCGGGAGTTTCCTCCGCGGGGGCTTCCTTGCTCTCCTTCTGCGGTTCTTCCTTGGCTCTGGAGGGCTGTACCGGTTCGGGGAACTTCTCCTGCACCTTCTCCTTCGGCTTTTCCTTCTTCGTGGGCGGAGGCAGTTCCGGTTTTGGTGGCACGATCTGTTCGGCGGGCTCGCTCGGCTTCTCTTGGCTCAGGTCCATCTCGGGCTCGGGTTGGGCCGTCTTCACTTCCTGGGGCTCGGGAGGCACTACCTTCTCCTGCACCGCTTCGGTAGGCTTCTTCTGAGCCTGAGCTGGAGGGATCGAGGCCAGGTTCACGCTGATGTACTCCGCCGGCTGCAGGGGCCGGCGCAACGCGATGCTCACCACTCCGAAGAGGAGTGTGGCAAGGAGATGCGCGCAAAACGATACCAAGAGGGTATTTCGCATGAGGTCTTGCGCCGCTCAGCTCTCGGGCTCGGGCTCGACCACTAGGCTGAGCGTTTCGACTCCCGCCGCCTTGATCTCTCCCATGACGCGAATCACGAAGCCGTACGGCACGGCCTGATCGCTGCGGAGATAGACCGGACGGGAATCTCCTTCTGGATGACTGGCATGAAGAACTTCCGCCAATTGGCTCATTGGTATCGGGTCATCGTCGATGTACACCCGCCGCGACTTGTCCAGAGAAATGACGATGCCCTCCTGCGCCACTTCCTGCACCGAGTGCGTGGAGGGCAAGTCGACCTCGACACCGCCTTGAATGAACGGGGCGGTAAGCATGAAAACGATGAGCAACACGAGAGTGACATCGACCAGGGACGTCACGTTGATCTCCGCGAGCTGGGAGTAGTGCTTTCTTCCACGAAGTGCGTCGCCGCTACGCATCAGTGGAATCCTCCAGCGTTCACTCGGACCTCCTCCTCACTCATGGTGAGGGTCTCGGCCGCGACCTGGTCCTCGAGCATGCTGATCAGACGCACCATATCGCTCTCCTGTCCGCGAATCCGGCGCAGGAGCCAGTTGTATCCGATGACGGCGGGAATGGCGACGAAGAGCCCGCACACGGTGGTGACCAGCGCCTCGGCAATTCCTGGCCCCACTGCGTCGAGGGTGGCAGTTCCTTGCCGCCCGATCTGTAGAAACGAACCCATGATGCCCCAGACCGTCCCCAAGAGACCGAGAAACGGGGCGATGGAGCTGAGCGTGGCCAACCAGGTTACGCCTCGCTCCAGCTCCTCGATCTGTTGGGAGGCAACTCGGTCCGCGCCGCGGCGCAGCAGCCCTCGTAGGGTATCCTCGCTGCCCTGTCCTCGATGGCTCAGATAGCGCGGCCAAAATTCCCGGTGGAAGAAGCGGAAAATCCTCCCCAGACTCGAATTCTGGCTCTTCTCGCACCACTGGCTGAGCCCTTCCATCTGCTCGTAGTTCTCCAGGCGGTCGAAACGTTGCCAAAATTGGCTGTCTTCGCGCTCTGCGCGCCTTAGGCGGCGATAGCGGTCCCCGATCACGGCCCAGGACACGACGGAGAGAATGAAAAGAACGAGAATGATGAACTTCGCGAAGGGGGACGAGGTCGCGATGATGTCACCGAAGTCGCCAAAAATGGTCGCGAGGGCCAGAGTGTGAAGCATCGTCGCTCCTTCGGGCTCTTCGCTCTACCGAGCCCGTTCACTTTGTGCTTGAAGGAGGGTCGGCATCGCCTACCCACATCGAGGTCGGTTGGCGGGACTACCGACCCCCACCGTGTACGTTTCCCGAACGAATGGGTTCCCAGGGGTGTTCTGGTTGTATAGATGCACTTACGGCCGGCGGTCAAGCAGAATCAAGGGAGCGGCGGATCGTCGAAGTGACAGAGGCCGCTCTGGCCGCCTTCCTTCCGGGACAGCCAGATTGGTCCGACGACCATACCCCGGTCCACTGCCTTGAGCATGTCGTAGACCGTCAAGAGAGCCGCACTGACCGCCGTGAGCGCCTCCATCTCCACTCCAGTGGGCCCAAAGGCGCGCACTTTCACCAGGACCTCCAGCACGCGGGCACGCGTTCTCTTCTTCCAGCTCAGTTCGACCGCACGCAGCGGCAAGGGATGCGCGAGGGGAATGAACTCTCCTGTCCGCTTTGCGGCCTGGATTGCCGCTACCTGCGCCACCTGCAGCGGATCTCCCTTTCCAGTTCCCGTCGGGCTCTGCAGCGCCTTCCACGCGGGCGTGGAGAGCTGAATCCGCCCTTTTGCAAGTGCGCTGCGGTCAGTCGCCGGCTTATCCCCCACGTCGACCATGCGCGGCCGCCCACTGGCATCGAGGTGCGACATTTTCTTGGCCTGAGGTTTCTTCTTCATTTTGGTCCCCTCTTGGTCTCGTCGGAATTCACGGATGCGGTTCCTCTCGATCCGATGGGCGATTCCAGTTGCACAAACTCGCTTCGTCGGGCGCCTCGAAGATGTGGAGTTCGTGAGTCTTCATCCCCTGCAGGGCAGCGAGCAGCGAGCGCTCCCCGGCCCTTCTCAGCTCCTGGAGTTGGAGGAGTGCCCCGCTTCGATAGTACGCGCATAGTGGCTGCCAGTGTTCGCCATCGCTGGGAATGACGGCTTTGGCCTGCGGATGCGCAGCCGCTTCTCCCAAGATCTTCTGAAGGAACTCGGTGCGCAGCTGCGGCAAGTCGGCGCTCAGTAGCAGGAGTTCACCGGACACCACTCGCCATGCGTCGAGAAGGGCGATGAGGGGACCGGCGAGAGATTCTAGGTCCCAGAGTATCGCAACCCCGTCGAGCTGCGGCCGCGCGGCGTCGTGCGCCGCGCCTGCGAACCAGATGGGCAAATGCAAGGATTGCAGCGCTGCCACTTCCAAGGCAAGGACCGTCTGAGTTTCTTGTAGAGAAATGAGCCGCTTGTCGCGGCCCATGCGGCGTGAACGCCCGCCCCCGAGAATGAGAGCGGAACGCGAAACTTCGTCCATCAAGCACTCGGGATCTTGTGGTCTTTGTAGTAGTCGCGCTCGAAGACCTCGTCGAAATCAAAACGATCCACGAAATCCTCGAGACGATCTTCCTCCGTCTTGCGCAGGATTCCCTGATCGACGAGTTCGAACACGATCTGACCGAAGTCTTCGGTGCGCATGATACTCCAGGAATTCAGTACGTGCTTGGCCATGGGTCCGAACTGCTCTTTGGCGAAGGCCTGAAGCCCTTCCATGAGCTCCTGTCCGCTGACGTGACGTACCTCCGGGAGTGCCCGAATGGTTTGATCGAGTCCGCGCAAGACGAAATCGTAAGCGGCGAGACAGTATCGCCCGTTCTCGGCATGCTCTTGAAGACGGGCGATCACGTCGCGGCTGCTCGTTGGCTTTTCGCTCACCTCTACCATCCTCGCGGGTTCGTGTGTGCTACAGACAGAGTCTAGAACACCGGCTGGCTGTGTCAACCCGGAGCGCGAGAGCTCCCGCTAATCTCGTGATACATATCCAGATACGAGTTCAATACACACTCGGTACAAAAGCGGTTCTTTGCCACCTCACGCGCCCTTTCTCCCATCACCTGCGCCAGATTCGGCTCACGCAAGAGGCGCAGCACCGATGCGCTCTGGCCCTCGATATCGTCGGGTTCGTGCAGGAAGCCGGTTTCTCCGTGCTCGACCAACTCGGGCAAACCGCCGCGCTTGCTGGCGACAACTGGCGTCTGTGCACTCATCGCCTCCAATGCCACCAGTCCGAAGGACTCGTGCTCGCTCGGAAGAAGAAGCACGTCAGCCATGGCCATCAGCTCTTCCATGGATTCGCGCGCTCCCAGGAAGGTGACTTTGTCTGCCACTTCCAATCTACGGGCGAGTCGCTCGGCGGGACCTCGCTCGGGACCATCCCCCACGATGACCAGCCGGCAATCGACCTCCTTCACCACGCGGGCGAAAACGCGAACGACGGTTTCCACGTTTTTCACGGGTCTGAGGTTGCTGGCGTGAAGCAGGACCTTTTCGCCGGCGGGAGCCAGAGGGTTGTTTCGTTTCAAATCGGGTCGGGGACGGAAGTGTTCGGGGTCGACGAAGTTGTAGATGACGCGAATTTCGCGATTGGTGCGAAAGATCTCACGCGTCTGTCGCGCCAAGTCCTTGCTCACCGCAGTGACGATGTCGCTCTGTTCGATCACGAACTGTGTCAGGGGCCAAAAGCTCGGCTCCTGACCCACCAAGGTAATGTCGGTCCCGTGCAGCGTGGTCACCACTTTGATCTGGGTGGGTTCGAGCATCTTCTGAGCGAGATAGGCGCTCGCGGCGTGCGGAATGGCGTAATGTACATGCAGAATCTCGAGCTCGTGGTAACGCGCCACTTCGGTCATCTTCGTGGCCAGAGCAAGCGTATACGGAGCGTGGGGAAACGCGGGATATTGAACCGTCTGTACTTCGTGAAAGAACACCTTGGGGAGGAATTCGCGCAGACGCACGGGCAGAGCGTTCGCAATGAAGTGGACTTCGTGTCCGCGCGCGGCGAGCGCCAAACCCAACTCGCTGGCCACCACACCACTGCCACCCTGCGCGGCGAACGAGGTCATCCCGATGCGGTACTTCTTGCCGGTCATCGTGCATCCCCTCGCAGGAAGAGAGAGTGTGGATCGGTCAACAGGAGTGGCTCATCCAGGACGAAGCCCTCGGCGAACTCCACCCCACTCGTGAGTCCCCACTCGCGCAGACGGGCTTCGCGGGCCGTCAGGAAGTCGGGCCGATTGATGTAGGTCGCCGTGGAGTCGGGTCCAGCCTGAAATTGACTGCGATATTCCGCGATGGCCGCACGGCGCGCTTCCATGACTCTACCAACGTCCACTGTGAACGAAACGGGAACGAGAGTGTGACAGGGATAGCCGACGAGTAGCCTCGGCCGGTAAGGCTTCCCCCCCGCGGCGAAGCGGCTCAAACCCGCGAAAAAGATGGCGCGCCGCGCCAAGGCCCCTGCGGCCACATGGTCCGGATGCCGATCCACACCATAGGGCGCGAAGAGCAGTTGTGGTCGTCTCACGCGCAAGAGTTCGACCAGAACCTTCAGCTGTTGCGCATCGTGTTCCTTGACTCCCCCGTCGGGAAACCCGAGAACCTCGCGCTCCTCTTTCACGCCCAAGATCTCGGCCGCACGCAAACTTGCTTCGCGTCGCTCTTCTACCGTCCCATTGCTGGACATTTCGCCGCGGGTGAGGTCGACGATGGCGACTTCGGACCCAGCTTCGACCAGCCGGGCTACCGTACCTCCACAGAACAACTCCACATCGTCGGGATGCGGTGAGAGAAACAGCGCGTCGACCTCACTCTTTCTTCGTGCACGGTTCATGTCGTCTCCAAGCGTATCCGTCCCAGATAGAACGGCGCCACACCCTCCTCCAAGTCTTCGACGTAGCGCCTGCCCAGCTCCTGCAGATAGCGGGAAAAGTCCTGCCCGAACCACTCCCACGCCACGACCGTCGCGTAGGCCCTCTCTTGGGGAGTGCCGCGCAGCCCCAATAGGTCGGGAGTCAGAAGCACGAAGGGGTGCTCCTCGCCTGCCCGTTGCAGAGATTGCGCGGCGAGGCTGTCCTCGATACGCTCTGCCGTCTCGCGCAGTTTCCGCAGCGCGCGCGCAAGCTTCGACTCGCGCGCGGCATCACCCAAGTTCTCCTCGAAGGCGTGCAGCGCAGCCGCAAGCGAGTCGTTCAAAGCGCTGCGGGCCTCCTCCCACTGCGGGGGCACGGTCAGAGTACCCAGAGCTTCCCGTGCGCCATCCCCTCCCTCGAGCAGAGCCCTCTGCCGCTTCTCGTCCTCGGGCCAGGGCAGGCTTTCCGGGAAGAATGTGAGTTGAGGTCGCAGAGCGGGCGCCGCCCCCTCAACTCCTAGCAACTCGTACGCGGGCGCCAACTGAGCGTGGTAATGCAGTTCGGAGGGGCCCAGCACCGCGGCCAGAGGCGCCAGCAGCTCGTCCTGCAAAAGGGGACGCAAAAGGACTGCGGGACTGAGATCGTCCCCGGCCTCACAGGCCGGCACCAGTTCCTCGGGCTCGAGTTTTTCTCTGAGTCCCTCGCGGAGGCGGAACAGGCCGCTGTTCGTGGCCGCGGAATGCAAGGGAACGGAAAACCCCGCCGCCTGAAGTGCTCGGCCCCTCTCCTCCGCACGCTCGGCGACTTCCACGCTTCTGTGCGCGTAGCGCAACATCAGCTCTCGGCCCAGCTCCCGCAATCGGTTCGATCGCGCGTCGATGGTTACCAGACCGTCCTGACCGAAAAGCCGCAAGTACAGGGCCTGGGTTCGTTCCCCCAGGTCCCATGCCTCATCCGCGGATTCCATCCACCGCGTCAAGTCTCCGCCGGACTTCGCCCCCATCGCGCTGAGAGCGTTGCGCTCCACTGCCGCCACCGCGGTCCCCGGAAGCGAACCCACCATGCTGCCCGGTCGAGCCAGGTCCTTGGACAACTCGGCGCGCACTGCGCCTGAATCCGCCTTCCAGAGCCAGGCCGCGCGCGCTTCCTCGAAGTCCGAGTCGTCGGCACCGCACCAGTAGAGGGGAACCACCTTCCGGCCGAGTTTGCGGGTGAGCGAGTTTGCGATGCCCACGGCCCCAGCGATCTTCCAGGCGCAATACAGCGGCCCGCCCAAGAGACCGGGCTGCTGCCCGGTGATGACGCATGGCGCGCCATCCGCCAGTGCCTCGAGGTTCGCCAGAGACGCCCGGCTCGCGCGCAAAGACTGGTGCCTTCTCAGTAGCTCACGCGAAAATTCCTCGTCACGAAACGCACTGCCCGACCGCACACTCAGCTCTTCCTGAAACAGAGCTTTCCGAGCGAGTCCTGGAATGGGCTCGTCCGCTTGCCAACGCCGCGCATACTCGGAGAGCCCGGGAGAGGTTTCGAGTTTCAGGCGCTGGATCGAATCCGCAGAGCTTTTCTGACTCATGAAACTTTCTCCATCGATTCAAAACGCGCCAGTTGCCGCGGACTCGTGGCTTCTTCAAAGGGAGAGCCATCGTAGTCGCCGTGCAGGGAGTGAAGCGAGAGCCCGGCGCTTTCGAAAAGTTCTAGGAACTCGGATCTGGAAAATAGCATGACTCGCTCTTCATACTCCGTGACCAATTCACCCTTCGCGTCGAGAACGCGTACTCGTTTGACCACTCGCTTCGGATCACGCAAGAGGCGCCTGTGCTCTTCCACCCGGCGCTCACCCAACTCGCGCGAACTCTCTTTCACCAGGTTCCGCTCCAGATAACGCGGATTCGGAACGTCCACGATCACTCCTTCTCTGGCAACCCGCGTGAGCTCCCGCGCCAAAGCGGCGTGCTCTGCTTTGGTCTCGAAATACCCGAAGGAGGTAAAGAGCGAGAGGGTCCAATCCACTGCCAAATCCGCCAGGGGTATGGCACGCATGTCCGCACGCGTGAGGTGCAATGCGGAATTGCGTTCCCGCGCCGCCCGCAAGAGCGGAGCCGACAGATCCACTCCCATCGCCCATGCCCCGCGCTTTTCCAGTTCCTCGAGATAGCGGCCCGCCCCGCAGGCGACATCGATCACCGAGCGATCTCGCAGCTCGCCCTCGGCGAACACGAGTCCGAGAACCTTCTCGGCCTCTGCGTCGTTTCGGTGCGAATAGAGCTCGAGATACAGTTCGCCGAACGCGAGTTCGTACCAATCCCTCATCCGGTCTCCCCGGAAAGGATGGCGAGCGCCGAGAAATATCCCACGACCTGAGATTCGTCGCCGCTGGTCAGGCTGCTATCGCACTGGTGAATCGCTTCGAAGCGCCCCCCCAGAGCTTCGGTGTACCCCATGAGCGCAAGCACGGGCCCAGCGCCACATGCTTCGGTCTCCCCCATCCTGATGGCCTCGGCGAGGCGCGTGCTGTCGCTCTTCAACAGTAGTTCTCGAAATCGTCCGTCCAGGACTTGCGCGCGCTGGTGATCGTAGTAATGGGAGAGATCACTGCTCGCGACCACCAAGATCTCATGCTCGCGTCGCAGCGAGACCAGTGCCTTCACCACCCGCTCCACCGTCTTTTCCTCAGCGGGTCCGAACACGAGCTCGATCACCGGAACATCGGGCAGCGCGCGGGCGAGGAAGGGGAGCTGCACCTCCACCGAGTGCTCGCAAAATACGGGACCGTCCGCGCCGGAACCCAGAGCCTGCAGGAGTTCGTCCATCAACTGGCGGCTGGTGGGAAGAGTACCCAAGGGGCTCTCGTATCCTTCGGCCCGCAACAACCGGACTCCCCGCACCCGTACGCGATGGCTCGGCCCGAGGACAACCACGGCGTCTGGCTCGAGACCACGAAAAGTCCCGAAAGCCATTCCTGCCGTCATTCCCGAGTAGATGTAGCCGGCATGAGGAACCATCGCTCCGAGAATCTTCCCGTTCACCCTCTTGGGAGCATGGTCGAGAAAGTGGTCCACCACCTCAGCCAAGGCGTCCGCTTCGGCCGGATAGAAGCTGCCGTCAAATGCGGTTGCGAGTCGCATCGTCCTTCTCTCTCAAGGGGCAAAGATGGGCCTCTTCGCCACTTCGAAGATGTGTGTCGCCCGAGAATTGCGCATCGTTCCGTTCCGGGAACTGGGCCAGTGCGTGGAGACCGCGGCTCTCCTTGCGAAAGCTCGCACAGCGTACCACGAGACTTCCCAGAAGCGTGACGTTACGCAGTTCGAGGAGATCGATGCTCGGCCGTTGCGCCCGGTACGAACGCTCCGCGTCGGCCGCCATCTCGTTCATCCGGCGCTGCGCGACTTCCAGACGAACCAGGTCCCGCTGGATGCCCACGTAATTCCACATCGTCTTGCGCGCGGTTTCCCAATCGTGCTGCAAGGGCGTGGGCTCCTTGGCCCCGCTACCCAGATCGGGGATAATCGCAGACTTGATCTCGCGCGACTCGTCCGCCAAACGCAGAGAGATTTCCTCCGCGGCCCTCTCGCCGTAGTAGAGCGCCTCGAGCAGGCTGTTGGAGGCCAAGCGATTGGCGCCGTGGATGCCGGTCAGAGCCGCTTCTCCCACCACGAACAGACCTTCGAGATTGCTCGCGCCCCGATCGTCCGTCACTACTCCTCCACAGGCGTAATGGGCGGCGGGAACCACCGGGATCATATCGCGGGTCAGGTCGATCCCGTACTCCATGCAGCGGGCCCGAATGTTGGGGAATCTGCGGGAAGCCAACTCGGTGGGAATGACCGTGGCATCGAGCAGAACGTGATTGTCTCCGCGCACCTTCATCTCGTTGTCGATGGCGCGCGCCACGATGTCCCGCGGGGCCAGATCCGCCAGCTCATGATAGCGGGGCATGAAGGCCTCGCCATCCAGAGTTCTGAGTACCGCTCCCTCTCCGCGCACTGCCTCGCTGATGAGAAAACTCTTCGCCAAGGGGTGATACAGACAGGTGGGATGGAATTGCTCGAACTCCAGGTTTCCCACGGTCGCGCCCGCGCGCCACGCCATGGCGACACCGTCGCCGGTGGCGATGTCCGGGTTGGTGGTGTAGCGGTATACTTTCCCCGAGCCCCCCGTGGCTACCACGGTATAGCGGGCGAGGTTTGCTCGCGCCTCCCCACTGCGTTCGTTCAGGACGAGTGCCCCTACCACCCCACCACTCTCGTCCTTGAGCAAATCGATGGCAAAGTGATCCTCCAAGACCTGAACCGAGGGATGCGCGCGCACTGCCGCCAGCATCGAATGCTCCACCGCACGACCCGTGAAGTCGCCGGAGTGCACCACTCGACGTCGGCTGTGCCCACCCTCTCGGCCCATCTCGTAGCTGCCGTCCACCTCGCGGTCGAAGTCCATGCCGACCGCAAGCAGACCTTCGATGAGCCGAGGGGCGCTTTCCACCATCGCGCGGACCCGGGTCTCGTGACACAGACCGGCCCCGGCATTCAGCGTGTCCTGTACGTGGAATTCGAAATTGTCGTCCGAGCCCAGCACCGCCGCGATTCCACCCTGGGCACGGTTGGTATTGCTGTGGTGATCGCGGGCCTTGGTCACCAGACGCACTCGGGCAGTCTTCGCCAAACTAAGGGCGGCGCGCAAGCCAGCCAGCCCGCTGCCGATGACCAAGACGTCCACGGAAGACGAGAACGATCGCATGCAGGGTCCTTTCACCGCTAGCGCCCATAGGGTAGGCCAAAGGGGACTCAATGGCGAAACGGAAGTCCTCGTCTCTCTCTCCGAGAGTGCAGCTTGCAGCCGCTCGAGGTCTCTCTGCGCGCAAGCTGCGGCATCCACCTCGAGTATTACATTTCTTCTATGGCATAGCTAACTGTTAATTAATGACTTATAAAGCTCGTCGTCATGGCATGTCGCTTGCGAAATCCCTAGCTGTTCCAGGCCGGCCGCTTGCTGGGTACGCACGGAGTTGCCGAGCGTGGCGGCACGCAGTGCGAAGGGGGCTTTTCGTGCGCTCGAGGCTTTCCATTTTCCTGCTCATGGGCCCTGCGGCCCTGCTGTTCGCGGGCTGCTCCCACGACGGCTTCAATCGCAGCGTGATGGAAGTCGTTTCCGTCGACGCCGGCGCCCCCGTCATCGTCTACCAGAGAGATCTGGGCGCGGACCGGACGATCAACACGGCTGATGATTTCATTTCCGCCAGTAGTGTGACGGTCACGGTGGCCAACCGTGCCAACGAAGGTTCGCTGAGCGCGACCGAGTCCGAGCCCTTCGGTGCGTTCATCATCGACCGCGTGAATATCCAGTGGCAACCCCTGGGACCGGATGCTGCTGCGGATCCACTGCTGGCCTACGATCGGAGCTACGAGCTGAATGAAATCGTGAGGCGCGGGACCCAGGTGAACCTCAGCATCGTATTGGTCACCGACGAAATGAAATCGCAGCCTTTCCTCCAGGACCTGGTCAACACCGAGGATGTCCTTCTGGCGAATGCGATTCTCACCTTCACCGGACACGATACCGCCGCCAGCGATACCCCATACAGTTTCGGCGTGACGATCCCGGTTCAATTTGCCGGAGTGGCTGCCTCGAAGTGAGCTTCTACGAGCCCGAGGCACTCTCGCCGGAAGCTCCGGACGATTGGCTCTCGCCGCCAACTCTCTCCTGGATGGCTCGCAAGAGCTCGGGCAGAGGATCCTCGCCCTCCCACTTCACGCGAGAGCACAGGGCCCAAAGCGGAAGGCCGAGCCCAAGAGCGACCAGGCGCGCGAAGTTCTTTTCCGGACAGAGGAGAAAGCGGGCCTGCCGTTGGCGTGCCATTTTTTCGATCTCTTCCGCCCGTCCTGAATCGAAAGAGGCATGGTCGGAGTAGCGCAGGGCAACGACGGCCTGCGCCCCAACCCTCTTAGCATCTTCCTCGAAGGACTCCGGACGCGCCAAACCGCTGAGCAACACACAGGGGCCCATGGGTTCGAGGGCGCTCAACGGCGCCTGCTCCCCTTCAGGACCGAGAAGTTTCTCCGGAGCGAGGCGAAAGACGTAGACCCGTGGGCAGTATTGCTGCGCCACCTCCACCAGGCGTTCTCTCACAGGGTCACCGTTCTCCCGGCGCACCATGATCATCTGGCAGCGCCTGAGACCACTCATCGGCTCGCGTGCAGCGCCCGCGGGAAGAACTCGCGGCGGACTCATGAGGTCGGCGGCCAGAAGAACGGCGACCTGTAGCGAAGCGCAAACCCGTGACTGCAGGGAATCGTCCAGAATGACGATCTGCGCCCCTTCACGCGCTGCCTGCGCGTGGGCCCTGCGGCGATCGGAGTCGAGGACGACGAGGGCCCCGGTCTCCTTTCGCAACCACTCCGGCTCGTCTCCCCCTCCCGCGGAACGATAACCGCGGCTCAGGATCGCACAGCGCAGACCGCGCTCGTGGAGCTTCTGGCACAACCAGGAGACAAGAGGGGTCTTTCCGGTTCCTCCCACTCGCAGATTACCGATCCCCACACTGAGAGGGGGTTCAGAAAGCGGGGATCGCGTCCGCAGGGCTCGATCGGCCCAGCTGACCCCGCGGTAAATCCAAGAGGGAGGCTCCAGAAAGAGTGACCAGGGGCTGTCGCGCTCGTCCAGCGCGGACAGCAATCTCTCTGGCCAGCCTCTATGATCCAGTATGTCCATAAGTGGAATGAGCGGGAGGTTGTGGTTGAAGCAGCAGTTCATCCCGCCAGTTTCCTTCGAGCTGCCGCGCCAGGGATCGCCCGGCTGCATCCAGACCCTGCGCTCCCTCGCCGACCAATACGGGGCTCTTGACCTGCACCCGCACCCGGCTCACTGGTAGGGGGAGTTCGAAATGATCCCAGGACTTGCGCAGCACGACTTTGGATCCTCCCGTGGCCACCAGAGGCACGATGGGCACTGCCGCGCGCCGCGCTAGGCGCAGAACCCCCTCCTGGACGATTCCGCGCGGTCCGTGAGGTCCGTCCACTGCTAGACCCAGGCTCTCGCCCCGCGCCAGAGTTCGCAGAGCCGCCAGAGCGGCAACACGACCGCCCAAGGAGGTGCTGCCCCTCACGAAGTGGAAGCCATAGGGACGCAGCAAAGCCGCCAAAAGCTCGCCATCGCGGCTCCTGCTGATCACGATGCTCAAGCCATAGCGCTCCACCGCGAAGAGCAGCGGAAGAAGTTGCCCGTGCCGCGAGGCGAAGATCATGGCTTCGCCCTTCCGGGCTCGCTCGAGTAGCTCGATCTGCCCCTCCATACGAATCCGCACGCTCTTGCGCAGAAGAGCATAGACCACACGCAGGGGGGAAATGCGCGGATCAAAAGCGGGTTTCGACAGGTCATCCACGGTAGCACTCAATATACGGTTTCGCTGGGCTCCTCGTCGAGCATCTGCAGGGCCATTCGCGCGACATTTCGCGCCGCACCCTCGCCCTTCCCCAGGCACCGGAAGAGCTCATCGAAGGCGCGCTCCTGCCGCAAGCGCTCCGCGGAGTGCGGATCGAGGAGCTTTCGCATCGCAGCTACCAGGCTCTCCGGATGCAGCTCTTTCTGCAAGAACTCGGGGAACGCGGTCCTTCCCAGAACGATATTGGACATTCCGATGGCCTCCACCGTAGCCAGTTGCCGCGCCACCGCGTAGGTCAGTCTGGAAGTGCGATAGACGATAGCATGCGGGGTCCTGGAAAGGGCGGTTTCCACGCTGGCGGTACCGCTGCAAACGATCGCGACTTCCGCCGAAATCAGGTGCTCGATCAGGGGGCCCTCGACGATCTCCAATGAGGGACAGAGCTGCGCCATTTCGGCCAGGAGTTCAACAGGAAGACCGGGCGCGCGGCTCACGCGAACCCGATCCACTGCCCCCTCGGCGCGCAAACGTCGTGCGGCCTCGGCCATGCTGGGACCGATACGACGAATTTCCTGTGGCCGACTGCCCGGAACGAGGAGAAGTCCCTCACGCCGTGTCTTGCCTCTGTGCAGCACGGCAGCGTGTTGATCGAGAAGAGGATGCCCCACGAAAGTGGCGTCGATTCCACGCTGGCGGTAGTAGCCCTCCTCGAAGGGAAAGATGACGGCGCAGCGATGAACGCTCGCCCGGAGCGCGCGGTTGCGCCACGCACCCCAGGACCAGGTCTTGGGCGGAATGTAGTGGAGAGTCTTGATGCCGCGCTTCTTCATCGCGCCAGCCAGGCTGAGATGAAATCCGGGATAGTCGACCGCAACCAGAAGTTTGATACCCTCTTCACGGGCGCGCTCGGCGATCTTTTCCCTCAAGCGGCGCAAACGCGGGAGATGGCGAATGACTTCGGCGAAGCCCATGACCGAGAGCTCCTCCAGCCCGGCCCAGATCTCTCCGACTTGCTCCTGGAGGCGAGAGCCGCCCACACCCACCAGCCACAATTCGGGTCTCTCGATTTTCAGCTGGCGCGCCAAATCACTCGCGTAGTTCTCGCCGCTCGGTTCCCCACAAGAGATGAGAACGCTGTCTGCCTTCGCGGTCATGGCGGGAACACTCAGCGGCAGATACCGCGGTGGCTCCGCGCGAAGAAGTCCTCGAATGCCTCGGCGATGAGATCATCCCCACATTCCTGGATCTTCTTCTTGGCCTCCTGGATCGTGAGGCCGCGGCGGTACAGCGATCGGTAGGCTTCCTTCACGGCCGCAATGCGCGCATCGCTGAATCCGCGCCGGCGCAGCCCCATGGAGTTGATTCCTCCCGCTTTGAGCGGACTTCCCGCGGCACGGACGAAGGGTGGAACATCGACCACCAGGCGGCTCGCTCCGCCCACGAAAGCGTGAGCGCCGACGACCGAGAACTGATGAACCCCCACGACTCCACCCACGATGGCCCAATCCGCAATGTGAACGTGGCCTCCGAGCTGAGTGGCGTTGGCAATGATGACGTTATTGCCGATGGAACAGTTGTGGGCCACGTGCGAGTAGGTCATGAGCAGACAGTGATCGCCCACTCTGGTAATGCCCTCGGGCGTCGTTGCGACGTTCAGACTGGCGTATTCCCGGATGGTCGTGTCATCGCCAATTTCAGCGGAGCAAACCTCTCCCCGGTATTTCAAGTCCTGAGGTGGCGTACCCAACACCGCTCCGGTATAAATGCGGTTTCGTTTTCCGACGTGCAGCTTGCCCTCGAGAACGACGTGACCCCTGATCTCGGTTCCCTCATCGACGCGAACGTAGGGACCGATGATGGAGTAGGGACCGACGCGCACGTCCGAGGCGAGTTCAGCCCTGCTGTCGATGATGGCAGTGGGATGAATGAGAGGTCCCAAATCTTGCGACTTGTCGGTGCTCATCACTGATCCTCTAACGGTTCACGATTGCCGCTAACATCTCCGCCTCGGCCACGCGTTCGCCGTCCACGGTTGCGAAGGCGGCCATCTTGCAAGTGTTCCGCCGAAAACGAACCAGCGTGAGATCGATGATCAACTGATCACCGGGCAAAACCGGTTTGCGGAAACGGGCTTTGTCGATTGAAGAAAAATATACGAGTTTGGTCTCCGGTTGCTCGATCATGCTGAGCAGCAACACACCGCCCAATTGCGCCATGGACTCCACGATCAATACTCCGGGCATGATCGGATGCCCCGGGAAATGGCCCCGAAAGAAGGGCTCGTTGATCGTGACGTTCTTGAGGCCTCTCGCGCGCTTCCCCGGTTCCACTTCGAGTACTCGATCGATGAGCAGGAACGGATAGCGATGGGGCAAGAACTCCATGAGAGCGCTGATGTCCCAGTAGGTCGGTTTCTTCGCCGGATAAATGCCCATCCGACGCTTTTCCAAGGAAGCAAGACGCCGCACGAAGCGCACGTTCGTCTCGTGACCGCTCTTCAGGCTGATGACGTGACCCTTGATCGGCATGCCCAGGAGCGCCAAGTCCCCCAACAGGTCCAGGATCTTGTGCCGGACGAACTCGTCGGGGAAACGCAATCCTTCGTCGTTCAGGACTCGGTCTTCGTCTACCACCAGCGCATTGCGATAGGTTCCCCCCTTGATGAGTCCCATCGCCTGCAGGTGGTCGATTTCCCGCTTGAGAGCAAAGGTCCGGCTGGGCGCGATTTCCTTGGCGAAGGATTCGGGTGTGATGGCATAGCTGCCATACTGAGTTCCGATCACCGAGTTGTCGTATTGAATGGTGAAGCTGAGCCGGAAACCATCGTAGGGGATGGCGGTAATTCCGATCTGTCCCTGACTCCATTGGACCGGCCGCTTCACCTCGTAATAGACGACCGGAACGCCCTGCTCGACGATGCCAACTTCGAGCAACTTGTCCACGAAGGCGCGACAGGATCCTTCCTCCGGCTCCGGTGGCTCGGAAGCATCCAGTTCGATCCACGCGTTGTCGATCCGAAGTCCATAGAGGGAGGCCAGCACGTGCTCGACAGTGTGAATCTCTACTCCACCGCCGCGCAGTGTGGTATTGCGCTGGAAAGGCTGATCGTCCTGGATGGAATCCACATTCGCGGGAATGACCACCCAATCTTCTCCCCTGCGCACTCTGAACTGTAGTCCGTGATTGGGCTCGGCGGGAACGAATCGGACGCGCGCCTTTTCGCCGGTGTGAAGCCCGATTCCGTCAAATTCTACCGGTGCCTTAAGAGTTCGTTGTTGACGCAGCACTCTTCGACTTCTCCAGCTCTTGGATACGGCGCTTCAAATCGCTGATCTCTTCCGCGTAGCGTTCCAGACGATTGTAATGAACCAGAAGTCTGCGGGCCTCGCGCGAATTGCGCGCCGGATAGCCGAACCACTGCTCTCCTTCGGGGATGTCTTTGGAGATGCCGCTCTGAGCGCCGATACGCACATCGTCTCCGATACTGATGTGACCCACCACGCCCACTTGACCTGCCATCATCACGTCGTTTCCGACGCTGGTGGACCCGGAGATTCCCGTCTGCGCCGAGATCACCGTGTGCCGGCCGATGGTGACGTTGTGCGCGATCTGCACCAAGTTGTCGATCTTGGTTCCGGTTCCGATCACAGTACGTCCCACGGTGGCGCGATCGACGCAGCTGTTGGCGCCGATCTCCACGTCGTCCTCGATGATGACCCTGCCAATCTGCGGCACCTTATGGTAAGAGCCGGCCTGTTTGGCGTATCCGAAGCCGTCGCTTCCGATGATCGCTCCCGCGTGCAAAATGACCCTGTCACCTATTTGGCACTCTTCACGCACCACGACGTTCGGGTAGAGGAGGCAGCGGCTGCCGATCTTGACCTTCGGCATGACCACCACGCCCGATCCCACGATAGTGTGCTCCCCCACCACACAGCCTTCCCCGATGATCGCGCCGGGACCGACTCTCACACCCTTCTTGAGGGTCGCGGTCTCGTGCACTCGCGCGCTCGCATCGATTCCCTCGGCGAAGTAGTTTTGCTTGGGTTCACAGAACAACTCGATGGAGCGCAAGAAGCCCAAGTGCGGGTCGTCCATGCGAATCGTGGGCAGGCTCGTCTTCAGATCGGGCCGGCAGATGAGAGCCGAAGCCGCGGTACCGTCCAGGTAGTTGAGATACCGCGCGTGGGCGAGAAAGGTGATCTCCCCCGTTTGCGCCTCACGGATCCCCGCGACGCCGCAGATGAGCGGGTTGCTGCTGCCCTCCAGGCGGCCGCCGATCCGCTCCGCTAGCTCCCGTAATTCGATTGACTCCACTCTACGGCCTCCTCGGCGGGGACGGGCGAATAGGGGACCATACGTCGAAGGGGCCAAGGCGGCCCCTCTTCGCGCATGACGCCGATTCATGCTGGCAGCTCGTCTGCACAATGTCAAATCCCAATGCTCGACCGCTACTTTCCCGACTTTTCCAGTTCTTCCAAAACCTTGTCTGTCAGATCCAAGTCCTTGTTCTGATAGACGATATTGACCGTGGCCGTATCCAGAATGAGGTCGTACCCGCCCTCGGATCCCAGGCGCTCGACCACCAAAGTGATCTGGTCGTTGATCGGCTGGCTGAGCTCCTGATTTCGCTTCACCGCCAGACCGTTGTTGGGGTCCAGGATCTCGCTGCGCTTCTTGTCATAGGCCTGGCTCTTCTCATCCAGTTGGCTCTGGAGTTCGTTGAGCTTGTCCTGGGAAAGAAGCAGCTGCTGCGAACGAATCTTCTCCTGCAGGGAGAGAATCTCGCGCTCCATTCCCTGGAGATCCTCCTGCCACTGCTTCATTTCGTCCTGGAAAACCGCCTCCGCGTCCTTGGCTTCCTGGTACTCCCGGAAAATCCGCTGACTGTCGATGGTTCCGATCTTCAGGTTCTTCTCGTCGGCCCGAGCCGATCCCGCGAAGGCCAGGACAGAAAGCGCCGTGAGAAGGAACAGAGTGGTGATTCGTTGTATGAGTCTCATAGCTCGACTCTCCTCGTCTGCGGAAGCCTAGAAGAAGGCCCCGAAGTTGAAATGCGTCTCCCAGGAGGGATTCGCCTTGTTGAATCCGTAACCGTAGTCAAGTCCTACCCGTCCTACCAGCGGAACCTCCAGGCGCACGCCAAAGCCCGCTCCCTTCCGCAGATTGGTGAGATCGGCCTCGGAGAACGAATTCCAGGTATCCCCTTGATCCACGAAGCCCACCAGCTGCACCGCCTTGGTGAGTGGATAGAGCATCTCAGTGGTGAGGGTGGTGAAGAACTCGCCTCCCACGAAGTTCAGATTGCCGCGGGGCACGACCTCCAGGTCGCGGTAACCGCGCAGCGCGTAGAGACGGTTGCCCCCGAGGCGGAATTTCTCGTAGTCGGGAACCTCGGAGGTTTTCCCGAATGCACTCAGCCAGCCGGCAACATTGCCCACGTGGAACACGAATTTCCAGGGTAGGGCTTGATAGAAGTCGTAGTTGGCCTCGATCCGATGGAAGTTCAGATCTCCCCCCAAAGGCCCGCCGTTCAGCTCGTAGCGCACTACTGCGCTGCTCCCGCTGGTAGGAAAAAACGGACTGTCGGTGCTGTTTCGCGAGAGCGACAGGGTCAGTGTACTCCGAGTCTGCGGCCAATCCGTTTTGTCCAGACGCTGGAGTCCAGTCTGCCCCTGCTGACGCTCCAGCTGATCCAGAGTCCTCACATACGCCGGATCGAAATTACTCAGCGTGGTCAGCGAGTAGCTGTAGCGCACGCTGGCTCGGCTGTAGCGCGTACCGGGGATGGGCCGGCCCAGGCGAATGGCTCCGCCTTTGACCCGGGTATCATAATAGTCGTTCACCTGGTTGCTGAAACGGTTGAACGCGTCAATCCCCAAAAGAGTGGGCGTCCCCCTGAACCAGGGCATGGTGTAGCTGAGGTTCAGGTAACTCGCGCGCGATCCGAACTGCCAGGAGAACTGCAAGGCGTTGCCGGTCCCGAACAGATTGGTTTCTCCGACCTGCAAGAAGCCCGTGGCCCGGCTCTGCTGCGAGAATCCCATGCCCATGCTGAACTGCCCGGTTTGTTTCTCTTTGACGTTCAGGATGAGGTCGATGTCACCGTCGGGCGTAGCCGGTTTGAAATCCACCTGGACGTCCTCGAAGAAACCGAGCTGGAAAACGCGTCGCTGGCTGTCTTGCAGACGGCTGCTCACGAAGAGCTCACCCGGACGAATTCGTAGCTCCCGGCGCACCACCGTCTCGTGAGTCTTGGTGTTGCCCGTGATGATGATGTCGTGAACGCTGGCCGGCTTGCCTTCGCGGAACTTGAAGTGCACGTTCACTACGTGCCCTTGGATGTCGCGTGTGGGCTCCACCGTGATGTAGATGTACCCGGCTTCCCAGTAGAGACTGTTGAGGGCCTGCACCGTCTCCTGGAACACGGATTCGCTGAACACGCTGCCGGTCCGCAGGGTGATCACCGAAGCGATTCTATCGTCGGGGAAGACGGTATTCCCCTCCCAGCTGAGTTTCCCCACCTCATACTGGGGCCCCTCGCTCACCTTGATGGTAATATCGAGTTTCTTGCCGTCCTCGACGAAATCCTTGCGCTGGTCCAAGACCTGTGCGTCCAGGAAGCCCTTGTCGCGATAGTTGTCTACCAGCTTTTGCAAATCTTCCTCGAACTCCGGACGTTTGAAGGTGCCACTACGAATCCAGTTGTCCGTTTTCGTCTTCCACCCGTGGCGCAGGTCATCCGCGCTGACCTGATGGTTGCCCTCGATCTTGATGGAGTGGACCTTCACCTTCTTGCCCTCGACGATCTTGAACACCAGAGTCTGGCGACCACCGGCGGAGAAGGTGGTCGAGTCGGTGTTGACGGTGGCGTTGAAGTAGCCCTCGGATTGATACTTGTCCTTGAGCTTCAGCTTCGCGCGCGTGACCGCCCCCGGAGTGAGAAAGTCACCCACCCTCAGGTCGATCTCTTCCTTGAGATCCTTCGGCTTGAGTTCTTTCGCTCCGGAGAACTCGATGCCAGCCAGCCGGGGATACTCCGAGAGGTTCAGGATGAGCTCGATGCCGCCCTTGACCTCGTTCTTGTAGGCGAAGATCTCGCTGAACTTGTTCAGGGCCGCGAGCTTCCTCACCGCGGCGGAAATCCCCTCCTTGGAGATCTCCTTGCCCGCCTCGAGGCCGCTCCACGCGACGACCTGGTCCGCCGTCACCGTGCTGACTCCCACTACCCGAATACGTACGAGTCTCGTCGCCTGCGCTTGCGAGGCTGACGAGATCAGGACTGCCGCGACTACCAAGGCAAGGACCCAGGACCGGGCACGCAAAGGCGGAATTGCGTTCATTCGCTAATAGAAGACCTAGGGTTCAAGACTGTACGCGGGGCTGGCCTAAACTGGTGTACGTCAGGCGAAGGGAAGGGTTCCCATTTCGTCCGCCACCAAATGAGAGGGGAAGGTAAGCGCAGGCCTGGCGGCGGTCAACCTATGGGAGGTCAAAAGGGCGGATTCACTGGAACCCGCCCCTCTCGCCGCCCGGATCACGAGGCGTTGCCGGCTGGCTCCGCCTCGGACCGTTTGCCTTTTTTATCGCGGTCCACCACCTCGAAGGACAGCTTGTCCTCCACGACCCGCACCTCCACCCTGTCCCCGCTGCGGATGTTACCGCGCAAGAGGCGCTCGCTGAGGGGATCTTCCACGTGCCGCTGTAGGGCTCGTCTCAGCGGCCTGGCTCCGAGCTCCGGATCGAAGCCGATGGAGACCAAGTACTCCTTGGCCTCCTGTGAATACATCAGTTTGATGTCCAGGCTTTCCATGCGAGTTTCCATCTCTCGCAGCAGGATCTCCAGGATGCGCGTCATGTGAGCCCGGTCCAGCGGATGGAAGATGATGGCCTCGTCGATACGATTGAGGAACTCGGGGCTGAAGGTCTTTCTCAGATCCTCGGTCACGTTGGCGCGCATGGTCTTCTCGTCGCCCCCCTTGCCGGGAGCATCGAAGCCCACGTTCTTGCGAAGCGCCTCTCTGCGGCTTCCCACGTTGCTCGTCATGATGAGAACGGTGTTCTTGAAGTCGACATTGCGCCCGAAGGAATCGGTCAGGACTCCGTCCTCGAGCACCTGCAGCAGCAGGTTGAAAACGTCGGGATGGGCCTTCTCGATCTCGTCCAACAGAACGACGGAATAGGGTTGGCGCCGCACTTTCTCGGTGAGGATTCCGCCCTCGTCGTACCCCACGTAACCGGGAGGTGCTCCCACCAGCCGGGAAATCGAGAACCTCTCCATGTACTCCGACATGTCGATGCGGATCATGTTCTTCAGATCGTCGAAGAGGAACTTGGTGAGTTGACGCGCTACCTCGGTCTTTCCGACCCCGGTGGGTCCCAAGAACACGAAGGAACCGATGGGGCGCCGCGGATCGCGCAAACCGGCGCGGTTGCGGCGGATCGCCTTGCTCACGGCGGAGATGGCTTCCTCCTGGCCGATGATCGATTCTCTCAGGCACTCCTCCATCCGCAGCAGTTTCTCGGTCTCCTCCTCCTCGACCTCGGTCACCGGGATCCCGGTCATGTCGGCGATGACCACGCTGATATCGCGAGCCGAGACCTCGGTCCTGACCTCGTTTCTCTGCTCCGACCATGTCTTGCGCTGCTTGCCCAGCTGAATACGCAGCTCTTTCTCCTCGTCCCGGAAGCCCGCCGCCTTCTCGAATTCCTGGCCCAGAATGGCGGCTTCCTTCTGCTCGGAGAGTTCCTCGATCCTCTTCTCCAGATCGCGCAGATCGCCGGGAACCGCCGAGGCGGCCAGCCGGGCCCTACTGCCCGCCTCGTCGATGACGTCGATCGCCTTGTCCGGCAGGCTACGGTTGGCGATGTAGCGCACGCTCAAATAAACCGCGGTCCGGATCGCCTCGTCCGTGAAATGGACCTGGTGGTGTTGCTCGTACTTGTCCCGCAATCCGAAAATGATCTCGACCGTCTCGTCCTCACTGGGTGGGTTCACCATGATGGACTGGAAACGGCGCTCGAGCGCCCCATCCTTCTCGATGAATTTGCGGTACTCGTCGAGGGTGGTGGCGCCGATGCACTGAATTTCCCCACGAGCCAGAGCGGGCTTGAACATGTTGGACGCGTCGATGGCGCCTTCGGCACCGCCGGCCCCCACGATGGTGTGCAACTCGTCGATGAAGAGGATGACGTGCTCGCTCTCGTGGATCTCGTTCATGATTGCCTTGAGCCGTTCCTCGAACTGACCGCGATATTTTGTTCCGGCCACGACACTCGCGAGATCGAGCGTGATGATCTCCTTGTCCTTCAACAGCTCGGGGGCTCGTCCATCCACGATGGTCTGAGCCAATCCCTCGGCGATGGCGGTCTTGCCCACACCGGGTTCGCCGATCAGGACCGGGTTGTTCTTCTTCCGACGTGACAGAATCTGAATGACTCTCTCGATCTCCTTGTCGCGCCCGATGGTCGGATCCAGCTTTCCGTCACGCGCATGTTGGCTGAGGTTGCGGCCGAACTGATCCAGAACCGGAGTCTCTTTCTTTTGCGAACTTCCGGACGAGGTGCCGCCCTTGGCGGTGCCGCCCAAGAGCTTCATGACTTCCTTCTTGACCTTGTCGTGATCGGCGCCGAGTTCGTTCAGAACACGCGCCGCCACTCCTTCCCCTTCTCGAATCAGGGCGAGCAGAAGGTGTTCGGTGCCCACGTAGTTGTGGTTGTGCATGCGCGCTTCGTCGATGGAAAGCTCGAGGACTCGCTTGGCGCGCGGGGTGAAGGGGATCTCGCCGATGGTCAGCGTACCGCTTTGGGCGGTTACGATGTCTTCGACCGCTTGCTGAATCTGATCGAAACCGATGTTGAGGCGCTGGAGAGCCTGGGCCGCAATGCCCTCTCCCTCGCGGATGATCCCGAGCAGCAGGTGCTCGGTACCGATGTAGTCGTGCTGCATCCGTCCCGCCTCATCTCTGGCGAGAAACAGGACTTTGCGGACTCTCTCGGTGAAGCGATCGTTCATTCTTGGTCCTTCCTTGCCTTGGCAAGCGCCCGCCGTACATAGTCGGCTCTTCGTTCGTCCCGTTCGTGCGGTTTCAGGCTACGCTGAGCCATGATTTCCTGGTGCGCTCCCTGGATGGTTACAAGAAGACACCGGAGGGTGGTTTCGTCCACCCCTGGAAGCAATCGGAAGCTCATCCCCAGCCGCAAATCTCCAAGCAAATCAAAGGCCTCACGCGTCGTGAGCAAACGAGCGTTCTTCAGAATTCCCCAGGCTCGAAAGACTCGGTCCTCGATCCGGGTCCCCTCGCGCTCCAGAAGCACGGCGCGTGCCTCCCGTTCCACCGAGATCACCTTGCGGAGATGATGCAGCAAATCGTCCACGATCTGGGCCCCTGAGAGGCCCAGAGTGGCCGAATTGGAGACCTGAAAGAGCTCTCCCAGGGCCCCGCTTCCCTCGCCGTAGAAGCCCCGTACGGTATAGTTCAGGACCTTCAGGCTGTGCAATACCTTCTCCAAATCCCGGGTCAGAGCGAGACCGGGCAGGTGCAGAAGGACCGAGGCGCGCATTCCGGTGCCCAAATTGGTGGGGCAGGCGCTGAGGTAGCCCAGCCGCGGGCTGTGGGCAAAGGTCAAGTGTTCCTCTAACTCTGACGCAAAACACATTGCAATTTCTAAGGTTTCCTTGGGCAGGAGCCCGGGGCCGAAGGCCTGGATCCGCAGGTGGTCCTCCTCGTTGACCATGAGGCCCCGCGATTCGTCTCGGCTCATCAGGACCGCGCGCCCGATGGGAGTGGCCACCAGCTCCTGAGAGACCAAGTGCCGTTCCAAGAGGAAGCGCCGCTCCAATTCCTCCAGCTCCTCCATCGCCCAGGACGAAGGGAGCGCCGCACTCGGGCAACTCGCGGCCGCCCGGAGAATCCGGCTCCTGAGGTTGCGCAGCGCGTCCTCGCCCAGAAGGTGCGGGAAGACCTGGCCCTCCACGTTGCGGGCCAAACGCACGCGACAGCTCAGCACGATGTCCCGCTCGGGAGCGTCCTGGCTCTGCCAGGGAGCCGGAGACTTGGCCATCTCCTCGAATCTCATGCGTCCTCGTCCCCCTCCTCGATCTCGGGCGAGGCCAGCTCCGCCTTCTCCTTTTCGTAACGGCGGATCTCGTCGCGGATCGAAGCCGCCCGCTCGAATTCCTCCCTGCGCACCGATTCACTGAGCTCGCGGCGCAGGGACTCCAGGACGCGTTCCAGACGACTCACCGGGTCATCGCGCCCCGCGCGTGGATTGTGGTCGACCGCGTGATGCACGCTGCGCAGCAGCGGTTCGAGTTGGACGCGGAAGACTTCGTAGCAGTTGGGGCAGCCGAGCAGGCCGGTTCGCCGCAGGCTCTCGCCGTCGGTGCCGCACTCGGGGCACTTGGGGACATTTGGCGAGCGCTCGGTGCCGGAGAGGATCTTCGCGGTCGCGGCGGGGGCCATGGGATGCAGCTTGAGATTGACGAGGAGACCGGCCTCCCGCGCGCACTCCGAACACAGCCACTGCATGGTTTTCTGGCCACCGACCATCTCGGTGTATTGCACTTCGGCCGGTCGCTTGCTGCATCGCTGGCAGATCATTGAACGCCCTAGGTCTTGCTCGCCGAGCGGTCTTCCAAACGCCCCTCGTGAAGCGTATACCACCGGTCCGCGCGCGCCGCCGCTCGTTCGTCATGGGTGACGACAACCACGGCCAAGTCCTCTTCGTCACGCGCCTGGAGCAAGAGCTGCGTGAGCTCTGCGGCGCGCCCTGAATCCAAATTACCTGCTGGCTCGTCCGCCAGCAACAGACGCGGGTGGTTCATCAAGGCCCGAGCCACCGCCACCCGCTGTTGCTCTCCGCCCGAGAGCTCTCCAGGTCGATGTTCGGCGCGGTCGCGCAACCCCACACGCGAGAGCAGCTCTTGCGCTCTCGCGCGTCCCTCGGTCAAAGAGCCTCCGGCGATCCGCGCCGGCATCATGATGTTCTCCAGGGCGGTAAAATCGGGAAGCAGGTGGTGGAACTGAAACACGAATCCCACGGCTTGATTGCGCAAACGGCTCAACTCGACCGGCTTCAAGGAGAGGATCTCCTCCCCTCCCCAGCGGATGGAGCCGGATACGGGACGATCGAGGGAACCGAGCAGGTTCAAGAGGGTCGTCTTTCCCGATCCGCTACCGCCAGTCACCGCGACGACCTCACGGGGAGCAACCCTCAAATCGATTCCGCGCAATACCGTCACGTCGCGCTTCATCGTGTGATACGCCATGTGAAGATCGTTCGCCGCGAGCCAGGGCTCATTCATAGCGGAGCACCTCCACCGGAGTGAAGCGAGTGGCGAACCACGAAGGGAGCAGGGTGGCGAGCAGACACATCAAGAGAGTGACGCCTCCCACCAATAGGAAGTCGCCCGCCTCCATGTGAACCGGAAGCTTGTCCACGAAGTAGACGTCGGCCGGCGAGGGAAGCCCCATGCGCTCGACCAGGGTCCACAGACCCTGGCTGTCGAGAAAGCGGCACAGCAAATAGCCCAGGATCGTTCCCAGAACCACGCCCCCACCCCCGATGATCATCCCCAGTTGCACGAAGACCCCAACGAGCTGGTCCTTTCGTACCCCAAGAGAGAGAAAGATGCCGATGTCGTGCTGCCGATCGCGCACCATCATGAGCAGAATCGCCACCACCATGAAGCTCGCCACCAGGGTGATCAGCGAGAGCAGAACGAACATCAAGACCTTCTCGATCCGGATCCAGCGGAAGAGGGCACTGTTGAGCGAAATCCAATCGTTGGTGAAGTAGGGCAGGCCGAGCCGGTCGGCCAAGGAGTCGGCGTAGGCGGGCGCGCGCATCATCTTGTCCACCTTGATCCCCACTCCGTCGGCGCCTCCAATGACCACGAAGATCTTCCGCACCGCATCGATGTCCATGTAGGCAAACACGTCGTCGAATTGGTACATCCCGCTGGTGAAGATCCCCACTACCGCGACCTCGACGGAGTGTCCCTCGTACTGCCTCGACCCACCCGTCTTGCGCACGGTAGTGAGTGTGAGACGATCACCGACGCCCACCCGGAGACTGCGCGCCAACATGTCTCCCAGGACGATTCCCGGAGTGCCGGGATCCACCCCCGTGAAGCCCTCGGTGGAGAAATCGGTGAACGCGGGCGTCACCGTATCCAGAGTCTTGGTCACGCTATTCTGCCGATTGGGATCGACACCCCAAATCACGCATGGCCGGTCCTTCGTGCGGCCTCCAAACCTCTCGAAGGTGAGCAAAGCCTCTTTGCGGATGTAAGGAGCGGCACCCACCACTGGAGGAAACTCCTTCACGCGATCGACGATCTTCTCCACGTCGGTAAAGCCCGAAGGCGCTTGGGTCATCACCGTGACCATCGGCATGTTTTCCACGAAGGTGAAACGAATCTGGTCCTGGAATCCGTTCATCACGGCGAGGGTGGTGTCCAGGACCATGACCCCCAGGGTGATCCCCACGATGGCGATGATCGTGATGACGCTCACGAAGCGCGAGCGCTGGGTCCTCAGATAGCGCTGGGCGATGAAGGCGGCGAAACCCATCTGCACCCCTTCGGACCGAAGCAAACGGTCCAGCAAGACTCTATTCGGCCTCGGATCTCATCTGGGGGAAGAACAGCACGTCGCGAATGCTGTGGCTTCCGGTGAAGAGCATGACGATGCGGTCGATCCCCAGTCCGAGTCCACCGGTGGGAGGCATGCCGTATTCCAGCGCGCGCAGGAAGTCGTTGTCCAGCTGCTGCGCCTCGTCGTCGCCCTTCTCACGCAGGCGGAGCTGATCCTCGAAACGCGCCCTCTGGTCCTGCGGATCGTTCAGTTCGCTGAAGGCATTCCCCACTTCGAATCCGGCGATGAAGGGTTCGAAGCGCTCCACCAGTTCTGGATCGCTGCGATGCGACTTGGCCAGAGGACTCAGTTCCTTGGGATGATCACACACGAAAGTAGGCTGCAAGAGGCTTGGTTCGACCTTTTCGCTGAACACCTCGTCCAGCAGCTTTCCTTTCCCCATGCCACTGTCGACTTGCACGCCGAGCTTCTCGAGCTGGGCGCGAGTCTGCTCCAAATCCAGCCGGGCGAAATCGACTCCGGTCGCTTCCTGCAAAAGATCGAGGTAGCGTGCCCGGCGAAATCCGCCGTTGAAATCGATCTCATGCTCCCCATAGCGCAGGATTCCGTTCTCGGTAAAGCGCTCGGCCAGACGGGCAAAGATTCGTTCCACCAGCCCCATGACGTCCTGATAGTCCCAGTAGGCCGCATAGCACTCCATCATGGTGAACTCGGGATTGTGTGTGCGATCCATCCCTTCGTTGCGGAAATCCTTCGCGAATTCGAAAACTCGGTCGAAGCCACCGACGATGAGCCGTTTCAAGTACAGCTCGTTGGCGATCCGCAGGTAGACCGTCATGTCGCCCAGAGAGTGGTAATTGGTGGTGAAAGGCCGCGCGGTTGCCCCTCCATACAGGGGCTGTAGGATCGGGGTCTCGACCTCCAGAAAGCCCTCTTCCAGAAGCACTTCACGAATGGCGGCGATCACCTCACTGCGGCGGCGAAAGGCGGATCGAACTTCCTCGTTCATGATGAGATCGAGATAGCGCTGCCGGTAGCGGATTTCCTTGTCGGTCAGACCGTGCCACTTCTCGGGCAGCGGACGCAGGGCCTTGGTGAGAGCCGTGATCTCCTTGACGTGCACAGTGAGTTCGCCGGTCTTGGTTCGCATCAGCGAACCCTCCACCCCTACGAAGTCGCCCACTTCTAGCAGTTTGTAGACCTCGTAGTTCTCCTCGCCCACCTCGTCCTTACGGATGTAAATTTGCAGACGCGCGCGCTCGTCCTCGATGTGCGCGAATCCCGCTTTCCCGTGGCGGCGCTTGGACATCATCCGCCCCGCCAGGCGGAGTGGCACGGCGGACGCGAGAAACTCCTCGCTCAGTTCTAGGATCTCTGCGAGCCGGTGCGTGCGAGCGAAGGCGTGGGGATAGGGGTCGACGCCCCGCTCTCTCAGTCCCTCCAGTCGTTCCAGGCGCATCTGTACGAGCCGATGCTGGTCTTCCATGCTTCTTCCTAGGGTCGAGTTCGCAAGTGACTGAATTCCAAGGATATCCACCGGGGCCGGAAGTATCGTAGGGCCCGCGGCAGCTGTCAAGCGGCCTGCCCCGACCAGCGCAGGTACGAGTCGATGAAGGTCCGCAGGTCACCGTCGAGGACGCCCCTTGCGTCGCCGGTTTCCACCTCCGTTCGGTGGTCCTTCACCTTCGTGTAGGGCTGCAGGACGTAGGAGCGGATCTGACTGCCGAAGTCGATCTTCATCTTGCTATCCTCCAGTTCCTGCTGTTTCGCCCGTTCCTCCTCCAGCTTCAAGTGGTAGAGGCGCGTCTTGAGCATCTGCATGGCCGCCTCGCGGTTGCGGTGCTGACTGCGTTCGTTTTGGCACTGCACGACGATCCCGGTGGGAAGGTGGGTGATACGGATTGCGCTGTCCGTCTTGTTGACGTGCTGCCCCCCTGCGCCGCTGGCGCGATAGGTATCCACTCGCAGGTCCTTGTCCTCGATCTCGATGTCGAAATCCTGGTCCTCGACCAGTGGGTAGACGAAGACCGAGGCAAAGGACGTGTGGCGCCGGCTCTGCGCGTCGAAGGGCGAAATCCGCACCAAACGATGTACTCCGCTCTCCCCCTTGAGGTATCCGTAGGCGAAGGATTCGGTGATCTCCATGGTGGCGCTCTTGATTCCCGCCTCGTCTCCAGGCGCGACCTCCATGAGCTTGAATTTCCAGCCCTCGGCCTCGCAGAATCGACTGTACATTCGCAGAAGCATCTCGGCCCAATCCTGGCTCTCGGTGCCGCCCGCGCCGGGGTGGATTTCGATCATGGCGCCTTTGGGATCGTCCGGACCGCCGAGCATGTATTGAGCTTCCAGAACGCCGATCCTCTTCTCGGCCGCGGCGAGCGCTCGCGCGGCTTCGTTTTCGGCATCGGGGTCTTCCTTACCCATTTCCAGATAAAGCTCGGCCTCCTCGAGCGTCTTTTCGAGTTCCTGGAGCGGTTCGGTCCAACGCTTGATTCGGTTGGACTCCTCGATCACTTCGCGGGCGTTCTCCTGATCCGACCAAAAATCTTCGGCCAGCATGGCCTTTTCCAGCTCCGCCAGACGGGCATTCATCTGCGGGAGGTCAAAGACCCTCCTTGAGTCGGGTGGTTCTGCTGCGGATCTCTTGCAGGGACGGTGTACTTGCCTCGGTCATCGCTTTCAATCCTCCGAATGCCGGCTTAGAACAAAGGGGTCACTCAACACCAGGGAGGTCCCCATGAAGGCGTCCATGTTAAGTAGCAGTTCTCGGCGTACTTGGCTAGGCGCGGCCGTGGTGTCCAGGACGTAGTCCGCCTCGCCCTCGTGCTCGGCGATGGAAGCCTGCCGCCGCAGGCGTTCGTGCGCCCGCTCCTCGTCGAGCCCATCCCGCTCCATGATCCGCCGCAGCTGAACCTCGGGTGCCGTCTTCGTCATCAATACCGCATCACAGCGTATGCGCGGCGAGAAAACGAAATGGAGCGCGGCGTCCACCACGATCAGCGTGGCGACCTGGCTCCGCTCGAGCGCGGCAATTCGGAACTCGATCTCTTGCAGGAGAGGAGGATGCACCAGTTCGTTGAGTTTCTGAAGGGCCACGGGATCGGAGAACACGATCTCCCCCAATCGAGCGCGATCGATACGTCCGCGTTGATCCGCGATCTCCGGCGAGAAGATTTCCTTCAGTTGAACAACCGTTTCTTCCCGTAGGAGAATCTCGTGTCCCACGCGATCGGCGTCCAGCACGAACGCGCCGCGCTGGGCCAGCCATTCGCATACTGTGCTCTTGCCAGTGCCGGTCTGTCCGGTAACCACCAGAATTTTCGCTCGGTGTTTCGTCGATTGGTTCACGGTTTCGCCTCTGCCCAATTCTCGCCAAAAGAGATGTCGACGAGCAAGGGTACGCTCAAGTCGAAGACACCCTCCATCTCTTCGCGAACCACGGCAGCGATTGCGTCCCTGTGTTTCCTCTTCACCTCCAGCACCAGTTCGTCATGCACCTGCAAGAGGAGGTTCGCGGGCAGCTCGTCGCGCACGATTCGCGCATCCAGCCGAATCATCGCGACCTTGATGAGGTCGGCGGCGGAACCCTGGATGGGCGTGTTTACCGCGATGCGCTCACCGAAGGAGCGCTGACGGGGGTGACTCGAACTCAGCTCGGGGAGGCGGCGGCGGCGGCCCAGGATCGTTCGGACTTCGCCCTCTGTCTTGGCTTTGGCGATCGTCTCGTCGATATATGCTCGCACCCTGGGGAAGCGCGCGAAGTAATCCTCGATGAACTTCTTGGCTTCCGTATTCGAGACCGAGATCTGCTGCGCCAGCGCGCGGGATCCCATTCCATAGAGGATTCCGAAGTTGATGGCCTTGGCGCGGGCGCGCATCGAGGGCTCGACCTCATCCAGCTCCACGCCGGCGACCTCCGCTGCGGTACGCGCGTGAATGTCCTCTCCTCTGGCGAAGGACGCGATCATCGCCTCGTCCTGCGCGAAGTGAGCCATTAGGCGCAGTTCGATCTGAGAGTAATCCGAAGCGAGCAGGCACCAACCCTTCTCCCGCGGAATGAATGCCTCGCGAATCCGCTTTCCCAGCGCGCTTCGCACAGGGATGTTCTGCAGGTTGGGATCGGTGCTGCTGAGGCGTCCAGTCGCCGCCACCGCCTGATTGAAGGAGGTGTGGACGCAACCGGTCTCGGGATTCACCAAGCGCGGGAGTGCCTCCGCATAAGTGGAAAGTAGTTTGGAGACGTGGCGATATTCCAGGAGCGCCTTGGGCAACGGATGCTCCTCCGCGAGACGGGTGAGCACCTCCACATCCGTGGAGTAACCGGTGGCTGTCTTCCTCCCCGTCTTCAGCCCGAGTTTCCCGAATAGGATGACCTGCAGCTGCTTGGGACTGTTGAGGTTGAAGGGCTCGCCGGCGAGTTCGTGGCACTCGGCCTCGAGTTCGCCCATGGTGGCTTTTAGTTCCTTGGCCAGGCTGTCGAGCTGCTCGCTGTCCAGCCTGATTCCACGCCTCTCCATTCGCAAAAGGACCTGAGAGAGAGGCAGCTCGACCTCGTTCATGAGACGATCGAGTTTCTCGGCCACGAGTCGGGGGCGAAAGACCTCACTGAGACGGAAAGCAACATCTGCATCCTCGGCGGCGTATTCCGCCACTTTTGTCAACGGCAGTTTGCGGATGTCCTTCGTGCCCGAACCCTTGAACAAGTCCGAATAGCGAATGGTGGAAAGGCCGAGCTCCTCCTCTGCAAGCACGTCGAGATTGTGTTGCCGGCGTTCGGGGGCGAGCAAATAGCTCGCAATCATGGTATCGAAATCCACCCGGGTCACCGGAGCCCCATGATGGTCCAGTACCAGCTGATCATATTTCAGGTTCTGTCCGAGGAAAGCTCTCTTGGGGTTCGCGAATCGGGGCGCCACCCGCTTGCGAACCTCTTCCCACGGCAAGCGAAGTTCTTCGTTCGATTCGGAGAACAGGTCCGGCCCACCGCTCCCCTTGGCACCCGCTTCCACCGGAATGTAATAGGAATGGCCCCCTTCCTTGCAGAGGGAGATTCCCACCAGCTCGGCCTGAAGTGGATCCAGTGAGGTTGTCTCGGTGTCGAGGGAGATGGGACCCTCGTGCGCATCGAATTCACGCAAAACCCCGTCGAGGCGTTCCAGGGACTCGACGAGTTCGTAATGGCGTCCGGTATCTTCTTCCGCTTCCTCCTCGGCCGCCAGCCCGGGTTCTTGACTGACTAGGGTCAGCGCCTCTTCTTGCCGGCTACTCTTGGGTAGGCGTTGCAGAAGGCGCGTGAATTCTAGTTCGCGACACAGCTCGTAGAAATCCTCGGGATACTCGCCGAGCGCGGCCTTCTCCCATTCCATGCTCAACGGTACGTTCTCATCGATGGTCACCAGGCGCAAACTCAACTCGATCAGCTCCCGGTTCTCGAGCAGCTTGTCGCGTAGCTTGGGACGAATACGAGAGTCCTGTAGATTCGCGAAGACTCCCTCGATGCTCTCGAAATCCGAAATGAGCTTGAGGGCAGTCTTCTCCCCCACTCCGGGCGCCCCTGGAACGTTGTCGGCCTTGTCCCCCATCAACGCCAGAACGTGAAGATACTGCGCCGGAGCGAGGCCAAGTTCGCGTTGGATCGATTCCTCGTCGAGATAGACATCGTTGCCCCCCTTGCTCGCCGGCTTGAGAATCCCCACTCCCGGCCGCACCAGGGGAATGAAGTCCTTGTCCCCCGAGTAGATCCAAGCCTCGTCGCCTCGTTCGACGGCCTGCCGGGCCAAAGTGGCCAGCACGTCGTCTGCCTCGTAGCGCGGCGGAGAAAGAAGCGGGAGTCCCATCGCGCGCACCAGCTCGTGGACGCGCGGCACCTGCTCGCTGAGCTCTGGCGGCATGGGAGGGCGATTCGCCTTGTACTGGGAATACATTTCGTGCCGGAAGGTGTCACCCTTGGCATCGAAGGCGACTACCATCGACTGCGCGCCCTCATCCTCGCGGAGATGCACGAGTGCCGTGGCGACTCCGTAGGCGGCCGATGTCAGCTCTCCGTGACTCGTGGTCAACGGCCTTCCGCGAAACGCAAAGTGGCTGCGGTACAGAAGAGCCGACCCATCAACCAAAAGTAGCTTCACGGAAGTATGTGCTCGCGATAGAGACCCTGCTTCTCGATGTAGTCGAGGACCTTGGGGTTCATTCCGTTGGGTCGCTCTCCGCGGGCCAGGCTCGCGCGCAGGTCCGTCGAAGAGACATTCAGCGGCGGTCCGGTGAGCCAGAGGATCGAGCTACCCATGACCGCGGACATGCGACGCCCTCCCTCGCCGAAGGCCCCGCTGCGCCTGAGATCGACCGAACGCGGCATGACGACGGGCGGAGCCATCTGCAAGAGCCGTCTGGGCTCCCTCCAGCGCGGAAGCTCGCGTAGGCTGTCCTCTCCCAAGAGAAGATAGAAGCGCGCCCCTGGATGGGTGTGCGTGAGCGCATCGACCGTCTGTACCGAATAGGCCACTTCCTGCTGCTCGATCTCGATGGTGCAGATGGCCAGCCCCTTGTGCCCTTCGATCGCGAGCTCCAACATCGCCAAACGATCCTCTGCGGGGCTCAGGAGCTGCTCGGACTTGTGAGGCGGCTGCCAGGCTGGCACGAACCACACCTCCCGCAAGGAGAGTTGCTTCTTGGCCCGCCGCGCCAGTTCCAGATGCGCATCGTGAACCGGATCGAAAGTGCCTCCGAAAAGTCCAATCCCGTGCCGCGTCATGAAGCGTCTCCCCCGGCCGCCTTCTGTGCCTTCTTCAGCAGCCTTTCAGCCTTTCCCCGATCCGCGGAATCGGGCCAGCGGTCCACGAGCTCACGGAGCGCCGCCACCGCATCTTCGTAGTTCTTTAGCTTGAAATCCGTCTGTCCCTTCATCATCAGGATTCGTGGCCGCAGTTTCGAATTGGGGCTCTCCTGCAGGAGGTTCTCCAGGACCTGGTCCGCCGCCGCCAATTGACCTCTCCGCTTGTAGAAAGCGGCGGCATCGAGATGTTTGCGGTCGAGCTTGGTCTGGAGTTGATCGAGTTCGTCATGCGCCTCCTTCACGTGCTTACCGGAAGGATAGGTCTTCAGGTAGTGGTTGAGTTTGTCCATCGCCGTCTTGGTGATGGTTTGATCGAGGCGGTAATCGGGGACTTGCCTCACGTAGCTCAATGCCTCGAGGTAGGCCGCATCATCGGCCAACTCACTGCTCGGATAGTCCACCTGCATGATCTCGAACTCGACAGCGGCCACCGGATAATCCTCGGTTTCCATGTAAGATTGCCCGACCAGAAATTGCGCGTCGTCAGCCAGCGGATCCTGTGGGTTCCTGCGAATGAACAGCTTCAGGTCCTCGATCGCGTCCAGCGTAGCGCCACCCTCTGCCTCGGCTTTCCCGCGCTCGTAGCTTCCTTCCGGCAGGGCATTCCAAGGATGGCTGCATCCCAGCCCAGTTCCGAGCAGAAGCACCGAGAGAAACGCCAGCAAATGAGAGCGAGGCCTAGTGAACACTGGAAGCCCTGAGCTCGACGATACGTTTCCTCGCTTCATCTCTACCGTTTCCGCCCGCGTTTCTAGGAAGATCCAGACAGCGTCGATAACTCGCAAGCGCCTCCTGGGGTTGTCCCAAGGCCTCGTAGCAGAGACCCGCCTCGTAATATGCTTCTGCCTGCTGGTCGATTTCACAACGCATCTGATGAACCTCGTCCAGGAGTTTGAGGGCCGCTGATGCAAATCCCCGCTCTCTCTGGTCTTTGGCCTGAGCGAGCAGGATGATGCCGCTGCGATAGGAAACACGATCGCGCCACACGCTTTCGGGTTCGTCTCGCCAATCCGCCCAGTACTGGCGATACTGCGCCAGTCCCGCCTCGGGGAGACCGGATTCCTCGTAGCTGCGACCCAGGAGATATCTCCAGCGTTGCTGATTGGTCGCGCTCGCACCGCCCCGCGTGAGCAAGTCCTGTAGTACGGGAATAACCAGCTTGTATTTCTTGCCGTCGTAGAGGAGCTTGGCGACATCCAGTTCGAGATCCCCCATTTGCGGCTTGTGGTCCCAGAGATACGCTTGCTCGAGGCGGTGTGCCCCGCGCCCTTTCCAGCCGTTCTTCAGATCCTGCTCGGCGGCTTCGCGGTACTGGCTGGCCGCGTCGAAGGCCAGACTCGAATCCGCTGCCACCGCCTGCTCGAAGGCTCGCTTGGCCGGAACGTCCTGATCCTGCTGCAAGAGGACAACCCCCTTCCAGTAATCCAACTTGGCTCCGTGTTCCCCCTTTTTTTGGTACAGCTCGATTCTGGCCTCGATCTCCTTGTAATCCTTCTTGTCCGCAAGCGCGCGGAACTCCTCATCGTGGTTCGGCGACGCATTTTTCCCGCATGCGAAGAGCGAGAGAAGCGCCGCGAGCGAGAGCGCCCAAACGGAGAGAGTGGACTTGGAACTGTACATGATCATTGCGCCCCCGAGATATAGAGCGTCACGACGGCTCCCACGAGTCCCGCGATCGTGAGTTTCTCGAGAAAGCCTGCATGAGAGTCCGTGGTGGTATCCGGCCCCGGACCGCTCACCCAGCTTGGCTGCCCGGTCTTCGCCGATGCTAGTTGGTTGAGCGCGATCCGATCCGAAATCTGCGTGGTAGCCTTGCCCTGCCAGAAGAGACGGCCGTCCTTGGGAGACTCGAGACGACCGTCCATTTCCATATCGAGAACCCTCCCGATCGTGGGTGTACCGAGGCCGAGAAATCCGTGGCGTTCCGCGGGATAGCGCAGCGATGCCTGCAACAATTTGTATTCCAGCACCAGCGCGCCGGGTTGTGCATCCTGACCCTCCTTCAGAATCCACACGTCGAATCCACGGTCCAGGAGCGCCGGAGCCAAGGCGTCCTGAAAGGTCTCGTTGAAGCCGGAAGCCAGGCTCGCCCGCAGCGCGATCTTCGGAGTGTCGTCGACTTTCTCGACCACTATCTTCTCCACCTGCTTGCTAAGATCCGCCGTCGCCTTCTCCACGAGTTCGCGATTGCTGAGCGGCACCGCCGCCCGGCTCACGGCGGCGTAGGATCCCAACGCCAACGAAAGTGTCAGGAGCAACAGAATCGTCCGTATCATGCCAATCTCCCGGCTGGGTCCGCTGCGTGTGCCCACAGGTCATAGGGTCCGCAAAATTTTGGAGTGACCTCCAGCATTTGGCCCGCAGAGAGCCCCTCTCCCGCCAGCCAAATTCCTCCATCGATACCCTCGCAAAATCCTTCGCTGCGAGCAAACGCCACCGGCTGGTCCGCCCTGAGCTCCTCTGTTATATCCAGCGGCAAGGTGCTCAAATCGGCCTCCTCTGCGCTGTCGTAGACTTCGTCGACCACGACCGAGAGCTTTTTACCCAGGAGCCTGCGCTTGCGTTCCAGCGCGAGGTCCCAACCCAGGTCCTCCACCCTCGCGCGACGATCTTCCTTTTCCGCGGGATCGATTTCATCCCTCAGCGCGTAGGCAGAGGTCTGTTCCTCGTGGCTGTAGGCGAAGGTGACTAGATGGTCGAAACTCACTTCGGCCAAGAAATCGAGCAAGCGAACCACATCCTCCTCTTCCTCCCCCGGAAAGCCCAACAGAGCCGTGGTGCGAAGCATGATCTCAGGGCGCAGCTCGCGGAGAGCTTCGATCTGGCGACGCAGCCGCTCCGGGTCGTACCCCCTACCCATGGCCTTGAGAATGCGAGAGGACGCGTGCTGGATGGGGATGTCGAGATAGGAAACCACCTTGTCGACCTCGTAGACCTCGCGCATGAGTTCGTCAGTGAACATCGGCGGGTAGGCGTACATGATGCGAATCCAGCGCAGATCCTCGATCGAGTCCAGGGCCCGGCACAGCTCGCCGAGCCGCGGCTTGCCCGGCAGGTCCACCCCGTAGGCGGAAGTGTTCTGTGCGATCAAGATGAGCTCTCTGACGCCACCTGCCACCAGCGACCGCGCCTCCTGCACGATCTGCTCTATGGGGCGGCTGCGCTGCTTTCCTCTCAATACGGGGATCTTGCAGAAGGAACAGCTCTGATTGCAGCCCTCGGCGATCTTGATGTGCGCTACGTGGCGCAACCTGCCCGGGCTTCGCACCCCGTAACCCGCGTAGGGCGCCTCCTCGGGAGCGGCGAGAGGAAAACTCGTCGAAGCCTCGCCAAAGAGCTCTTCCAACTTGTCGTACTGGCCAACTCCCAGAACATGGTCCACCTGGGGCACCAGATCCATGATGGGATGAGTCTGTCCCTGGACGAAACATCCCATCACCACGAACTTCGCGTTCCCCTTGAGCAGGGCAAGCTCTCGAATCCGCTCCATCGATTCGTTGCGCGCGGCCGCCAGGAAACCGCAGGTGTTGAGCACCACCAGCTCGGCGTCCCCGGGACTCTCGGCCGGTCGAAAGCCCCGTTGTTGCAGAAGACCCATCGCCGCCTGCGAATCGACGAGGTTCTTCTCGCAGCCCAAGGTCTCGAGATATACGCGCGGCGATGAGGTCATCCCTCGGCCTCGAATTCCTCGGGACTCACGAGCACTTCGCGGGCCTTGGAACCCTCGAAGGGACCCACGACTCCCAACTCCTCCAGCATGTCCATGAGGCGAGCGGCGCGGGTGTACCCCACGCGGAGTTTCCGCTGCAGCATGCTGGTGGAACCGCTCTGGGCGAGCACGACGATCCGACGGGCATCCTCCAGCAGATCATCCTCTCCCAGATCGAGGGCGCTCTTTACCGAATCGGCGTCCATGAGATCCAGATGAGCGACTTCCTCGGCCAAGGGTATCCAGTGTTCGGCGATCCTCTCACACTCCTCCGTACTCAGGAATGCACCGTGCACGCGCTTGGGTTGTGACATTCCCCCCATGATAAACAGGCTGTCGCCCTTCCCCAAAAGCGCCTCCGCTCCCATCACGTCGAGGATGGTCCGACTGTCCACTTTCGAGATGACTCGAAACCCGATCCGCGAAGGAAAATTAGCCTTGATGACTCCAGTGATCACGTTCACCGAGGGACGTTGCGTGGCGAGAACCAGATGAATTCCCACCGCGCGCGCCATCTGAGCCAGGCGCGCGATCGGAGTCTCCAGCTCCGACCCCAACAGCATCATGAGATCCGCGAGCTCGTCGACGATGATGACGATGTAGTTCATCGCATCCTCGACCTTTGCTCCTTCGGCGTCCTTGATCTTTCCCGCCTTCACCTTGGCGTTGTATTCGTGGATGTTGCGTACACCGTGCTTGGCCAGGCTGTTGTAGCGCACGGTCATCTCCACCACCATGAGCTTCAGCGCTTTCAATGCCTCTTTTGGATCGGTGATGACCGGATGCAGAAGATGAGGAATTCCGTTGTAGGTGGAAAGCTCCAGCATCTTGGGATCGATCAGGAGCAGACGTACTCGGTCGGGACCGTTGCGCAATAGGAGACTGCAAATCAGAGAATTGAGGCAGACGCTCTTACCGCTCCCCGTCGCGCCCGCCACCAAAAGATGGGGCATGTCGGCGAGATCCGCGGTCACCGGGTTGCCTTCGGTGTCCTTGCCCAGACCAACGGTCAGGGCCGGCAGTGTATCGTCGCGTTCCAGGCTGCCCAGAACTTCTTTCAGGGTCACCGTCTGCGGGAAGGGATTCGGGACCTCGATCCCCACCGCCGCCTTGCCCGGAATCGGGGCCTCGATCCGGATCCGGATCGCGCGCATGGCGAGGGCGATATCGTCGGAGCGGCTGGTAATTTGGCTTACCCTCACTCCACGGTCGGGCTCAAATTCGAAAGTAGTCACCACCGGTCCGGGACGGATCTCGTTGATCCGTCCCTCGATCCCAAAACTAGCCAGCGTATCCATGAGCAGCTGCGCGTTCATTTGCAGCGCTTCGCGGGAGAATCCGCGGCTCTCTTTCGGTACGTCGTCCAAGGTCTCCAGCGGGGGCAGGGGATACGCGCCACGGCGGCGGCGGCGGCGCTTCGCGCGCTCTTCTTTCGTCAGCTCGCTGGGATCCCGGCTGAGTGAGAAATCGGGGGCGCCTTCCGCTTCGGCAAGCTCCGCATCCTCCGGATCCATGGCCTCCGCCGCGTCCTGCAATCCCAATTCGTCGAGCAGATTCGCGGCCTCCTGCCGCTCCAAGTCGAATTCATTCCGGGCCGCTTGCCCGGCGGAATCGCGAGCAGCTTCCTCCAGGTCTTCACTCTGGTGGGGATGAAAGGAGATGATCTCGGGCTGACCACGTCGGCCCTCTGTGGCGTGTCTCTCCTTGGCCTCCTGGCGTCGCGCACGCCAACGCTCCCCGAGCGCGCCCGTGGCATTCCCAGCCGCGCGCCACACTCGGGCCAAAGCCAAACCAGCCGAGGAGAGCATGCGTCCCCAACCCTCCAGCAGCTCTTGGGTTCGATCCAGGAAGGGCAGTTCTACCCGAAGGGGTGGCAGGATCCGGATCAAGAGAAACGCCAGGATGCCAGCCGGGATGAGGAACGCTCCCAGCGCGCCTAGGACGGACTCCACCGCCTGATGGAGGATTGCCCCCAGACTACCCCCGGCACGCGCGGGAACTCCGGCCCGCTGCAGGATGGGATGGCCCAAGAGCATCAGCGCTAGGACCGTGACCAAGGCAGCGAAGGCGGCACGGCGACCGGCCAGACGCCTCTGCTTGGCCCTGGAGCGCTGGAAGGGCAGCCAGGCCCAGGGCACCAGAACCAATAGCCAACGGAACCAGGGGCCCAGGGCCCATGCGGCTACTGCGGCCAGGACCTCTCCCACTGGGCCGACCACTCCGGCTTCGGGACCAAAGGCCAGTCGCAGCGCGCTGGAGAAGCTGGCAGGCACACCGGGGCGAGCCACGAAGCACGATACCGCGAGAAACAGACTCAACAGGCCCGAGAGGAGGACCTTGGCCAAAGTTAGATTGCTCTTCTTCACTCGAATTGCCGGTAGACGTCAGCCTAGGGTTTGCAGGACCTCTCGCAAGCGCCCCACCGCAGCGCGGCGCGAGGGCCCCTCGAGTAGTGCCGATGCGACGGCGATCCCCGCCATCCCACAGCCTCTGAGTTGCCCGAGTTTCGCGGCCTCGATTCCGCCGATCGCGAATATCGGCAGTGTAGTGGCCGCCACTGCCTCGGTCAACGCTTGCGGACCGCGAATCCGGCTGTCTGAGCGCGTTTTCGTGGCAAACATGGCTCCGAAGCCCAAGTAGTCCGCCAACCCCTCCGCCTGGCGAATTTCGCGCAAATCGTGGGTGGAGCAACCGAGAAGCAGCTCGTTCCCCAGAAGCTCGCGCGCCGCCGGATAGGGCAGATCCGAAGTCCCCAGGTGGACCCCGTCCGCCCCGGCGGCCAGTGCGAGGTCCAGACGGTCGTTCACGAGGAAGGGCACCCCATGCCGCCGACAGTAGGGCACGAGTTGCCGCGCGGCCTCGAGAAACTCCCCCGCGGGTAGCCCTTTCGCACGGAGCTGCAGAAGGTCGATCCCGGCCTCCAGCAGTTCGTTCCCGGTCGCGACAAGCTCCGCGCCGGGGCAGAGACCTGCATCCAGAATGGCATAGAGCAAGCGCGGCGGCCGAAGCAGCCGCTCCTTGAAGGGGTGCGCCACTGGATTAGGCCTCGCTGAGCTCCAGAGACTCCTTCAGACTCTGCATACGATCTTCGAGGTAAGCTGTCGTCGCCTCTCCCCTCTGGAAAATCGGGTCCGCGAGCACCTGCAGATGGAAAGGAATGGTGGTGGCCGTGCCCTCGATCACCATCTCGCTCAGCGCGCGCTGCATACGCGCAATCGCTTCCTCGCGATCCTGGCCGTGACAGATGAGCTTCGCCAGCAGGGAATCGTAGTGCGGACTCACCACAAAGTCGGCGTAGATGTGCGTGTCGAGCCGCACCCCCGGGCCTCCCGGAGGATGCAGGGTCATGATCTTGCCCGGACAGGGGGCGAAGTTGCGCGAAGGATCTTCGGCGTTGATGCGGCACTCGATTGCGTGCCCCCGAATCACGATGTCTTCCTGAGTGTGGCGCAGCTTCTCGCCGGCCGCGACGCGAATCTGTTCCTTCACGATGTCCAGGCCCGTCACCATCTCAGTCACCGGATGCTCGACCTGGATCCGCGTGTTCATTTCCATGAAGTAGAATTCGCCCGAGGCATCGAGGAGAAACTCGAGAGTGCCCGCCGAGACGTAGTCGACTTGACGCGCGAGTCGCAGAGCGGCCTCTCCCATGCGCGCGCGCAGTGCTTCGTTGACGGCGGGTGACGGAGCCTCCTCCATGAGCTTTTGATGACGTCGCTGGATCGAACAGTCACGCTCGCCCAGATGCAGCAAGTTTCCGTAGCTATCACCCAGGATCTGAATTTCCACGTGCCGAGGCCTCAAGACCAATTTTTCCAGATAGAGATCGCCGTTCTTGAATGCGGTGGCCGCTTCATTGGACGCGGTGACGAAGGCCTTGCGAAGCTGGTCTTCGTCCATGGCTGGGCGCATTCCCTTTCCGCCTCCCCCCGCCACTGCTTTGAGCATGACCGGATAGCCGATTCCTTCGGCCACCTTGGCTGCCTCGTCCGCATCGGCCACCAGTCCCTTCGAACCGGGGACGATGGGAACGTTGGCCGCACGCGCCGCATCACGTGCTGCGTTCTTGTCGCCCATGCGCGCGATGACTTCGGGCGAGGGACCGATCCAAACGAGTTCGCAGGAGCGTACGATCTCCGCGAATTCGGCATTCTCGGCCAAGAAACCGTAGCCCGGGTGGACCGCATCTGCTCCGGTGATCTCGGCCGCCGCCATGATGCGGGGGATGTTCAGATAGCTCTCGGACGCCAGGTGTCCGCCTATGCACACCGATTCGTCCGCGAACTTCACGTGGAGCGAATCCGCATCGACACTGGAATGAACGGCAACACATTTGATTCCCAACTCGCGGCAAGCACGCATGACTCTCAGGGCAATTTCCCCCCGATTGGCCACGAGAACTTTTTCGATCATAGATGCACTCCCCGGTGCTCGGTCCGATACCTTTCGGGGGAACCCGCTTCGCTTTGAATGAACCCTGAGAATGGACGAACTCGGAGCATACGGCAAGTCCCGGAGGATTCCACCTCCGGGACTGGCGAAAGAAAGGGCTTTCGAGGCAACTCTAGAGTTTCACGAAATCCTCGGCGCCGCCGGTGACATTGGGGCTGTCGACCTCTGAACCGGCCTTTTCGAAGCGATCCCATCTGGCATCGCTTCCGCTCTGGATGCCCTTGACGCGCAGGCTGAGCTCGTGGGGATTGCTCGACGCGCGCATGGCCTCGTCCAGGGTGATAGTTCCCTGTTTGAAGAGCGCCATCAGAGATTGATCGAAGGTCTGCATCTGGTATGCGACATATCCCTCGGCAATCGCGTCGGAGATCATGTGAGTTTTCTCAGGATCGCTGATGTATTCGGAGATGGTCGTGGTGGTGACCATGACCTCAACCGCCGGCACTCGCCCGTTGTTGTCGGCGCGGCGAATCAGGCGTTGGCTGATGATCCCGCGAAGAGTGTTCGACAGGAGCAGACGGATTTCCTGGTGCTGATGCGGGGGGAAGAAGCTGATGATTCTCTGGATCGTCTGCTCCGCGTCGATCGTGTGCAGTGTGGAGAAAACCAGATGACCGGTATCGGCGGCGGTCAATGCCGTCTTCATGGTCTCAGCGTCGCGAATTTCGCCGATGAGAATCACGTTCGGGTCCTGACGCAGTACGTGACGCAATGCTTCCATGAAGGTGGCGGTATCCGTTCCCACCTCACGCTGATTGACGATGCTCCTCTTGTCCTTGTGCAGAAACTCGATTGGGTCCTCGATAGTGATGATGTTGTTCGGAAGCGATTCGTTAATGACGTCGAGCATGCCCGCCAGCGTGGTCGACTTTCCAGAACCCACCGTCCCGGTCACCAGAATCAAGCCACGAGGCAGAAGGGCCAGCTCTCGCACGACGGGCGGCAACCCCAATTCGTCCAGGGGCTTGATGTCCACGGGAACATGGCGGAAGACCATCGCAGTGCTGCCCCGCTGGACGTAGAAATTCGCACGAAAGCGGGCCAGGCCCGGCACGCCGAAAGCGAAATCCACTTCGCGGGTGGATTCGTAGACCTCGCGCTGGATGGGTGTCAGAATGCTCTCGGCAATCTGCTGCATGTCCTTGGGGGTCGGGGGCTCGAATTCGCTCAGGGATTCCAGTTGGCCGTTGACACGGACGTTCGGAGATACACCGACTTTCAGGTGCAAGTCGCTCGCTCCCGACTGAATCATGCGTTGCAGAACGGCTTTGATGTTCAGGGCCATGGTCTCAGCTCCACTCCCTTAAAGGGTTCATGCTTCCCTGTCGCGCCTCGGAATTCCCTCGGGCGGAGGGTGCGGTGGGTCCACTCGGTCCCGTTTCCGCCAACAGCAAACGGCGGTCCAAAAGACCGCCGTTTCGCAGCGCAATCTCTCGATTTGTCGGGATCTCAGGAAGTGGGCTCCAGCAGGAAGAGGGGCTGGCCGAATTCCACCGGCTGGGCGTTTTCCACCAGAATCTCGCGCACGATTCCGGAGAACTCCGCCTCGATTTCGTTCATCAACTTCATCGCCTCGACGATACAGAGCACGTCATCCTTTTCGACCCGCTCTCCCACCCGCACGTAGGGATCGCTGTCGGGGCTGGGTGAACGGTAAAAGGTTCCCACCATAGGGCTGGCAACCTCTCGGAGGCCCTCCCGGCGCGCCTCGCTTGCTTCGCTCTGCGCGGCGGGTGTGGCCGCGGGAGCAGCCACGGAAGTGGGAGTGCCCGCTACGGAAGCGTGGCCCTGAGTCGTCACGATCCTGGTCTGGCCGGCCTGGCCGCCTTTGCAGATGCGGATCGTTTCTCCGCGATTGGAGAGCTCGAGTTCGTCGATGCCACTTTCCTCCACGAGCTCTACCAACGCCTTGATTCTCTCCAGATCCATTGGGTCTCCTTCAGGCTGTCTCCGCTCAAACTCGGGAGAGGTACTTGCCAGTTCTGGTGTCGATGCGAATGGTCTCTCCCTCGTCGATGAACAGAGGAACCGAAACGACCAGACCGGTTTCCAAAGTCGCGGGTTTGCTGCCACCCTGCGCCGTGTCTCCGCGCACCCCGGGATCGGTCTTTACGATCTTGAGCTCGACGAAATTCGCCACTTCGATGGTCACGGGAACGCTGCCTTTCATGAGCAGCTTCACCGTGTCGTTTTCCTTCAGGTAGGGCAGCGCGTCCGCGAGTACTTCCTCGGGCAGCTGGATCTGCTCGTAAGTCGAGGTGTTCATGAAGTGATGGTGAACGCCGTCATGGTAGAGGTACTGGAACTCCTGAGCCTCCAGGCGAAGTTCCGTGACTTTCTCACCGGAGCGGAAGGTCTTGTCCACCACCTTTCCGTTCTCGACGTTCTTCAACTTGGTGCGAACGAAGGCTGGACCCTTGCCCGGTTTCACGTGCTGGAATTCCACGATCGTCCACATGCCCGTATCCAGCTCGAGCACCATGCCATTCCTGAAATTGCTGGTATCCGCCATGGATTCTCGTACCTACTCGTTCTTGGGTTGCTTCGACTTGAGATGTGTCACCAGGGCCCTCAGTCCGAGCGTATAGCTATCGGGACCGAAACCCACTACCAGCCCTAGAGCGGCGTCGCCCAAGAGAGTGGTGCGACGGAAGCTCTCGCGAGCCAGGATGTTACTACAATGAACCTCCACAAAGGGCAAGTTCACGGCGAGCAACGCGTCCCGCAGAGATACACTGGTGTGCCCCAAACCGGCGGGATTGACCAGGAAACCGTCAGACTGCGTGCTCCGCTGGATGCAGTCGATGAGCTCGCCTTCGTGGTTGCTCTGCAAGATATCCAGCTCGACCGCGAGTTGCTTCGCGAGTTCTTGCAAGGCATGATCGATCTCGGCCAGGCCGACCCTACCGTAGATGGAAGGTTCTCGACTTCCCAGCAGGTTGAGGTTGGGCCCGTGCAAGACCTGAATGTGCATGGCGCCCTCCCGCGGCTTCTTCGCGCTCATGGTTCCCGCTCGTGTTTCTCGATCCAGCTACGAAAGGCTCCCATGTCTTCGGCCTGCCCGGCTTCTTTGGGTTTTTCCTGGGCTTCCAGATCTCGCAGATCCTCCGAGGGTGGTTCGCTCCCAGTCTCTTCGAAGCGCTTGGTGAGTTGCGACATCTCCTCCTCGATGGCCTGCGCTTTCTCCTTTACTCCTGGAGCCCTGGGATGGCGCTCCAGAACCGCGCGATACATTTCGAGTGCCTTCGCCTTGAAGCCCTGCTGGTAGTAGACATCGGCGAGGGTCACCGTCGCGATGGTCTCGCCGGTGAAGATCCCTTCCGGATCGAAATCCTGGTTGGAGTGCTGAAACGCGTCATCCTTGCTGACCGCCGTGAGCACGATGGGTTCCGTCTCCTCATCCTGCGCATCCTCCAACTCCCGAAGCTTCTTCGCAACGAGCGCGGGTGCCTCCTCCTGCCTCACGCCGCTCGGGCTGGCTTCGGATTCGGCGCCCCCCCCTCTCAGCTCCTCCAGGGTATCCCCACTGGGGTCCAGTACGGAGAGCTGTTCACGCAGATCCTCGGCGCGCTTCTCGTCGCCGCGACGCCGCGCGTCTTCAGCCAATTCTCTCAGCGCGATGAGATTCTCCGGATCGATCGAGAGAACGGTTTCGAAAGCGGTTCGCGCGTCCTCGAACTCCGCTCGGTCCAAATGGATCTTCCCCAGGACCACGAATCCGGTGCTGTAACGAGGGTGACGTACGAGGCCGTCCACGCACACTTTATAGGCTTCGTCCAGACGCTGCAGTTTACGGTAGCAATCGGCGAGGGGCGCAAAAATGCGTCCGTTCGGCTGGTCTTCGAAGCGTTCGAGAAGGCGATGTAGCTCGTCCTCGCGGGGAAGGTTGGGCAAGGCCTCGACTCCCTTTCGACGTCACTTGCGCATAGATGCACGAACCCGGCCTCAGACGCGAAGAGTCTGCAGAGCCTGGCTCAATTCTGACCACTCGACCTCGTGGCCGACGGTAGCCGAGCCAATTCCCTCCGTCAAGACCATCCTCACCCGTCGATCCCAGACTTTCTTGTCGTAACCCACTGCTACCAGGGCAGTTTCGGTATCCACCCCCGGAGCGGCACGCGGTAGACCCAGGCGACCGAGAAGCTCGGTAATCCGCGAGGTCGTCCCCGAGGGAGCCAGGCCCCGCGTCTGCGAAATCCTGAGCGCTCCAATCATGCCCAGTGCGATCGCCTCGCCATGGTGCAGGGGCGGCCGGGCCGTGGCCTCGATTGCGTGCCCCAGGGTGTGTCCGAAATTCAGTATCTCGCGGATTCCCGTCTCGCGCGGATCCTGGCTGACCACTTTCCCCTTCACGCGCGCGGCACGCTCGAGCACGGTCGCCCACAGTTCGAGATTTTCGACGCGAAGTTCTTCGGCCCTCTGTTCCAGAATTTCGAAGAGTTCCGCGTCGGCGATGATGCCGCACTTGAGCACTTCGGCCAGTCCCCCGACACGATGGCGCTGCGGCAGACTCTCCAGAGCTTGCAGTGCGCCGTACACTCCAGACGGTTGATGAAAGGCACCGATGAGGTTCTTCAGACCATAGCCGTTGACTCCGGTCTTTCCACCCACTGCCGAATCGGCGAGCGAGATTACCGTGGTGGCGATGGGACACCAGTCGAGTCCCCGCATGTAACTGGCGGCGAAGAAGCCCACGAGATCGCCCACCGTGCCCCCTCCCAGCGCAACCACCAGGGTCCTACGATCGACGCGCGCCTCCAGCGCTTCGGACACCAATGCATCCAAATGACGCAGATTCTTGATCCTCTCCCCGCCCACAATCTCCACCACCCGCTCGCGTTCGGAGCGGCTCAATCCGGCCAGGGCCCCGGCGTGATTTCGCAGCACCTTGCGGTCGGCCACGACAAAGAGTCGCCGGTTCGGATGATCGGCGCGCAGAGCCTCCCACGTCTCCTGGAAACTGGTCCTCAGACGTACCGGATACGGTGGGTTCAGCGTAATTTGGAAGTCGTTCACTATTAGGGAACCAGGGTTTCGGCCACGCAAGTGGCCTCCCGAATGTATGGTCGCTTCTTCATGCCGGGCGCGTAGGTCAGGACATTGATGGCGTAGAGCCGCCGCTTCTCGGGCTGATAGAGGAAGAAAGTCCGGAAAGGTCCACCGTAGTCTCCCGTCCTGGCCTGCCAGTAACCGGAAAGGACCAGGTGCATCTCGCCCGCAAACACGTCCTCGCTCCAGTTGTAGCCCGCGGCGTCCTGCAAATCCTCTTCCAGATAACGTGTACCGAAAGAGCGTCGGAGCTCGAGCAGCAGATCATGGTCCTTGATCGCCGTGCTGTCCGCATCGTCCATGTAGTAGATGCTGGCGGTTCGCGTGGGTCGCGTCGCCGCGACCTCGACGAAGCCCTCTTTCTCCCCCTTCTCGAATCTAGTCTCGTGATACGAAGCGGGAACCTGCAATCCAAATCCCAACTGGTCACGAATCTTGTTTTCCAGCGCGACCTCGTGTCCATTGGTGAACAGATAGTCGCGCAGGCGATCCCGATTCTCCGTCTTCATGCGATTGATGAGAGTGTCGATTCCCTTGGCCAGCCCACTCTGCATGAGCGTGCGGTCGTTCCCCGCCACGAAAAATACGAGCTGATTGCGGCTATAGACATCCGACTTGACCGCGACGTAGAAGTTGCGCTTACCCTGGCGGTCCATCGTCTCTCCCCCGAGGCGACTGCGCAGCTCCTTGCTGGCGGGGTCCCTTCCCTTCAAGAGCCCAATGACGATCATGTTCTTGTAGACCTGGGCGTTGCGTCGATCGTTCCAGTCGAAGATGTCGACGTTGAAGAGAGGCTCGGGCTGGATGGTGTAATCGACGTCCTGGGAAAGTGCGCGCTGGAGCTGATCAGCCACCGGTCCCAGCGTCGCGGTGTCCGTCAGGATGGCGACGTCGGAATAGGACCCAACCGCCGCGCTCATCGGCTGTCCGTTTTCGCAACCAAGCGAAGCTGCAAGGAGACTCACTGCGAGTATCGGAAGAAGAGCAATTCGGATTTTCGACATGACGGCATTCTCCAGCGCGTGAGGACGAGCCCTCTGGAGAATATATGCGCATGAGCGCCCTATTGCGTCAATGAGGACTTACAGAGTTGCTCGCACGCAGGCTGTCGACAGGTACCGCGCCTTGTCCCGGCACACGCACGTAACGCGAGCCGAAACGCAGCTGGCTGCCGATATCCTCGGAAGAGCCCATAAGAAGCGCATTCACGGTACTGACGTGTCCGACCAAGGAAGGGGGCGTGCGCCAATCCGGTCGGGCTCCCAGACGCCATGCCGGGATCTCGGCCGCTGTCTGCTTTTGCAGCTTCGCGAACTCGTCCGCGGCGGAAAAACCGAGAGCCGGAGATTTCGCGGCGGTGGGTGTCGATTCCGCCAGCAGATCCGGCGAGGAGTTGATGCCAATCGGAGCATTCTTGGCGGGAAGCAACCAGAGGCCCAGACCCAAGACCACTACCAATACGGAGAAGGCGCTGATGCTCGCGGGAAGCCAGAATCTGCCGCCTGCGCTATCCTGCGCGGAAGCACGAGAGCGAAGCGCCTTGCGGATACCCAGCTGTACCATCCATTCGAACTGTGCTGAGGGCGCGCTCTCGGTCTCCCGTAGAAGTCTGTGACAGGTCTCGAGATCCTCCTGATAGTTCACGCACTCCGGACAGTCCTCGAGATGACGGGCAAGAGTAACGCGATCCTGGTCATTGAGTTCACCGTCCATCGCGGTGCTAATGAAAACTCGGGCTTTGGCGCAACGCATGATGCTCTAATCCTCAGTGAGATGGGGTGGAGGGTTGATCGGGAGAAAGCACTGTTTCATCCCGCAGCATCGGCTCGATGATGCGACGAAAATGACTTCTGGCGCGATTGATACGGCTGCGAACGGTGCCCAACTTGAGTCCGGTGACAGCTGCAATTTCCTCGTATGAGAGTTGATTCACCTCTCGCAGAAGAAAAGGCTCGCGGTAGTTTTCGGGGATCTGGGCGCTCGCCTCGGCGATGATGCGTTCGAGCTCTACACCGGCCGTCGTCTCTTCCGGATTGGGTGCCTTGTCGGGGATCTCGAATGCTCGTTCCTCGTCGTCGCCCTCTCCCTTGAAGAAGAGCGACAGAATGGTGGGCAAACGCTTCTTTTTGCGGAAGCGATTGCGGACCAGGTTGGTGGCGATGGTATACAGCCAGGTAGAGAAGCGAGCGATGGTGCGGTATTTGTCGGCGTGAATGTACGCCCGCACGAAAGCGTCCTGCGCAATCTCCTCGGCCACGTCGGGCCGTCCGACCATGCGTAGGATATAGTTGTAGAGCCTGAGCTTGTAGCGCCCCACCAGGATGTCGTAGCAGGACTTTTCGCCCTCCTGCACACGCAGCATGAGCTCCTCATCGCTGAGCTCCGCCCGCGAGGTGGGCTTCTGCCTCGGATCCAGTTGTCTCACCGTCCTCTGTATCGCCATGAGAGCCGCCGTTTCTTCTGGTGCTACACTCTAGATCCTCCCGCCCTCGGGATTTCACCCTCGCCTTGGCGAGAGCATCCGCTGACGGGATCTAAGCGCTTATACGCCGGCTCCCATTGGGGGTTCCCACTCCTCTAAGGAAGCATCAGGGGGTCCAAGAGGCTATCCGCGAAGACCGGAATTTCCTCGACCGTCCAGCGCAGCTGTGCCGGGGCGTCCAGGAAGGTGCCCCGCAACTCCGTTTCGCGGGGAATCATGCCCCACGAGGTCTTCGTCCAGCGCTTGGGGATCGCCTGTAGCCGCTCCCCGCGAAAAACCACCTCCATCTCCTCGGCCCTGGCGCGGCCCAGCTTGGCCCGAATGCCCATCTCACCATCGCGGGCACGCCAGCTACTGCCCTGGCGGCTCCCCACCAGCGGCTCCGGGCCCAGCCAATGGGCCAGTGCCAGCCAGAGCGCGTGCCGCACGTGAAAGGCCCCACCCTTGACCTCGACTTCCCCGGGCCGATCCCCGAGTTCGGTGAACCGGCCCTTCCGGCGATCGAAGAGCACTGCGCTTTCCGGTCCCCAGATCAGCACGTCGTGCGCGTGCGCTCCGTCTTTGTCCTCGTAGAGTAGGTCCGCGCGCAACCAACGGTCCGAACGCAACCAGGCCTGCAGACTCACGCTGGGGCCGAAGCCGAGCGCGCCCCCCGTGAGCTCGCCGGTGAAGTGCAGGGCGTGGCTCGAGGCGACGGGCGGCAACTGGAGTATCGCGGGGGTGTCGGGAGAATCCGTCAGGGGAACGGTCCCCGTGCCGCAGGCGCTGAGGGTGAGGGCAAAAAGCAGAAGGAGGCAGCTGCGCTCAGGGAGCATCGGGGTCTCCCGACTTGGCGCGTTGGATGAGCGGATTCAATACCTTCTGATCACCCCCGAGCGCGAGAGCGCGCTGCAGGACTCCCAGAGCTTTGTCGTAACGCTCCAAGGCAAGCAGGACCTGACCCATGTGGAGCAGGACGGTAACATCGTCCCCGATCAAATTCGCCGAATCGATGAGTTTCCCGAGCGCCTCCTCGTACTCGCCCTGGCGATAGAGCACCCAACCCAGGCTGTCCAGATAGTAGGGGTTCTTGGGATCCGCCTTCACGGCTTCGTCGATCATTTCCCGCGCGCGTTTCAGCTCCCACCCCTGATCGGCGAGAAGATAGCCGTAGAAGTTCAGCAGATTGGCTTCGTGGGGGCGCAGCTTCAACAGACGATCGAGAGTATCGCACGCCTCGTGGTAGAGACCGGCCCTCTCCTGTGCCCACGCAAGCTCGTTGAGAGCCTGTACGTTGTCCTCCTGCAACGCAGCTGCGCGTCCCAGCGGAATCACTGCTTCGCTGGGCCGGCCGGCGCGCCGCAAGAGTGAGCCCAGAATCAAGTTCTGCCGGAAACTTTTGTCCTGCACCTGTCCCTGCGCGGCCACCAGGAGACGGTTGAAGCGCTCCTTGATCTTGTCATCCGACACCAGCTGACCCTTCTTCTCATCGGGATGCCCCCCGCTGAGGTCCGGATAGTGCCGGCTCATCGCCAGCAACAAACTCACGAGAATTCCCGGGTCGTCCGGCTGGACCTGCAGCGCTCGCCGGAGGGTGTCTTCCGCAGTGCCCAGCTCGCCCCGCTCCAAGGCGATCTCCCCCACCATCTGCAGAACCAGTCCATCTTCCTCGTCATCGTTCAAAAGTCCCTGAGCCAGTTCCCACGCTTCGTCGTAACGCTCCTGGCGGATGAGAAGATCGGTGAGGAGGATCTGACCGTGCCGGTCGAGCGAGCCGTCCCGGGCCAGAGGCAGGAGCAAGTCGCAGGCATCGCCATTCCGTCCCTCACCGAGGTAGAGATCCGCGAGGAGACGACGATAGCTTTCGTCTTGCGAGGTCCTCTCCAGGAGTCCCTCCAGGAGGCTAATGGCGGCCTTCGCATCGCCGTCGGTCCGGTACTGATTTACCAAGATTTGCGCCGCGGCTTCGTCGTCGGGGTCCTTCGCCAAGAGTTCCTTCAGGATCGATTCGCCCTTCTGTTTGGAACCACCTCGCAGAAGCAGCGTGGCCTGAGAGCGCAGAAGCTCGGGATCGCCGGGGTGTTCTTTCAGGCGCCGTGACTGTAAGTCCACCGCATCTTCGAGTCGGCCCAGGCGCTCCAAAACTTCCACTCGCAACGAGAGAACCTCGGAGTCCTGCGGGTACTCGCTCTCCAATTCTACGCTGAGAGGCAAAGCCCTGTCCGTGAGGCCGCCCAGGAGTAGCAACCTGGTCTTCTGGATCCGCAAATCCCTGTCCTGTGGCAGCGCCTTCAGCGCCAAATCCAGCGCAGCCAATGCATCTTGGAGCCGGCCCATGCGCAGAGCCAGGGCGACGGCGCGGCTCACGATTTCCCGGTTCGTGGGATCCTGTCGCAGGGCATAGCCGTAGTGCTGGAGCGCTCCCTCGAGATCTCCCCCCTCGATCATGGCGCCTGCGATGAAGAGCGCCGTGGGCACCGATCGCGGCAAGAGCGGCACGGCATTGCTGTCCGCTTCCGCCGTGCCTCCGTCCGTCGCCCGGGCATTCCGCGGGAACATCGTCGCATTCGCAGCCAGAATCGCAGCTGCGGCGAAGACAGTCAGAACCCACCGGAGAGTCGCCGAAGGGCGAAGGAATTTCATGAGCGGGAGCTCCCCTCTCCACGACCGGTTCGATCGCATTCGCCCGGTACGCCGAGAATTTCTAGCGCATGGGGCAAGAGTTCCTGAATGGAATCCAGAGTCTCCAAAGCGGCCTTGGGGTGTCCCGGCAGGTTCACGATGAGGGATTCTCCCCGAATCCCCGCCACTCCCCGGCTCAGGGCTGCGAGCGGAGTAATGGCGCTGCAAGCCCTACGCGCGGCCTCCATGAGCCCGGGCACGAGCCGTTCCGCCACCGCGAGAGTTCCCTCCGGGGTTTCGTCGCGTGGAGCCAGTCCACTGCCTCCGGTGGTGAGAATCAAGCGGGCATCGCGACGGGCACAGATCTCGCGCAGCTTCTGGCTTACCGTCTCTTTGCCGTCACAAATCAGCTCGAGGCCGAGAACTTGGTAGCCCAGCTCGTCCAGTCGCCGCTCGAGCAAGGGGCCACTTTTGTCGGGACTCTCCCCTCGGGCACAACGATCGCTCACGGTCAACACGCGAGCGGTGAGAATGGAGGATGGAGAGTTCAAAGTCAGAGGCTTTCGGGTTCCTACGGCTTGCGCTTGGCGCCACTCATGAGCTGCTCGTAGGCAGTGTCGAGGTGCTCCAGGTCTTCTTCGCTCGCGCTTCCACCGCTCTGCAGAGCAAGATTGTATTGCTCTTCCACATAGCGGCAGAGATAAACGTTCTTGAGCTCGATCTGTTCCTCAAGATAGCGAATCGACTGCTCCTTGGCCTTCAGGAAACTCTCGTCCTCTTCCTGACCCTTGAGGTTGTGGACGTAGTCGCGAATCAACCCGAGCCAGTAGTTCTCGGTCTTCGCGCCGTTGTCGAAAGCGCAGCCCTCGACGTCCACCAGGAAGCAGTATCCGCGGAAGAAATAGGAGCACTGCAGGGCGCCCATCAGGAAGTGGCGCCGGTGGCAAGTCTCCCCACATGCCTCAAAACCACAGGGCAGAGAGCACACCTCGCACAGTGCCTCATATGGAGCACCATGCGTAAAGTGCGTATTCACAGGTGGTTTAGTAGGTTTATTCATCTGGATTCTCTTTGAGCCTGCTCCCCCATCTTCGGCAGCAGGGGGCGTGCCAGACCCTAGTTCTCCCCGTTCTGGAGAGGAGAATCTAAAACTCCCGAGAGTTCGTCCAGGCGGGTCAATGCGATTTCGGCCGCACGTTGCTCGGCCTGCTTTTTCGAGTTGCCCGAGCCCACCCCGAGCACCGCCCCCTTCAAGCTCACCTTCACCGTGAAACGGCGTGCGTGGTCGGGACCGCTGGTGGTCGAGACCCGGTAGCGAGGCGCCATCTTGTACTGCGCCTGCAGCGTCTCCTGCAGAAGACTCTTGTAGTTGCGTCCTGTCCGTTCGTGGATGGTGTCGTTCACGTTGATCAGCACCTGTTCGTGCACGACCCGCGAGGCAGGAGTGAGTCCGCCGTCCAGATAGAGCGCTCCAAGGACGGCCTCCATCGCGTCAGCGAGGATGGAATCCCGGTGCCTCCCGCCGGTGCTCTCTTCACTCCTCGAGAGAAGAAGGTGTTTTCCCAGTCCGAGTCGCTCGGCGATCTTGGTCAAGGTCGGTCCACAGACCAGCAGGGACTTGATCTTCGTGAGATCGCCTTCCTCCTTCTTGAGGAAGCGTCGGCACAGGTACTCGTTCACCACCAGGCCCAAAACGGCGTCGCCCAGGAACTCGAGCCTCTCGTTGCTCTGAATGCGGGACTGACCCATCACGTGGACGTAGCTGCGGTGGGTGAGAGCCTTGGAAAGGAGACTGGGATCACGAAAGTGGTAACCCAACTTCCGTTCCAATTCCGCCTGGCCGGGAGCCAGGTCGCCATCCGATCCCGATCGAAAGAGAGGGATGCCGGTGCGAGACCAGAGGCCGCGAAACCACGAGGCCGCTCTGCTCCCCATCGCTCTCCTTTCCTCCCACTAGCTCTGGTAGCGGCTCAAGATCAAGGCCACGTTGTGCCCCCCGAAGCCGAAACTGTTGGTCAGCACGTGCTCTAGATCCATCTTCACCGGACCGTCGCTCACGTGATCCAGATCGCAGTCGGGGTCTGGCTCTTCGAGATTGATCGTAGGTGGGATCCGTCCGCTCTGAATGGCCAGAGCGCAGATGACCGCCTCCAGCCCACCAGCCGCGCCCAGAAGGTGACCGGTCATCGATTTCGTGGAGCCCATTTTCAATTTGTACGCGTGGTCTTTGAAGACTTCTTTCACGGCGTGAACTTCGATCTTGTCGTTGAGGGGAGTCGAAGTTCCATGGGCATTGATGTAGTCGATCGCGGAAGGATCGAGCTCAGCGCTCTTCAGCGCGTGGCGCATTGCACTCGCGGCTCCACTGCCGTCAGAAGCGGGAGCTGTCATATGGAACGCATCCGCGCTCAAACCCCATCCCGTTACCTCGGCCAGAATGGTGGCACCGCGCTTCTTGGCGCGCTCCGCCTCCTCCAATACGATGATGCCGGCTCCCTCGCCGATCACGAATCCATCCCGGGTTTTGTCGAAGGGACGAGACGCGGTGCCGGGCGTATCGTTGCGCGAGGACAGAGCCTTCATGTTTGAGAAGCCCGCGACGGCCATGCTCGTGATAGTCGCCTCGCTTCCCCCACAGATCATCGCATCCGCGACACCGGTGCCGATCAGCATCGCGGCGTCCACGATGGCGTTCGCCCCGGAGGCGCAGGCGGAGACGGTGCAGTAGTTGGGTCCCTTCAAACCATGACGGATGGACACCAGACCAGCCACCATATCGCCGATCATCATGGGAATGAAAAAGGGAGATACCCTCCGCGGCCCACCTTTGAGCAGGGCTTCGTGTTGCTTTTCGTAGATGATCATCCCGCCGATGCCGCTGCCGATGATGACTCCCACGCGCGACGGATCGTCGACGGGAAGGCCACTGTTTTCGATGGCCTCCGCGGCAGCCGCAACCCCGAACTGGGTGAAGCGGTCCATTTTGCGGGCATCCTTGGGTTCGAAATAGCGACTGGGGTCCCAGTCCTTGACCTCCGCCGCCAAGCGCACGCTCTGGTCGCTGGCATCGAAGATCGTAATGGGACCTCCGCCGGGAACTCCCTCCAAGAGGTTGTTCCAGGTTTCGCTCAGACCGATACCCACCGGCGAGATGGCGCCGCAACCAGTGATGACGACACGTCGTCTCTTCACTGCGGTATCCTTCCTCGCTGAAGACCGGGTTGTTCCGCTAGGACCCGATCCGCTCCGTTAGATAGGAGACCGCCTCGCCGACCGTCCGCATCTTCTCCGCGTCCTCGTCGGGAATGTCGATCTCGAACTTGTCCTCGAAATCCATGACCAGCTCGACCTGGTCGAGCGAGTCCGCACCAAGATCATCAATGAAGGACGCCTCGTCCGTGATCTGCTCTGCATTCACGCCGAGCTTCTCCTCGATGATCTTCTTGACTTCGGCTTCGATGTTTTCAACAGCCACGCTAATCTACCTCCGAATGGCCCCCGTTTCGGGGCGGGTACTGCGATTCAACGAGCGCGCCGAAGGCGCACTCCGGGGAAGGTTTACCCCATCACCATCCCACCGTCACAATTGAGAACTTGTCCCGTGATATAGGACGCATCCTCCGACAGCAGAAACGAAACGAGAGCCGCCACGTCTTCGGGGCGTCCCAGGCGCCGCAAAGGAATCTTCGCTTGAAGTTCCTTCACCGCGCTCTCGGGAAGCTCCCCGGTCATGGCCGTCTCGATGAAGCCGGGAGCGACGGCGTTGACGGTGATTCCCCGTCCCGCCAGTTCCCGGGCCGTTGCCAGCGTCAGACCGATGATCCCAGCCTTGCTGGCCGCATAGTTGACTTGACCGGCATTCCCCATCTGGCCGATCACCGAACTGATGTTCACGATGCGGCCCTTGCGAGCCTTCATCATGACTGGCGCCACATGACGCACGAAATGAAAACAGCCATCCAGATTGGTACGCATGACTTGCGACCACTGCTCTGCCTTCATCCTCACCAGGAGCGCGTCTCTCGCGATCCCCGCATTGTTCACCACGGCATCGATCGAGCCCATCCGCTCCAGAACGGCCTGTACGGTGTCCGCGACTGCTGCTTCGTCCGTTACGTCACACGCGAACGACTCCGCCTGCCCCTCTTCTTCCTTAAGAGAGTTCGCGAAATCGGCCAAGACATCAGCCCGCCGCGCCACCAACGCGAGTTGGTACCCATCGCGTGAGAGCCGGGCCGCGATCGCCCTTCCAATTCCTTGGCTAGCCCCCGTGACGAGAGCCACACCTCGAGCCCGGTCCACAGACACCTGAAATCCTCTAAGCTGTTGACCTGATATAGGCTATCCCTCCCCCGTCAGGGGAAGGGAGCGTCGCCATCGTTACATGCTCCCTTGAAGAGTGGCAAGCATTTTTTCCACTCCTTCTCCGCTGGAACTGGCGAGGAATTCGGCATCCTTGAAATCGCGCGCGCCCAGATTCGTGAGCACGTTCCCCGGCCCCAGTTCCAGAAAAGTCGATATGCCACTCTTGATCATCCGTGCCACCGATTCGTGCCAGCGCACCGGAGAGACCAACTGCGCCACCAGCCCCCGTTTGATCTCGGAGGCGTCGTGCACCGGCTTCGCGCTGACGTTCGACACGATCCCGTAGGCAGGATCCGCCACCTCCACCTCCTCCAGTACCCGCGCGAAGTCCGCCTGCACGCACTCCATCAATGGGGAGTGAAACGCACCACTCACCTTCAACGGCAAGACTCTGCGCGCACCCGCTTCCTTCAGAGGGGCGGCTACGGATCGCACCGCGGCTAGGTCGCCGGAGATGACCAGCTGTCCCGGACTATTTAGATTCGCAACGACCACCACACCGTGGCCCTCTTCACTGTGCGACTTGCAGACCCCCTCGACCTCTTGCTGACCCAGACCCACCACCGCGGCCATCGTGCCTTCTTGCCTCTGTCCCGCCTCCCACATCAACTCCCCTCGCGCGCGCACCACGCGCACTGCGTCCTCCAATTTCACGGCCTGAGCCGCGGCGGCCGCGCTGATCTCCCCGAGAGAATGACCGGCGGCGAGGAGCGGTTGCACTTCGAAGCGCTCTTTGAGAACTGCGTGCACGGCGAGACTGTGGGCGAGAATCGCGGGCTGAGCATTGCGGGTTTGCGTCAGCTCCTCCATGGGGCCTTCGAAGCAGAGCTTGCTCAGGCCGAATCCCAGAGCCTCGTCCGCCCGCTGGAAGACTTCCCTGGCGCGCGGGTAGGCGTCGAAGAGATCCTTCCCCATGCCCACGGACTGACTGGCCTGTCCTGGAAACAGGAAACCCAGGGCGTTGTTCATCATCTCCTACTTCCCTCCCGGTGCTCGCGATCTTTGGCGTCGTTCTCGGCCTCCAGAGAGTCGTCGAAGCCCTCCCCTTCCACTTCCGCGCGGATGAGCTCATCCAGATTCTCTCGCACCGCCCGGCTGGCGAAGACAACCGCGTTGGCGATGGCCTCCTCATTGCTCTTTCCGTGACAGATGATGCTGATGCCCTTGCAGCCCAAAAGCGGCGCGCCGCCGTACTGTACGTAATCGAATCCCTCGAAAATGCTACGCAGACGTCGCTTGAGCATCCAGCCACCCACCCGGGCGCGAATGCTCTGCATGATTTCGTGCTTGATGGTGCCCATGAGGAAGCCCGCGAATCCCTCCACCGATTTCAGAAGGATGTTTCCCACGAAGCCGTCGGTGACGATCACGTCGGCCTTTCCGGCAAAGACGGCGGAACTTTCCACGTTTCCGATGAAGTTGGGTTCGTGTTTCACCAGGAGCTTGTGTGCGGCTTGGCAGAGTTCGTTACCCTTGGAATCCTCTTCCCCGATGTTCAACAGCCCGACCCGCGGGCTGGCGATTCCAAGAACTTTCTCGGAGTAGATGCGTCCCATGGCGGCAAACTGGACTAGATGCTGTGGCTTACAGTCCGCGTTCGCGCCCACGTCGACGAAGAGCGCCGTGCCCTTGCGGGTGGGACAGAAAGTTGCGATTCCCGGCCGGAGCACGCCGGGCAAACGACCAACGTAGAGGAGGTTGGCCGCAACCACCGCGCCCGTGCTGCCCGCCGAGACGAAGGCATCCGTTCTCCCCTCGCGCATGGCTTTCGCGGCGCTGACGATGGAGGAACTCCGTTTCTTTCGAACCGCGGCCGCGGGAGACTCGTGCATCTCGATGGACTCGGGAGCATGAACGACGCGTACCGCGCTCCGCTGGGCTCCGGTCTTGCGGATCTCCCGCATGACCGCGTCGTGGTCTCCGAAAAAAACAAGACGCGCTCCCTCCCCCAGTCGGGGTAGAGCGCGCAATGCTCCCTGGACCACCACTTCGGGGCCGAAGTCGCCCCCCATGGCGTCCACTGCGATCTGTTGTTCGGGATAGGAGTCCACCGCGGCCCTGGGCGTCACTCGCTGCTCTGCATGACCTGCTCTGTGCCGTAGTGTCCGCATTCCTTGCAGACCCGATGACTGACTCGGGCTGCACCGCAATGCGGGCATCGGTCCAGATTGGCCGCGACCACGGTGTAATGGGTCCGGCGCTTGCGCTTGCGCGCCTTCGAACTTCTCCTCTTTGGTACCGCCATGGTTCCTCCCTCGAAAAGAGACCCTCTACTCGGGGTCTTCGTCTTTCAGCTTCTCGAGAGCGGCCCAGCGAGAATCGACTTCATCGTGGGTGCACTCGCAGCTAGTCTCGTTCCAATCCACGCCACACTTCGGACATAGTCCCTTGCAGTCTTCGCGGCACAACAGCTTCTGGGGCTCCGCCAGATTCACTGCTTCCAGGAGCGCCAAATCGAGCGAGATCACACCACGCTGTTGGTGGATGATCCACGCATCCTCGGCATCCTCCACTTCGCCACCGCGCGAAGGATTCCGCAAAATCATAAGCTCGAGCTCGGCCGGGGTCGCAAGCTCGAAATCGCGGTTGCAGCGGTCGCACACGACGCTCTGTCGCGCCTGAAACGCGCCATGCACCAAAATCCTCTGGTCCATGTCGTCGACCGCAAGCTCACCCACCAGCGCCACCCTGGCACCCATCTCCAAGCCTTCGGATGCCTCGCGCACGAGTTCGGTGTCGAAGGAGAGAACGGAACGGCCCCGTTCCAAACGGTCCAGATTCAGCTCTACCGCGCTCAAACCAGGGCTCCTAGAGTAATCGTTCCTTCGCCAATGTCAAAGAGATCCGCCGAAGATCAGCCCGAGCTCCAACGCGGCATTCTGCGGGGAATCGGATGCGTGCACCGCATTGTGGGACAGGTCCGTGCCGAAAAGAAAGCGAATGGTGCCACAGGAAGCCTCTTCGGGGTTGGTAGCCCCCACGAGTTCCCGCATGCGAGAGACGGCCCCTTCGCGCTGGCAGTGCACCCCCACCACGGGTCCCGAGCAGATGTATTGCACCAGATCGGCGAAAAAAGGCCGTTCCCGGTGGACCGCGTAGAACTTCTCGGCCAAGGCGCGCTCCATGGAGAAGCTTTTGATTTTCAACAGCTTGAAGCCGTTGGTTTCGGCCATCGCCAGGATGCGCCCCACTTGGCCGGCCTCGACTGCCTCGGGCTTGATCATCATATAGGTATCCTGCACAGCATCTCCCTTTCGTACGACAGGAGCTCCCGCGGACGGGAGCCCCCAGAATCAGCGAAAATGGTCGGTTCCGCCAGGGTCTAGCGGCTCAGAGCGGCCTTGGCCGGTGGATAGCTCTCCGCCAGCAGCGGCACGAGGTCGCTGGGCTTGTCGGCGACCCTGACCCCGGCCGCTTCGAAGGCGGCCACTTTGCTCTCCGCGGTTCCCTTGCCCCCACTCACGATGGCCCCGGCGTGACCCATACGCTTGCCGGGAGGGGCAGTGCGGCCCGCGATGAACGCGACAACCGGCTTCGTCATGTTCTTCTGGATGTACTCGGCCGCCTTTTCCTCGTCGTCGCCGCCAATCTCACCGATCAGCACCACCGCTTCGGTGTGGGGGTCTTGCTCGAATGCGGTCAGGCAATCCAGAAAATCCGTTCCGACGATGGGGTCCCCTCCGATTCCGATACAGGTGCTTTGCCCCAGTCCGTTCCGAGTCAGCTGATCCACCACCTCGTAGGTCAGCGTGCCGCTGCGGCTTACCACTCCCACTTTGCCCTCGGCGGTGATCTGCGCGGGGAGGATCCCGACCTTGGACTGGCCCGGGCTCAAGATCCCGGGACAGTTGGGGCCGATCAGACGCGCGCCCTTCTCCTTCACATAGGCGTAGGTGACTGCCATGTCGTTGACGGGCACTCCCTCGGAGATACACACGACGGTCTTACATCCCGCATCTACCGCCTCCATGATGGCGTCGGTGGCGAAGGCCGCGGGCACGTAGATGACACTGGTGTTGGCCTGAGTTTCGGCCACTGCCTCGCGCACCGTGTTGAAGATGGGAACTTTGTCCTGGAAGAACTGTCCGCCCTTGCCGGGAGTGACTCCCGCCACCACCGCGGTTCCATAGTCCATCATCTGCTGGGTGTGGAAGGAACCGTCCCGCCCGGTGATCCCCTGGACGACGAGCCTGGTGTCCTTGTTGACGAAGATGCTCATGCTACTTGCCCTCCCCTGCCAATTGAAGCGCCAGCTGGACCGCTTCGTCCATGGTCTCGGCGGGATGCAATTTGCTGCCTTTCAGCATCTCCCTCGCCTTCTTTTCGTTGGTGCCGGTCAGCCGCACCACGATGGGCACCGGTACGTCCATGATTTCGACTGCCTGCAGAAGTCCCGCCGCCACGTCGTCGCAGCGCGTGATGCCTCCGAAGATGTTGAAGAGGATGGCCTTCACGTTTTCGTCGCGGAGGATGATCTTCATCGCGGTGACGACTTTTTCAGGATTGGAAGACCCACCGATGTCGAGGAAGTTCGCCGGTTGCCCTCCGAAGTACTTCACGAGGTCCATCGTCGCCATGGCGAGCCCCGCCCCGTTGACCAGGCATCCGACGTTTCCTTCCAATTTCACGAAGCTGAGTCCAGCCTCCTTCGCCTCGACCTCGCTGCGGTCCTCCTCGGCGAGGTCGCGCATGGCCGCAATGCGCTTCTGACGGTAGAGCGCGCTGTCGTCGATGTTCAGCTTGGCGTCTACCGCCCACACGGCGCCGTCCTTGCTCTTGACGAAGGGGTTGATCTCGACCAGGGAAGCGTCGCTGTCCTTATAGACCTTGTAGAGAGTCAAGAGGGCCTTGGTCATCCCCTTCACCACGATGGGATCCTTGGTCACCCGAAAGGCAAGGTCACGAACTTGATAGGCCTGCGCGCCGTAGCGAGGATCGACGACGAGAGTGTGGATCTTCTCCGGAGCGGTGACCGCGACTTCCTCGATATCCACTCCGCCGGCCGCGGAAACGATGAACATGGGCCGCTTGTTCGCGCGATCCATCAGGAGTCCGACGTAGTACTCTTCGTCGATATCGACTGCCTCGGTGATCAAGATCTTCTGTACGATGAGACCCTTGATGTCCATTCCGAGGATCGCGGCTGCATGTTCTTTGGCCTCCGCCGCATCCTTCGCGTACTTCACCCCACCCGCCTTGCCTCGACCTCCCACGTGTACCTGGGCCTTCACCATTACCGCTCCACCGATTTCCTTGGCAATGGACTCGGCCTCTTCGACGCTGGTAGCGACTTTTCCCTTGGGCACGGGCAGTCCGTGTTCCACGAAAATGTCCTTCGCCTGATATTCGTGAACCTTCAAAGCTCTTCCTTCTTTCCGCGGGGGATCTCCCCGCGCATGCGAGCCAGAATCTGCGTGGTCGAAAGACCCGAAACCATGGAGAGCCGGACGACTCTCCCACCCCAGCTCTTCACCTCGTGACTTCCCACGATTTCGTCTTCCTCATACTCGCCGCCCTTGGCGAGAATGTCCGGCCGCACCGTGAGAATGGTGGGGAGCGAAGTCGTGGCCGCGAAAATAGTTACCGCCGAAACCGCGCGCAAGGCACGGAGCAGAAGCGCGCGAACCGCTTCCTCGTAGAATGGCCGACCTTCGCCTTTCAAGGAGCGCACGCTCGCATCGTCGTTGAGCGCCACCAAGAGCGCGTCTCCCAGGGCCCTCGCTTCGATGAGGGATGAGACGTGGCCCGGGTGCAAGAGATCGAAACAACCGTTCGTGAAAACGATCGAATGGCCCTTGCGCCGCTCGGCATCGGCCCATTCGCCCAACTCGCCTGGTTCCAGGAATGGCGCGAGTTCGGTGGGACGCAGGATCTCCTCGGGACTCATTCTTCCGCTCCCGCGATGCGATTCCAGGCCCGACGGAGCCCGTCCGGATCGACCACGGTGGTCCCCAGGGAAGCGACCGCCACTCCCGCCGCGACATTAGCCATACGAGTGGCGAGTTCGGCGCTCTGCTGTGCGGCCAAGAAGGCGGTGAACACGGCGATGACCGTATCGCCAGCGCCAGTGACGTCGTAGACCTCTCGGGCCACCGTAGGAAAATGGTGCACACCTTCGCCCGCCTGCAAGAGACAGATCCCGTTCTCACCCCGGGTGAGGAGGATCAAATCGGTCTCGAGGCGTCGCAGCAGAATCCCTCCCACGCGAGCCGCGTCCGCTTCGTCCTCGATCTGCTCGTGGCACGCGCTTGCGGCTTCCTTCTCGTTGGGAGTGATCGCATTCACTCCGCGATACAATTCGAAATTTCCCTGCTTGGGATCGACCACAACAATGCTGCCCGCTTTGCGCCAATCTCGCATGAGCGTCATGATCTCCTCGTTCACCACGCCCTTTCCGTAGTCGGAAACCACCACCGCGCTGAAGGGACCCTCCTCTTGCAAATGCGTCAGCAGGAGATCGAGATCGGGGCCCTCCAGATTGCCCGGGGTCTCTCGATCGATGCGAACCACCTGTTGGTTGCCCGCCATGATTCGCGTTTTGAGAGTGGTGCAGCGCGACCCACTGCGGACTATCCCTCTTCCCTCGATTCCGCGCTTCGCGAGCAGTGCGTGCAAGCGCTCGGCGGCGTCATCGTCTCCGTGGAGCGAGAAGAGATGCGTCTCTACGCCCAGGGCTGCGAGGTTGGCCGCGACATTCGCGGCACCTCCCAAGCGCTCCTCCTCCTGACGCACGTGAACCACCGGAACGGGCGCCTCCGGTGAGATGCGGTCGACGCGACCTCGCACGAAGCGGTCGAGCATGCAGTCGCCGACCACGGCGAGGCGCAGGGAGTTCAAACGCGAAAGGACGGAGAGCCCTTCCTCATGAGTCGATGCGTCCAGCATTGCGAAAATCCAGGGGAATGAAGGAGAGAGCGCCGGTCCAAAGCGCCCGGCGCCCCAGCGGCCGAGCGAAACTCGCACGCAGGATAGGCGCCCTCCGAGCGACTGTCAACGCGGCCGACGGCCCCGCTTGACCTCTTGCCCATCGGGGCGCTAGGGTTCGGCCACCCCAACGCGAGGAAGAATCGACATGAACAAACCCACCTCACAGATCAAAGTGGACATTGACCCCCATGTGATCGAGGGCACCTACTCCAATCTCGCGTTCTGCCATCTGAGTCCCAGCGAGTTCATTCTGGACTTCGCCCGGCTCATGCCCGGTCCGCCGCAGGCGAAAGTGCATTCCCGGATCATCCTGACCCCGCAGGCCGCCAAGGCGGTGGGGCGCCTACTGCAGGACAACCTGCAGCGCTACGAGGATCAGCACGGCGAAATCAAGATGGCCGGCGGTGAAAACCCCGCTCAGATAGGATTCGCGCCGGCCGAGGTGCCGCCCAGGGACCAACCCTCCTCCTGAGCGCGCCGCGGCGGAGATTCAGGAGGCAGTCTCGTCGGAGGCGTCTGCCGGTTCGCCCTCCGAAGCGGGCTGCGTTTTCCAGCGACGATGCACCCAGTAATAGTTCTCGGGATAGGCGCGTACCCAGCGCTCCAGGTCTTTGGTGTAGAGCTGGGTGAGACGCTGTACCTCTTCCTCTTCTCTGGCATTCGGATCGGGAAAAATGGGCGGCTCGACCACGGCATGATGAGTGCCGTCGGGCAAGCGACGGACGTAGCCCTGAACGATCGGAACGTTGGCCTTCCACGCGAAAAAGGCGGGGCCCTTGAAGGTCGAAGCGGGCTTGCCCAGAAAGTCCACGAAGACACCGTGCCGTCCAGCATTCTGGTCGGGAAGAATCCCCACGAGGTGGCCGCGCCGCAGCGCGCGCAGAACCCCGCGGGCCACCAGCGGCCCTTGCTTTACGATCTCGATTCCTCCCGCGGCGCGGAGGCGGTTCTGCATATTGGAGGCGAGAGGATTGGACTGTTCCTTCACCAAAAAGGTGGTGGGATAGCCTCGCGCCACGAACGCCGCGCCGAAGAGTTCCCAATTGCCGTAGTGCCCAGTGACCAGAATCGCGCCGCGGCCCGGAGTACGCACGGCGGACTCGAGGTGCTCGAGACCCTCGAAGGTGACGATCTTCTGCAGTTCCTCTCTCTTCGTTCGGGAAAGTGAAGCGAATTCCAAGAGGGTGCCCACCAGCTGCGCGTAGGATTGGCGCGCAAGGTCGACGAGTTCCTTCTCGCTCTTCTCTTCGCCGAAGACGAAACGCAAGTTTGCGAGCGCGACATCACGGCGAATCCGCAAGACGTCGAAGACAAAACGGCCCAACCACTCTCCCACGCGAATGAAACGTCGGCGAGGCAGAGTTCGGCCCAAGATGTAGGCCACATACAATCCCACATACTCGAGTCGGTGCTTGAAGGTCGGTTTTCGTTCCGCCATGTAGCTTCCGTCCCCAAAGAGTCGTGCGGACTCTAGGCAGCACCTCCACCTTTGGGCAAGGCTTTAGGAATTTCAACCGCTTCGACCCGTCGCGAGGTAGCGTCCGCCCCCCACGCGACGCACCAGACCCTCCAGTTCGAGCTGAGCCAATTCCGCCAGAACACGTGAGAGTTCCATTCCCTGGATACGAGCGATCTCGGCCGGGCTGAGCGGCCTGCCCAAGCCCAGAGGAATCTCGAGCTGCTGCGCCGTTGCTTGGAGACCGAGCTCCTGCAAAACGTCCGGTGCCCCGCGTGCCAAACCGGCGCCATCTTTCAACAGAGCCAGACAGCCCTCGTAAGCCGGATCTTCGGCGGAGCCGGGGAAGGCCATCACCTCCCTCCCCAACTCGCTCGCAAATTCGGCGGTGATGAGCGCACCACTCTTCTTTCCGGCTGCGACGACGACCACCAGTGTCGCCAAGGCCGCGATGATCCGATTGCGCGCCACGAAATGCCAGGGTCGCGCGCCGGTGCCCGGCGGGTATTCGCTGAGCAGACAGCCCCTTCGAGCCACCTCTTCTTGCAGCTCGGCATGACCCGGCGGGTAGGCTTCGTCGAAGCCAGTACCCAGGACCGCCACCGGGCGTCCCTCCCCCGCGAGGCAACCCTCGTGCGCGAAACGGTCCACTCCTCGTGCCAGCCCACTCACCACCGGAACTCCGGCCGCTGCCAAAGCCCGCCCCAAGCGGCTCGCGCCCGCTTTGGCATCGGGGGAGGCCCGGCGCGCGCCCACTACCGCCACCTTCACCGCCTCCCGGAGCAGTTCCAAGTCTCCGCGCACGAAGATGGCAGGCGGGGGTTGATGCAGGTTGAGGAGCGCTCGAGGATATTCACTCTGCGCGGGGACGAGAACGCTTCCCCCGTGGCGGCGGGTGGAACGCAGAACCTCGTCCGCCCAGCGCAGCCTGCCCGAACTCCCGGCGCGTGTGCGCAGCAAATACAGGAGGGTGTCGGGCAGCTCCTCTCCTTTCAGCATGAGGCTGAGAAAACTCCGGTACTGGCTGGGCGGGAGAAGAAGTCCCTGCACCCATGCCCTCAGTGGCAACACGAACGGATTCCTGACCGGGAGAGCAAGGAAGCGCCGCGGGAAATCCCGCAAGCGTTCTAGGACTTTGAAGGGGAGGCGGCGGAAAGCATCTGCTTTATTAGAGACTTTAACGTATTAATTCCCAAACCAGTTACCGAGGATATTTCGAGCAATTTCTCGCCGCGGATTGCGGGCGGCCTCCAGGCGGAGTCCGCGAGATCCATCTTACTGAGGCAGACGATGCGGGGCAGCTTCAGAAGTTGCGCGCCGTAGCGCTGCAGCTCCTTCAGCAGGCTTTCATAACGCTGCCCTGGCTCATCTCCCTGGTCCAGGAGAAACACGAGGAGCCGGGTTCGCTCGATGTGACGCAGGAACGCGTGGCCCAGACCCTTTCCCTCGCTGGCGCCCTCGATAAGACCGGGGATGTCGGCCAGGGTGCACGAGCGATAGTCCCCCAGATCCACGATTCCCAAATTGGGAACCAGAGTCGTGAAGGGATAGTCCGCGATCTTCGGACGCGCACTGGAGAGAACTGAGAGCAGCGTGCTCTTGCCCGCATTGGGAAAACCGACGAGTCCAACATCGGCTAGAAGCTTCAACTCCAGACGCAGGCGGCGTTCCTGTCCCGGACGTCCCGCGTCGGCCCTGCGCGGGGCCTGGTTCGTCGCGGTGGCAAAGCGCGAATTCCCGCGCCCGCCCAATCCTCCTTCCGCCACCTTCAGTTCCTGTCCCGCGTTCACCAGATCGCCGATGAGCTCGCCGCTCTCCTCGTCGTAGACCAGGGTGCCGCAGGGAACCTTGATGATCTCGTCTCGACCCGCCGCCCCGCTGCGGTTGTTGCCCTCTCCTGAATTTCCCTTGGGAGCGCGATAGCGCTTGCGGTAGCGGAAATCGAGCAGGGTGGCCACGTTGGGATCGGCGCGCAGGATAACGGAGCCTCCGCGACCCCCGTCTCCTCCATTGGGACCACCGCGCGGAACATAGGGTTCACGGCGGAACGAAATGCACCCCGGACCGCCGTTTCCGGCGGCGACTTCAACTGTCACTTGATCGACGAACTGCATGCTGATCCAAAGGAGACGAGAGATCTCAGGGAGGCTGAGGAAAGATACGACCGAATCTCAAAGCTGCGCCAGCGCGAACTCCAACCTCTCGAAGGACTCCCTCAGTACGCTCTCCTTGGCCGCGAAGCTGAGCCGCAGATAGCCGGGTTGTCCGAACGCATCGCCCGGCACGAGCACGAGATTGTGCTCCTGCAACAACCACTGGGACAGGCTCAGGGTGTCCTGAGCAGGTCCGGCGCCCCCGAGATACTTCGAGAGGTCCAGGAAGAGATAGAACGCTCCTTCGGGTTCATGAGCCTCTACCTCGGGAACTTCGGAGAGCAACTCCAGCACTAACGCGCGACGCCTTTCGAAAGTCGCGAGCAGAGGCGCGATCAGATCCCGCCGCTGCAGTGCGGTGATCGCCGCCTGCTGCGTGAGAGCGGCGATGTGACTGGTGGTATGTCCCTGCAGCCTGGTCATGGCCGCGGTCCACCACTTGGGAGCGAGGGAAAAACCAACCCGCCATCCCGTCATTGCGAAGCCCTTGGAGAGTCCGGTCACGACACAGCAGCTATCGAAGAGTTCGGGCGCTACGTGAAGCGGGCTCACATGTCCCGACTCCTTGTACACGATGTCTTCGTAGATCTCGTCACTCACCAGGAGTGCACCGCTCTGAAGTACGAGTTCGGTGAGGGTCTGTAGCGTCGCTGCATCGAACGCGGCCCCCGTGGGATTGCAGGGCGAGTTGATCAGCAGGAGCTTCACTCCTTGCGCAAGCACGCGCTCGAGGGCAGCGAAGTCCGGACGGAATGCGTTTTTGGCCGGACAAGGCACCAGCTCGACCCGAAGTCCCAGGGCATGAGCCTGTTCGACATAGGACACCCAGTAGGGCTGCAGCACCGCAATCGTGTCGCCCGGATCGGTCACCGTTGCCAGCGCGTTGAAGAGCGCTTGCTTCGCGCCCTGCGTGGCCATGGTCATCGCGGGCTCGATGGACAGCCTCAGCCTGTGGCTGTACACCTCGGCAATGGCGTCCAGGAGAGCGGGCACGCCGGCGGTGGGCGTGTAATGGAAGTGACCCTCGTCGAGCGCGCGCCTCGCTGCCTCCACGACCGGTTCGGGGGTGTTCATGTCGGGCTCCCCCAAGCTCAAGTCGAGGATGGGCTTGCCCTCCGCCTTCAGTTTCTTCGCCAGAGTGCTGAGGGTGAAGGTCACACTGGGTCGCACCGCGATCGCGCGACGGCTGAGATACTCACTCATGGTTCAATTACGCTCCCCACAGAGGATGGCCAGACACACCGTGTTCACGATGTCCGAGGCGCTCGCTCCTCGGCTGAGATCAAAGATGGGAAACGCAAGTCCCTGAACCAAAGGACCAATTGCTTCGAAGCCTCCCAGACGCTGCGTCAACTTGTATGCGATGTTCCCCGCGTTGAGATCGGGGAACAAGAGGACATCGGCCTTGCCTGCAACTTCGCTCCCCGGACATTTCTTGCGAGCCACCTCGGGGACCAGTGCGGCATCGAGCTGGAGCTCGCCATCCGCCAAGATTCCACGCTCCTGCAGTGCAGCCGCCACGCGCGCCATCTTGTTCGCACTCGGATCTTCGGCGCTGCCTTTCGTGCTGAAGGATAGGCAGGCGACCCGGGGCGGACGGGAGAGCAAGCGTTCGTAAGTCCGAACGGAAGAGACTCCAATGGAGACGAGTTGATCCTCACTCGGCTGCGGCACGACGGCACTGTCGGCGAAGAGCAGGGGACGCTCCACCCAATGGCCTTTGGAGGGCACCATGAGGAAGGAGCCGCTCACCACTTCGATACCTTCACGAAGACCCGCATGGTAGAGACCGGCCCGGATGACTTCGGCGGTGGGATTCACCGCGCCCGCCACCATGGCATCCGCTTGTCCCAAGGCTACCATTCCCGCTCCCAGGTGCAGTGGATCGCGGGCGAGAACGCGAGATTCCCCCTGGCTCAGTCCCCGCGCGCGCCGTCTTTCGAACAACCGCTCCGCCACGATCGTGCTAAGAGAGTTCTCTTTGGGATCCAAGATTTCGAAGTTCTGCGGATCGGCGTCCTGCGCGCCGAGGAGAGTCTTGACTCTGCGCGAGGTGCCCACCAACACCGGTTGCGCGAGATCCAGTGCGCGCAGGACGCAAGCCGCCGCGACGGTTCGCTCATCCTCGCCTTCGGGAAGGACGACCCGCGCCCCTCGCTCCGCCGCGCGCGCGCGCAGTTGCGCCAAGAGATGGGTTTCCTGCTCAAGTCGGCTGGTGATTTCCGCAGCGTGCTCGCCCATACCCATCCCTTTCGCCTAGAGGCGTTTGTCTCGTTTGGCATCCATGCGGCGAGCAACGCTCTCGGGAACCAATTTCGAGATATCTCCACCGTGAACGTGAATTTCCCGCACCAGGGTACTGCTCACGCTCAAAAATTCCGCACTGGGCATCAAGAACAAGACGTCGAAGCTGGGACAGAGACGCCGGTTCATCAGCGCCATCATGTACTCGTATTCGAAGTCCTGAAAGAGACGCACTCCACGAACCACGACATCGACCTTCTGGCGTTCGAATTCGTGTGCGAGGAGACCCTCGAAGGGCACGACCTCGACGCCTTCACGATCTTTCACGAGTTCGGAGACGATCTCGACCCGCTCTTCCAGAGAAAACATGGGTTCCTTCTCGGTGGAGAGAGCGATGGCCACGATCACCTTGTCGAAGAGCCGCTTGGCGCGCTCCAAGAGATCGACGTGCCCCAGGGTGAGTGGATCGAAGGTCCCCGGGTAGAGTGCGGTCTTCATGAATTCATCCCCTCGATGATGCTGAACGCCGAGCTCCCGTGGCTCCGTGTTCTGCTCACGATCCCCGTGGGAAGCGCAAGCTGATCCGCTTCCGAACTCGGGTGCTCGATGACACAGATCTCAACTGCGCCCGATACTAGCAGGCTCCTCACGAGAGGCAACAGGCGGCCCAGGGTTCCTTCCTGATACGGTGGATCCAGAAGCACGAGCTCGACCTTTTGGGAGCGATCTGGCGGACCCGCGGAATATCGCTTCAGCCAGTGCCACGCGTCCATTCGACGCACACAGGCTTCGGGTGGATGCAGGTCCAAAGTCTCCAGATTCAGCCGAATGACTTTCACCGCTCGAGGGTCCAGTTCGACAAAGACCGCCGAGACCGCCCCGCGACTCAGGGCCTCGATGCCCAGAGCCCCCGAGCCCGCGAAGAGGTCCGCCACCCGCTTTCCCCGAACCTTCTCTCCCAGAGAAGAGAACACGGCTTCCTTGAGCTTGGCGCTGCTGGGGCGGGTCCCGACCTCGGGGGCCAAGTGGAGGCTACGCCCGCCAAAACGTCCCGCGCAAACTCGGATCATGTCGATGGGACCCCCGCTCCGGGGTGCCTCGCCTGCTGCAGGAGAGCGCCCAGAGTTCGGGCCAAACTGAGTGGCGAGCTCTGGCCCACGTTCACGCGTAGATGCGCCGCCGCGGCGTAGCTGAACCTCCGTTCGGTGTAGAGGCGTGCGAGTCCGGCCGGTCCGAGTTCTCTCACGAGAGGCCGCAGCTGGCCTTCCTCCCGCTTCAGGCGCGTTCTCAGCAGGGCGAACTCGGGATCCAGCCAGACCACAGTTGCGCTACCACGCAGAAAGGAGCGATTCGCGGGGTCGAACACGGTTCCTCCTCCCACCGCCAAGACACAGGGGGACCCGGCGAGCGCTTGGCGGAGAGCATCGCGCTCGCGCCGGCGGAATCCTGCCTCGCCCTCCTGCGAGAAGATCTCGGAGATCGTGCAGGCGGCCTCGGATTCGATCATGGCATCCAAATCCACGAAGGGGCGCTTCAGCATGGGGGCCAGGCGTTGCCCGATGCTGCTCTTTCCCGCTCCCATGAAGCCGACGAGAGCGACGATGGGTTTCAAGAATCGCCTCCCGTCTCGGCCGCGCGCATGCGCTTGCAGAGTTCCTCTTGGAAGCGTTCCAGTGAGGCTTTCATGCGCGGCAGAGTGTCACCCGCGAAAGACTCCAGGAAGGCCTCCGCGAGCACGAACATCACGACCGCCTCTCCCACTACCCCGGCCGCGGGGACCGCGCAGACGTCACTGCGCTCGAATGCGGCTTTCTGCTCCAGGTTGCGCTCCATGTCCACCGATCGCAATGCCTTCTTGAGGGTGGAGATGGGCTTCATCGCACCGCGGAGAATCAGGGCCTCTCCGGTGGTCATCCCCCCTTCCAGTCCACCGGCCCGATTGCTCGCGCGCCGCGGCGGTTTCCCCGCGACGGGAACGATCTCATCGTGCACCGAGGATCCCGGGAGGGCTGCATTGGCGAAGGCGGGGCCGATCTCCATCCCCTTCACGGCGGGAATCGACAGCAGCGCGGCGGCCAAACGAGCGTCGAGCTTGCGGTCGGGAGCCATGGAGGAACCCAAGCCTGGCGGTAGACCATACACCACCACTTCAAAAATGCCGCCCAGCGTGTCTCCCTGTGCCTGTGCCTTTCGGATCGCCGCGCGCATCGCCTCGTAGCCCTCAGCGCAGCGCAAATCGTTGGCCTCGGCCAGCTCGAAAATCTCCGTCTGTGCGATGCCCTGAAGTTCAGCCTTCACCCCACCGATCTGGATGACGTGCGAACGGATGGTGACACCCAGCTCGCCCAAGAAGAGGCGCAGTACCTCCCCCGCTGCAACGCGTGCCGCAGTCTCGCGCGCGCTCGCGCGCTCGAGTACGTCGCGCGCATCGTGGTGAGCGTACTTGAGCATACCGACCAGGTCAGCGTGCCCGGGACGCGGCCGAGTGAGGCGACGCTGCGATTCGCGTGGAGGATCGCCGAAGGGCGAGAGAGCCTCACTCCAGTTCTCGTGATCCCGGTTTTTCACCACGAGAGCGATGGGAGCGCCCGTGGTCCTGCCGAAACGAACGCCCGCCACGCACTCGGCCATGTCCTGTTCGATACGCTGACGATTGCCCCGGCCGAATCCGATCTGACGGCGAGCCATGCCGCGGCGCAGAGCTTCTGGATCTACGGGGATTCCGGCTGGCAAACCGTCCAGAATGACGGTGAGTTGGGGACCATGGCTTTCCCCGGCGGTGAGCAGACGCAGCACGGGCTCTCTCCTTTGGGATTGAGTGGAAGGGGCTTAGAGGGAGGGTAGATCACAATCGCCGGATAGGGCAAGGCGAGGAGTTCCGTCGCCTCCTGGAACGAAAAAGGGCGCCGGACTCGAAGTCCGGCGCCCCGTTTCCACCCCACAGGCTTGGAGCTACATGCCCACGCCCTTGGTAGCCGTCTCAGCCTTGCGGTCCTGAAGATCGTGGAGGACCTTCTCCTGACGCTGGTCCAGCATCTGGTTCCCCTCGTTGATGATCCGAGGAGTGATGAAGACCATCAACTCACGCTTGGACTTCGTGCTCGAGGTACTCTTGAAGAGGTTCCCCAGCAGCGGAACGTCCATCAGGATCGGCACGCCCGTCGTGAGCTTGCTCTCCACGTCACGAATCAAGCCAGCGATCACCGCGGTCTGGGTGTTATTCACGAGCACGCGGGTGTCGGCTTCGCTGGTGTTGATGATGACTCCACCCTGAACCGTGGCCTGACTCGAGAGGTCGGAGACCTCCGGGTGCACGTCGAGGGTGATCTGGTTGTCGCTGTTGATGTGCGGCGTCACGATGAGACGAATCCCGATCGTGGTCAGCTGCGTCACCGCGTTGCCAGCCTCGTCGGCGACGATCAGGGGGATCTTCTGACCCACCAGAATCGTGGCTTCGCGGTTGTCGGTCGTGGTGATCGAAGGATTGGAGATGATCTGGGCCTGATTGTTCTCCTGCAAGGCCTGAACTTCCGCGTTCAGGGTCGCCCAGTCCTGGACCGTTCCCACGTTGAAGAGACCCACGGGGTTCTCCACCGGTGCGGTCACCGAGCCGTTTCCGTGGATGTCGGCCCCGCCGAGATTGTTGGCGGACCAGACGATACCCAAATCCCGGCCGACGCTGGTATCCACATCCAGCAGCATGGCGTCGATGTGAACCTGAGGCGTCCGGGAGTCGAGCTGATGCGCCATCTCCTCGACCCTGGCTATGGCCGAAGGAATGTCGTTCACGATGATGCTATTCGTGCGCGGCTCCACTTGGATCGAACCACGATTGGTCACGACGTCCTTCATCGCATCCTTGACCTCTTCCGCATTCGCGAAGTCGATCCGGATGGCCTTGGTCTGGAGTGGCTCCAACTGCTCGATCTTCTGCGTGGCGGACTTCTTGGCGACCTCTTCCTCGCGCAACTTCTTCAGGGTGTCCACACGGATAACCCCGTGTTCCTCGACATATCCGAATCCGTTGGCACTCAGAATGACGTCCAGCGCCTCACGCCATGGCACGTCGCTCAGTGTCGCAGTGACCGGGCCCACCACGTCGGGCGAGCTGATCACGTTCTCGCCGCTGAACTCGGCAATGCTGCGCAAGATCGTCTGAATGTCAGCGTTCTGAACGTTGATACTGAAGGTGCGCGCGTAGTTGGCATCCGTTTCACGACGAACCGGTTGTGCCGCACGCGGCTGGTTGTCGGCCTCCTGCCAGTGATCAGCGGGCAGGCTGTTGACCTCCTCGCTCGGATACGAAGCTTCCGAGGCCGCAAACTCGCTGGCGTCGGCGCTCTTGGGGAGCACCTCGATGACGAATCCGCTCTCGCTCGCTTCCACTCGACTCTGAGCAGGTGCTGCCAGATCGATGACCAATCGGGTGATGGGGACCGGGCTCAGGGAGAACTGCGAAACTCGCACGTTCTTCACGAGCTTTCCATCGCCCTCGATCGGAGTCGTATCGGCCCGGAGGATCCCTCCGGTGAAATCGACCACAAACCGATCCGGGTCGGCCAACTGCATGGCCCTAGGGGTGACTTGACCGCGCGCGTTGACCGCGATGTGAGTGGCGTCGCCACTCGCAACGAGGTTCACGCTCACGATGTCAGCAGTCCGCGTATTGAGAATGCCGTCGTCGCTCGCAGTTGCCAAACCCGAGAGCACGGTCAGTCCCAGGACCATGAGCAGGGCGCCGACCAACCCTGATTTGCCGTTTAGGATGGTGATCATCGCTTTTCCTTCTTCTGCTCGAGTCGAAGAACGACTCTCGAGGTGATTCCATAGAGCGAGATGGTAGCCACCACGCTGTCGTCTTGAATTGCAACGATCCGGCCGTTACGGACCCGATCGCCGACCCGAAGGATGAACCCGTTTCCGTGTCCGTCCTCCAAGAGTGCGTACTTCTCGGACGCGCCCCACATGATGCCGACGAGAGTCGCAGAATTGATGTCCGCGAGTTCGGCTTTGGGCTCTTCCTTGAAATCTCCCGTGACCAACGCCCGGAAGGGATCAACTCGCCCGTAGGACTGATAGAAGTATTCGTTGTTCCGAATGGACTTGATGCGCGATTGCGCTTCGTCCGAAGGTGTGGCCGCTTTGGCCTCTGTCTGCGCCGCGACGTTGACGACCAGGCTCAGAACGAGCAGCACTGCGCCAAGAGTTGCGGTGAGAATCTTCTTACTCATGCTCGCCAGCTCCTTTGGCTATTTTCCCGCGGCCTGGGCCGCATTGGGGTTGGCGCTCGTTCTTCCCAGACGCTGCTGGGCGCTCTTCAGGTTTTGCTTCGGTGCGTCCGGGTTCGCCGGAGTATTGGGAACCGTGTACGCCACGATCTGCATCTTGCCCTTGAGGGAATAGAGATTGTCCTCTTTGCCCTGCTGCTCGGGCTTTACGCCCTCGAGCTTGATGTTGCGCACGTTCACGATGCGATTGAGGTTCGCTACCTGGCCCAGGAATGTCCCGACCTGGTGGAAGTTCCCCTCGACCTGAATCGAAATGGGATTCTCCGCGTAATACTCGCGTTGAATGGGAGGTTGAGGTCGATACTCCACCCAGGATAGACCCGCCTGCTGTGCGGCAGCCGAGACCTTCCGAAGCAATGGCTCCATCTCGTTCTCTTCGGGAAGAAGATTGCGAGCGATGAGCCACTGTTCGTGGAGGTACTGGTACTCTTGCTCCAGCTTGGGCAAATTGCGCGCGATGACGCGAGCTCGCTCCAAATCGCGGGAAAGCCCGTCGTATTTGGTCTGCAGGGTCTCGATCTGGGCCTTCTTGGCTCGATACGAGAACCCGAGCATGGAGCTTCCAAAGAAGAGGTACAGGATCAGCACGCTCACCAGAGATGAGATGAGGATTCGCTGTACTTTGGGACTCTGTAGATCCATTTCGTGAACCCTCCCGTGGCTACATACCTGTGGCCACGTCGGTGGCGGGCTCCCCCACCTGCGCCGTTAGGCCGAACTTGAGAACGTTGATGTCGCCGATCTTGCCCTTCTCGATGAAATCGAGATCCACGGACCGGTAGCTGTCGCTCTTTGCCTGGTTCCGCATGAAGTCGGCGATGATGAAGTTGCTGAAGGTGATTCCCTCGAGCTTGACCGTCGTGGGACTCACTTCCTGATAGAGCGTCAGCCAGGTGTTGGCCGGCATGCGCCGACTCAGCTCGCTCATGAGCCGGACTCGGACATAGCGATCCTTGTCCAGCATGGTGATGGCGTCGAGCCTGCGATCCACCTGATCGCGCTCCTTGGTGAGTTGCTTCATCCGGGCAATCTGGGGAGCCAGCTTCTGGGTCTCCTCCTGCGCGACCTGGATGTCCTTCTGGAGCTTCGCCACTTTGTTGTGCTGAACGAACGCGGTAGCGACGCACAGCCCCAAAAGAGCAACTGCAACGAAGACGGGAACGAAACTGGCCACCGGCGGCAGTTTGATCTGCACACTGCGGGGCACGTCTTCCTTGGGAAGCAGATTGATGCGAATCATTGCTTGTCCCCCTGACTGCGAAGGCCCAGCCCAACGCTCACGGTGAGTAAGGGGGCGAGTTCGTCCACTTCTTCCTCGCCAAAGACTTTGGGATCGTAACCCACGCTCTGGAGAGGGTTGCCAACCTCGATCTCGTAGTTGTCATGTTCGGAGAGAAGCTGACGCAAACCAGGGAAGCGCGCTCCACCCCCGCTCAAGACGATGCGGTCGATCGACTCGGCATCCCCCGAAGTGCGGAGATAGGAGATACTGCGATCGATCCCCATGGAGAGATCCCGGGCCACGCCCCTGACGATCTCCACCAGGCGATCCGCTTCCGACTCTTCCACCTTCTCGGGGTGGGCGACGAAATCGCGCGCTTCGTCGAAGCTGACTCCAAACTCCTTTTGGAATTCCTCGACGAGACGGTTGGTCCCGACGTTGAGGTCGCGCGTGAAGTACGGGGTTCCGCTCTGCACCACGCAAAGGCTGGTGACGTCGGCTCCCACATTCATCAACCCGACGACATCTTCGGAAGGCCCGCCGTTGTTCATCTCCCAAGCGTTTTGTACCGCGAACGCATCGACGTCGATGAGCACGGGGCGCATGTCCGCTTCACGGATCAGCTCGGCGTGGGCTTGAATCGTCTCTTTCTTGGCCGCGACCAGGAGGATCTCCATCTGGTTGGCACCGACGTCTTCTTTCACGATCTGGAAGTCCAGACAGATGTCGTCGATGTCGAAGGGAACGTGCTGTTCCGCTTCCCAGAAAATGGCTTCCTCGGCATCGGCGGCGGCCATCTTGTCCATGATGATCTTCTTGACGATGACCGAGCGTCCTCCGATGGAGGTTGAGACGTCCGCGTCCGAGACCTTGGCTTGGTTCAGGCACTCGCGAATGGCTTCAACGACCATTTCGCGGTCCATGATCTCCCCTTCGACGATGGCATCGGGCATGAGTTCGACCATCGCGAAGTTGGTGATGAGTGGATGTTCACCGGAGTGATCAAGTCGCAGACACTTGACGACGTTGGACCCTATATCCAGGGCAACCGTCGCTTTGCTGCGCTTTCGAAGGAGAGAGATCATCGAAGCTTGCGACCTCCAGCTAGCTGGCGCGCTTTCCGCCCCCCCAAGGGTGCGTTGACGCAACTCAGTCCATAGTCAAACGGTCCCGTGGAGTACTCTCTCACGTGGATCCTCAAGATTGCAGGCAGCTCAAAGGCAAGGGTCATGCCAAGCTGCTGCGAGCTTCGGCCGCGCAACTCATTGCCCTCGAATACATTCTGCGCCAGGGCTGCAGAGGAGCTCCCGTAGGGCGCTCCGCAAATGACCGTCCTTGCACGCTCTCGTGCATCCTGCACGCCACTTAGAGGAGAATTGAGCGCTTCGAGGAAACAAGAGAACGAGCCGGATAGAGCCCGTCGGGGGCTGCGTCACGAGCCCAAGCGGATTGCGCCGAGATACCAGTCGATCAACCAGGGGCCGAAGAAGATGACCAGGGCCGCGGCCATGGACAGAAAGGTGCCGAAGGCCACCTTGGCCTGGCCGCCTTTGCGCAGCAGAACCACGCCGTAGAGGGCCCCCAAAAAAGCGCCCACGAAGATCACGAGCAGGCTCAGCACCGGTCCGAGGAAGGCTCCCACCGCGGCCATCAATTTTATGTCCCCTCCCCCCATGCCCTCGACTCCGCGGGTCTTCTGCCAGAGGACTCCCAGGAGCAGAAGAAGCCCCCCCCCGCACGACCGCTCCCCCAAGAGACCTGAGCGGGCCGGGACCGATAAACGGAGAAAGAGCCAGACCGAGGACGAGAAAGCCCAGGCTGATCGCATCGGGGATGATCATGTGTTCCCAATCGATCCAGGCTACCGCGAGGAGCGCCGCCAAGAGGGCGAAGACGCTGGCAGCCTGAAGCGTGAAACCGAAGCGCCAGAGGCATGCCAAGGCGAGGAGCGCGCTCAGCAATTCGACCAGTGGATAACGTGCCGGAATGCGAGTGTGGCACCAGCGGCACCGGCCGCGAAGCAGGAGCCAGGAGAGAATGGGAAGGTTCCAATACGCTGGGATGCGATGCTCACACTTTGGGCAACTCGAAGGAGGGCGCACGATCGAGAGATGACGCGGCACTCTATGAATGACTACGTTCAAGAAGCTGCCGATCACCGCTCCCAGTGCTAAGACGAGAACGGACAGAGCAATCCCCGGCCCGAGTGCTGGCTCAAGCACCGTCATCGCCCTTGTCGGTCTTGCCGTTGACGATGCGCTTGCGGCGGGCCCATTCGGGAACCGGCGCTTCCCCGCGGATGGCAGCTTCCAGCTGGGCGGCCTTCTTGAGCGCGGCCTTGCGTTGGTACGGATCAGTGGTGGTCCGTGCGATCGTCCTGTAAAGTACCAGGCTCACCTGCAGCTCCCCGGCGCGCGAAGCCACGAAGGCGGCGAAGCGGCGCGGGAATTCGGGGGCACCGGGAACCTCCGCGGCGCGCTTGAACCAGCGGAAGGCCTCCTCGTCGTTCAAAGCGGTGACGTATTCGATGAAGCCGGCTTCAAAGGGCAACCACCAGTCGTAGGGACGGGCAACCATGCCCTTCTTCAACATGCGGATGCCCGCCTCGGGGGCGCCCATGTCCTGGGAGAGCACCAGAGCGGTGAAACGGTAGCCGTCCTCGAACTGGGGATCGAGCTCCACCACGGTGCTGGCAAGCTGTTCGAAGAAGGCCAGGCCATGCTCCCCGTGACGGCTCTCCCCGTAGTAGAGCACCAGCTTGAGCCAGAGGAAATCCGACACCAGGCCGCGATACCCGAAGGATCCGATCCGGAGCGCTTCGGGGCTGGGCAGATATTGGATGCTGCGTTCCACCGAGTGGCCGCGCACCGCATCGGCGCGCCGCGCCGCCATGCCCGAAAGGGCCACCAGCGCCAGGGCAAGGGCGATCATACTGAGACGGCGCACTCTCACTTGAAATCCCTCCGTCCAAAGAGCCACGCCCCCACGACGAGGCACAGAGTGGAATAGAGGAGCGCGTAGAGCCCGGCCCAGATCAGGTGGGCGGAGTGGATCGGGAGATTGTGTACCGCGGCGCTGCGCACGTTGAAGAGCTCGAGGTCAGGCAGAACGAAACGCACCACCTGCATGCTCCATAGCGTCAAGTGCGAGCCCGACATGTGCGCGAAGGCCTCGAGGTCGTTCAGAGTATGCCCGGCCAAGAAAACACCCAAAGTGAACAAGCCGGTGAGAGTAGGTGTGGTGAACGAACTGAACAGCATTGCCACTGCGGTCACCACTACCATCTCGCACAAGCTCATGTAGAGAGCTTTGATCAGCGCGAAATTGAACACGGTCGGGGTGAGCCAGATCGAAACGAAGAAGAGCAGACTCATACTTACCATGATCACGAGCAGGGTGAGCAAGAGCCCGAAGTACTTCCCGAGCAGATAGTCGGTACGAGTAAGTGGTTTGGAGAGAATGGTCATGATGGTGCGCTTGTCGATCTCCTTGTGCACCAGACCGCTGCCGAGTAAGAGAATGATCAAGAGACCGAAGATGCTGATCGAAGATAGGCCGACGTCGGCCACCATCTTGGTCTGGGCGCCGATGGTGAGAGGGCTGAGCACCATCGAGGAGATGACCAGCACCAATCCGAAAGCCCCGACCAGGGTGAAGATCTTGTCGCGTACCGCTTCGCGGAACGTATTGCGTGCCACTGCCAGAACTCTCGTCATCGCTGGACCTCCTGGACGTCCCGTACCGCTTCTACCAGGCTGTCAGTGTCGCGCTGCGTTTGGAAGTCGCCGAAGTTCTGCGGAAGATCCTTGGAGTCCATGGTCTCTCGCAGAAATAGCTCCTCCAGCGAACAGCGCCGTGGCTCCACTCGCAGCAAGCTCGCCCCGGATGACTGCAGTGTGGCCAGGACGCGCGGAAGGTCTTCGTCGCGCTCGACCTCGATGCTGGCGCGATCGTGCTGTCCGTGCAGCACATGACCCTGTTCCTCGAGCCGCCGTGCCGTGCTCTCGGGTAGCTCACGACAGAAGACCAACTTCGCCGCGTTGTTTGCCACCAGATCTTCCATACGCACCACTCGCTTGAGGACTCCGTCCTTGAGAATCGCTGCGCGGTCCGCCAGGCTTTCCACGTCGCTCAGGATGTGCGAGCTCATGAAGATGGTTGCGCCGCGGTCCTTGAGTTCTGCCAGGATGTTGCGCACCTGGTGCCGCCCCACGGGATCCAGACCCCCCAGAGGCTCATCCAGGATGAGAAGCTCGGGCCGGTTGATCAAAGCTTGAGCCAGTCCTAAACGCTGCAGCATTCCGCGCGAGCAATTGCGCATACGGCGCGAGGCCCTGTCCTGCATTCCCACCACCGCCAGTACTTCATCGATGCGTCGGCGGGCCACGCGAGCGGGGAGTCCATGGAGATCGGCGATGAGAGTCAGGAATTCTCTTCCTGAGAGGTGATCGTAGAAGTAGGGGTTCTCGGGAAGGTATCCCACCTGGGCCAGTCCGCGCGGGTCACCGGCCGGATACCCGAAGACGCTCACTTCTCCCGCATCCGGTTTGATCAGCCCCAACATCGCCTTGACCGTCGTGGTCTTGCCGGCGCCGTTGTGTCCGAGATACGCGAGGGTTTCGCCCGGCTCGAGCTCGAGATCGATTCCGCGCAGCACCGGACGGCGGCGGCGCAGAAAATCGGAGCGAAAGCTCTTGCGCACCCCGTGCAGACGACAGATCCCCGGACGGGTGGTTCTTGGATCTTCCTTGCGACTCACCGTTTCTCCCTTTCGCGCGAGGAACGTCCATTGCGGCTCAGAATTGGCCAGATCCAACGGCAAAACGCCCCCAGGGGGGCGTTCTGCACGAAGGATGCCAGCGCCCGGTGGCCCAGGGCCACCGGGCTTTGGGCAAAGGGCTACTGCCCACTGCTCAGGATGATGACGGTGGCCAGTTGGGGCGAGCGTCCGGCCCCGGTGATCCAGTAGCCGACATTCGTGTTACCCCTCTGCAGCGAGGTATAGGTCACCTCGCCCGGGGCACCCCCGTTCGCCGGTGGCACTCCCCCTGGTGCCGAAATGGCGAAGACGCTGGGCTCGGTGCGAACCCGGGTGAACGGATTGCGCATCAACTGGCCGTTGTCGGGCAACAGACTTTGGAAGCTCCGGCCCGAAGGATCGGCATCCGCCAGGACGCCCGCGTAGATCCCGTCATTGCGCACCGCGAAGTCCTCCGCCGCCAGTTGCAGACTATGACAGCTGGACTTGGTGGAAGCCTCCTTGGCACTGGCCTGCATCGAGAGCCAGTTGCTGGTGGCGATCGCGGCCAGAAGCCCGATGATCACCACCACGATCATCAGCTCGATCAGGGTAAATCCATCGTCGTGCTTCATGGCGCCACCTCCAGAGACACAAGGGGCCGCACGGGATCCTCCCGCACGGCCCGTGTCGTGGACCCAAATAGGGACCCGGGATTACTGCCCGCTGGAGAGCGTGAGCACGTAGTTCTTATCCTTCCCCGCGCCCTGGACCCAGTAACCGACGTTGGTACCGGCAGCGTCCTGCAGCACGGTGTACGCGACCTCACCAGGCGCCGCACCATTGGCGGGCTGGGCGGCGCCGGGAGCGGCAGCGTTGATGACGCTGGGCTCGCTGGCCAGACGCGTGAACGCGTTGTTCATGAGAGCGCCGTTGTTCGGAAACAGGCTCTGGAAGGTGGCACCGCTGGGATCGACATCGGCCAGAGCCGCGGCGTAGACACCGTTGTTCCGCACGGCGAAGTCCTCCGCCGCGAGCTGCAGGGTGTGGCAGCTAGACTTGGTGGAAGCTTCCTTCGCGCGATCCTGCATCGAAATGAAATTCGGGATGGCGATGGCAGCCAAGATACCGATGATGACCACAACGATCATCAGCTCGATCAAGGTAAAACCGGAGTTGTTCTTCACTTTCATGGCCTCCTCAAGAGTTTCCCATCCCCGCGCGAGAATCGCCGGGGCTTGCGGGTGAGTTACGGCTGTTGGGGGGCAATGCAGACGGCGTGCCAACTGTCCGCTAGCGAAGAAAACCACTAACTCGTTACAATGAGGAAGCATAGAGCCCAGAGTCAGACGACTCCGGGCTCTTGATCTCTGCCCGAGCTTTGGGCTTTGCAGGCTGCGAGTCGCGGATTGCCAGCTTCAGACCCCGAGGATTTCCTCTTCTTCCTCGTCGGCGAACTCGCCGCCGTCCGCAGTGGTACCGCCCGGCGGCACCAGACCGTAGGCCTTGATCTTCCGGTACAGGGTCGAGGGATTGATCCCCAGGATTTCGGCCGCCTTCTTCTTGTGCCATCCTGTTTCTGCCAAGACCTTGATCATGTATTTCTTCTCGAGTTCCTCCAGGGTGATCCCCGACTCGCGCAGGTTGAGCCCTTCGCCCCCCTGCCCTCCCTCGTAGAGCTTCTCCGGCAAGTCGGCCGGAGTCATCAGATCCTCCTGCTCCTGCAGAATCACCGCGCGTTCGATGACGTTTTCCAGCTCGCGCACGTTGCCCGGCCAACTGTGATTCTGCAGAATTTCCAAAGTCTCCGCGCTCATCGCGCTTTTCACGGTGCCCTCGTAGTTGGACTTGTACTGCTTGAGAAAATGATCGATGAGCAGAGGGATGTCGTCAGCGCGATCGCGCAAGGGCGGCAGCGTCACCTGGATCACGTTGAGGCGATAGTACAAGTCGGCGCGGAAGTTCCCCAGCCGCACCTCTCGCTCCAGATCACGATTGGTGGCCGCGATGATGCGGGTGTCGACCTTGATGGGCTTGGTTCCGCCCACCGGAATGATCTCCCTCTCCTGGATGGCCCGCAGCAGTTTCACCTGGATGGCGGGAGAGGTCTCGCCGATTTCATCCAAGAAGAAGGTGCCGCCGCAAGCCACTTTAAACAGGCCTTCCTTGTCGCGGATCGCGTTGGTGAACGAGCCCTTGACGTGACCGAAAAGCTCGCTTTCCAGCAGGCTCTCGGGCAGCGCACCGCAATTGATGGTGATGAACGGACCGTTGGCCCGATGGCTTTTTTCGTGAATCGAGCAGGCGATGAGTTCCTTGCCAGTTCCGCTCTCGCCGTAAATCAGAACGTTGCTCTCGGCCACGGCGATCTTGTCCACCAGACGCAACACTCTCTGAATCTCGTCGCTCTTTCCGATGAGCCGGGTGCTCTTGCGGGAATTCGTGCTGAGCGCCCGCTTCAACTGCACGTTCTCGCTCTTGACCTTTTTCACCTCGAGAGCATTGCGAACCACCATCTTGATTTCATCGTTCTTGGCATGCTTGTTCAGGTAGTGGAACGCGCCCTTGTTCACCGCCTCGATTGCCGTCTTCTGACTGGCATAGGCAGTCATAATGATGACGGGAACCGAGGGGTCGATGGCCTTCACCCCGCTCAAAACCTGAATGCCGTCCATGCGGGGCATCTGGATGTCCGTCATGACGATGTCGTAGGGGTTCTTCTTCATCTCCTTGAGCGCTTCCACTCCGCTGGTAACCGCCTGAACGGTAAACCCCTCCTTGCGCAGCATGATCGCCAGGAATTGGCACATACTCTCCTCGTCATCCACGATCAGAATTCTTCCGTCACTCATCACTTCGGTCCTTTCCTGTCAACCCCTGCCAGCGAGCGGCGAGTCATCCACGCCCGGATTCGTCGGCATTCTCGAGTCACACTCCAACCGGAGCGGGTTCGCTTGCGGTCACGTCAAACGCTTGCTTGGTCTCGATCAAGTTCCCTTCGCGCCAGACACCGACCAAGGGAAGATGCACGGCGAATTCCGCCCCGCCTCCGGGGCGATTGGAGAAGTCAATGCGGCCCTCGTGGTTGTGCACGATACGATTCGCCATCGAGAGCCCGAGTCCCGTCCCCTCGCTTTTGGTGGTGAAGAAGGGATCGAAGAGGTGCGCCAAGAGCTCCTCGTCGACCCCCTCCCCCTCGTCCAGGAAGCGAATCACGACTTCCACCGGATGCTCGTTGCGGAGCACTTCGGTGCAGATCTTCAGCTTTCCCCCGTCCTGCATGGCTTGAAACGCGTTGAGGGCCAGATTCAAAAAGACCTGCGACATCTGCTCCTCGTCGACGTCCACCACGTACTCTGCCTCGGGCGAGGCCAGTTCCACCGTCGCATTCTGTCCCAGGTCATCCCGCCGTCTCAGCATCGTGCAGAGGTCGTCGAGTAAAACCTGGAGCTGAACCTTGCGCGGCGCCTGTGGCCTGAGCCGGGCAAACTCCAGGAAGTCCTCGATGATTCGATTGAGACGCTCGCTCTCCTTGAGGACGAGATTCATCAACCTGCGATTCTCCCCCTCGACGGCAAGCTCGCTGGAGAGCATTTCCACGCAACCGCGGATGCTCGCCAGGGGATTGCGGATCTCGTGCGCGATTCCGGCCGAGAGTTCGCCGACGGCGGCCAGGCGGTCGTTCGCGCGCATTCTCTCGCGCATCCGGAGCACCTCGGTCAGATCCTGAAAAACGGCGATGATACCGGTGCGCTCTCCTGCTTCGTCATACTGCTGACTGATGCTCACCCCAATGGGAACCACTTTGGTGTCCTGGCGCATGATGTTGAGCTCCACTCGGCGCACGGCCGATCCGTCGCGGAGCGCTTCACGCAGATGCGACACGAAGGCAGGCATGATGGGACCCAGGGTATTCTCGATGGAGAGTCCCCGGATTTTGTCCACGTCCACTCCCAGGATCTCACCGGCCGCCGGGTTGAGACGCATGGCGCGTCCCTTCTCGTCGATCGTCAAAACTCCGCTGCTCATGTTGTCCAGGATGCCCTGGATCTCCAGGCGGTGCCGCGCCAGTTCCTCCCGCTTGGCCGCCAAGAGCCTCGCTTTGGCATCGACCCGCTGGGCAAGCTCCCCCGCGAGATAGCCAATGGTGAGGAAGAGGCCGACGGCGAATTGAACCTGTAACAGTTCCCGGCGGTGCAGAGGGGTCGAGCTGAAGAAGAGCGCGTTGGGAGTGAGAGCGCCGGTGGCCACCAGCACCTCGTAGCCGAGAATCGTCAGCGAGCAAAGAATGGCGGTAGTCACCGCACCCCGGCGACGCTGGGTCGAGGACGCCAAAAGGATCGGAAAGAAATACAGGAGGGTGAAGACACTCCCCACCCCCCCGGTGAGATGCATGCAGGCCGTGATCAGCGTGATGTCGAGAATCAGTCCGGAAACCTGGACCCAGAGCCTCGAGGCTCCCCGGCGCCATGCGAGGTAACCGGCCCCGATTCCCAGATATTGAGCCGCCAGACAGGCGAAGAGCGCAGTTCGCGCGACGTGCTCGGCGGCCAAGGACAGCAGAATGACCCCTGCCGATACGACCAGCGTTGCCACCGTCAACCGCAGGAAGAACCACTGCTGGAGAGACGAGTCCCTCTTCTCAATCACGTCCGATTCCCCCCATAGGATCGCCGCGCAAAAAGCCCTGCGGAAGTCGATCAGGAGCCCCCGCTGATGACGCTGGCCATCTTGAACATCGGCAAGTACATGGCGATGAGCATTCCACCCACGATGACGCCCATGACCACGATCATGATCGGCTCGATCGCGGCGGTCAGTTGCTCGACCGCGGTGTCCACCTCGTCGTCATAGAAATCCGAGATTTTACCCAGCATCTCGTCCAGGGCACCGGTCTGTTCCCCCACCGCGATCATCTGCACCACCATGGGCGGGAACACGTCACACTTCTTCAGCGGTTCGGAGATGGTTTCACCCTGAGAGATGCTCTCGCGCGTCTCCTGAATTGCTTCAGTGATCACCAGATTGCCCGCGGTGCGCGCGGTGATCTCCAAACCCTGGAGAATGGGAACACCCGAGCTGACCAGGGTTCCTAGCGTACGCGTGAAGCGCGCGACGGAGCCCTTGCGCAGGACGTTGCCCACGATGGGGATCTTCAGCATGAAGGCATCGATGGCCCGGCTGGCCTTGTAATTCTTCCGCGCCAGCTTGTAGGCAACCACGGCAGCGATCGCGAATCCGGCGAGGAGCCACCACCAGGAGCGCAGGAAGGAGGAGATCCCCATCACGAAGCGAGTCGGGGCCGGCAGCACGCCGCCGAAGTCCGAAAACATCTTGGCGAAGACGGGGATGACGAACAAGAGCATGAAGATCGTCGCGCCGCCCGCCACGACCATGACGATGGTCGGGTAGGTCATCGCGCTCTTGATCTTACGCTGCAGCGCATCGGCCTTCTCCAGGTAGACGGCAAGACGCGAGAGAATCACGTCCAGAATACCGCCCTGCTCACCGGCATCGACCATATTCACATAGAGGTCGCTCCAGACGCCCTTGTGCTTTCCCAGACCCTCGGCCAGGGTGGTTCCACCCTCGACATCGCTCATCACGGTCTGGATCGCCCGCTTGAAGAGTATGTGCTGGGTCTGCTTGCCCAGAATGTCCAGACACTGCACCAGAGGTAAACCCGCGTTCACCATGGTGGAGAACTGTCGGGTGAAGACGGAAAGATCCTTGACGCTGACGCCCTTCTTGAATCCAGGGATATGCAACTCCTTGGATTTCGCACGGATCGATTTGATGACGATCCGCTTCTTGCGCAGGTTGGCAACCGCGTCCTGCTTTGTGGCGGCTTCCAGCTCGCCACTGAGCATCTCCCCCTGCGGGTTCACGCCCTTCCAAAGAAAGGTAATAGTGGCCACGTTCGTTCCTCCTGGCTTGGCTTATACCTTGACGGTATCGCCAATCATCTTGAGCAGCTCGTCCTGGTCCGCCGAACGATTCAGCGCATCGTCGTAACTGATCAATCGATTCGTATAGGCTTGGTAGAGAGACTGGTTCATCGTCTGCATGCCGTATTTTTGCCCCGCCTGCATGATTCCGTAGATCTGATGAATCTTGGAATCGCGAATGAGCGCCTTGATCGCCGGCGTACAGACCATGACTTCCGCACAGAGAGCGCGTCCGTTCGTCCGGTGACGCGGAATCAGCTGTTGGGTGATGACGCCCTCGAGGACGAAGGCCAGCTGGGCGCGAATTTGGCCCTGCTGGTTCTCGGGGAATACGTCCACGATACGGTTGATCGATTCGTAGGTCGAATTGGTGTGCAGCGTCGCGAGCGCCAAGTGCCCTGTTTCAGCAATGGTCAGAGCCGCCGCGATCGTCTCCCGATCGCGCATCTCTCCGATCAGGATCACGTCGGGATCCTGACGCAGGACGTATTTCAGTGCGTTCGGGAACGAATCGGTGTCGGTATGGAGCTCGCGCTGGTTGACCATGCTCTTCTTGTGGGCATGGACATACTCGATGGGATCCTCGATCGTGAGGATGTGATTTGCGCGATGTTCGTTGATGTAGTCGATGATGCTGGCCAGGGTAGTGGACTTGCCGGAACCGGTGGGACCGGTGACCAATACGAGGCCACGCGGCAGCTCCGCGAAACGCCTGACCGCCTTGGGAAGACCGAGCTTCTCGAATCCCAGGATCTCGTAGGGAATCTGACGAATCGCAGTGGTGGTTACCCCTCGCTGCAAAAAGACGTTGGCGCGAAAGCGACTCAGGCCCTGAACGCCGAAACTCAGGTCCAATTCCTTTTCGTTCTCGAAGATTTTCTTCTGCTCGTCGTTCAGGACCGAATAGGCCAGGGACCTCGTATCGTCGGCGGTGAGCACTTCGAAATTCGAACTCTCGATTTCCCCATCGATTCGAAATTGCGGCGGCAGTCCCGCCGTCAGGTGCAAGTCACTGGCGTTCTTTGCAACCATCTCTTCGAGCAATTCACGCAGGCTGATCATGGCATCCTCCGTTACATTTCCGCGGTTTCACGGAGGACCTCTTCGATCGTGGTCACTCCCTTTTCAACCTGACGCAGTCCATCGCGACGGAGAGTCAGCATACCCTCCTCGATGGCCGCCTGACGGATTTCCGTCGTCGTCCCGCGATCCAGGACGATCTCCCGAAGTCGCGGTGTGATCGGCATGACCTCGTAGAGTCCCTGGCGCCCACGGTAGCCGGTGTCGTTGCACTCCTGGCAACCCGCGCCCACGCAGACCTCGGCCGATGAATCGATTCCCAAATCGTCGCGCACCTCGGAACTGATCTCCGCGCGCTCCTTACAGTGTTTGCAGATCCTGCGCACCAGACGTTGCGCCATGATCAAGTTTGTGGAGGAGGCCACGAGGAAGGGTTCGATGCCCATGTCGATCATACGGTTGATGGTGGCCGGGGCATCGTTGGTGTGCAGCGTACTCAGCACCAAGTGCCCGGTGAGGGCCGCTTTCACCGCGATCGAGCCCGTCTCCAGGTCTCGGATCTCCCCTACCATCACGATGTTGGGGTCCTGACGGAGAAAGGCTTTGAGCGCCGCGGCGAAGGTCAGACCGACTTCGTCTCGCACCGCCACCTGGTTGATGCCGTCGAGATTGTATTCGACGGGATCCTCGGCCGTCATGATGTTCACTTCTGGAGTATTCAGGCGGCTCAGGCACGAGTAGAGAGTGGTCGTCTTCCCCGATCCGGTCGGTCCGGTCACCAGCACCATACCGTAGGGCGAGGACACCGCCTTGAGGACGTTTTGGATGGCGTTGCCTTCCATTCCGAAGCCCTCGAGATCGAATTGGAGATTCGATTTGTCGAGAATACGAAGAACGATCTTCTCGCCGTAGATGCAGGGAAGCGAGGAGACGCGGAGATCGACTTTCTTCTCGCCGATCTTCAGTTTGATGCGTCCGTCCTGCGGTACGCGGCGCTCGGCGATGTCCAGCTCGGACATGATCTTGAGACGGGAAATGATGGCGGCGCGCATTTTGTGCGGCGGGTTCATCATCTCTTGCAGCACACCGTCGACGCGGTAGCGTACCCGCATCTGACGCTCGTAACATTCGATATGGATATCGCTGGCACCGCGCTTGACCGCATCGGAGAGAAGCGAGTTCACCAACTTGACCACGGGGGCATTTTCGGAAGCGACAGACAGCGCACCGAGATCGTCCTCTTCGTCCTCCTCCACGACCTCGATGTCTTCCTCGAGACCCTCGAGGACTTCTTTCAAACTATCGGCCGAATCGTAAAAGCGATCGATGGCATTCCGAATGTCACTTTCGGTGCAAACGACCGGTTGCACTTCCAGCCCAGTGATGAACTTGATGTCATCGATGGCGAACACGTTCGATGGGTTCGACATCGCGACCTTGAGTACGCGGCCCTGCCGTGAAAGTGGAATGACCTGGAAACGAGTTACTACGTCCGCGGGAATGAGCGCCGTGACCTCCGCCTCGATGTCTTGACCTTCGAGACTGACGATGGGCAGGTCGTACATTTTCCCCAGAAAGTTGGCGTAGGCGTCCTCGGAGAGCGCACCCGTTCGCACGAGATTGACACCCAGGGACCCTCCCTGCTTCTCCTGCTCCTGGATGGCTTTCTGGAGTTCAGACTGACTGACCAGGTCGGCCTCTAACAGTTTCCCGGCGATTTTGTCCTTCAACGCGATGACCTCGAAGAGCTAAGGACTTGCAGAATGCGGCCACCGGCGTGCAGGACCGCGATTCGAGACATGGCAACCAGCAATGCCCGTGCCTCGATCCATTTCCGGGCTTTGGCCCCGTGAGCAGCCTAGCGACGGGCTTTTCGGCGATTGTCGAGACTTCCACGTCCGGTGGGAATGCCCCCATCAACCGCGATGGGGGCAGATTGCAAGGCTTGCGCCCAATCGCATTCCTCCACTCCGGTCAAAAGCTCAATGGAAGCGGAGAAGGGGCCGCAGCCGGGCCAAGGTGCGCTCGCCGACTCCCTTTACCCCCAACAGCTCTTCGGGGCGCTCGAAGCCTTTGAGCGAGTCTCTGAGGGCCACGATGCGGCCCGCGATCACCGGTCCCACCCTGGGCAGCGCGGTGAGTTCGAATTCGGTTGCCCGATTAATGTCCAGTGGGGAACTGGGAGTGACCAAGGGTGGACCAGAGTCGGGCGTTGCCGTCGCCACGCTTTCCTCTTCTGCCCGCGAGGTATCTAGCCCGAAGGGATGCACGATGGGATCTTTGCGAACCCATGCCGGGGGTCGACGCGAGAGAATCTGTCCTCCCCACCCAATCAGAAAGAGGAGAATCAGGATCGCCGCCTGTCGCCACACGAAAAAGTTTCCTCAATGGAAGGCGAGTAGGTTCAATTCCAGAATGGCCAGACCAAACCCCAAAGAAAATCCCGGCCACGCCTGCGCGTGCCGGTGACCTCGACCAGTTCGCTATCGCTCAGGTTATCGACCTCCAGGTAGAGCTCCGCGTCCCTGAGTTTGACGGCTAGGCGCAGGTCCTGCCGGGTTGAGGATTGCACCAATTGGTTCCGGCCAGTGAAGGGAGCGAGTAAGTCGTCGTAGTGATCGCCGGCATACACGACCCGGTAGAGGATGCGCGCCTGGTCGTAGGAGCTCAGCAGATCGTGCCACCAGCGGAGCGTGAAGTAAGCGCCCCTCTTCGGCCATCCCGCACCGCGGCTTTCGTCGAGCGGCAATTCCCCCAAGACCGCATGAGCGTTCGCTTCCAACATGAGACCGTGATGGGTCGAACCAAGTTGTAGCGAGGTAGCTAAGGTGAGTTGGTCGATAGAATACTCCAGTCCTCCCACGGTGAACGCGGCGCCATCCACGGCCGCCTTTTGCTCGGGGGTCCAACCGATCCCGTCATGCAACCACCAGCGCTCCAAGCCCACCACGAAGCGGCCGCGCCCGATCTCTCTTCCCAACTCTCCTCGCAGTCGATCGTGAATCTCGAAAGGAAGTTGACCCGCACCGCTCCGTTGCAACACGAATCCCCCGGGCATGTCCTGTGAAGAACGGCCCGCTGTCTCGAAGAGCGTGGGAGTGCGCAGTTGGCGAGCGGACAGTGCTCCGACCCACCACTTCGAACCCCCTTCGTACTGGAGGTGCGCGAGGCCGCAAACTCCCCAGGGCGTATCCGCTTGTTCCGCGTAGGCCAGGGCGGTCGAGAACTCGCCGGAAAGTCCGGTTCCCTGGTCAAAACGCCAACCCGCGCGCACACGTCCCACCACGGTGGGGTCCGGGAAGGAGTTTTCGAGCGGTTGACGGAAGCTCGCGGCCCAGCGTTCCATGCTTGCTTCCAAAAGGAATCCGGTATGAATGGGATCATAGGCCGCTCTGAAGCCGAGACGGGATGCATCGCTCTCATCCCCGTGCAAGCCGTCGTCGACGTGCCAATCACGGTGGTACAGACGGATACGGAGCCGGTGGTGTTCGTCTTCCCGATCCAAACCGGTCCAAAGCTGTCCCGTCCATCGCTCGACACTTCCCGCGCGCAACACACTTCCGTCGTAATACCGGCGCCCCCGGCCGAAGCCAAAACTCCAGCGTCCCAACTCGGTCTCGATCTGAGTGGAGAGCATGAAGCGGCGCATCTTCGAGCGACCGAAGCCGGAGGAGAGCCTGAGATTGGGATCGATGCTGAACTGGTAGCCCAGATCCGTCTTCCATTCCTCGTAGTCCAGACGGAGCATCTTGGGGGCCCGGGGGGTGGTGAGGGAGATCCCTCTCAGATAGCTTTCGTGCGCCGCCTTGTGAAAGTGAGTGCGCGCCAGGGTGCGCCCCCACACGGCTGGGTCGCGTTCCAGGAGCATGGCGCTCCCTCCCAGAGCTTGAGCCCCTTCCGAGGCGCGACGATCCACGTAACCCAGCCCGGTGGCGGAGATGTCCCACAGCCCGGGATCGAGATCGCCCGGGCTGTGAGTGGGAATGCCATCTTCCAGAATCTCCACGCTCCCCCCGTCCACCGGTGAGAGGTCGAGATAGGCGGGGAATCCCCGGTCGCCCGCCACGCGAAGTGACGCCCCGGGAAGCGCCTCGAAAAGGTCGTCCGCGCCTTTGGCGCGTAGTGCTTCCATGTTTCTCTCACCGAGAGCAGCGTGGGCTGCCCACGGAGGCAAGATGGGGCCCGAGTCTTTGGCCTCTTTCACCCGCACGCTGTCGGCAGGAGCCGTCCCCTTGGAAGCGGACGGCTGGGCTCTCGCCGAGGCGGCGACGAGAAGATAAAGAATGACACAAGCGAGCCGAATCACGGCGTTCGTCCGGGAAGCGGGTCAGAGGCGGTCAAAGGAACTCGGTCTCAAAGGCTGGACCCATGGTTGCACGCCTCGTTGAGAGGAGCAACCCCGAAGCAGGAGGAGAAGTTCCGGAGGGTCCGCTGGAATGGGGAAGCGAACAGCAGTGATGCCGCCACGGAGACGACCGGGGTGCGGGCTCTCAGTGGCGAGAACGCAGCGCGTCAAGACGTTCCTGCGCGTCCAGGAAATCCTGGTCCACGCTCAGAACGCGCTCGAAGTACTCGACACTCTCCTCGAGTCGATCCAGCGACTCGAGACATGCCGCGTATTCATAGAGGATTCCCAGTGAATTTCTCGGCTGCGTGTCCTTCAGGGCAATGCCCTGTTCGTAAACCGCCAAGGCCTCCTCGGCGCGGCCCAGTTTGCGCAGACAATTTCCCTGCATCTCCAGGGCCTTGAGCTTGGTCTTCTCGCCCTCCGCCGCCTGTTCGAAGGAGGGCAGGGCCTGCTCGAACATGCCCATGTCCATATATACGAGACCCAGTTCGTAGTGACCCTGATGGTCGTGTGGCTGTACCTCACCGCCGATCTGACCTTCCAGATCCTGGCGAATGCTATCCATCTGGTTCTTCTCCGCAGCTGCGAGATCCAAGTCGCCATCGGCGAGAATCTCCTCGAGCAGGTTGACGCCCTCCATGGCCAGATTCTGGTCCTGACCCTGCTCCTCGTCTTTCGCCTGGTCCACGGAAAGATCGAGCTTCGTAGTCTCTCCCGGCCGATCGAAATCGAGTTGAAAACTGAATTCGCCCGAATCGTCGGCAAGTCCGCCGCTCTCGTCGTCGATCTCGATGAGCTTTGAATCCTCCGGAATTTCGATCTCGCCCGCGGACACGTCAGCAGAATCGTCGTCCTTGGAAGCAGTCTCGAAATACTCCATATATTCCGGGATGCTGTTGAGTTCGCCGGTCATGGAACGTGCACGCTCCAGGTAACGTTCCACGATGTCGCTCTCGCCGGATTCCTGCGCTAGCTTCGCCTTGCAGACGTAGACGCGCGCCCGTTCTACCGGACGTTCCCATTTTTCGTAGAGCTGGTCGAGCTTCCCTAAAATATCGAGATCGCTGGATGCAACGTCGAGCAACATGGCGCAGCGGTCGAGAAAGCGCTCCCGAGATTGGTCGCTCACTTCCTCGTAGCAATCGAGGAAATGCAAATAATAACTGCCGGCCTCCGCGCCCAGGCCCTGCTTGCGGCGGGTCTCGCCCAACATCCAGTAGCTGTCCATGTTCTGAGGGTCGTAGCGCAGGATCTTCTTCAGGACCGCGACTGCGTTGTTGTTCAATCCCACCGCGTTGTAGAGTTCGACGGCCTTGTTGAAGTGGACGATCGCTTGTGGAACGTCGCCCATCTTGGCAAAGACGTCTCCCAGCTCGTTCCGATAGCCCGGATTCGTGCCCTCGAGATCACAGATTCGTTCGTAGAGCTTTACCGCGCTGTCCCAGTCCCGGGTACGGCTCGCTTCTGTGGCCTTACGCCTGAGATCGGTGATCTTGCTCACACATCCTCCCGAGGGACGAGGACCCGATTCCGGCTGAGGTGTCGATGAGGGGAGGAGTCCACGAAACGGCGATCCCTTCCCGAGTTCTTGCGTTCTGCGCGAATTCCCGCCCAGAGCGCGGGCTCCCTGCAAGCAGGAGCACGCCACGCGCCGGGGAATGGCACTTTGACCGGGAGTCTAGGGCTCCCTAGATCCCGAAACCGGTGTCCCAAGGAGCCCTTAGCAAGTCCTTGACCATCCAGGGTAATGAGAGCGCTGAGTCCGCTTCAGGAGACGGTCCTGCCATCCAGGACCACACGCTCGATCGCTCTTCCCCCGAGGTGCTGCACCATCTCATCCAGCGAATCCCCTTCCAAAACCAGCAGATCACAGTGTTTCGAAGGAGCCAAACTCCCCACCGAGGCCGCCCGTCCCAGAGCCCAAGCGGCGTTGAGCGTGGCCATGAGGAGGCCCTCGCGGGGATCTAAGTGCATGCGAGTACAGGCGATGGTGAGACTAATCGGGATGGAGGAACAGTAATTGGAGCCGGGATTGAAGTCGGTAGCCAGGGCCAGGGCAGCACCTGCCTCGATCATTTCCCTTGCTGGCGCAAACTCATCCAGCCCCAGGCTGAAAATCGTGCCCGGGAGCAGGACCCCCACCGTGCCACTCTCGGCCAGGGCCTGGATTCCCGCCTTCGAAATCGCGCCCAAATGGTCCGCGCTCAGCGCTTTGATTTCTACCGCCAGCTCCGTGCCTCCGCCCGCTTCCAGCTCGTCCGCGTGAATGCAGGCTGCCAGTCCCAGGCTCTGTCCTTTTGTCAGGACCCGATGAGCTTGCTCGCGCGAGTACACCCCAGGCTCGCAAAAGACGTCGACTCTCTCCGCCAGTTTTTGCCGGGCAACTTCGGGAAGAATCGTCTCGCAGACCAAGTCGAGGTACTCCTCAGGTCGCTCGCGGTATTCGTCGGGAAACTCGTGCGCCGCGAGGCAAGTGGCCACGAGTCGCGGCAGCCCCAGCTCTCCCTTCAAAGTCCGCACCACCCGGAGGGCTTTCAACTCGGATTCCAGTTCGAGTCCGTAGCCGCTCTTCACTTCGACCGTAGTGCTGCCGTTGCAAAGACACTCCTTGAGTCTCGAGCGAGTCAAGGCGACGAGTTCTTCCTCCTTGCGCTGTCGAAAATCGCGGACGCTCGCCCGGATTCCGCCCCCACTCTCCGCGATGGATTGGTAGCTCTCTCCGACCAGGCGCCGGCCGAACTCGTCCGGTCGCGCCTTTCCAAACACGGCATGGGTATGCGCGTCCACGAAACCGGGGACGACCGCGCGTCCCTGCGCATCGATGCTCTCCGCGCCTGGCAAAACTTGAATCGCGGCCCGCACTGTATCGGAGGATCCAAGCGCCACGATTTCGCCCTGGTAGGCCGCCACCGCCGCGTTCTCGATCAAACCCACGTCCCTTAGCGCCTCACCACGGCGGGGACCTTTTTCGTCCCCCGGTCTGTGACAGGTGTAGAGACGCCCAATCCCGTCCACCAGAAAATCGGCCAGGACTTTCCTGCTCACGGGATCAACCGTCCTGCGGGGGAGGCATGGGGAAGGTGATTCCAGCTTCTTGGGCGAAGGAGGCCGCCTTCTCGTAGCCCGCGTCGTAGTGCCGTGCGACCCCCATCAGCGGATCACTCGTCAAAACGCGTTCGAGCCGCGCGGCCGCGGCCTCGGTGCCGTCGGCCACGATCACCTGTCCTGCGTGAATCGCCAGGCCCATTCCCACCCCGCCTCCGTGATGAATGCTGACCCAGGAGGCACCATTCACCGCGTTGATCAGCGCGTTGAGGAGTGGCCAGTCCGCCACCGCGTCGCTTCCGTCTTTCATTGCTTCGGTTTCCCGGTAGGGAGAGGCGACGCTGCCACTATCGAGATGATCTCGACCGATCACGATGGGAGCCTTCACCTTGCCTGTGCGTACGAGTTCGTTGAACGCCAATCCAGCGCGCGCCCTCTGACCGTACCCCAGCCAGCAAATGCGCGAGGGCAGACCCTGGAACGCGACCTGCTGGGAAGCGAGCTCGATCCAACGCTTGAGGTGCGGTTCCTCCTCGCCGAAAAGCTCGACGATGACGCGATCCGTCTCGTGGATATCGCTGGCTTCACCGGAGAGCGCCACCCAGCGGAAGGGTCCCTTGCCTTCACAGAAGAGAGGACGGATATAGGCGGGAACGAATCCGGGATAGGAAAATGCCTCGCGAAAGCCCGCGTCCTTGGCCATACCGCGCAGGTTGTTCCCGTAATCAAAGACGATGCTCCCGCTCCTCTGCAAGCCCACCATGGCCTCGCAGTGCTCTCGCATCGAGCGCATGGCTTCGCGGCGATATTTCTCCACGTCCTTCTCGCGTAGCGTCAAGGCCTCGGCGAGAGTCATTCGGTTGGGAACGTAACCTACGGTGGGATCGTGAGCGGAAGTCTGATCGGTTGCCACGTCCACCGCTTCGCCGCGGCGCAAAATTTCCGGCACCACGTCCGCGCAGTTGCCCAGCAGAGCCACCGAGTAAGGACGCCCCTCTCCCGCTGCGACCCGGCAGCGCTGGAGCGCCACCTCGAGTTGCGTGGTGGAGTCCATGACGTAGCGCGTCTCGAGCCGCCGGGAAATGCGCTGGGGATCCACCTCCACGCAGAGGGCGACTCCGTTGTTCATGGTCACGGCCAGAGGCTGAGCGCCTCCCATTCCACCGAGACCACCAGTGAGAACGATTTTGCCGCGCAGGTCTCCCCAACCCTGAGTACGGGCCAAAGACGCCAGTGTCTCGTAAGTCCCCTGGAGAATCCCTTGCGTGCCGATGTAGATCCAGGAACCTGCCGTCATTTGGCCGTACATGATGAGGCCCTTTTTGTCGAGCTCATCGAAGTGCTCCCAGGTCGCCCACCGGGGCACGAGATTCGAGTTCGCAATGAGCACCCGCGGGGCATCGGGATGGCTTCGAACCACGGCAACCGGCTTCCCGCTCTGCACCAGCAGCGTCTGGTTCTCCTCCAGTCGCTCCAATTCGCGCAGAATGGCGTCAAAAGCCTGCCAGTTCCGCGCCGCCTTGCCGCGTCCTCCGTAGACGACCAGCTCGTCGGGGATTTCCGCGACCTCGGGGTCGAGATTGTGTTGGATCATCCTCCACGCCGCTTCCTGGACCCAACCCTTGCAATGGAGTTTCGTCCCCCGCGGCGCGTGAACCTGTTTTCGATCAGCCATGGATCCTCACTTTCTCTTGCGCATCCGAGTCAATCGTCGAACTCGAGGAGATTCGAAGCCAATCGAGAACATACGGCATCGACTCAGGGTTTGCCGAGAAAATCGACGACTCGCTGCGCCATCTCTGCGCGACTGGGAACCCACTCACAGGAGCGCGGCATGGACCGCAAAAAAGTAACGCCGTAGCTTCGCTCCTGCAGCCGCTTGTCCAAGAGAAGGACCACTCCTCGGTCTTCGCGTGTACGGAGCAGACGCCCCACACCCTGCTTGAGTCGCAGGACCGCATCGTTCAGCGAAACATCCAGGAACGGATCCCGTCCCAAGCGCTTCGCGCGATCGAATCGTCCCTGGGTCAAAGGTTCGGTGGGAACGGCAAACGGCAGCCGCGGAACCACCAGAACTTCGAGCTGTCGGCCCGGAAAGTCCACTCCCTCCCAGAACGAACCTGTAGCGAGCAAAATTGCGGCAGTCGCGTCCCGGAAATCGGCCACCAATCGCTCGCGGCTGCCGCCCGCCGTCTGACGCAAGAGCCGGGTGTGGACTCGACCGCTTTCCTCGCTGAAGAGTCCGTCTTCCAGCGAAAACACGGGACGCAGGATCTCGTAGACTTCATCGATGAGCTGGTAACTGGTGGACAGCATGAGAATCTTCGTCGCGACACGAGTTCCGATTTGCTGCAGGAGCTCGGCTACGATCTCGGGAAATCCCTCCTCCTTGGGGTCCACCAGCTCCGGCGTGGTCAAGACGAGAGCTTGTTCTTCGAACTCGAAAGGCGAGGGGATGAGCAGGCTCTCGGTGTAGCGGGAAACTTTCGAAAAGCCCACGCTCTCGGCGAAGGGAGTAAAGTCCTCTCCTACTGCGAGGGTCGCGCTCGTCATGACCACCGAGCGGTAATGGGTGTCCCAAAGTTGCGCCAGGGGTTCCTCCACCGTCAGTGGAGCGGCCACGATCGCGGACAGCCCCCTCGTTCCTCCCCACTCGAACCAGTAGACCCAGTCCTCGTCGGAAGCCTCCAGACAGAACCTTATTCCATCGCACAGATCGGAGTGGAACGAGAGCAGAGAGACGAGAGCTTCCCGGTCATCTTGCATCTCCGGCAACAGCTCGGCGAGATCTCCGCTCGCGTCCAGTACCTCGGCCAGATCGCGGTGCAGATCGTCGGCCCGAGTGAGGAGGACCGAAGTCTCGGTGCGCACGGTACCGAAAGCCTCGTCGCCATCGTGGTAGCGATGGCGCCCCACGCGCGCACTGCCTTCGCCCAGACGCGAGCGGCACGATTCCTCGACCGCATCAAACCAGCGGTGATAAGCATTCCACCAAGCATCCAGGGAAGAATCGAGAGCTCGTGTGTTCTCCCGCAATCGATCCCCGCCCGGCTTCTCACCTACGATCTTCAGGATTTCCTCGAGGACCTCTCGCAGTCCGCCGCGGGTCTTCTCTCCGGAAAGGTTCTTGTACACCTCGAGCCGATCACGCTTGATCCAGTGACTGAGTGCGTTCGTAGCAACCGGGGGCAGCTCATGGGCCTCGTCCACGATCAAGAGCCGCGATGGCCCCAAGAGGCCCTGCGCGCTACGCAGATCCATCATGAGCAGGGAGTGGTTGACGATCACCACCGGCGCTTCGCGCGCACTGCGGCGGGCGGCGACCACGAAGCAGAGAGGGTCTTTGAGACAGATGTGGGGCGAACATGGTTCCACTGACTCGAAAAGCGCCAGCCAGTGGTCCTCGAAGAAAGGGTGGTCGCTGAGTTCCTCGCGCCTTCCGTCGCGGCTCTGAAAGCGCCAGCAGAAAATCGCCAGCTGGGCGAGCGCTTCGGCGCGACCTTCGGGCCGATGCAGCGTGGCGCGCCTGAACTGCCGAGCGCAGAGATAGTTGTTTCGCCCCAGAAGCAGCCGCGCTTTCGCGGGATAGCCAAAGCGCTCCAGAACCGGAAGGTCGCCATCGATCAACTGGTGCTGGAGGGCCTTGGTATAGGTGGAGATCACGACGCGCTCATCCTCGCGCGCGCCGTGCAGCAGGGCGGGTACCAGGTAGGCCAGCGACTTACCGATGCCGGTACCCGCTTCGATCATGAGGTGCTCGTCGCGCGCGAGCACATGCTCGGTCTTCAAGGCCATGTCCAGCTGGCCCGCGCGTGCCTCGAATCCCTCGCCGAGAATCCGCGCCAAGCCGCCGTTCTCGCCCAAGATCTCCTCGACCCCGCGCGCGCGCCAAGCCTGCCAGGCTTCGTCGTCTGCTTTCGGCGCTTTCGGCGCCGGCGCGAAAAAGATCTCGGGAAAGCTCTCAGGGACGGGTCGCCGCAGGTGAGGTCCCAGCTCGAGCGCGCTGGGGAGAGCTTCCAGGGCCAAGAACTCGGCGACCAGCGGTGCGAATTCCCGCAGACTTCCCTCAAGATGGTGACGGTGCGGCGTATCGAGCGAGGCCCACCAGGCTCGCAGTGACAAGAGCAGGTCGGCCCAGCCAAAGAGGCTCTGCTCCAGGTCCACACGGTTGTCGATCGCTCTCGTCTTCTTGAGTTCTCTGTCGACGGTGGAGAGTGCTCCGGGCCAGAGAACCTGCAAGAGCTCTTGCAGATCGAGCGATTCCTCATCGCGCGAAATTTCGTCCAGAAAGAGCGGCGTCAGCTCCTGTGGCAAGCTCTGGTCCTCGCCCTGGAGAAAGAGCGTCTCGCGATCTGGGGACAGAGGGCGAACGACCCGGACTTCTGGATGGCGGTGTACGGGGCAGGAAAGCGCGAAGCTACGCTTTCTCATGCCCCGGCCTCCCCGAGCATGTGCAGGAATTCGTTCTCGTCGATGATCCGAATCCCCAGCTCTTCTGCACGAGTGCGTTTGGACCCGGCGCGGTCTCCCGCGACGACCAAATCCGTATTCTTGCTCACGCTGGAAACGACGCGTCCCCCCAGGGACTCGATCTTGGCCTTCGCCGCCCTGCGCTCCATGCTGGAGAGAGTTCCCGTCAACACGATCGACAGCTTTACAAAGGGTGAGTTCTCGGGAACTTCCTCGGCGGCAGTCTCCTCCGTTGCGAAGAGGCCGCGCTCCACAAGGGCGTCGATCAGTTTCTTGTTGGTCTTCAGTTCGGCAACGACGCTTTCGGCCATGATCGGGCCGAAGTCCTCCACCTCGAGAAGATCTTCCTCGCTCGCGGATCGGATCACCGCGAAGTTCCTCATCTTCTTCGCGAGTTGGCGCGCTGCCCCGATACCTACGTGGCGAATTCCCAGAGCATAGAGCTGATGCGCGAGGGGACGTTCTTTCGAGGCTCCGATCGCCTCGACCAAATTGTGCGCACTCTTCTCGGCGAACCCGGGCAGCTCCACGAGTTGCTCCGCCTTCAGGTCGTAGAGTTCCGAAATGGATTCGATCAACTCATGCTCGAACAGAAGCTCCACCGTGCTCTCGCCCAGACCTTCGATGTCCATACCGTCGCGACTCGCCCAGTGTTGCAGGGAGCGGCGGCGTTGGGCCGGGCAGTTGCGATTGGTGCAGCGAACGGCCACTTCCCCTTCCAGACGCAGCAATTCCTCGCCGCACGAGGGGCAGTTCCGCGGCAAACGGTAGGGACGGCTCGAAGAGGGCCTCTTGCTCAAAACGACCTCGACCACCTTGGGGATGATGTCTCCACCCTTCTCGATCCACACCGTGTCCTTCACCCGAATGTCCTTGCGATCGATCTCATCTTGATTATGAAGCGTTGCCCGTGAAACTATGCTACCAGACAAGTTAACTGGCGTTAGATTTGCAACAGGAGTGACCACCCCTGTGCGTCCGAGGGAGGCCTCGATGCTCTCCACCACCGTCTCGGCTCGCTCGGCGGCGAATTTGAATGCCAGAGCGTAGCGCGGACTCTTCGCGGTGCTGCCCAGCTCGTCCCAGTAGCGAGTGTCGTCGAGCTTGATCACGGCTCCGTCGATTTGGAACTCTAGCGAATGCCTTTGCCGCTCGAGAGCGTCGAGGGCGGAAAAAATCTGCGACAAACCGTTCACCCGTACCACTTGGGGCGTCACCTTGAATCCGAGTGCCTTCAGGGCCTCCAACTCCAAGAAATGGGACTCCAGGTTTCGCGGATGGGGGACCGCGATGCTGTAGGCCCAGAAGTGGAGTGGACGTCGCGCCACCTCCTTCACGTCGAGGGTCTTTAGACTGCCCGCAGTTGCGTTGCGCGGATTGGCGAAGGCCGAGAGTTCCGCCTCCTCCCTCTCCGCGTTGAAACGCTGGAAATCGGACAGGGGCATGTAAACCTCCCCGCGAACCTCCAGTTCGTGAGCCTGCTGAAGTACCTTCGGCGTGCGAGAGAGCCTCAGATGCGTCGGAATGTCCTGAAGGGTCCTCAGGTTGTCGGTGATCACGTCGCCCGTTCTTCCGTCGCCGCGCGTGAGCCCCACCGAGAATACTCCCTCCTGGTAACGGAGCGCCGCCGCCACCCCGTCGATCTTTGGCTCCACGGTATAGGCCCCGGGATCCTCCCCCAGGATCTTGACAATCCGTTCGTGAAAGGCCTCGACCTCCGAACGTTCGTAAGAGTTGGCCAGTGAGATCATCGGAACCGAATGCTGCAACGAGGGAAAGTTCTCGCTGCGATCACTGCCCACCTTCATCGTGGGAGAATCCTCGGAGCGAAGCTCGGGGTAATCTCGCTCGTAAGCGAGCAGCTTCTCGACGAGTTCGTCATACTCGCGATCGCTGATTTCGTTCTTGCCTTCCTTGTAGTACAGCCTGTCGTAGCGCGAAATCCGCGCGCGCAGAGATTCGACTTCCCTGCGAAGCGCGTCCATGTCCTTGGAGGATTGGTTCACTGTTTCACCAGAGAGAAGAGGCAGTACCCGAGCGCCGTGCAGAACAGGATGCCACAAGCGCAGTGGAGGCGCCATCGTCGAAGCGTGAAGAGCCTCAGAACCGGTTGATGAGCGCGAGATGGATGAGTCCGTTGTCGAAGCTCAGTCTCTGGGCGAAGCCCAGACTCAGATCGAGGCGTCCGAAGGGCGCCGGGGTGCGCAAGCCCATGCCGAAGCCGTTGATCCAGCTCTCCTTGGGACGCAGCGCGCCCTTATCCAACACGGTTTCTTTGGCATAGCCCAGGTCGTAGAAGAGATAGGCCTGTCCGCCCCTGGCGGGGCCCACGACGAACTCGCTCGAAGCGTGCGAGACGATCTCGCCGTGCAATTCGTCTTCCCGGTGACCTCTGACTGTCCTCGCGCCCCCGATGAAGAACTGCTCCGATCTCGGGAGCGGATAGTGGTTCGTGGAGATGGAGGCCCAGCGTGCGCGTCCCAGGACGGCGAGGCGCGAGCTGAGGGCCCACCCCAGGTGCAGATCGAGATCGACCAGGGTCTGCTCCTCGGCGCTGACCGCGGCGGCGCCCGCGCTAGGATTCTGGACCGTCTGCGAAACCCGTCCGTATTCCAGCCGACTCTGGAGGTGTCCGAAGAGGCCCCCCTCGTCTTGGGGACGTAAGTTCCCCAAGGAGAGTCGTGCGAGTGCGCGTCTACGGACGCGGAGGACCCCCTCGTCTCCCACGAAGGTGGTTCGATCGATCCCCCCTCCCACCTCGATGGCCGAGGCGCCGCGCCAGGGAAGTCGCAGCGAAATTTCCCCGAGGATCATGTCGTAGAGAGCGTCCTCGTGACGCTGGCCCAACTTGAGTGAGAGGTCGAAGGGCGAGGAGAAGGCCAAGGGCTCGAGATAGGACACATCGAGAGTTCTCCGGGTCTTCCCGTCGTCACGGAAAGAAAGCTGAAGTTGGCGAGCCGTGCCCAATAGGTCCAAGAGACTCAGATCGAGCGTTCCGTAAACGCGCGTGCCCTGTCCGGGGTCACCCTGCGCAACTCCCAGCGCCGCGGATAGCTGTCCGGTGGAAGGCGGCTGCTCCACCCGCAACAAAACATCCACCGTATCCAGCTGGGCTCCCGAAAGCATGGGTTGCGCATCTACTACTTCGCTCACCACCTCCCTGGCATCCAGACGCTCCTTCGCTCGCTGAAGACGTTCCTCGCTCCAAGGCTGACCGGCGCGAAGACCGGAGAGTTTGGCGAGAACCGAAGGCCGCGTGTGCCGGGCTCCCATCACCACCACTTTGCCCACCGAAGCAGCGGTGCCCGGCAGAAGCAAGAGATCCAATCGCACCCCACCCGCCGCGCGATCGGTCTTGACGCGGCGCACGGTGAGACTCGCGAAGGCAAAGCCCCTGTTGCCCAACTCCCGGAGGCCTCGTGTGCTGTCGATCTCCCAGTGACCCGGCCGGTAGATCGCACCCTCGAAGAAGCCTGAGGCTCGCTGGAATACCCTCCACTGCAGGCTGTCCGCTCCGCTGTATGAGATCTCCAAGATGCGGGCGCGCGGACCGGCGTCGACGAAGAGGGTGTCAGCATGAACTCCGAGAGCGACTTTGGCCCACAACCAGCCCTCCTTGCGCAGGGCGTCCCAAGCGTCGCGTTCCCAGCCACGTGCCGTACGCAGAGCGGGAGGACGAGCAAATGCGCTCGTCACGATGCTCGCCGCCGTCGGCGGCGCGCTCAGAATGGGCGCGCGAATCTCACGCGGCCCCTGCGCTAAACCTGAGCCAGCGCTTGCTCCGAGCACGAGGAGCGCGAAGAAAACCCATGTGCAACTCCGCTTGGTCATCAGAACCTCGCTCTCGTTTCCACGCTGAGGTCCTGAACCATCTTGCGTTGCGGCTCATCACGGAGCTGGTAGCGGAAGGTGAGAGAGAGCGATTTTCCCAAAGTCCACTGCGCCACCGTGGCCAGACGCTGGTTGCTACCCGGTCTCTCAAAGAAGAATGGCCGCAACAGGGGATCACCGCCCGACTCGTTCACTTCGGCCCAGCGGTAGCTCACTGTCCAGCGGGCGCGCAAGAAATCCGACGTGACACTCGGCACGAACTCCAACACCTTTTGCGAGATGCTGCTGAAGCCGTCCCGCCTTCGCGTGCCCCGTCCCTCCAGACTGGCTCTAGTGCGGGCAGTGGCCCGGTAACCCAGCAGCAACCCGGCGTAGAGATCATCCACCTGGTAGGAATTCAGAAAGCTGGAGGCGTTTGGGTCCGCCGTCCTCTCTCGCTGCCGATTGCCTCCGTCAAGCCGTAGGTTGAAGCCACGGGTAAGTTCGCGATCGATCCGGAAGCTACGCTCGCGGCGCACACTCGCCTCGGGGGTAACGGTATAGCGTCGGTCCAGCTGAGTCGTCTGATCGAAGGTCAACCGCAGTTCCGTGTTGCGCACACGGCGCAGCAACACGAAATCACCGCGTACGTGCTCCTCTCCGAAAATCGTGGTGTCGGGTTGTCGCAGCAACGAGGGCTTCAGGCGCAGGACTCCTCCCACGTCCTCACTGCGCGAACGCTCACTCACTTTGTACAGTCCGTTGAACGAGATCCCCTTGACTAGCGGGGCGTCCCGCCATTCCGCGTCCACTTTGGCGGCAAGCTCAACGTCGGTCGCTGCGATCAGGCTATCGCTTGGACTGAAGACCACATTGTAATCGCCGAGATTCCTCCCGATCCGATTTCCCTCCTGGTCGTAGTCCCCCTGGCCCTCCCCCACGAAGATGGTAGTGCGCTGAATCACGCGAGAGCGATCGTTACCCGCACGGTAGTCCAGGTCAGCGCCAAAGAGCCGGTCCGTCGGGCGAAAGCCCAAACCGATACGTGCGAGGCGCGTGCTCTCCTTTTGGCCGCCATCGAGATCGCTCTCACGCCAAGTTCCGTCCAGGTTCCAGCGGAAGGCTCCTTCCAGGCCCTCGGCGGCGGCTCTCCATTCCCGTAGGTCCTGTTGGAATCGCCAGCTACTTCCCTCAGTGGAAAGACTGTCCGCGAGCAGCCGCCGAAACTCGAAGCGGCCGCTCGCGATGCGATTGCGGCTCAGGACCCCCACACCCCATTCCTGATCCTGATAACCCTGCTTTTGTCGAGCCGGACCCTCGTCGTAGCGCTCGTCGCGGAGGCGAACGAAGGGCTCGAAGCGTCCCAAGTCCACCCCGAGCCGGGCCGAACGGTTTCGGCGATGACCCGTCGAGCCGCTCTCCCCCCGGTGCGACATGAACGCGAGGTCGTGCTGCCACTCGAGGGGCCCGATCAATCTCCCGTCCGCGGTCCAACGCGCGCGCGTCCCTTGAAAGCTGCCGTGCCGATGGAGCCTCTCTACGCTTGCATCCGTCTCGCGCTCGGCGGCGCGGGCTGTCAACGCGGCGAGCTCCCTCCCCTCGTGCTGTGCACGCGGGTTGTCTTGGAGATTCCACGCGTCGTAGAAAAAGGGAGCGCGGATGCGACCGAACTCATAGAACTCGGGACCGATTCCCTCAGCCAAGCCCCGGATTCTCACTCCCGATGGTTCGCCACCACCAAAAATCCACGGACTCGCCCCTTCGACTCTCCAGGCGACTCCGTCGTTGTTTCCGTCGTCCAGGGGGCTGAGCACGTTTTCATCGCGTCGGGTCATGTCCGCCTCGGCCGCCAGAAATCCCTTCGCATTGCCGCGCTGTCCCAGAGTGGTGCCAACGACGATCGCCTCGCTCTTGCTTGGGAGAGAGAGCCTCCGGCCCAACACGAACTCGCCCTTGCCGGGACCCACGTACTCGTACACTCGTTGGCCCTTTTTGGTGATCTCGCTCTGGGTGTAGTCGCCCTGGTTCGCTTCGACGCGTTGAAAACTCAAAAAGTAATTGGCAAGAGAATCACCCGGCGCGAAAACGTAGTACTCCGTCCCGCCTTGCGTCCGTTTCAGGTAGTCTCCGGTACCTTCCTCCCCCGCGGCCACCCGCGTGACCCCGCTTCCGAGGGCTCTGTTCGGATTGTCTCCCGCCTCACGCAGGACCTGTTCGTCCTCATCGCTCAGAGGTCCTCCAATGGGGCGATCGGGATCGTCCGCCTCGAGAATCCACGAGAGGTGAAACGAAGTCGGGCCGAGGGACAAGCTGTCCGCCGCCGCCCCCAACACGGTTCGGCTGTAACCGGTGGCGGAGACCTCGAAATCCACCGCGATGCGGTTTTCCGGTCCGATCGGGCGCAGCTCGGTAAAGGTGATGGTGCCGCGCACGTAATCGATGGTGTAGTCGCGGTTCTCCCCGCGGGTCTGCCGCGCACCGTCCAACCAAACTCGCTCGGAACCGGCGATGATGAAGCTCTCGGTCTCGCGCAGTCCGTTGAGAAGTTCATAGGGACCCTGCACACCCTCCTGTCCGCGCAGTTCCAGCTCGACTCGCCTGCCGCGAGGGGAACCTCCCATGAGCGTTGCGCTGCCGATCGATTGACGTCCGTGCAACCACAAGCCCTGTAGCTTTCGCTGATAGGGAACGTAGACTCCCAAGGGTTGATCGATCTCGAAGTCCCCCAGGAGCGCCCTGCCTCCACTCCCGTAGATCTCGATCCGCACTTGATCGATGTCCTTGAGCTGTTCGGTATTGCCCTCTGGAGTGATCGGGAGGTTCTCGTCAGAGATCTCAGCGCGCACGAAGGTATTGTCGGTGAGCTGACCGTTGACGGCCAGATGCAGACCCTGATCGACGGTGGCATCCCGGTTGGTTCCGCCCTGAACCGAAACGGTCTTGGATCCGCTGACCGAGAGTCCCGGGCTGGAGGCCGTTGCCGCTTCGGCGAACCCTTCCGTGGCCTGAGTCCCGGATCCCGGCGTCCCTTCTCCTTCCGGCTCTTCCCCCAGCTCGGCCTGACGCAGCATGGGATGAAGTTGCACACGGGGAGGGGCGGCGACAGGATCGAAGTGATAGTCGACGCGCAAGATGCCGGCCTTGGCTCGGGGATGCAGCAAGACGACCACGCCGCGCGCACGATCGAGCTCGAAATCCTGGAGAGCTCGTAGCGGCTGGCCGTTCCAGGAGACATTCACCGGATCGACAAGATGACTCGTGGACAGAACAAATCGCAGCTGCCCCGGCTCGACCGTGAAACTGTCGCTGCCGGTGGCCAGCTGAGTTGCGTCCAACCAATCAATCGCGTTGGAATCGCCTGCGGCCGTGGACCACAACGAGAGCGGCAAGGAAACCGGACCGCCCCAGGCGAGCCTAGGAAGCGCCAGGGAGAAGAACCCGCAGAGAATCAAGAGGGATCGTCTGGGCACGGGCCCGTCCCCTCTCAGGGGAAGACGATTCGATAGACGAGCAGGGCGTTTCGACCCGCATCTATCACGTAGAGTCGATCGTCCGGCCCCACCACACAGTCCACCGGGGACCGCAAGTGGTCGGAGGCGAACTCATCGCCTCCCACCGCCGTCAGGTAGTGGAGGTCGGGCGCCAGGACGTGGACCACACCCATTCCGGCGTCCGTGACGTAGACGTTCCCGAAACGATCCGTATCGAGACCGGCCGGCGCGACCATCAGCGGGTGGACCGCTTCGAGCCCCGGAGTCGCCGCCAGAACTTGACCAGTTTCGTCGAACACTTCGACTCTCGAGTTGCCCTTGTCAGAAACGTAGAGAAAACCGCTGGGACCGAAACACACGCCGTCCGGCTGGTTCAACTGTCCCAGGAATTGGCCGTACTCACCGACGGAATAATCGAACTTCAGGAAGGGGCTGGTGACCAGGACCCGATGTCCCGCCACGTCCGCGAGTGCCAAGCGTCCGTCACGGTCGAAGTCGAATGCGGAAATTCGCACCGGCCGATCCAGATCGAGCGCATTGAGGTCGAGCACCATGTCGCGCAATACCCCGTCTCGGTTGAAGCGATAGACCTTCTGTTCGCTCCGATCGAGTGCGTAGAGGTGAAAGCCAAGAGTGGCAAGGTCCAAGGGAGCAAAACCGACCGAAGGGCGATCCACCGCTCCCAGATACTCGCCGTCTTTGTCGAAGCGGTGAATGCGTCCACTCCCGATGTCGGAAAAAAACATGCGACCGTCCGGCAGTACGGCGACGGCTGATATTTGCATCAGGGGTGCGTAGGGTTCGGACCTCCGGTTCTCCAGCGCGCCTTCGAATTGAAATTCGCGTGGAGCGGGCGCATCCAATTTCGCCAGGCCATAGAGACGCGGCGGAGGCGCGTCCCCGCAGGCGCCCAAGAGCAGAGCTGCGAGAGGAAACCAGAGGGTGACGCGCCAGCGCATACCCTCAGAAGCTCCGGCTTAGAGTGAACGAGGAGGCCACCCCCCCGTTCGCATCGGGGCCCACGCCGAGATCCATCCCAAACCCACCGGCGTTCAGCAGATGATTCGGAGCGTCGTCTGCCCCTTCTTGGGGGGGCCGCTCCGCATGGCGTCGACGAACGACACGAGGCGGTTGACCAAGGCCAATACCACCACCAGGTCCGCATTGTCATAAGCGCTGTTGGCGTCTCGCCGGAGGGCGTTGTAGTCCTCGAAACGGGCCTCACTCTGCCACTGCCAGGCGTCACCCCCGGCATACTCCGGCCCGGAGGGATCTAGACCGATCCGCAGGTCGCGGCGCCGGTCCTCGTTGTACGCATCGCTGTCTGAGTAGACACCCAAGGCGCGCCAGTAGTTGTCATCTCGATTGCCGGGAGAGATTCCGGCGAAATTTACCGCGTAATCCTGGTAGGTGTTTTCCCGGCTGTGACCCTGTACCTTGAACACCGCGAAAGAAGTCCAGATCGCGGCCTCCGCCGTCAAGAAGAAGGCAGCCCGGTACTTGTGGTGCGAGCGGAGTTGCGACCAACCTGGAAGCAGAAGAGAATGCGACGCGTGCTTCAGTCGGGCCCCGATTTCTCCCCCGAAGACCGGTGCAGTGACGTGGTCCGGATGGGATTGCTGGGCGACCGCGCGATCCGAGCTCTCCCTCATGATGGAGCTCAATCTTCCTCCATCTTCCGCTCGGGCCGAACCGAGTCCGGTGAGAAGGGTCACAAGTGCCAAGTAGATGGTGAATTTCGCGCGCATGATCAATACCTCACCTGAAGACCCAAGCGGGTGTGGTCGATGCTCCTCGCATCGACGAACCAATTCACCTGAGCGCCGTGACTCTTCTGCCAATGCGCCAGGGAGCCGCCCACTCCCGGTCCCTCATAGTCGTTCTTGTATCGCCCGCCGATAAAACCCTCCAAGTACGCGACCTGGAGGACGCTGACCAGCCGGAGGAGCAAACTCGCAGTCAGGAACTTGTCTCGGTTGCCATAGGCATCGTTGCTCGCGGTCCTCATGTCGAGGTATTGGTTGCGCAGCGGAGTAATGAAGTCCGCGGGAGGATTCGTCCAGTCCCAGGTGATGTCGGTGTCGCCAATGCTGGTGGGTTTGGAATCCTCCCAGCCGTACCAGAAGATGTCCCACTTGCCCAGGTTCTCATAATACTCTCGCGCGTCCTCTTCCTTGGAAACGTAGAGCGGAACGTCCTCCTTCTTCTCATAATTTGTTCCAAACCAAGGCGAAGTGTCCACGGTTCGCAGCGCCTCCTCCCAATCCGCTTGATGCCAATGTGCGTCGGCGAAGGCGATGTACTCATTCTCCTTGTCATCGCCCTTTTTGTTGTAGTGGATCGCACCGAAAATCGATGCCGCGTCGGCCGCCATGAAAAAGTATCCGCGGCGATGCCCGGTCACTGCCTCGCCGAGTCCGGGAACGGCGGCGGAGAGAGCAAGCGACCACCAGCGCCGCGGTGCCCCCGAAGATTGACCTCCCTCCCAGTGCGGGACCGATTCGCCCTCCTGCGCCAGGAGCCGATCGGCCTGCCTCGCGCTGAAGCGATACGTGGGCGTATCCGGGCTCGAAGCATCTTCGAGGAGTTCCGCAGCCGATCCGCGCGACACGAGATGGGTCGTCTGGATTGCGGGATTGAAGGGAGTCGAAGTCTCTGCCGCCCGCGCGGTACCGGCGGAAAATACGAGGAAAAGAAGAAGTGATATGGTGGCGCGCATGCTTCCTCCCGGCGTCAGTGCTCGATGTAGAAGGGGACGATTTCGACTCGGCGCCCGGCCGGCGCCAGGTATTCGATACGGCAGAGATACGGCCCGGAAGCCAGGGTCTCGATGGGAAGATCGATCTCGTTGGTCCCTGCCGTGGAAATCTCTTTGGTGGTCGTGTAACGCTTCTCGCCTTCGAGATTCATCAGCGTCGCAGAAGCAGTCTGTTCGCCCCCACTCTCGAAACGCACTCTGGCGTAGAGCTGTGCGCCTGCCGGATTGGGATAGACGAATGCTCCCTTGTCCTCATGGACCGAAGCAACGCTACTCTGCGGACCCTGTCCCGGGACCGCTCTCCCCGTGCGCAGCACGCTTCCCAAAAGGCCGCGCCATTCGGCCAGTCTCTGGTCGTGGCGAGGCGCGGGAGGCGGCGGGAGCTCGAGTTTTTGCAGACGTGGATTGCGCAGAGCGTTCCCCTGCGCCACGGTATCTCCTTCGGCTTCGAAGAGAAGCAACGCTCGTCTCGGCTGTGCTCCATCGAGGTAGTCGAAGAGCTGCGGGGAGATCACTCCGCCCCCACTGACTTTGCGTGGATAGCCTGAGCTGTCCTTGCCGTCAGCCTCCAGAGCGTAGAGCAGTCCCAGCGCGCTTTCGAATACGAGCTCGTTCTGGCCGTCACCGTCCACGTCGACGACGATTGCACTGCCCTTGGGCTCGTCGATGAGCTTATCACCGGGACTGACGAGATGCTGGTCGCGCAGAGGAATCGGGAAGCCAGCCAAGGATGCGCCGCTCGGTCCGCCGAAGGCCCAGATGCGCTGGTGATCCAGGACCACCACGTCGCGGTGGCCATCTCCATCCAAGTCACCCAAGGCGGGAGCTCCTGTGAGGGGATAGGGCATCCGCTCGCCGAAGTACTCCGACCTCCACGCCCCGTTCTCGTAGAACACTCGCAGGAGAATCGCGTCGGGATCGCCACTCCTGGCCTCGCTGAAGGCCAGCAGAATGCGATCGCGGGAAGCGCCGGCCTCCGTGGGCCAAGCGATCAAATCGAAGTGAGCGTCGGGGCCAACCGGCCCCAACTTGTCCAGCACGGGCAGATCGAGGACGCGATTGGGCATGGCACCGCTGAGGTCGTAGCCCACGATGCGGCCTCCCGCCAAGAAGACCATCGATTCCACGCTTCCGTCGCCATCGAGGTCGGCGGCGACGGGCGTAGAGCGCAGGGCCTCGTTGGGGGCCAGTCCCAAACCGCTCGTGCTCTCCCAGTCGGTCCAATCCTCGTGCAGCGTGGCGCTCTCATCGACGATGTGAATCCGGCTCGCCGCGAGATTCGTCGTCACCAAGAGCGACTCCGAGCCCCGGCGCAGCACGATGGGACCGGCGCTGATCGAATCCCCGAGAGCGAGCGGAAAACCGGAGAGCGAGGCACCACCCGCCAGCAGATCGGTATCGCGCACGTCCAGGCTTCCGTCCACCGTCGCCAGGGCGTAGACGGGAGCGCCGCGGAAAGAGGGCAGATAGGCAATGGGTCCCGCGGTGGGTGCACTCAGAGCTGCCACGGCCCCGCTGCCAATGGGCTCCCCCGCTGGCGTGAACGCAAAGACCCCCGCACCTGCGCCACCGTCCGAAGGCACCGCGCTCACCAGAATGGCCGGTTCCACGGCGCTGCTGGCATCCAGGCCGCCCAGAGTCGTCACGCTCGCCGCGTCGCCCAAGAGGGGCACGGGGCCCTCCGCACGATCCACCGGGGGCAAGACTACGGGAAAGAGCGAATTGTCCGCGACCGAGGAAACCTTGAGCGCGGTTTTCATGGTCATCATGGTATCACTTCGTGAGATGTCCCAGATTGCCGCGCCGGTGGGCACTTTGAGTGCGCTTTCACTGCTGGGGATGGTCCACGGTCCAAAGGCAGTTTGGGTGGAATCGAAATTCACGCTGAAGAAAGGATTCACCGGAGGATTCGGATAGAGGCCCTGCGCGCGAAATGCGTCGTTGTCGCTGCCCACGAATCCAAAAGTCCGAAAATCGAAGATTCCGATATCCTGGATCCCGTCGGCTTCCACGATTTCCAGTGCGAAATCACCCGGTGCTCCCTGAACTTCGTTGGTGGCGATGCGCTGGTCGATCAGGTCCTCGCGAACTCTCCACACCATGGCACCACCCGCCCAGGGCATGAAGAAGTCATAGAGATTGGTGTTCGCGGGGCGAGCCTCGTCAGTGTTCTCACCCAGATAGAGAACCACTCCGGTATCCGGATCGCGGATCAGCACCCACTTCGGGTTCCCACTCCCGTCCACCGGAACGAAGGGTGGAACCCAGCGATTTTCCACCAGAAAGAATTCGTCGCTCCCGGTATCCAGGAGCAAGCCCTTGTCGTCTCGGCCCTGCAGGTAGGAGGCCGGAAGATCGATCGACTTGGTCTGCGCGGTGGCCCGGATCGGATCGACCCATCCCAAAAACCACTTCGACCAGAGCCCAATGCTGGGTGGGAGCAGTCCCGTCACCTGGATGGGATCGCCCCCCGCTTGCAGCTGAACCACCGCGGGTAGATTCGTCCCGCTGTCCATGAGATCCCACCAGCCCACCGTGGGTTGCCCAGTATAGGTACTGTAGAGATCGGGCAGGCCCAGGGAATGCCCGAACTCGTGGTAGAGCGCGGCGGCAATGCTCCCCACCAATCCGTCCTGGGTGGTGCTCTCGGGAATGATGCTGCACTCGGTCATGAGACCCTGGGTGCTGGTGACATCGTCCACCGATTGCAAGGGAACCTTATCATCGTCTCCGAAGAGCACGAAAAAGGTGGGGATGTCGTTGGGCGAATAACCCTCGCTCCCCGGAGTCCATACCAGGTTGCTCTGGAGGTCGCCTCCCGCGTGCGCGAAGATCACGTAGGAGTTCGGGTTGTCGAAATCGAAATCCGCCAGATTCAAGCTTGGGTCATCCAAGGAAGCTTCGTCCGTCGCGGTGATCATGGATTGCACCAGCTTCACCAGCCCGTCGAGATCCCAGAAGCCCCCCGAGCCGGGACCAAAATCGGCGATGTCGCTCAAGCTGATGGCGTTGCAGGGATAGCGGTCCGAACTGGGATCGGCCGGTGGATACACCCGCGCATCCACCACGAGCCGGCCGTTGCTCATGGACGACCAATAGCGTCCCAGACCTTCGATGTGAGAGCGGAAGAAGTTCCGGTCGTGCGGTGGTGGGTCGAAGATGAGCGAGGTATCCGGATCACAGCTGAAACCGCCATCCTTCGTGACACTGGTGAGAGAACCCGATTTATCGGTGTCGAAGTCGATGAGAACGACCAAGACGTGCAGCGTATCGACTCCCGCCGCGGCCAGGCCCTTGGTCGACACGATCTCGCGGCGGCGTTGCGCGCGCGCCAGACCCTTGCGCGAAATTCCGTGCGGTCCCAGATGGCGCCGCACCAGTTCCTCGCTCTCCTCTCTCTTCTCCAGCTCTTGCAGCTGCGCCGGCGGCAGCTGGCTGGGCAAAGGGGAACGGCGAAGCGTGAGCGAGGGATAGGAGCGTACGCGCACCACCTCGGATTGACTTGGTCTGGCCGCATCGGCGTGAAGAGGGAGCGCCAACCCCCACAGGAGCAGACCAGACAATCCAAGAGCGCGCAGAGTCAGCGAGCGTGATGCACTCGACGAAGGCCTTGGGCCCTGGCTTGCTCGGCATGACATTCACTGACCTCCGGCTCTGATCGCGTTCAACTGAGCTTCGCGTTTCAAGTCGTTCTGTCTCAGCTCAAAAGAGGAAGCTGAGGGAGATTCGGTTCACGCGATCCAGGTCCTTGGCCTGCGGCACGCTCGCGTAGTTCATCGAAATCGATTGCCCCGTCCAACGGGTCAGGTCGACACCCAAGCCCCAAGTGTAGTCCTGGATCTCTCCTTCCCTGTCATCCTTGTAGCCCAAGCGGATGAAAAGACTTTCCACGTAGTTCCACTCGACGCCACCGCCGTAGATCTGCGTGTTGTCCTGGCTAACCAGACTGTTGAGATAATCGCCAACCACCAAGAATCCCATGTACTCGGACTGGTAGGCCGTCGTGGCGACTCCCAGGCGAAGCGTGAGCGGCATGGGATCGGACTGGTCGGCATCGATGAAGGTGATGTCCGGACCGAGGTTGGTCAGGGCGGCCCCCAGTTGCACGCGATCGTTGACCCGGTAGTGCAGACCCGTATCGATGGCCCAGGTCGAACCGGAGCCTGAGCCACGGTCCTGGGTTGCGCTGTCCGGCGCCAGCTCGTTGCGGAAGTACTTGACGCCGACGCCGACCCCCAAATGCGGAGTCATTTTCACGCCGTAGGCAAAGCCCACCGAGAACTCGTACGAACCGAAGGTCCCTTGAACCTGCCCTCCTTCGTCGGTTTGCGTCTGCTGTCCGTTGTTGAGGTAGTCGATGTAGACCCCCATCATGCCCCAGCCCTCGACGTACTGGCCGTAGCCGAGAAAATCCAAGCGCACGTCATTGGCAAGATCGGGTACGAGTTTGGTATCCATGAATTCGAAGCCACGGCGTTTCCCGCCGTCTGCCGCGAATGCGAATCCTCCCGCGTTCCACCACATGGCAGCGATATCCGTACTGAGCGCAGTCCCCGCCTCCCCCAGCGCGTTGTAGCGCGCTCCGATGGGAAAGGTCAGGGAAATCGCGCCTGCCTGGCTCACCGCCAAAGCTTGCCCTGAAAATGCGGTCACGATGATGAGTGCGGCCAAGACGGCCATTAGGGAGCGGTTCACTGATTCGTCCTCCTGTGTCGGAATGGGTTGGCGCTCCAGCTGATGTGAAACATGAATCGTAGGTTGCCCCTTTCTCTAACGCATCCGTACCACTCGACCCGTCTTGGTCAAGCTGAGTTGTGATGCCTGAAGAAAGGTCGCCCGTACCGTATAGAGATACGCGCCGTTGGCAATCTCGTCCCCCCGGAAATCCAAGCCATCCCAATCGATGACGAGAACTCCTCGCTGATTCTGTACGTCTTCGAGCTTGCGAATGAGCCGCCCGTCGAGTGAGTGAATCCCAATCTCGACGCGCGCCGCATCGCTCAAATCGACCACGAATCTCGTGGCCCGTGAAAACGGATTGGGCACGGCCACCGCGTCGGTGATCTCCAGCGCGCCCGGCTGACGCAGAGTAAAACTTATCGAAGCCTTCGAGAGATTTCCGCGCGTATCGCTGGCGCTCACCTGCATGGTGTGTGCGCCCGGCTCCAGATCGGACGGTAGCGGATAGTTCAGGCCGCCGCTGTCGAAGCGTCCCTCATCCAGCCGAAAGAGGCGAGTGATGTCCAACGGGAAACCGCGCGAATCGAAATCGACGTTGATGCGGCTGGCCGGGGTTGTGCCCAACACGTTGATCCCGCTCGGGTCGCTGATCCGAACGCTGAGGGTGTCTCCGGGGACCACGATGACCGAGGCGGTGGAAAAACTCAGCTGGATGGTGGGGCCGTCGGTGTCATCGCTGGAGCTGGAACGGAGAACGACGGGCACGGGATCGGAGATGCCGACCAGCTCCGAGCTTTCCAGGCCATCGTCTTCGTAGAGCATACGGACCCGGCCATCGCTCCCCGCGCGCAAGCTGACGGGCACGGGAAGATCGACTCGCAGGCTCTCCCCGGAGGCAGTGCCCTGGCCCTTGAAGAACGCCGCCCCGTCCAGCACATAGGGGATGTGGAAAATGGTGGTGTCGTTGTCCACGCGCGAATAGCCGGAGTGATCGCGGGCTTCCCGCGCGAGGAGCTCGTAGCGACCGGAGAGGAGTTGGCCGTCCGTCTTGCGGCCCACCACTTGCGAGAGCGTACCGGTGGCGATGGTGTCGGTGAGCGCGCCAGTCAGCACCAGGCCCTTCTTTGCGGTGGCCAGAGACAAGGCTGGGTCCCCGAAGAGTGCATACTTGAGCGAGTTGTGATCGGTGAAGGCGCTGCCGCCGAGCATCACGATGGCGTCGCGCAGAACAGCCCCGATTGGCGGTGAATCCGCCGGATCGTCGCTGGGAAAGAGCAGCGGATAGAAGTCGTTGGTCAGGTTGTCGTTCGACTGGACGAAGGTCACCTGAGTGGCCGCGATGCTCGCGATCGCCCCTCCCCCCTCATGGAGTACCAGCTGTTCCGCCATGCTCTTCTCGGTGGGTGAATCGAAGATCGAAACGTCGCAGGAGAAGGCGAGAAACAGGGGCAGCCGGCTCTCGTTGGTCAAGGCGGCAACGTCCTCGATGAGGAAGACCTTCTCGTCGGCCAGCTGGCGCGGCGAACCATGGCCGATGTAGTGCACGATGAGCTTTCCGTCCGACCAGGAGCGTCGCATCTCCGCGCGCGCCGCCGGCTTGTTGCGCGGCCCCGGCGGATTGGGGTACTCGGTCAGATAAAGCTTCGTCACGTCCACCACGTCCGGAATGAGACTCTCGGCCAGGATCTCCCCCTCATTGATGTGCATTGTCTCTCTGACCGATCCCGATGCGAGACCGACCTCGTCGTCGCAGACCAAGAGGACGTCGTTGCGCCAGCCGCCGGGTTCGGGTGCGGTCTGGTACTCGGTGGCGCGACGCACCATCAGCCGAGCCTCTGAGAGATCAGCTACCGGCATTCGGCCCAGGCCCAGTTCGGGCAAGTCATAGGGGGCGAGATGGCTACTGAAGACACTGGTGGAACTGTCCGGCGCGTCGAAGGCCCCAAACCAGTCGTCACTGGCATAGGGTGCATACTGCGACTGCCCCGCCTGGGTCTCGTTGCTGTAGGGCCAGTGGGTCTGCACGAAGGTGGGACAGCGATCGCGCTCCTCTTCGCCGGTGCTCCCGGGAAGCCGACTGCGGTAGTCCCGGCTGGCATCGCCCACCAGAAGTGCGTATTGGGTTTGCCGACCCGCTTCCTGACGGACCGGATGGAGGTAGCAGAATTTCAGGAAATTGCGCAGCGCTGCCGGCTCCTTGACACCGTAGCCGAAATTGTCCCAGATATCCTGCAGGTCGACGTCCGTCACGCGCGGAGCGGGCAGAAGTTGGCCGTTCGGGTCGCGCAGCACCTGACTGTGGTAATTCACCAGTTCGTCGGCACCAGCGATCAGGTCCGCCGGTCCCACCGCGAGATAGTCCCAGCCTCCCTGCGCGAAAACTTCACTCCGCAAGAGTCGCGGGCGTCCGAGTTTCATGGCTTCGACCTTGAGGAGCGCCGCCGATTCGTACGCGGCGAAGTGTTCCCCGGCTTGCAAGACGGACTTGAAACGAAGCCCTTGCGAGTCCTGATCGACGGCAGCCCCGGTGAGGATGACGGGATGATCGGGATCCGTCGTGTTCAACACCAGGCTCTCCAGGTCGAAGCCCGCGCTCGCCTGCTCTTCGTCCCGTAGATGCATGGTCCGTGAGACAGGAGTGGCCGCCTCATCGGGAAATACCATCCACTCGAGGCTGCCCGAACGCGTGAAGAAGCCGCGACGATAGCTCAGGTCGATGAGATCAAGATCGATCTTCACACTCGTAGAGCGATTCACGATCTGGATTTGATTGCCGCCATCGAGCGGTGCCATCGCCGCGCCCCCGAAGCGAACGATCTCGCCGCTCAATTGAAGAGCAGAGGACCAAGTGTAGTTCCCGGCGTTGGTCCCGTTGGAGAGCAGCTCGATGCTCGCCACGCTACTGGCGGGAATCATGACCGGATTCACGAAGATGTAAGCGGTGCTGTCCGCCAATACGTGGTCCGTTGTCCAGTTCTTCGTGAACCCCTCCCCCGCACGCAGTGGGCTAGAGGTCATGGTCCAGTTGTCCTTGACGATTCCGTATCGCATGGCGGCGGAGTCTTCGAGGTGCAGTCGGTCGCGGTAGTCGGAGAGATCCTGGGCAGGGTCCGGATCCGGAGTCGCATCGAGTTGACTCATTCGCTGCGGGCTGGCGGGAAAGGTGGAATCGCTCAGGCCAATCTCGTCCCAACTCAACCACAGCGCGAGGTGATCCGCGTACTGGTGTTCCACGTGGGCGTAGGGATCGTCGACCGAGGGGTCGTGACGATCCATCCAGGTATCGATGCCGCCGGCATAGAATAGGATGTAGTCGCCGGCTCCCATCCCAGCGGCCGGAGCGGATGCCACCACGGAGATCGCGCGTTCCTTCAGCTCGTAATCGGACTCCCAACTCTGTCCCGGCTTATTGGGGTCGATCGCTTGCAGGAGTTGCGGGGCCGAGAAGAGCCGCAGGGAAGCGGGATCGATGGAAGCAGCATCTGCCTGCAGAAGGGCCTCCAGGTCCTCGTAGCGCAGGCGGTAGAGACCTGTCCGTGAGATCTCCAGGCGAAGCCAGTGCGAGCTACGGGCGAAGGTGTCGTTTTCCCCGGCCACTTTGGCAGAAGCCGATTGGCGAAGGATGGAGGCCCGGCGGAAGGAGCGCGCCGCGGCCGGATTGACGAAGGGAGCCGCAGCGAAGTGTACGGCCGGGTCGAAGGCCCCCAGTGCGGGCGGCGGTGCAAATTCCCCAGCCGCCGCCGGATGGTTCACCGTGATTTCGATCTCCTGCAGACGACGCGGACGCCCATCCTGCCCTCGGTAGAGCAAGGAGAGAGAGAGCACGGCGCGCCAGACCCCGCGCACGCGATGCGGCCTGCCCAGCTGGGTCAAATCCTCCATCCCGGGGAGCTCTACCCCACGCTGATCGCTCTCATCGTAGACATCCCGGCGATGCAGAACCTCGAGCCGGGGGGCACGAGAGGAAGGAAGCGCGAGGACGAACTTTTGGACGCGCGCGAAGCGCTCGCCCTGAGTGGGGAGAATCACGCGGAAGGTCGTACGGTCGGCGCTCTGCTCCAGAACCTGAAGTTCGAACGCCGGGCTCGCCATCGCGGCACAGTGCGTCAAGGTCAGGACAAAAATCGCCCCCAACAGCACTCGTGGAGTCTGGGGTACTGCTCTCATTCTTGTCTGCTTGTTTCGGAGGGCCCGCCTCGGCGTGAGAATCAAGCCGCAAGCACCAACCCACCTCCGAAGGTCGAGATCAAGTCTCGTGGGTTTCCTCCAAGAGAATGGACTCGCCGATGAGCATGACCGGAATCCCGTCGCGAACGGGATAGAGTACCGCACCGTCTTCTCGAACCAAAGCCTCTTCGAGAGGCTCGGTCAGCGTCCGTCCGTCGTGGGTTCGCAGCTCCTTGCGGGCGATACGATCGTTGACCCGCGCGAGCAGCTCGGAATCCGCGAGCTGGACTGGTGTCCGCGTCTGCGGGCACACCAAGAGCTTCAAGAGTTCGTCTGCGATCAAAATGCTCCTCTTTCGATGGGTCCCCAGGGGAACCTCTGGGCGAGACACAGAACAACGCTGACGAAACCTTCGTCGGCGCATGCGGGAGGCGGGAAAAAGAAGCCGGGGCGAGGGGCCTCTCCCTCCCAATTCTTAGATGGTTGGCTCTTCAAAGAATAGCGGAGATAGGCGCTTTTCGTCAAGGTGGAGGCTCAGCTTCCCTCTTGCTGCCAGACCCCCATGTTCAGGTACTTGGAGAGGCGATTGTCCAATAAAGCCTGAACCGAAAGAGCGGACAGCTCCCCCAGTGTCTTGACCAGGGTTTCGCGGACGGTGGCGGCCATGGCCTCCGGGTCGCGATGGGCCCCACCCAAGGGCTCCCTCAGCACGCCATCGACAACCCCCAGCTCGTGGACCTGGGGCGCGGTGATCCGCATGGCACCGGCGGCCTGGGAGGCTTTGGCGCGATCCTTCCAGAGAATCGCGGCACAACCCTCCGGACTGATCACCGAATAGATGGAATTCTCCAACATGTAGACCCGATCGCCCACGGCCAGAGCCAGGGCGCCACCGCTGCCCCCCTCCCCGGTGATAAACACCACGATGGGCACGCGCAGGCGAGACATGACCTTCAGATTGTGTGCGATGGCCTCGGCCTGACCCCGCTCCTCGGCGCCGAGACCGGGAAAGGCACCCGGAGTATCGACGAAGGTGACGATGGGGCGCCGGAACTTCGCCGCGAGTTCCATCAGTCGAAGGGCCTTGCGATACCCCTCGGGATGGGGCATCCCGAAATTGCGGTAGATGTTGCTCTTGGTGTCGCGTCCTTTCTGATGTCCGATCACCATGACCGGGCGCTCGTCCAGGTAGGCGAAACCTCCGACGATGCTTGCATCGTCCCGAAAGGAACGATCTCCGTGGAGTTCGTGGAAGTCCTCGAAAATGAGATCGATGTAGTCGAGCGTGTAGGGCCGGCGCGGATGACGGGCGAGTTGGACCCTTTGCCAGGGCTCCAGTTTCGAGAAGATCTGCACCCCGAGCTTGTTGACGCGCTGACGGAGTTGCTCCACCTCGGAGCTCACGTCCAGCTCGGTACCCCGCGCCGATTCCTGAAGCGCCTGGATGCGCTCCTCGAGTTCCACCATCGGTCGCTCGAACTCGAGGTGGATTCCTGCTTTCTTCGGATCAGCCATCGCGCCCTCCTGCGAACCCGCGGCGCGCGGAGTCTTTCCCGGTTCCCTTTTCCGCGGCTGGAATCATAGCTAAAAACGTCCGCCGGGGCTTGTCAATGCTTGGACTGGCCGTTGGCCGCCATCCCGCGGCGCTTCCGGCCGTTGGCGCGCGTGGACTCTACGAAGCCATTCGGGTTCAAGCAAACGGGTTCGACCGCTTCTTCGCCCAATAGCCCGGCAAGGCCCAGCAGCAAACTCGGTACCGGTTCCACGGAGGCCTTGGTTGCGGTCACTTCTGCCTCGAAATCCTCCTCCAGGATTCGCAAATTCAAAGGGGTACGGCCGGGATGCGCCCGAATGAGGGCAAGCAGCTCCTCGGCGCGGGCCGCGGGCAGATCGGCGGGAACGGTGACCTTCAGCGAACGAATGAGAAGACGGCAGGCACCGTCGAGTCCATAGGCCTTTTCCAGCACCAGCTTGCTCTCCTCGCCCGATCGCGAACTGGTCCGCCCGATCACGAAGAGGATCTCCTCTCCCCCGGTCAGGAGGGCCCGGTGCTCCTCGTAGGCGTCCGGGAAGCAGATCACCTCGCACTGTCCCGCGAAATCCTCCAGGGTGAGAAAGGCCATGACGCGACCGCTCGAGCGCGTCACGACCGTTTTGAGCCCGTGGATTACCCCGCACACGCTGAGGGCCTGGTCGTCGCCGCGCTGTTCGAGTTGTCCGATGCTCTCGGGCTCGAGCCAGTTCAGAATCTGTCGGTACTGGTTCAGAGGATGACCCGTGAGGTAGAGACCCAGAAGTTCCTTCTCCTTCTCCAGCCGCTTCCCCTCGTCCCACGGCGGAACCTCCGGAAGCGGGCTCTCGCCGCCGCGCGTCTCCTCGCTGCTCTCGAAAAGCCCGGTCTGCCCGCGCAGCCGATCGCGCTGGCGCCGGGCGGCCCTCCGAAGCGCTTGATCCAGGACCTTCAGCTTCTGCTCCCGTCTCCCCGGCAGAGAGTCCAGCGCACCCGCATAGATCAGGCTCTCGATGACCCTTCGGTTCACCCGCGAACCGTCGATCTTCTCGCAGAACTCGTAGAAACCGCCGAAGCTCCCCCCCAGTTCCTCACGCGCCTGCACGATGGCCTCGATCGCGCCCCGGCCCACGTTCTTCACCGCGCCCAGCCCAAAGCGGATGCTGCGGCCGTTGGCTTTGAAATCGGCGGTGCAGGTGTTCACGTCCGGCGGCAGAACTTCGAGCGAGAGATGACGTGCCTCATCGATCAGAGCCACGACCCGGTCTGTGTTGTTCATTTCGCTGGTCAGAGTTGCCGCCAAGAACGCGGCCGGATGGTGCGTCTTCAACCAGGCCGTGCGCACCGAGAGCACGGCATAGCTGGCGCTGTGGCTCTTGTTGAATCCGTAGCCCGCAAAGTAGGCCATGAGGTCGAAGATCTTTTGGGCAGTGGCGCGCTTCACCCCGCGCTGCACCGCGCCGTCCACGAAGGCCTTTTCCATCTGCGTCATCACCGCATGGTTCTTCTTGCCCATCGCCTTTCTCAGCGTATCGGCTTGTCCCATGCTGAACCCGGCCATGTCGCCGGCAATGCGCATGACCTGCTCCTGATAGAGGATGACGCCGTAGGTCTCCTTGAGAATGGGTTCGAGCTGGGGGTGCGGATACTCGATGCGCTTGCGGCCGTGTTTGCGTTCGATGAAGTCCTCCACCATGCCGCTTCCCAAGGGGCCGGGGCGGTAGAGCGCGTTCACGGCGGTGATGTCCTCGAATCCAGTGGGTTTCAGTTTCCTGAGCACCTCACGCATGCCGCTGGATTCCAACTGGAACACGCCCACCGTTTCCCCGCGCGACAGCATTTCGTAGACCGCGGGATCTGCGAGCGGAATTTGCGAAGCATCCAAGTCCTTCCGTTCGGGATGTTCCGCGCGCACGAACTCCAACGCTTTTTCGATGACGGTGAGCGTTCTCAGCCCCAAGAAGTCCATCTTGAGCAGACCCATGGTCTCCACCGTCTTCATGTCCCATTGCGTGGTAATTTCGTTCTTACTCGTCTTGTAGAGAGGAACGTTGTCGGTGAGGTCGCCGGGCGCGATGAGAACCCCGGCCGCGTGGATCGAGGTGTGGCGGTAGAGGCCCTCGAGAGAGAGCGCAGTGTCGAGCAGGCGGTTGTAGCGCGGATCCTCGTCCCGAACTTCCCGCAGCTCCGGAGTGTCCTCGAGCGCCTTCTTCAGAGTGATCCCCAGTTGCTCGGGAACCATCTTCGCGATGCGGTCGACTTCGCCGTAGTTCATCCCCATGGCCCGTCCCACGTCGCGGAGAACGCCGCGCGCCAGCATTGCGCCGTAGGTAATGATCTGGCAAACGCTCTCCGCGCCGTATTTTTGGTTCACGAAGTCGATGATCTCTCCGCGGCGCTCGAAGCAAAAGTCGATGTCGATATCGGGCATCGATACGCGTTCGGGGTTCAAGAAGCGTTCGAACAGGAGACCGTGAGCCAGCGGATCCACATCGGTGATGCGAATGCAGTAGCAGACCAAGCTTCCCGCGGCACTCCCGCGGCCGGGACCCACGGGGATCCCCATCTCTCTCGCATTGCGCACGAAATCGCTGACGATGAGAAAGTAGCCGGCGAAGCCGGTGGTACGAATGACCTCCAGTTCGTAGTCCAGGCGGCTCGTGATAGTCTCATCGATGGCCCCATAGCGCTCGCATGCGCCTTCCCGCGCGAGTTCTCTCAAATAATCGTCCGGCTCCGAGAAGCGTGGTGGCAGAGGAAAGACCGGCAGGAGATGCTTCCCCATTTCCAGTTCCACTTGGCAGCGCTCGGCGATCTCGACCGTGTTGGCCAGAGCATCGGGAAAGTCAGGGAACACCTCCGCCATTTCCTGCGCCGACTTCAGATAGTGCTGGTTGCCCTCGTAGCGCGGACGCGAGGGATCGTCGATCGTGCGCGAACTCTGGATCGCCATGAGAACGTCGTGCGCTACCGCATCGCGGGCTTTCAAATAATGCACGTCGTTGGTGGCAACCATGCGAGCCCCCGTTTCCGCGCACAACTTTGCAGCCAGCTCGCGCTGCCGCGCCTCCCCCTCTAGGCCGTGATTCTGGATTTCGACGAAGAAGGAATCCCGCCCGAAAATCTGTTGGTATTCGGCGAGGATTTGCTTGGCCCTTGGAAGGTCCTGCTCCATCAGAGCCGCGTTGAGCTCCCCTTTGAGGCAGGATCCCGTGGCGATGATTCCCTCGTGATATTGGGCCAGCATCTCCTTGTGCAGAAGCGGCTTCTCGTGCAAACCCTCCAGGTATCCCAAGGAGGCGAGTTTGATGAGGTTGCGCCAACCCGTGGCGTTCTCGGCCAGAAGAATGAGGTGGTACAGCGCCCCGAGGTGCTCGCTGTGCGCTTCGCCCCGGTTACGGCCGATGTAGGCCTCCATCCCGAGGATGGGCTTGATCTTTTCCTTTCGGCAAGCCTGATAGAAATCGATGGCTCCGAAGAGATTCCCGTGATCGGTGAGCGCGAGCGCATTCATCTTGAGGGCGGCGGCTTGGTGAGCGAGCGCCTTCACTTTCACCGCGCCGTCCAGCAGGCTGTAGTCGCTGTGTACGTGGAGATGGACGAAACCGGTTTCGCCGTTCATGGCCCTCGGGGTTGCTCATGTCGTGATGGTATTTTCGGGCTCGCGCCTGGGGCACACGCGGCCAACCGCCGCCACCCTAGCGAATGCCGCCCGCCGGAGCAAGCGGGGCACAGAAACACCTCTCAAGAGCCGAAATTCAGGCGAATTTCGCGGCTTGCGGAATTTCCCACGCGGTCTTGGGCCTGTACGGTCAGGCGATGCTCCCCGGGACCCGGGTCGAGCCAGAACTCGAAGACGAGGCGCCCCCCCTCCGGATCCCAGCGCGCGGGATAGGGTTCGCCATCCAGGAGAGCGGCGGGACCCTCGTCCCCAATTCCCGCTCCTTCATCCACCACCCGAAGACTGATCGCGGGCCAGGGAGGAAGCGTCATCCCTGCCGCGGCCCGACGCGCGCCGGCGGACAATGCCGCGAGTTTCGCCCCGGAATGAAGTCTCCTGGTCCCGGCGGCGAAGCTGCCGAGCTGCGGCGCCCTTCGATCACGACAGAGGGCCAGGGTCCCCGGACCGTCCACCCTACCGGAGAGAACACCGGTCGAATCCAGGGGTCCCGCCACGAAATTCCAGCGTTGCTTGGGTCCCCGTCGGTAGAGAGCATACTGCCGGGGGTGCGCTAGGCCGGTCGTGCGGAGATCGACCTGGAGTCCCTCACGAAACACCGCTCCCGCCGTTCTCAGAACGCACCCCGAACCCGAGATCCGCATCCCCGAAGGGGGCGGCAATCGGTCGGTCCGCGGCTCGAGCCAGACCACCCCACCGGGATAGAGGGCCCGCCCGTCGGGGTCCTCGACCCAGAGCGAATCCTGGCGGCCTAGGGCGAAGACCAGGCGCTTTGCGCCGCCAACACCTCCCAACAGTCCGCGGCCGGACTCTGCAGAACCAGCCGCCCCTTCCGCAGCGTAGGGTACCCAGGTCGACGCCGCGGAAGCAGCCGTGGACGCAGCGCCTTCGCCGCGCAGCCTGAATTCGGCGCTGCCTTCGTTCCCCGCTGCGTCGCGCGCACTCAGCCGGAGAATTGCGTCCTCGCCCGCCGCGATCGAGAAGCTCATCCCCTCGGGACCGGCTGCGCTGCGCCCCGGCAATTCGTTGCCCGAACGCCGGTAGAGCCGCAGCCACGAAACCCTTGGATCCAGCGGATCCTCGGCTCGTTCCAGTCGCATTTGGCCGGTTTGGGAGAAGGCGAAGGAGTCGTTACGCAGACGATAGATCTCGCGTCCGTTCAGCGTTGCACGCACCTCGGCCGGGCCGAGTCGAAACGGCGTGAAGCCGCTACGATCGTCCACCGCCACCATTACGCCCAAGCTTCCCGCTACCGCGACCGACTCTCCGGGGACAAGCACGCGCGACGCGCGCCCGCCCTGCACTCTCGCCCCCGGTGAAAGCGGCACCAATCGCACCGCCGTGATGCGGGGGGCGACGCTATCCGGCAGAGCGAAGCCGTGCGTCAGCGGGTTCAGAGGCCGCTCCGCGGTATCTCGCAGCTCCAGATGCAGGTGCGGCGCTCCCACGCCGGTAGAACCGCTGAGTGCCAAGAGCTCGCCTCGTTTCACCCGGAGGGCGTCAGCCTGGAGCCGCAGGTCCTGCTCGTAGCTTCCGCTCGCGCGCCATGCGGCCAAGAGAGGCGCTCGCAGACGGTCGGCCAGGGCGGAGAGATGAGCGAAGACCAGTTCCCGGCCATCCTGAAGCCGCAGATAGACCGCGATTCCATAGCCCCTCGCGCTGGTGCGCAGCCGTACCACCGAACCCGGGGCGGGCGCCACTACCTTTAGGCCCTCGCGGCCCTCCGTGCGCAAATCCACTCCACTGTGGTACCGCCCGGCGCGGAACTCCATGAAAGTCCCCGTCATCCGGCGCGGAGCATCCGGCAGAGGCCAAAGGAAGTCCTCCGCCGCGGCCCCTTGGGTCAAACCCGCCAGCAAGAGAAATCCGGCCAAGACGGCAGGCCGCCGAATTCCAAGAGAAAGAGCGGCAAGCTTGCCAGTGCGTGGGGCCAATGATAATCTTTTTGGTCTTGTTTCCCGAAAGCGGTCCTGTGCCGCCGCGGGGAAACTCTCGCGGCGGCGCATGCACGCGCGGCCGGAGCACTTGGCAGAATCCTGGGCGGGAGAGTGTCTTCTCATGATGCAAGCGATGCGAGACCGGGTAAAGATAATCTACTTGGTGGTGATCGTCACTTTCTTGGGTCTCACCTTTCTCGTCTGGGGAATCGGGCTCGAGGGCGGAAAGAACAGACAGTCACAACGGCCCACCAATGCGATCGTCACCGTCAACGGCACCGACATCAGCTACGACCAATACAACCAGCGTGTCAACGGCATCCTCGAGCAGATGCGCAAACAGCTCCCCGAGGGCGAGAACCTCAGCGAAAATCAAATGATGCGCGCCCGGGAGCAGGCCTACAACGATCTCGTCCTGGAAACGCTCGAGAGAGAACAGGCCAACAAATTGGGGTTCTCGGTGAGCGACGACGAAATCGTCGACATCCTCTCCAACAATCCCCCTCCTTTCCTGCTCTCGCAGTTCACGGACGAGAACGGCAAGGTCGACACCGAAGCCTACGTGCGTGCCCTGAACAATCCCAATCTGCCCTGGGACCAGATCGAGACCTACATCCGCTCCACCGTCCCACTGCAAAAGCTGGAGAACTACATCAGCGGCAAGGCCCTGGTGAGCGAGGCCGAATTGCGCGAGGCCTTCTCCCAGCAGAATACCCACGCTGTGGCCGAGTACGTGGGAGCCGAACTGAGTGCAGTCGATCTGAAGAACGAGAGAGTCACGGACGACGAAATCCAGAAGATCTACGACGAATTCAAGGACGATTACAAGGTTCCCGAGCAGGTTACAGTGCGCCTGGTGACCATTCCCAAAGAGCCCAGCGCCCAGGACGAACAGGAATTGATTTCGATTCTGGACGACGTCCGCAAGGACGTTCTCAGCGGCAAGACAACCTTCGAAGAGGCGGCCCAGACCTACAGCGAGGACACCAGTAACGCGAGCCAGGGCGGCGAACTGGGCTTCATCGGCCGGAATCGGATGTCCCAGGAGTTCACCGACGCGGCGTTTGCTCTGCCGGTTGGCGATATTTCCAAGCCCTTCAAGACCCAATCGGGTTTCCACCTCATTACGGTCGAGGACGAGAAAACCGACGCGAAAGGCAAGAGGACCGAGGTCAAGGTGCGCGACATCCTCCTGCACAGCGTGGCAAGTCAAGCCACTACGGACGAGCTTCGGACCAAGGCGAAGAACCTGCACGATTCCGCCGAAAACGTCGGGCTGGAGAAAGCCGCCGAAAACGCGGACCTCGAGGTCACCACGACGGAGCCGTTCCAATCCACTTTGAACATCCCCAATGTTCCCAACAGTCTGAGCGGCACCAACTTCGCGTTCGAGCACGACGCGGGTACCCTCTCTCCCGTATTCGAGACGCAGGACAGCTTCTACCTGTTCGAGGTCGCTCAGAGAATTCCCGCGGGTTACCGCCCTCTGAAAGACGTCCGGACCCTCGTCGTGAGCCGAATCCAGCGCAAGCGTCGCACGGACCAGGCGGCGAACGAGATTTCGAAGGCCTGGGAAGAGATCAAGGGTGGATCCACTCTCGCCGCCGCGGCCAAGAAGCTCGGCCTGGAGCACGCGGTGACCGACACCTTCACCTTGCGCGAGAACATCGCCGGGATCGGCTTCGCCACTTCCTTTGCGAGAGCGGCCCTCGGGATGAAGCCCGGCGAGATGATGTCCGACGTGAGAACGCAGCGTGGAGTCTACATCATCAAGTTGCTCTACAAGACGCCTTTCGACGAGGCGCAGTTCAAAGCACAGCGGAAGTCGATCTGCCAGTCGCTGCTCTTCACGAGACGCCGCGAACTTCTGCTCGCCTGGCAGGCCAAGCTGAAGAAAGACGCCGTGATCGAGGATCATCGGGCAAATTTTCTTTAATTCCGAATCGCCCTGGCTTCTTTCGGCCCCAGAACGAGGACCTCTCCCGTCCACTCCGGACGGGTCTGCAGGGGCTCCGCGCGCACCGGGCAATTGCTGACGGCACAGATTCGACAGCATTCCGGGGTACAGGGATCGAGGTGGACGATGCACTCTCCCCGCCCATCGTAGGGCGCGAGGAGCACATCCTTGAGATGCGCTTGGGTCTCGTGGGCCTGATCGATCCTCCAGTAGCGCGGCAGGGTCAGGTGGAGGTCGATGTGCCTGAGATCGCCGCTTCGCCATGCTCTGAGCTCGTGCAGATCGATCCACTCGGGGAGACGCGTGGCTTGTAGACGCCGCGCGATCTCTTCGAGGAGCTCGGCGTCGGCTTCATCCATCAATCGCCCGATGGCTTGACGCATCAGGCGCAGGCCCACCACGAGAATGTGGGCCGCCACTGCGATGGCCGCCACAGGATCGAGCCACACTTGCCCAGTGACGCGCACCAGGATCAAGCCAACCACAACCCCGGCGCTGGTAACGGTGTCGGTGAGAAGGTGATAGCCGTCGGCGATCAGGGCTTGACTCGCCTGGCTCTTCCCCTGCCGGATGAGGTACATTCCCGCCGCACCATTCGCGAAGCTGGTGGCCAGAATGATCAGAAGTCCAATGTCGAGCTGTCCGATTTCGCGCGGTTCGAGGAGCCGATGCAGAGCATGCCACACGATGAGCAGGGCCGCGATGACGATGAGCGTCCCCTCCACTCCGGCAGAGAAGTCCTCGGCCTTACCGTGTCCATAGGGGTGATCGCTGTCCGGCGGCTTGGCTCCTTGCACGATCGAGAAGTAGGCCAGCGATGCCGCGACCACGTTGATGATCGTCTCGATGGCGTCGGAGAGAATCGCGGTGGAGGCGGTCAGATGCCAAGCGAAGACCTTGGCCGCCAACAGCACTACGCTGAGGAGAATGGAGAATGCGGCCGCGCGTTTTCGGGCAGCGACTCGTTGGCTCTGTTCGTTCAAACTCACGATAGGGCGACCTTGCGAAGGCGGCGGCTCAACCGTTGCCGCCGGTATTCTAGCGTATCGACTCTCGCGGGAAAAACCTCATCTCGTTCCGCCGCGGGCAGCTTCCCCAAGGACTCGAGTGCCGCCGTCACCGTTTTCAGGGCCGCCGCCGGATCCTTCTGACGGTGCTCCTGGATCTTGGCCAATTCGACCTGGGCGGGAATCCACCGCGGCCAGCGCTGGACACAGCGCCGATAGATTTTTTCCGCACTTTTCCATTCCCCGGATCTCTTGTGTAGGCGGGCCAACTCGAGGGCAGCTCGACAGGATATGGCTTCCTCGCCTTCTTTCATGGCTCGCTCGAATCGGGTTCTCGCTGCGGTGAGACGTTTGCGGGTCATCAGTGTCCGGCCCAAGCGATGGTGTGCGCTCGGTGGAAGCTCGAGCGGATCCTCTCCGTCGGAATAGATCGCGGCCAGGATCGCCGCCAAGTGCATGAGGTTTTCCACGTCGTGGCGGTTGTGCTCGAGGACCCGTGGCAGCTCCGACTGGAAGCCTCCGACCAGCCATCTGCGGTAGACTTCGGGAACCTCGCTCCCCGGCAAGTCGCCCTCGCGCTCTCTCCCCAAGAGACTCTGCTCCAGACTCTTGAGGCGGCAGTCGGGCAACCAATTGGCGGCGATCCTCCGCGCCGGATGCACGAGATCCAACTGCGGCCGGTCCAGAACTCCAGGGTCCAGACGCGAGAGAATCCCCCGCGTCCGTAGGCGTGAGCAGTCGAAGGCGAGTCCGTTGAAACTGACGAGCGCGTCGGCTGCCTCGAGTTCACGCCACAGATCTTGCAGCATTCCCCTCTCGCCCGCAGGCTCGGGAATGAAATACTGAACCAGCTGTGCACCGTCGTCACGCCAGTGCAAGAGCCCCACCAGAAATACCAGGGTGCCAGCTCCGGTCTGCAGTCCTGTCGTCTCGGTATCCAGAACCAGCCAGTGGTTACCGCCGGGTGCGGGCTTGCCGCTCAGCCGGAACCAGGCCTCGGGCGAAACGACATCGGCGGGAGAGCCCGGGAACAGCCCTGGCTCTACCGATTCCTCGATTTTAAGATACCGAGATGCGCCGCTCCCTCGGAGTTCCCCCCCCAGTGCGGCGAGAAGCTCGTCGCGAGCACTCTGCTGAAGTCTCGGCGATTTTTCGGCCGGTAGGGCGCGCTTCTTGTCGAAGAACGCCAGGCGGGAACGCAGATCTCTCTCCATCATTTCTCTCAGGCGCCGCCCGCCGCGCGGCGCGAGTTTTTCACGCCACCCTCATTCAAAAGGAAGAGAGCGGATGCCTTAGCGCGTCCGCCGGTTTCCAAGTTCGACCCGACGCACGAGGGGCAGCCGTCATGGCAGGGACATTCGAAGAGACGCGCCGCAGCAGCCTCCAGAAGCAGCTCGTGAAGAGAATACAGTTTGCGTGCGAAACCCACTCCGCCCGGATAGACGTCGTAGATGAATAGAGTGGGGCTCTGAGTGAAGGGAGACTTCAGCATGGGCACCGCGCGTACGTCCGCCGGATCAGCCATGATGTAAAGGGGCGCCACTTTGCCCAGAAGGTGCGCCAATCCCTTGAGCCCTTCGCCCAGATCGAGCTCCCGCTCGCGCATCGTCGAAGATAGCGTATCGTCGAGCCGCCACCAGTAGCTCGTCGTGTGATGTTCCAACTCGGGCAGCTGGATCTTGCCCGCCCCCACGTTCTCGTGCGTGCCCAGCTTGATCTTCTTGAACATGGTGGCCTTGGTGATCAAGCCGATCTCTCCATGTGCCTTCGTTCCCAGCCCGAGTTCTTCACTTTCCAACTGATCCAGTGCGTGAAGTTCGGTCTTGAGCTGTGCGTCGGTGTAGTAGTCGACTTCGACCTGGCGCACATAAGCTTCCTTACGTTCCCAATCCAGATGATCGACGTGATGCTGTCTGCCTTCGTGCATGTAGATGGCATCATCGTGGAGCAAGAGCTGCGCGCTAAACAGATCGGTTTCCCCGATGACCCGATGGTTCTTGGTCGTATCCACGATCACGACGTTTTCCACCGCGGCGCTACGCAGACTCACGTCCTCGGCGGGGTAGGTGTCCGCAATCCAATGCCACTGGTCCCCGCTCGAGTTCAAAACGCCCTTTTCCTCGAGATAGCCCAGCATCTCCGAAGTGGCCGAGAGCTCCCCGAAACGTTCCTCGCGCGTGAAAGGAAGTTCGAACGCCGCACACTTCAAATGACTGAGCAGAATCGCGAGATTGTCGGGGTCCACGATGGCGGTCTCGGGATTGGAATCTAGAAAGAAATCCGGATGAGAAATGATGTACTGATCCAGGGGATTGCTGGACGCTACCACGATTGCGACGCTCATCCCTTTCCTCCGCCCCGCACGACCCGCCTGCTGCCAGGTGGAGGTCACGGTTCCCGCGTAGCCGGCCATGATGCAGACATCGAGCTGACCGATGTCGATGCCGAGTTCCAGGGCATTCGTCGACGCCACGGCTAGAATCTTTCCTTCGCGCAGTCCGTACTCGATCGCGCGACGTTCGCTCGGGAGATATCCTCCGCGATAGCCTCGCGCGAGCGCCGGAGACTTGTGCAGCTTACTCAGGGATCGCTTGAGGTAGGTGAGCAACAACTCGACCCGAAGGCGACTGCGTCCGAAGAGAATGACCTGCACTCCGGTCGAGAGGAAGGGCTCCGCCAGACGGGCCGCTTCCTTGATGACGCTGCGACGAATTCCCAGCTCCGCGTTCACCACCGGAGGGTTGTAGAACACGAGGTGTTTCTCTCCGCGCGGAGCTCCGTTGTCGTCCACGAGCTCCACCGGTTCGGACAACAAGCGCCCTGCATGCTCCGTTGGGTTCGCGACAGTGGCGCTGGAACAGAGAAAAACCGGGTCGCTGCCGTAGAAGCGGCAGATGCGGCGCAACCTTCTGATGACGTTGGCGAGGTGGCTTCCGAAAACACCCCGGTACTGGTGAACCTCGTCGATTACGACGTAGCGCAAGTTCTCGAAGAGTTTGATCCACGCCGTATGGTGCGGAAGGATTCCCTGGTGCAGCATGTCGGGATTGGTGACAACGATGTGCCCGCTGCTGCGAATGGTGCGCCTCGCGGTGGCCGGAGTGTCTCCGTCGAAAGTGTAGGTCTTGATGTCCACGCCCATCGTTTCGATGAGGCCGTGCAGACCCTGCATCTGGTCCTGGCTGAGAGCTTTGGTGGGAAAGAGATAGAGGGCGCGAGCCTCCTCGTTCTGCAAACAGGCCTGCAGCACCGGCAGGTTGTAGCAGAGGGTTTTCCCGCTCGCGGTCGGCGTCACCACGACGGTGTGCCGACCACTCTTGACCTTCTCGTAGACCTCGCCCTGATGCGTGTACAGCGCTTCGATCCCCTGCTGGCGCAGGGCGCTGGACAGGCGTGGGTCCAGGTCTTCCGGGAACGGGACATACCGAGCCGTCTCGGCGGGCAGCGTGTGCCAGAGGGTGACGTTTCGGTTAAATTCTGCGTCGCTTTGCAAGCGCGCAAGGAGCTGATGCAGATTCAAGGCTGCTCCCAAGGCTCTGGCGAGGGCGGGTGAGGCGAAACGCTTTCCTACTCCTTCTCCTTCTCCTTCTCCTTCTTCTCTCCCTCGTCGATGCGGTTGACTTCATCCTTGATCGAGTCCTCGACGTCACGAGTCGCGTTCTTGAACTTCCGAATGGACTTCCCCATGGCCTCCGCGACCTCTGGCAGTTTTGATGGCCCGAAGACCAAGAGAACGACGGCAAGGATGACCAGACCCTCTTGCCAGCCGAAACTGGGAATGAGAGCGAGCGGCAGATTCAGATCGACCATGATCCCTCCCAAACTCCGCTAGCGGTACCAGCGGAGAACCTGCGCCACCAGGAAGATCCCGATGACACTCAACAGATTCACGTGGATGTGAAAACCCAGCGTCACATCAAAGATAATGAGATTGAGAGGCGCCGGCCCGAAACCAAACGAAAGATATTGGACGAAGAGCTGGTGTGCAGTCGAGCCCTCGGGGAGAAACAGCCCCACGGCCTGGCTGATGACGCTTCCCACGAGGATTCCCAGGAAGAAAATCAGGGTTACCGTTCCCAGTCGCCGCTTAGCCAGTTTGTCCACCTGCCTTTCCCGCTCGGGTCACCGGGCTGCACCATAGCACGAGCCTCGCAAGGAACAAAGAGGCCCTCTCAGAGGCCAGGCTTGGGGCCGGGGATCTTGGCGTAGTCCCTTCCCACGATGAGGGTCAAGTCCGCATCCGCGCCCGCGCGTCGCTCCAGGACCACCAGGATCCCCCCCAGGCGCCGGGCCAGCCTGCGGGCCAGCCAGGCGCGCCCCCGGCGGTCCACCAAGACGCAGTGATCGTAGTCTTTACGCTCGGCATCGGCCACCTTGACCACGTCTTGGCCGAGACTTCGCAACTTCTGCGCGGTCGTGGCCGCCGCGCCCTCCTCACCGCAACCGTTCAGTACCTCGATGGTGAGCCGCGCCAGAGGCGCCTCCTCGTGGTGCCTGAAATGGGCAACGGCAGCCGGGATCACACAGAGCAACAGTAGCCCGCCTAAGCTCAGCGAGGTGCGGCTCACGAGTCCTCCCGGGCAAAGCAGGGCAAGAGCCGTTCGTAACTCTCCTGCAGGGTCTCGGGCAGAACGCGCGTGTCGCCCACGATCGACACGAAATTTGCGTCCCCTTCCCAGCGCGGCAGAATGTGCCAGTGCAGGTGGCCCTTGACCCCGGCTCCGGCCGCACGTCCCAGATTGAGACCTACGTTCAGGCCATGGGGATGATAGGCCTCGCGCAACGCGTGCTCACAGAGAGCCAAGAGCCGCGCCTGGCTCTCGGTCTCGCGTTCGTCGAGCTCCTCCAGGCTGCCGATATGACGCTGCACCACCAGCATCATGTGGCCCGTGGTATAGGGATACTTGTTCAGTACGAGGTACCAGCCGCTCTCTCGCAAGAGTATGTGTGATGCGCGATCGTCGGCCTGCGCGACTTCACAGAGGACACAGGTGGAGGGTTCGTTGAGAGAGGTGACATAGGACCTGCGCCAGGGGGTAAAAAGTCTATCCACGGTGAAGTTCCTCCCAGTCGCGCCGTGCCCGTGCCAGGTCCTCGATCGTATTCACTCCCTGCACTTCTCGCTCGTCCTCACAGAGGACGCCTTCGACTCTCTCGCCGCTTTGTACCAGGAGGGCGATGAGATCGGTGAGATAAAATTCGCCCTGCGCATTGTCCGTGTCCAACTGCCGGATGAGCGGCCACAGTAGTACATTCTTGAAACAGTATGTGCCGGTATTGTACTCGCCGATGCGTCGCTGCTCCTCGCTCGCGTCCTTTTCTTCCACGATGCCGAGAATTTCTCCCGCCCGCCCGCGGAGGATCCGTCCGTATCCGCTCGCATCCTCCGTGATGGCGGTGAGAACGCAAGCCGCGGCACTGTCGGTCTGCACCGCTTCCTGCATCGCGCGCAGGGTCGACGACCGGAGCAGCGGCACGTCACCGCTCAGAATGAGCGTGAGTCCCTCCCGCCCCTCGAGGAGGGGCCGGGTCTGCTCCACCGCATGCCCCGTTCCCAATTGCTCGGCCTGAAGCACCGTATCCACCGCGTGCTCACGACAGATCTCGGATACCGCATCGGCCTGGTGCCCCACCACCACAACCGTTTGCTCCACTCCGAGTTCTTCGAGCGCGTCCAGCACGTGACTCAGCATTGGCCTCCCCGCAAGCTCGTGCAGGACCTTCGCCTTGTCGCTCTTCATGCGGGTCCCCTTGCCCGCGGCCAAAACTACCGCGAAGCTCGCGCTCATCAGCTACCGCTCCTTCGCGTTTCAAACTCCTTTTGCAGCGCCTCCAGGGTGGATCCTTCGTCCAGAGGGGACTCCTTCACACCTTGCTCGCTCACGCGGAGGCAGAGGTTGTCGATGAGCCGCGCCTTACCCACCCGGGCCGCAACCGCGAGCAGAAGATGTCCTTCCGCGCTGGGCACCCGTTCGAGCTCCGGCAGCGCCCGCAGAACTGCGTAGTCTATCCGCACCCGCTCCGCCTCCAGAGAGCTGGCCATGGCGGACTCTACCATTGCCGCCTTGCGCTCACCCTCCCCTAAGAGTCTCTCGCCCAAACGCAATGCGCGATGCAGTGCGAGTGCCTGGACCCTCTCCTCGCCCGAGAGATAGCGGTTCCGTGAGCTCAATGCGAGTCCGTCGCTCTCGCGCACCGTGGGGCCAAAGAGCAGGCGCAGGGGAATGCGAAGGTCTTGGACCATCCTCTTCACCACCAAACACTGCTGCGCATCCTTCTGACCGAAGATGGCAATCTGCGGCCGCAACTTCAGAAAGAGCTTGGCGAGCACGGTACTGACTCCACGGAGATGGCCGGGGCGGTATTCCCCCTCCAGAATTTCTCCGAGTCCTTTCACTTCGACGAAAGTCGAATCGCCCTTGGGGTAGATCTCCTCCACCGAAGGGGCATAGACCGCGCTCACTCCACCCACTTCTTGCAAAAGCCCCAGATCGCGTTCCAAATTGCGCGGATAGCTCTCGAAATCCTCGTGGGGTCCGAATTGGGTGGGGTTCACGAAAATGCTCACCAACACGCGACCCAGCTTGGCCCCCATGCGCACCAGGGTCAGATGGCCCTCGTGAAGGTCGCCCATGGTGGGAACGAAGACGAGCGGACTGGGGCTCTGACGCGCGGGCGCGAGGGCCTCTTCGATCTGCGCTTCAGACCGAATGAGCCTCGGGGCGGGCAAGGTCAACGCCTCCTGGCCTTTTTCGCGAGCTCCTTGGCGGAGGCATAGCTCTCTTCGAGGGTGGGAAAGCTCCCATCACGTACCTCGCTCACGAACCTCCGGAGGGCTTCGGGAATCAGGTCCTCCATCTGTGCGTATTGCCTCACGAAGCGCGGTACGAAACTCTTGTCGAAGCCCAGCAAGTCGTGGAAGACCAGGACTTGGCCGTCGCATTCAGGGCCAGCGCCGATGCCGATGGTCGGAATCGCCAGAGTCCTGGTGATCTCGCCTGCCAGTTCGTGGGGAATACACTCGAGCACGAGCGCGCAGGCTCCCGCGGACTCGACGCGGCGCGCCTGCTCCAAAATCCGGTGCGCCGATTCGGATTCCTTCCCCTGGACGCGATGCCCTCCGAAGCCGTGCACCGACTGAGGAGTGAGACCGAGGTGCGCCCACACGGGAATGTCCTGGCTGGCGACGGTCTCGATGGAAGCGAGTCGCGGGCCGGCGCCCTCGATTTTTACCGCTTCCGCATTGGCTTCCTGCATCAATCGAATGGAGGCGTCCAAGGTCACCTGGGGACCGCGTTGAAAGGTGCCGAAGGGCAAATCGGCGACGATCATCGCGCGCGGCCGGGCGCGGCTCACACAACTCGTGTGGTAGATCATGTGTTCTAAGGTCACGGGCAGCGTACTGTCGTGTCCCTGAATGACATTTCCCAGGCTATCCCCTACCAGGATCGCGTCCACTTCCGCCATGTCCACCAGACGCGCGGTGGGATAGTCGTACGCGGTCACGACCGCGATCTTGCGGTGCTCTTTCTTGGAACGGAGGAGATCCAGACGCGTGGTCTTGGCCATCATTCCTCTTTCCATGGCGGAACGTAGTATTGCGTTCCGGTAAAGGGTTGGAGAATGCGGTGCAGGAGATCCGCATAGTGGTCGCGGTTCTTCACGAAATCGAGTTCGTTGGTGTTCACGATGAGCAGGGGCGTCTCATCGTAGTGGAAGAAGAAGTAGTTGTAGGCCTCGTTGAGCGTCTGAATGTAATCCACGTCCATGTCACGCTCGTAGCTGCGGCCACGCCAGCGGATCCGCGTCATGAGGACTTCGGTGCTCGCCTGCAGATAGACCACCAGGTCCGGGCGCCGAACCCGCTCCTCCAAAATGGACGCCAAACGTTCGTAAAGCCGCAACTCGTCGTCGCTGAGGTTGATGTTAGCAAAGATACGATCCTTGGCAAAGAGATAGTCCGCGACAAGACTATTGTCGAAGAGGTCCATTTGCACGAGATTCATCTGTTGCTGGTAGCGACTCAGCAGAAAGAAGTTCTGCGTCACGAAGGCGTAGGCGGCGCGATCCTGATAGAACTTGGGCAGGAAGGGGTTCTCCTCCACCACCTCCAGGGTAAGCCGTGCCCCCAAGCTCTCCGAGAGGAGCCGGCAGAGACTGGTCTTGCCCGCTCCAATGACCCCTTCGACCACGATGTAGCGCCAAGGGGAATCCACGGGACTCACTCTTCCTTCACCTCCCACCAGCGGCCGCGTGCGGCCTCCCTCAGTTCCTGCCTGCGGATGCGCGGCTCCTGAAGAAGCTGCCCTACCCGCAGCTCCTGCCCGGGAAGCTCCAGCTCGGGATCGAGATCGGCCAGGGGTTGGAGGACGAATCGCCGTTCGTGCATGCGCGGATGAGGCAGGCGGAGATGCGCCTCGTCGAGACGCAGATCGTCGACCAGGAGAAGGTCCACGTCCAGGGGCCTGGGCTTCATATGGCCGTCGCGCTCACGTCCGGCCCGTCGCTCCATTTCCTGTCCGGCCTGAAGGAGCCGCTGAGGCGAGAGCGAGGTCTCGAGAACGAGGCATGCGTTGAGATAGGGGCGCTGGGTTCCGGCACCCTGATAGGCAGTCTCGTAGAGGCGGCTGACCCCCTGGAGCTGGGTCTTCGGCAGTCGCTGCAGGCCCTGAACGGCCCGCGCGAGTTCGTGCCGTCTTGCTCCCTGGTTGCTCCCCAAGGCCACGTACGCGAGGCTCATCGATCACTCTCCGGGCACGAGCCCCAGTGGGGGTGCATCTTCGCTCACCACGGGCCATACCCTAACAACCGCACGGGACTTTTCCAAGTCGCAGCATGCCCCTCGGACTTGCTGCTGGAGCCGGCCGTCGCTATCCTGGAAAAAGTTCGAACACTTGTTCGGTTTTGCCCCCTTGCCGACTTCCTCAGCCCAAAGGACACATTCATGGTTCTCCACGCCAAGACTGTCTCCACCTTCGACGAATGGATCGATCTCTTCCACTCCTGGCGCAAAGACATCGGATACGACGAGTCCTTGATGGACCTGCACGAGTTCGATTTTTCTGCCAAGTACGGGGAACTGCCCGGGTCGGAGATCGAATACGGAGACTTCGCGGGCCGTCCCCGCTGGGAGCGCGTCATCGAGATCCCCGATCAGCGGATCCGGGACGCCTTGCTCACCCTGATCGTCTACCAGGGGGACACCGAATTCGCCTCCGTGGAGCAACAGAAGAATCTGGTCGATACCGCCCCGAGTGACTACGACCTCTACAGTCTGGTCCGTATCAACGCCGAGGAGATGCGCCACGGCTGGCAGATGTGCCACGTTCTGGTCTCGCACTTCGGCGAACAGGGCAAACGCGAAGCAGTCAAGCTGCTGGAACGCAGGGCCTGGAATCGTGAACGCCTCTTGGGTTCCTTCAATGAGGATGTCGATAACTGGCTCGACTTCTTCGTCTACACGAATTTCGTGGACCGCGATGGCAAGTTCCAGCTCAACATGCTCTCCACTTCCTCCTTCTCCCCCCTCGCGCGCAGCATGGGTCCCATGCTGAAGGAAGAGGCGTTCCATCTGGGCACGGGGAACGCGGGCTTGCGGCGCGTAGTCCAGGCCGGAGTGGTGCCGCAGCACATCATCCAGCGCTACCTGAACAAGTGGCTCTCCACCGCCTTCGATCTCTTCGGGACCGATCACAGTTCAAGTGCGCAGTGGGGTTACGTGTGGGGGATCAAGGGACGCTACGACGAGCGCAAGTCTCGTGACGAGGAAGCGCTGGACAAGGAGCATCTCAATGAAAATGCGCGCTCCAAGTACCTCGCCGAGGTGCAAAAGGTCGTAGCCACCCTCAACAAGGTGAAGCCGGAGGACTGGCAGGAGTTCACGCTCCCCGATCTGCGCTACTGTCGGCGGATCGGCGATCACGCGGGAGAATACTGGAGTGTGGATGGCGCCCGTCTGACCGAGGACGAGTACCGGCAGCATCTGCTCGACACCCAACCCCGGCCAGAGGACAAGGCCTACATGGTGGAGATCATGAAGACCAAGGACTGGATCGCGCCGCCTCCGCAGCGACGGAACAAGCGCTGAGTTTCTCAGCCGCGCTGTTTCTTCTGCTCTTCCAGCGCCTTCTGGCGCGCGATGAGCTGGCGTTGACGTTCCACTTGCTTGGCAGCTCGATCGCCCCACTGGGGATCATCGAGAACCTGGCTGAAACTGTCGATGGCCGAGCGGTACTCGCCTTTCTTCTCCAGGATCTGTCCCATCAAGTAGTACATGCCGGGCTTCTTGGGATCGTCTGAAGGCCAACTATCGATGGCGTTCTTGGCGATCTTCTCGGCCTCGTCGATCTGCTTGTTGTCCAGGTAGAGAAATCCGAGACTCGAAGCGACGCTGTGTCGATCTCCTTCGATGGACAGGGCCGTCTGGTAGGCCTGGATCGCCTTTTCATTCTTCCCCAGCTTGGTGTAGCAGTAGCCCAAGTTTTGGAAGCCTGACGCGCTCTTGGGCTTTCCCGCCACGTAATCCTCGAAGGCCTTCGCGGCCTGGGCGAAACGCCCGGCCTTCATGTGGTCGACGCCGATGTCGTAGGAGCCGCGCGTTGCGATCCCCTCGGCGGCGGCTTTGGAATACCACTCCTGCGCTTTCGCCTCGTCACCCTTCTTGAGGTAGAGATCACCAATCTTCTTGGTGTACTCGTGCTCGTCGGGGTTCATCGTATAGAGCTTCTTCTCGTACTCGATGGCCTTGTCGTAGCGTTTGGTGGCCTCGTACACGTAGACCAATCGCTTGAGTGGATCTTCCTTCTCAGGGCTCTTCTTGACGATGGCGAGATAGACGGCCTCGGCATCCTTGGCGTTGTGGGCCTTCAAGAGCGCGAATCCGTATCCGGAAAGCACTCGAGTCTCCGTACTGTCCACGCTCCCGTGGTAGCGACCTTGGATGAGGTCCTTGTATTCGGCCACGGACTTTTCGTAGTCCTTGGTCCGAAGATAAGCCTGTGCCAGGAGTTCCTTGCTCTGCCAGTGCTGCGGACACTGTTCCTGAGCTTTCTCCAGACTCTTGATGGCCGTATTCCACTTGCCCTGTTGCACGAAAGCATAGGCGGTATCGTAGGACTGCCGAGCGGCTGCCATCTCACTCGGAGAGCATTCGGCGAGAACGGGTCCGGCACTCATGAGCATGAGCAGAAAGAAGAAAACGCCGGCCCGGACGCTGATTGCGAGAGACTTCACGGTTCACGAACCTCCAGAACAAAAGGTGGAATTTCGAGCCAAATTGACCGTTTCTCGTGAGCTTTGAATCGCGGCAAGATAAGAGTGAGATCACCCACCTGTCAATCTTGGAGGCTCCTGCCACCGGTCTGTGCTTTATATTGCGCCCAGCGCCGGCGGTTCCCATCGGGCGCCCGCGAGCGTAGTTGGATCTCTCAGAATAGGGTGGCCTGCGCCATGTGCGCGCGCGTGATCCACGCGAGGCGGTAATTCCGCTCCACTCCCCCATCCAGACGACCGAGCAGCAAAGTGACTCCCGGGCGCCGCAAATACGCCCTTGGCACGATCTCTCGCGCCTCCTCCCGCTGGCCCTCCGGCTGGTAGACGATGGTGACTTTACTCCCGGCGATCATGGCATCGTCGATGGCGCGCAGTCGAGGGGGCAGCCACGCCCGCGTACGATCTGGCCAGCCGTAGGTCAACGCACTCCCGGTGTCCTTGAGAAGTTCTCCGAGCTTGCTCTGCTGGTGCTTTTCCTCGAGCAATTTGAGAAAACTCGATTTGAGAGTTTCCGCGTCAGCCAGCGCTCGATGGTAGGTGGTCGGCTCACAACCCAGGGCGCGCGCGATCGTCTCCAGTTTGTGATTGGGCAGATCGGGTCGCAGGCGACGCGAAATCTCCACCGTGTCCAGCACCGGCGGCGTCGGCAGAGTGATTGCAGAACGGGAAGCTTCGTGCACCAAGAAACCGAGATCGAACTCCGCGTTGTGCGCCAAGAGGACCGCGCCCTCGCAAAACTCGAGGAAGCGGGGCAGCACTTCGTTTATGAGCGGCTTGCCCTTCACCATGGCGTCACTGATCCCGTGAATCCGCGCCGCATCCTCGGGAATCGAACGCTTGGGATCGATCAACTCGTCGAAGGTTCCGAGCTCCTCACCGTTGAATCGAAACCGCACCGCGGAAAGTTCCACCACGCGCTCCATCGCCGCGGAGAGACCGGTGGTTTCCGTATCGAATGCGACGAAATCGAGATCTCGCAGCGGATCGTTGATTTCGATGTGTGACACGCAAAGCTCCTTCTCGGAGAGTTCCTTCATAAGGGGGGCGATTTTGAAGATGGCATGCGCGAGATGGTCGCTCGGCTTGGCCTCGATGCGCGTCAGTATAGAGTCCAGGAGACGAGGGGACAACCGCCTACCCTTCCGCGTCGTCCAAGTGTGAGGGATAGAGCGCGTAGATCCGTTCACCGGCAAGATGAGGTGCTCCTCCTCCGAGCTGGGCAGCCGCAGCTTCTTCGGCGGCGTCGATACGCGCATGTCCGGTGAGTTCCCCGAGAAGCACCGCTTTGACTCCAGGAATTTCCCACAGTTTCGCCACCAGCTCAAACATGCCGTCGAGATCGCGAAAGCTCCCCAGTCCGGCAAGGAAGGGAAAAGAGGGGACCCCGTGGGGAATCTGCTCGAGAAGCCCTCCGGCGGCAGTGAACTGATGGAGTACATCCTCGCTGGTGAAACGCGGTGGGTCTTCTCCGGCAGAAACTTTTTCTGGAGAGCTCTTCAATCTTCCCACCGCGTGCAAACCGGCGAGCGCGAAGATCAGGTGGAGCGGTTGCGGCCAGATGGGCGCTGCCCCTTGCTCCAGGAGAGGCCTGCCACTCTGCGCTTGGGCTTCGACGAGAACGACATCCGGCACGAGCCGGTGGCGCAGCACTTCGATCTCACGCGCGGACAGGCCGCTGGCCCTGCCCTCCTCCTCACGCTCTCCAGCCACGAACAGCGCGGCGTGATGCTGAAATTCGCGTTGTAGCAGCTCGAAGGACGTCGCGATGCTGTAGGCAGGTATCTGCGGAGGAGGAGGATGATCCACCGTCTGGGTCCACAAGACGCGGTAACCCTCGGCTCGATAGTGCCGGTAGAGACGCTGCAGAAGTGCGCTCTTGCCCCCGCTGCCGACCACAGCGAGAACGCTGCCCCTTCCCTCGGGCAAGAGAAGGGTCCAGGGGGTGAGAAAGCGCACCTGATCCTGTTCACTCATTCGCGACGAGCCCCTCGAGAACTCTGGCCAGCTGCCTCATCCGCTGCCCCTGGTCGAAATGCGCGACCACCCTTTTGCGCGCCGCCTGTCCCATGCTCTCGGCACGGCGCGGATCGTCCCACAGGGTCTTGAGTGCACTCCGCAGGGAATCGACCTCAGCCGGGGGTACTAGCAGTCCGGTGATTCCATCCTCCTGCACGGAGGCCACACCACCCGACGCCCTTGCCGCCACGACGGGCCGGCCACGCGCCATGGCTTCCAGTTGCACCAATCCGAAAGTCTCACTCGGCGCGGTACTGGGCAAGACTTGGGCTACGCAACCGCGATAGAGCTTGTCCAGCGCTTGGGGGGAGACGTCGCCCGCGAAGTACACACGATCGCCGAGCTCGTATCTGCGCGTTTGTTTTTCCCAGCGCGCCCGCAGAGGTCCTTCTCCGACCACGACCAGGGACATGTTCTCACCCTTCAGAGCGGCCAACAAGACGTCCAAACCTTTGTAATACACCATTCGGCCGACGAAGAGAAAATAGCGAGGAAAGGGGAGACTCTCCCGACTCGGGGCCCCACCGGGGAGAATCGTCTCCACGTCAATGCCCCATGGGATGACGATACAGCGCTCCCGATGTGCCGCCAGGCTTCTGCTCGAGCGCTTCAGATCTTCGCTGCTCACCACGATTCTCCTCGCGCGGGTGAGAACCCGTTGGCGCAAAGGCTCCAGTAGCGAGGCCAGACGGCGCTGCCGAATGATGTCACTGTGGTAACTGACGACCAGAGGCAGCTCGGGGTCGCCGAAGAGCAGCCAGCCCACCGCCACCGCAGGGTTGGGCAGATGGAGGTGCACAAGTTCCGGGCGAAATTGCGAGCGAGCACGCCGCAGCGCGCGCGCCAAGCCAGGGTTCACCGGGCTGCTGGCGATCTGTCCGCAGCGTCCCAGACGCCAAACCGCCACTCCCTTGCGGTAGCTCGCGCTCGCTCGCCGCTCGTCGGCGGACACCAGGGCCAGGACCCGGTGCCCACGCCGGCGCAACCCGAGGCAGATCTGCTCGAGGGTGCTCTCCATCCCGCCACGCACCGGGGGGTAGAATTTTCCCAGCTCGAGGATTCGCATATTCCAAAGCGCTCCCGGCGCCTCCGCGAGAGACAGCTCGCAGAATGCCTCGACCAGGCCCGGATGGCAACGCTCGGGTTCTCCCGGGAGTTGGGGTTTGGCCTGAGCGCTCGCGGGGAGGGAGTTCTTTGCCTTCGCTCCGCAAGGAGGGCCGAGTGCGCTGGATTGAAGAAAATTTCCACGGATCGAGCCTGCACCGGAGCACAGGGTTTGGGGCTTGCGGAGCGGTCCAGGGGCCCAAATCCACCCACTTTCTGCCGTGGAAGGGGGCAATTTCTCGCCCAAAGCGCGCCGGATGGGGGGCTGCTGGGACCGGATTCGGGCAGTTCTTTCTTGGCATTGCCGGGCAAAATCGTGTTGAATCCGCGGGAAGCGCATGCATGGACTTATCTTGGCGAGAATCCGCGGGCGGCTGCGAAGTTCAGGTCGTTTCCCGTCCTTCTTGCTGGACTGTTGCTGAGTGCCATCTTAGCGCTATTGTTTTTTGCCCCGCGCGCGCCGCACACCAAGGAAGCCGGTTCGGCATCCGGCGGCGACACCGAGGATCTCTTTCTCCTGGATGTCTGAAAATCGATGAATCCAAATCCACAGACCAGTCGGAAAACCAATACCCAAGAGCGCGAGGATGTCTTTCAGAAGGCCGCCTCCTACACCCGAGCCCGCGAAACTCGCGCCACTGGGCTGTATCCCTATTTCATCCCGATCGAGGGAAGCGAAGGGACCGAGGTTACGATCGCTGGCAAGCCGGTGGTCATGCTGGGCTCGAACAATTACCTGGGGCTCACCCATGATCCCCGCGTGCTCGAGGCGGGTGAGGCCGCTTCCCGCTCCTACGGGGCAGGCTGCACGGGAAGCCGCTTCTTGAATGGCACCCTCGACTTGCACTTGAAACTGGAAGCCGAGCTGGCGGATTTCGTGGGCAAGGAGGAGACCCTCGTCTTCTCCACCGGATACCAAACCAACTTGGGCTGCATAGCGGCTCTGGTGGGTCGGGACGACACTGCCCTCATCGACAAGCTGGATCACGCGTGCATCGTCGACGGCGCCATCATGTCCCCCGGACAGGTCGCGCGTTTTCGCCATAACGACATGCGCGATCTGGCGGACCAACTCGAGAGGATCCCCACCACCCGCGGCGTGCTCATCGCGGTCGACGGGGTCTTCTCGATGGACGGTGACCTGACACCCTTACCCGATGTTCTCAATCTGGCGCATGCCGCCGGGGCGCGCGTCCTGGTCGACGAAGCCCATTCGCTGGGAGTCGTCGGTCCCAAAGGAGCCGGGGTCACCGACCACTTCGGACTGGCCGGGGAAACGGATCTCATCATGGGAACCTTCTCCAAGTCCTTCGCCTCGATCGGCGGATTCATGGCCGGAGACAGCTCGGTCATCGATTTCCTGCGCCACAACGCGCGACCCATGATCTTCTCAGCCGCCATGCCCCCCTATGCGGTAGCCACCGTTTTGAAGAGCCTGGAGATCATCCGGACCGAGCCCGAGCGGCGCGTTCGGCTGTGGGAGATCCAGAATCTTATGAAGAACGAGTTGGCCGGAATGGGTTGGGACGTGGGAAGCACCGAGACACCGATCATACCCATCGTCATCGGTGAATCACAGATGGCCTTCCAATTGTGGAGGGCGCTTTTGGACGGTGGAGTTTTCACGAACCCGGTGGTGTCCCCCGCGGTACCCGAAGGCAAGGCGCTGCTGCGGACCTCGTACATCGCAACGCACACCGACGATCAGCTTCACCGCGCTCTCGAGATCTTCCGCCGGGTCGGAAAGGAACTGGGACTCATCTGAGTTTCAGCAGGGAGAGCGTTCATGAGCCTGAGTATCCATCCGGTGCAAGGTCGCGCCGATCTGAAGCGTTTCATCGACTTTCCATGGAAGATCTATCAGGGCGACCCCAACTGGGTGCCTCCTCTCAAGGCAGATGTGAGCAAGCTGCTCACCCCTGGGCAGCATCCCTTCCATGAGCACGCCGAGGTGCAGCCCTTCCTTGCCCTGCGCAACGGCGAGGTGGTGGGCCGAGTGGTGGCGCACGTCAATCGGGCTCACAACGAGTTCCACGGAGACAAAGCGGGGTTCTTCGGATTTCACGACGCACTGCGCGAAGATGACGAGGCCTCGAATGCGCTCTTCGCGGAGGCGTTTTCCTGGCTGAAGGAGAGGGGACGCACGCACGCCATGGGACCGTTCGAACTCTCCACCAACGAGAGTTGTGGGCTCTTGGTGGAGGGAGAGCCCGGTCCGCCGGTCGTCATGATGAGCTACAATCCAGCCTGGTATCCCGCGCGTTACGAAGCGGCCGGCCTCCGCAAGGCGAAGGACCTCTTAGCCTTCAAGGTGCGCAAGAGCAATGAGCTCGACAGGCTCCTCGCGTTGGCGGACAAGCTCATGCAGCGACACGGAGTCCGTTTGCGCAAACTCAACATGAAAGACTTCTCCAATGAAGTCGACCGCATCCTCGCGCTCTACAACCGCTGCTGGGAAAAGAACTGGGGATTCGTTCCCATGACCGAAGGCGAAGTGCGCCACTTCGCTTCCGAACTGCGCTACGGCATCGATCCCGACGTGGTCTTTTTCTTGGAGGATGCCCAGAGCGGGGAAGCTCACGGCTTCATCCTCGGGCTGCCCGATTTGAATGTGGCCCTGAAGGAGGCCAACGGCCGCCTCTTTCCGTTCGGCCTGCTAAAGATTCTGTGGTACAAGCGCAAGATCGACGGGATCCGAGTCGTCACTCTGGGCATCGTGCCCGAAATGCGCGGAAGGGGTCTGGACGGGGTACTCATTCAAGCCGTGGTACGAGCGGGGCTGGCCAAGGGCTACGAATGGGCCGAGTGCTCCTGGGTTCTGGAAGACAATTTACCGATGATCGTTCCTCTGAAGAAGTTCGCGGGAGAACCCTACCGCATCTACCGCATTTATCAGAGAGAGCTCTGAGGTTCCGCCATGGCGGTTCTGGTAACCGGCGCGAACGGTTTCGTGGGAAGCCATCTCGTGGATGCGCTTGTGCGGGCAAAGGAGGAGGTTCGGGTGCTGGTGCGTGCCAGTTCGAATCTCCGCTTTCTAGACACCTCGAAAGTGCAGGTCCACCACGGCGAGCTCGCGCACGGCGAGATTCCCCCACAGGCGCTCGATGGGGTCGACCGCGTCTTTCACGTCGCGGCTGTCCTCAAGGGGGCGCAGTGGGAGATCTTCCGGCGCGTGAACATCGATGCCACCCTCACCCTCTACCGCCGCTTCGCGAAGGTCGCGCCAGCCGAGGGGCGCTTCATCTTCGTCTCCAGTCTCGCCACCATGGGTCGTGGCGAGAAGGGGACCATCTACCGCGAGGGAGACGATGCGCATCCACACAGCCTCTACGGCCGTTCCAAGCTGGAAGCGGAAGTGGCGCTGGCGGCCCTCTCCGGACCGGACTTGACCGTGATCCGTCCCCCAGCAGTCTACGGCCCCAGAGACACCGCGACCCTTTCCCTCTTCCGCCTGGCCGAGCGTGGCTTTGCCTTTTGCGTGGGCTCTGCCGAGCGTCATCTCTCACTGGTCCACGTGCACGATCTCGTTTCAGGCCTCTTGGCTGCCTCTGAGCACAGGCGCGGCGTGGGAACTTACTTTCTCACGGATGGTTCGCCCCACACCTGGCGGGAAATCGGCCAAGCTCTCGCGAACGCCTCGTCGCATCGCGTCTTCGTTGTGACTCTGCCCGATTGGCTGGTCCTCGCAGCAGGAACCTTGAACGACGCCGTGCACGGCCTCGTGCGAGTTCAGGCCATGTTCGGCAGAGAGAAAGCGCGCGACTTCTGCGCTCCCTCCTACAGCTGCAGCAGCCAGGCGGCAGAAGCGGCCTTTGGTTACCGGCCCCAGATTCCCCTCCTGGAGGGAATGGAGGCGACGATGCGCTGGTATCGTGGGGAAGGATGGCTGTGACGGAGCGCACACAGTCAAAGGTCGAGAAGGAGCTACCGGGCCCTTCCGTTCGGAGCCTGGGCCTGGAACAGTTCGGTCGCGGTCTGCGCCCCTCCGAGGCAATTCTGTGCGCCTACCTGTTCTTGACGGTCCTGCTGCTCCCGTTCTTTCACGCGGGAGTCGCCCACTGGTTGCGCTTGTTCCTCGTCAACCTGTCGCTCACTCTTGTGATCTTCAGCCTGCGCTGGTCGCCGCCTCGGATTCCGAGCAGAACCTTGGCGCTAGCACGCCGCATTCTACCTTTGCTTTTCATCCCCCTGCTCTATACCGAGGCGCGCGAACTGAACGACATGTTCTTCGCCTCGCGCTATTTCGACTCCTCGATTCTGACTCTGGAACGCGCGCTCTTCCATGGGCAGGTGCTACCTCTCATCCTTCACCAACGCCTGCCATACCTGTGGCTGTCCGAATATCTGCATTTCGCGTACTTGAGCTACTACCTGATCATACCCACTCCGCTCGTGGCCTTCGCCGCAAAGGGGCGCTGGTCGGATGTCGAGGAGTATCTCACTGCCCTGGTTCTCGTCTTCGTGGCCTGTCAACTCGTGTTCGTAGGCTTTCCCGTGGCCGGTCCCTTCCATCACTTCCCCGAGCCCGATCCCCATCTCATGGGACCCTTTTTCCCCCCGCTTGTACATTCCATTCTGCACTCGGGCTCTTCGGTGGGAACGGCCTTCCCCAGTTCGCACTGTGCCGTGGCCGCAATCTGTTGGATCGTGGTTCTCAAGGCGCGCAGCAAGAAGGCAAGCTGGTTCCTCGCGGCGCTCGTCCCCGCCTTGACCGTTGGCACGGTCTACGGCGGATTCCATTACGGGGTGGACGCGCTCGCGGGCTGGATTCTCACCCTCGCCCTCGCGCCTCTCGCCTTTTTTCTGCATGCTCGCTGGCAGGAGCGGAGGGACTGGCACTCGTAGCCCTGTCCCTCTTGGTGAGAAGACCCACGCTGACGATGGCCCAGCTACTCGCGATGGCGACCAGAATGAAACCGATGAGTTTGGGATGGCGCAGCATAGCGCCGCCGAGCATCCCCCCCAAGAACGAGCCCATGAACTGTGAAGTGTGGAAGATGCCCGCGGCGGTTCCCCTCTGATCAGAGGAGACGAGGCGCGTGAGGAGGGCGGGCATCGCGGGCTCGGCGATCGCGATCCCACCCACCATGCAGGCGATGACCGCGATGGAGTAGCCGAGACCGCGGGTGGCGAAGAGCAACAACACGGTCGAGGCCAAGAGGAGCAGCCCCCCCACCACGATGGCCTCCCGCAAACGTCCCCAGCGATCGGAAATGAAAACGGAGATCGCAAGTACGACGACGCCGGCCAAAACGATGGGTGCATAGATACTGCCGTGCTGCTCCACCGGACGGTAGAGCGAGAGGTAGGTCGGGCCCACGACAAAGGCTGCGGTCACCAAGAGGTGAAGCACGAGAATGCCCGCGTCGAGTCGCAGAAGCGTGGGATGGTGCAGGAGGGTTGTGGTCTGGCCTCTCGTCCACTCCATCTCGTGATCGTGTTCCCAGGCGCGACCCTTGGGAACGGCGATCCCGACGTAGAAAATTCCCAGGAGGGAGAGCGCGGCCGTGAGCCAAAATATCGCCGGAGCCCCCAGACGCTCGTAGACAGTGGGTCCGAACACCATTCCCGTCGCGAAAGCAATGCCCACCGAAACCCCGACGGCCCCCATGGCTCGCGCGCGGTAGCGCGGACCGCTGAGATCGGCCATGAGCGCTACCAGCGCCGAAGCCACTGCGCCCGAACCCTGGAGAAAGCGCCCCAGAATGAGGCCGTAAATGGAGTGGGTCTGCGCCGCGACGGCACTCCCGATCGCAAAGAGCAAGAGGCCCGCCGCGATGATTCGGCGCCTGCCGTAACGATCACTCCAGATTCCGAAGGGGATCTGAAAAAGAGCCTGAGAAAATCCGTAGATCCCCAGACTCATGCCGATGAGAAGAGCGGTTTCGCCGCGCAGGTTCGCGGCATAGAGGCTGAGCACGGGGAGCACCAGGTACATGCCCAACAAACGCAGACCGTAGAGCGCCGAAAGACCCGCCACGGCGCTGACCCGTCGCGAGGTTCCCAACTCGATCTCCGGAGAGTTTGTCAGCTGCGACAAGTGCTATGCTTCCCGCGCCTCGTTCACGGCCTCGATGAGAGCCGGTACGATCTCGTGAAGATCTCCCACCAGCCCGTAGCTGGCCTCCTGGAAGATCGCAGCGTTCGGATCCTTGTTGACGGCCACGATACACTGCGAGCCACGCATCCCCACCAAATGCTGGATGGCGCCGGAGATGCCCAGGGCAATGTAGAGTTTGGGCGCCACCACCTGACCGGACGAGCCGATCTGCCGGAAGGGCTCGACCCAGGAGCTATCACAGGGTGGACGGGACGCGCCCACTGCGCCGCCAAGGGCCTTCGCGAGTTGGAAGACCACCTCGAACTTGTCCTTGTCCCCGACCCCACGCCCCCCGGCCACGATGATGTCAGCCTCGGACAGATCCACCTCTCCGGTCTCCCCGGCTTCGATCGATAGTACCTTGCGGGCCTCGACTCCACTCAGATCGACGCCGCGCTTTTCCACGCTTCCCCCGCCTGGCGCCTCGCCCGCCGGAAACGCCCCCTGCTGGAGACTGGTGAGTACGGTCCCTTCGGAGCGCACGCGGCAACTCGCGTTGAGCTTGCCGTTGAACACCTTGCGGCTGAAGACTAGGCCGTTCTCGTCGCTCTCGATTCCGGTGCAGTCGGGGATGAAGGCGGCGTCGAGAGTGGCGGCCAATCGCGGAAAGAAATCGATGGCCTGATAGGAATGTCCGATAAAGACGTACTTGGCCGAGCTCTCCTGCACCAAGTTCTTCAGCACACAGACGTAGGCTTCTGGAGTGTAGGTCTTCAGACCTGGATCCTCCAGATACAGCACGCCACCTGGAGCAAACGCGCTCAGCTCCTGCGCCAGGTTCTCGATGCCCTCTCCCAACAATACTGCCCTTACATCCGAAGGTTCGTCCGCCACGTACAGTGCGGCAGCGAGAGCTTCCTTGGTGATGGGCTTCAACGCGCCATCACGTACCTCGGCGATGACTAGAATCTGCTTCGCCATTCTTCCATCCTCCCTAGAGAACTTTGGCCTCGGTCTTGAGTTTCTTCAGGAGGGTGCTCGCCATGGTCGCCGGATCACCCTCGATCATCTCCGCCTGGCTCGTCTTCAGGGGCAAGGACAGGCTCTCGATCTCTACTTTGGAAACGATGCTTTCCTGCTCGAGGTTCAGATCGTCCACCGTGAGTTTCTTCTGCGGCTTGGAAGCAGCGCCCATGATCCCCTTCAGCGAAGCGTAGCGGACGTCGAGAATGCCACTCTGCACCCCGAGGACCGCCGGCAATTTGATTTCGGCGGTTTCGATGAGGTTGTTGTCGAGTTCGTGCGTGATTTTCAGCGCGCCGTCGTCGACGGGTTCCATGCTCAGCACGATCTGGGCGTGACGCGCATCGAGGAACTCCGCCAGCGCCGGGCCCACCGCGTTGTAGCCCAGATCGTCCGATTGCACCCCGGCCAGTACCAAGTCGAAGTTCTCCTCGCGCACTGCGGCTGCAATTACCCGTGCGATGGTGATCGCGTCGGCCCTGGCGAACTCCTCGCTCTGCACGTGGATGGCCCGGTCGCAGCCCATCGCCAGAGCCTCTTTGATCCCCTTGGAGGCCCGCTCACCCCCCAGAGACAGCACCGCGACCTCTCCCCCTCCGCTCTCCTTCAGTCGGAGTGCGGCTTCCACGCCGTACCGATCGCATTCGCTGAGCGCGTAGGCGAGTCCGTCCTCCACGATCCAAGCGCCGTCCGAGGCGATCCGCACACGGGCATCCTTCTCGGGCACTTGCTTCACGCAACACAGGATCTTCATCCCTCAACTCCTTGTCATAAAACGAACTACGAATTTAATATTCTGGAAGAATCCGAGGGAACCTCAGGGTCGAAAATCGCGATCGCTCCCTATTCTGGCCGGGGAGTAAGCTAGCACGATCGCTGGCCGCAAGCAGCAGCTTTTGCTAGAAGTAATGCCTACGGCATACGGAATCCAAGCGCTTCTTTCACCCCAGCAGACTGATCGAGTTCCCGCGTGAAAGCTTCGAACCGGCGCAGGTGCATGAGTCCGAGATGGAAGTGAGATCTCATGGTCTTTGATCAATTCAAGCAGCAACTCCCCGATCTCGACCCCGAAGAGACTTCCGAGTGGATCGAGGCCCTCGATTCCGTCGCGGAAGTATCGGGCAAACTCCGCGCGCAGTTCCTGCTCTACAAAATTCTAAAACGGGCGCGGCTGCTTCACTTGGGTCTTCCGCAAACGGTGAGCACTCGCTACATCAACAGCATCAGCCCGGAGCAGGAGCCACCCTTCCCTGGCGACGAGAACATGGAACGCAGAATCCGCCGGCTGATCCGCTGGAACGCGGCTGCGATGGTGACGCATGCGAACCGGAAATTTCACGGACTCGGGGGGCATCTCTCCACCTATGCCAGCGCCGCCAGTCTTTACGAGGTGGGATTCAATCACTTTTTTCGCGGCAAGGACGGCGAGCAGCTGGGTGATTTCATCTACTACCAGGGTCACGCCGCGCCAGGGATCTACGCGCGCGCGTTCCTGGAAGGAAGGCTCAGTGAGGAACTTCTGCACCGTTTTCGCCGCGAGGCGCTGAGCCCCGGACTGTCTTCGTATCCCCATCCTCGGCTCATGCCCGAGTTCTGGGAGTTTCCCACCGTCTCGATGGGACTGGGCCCTTTGAACGCGGTGTATCAGGCGCGCTTTCTCAAGTACATGCACCAGCGAGGGATGGCTGACACCTCCAATAGCCGGGTGTGGGCCTTCCTGGGCGACGGGGAGACGGACGAACCGGAAGCCCTGGGCGCGCTTTCTCTCGCGGCGAGGGAGGGTCTGGACAACCTGACCTTCGTGGTGAACTGCAATCTGCAGCGCCTGGACGGGCCGGTGCGTGGAAACGGGAAGATCATCCAGGAGCTGGAGGCCCGCTTCCGGGGGGCCGGCTGGAACGTCTTCAAAGTGATCTGGGGGCGAGAGTGGGACGAGCTGCTCCACCGGGACATCGATGGCGTGCTCGTGAAGAAGATGATGGAGACCCTGGACGGTGATTGGCAGCGGTACACCACCATGGACGGCGGGAAGATCCGCGAGGAGTTCTTCGGGGGCGACCCCAGACTGCTGAAGCTGGTGGAGCATCTGAGCGACGAGCAGATTCAGAGGCTGCGCCGCGGCGGTCACGACTACCGCAAGCTCTACGCGGCCTACACGGTCGCTACCGAACAGGCCGGAGTGCCGAGCTGCGTGCTCGCCAAGACCGTCAAGGGATGGACCCTTGGCGAGGGCATCGAGTCACGCAACGTGACCCATCAGATGAAGGAGATGAGCGAGAAGGAGCTGAGGGTATTCCGGGACCGACTCGAACTTCCCATTCCCGATGATCAGCTCGCGAGCGCGCCACTCTACCATCCCGGGCCCAAGAGTCCGGAGATCGAGTACATGCTGGAGAGACGCCGGAGCCTAGGTGGCTGCTTGCCTCTACGGCGCGTCGTGCCGGTAGAGATCGAACTCCCCAAGAGCGATCTGTACGACGAGTTCAAGCAGGACACCGGTGAGAAGGTGGAGGCCTCCACCACCATGGCCTTCGTTCGACTCTTGAGGAAGCTCATGAAGGACAAGGCCTTCGGAAAGAGGATCGTGCCCATCATCCCCGACGAGGCGCGCACCTTCGGAATGGAGAGCCTCTTCCGCGAGTTCAAGATCTACTCGGCGATCGGGCAGAAATACACCCCGGTCGATGCCGAGGTTCTCCTCAGCTATTCCGAATCGGAGCGAGGTCAGCTCCTCATGGAGGGGATCAACGAAGCGGGAAGCGTGGGTTCCCTGACCGCCGCCGGAACCTCCTACGCGAGCCTGCGTCAGCCCATGATTCCCTTCTACATCTTCTACAGCATGTTCGGATTCCAGCGGACGGGAGACTCCATCTGGGCCTTTGCGGACGCGCGCGGCAAGGGCTTTCTCTTGGGAGGCACCGCCGGACGCACCACCCTCAACGGGGAGGGTCTCCAACACCAGGACGGACACAGTCACCTTCTCGCTTCGACTGTACCCTCCTGTCGAGCCTACGATCCGTGTTGGCATTACGAGACGGCAACTGTCATCGAAGAGGGACTGAAGCGGATGTACCAAGATGGTGAGGAGATCTTCTATTACATCACGCTCTACAACGAAAATTACCGGATGCCCACGATGCCCGAGGAGATCAAAGAGGGTATCATTCGCGGTGCCTACCTCTTCCGCAAGAGCGCGAAAAAGAGCAAGCGCAAGGTGCGGCTGGCCGGAAGCGGTCCCATCCTGCGCGCAGCTCTGAGTGCGGCCGAGGTACTCGAGAAGAAACACTCGGTGGCGGCGGACGTGTACAGCGTGACCTCGTGGACCGAGTTGCGGCGCGAAGCCATCGAGTGGGAAAACGACGGTTCGCCCCGCGACTCATCGCCCTGGGTCAAACAGCTCTTCGGAGCGGAGGACACTCCGCTCATTGCCAGTACCGACTATCTGCGCGCGGTACCCGAGTTGGCCGGCCGCTGGATCGACGCGGACTTCACGATCCTGGGCACCGATGGCTTCGGACGGAGCGACACGCGCGAGAACCTGCGCCGCTTCTTCCAAGTGGATGAGCAGGCAATCGTGGAGAGCGCCCTTGCTGCCCTGGATCGCGTCGCTGCGAAGAGCTCGGCCGCCTATTGATGCTGATTCGAGGAAGTAGGAAGGGCGTCCAGTAGCTCTTTGTTCGTGGGGCACTTGGCCATGAGCTTCAAGAGTCCGTCCATGGCGCGGTCGGGGGGCATGTCGCTGAGGACCCGGCGCATCTTTCGGATGTGCTCGAGATACTCGGGAGGATGGAGCTTCTCCTCCTTGCGCGTCCCCGATTTTCCGATGTCGATGGCAGGGAAGATTCTCTTTTCGAAGAGCTGACGGGACAGGACGATCTCGCTGTTCCCGGTTCCCTTGAACTCCTGGAAGATGACCTCGTCCATGCGCGACCCGGTCTCCACCAGAGCCGTGCCCAGTATCGTGAGACTGCCTCCGTCCTCGATGTTGCGCGCGGCCCCGAAAAGACGCCGCGGTGTCTGCATCGCGTTGGCATCCAGTCCACCGGTCAGGGTCCGTCCCGAGTCGCCCCGCGCCGTATTGTAAGCGCGGGCCAAGCGAGTGATCGAGTCGAGCATCAGGACGACGTCCTGGCCCTCCAGAACGGGTTCGAGAACGCGCTGGATCCCCTCCTCCACCACTTTGACATGTTCGTCGGCAATCCGGTCACTGGAGGAGGCGATGACCTCGGCGTGCGTCGAACGGGAGAAATGCGTGACTTCTTCGGGTCTCTCGTCCACCAGAAGCGCGAAAACCTTCACTGCGGGGTGGTTCACCTCGATCGACTTGCAGATCTCCATCAGAAGCGTGGTCTTCCCCGCTTTGGGAGGAGCCACGATGAGACAGCGTTGCCCTCTTCCGATGGGTGCGACCAGATCGATCACTCGCGGGGTGAAGGCTCCATCGGCTCGTTCGAGATTGAAACGCTCGTGCGGGTCGATACTCGTTCCGCGTTGCAGTTGGGAGAAAATGCGGCGCAGCTGCTCTTCACGGTTGCGGCTGCGGTCGCGGTTGGAGCGGCCGTTCCGCCGTCCGTTTCCGTTGTGGCGCCGCCTCGAGGTGTCGTTTTCCACCTCGCCCCCGCTCCGTCTCTGGTGACGGGGTCGGAATGCGTTCATTCCCTTACGGCGCTGCGAACCGTTCTTCGAATTCTTTTGTTGCCCTGCCGGCTGCTGGCCATCGGCCACGGCCACGTTACCGTTGGCTTCTTTCCGTGGCGACCTTTTGCGGCGCCGGCGGGTATTACCGTTTTTCTCGCTACTCATACGGGGCAGACCTATTCAGATCTTCTTTCTGGAGGGACCTCGCGCGCGCCATGGCGTCACTGGGCTCTGGGAGCTTGTGAGCTGGTTCTGAACTGCGCGGGGTGGGGCGAGCCGCTGGCAGCGGCCTGAATCTCGCCGTCTATACTTTCATTTTTAGTGCAAAGGTCGCGTTCTGGCAAATCTTTCGTCGCGATGGAGAGCGAAAAAAGGGGCTTTCTCCCCTTTCCCCATTCTGCGGCGGATGCTATTTTCCCCCGGTTCGCGCCCCCCCGAGGCAATACCAGTTCCTTCCCCAGCGAGCGTGGGCTCTTTTCCGTGACTGATACCAGCTCCCCAGAGAAACCAGCCCTCCGCGAGTCCATCCGCATTCTATTCGGCGCCTCCAAGGGTTTCTGGCTGGTGAATTCCGTCAATTTCGGCGACGGAATCGCCTACTTCGGCATGCTGGGGCTCATGACGCTGTTCATGCAGCGCAACGTCGGTTTCAGCACGAATCACGCCACGATGAGCATTTCGGTGTTCTCGGGCCTGGTGACCCTCACCATGGCCCTGGGCGGCGGATGGCTCTCGGACCGCCTGGGTGTCAGGCGCGCGTTGACCCTCTCGATGGTCGTGGTGCTCCTGGGGAGGATCCTGCTGGTTCAGAGCCCTCTGTTCGCCGGGGAGGTCATGGTTCACTCCGCCGCGTGGGTGGCCCTGATCATCATGGCAATCGGAGAAGGGATCCTCCAGCCCGCGCTCTATTCGGGGGTCAAAGACTATACCGATGCTCGCACCGCCACGCTCGGTTACGCCTTCCTCTACTCCATCATGAACCTGGGGATCGTCGCGGGCGAGATGCTGTCCCCCAAGGTACGGCAGGTGTGGGCCGCACGTGTCGAACACGTTGACGTCAACGTCGTGCCCACTGCGGGGATCTCGGGTTCGTTCTGGTTCTTCATCGGCATTACCGCGATCGTCATTCTCATCAACATCGTCTTCTTCACCAAGAAAGTGGAGGACCGGGATCGCGTCCGCGTCGTCGAGGAGGACTCGTCGGGCGATCAACTGAACATGTTGCAGAAGCTGCGGCGGCTTCCCATTCTCGACAAGCGATTCATGTTCTTTATCTTCGTGCTCTTGCCGGTTCGTACCCTCTTCGCGCACCAATTTCTCACCATGCCCGACTACGTGACCCGGGCATTCCCCGCCGAGATCAGCCGCTACTGGGAGTGGGTCTACGCCATCAATCCCACGGTCATCGTGATCGGAGTCCCCCTCATCGCCGCCCTGACGCAGAAGAAAAAGGTCGTCGACATGATGATCGCGGGGACTTTGGTGAGCGCACTCTCGTGCTTCATTCTGGTACCCAGCCCCAGCGTGTTCCTCTTGATCGGCTACATGATCATCTGGAGCCTGGGCGAGGCGATGTGGTCGTCACGCTTCTTGGAGTACGTGGCGGACCTCGCGCCGGGCAATCGAGTGGGAATCTACATGGGAATCGCGGGGATCCCCTGGTTCTTGGCGAAGACGGTCACGGGGCTCTACGCGGGTACGATGCTGGACCGCTACGTTCCCATGAACGGTCCCCAGGACCCCGGAGCTCTCTGGTTAATCTATGGCGTCACCGCACTCATCAGTCCCTTCGGCCTGATCCTGGCCCGGCGCTGGCTGCTGGTTGGTGTCCGCAATGAGGGCGTCGGGAACGCCTAGCGGATGAGGGTGCGAGGTTCACTCTTGCCGGCAGCTCGAGAGTCTCGATCCTAGGATGAAGCTTACGACCCTTCACGACGAAAAGGCTTGGCGTGAGGCTCGCCGGTACCTCTGCCGACGCGACCCTGTCCTGGGCGAGGTGGTAAAACGTGTCGGCGCGCTTTCCGCGCCCCTACCACGTCGCACCCGATTCGAGTCGCTCGCGCACATGATCCTCGGACAACAGATTTCAATTCAGGCCGCGGCAACGGTCCGTCGCCGGCTCCGCGCGCGCCTGGGAGGTAGACTCTCGGCCGTCAAGCTCTTGCAGCTCGAGGAGAGCGGCTATCGCGAGTGTGGGGTGAGTCGCCAGAAGCGCGATTACCTGCAAGATTTGGCACGTCGCCAGCAGAATCGCGATCTGAAACTCCGCAGTATCCACCGCCTCGACGACGATAGCGTCATCGAGCACTTGAGTCAGGTGAAGGGCATCGGCCGCTGGACGGGTGAGATGTTCCTGCTCTTCGTGCTGGGCCGCCCCGATGTCCTGTCGGTAGGCGATCTCGGACTTCAAAATGCCGTACGCAATCTCTACGGATTGAAGGAGCGACCCAGCGCAAAACAGTTCGTGGAACTGGCGGAGGCGTGGCGACCCTGGCGCAGCGTGGCGAGTTGGTACCTCTGGTCGAGTCTGGGCGGCCCTATGGTATGAGACCCCGGCCGTCACGGAAAGCTCTCTCGGCCAGCCTTTCCTCGGTGGATGGGTGGTGCTAATGTCTCTGTTTTCCCGCAGACTCTGGAGTGGATCGTGAACTCGCGAGCCGTCGGCTTCTACACATTTCTTTGTCTTTCACTCTTGCTCCTGCCCCTTCCCAAGCAGGTTTGCGCGGACGAGGATGAACTCGCTGCCTACCGCGGTCCCGCGCGGCGGATCCTCGGTGAAGCCCTGCTCTCCAGTGAACCCTATGCGACTCTCTCCGAGCTCTGTGACGACTACGGCAACCGCTTGAGTGGAACACAGACCCTGGAAAACGCAATCGATTGGGCCATCGCGAAGTTGAAGGCTCAGGGCTTCTCGAACGTCCACCGCGAAAAGGTCGAGGTTCCGCACTGGGTCCGGGGCGAAGAGCGAGCTTGGCTGACGACTCCAACAACCAAACATCGCCTGAACATTTTGGGACTGGGCATGAGCGTCGGCACCCCACCGGGGGGGATTGACGCGGAGGTCGTCGTCGTCAGCAACTTCGAGGAGCTGCAAAGCTGGGGTGAGAAGGGCGAGTTGAAGGGCAAGATCGTACTCTACGACGCGCCCTTCGTGAGCTATGGCAAGACGGTGCGTTACCGCACGGCCGGTCCGAGCCGTGCCGCGCGTTGGGGAGCGCTCGCTACGCTCGTGCGTTCGGTGGGACCCATCTCCTACGATACGCCTCACACCGGTACCCTGCTCTACGACGAGGAAGAGGCCAAGATCCCCGCGGCTGCCGTCACCATCGAGGGAGCCACTCTCATGCATCGTCTGCAGAGGCGCGGGGTGAAGATGAAGTGCCATCTCGAAATGGGCGCGAAGACGCTGCCGGAGGTGGAGAGCGCGAACGTGGTGGCGGATTATCCTGGCAGCGAAAAGCCCGACGAAGTGGTAGTCCTGGGGGGGCATCTGGATTCCTGGGACGTCGGGCAGGGAGCGCAGGACGACGGCGTGGGATGCATCATCGCCTGGGGAGCGGTTCGGACCCTCCAGCGCTTGAATCTGCATCCGCGGCGCACCATCCGGCTCGTGCTTTTCACCAACGAGGAAAACGGCGATCATGGCGGCAAGGAATACGCGCGTCGTCATGAGGCGGAACTCGCCAATCACATCGCGGCCATCGAATCCGACTCGGGAAACGGATTGGCCGACGGTTTTCGATTGGACCTCCGACCAGCCAATAGCGTGGTCGAGGGAGAGAAACGCGAGCTGAGCGAAGAAGAGCAGTCGGTACTCAATCGCGAGCGTGGTTTCGCGATCGGCAAGCTCGAGCGCTTTGCGGCTCTCTTCGCGCCCCTTTCGAGCACCCGGATTTTTTCTTCGTACTCGGGAACCGACGTAGGCCCCATGGCTCTGCGCGGTGTGGTCGCTTTGGGACTCGATCACGACACCTCGAAATACTTCGAAATCCACCACACGAATGCGGATACCTTCGACAAGATTGTAGAGAAGGACTTGCGCGTGAACGTGGGGAGCATGGCGCTCATGGCTTACATCCTGGCCGAAATGCCGGGCCGTTTACGCGAGCCAGCTCCCGTCACGGAAGCGCACTAAGAATGCGTCGCTTCTGAAGGCGCGCGGACAAAGGAACTCTCATGACCAAAGGGAAACTCGAAGGCAAACGCGCGCTCGTCACCGGCGCCAGCTCCGGTATTGGACGGGCCACCGCGCTTCACTTCGTGCGCGAGGGAGCGATCGTCCTCGCCACCGGCCGCAACAAGGAGGCACTCGCCGCTCTCGCTCAGGAAGCGGGAGCCGAGCTGCCCCTGGGGACCATCGACGGCGACCTCACCCAGGAGGAATTCCGCGCCCAACTTGTCGAGACCACGGCGGAGGAACTGGGCGGATTGGACATCCTGATCAACGCGGCCGGGATCATCGCTAGTGGAGATTGGGAGCACACCGATCTCGCGAGCTATGACGGAATGATGGACATCAATCTGCGTTCACTGTACGCACTCACCCGCAACGCGATCCCCCACTTGAAGACGAGCCAGGGCAACATCGTAAACCTGAGTAGCGTGACGGGAACGAGGGCCTTCCCCGGTGTCCTCGCGTACTGTGTGAGCAAGGCGGGGGTGGATCAGCTGACGCGCTGCCTGGCGCTGGAACTGGCAGAGAGCAGAGTCCGCGTGAATGCGGTCAATCCCGGAGTGGTGCGCACGAATTTGCACCGCAACGGCGGGATGGACGAAGAGCACTACGCCAACTTCCTCGAGCACAGCAAGTCCACGCATCCTTTGGGTAGAGTTGGTGAACCTGCAGAAGTCGCCGCGCTCATCGCGTTCTTGGCCAGTGACGATGCGGGCTGGATCACCGGCGAGACCATTGCCATCGACGGCGGTCGCCGACAGACCTGCGCCCGTTGAGCTCGGATCGGCAAACCAAAGTCGGAGTGGCCTACGGCCTGGCCGCCTACCTGTGGTGGGGGTTCATCGCCCTCTACTTCAAAGCGGTCGCCAGCGCTACTCCCCTGGAAGTGCTCTGCCACCGCGTGCTCTGGTCGGCCCTCTTCCTCTTGTCTCTTTTGGCTCTGCGCGGCCATCTGGTGAAATCCTGGCACACTCTCCGAGAGTGGCGCACCTTCCGACTGCTCCTCCTCTCCACCGCGCTCATCGCCATCAACTGGTACACCTTCATCTGGGCCGTGGGCCACGATCAGGTGCTCTCGGCCAGCCTGGGGTACTTCATCAACCCGCTCTTGAACGTGCTCTTGGGCGTCGCATTTCTGGGTGAGAAGCTGCGGCCCCGGCAGAAAATCTCGGTGCTCTTGGCTGTCATCGGCGTGCTCACACTCACTCTCAGCCAGGGGAGCTTCCCCGGCCTCGCCTTCATCCTAGCTCTGAGCTTTGGATTCTATGGTCTTGTAAGAAAAAGAGTTGCCGCTGGACCCATGGAGGGGCTCTGCCTCGAGACCCTTCTCCTCTCCCCTCTGGCCCTCCTCTGGCTCGCCCATCTGCGCGCCGACGACGCCCTGATCTTCACGAGGGCCGAAAGTCCTCTGAAATTCCTCTTGGCCGCGGGGGGGATGATCACCGCGTTGCCGCTCTTGTGGTTCACCAACGCGGCGCGTCGCTTGCCCTACTCGACAGTGGGTGTGCTGCAGTATGTGGCGCCCTCGCTGCAGTTTCTCCTCGCGGTTCTCGCGTTCCACGAACCCTTTGGTCGCGAGAAACTGCTCAGCTTCCTGTTCATCTGGAGCGCACTGGGGCTCTTCAGCTACGATCTCTACCGGGCTTGACGCGCGAGCTGCTGCCGCACGAGACCTTCGCTTCCCCCGGCCAGCACCAACTCTTGTGCAGTACTGGAAAGGGCCGCGATGACATAGTTCGCTCCTTCGTAGCTGACCGTTGCATTCAAGAAGTCCACCTCCGCCAATCCGGGGCACGGGATGGTCCTGTGATCGGCCCGCACTGCTTCACTCTGGGCTTGCAGCAGCGCAACCACCAGCTCGGGACACTCGACTACGAGAATACCATTGTTGAACGCGTTGCGTTTGTAGGTCTCGCTGAACGAGGCCGCGAGAATGAGCTGAATTCCGCGGAACTTCAGCGCGGTTGCCGCTTGCTCCCGGGACGAACCCGAGCCGAAGTTCTTTCCCCCGACCAGAATGTCGCCCTGCTTCGCAATCTGCTGGAACTTCGGATCGTAATTCAGCATGGCAACCTCGGCCATTTCCTGTGGCTTCATGTCGTCGCGATAGGTCCAGTCCTTCCCGTAGATCCCATCGGTGTTGAGGTTGTCCTGGGGAAGAAAGAGCAGACGACCTGAGAGCTTCTCGGGAAAGCCCTCCAGGGTGCGGACGGTGCTGGCCGTCCGTTTCGGCGCGGGATTCGCGCGCAGCTGTGCCGCGGGGATGGAGTCCTCCGGCGCGCTGGGCCCCGCGATGTAACCCGCAACCGCGGACGCGGCGACTACCGCGGGACTGGCCAGGTAGCACTGCGCGCTGCGATTACCCATCCGCCCCTTGAAGTTGCGGTTGGTGGCGCTGATCCCCACCTCGTTCTCCTCGAGAGTACCCTGCCCCAGTCCGATACAGGGACCACATCCGGGTGGTAGAGGAATGGCTCCGGCCTCCAAGAGAGCTTGCCAGCTTCCGTCGGCAGTGGCGGCCGATTCGATCTCGCTGGAGGCGGCGGCGAGGTAAAGTTGCACCCCATCCGCCACGCGCTTGCCGCGCAACACCGCCGCTGCTTGCTGCAGATCTTCCAGTCGACTGTTCACGCAGGAGAGCAAAAATGCCTTGTCGACTTTGATCTTCTTGGGCTCCATCTCCGCCACCGAGGCAGCCACCTTGACCTGATCCGGCCCCGCCACGTAAGGACTCACGCGCGAAAGATCGAAGTCGATCTCCTTGGCGTACCACGCGTCCTCGTCCGCCTCCACGCGCTCCGAATAGAGCTCTTCGACCGATTCGGACGTGAGGCGAGGAGCCTCGTCACCGCGCTCTTGGAAATGACGCGCGCGGGTATGGAGCCAGTCCCGCAAACCCTCATCGAAGGGGAACCAGCCCGCGAGCGCTCCCCATTCCGTAGTCATGTTCGCAATCGTCATCCGGGCGTCCATGCTCAAAGCGCGCACTCCGGGGCCATGGAACTCGATCGCGTGGTTGAGGACCTCGTCGTGGCGATAGAGCGCGATGAGGCTCAGAATCACGTCCTTCCCGCTCACCCCCTGGCGCAATTTGTTCAGCAGATTCACTCGCACCGTCTTGGGTACCTGCCACCAGGTCGTACCCGTCGCCCAGATGGCAGCCGCATCGGTACGCACTACGGGCGTTCCGAGGGCGCTGAGGGCACCGTAGAGATTGGAGTGCGAGTCGCTGCCAACCACGAGCGCTCCGGGAAGGGCGAATCCCTCCTCGGCCATGATCTGATGGCCGATCCCTCTTCCCGCCGGATGGAAGGCGATCCCCTGCTGGCGCGCAAAGGCCTCGATGCGCTCGTACTTCGACAGGTTCGACTCGGAAGTATTCTGCACGTCGTGGTCGAGAGCAAACACGGGTTGCGAAGGATCGAAGACTCTCTTTGCGCCCAGCGCCTGGAATTTGTTGAGCACGGCGCCGCTGTTGTCGTGCGTCATCACGTGCAAGGGGCGCACGGTCACGAAATCCTCCGCGCGCACGAGTACTCCTTCCGCCAACCCGACCGCGTAGCGCTGCACGATCTTCTCGATGGCGTTCTGCCGCATTCTCCACCCTCCCGACTCTGAATTCCGGATACCGCGCCCGGCACGCCGGGCACCCCTGGCCGATGTCCTGAGGAAAAACCCCTAATTCGGAGCAATATAGACGCTTGGCGCCCTCCGTCCAACGCCAAGTGGAGTCGGCCATATTGCCAAGACGGCGCGCGATCGGATAGACTCAGTGAGCTGAAGTGACGGGCCCGACTCCAGGTCTAGCCGGCTCCCCCCGCGGTATCGTGCGGGAAGGCTGCCTGTATCCGCTGCTGAACATCCTTGTCGAAGCAGTCGGATCCAGTCCTGCCAGCTGCCTACCTGAGAGGGCGCGCGTTCGTTTCGAACGTAAAGGAGGGCATGGGCTTTCGCAGACCCTCCTCGCCTACATTCCCGATCTCGATCGCTCGGAAGGTACACATCCATGAGCACGATCCGCGTCCTCGTCTGCGGCCTCGCGTTGATTTTGATCTCGCTGCCTCTCCCCTCCCTCGCCAGTTCCAACCAACACAGCGCGGTGCCCACTGAAGCACCGCACATCGCGGAGTTCGGTTCGAACGTGACCGTCAACAGCTCCGATCAAAAGCTCACTGGAACTTCCACTCTCTATTGGAACATTTACGGCGGCGAACATCCTGGCGGACTCAACGATCGGCTTCCCGAGGGGCAATTCAACTCCCTCGACCTCGTCCCCTCCCTACAGGGCTGGACCCCAGTGGATCTCACCGAGGACACTCCCCTCTGGCACGTCAGCGATTTCAATGCGGCGAACCTGGATGCAAACGCACAAAATCACGCCATGTTCTGCGGTGCCGAGGCGGGGGAAGCCGGTTTCAGCACGGCCCCCGGTTACGCGAACAACATGGACGACTGGCTCGACTGGAGCGCGCCCACCAATCCCGTGGTGAGCGTCAACGTACGTCTCGTCTTCGACTACAACATGGACCTTGAACCCAACGCGGATTTCTTCGTGGTCGAATACGATTCCGCGGGCGTCCTGAAGACCCTTGCCACCTTCACCGGAGATACACGAGACACTCAAGGGAACTTCACGACACCGGGGCATTTCGATCAGAGCATCTTCTTCACTCCACTCATGTACTCCAGTTACAAAGTGCACTTACGCCTTCGCGTCCAGACGGATAGTTCGGGATCCGATGCGGACGGTCTGTATCCCAGCGACGGGGCCGTTCAGGTCGACAACCTTCGGGTCTACTTCAATGGGGTCCCGGTGACCACTTACGGCGACGGTCTGGCCACTTTCGAGGATCTCGGCGGAGGGGATTACGATACGGAGGGATGGAGCGCCACCCCGTCGAGCCTCGTGGGGAACTTCGGTCGGGTCTGGCCCATTTTCTTCGACATCGATCCGTGCTCGACCAACAAGACGCCCCAAATCGGGTTCATCGACGATGGCACACCACCCTTGAACTCCACGGAGAGCACGGGAGGTTCGGTCTCGGGGATGTGGACCTACGGCACGAAGGAAGGATTCGTCGTCAACTACCAGGGCGGGGTGGATCCTACCGCAGGCACGCTCATGAACGAGTTCTGGTCGCCCGAAATCGCGTGGGACGATTCCAACACCAGTTACGACGATGGCATCGTGGGCGGTGCGATCCTGCAATTTACGGTGTGGCAACATCTGCCGCTGAACAACGGGATCTTCTGGACCTGGAGGATCCGCAGTTATCCCGACGCAAACGGTAAGTGGTCCCCCTGGCGCGATCGCGGTTTCGTCTACTATGGCAACAATCCGCTCTATTTCACCATCACGAACGATGTCAGCGACTTACTCGTGGACTATCCGGAGAAAGTCCAGATCGCATTGGGCGTGCGAGACTTGGCCCAGTATTTTTCGCTTCCCGGCGGAGATGCAACCCCCTCTCCTCTCTTTGACGACGTGAGTTTTTGGAAGTACCAGGCTTCGGGTCCCCAGTTCAGTAGCAATGAGGTCGATCTCTTCCAGGACGGCTTTCCCAACAGCGGCACCAGCGATTGGCAGGGCGACGCCGCCAACGCCTCGGTGCGTATCGACGCCGCGAAGGACATCAATGTCAACGGTACGGCAAACGTTGCCGGGGATTCACTGGTCATGAGCATCAAGGCGGTCAACCCTGGGGCCACCCTGGTTGGTCCCGGAAGCAATGGACTGCCGGTAATGCGCTGGGCTCTCGAGGCCAATCCAGATTTCGACTCGGTGAGAATACTGCCGGCCGGTGCGAGCATGTCGGGCATCAGCACGCGTGGCTTCCCGGTCTGGACCGGAACGGTCGAGGGTGATAGCGCTCGCACTACCTTTGGCGATCCGGTCGACGACTTGTTTTTCTTCGACGCGCCGAACGATGGCCCCGCGGTTGCGTCTTACCAGAGCGACGAGGACGCCATGTTCTTCCCTGGCGACATCTTCCGCTGGTTCATCGAGGCGGAGGACAGTTTCGGAGAGACGAGTACCATGCCGGCGGACACTACCGGTTTCCTCTCCGGCAGTGGCTACTCGCGCCTGGCCACGGTGCGGGCTCTGCCTTCGGTCGTGGCGGATGGCATCGGCGGCTTGAAGCAACCCACGATCCTACTGATCAACGACTTCGGACGTCGCGGTGAGGAGTCTCCCATTTTGTCGGCGCAGACGAAGCAAGCGGTGGCGGGAGACATCGGCGACGAAAACTCGATCACGATCAAGGATTTCGGTCCCCGCGGCGGCGAATCCGAGTTCCTCTATGCGATGGCCCAGAATGGTCTGGTAGAGGGAATCGACTTCGACACCTATACGGTGGTGGGTCCGAGCTCGCTGGTGGGAAACGGGATCGGATCGGCTGGAGTCCATGGTGCCACGGGAGCACAGCTCGGCGGCTATCACACCATTCTCTACCTGGCGGGCAACCTGTCCTCGGGACTGATCTGCGACGGAAGCAATCAGAATGGAAATGACAAGAGCAACGATCTGGCGACCTTGGAAGCCTGGCATCACTTGGCGGGTGACCGCTACATAGCCTACTTCGCCGACAACATCGCTTCGGGTCTCAACAGTCAAGGGCTGAGCACCCTCAGCTACTTGCAGAGCACTATGGGAGTCGATTACATCACAAACGACGCGAATTATGCCCTGAACGGACAGGTCACCCCCTACCTGCAACCCAGTGGAACGCCCGCCTCGACTTTCGTTACTGGTGTGGTCGCGAATGGAGGATGCCCCTCCATCAACAAGTTCGATTACATTCAGCCCTTCAATGGAACGGGCGCCGTGGTATCGCATAACTTCACCGACGGCGGCGTCGGTGGGCCCATTCTGCCCCCTGCCGCGGGCATCTGGTACGAACGCAACGAATTCGTGGGGATCGACTCCTACCGTCGAGTGGACCTCACCTTCCCCTTCGGTTTCAACTACCTGGCCGACACCTTTGCGAAAACCTCGGCGGGGGTTTCGGACCGCTCGGTCTTCCTGGCCGAAATTTTGAATGCGTTCGGCGAGAGCGTGAATCCGGGGGCCGCGACCCAGGTCGGCACGCCGGGGATCCGCCGCCTGGTGGTGGAGCAAAATCATCCCAATCCCTTCAATCCTTCGACCACGATCCGATTCATCGCACCCTCCCGCGGCGAGGTCAGCGTGAGGATCTACAACCTCAAGGGCCAGCTCGTGCGCCTGCTCTTCCACCAGGTGGTGGAAGGAGGCGCCACAACCGCGGTAAAGTGGGACGGGAAGGACGAGCTGGGAACGGCCGTTTCCAGCGGAGTCTATCTCTACCAGGTGAAGGGGCTGGGCTTCACGGAGACCAAAAAAATGGCCCTCGTGCGCTGATCGTACGGGCCAAAATCGAAACTGGAGGAGCGCTCAGTGATGGCGGCCGCTGACCGTGCCGCCAAAGAGTCCCGCACCGGAGGGCTGAGTCTCTCCGCTTTGGGACGTTGGGTTCGCGGCGTTCTGCCGAATGTCGTAACCACCGAGATTCGCCAGTTCGCGGTGCGAGGGTACGAATCCACTCCACGCTTCCGCCACCTCTCCATCCTTGAACCAGATGGCGCCGGGATAGACATCGATGAGCCGGTTGAACGCCTGCTTGGAGATGCGGTGAATGGGATAGTTGGGTTGGAAGCTCTCCTTGAAGCGCTCCAGTTCGCTCGGAGAACTGAAGGTGACTCCGTGAACCTGAAATCCCGCCAGTTTGTCCGCGGTCATCTGCACCCCCCCCGCGAATGCCCAGCAGTGGTCACAATCGGCTGAGAAGAGGAAGATCATCCCGTTCTGCGGGATCTCAATCGGGGGCTCGGCGCCTTCGAGAGCCTTGAGCGCAGTGGGGTCGACCTCGTACTGCCCGGTGGAAGCGGGAACGGGCCCTCCCAAGAGGAAAAAGAACGCACCCAAGCAGAGCGCGCCCCAGGCCAGGGTGTGGCGAAGTGCCGCGCTTCCCCAGGAGCGGTTCTGCCCGCGCCAAATCACCACCAAAGTGAGAAGGAGCAGAAGAACATCGATCCAGATCTCTTGGCGGGGAGCAAGGTGAAGAACCTCCCCAAAACATCCGCACTGCTGGAAGCCCCTACGAATCGCCTCGATCATGAGGCCCACGAAGAGCATCATCAGCATGAGGTTGAGCCAGGCCGCCACGCGGCGGAAGGCTCCGGTCAAGAAGAGCAACGCGAGGGAGAGTTCCAGCCCCGTCACCCCGGCCGCCACCGGCAGGATGAAATCCCGGGGCAGGATTTGGAACTGGCCAATTACGTCGAGGAAGGACTTGGGAGCCGCGATCTTGGCCCCGGCCGAAAAGAGCAGGAGTAGACCGAGAAGAATGGAGGCCGCCTCGGCGAGCCCCCGAGCCTGCCCCTTGCTCTGTGAGGGGTACTCTTCGGAGGGGCTTTGCGATATGCTTTTTGCCTGGTGCATGGTTCGCACTAGATTGGCTCAGAAGCCCTTCTTGTCAAGAGCCTGTCCACAAAATGGGCCCATTCGACCGCTTCGCGCCGGGGCCCGCGCCGTCCAGGCGAGGTGCCCTTACCCCAGGAAAGGACGTCCCCGAGATGAGCGAGAGCAAACTGGCCACCACGAGCAGCGAGTCGATCATCGAACTCACCGAGAGAGTGGGTGCGCACAACTATCACCCGCTACCCGTGGTCATCGCGACCGCCCAGGGTGTATGGGTAGAGGACCCGGAGGGCCGGCGCTACATGGACTTCCTCTCGGCCTATTCGGCCCTGAACCAGGGGCATCGACACCCGCACATCATGGCCGCCCTGATGGAGCAGGCGAAGCGCTGCACCCTCACGAGCCGTGCGTTCCACAACGATCGCATGGGCGGCTTTCTCGAGCGCCTCTGTGCCTACACCGGTTATGAGATGGCCTTGCCTATGAACACCGGGGCCGAGGCCGTGGAGACCGCGTTGAAGACCGCGCGCCGCTGGGGCCACCAAGTCAAAGGCATAGAAGACGGCAAGCAGGAGATCATCTCCTGCCGCGAAAATTTCCATGGGCGCACGATCAGTATCATCTCCTTCTCCACGGATCCGATCGCGCGGGAAGGTTTCGGCCCCTTCACTCCCGGTTTCCCCGTCATCCCCTACAACGATGCGCGCGCACTCGAGGAAGCCATCAACGAAAATACTGCGGCCTTTCTGGTGGAGCCCATCCAAGGGGAAGCGGGAGTCAACGTTCCTGACGACGGTTATCTCACGGCGGTCCGGGAGATCTGCACCGAGCATGGCATCCTGATGATAGCGGACGAGGTTCAGACCGGATTTTGCCGGACGGGAAAGAAGTTCGCCTGCGATCACGAGAACGTCCGCCCCGACATGATGTGTTTGGGCAAGGCCCTCGGCGGCGGCGTCCTGCCTGTCTCGGCTGTCGTGGCGGACAAGAGCGTACTGGGTGTGTTCACTCCCGGCTCGCACGGCTCCACCTTCGGTGGAAATCCTCTGGCCGCCGCGGTTGGTGAGGCTGCAATCGAGGTTCTGGAGAGCGAGAATCTCGACCAGCGTTCCCAAAGGCTCGGCGAGAAGCTGCGGAAGCGACTGCGCGCCATCGATTGCCCACGCATTCAACTCGTCCGCGGCAAGGGCTTGCTGAACGCGGTAGTCTTCGACGAAGGATTCGAAGCTTGGGACGTCTGCGTGGCCCTCAAGGAAAACGGCCTCCTCGCCAAGCAAACCCACGGGAATATTATCCGATTCGCGCCTCCTTTGATCATCAGCGAGGAGGAGTTGGAGCAAGCTCTCGCCATCATCACGAGAGTTTTCGAGGCAATCTGAGGAAACCATGTCGGCAGCCCGCGATGACAAGCATGGATGGTCCGAAGGAGAAGAGTCTTCCGAGGATGCTTTCACGGAACTCATCCGTCTGGGTCGGCGGACCACGCATGAAGTGAGCAATGCGCTCACTGCGGTCCTGGGCTACCTGGACCTGGCCTCCGGGCAACTCGAAGCTGAGGAGCCCGCGAGGGACGCGATTGCAAAGGCCGTCGAGGCGGCGCACGCGGCCGCCAGCACCATCCAGGGGTTTTCGGAGGGGGTTTTGCGCTCCAGGGAGAGCCTCGGATCTACCCCTGTCCTCGCCGGGGACCTCAGGCCCAGACGGTCCTCCGATCCATCCACCGGCCCCCCACCCCTGAATGACGCTACGGGGCCAGGCACCGCTGGTGTGGTGCTCTTCGCGGTGGCGGATACCTTTATCCGTTCCATTCTGTTGACGGGACTCAAGGCGGCGGGTCACGAAATCACCGTGGCCTCCGAGCTGCGGGAGTTACTGCGTTTGTGTGCTGAGTTCGAGTCGCGCCACCCGGTTCTCGTGGTAGATTCGATCCTCGACGGCATGGGAAACGGAAAGGGCGCTGCGAGAATCCGCGCGGAGTTTCCCTCCCTCCCCGTGATTCTCATGAGCACGGGATCGAAGGAACTCACGGAAATCGAAGAGGGTCCCATGTTGACCGTGATTCACAAGCCCTTCCCCATCGCTCGGCTGCTGGAAAAAATAGAGTTGTGCCGCCTCGAGAATGGAGACGAGTCCTAATGAACGCCGAGCTTTCTGACTCCAAACTCAAGATTTTGATCGTGGACGATCATACCCTAGTGCGCGAGGCCCTGGCCGCTCAACTCTCGCGCCAGGAGGGTTTCGAAGTGGTGGACACTCTACCCAGCGCCGACAATCTGTTCACGCGAGTTTCGGAGCTGAGGCCCGACCTCATCCTCATGGACATCGACATGCCGGGCATGATCTGTTTCGATGCCGCACACCGGCTCAACTCGCTCGATGAACCGCCGCGAATCATCTTCGTGAGCGCATTCTTTCACGACCATTACATCGAGCAAGCGCTGCGAGTCAGAGCGCGCGGCTATGTGGTGAAATCGGACGAGCCCTCGGTTCTCATCGAAGCCATTCGGGAAGTGGCATCCGGCGGATCCTATTTTTCCGAACAGGTACGGGCCCGCCTCTTGGTCGACGATGACGGAGTCGAGCTCGCCGCCAAGGGTAAGACCGCAGTCTCTCTTTTGACCCAACGGGAGATCGAAGTCCTGCGCTACATCGCGCAGGGTCTGCCCAAGAAAGAAATCGCCCGCACCATGCACTTGAGCGTGAAGACGGTGGAGAATCACAGCGCGCGGCTCATGGCCAAGCTCAACATCCACGACCGGGTAGAATTGGCTCGATTCGCCATCCGGGAAGGTCTGGCCGAGGCCTGAGCATGCAGAGGCAGCTCTTGACCCCGACCCTCTAGGCCCCGAGTATGGGCGTTCATGGCGCCCCACCCCCGAGCATGATGAAACAGGCCCTTCGGATTCTGAAGAAGGAATCGCGAGAAGCGCTCCGCGACCGCAGTCTCGTGGTGCACCTGTTTCTCATTCCCCTCTTCCTGTATCCCTTTTTGGGGTTCTCCGCATGGCAGATTTTCTTGCTCATTCAGGGCGTCACCGAAAAACAGAGTAGTCTAGTCTATCTCGATGCAAATCTTCCCGCCGAGCTCAGCGATTCGTTGCAGACTTGCGAGAACCTGCACTTTGCCCCGCTCCCCGAGGACGCGAAGCTCAATGAGCAAGGAAACTTGCCTCAGCAGTTCCGCAAGCTGCGAGCCGCCAGCGGGAGCGACCGCCTGGAGGCGGCGGTTCTGAGCAAGAGCGATCCGGCGAAGCAGAATTTCATCGTGCTCTTCGATTCCTCTCGCGATCGCTCCGCGCGCGCAAAGGCCCGATTGAGTGAAGTATTGAAGGACTACGTCGAAAGGGAACAAATGGAACTCGGCCGTTCGGTGGGGATGAGCACCGGGGACCTCGAGCCCTTGGTAATCTCCGCGGAGGACACAGCGTCCAAACGACAGGTGGGAAGCTACGTGCTCTCACTCCTCGTCCCCGTACTGCTGGTGATCATGCTGCCCCAGGGCGCTTACTACTCCACTCTGGATACGGTGGTGGGAGAGCGCGAACGCGGAACGCTGGAGACTCTGGTCACCTCTCCCCTCACGCGCGGACAGATCCTCCTGGGCAAGTTTCTCTTCGTCACTCTCTCGAGCCTCGTTTCCTTCCTCCTGAATTTCATGAGCCTCGCCATATTCCTCGCCTTCGCTTTGAAATTGATGGGACTGCAAACTGCCTTCCGTCTTCAATTGGGACTCGGAGAGGCGCTCCTCGTCATGGGCGTGGCCCTTCTGACCTCCGCCTTCCTCTCCGCCGCCATGATGATCGCGGCCGTGCCGAGCAAAAACTACCGCGAGGGACAGAGCGCTCTGATGCCGCTCTACCTGATTCCCGCTCTGGCCGGGATCGTGATCGCCGCCCAGGGCGACCAACTGAGCACGGTGTTCGCGCTGATTCCGGTGGTGAACGTGGCTGCCCTCCTGAGAGAGACCATTCGCGGCAACTTCGATCCACAGATGGCACTTCTGAGCTTGGGATCGCTCGCGATCTTGACGGCGTTGTTCCTCGCTTACGCCGCACGCATCGGCCGCCGCGAGGAGATTCTGTTCGATCCCGGTCTCACGCTGCGGCGCCTGTTGCGTGGTCAAAGGAGGAATCGGTGAATCCAACGCTGATCGAGACCCAGGAGTTGGTGAAGATCTATCCGGACCACCGCGGCGGCGAAGGGGTGCGCGCGGTGGACGGAGTCAGTTTCGAATGCCGCGCCGGCGAAATCTTCGGGCTTCTCGGGCTCAACGGAGCAGGCAAGACGACGACTCTACGGATGCTCTCGACCGCTCTCACCCCCACCCGGGGCAGCGCGCAAGTCAACGGGTATGACATCGCGCGCGATGCACAGGAGGTGCGGCGTTCCATCGGCTTCCTCTCGGGAACCACCGGTCTCTACCACCGCCTGACCGCGCAGGAGATGATCACACTCTTTGGCGAACTGCATGGGCTGAACGGGAAGGCGCTCAGCGCGCGCGTACATGAGGTTCTCGCGGCCTTCGGCGTCGACCGCTACGCCGATCAGCGCTGCGAGAAGCTCTCCACCGGGATGAAACAGAAGGTCAACATCGCCCGCACCGTCGTCCACGATCCTCCGGTTCTCATCCTCGACGAACCCACCAGTGGACTCGACGTGCTCGCCTCCTCCACCACACTGGAGTTCATCGTAGGCGCGAAAAACGAGGGGAAATGCGTGCTCTTCTCGACGCACATCATGAGCGAGGCGGAGAGCCTCTGCGACCGCATTGGCATTCTCCATCAGGGGAAGATCCAGGCCATGGGGACCCTCGAGGAACTCCGCAGCGCGACCGGGGAACAGGACCTTCAAACCATCTTCCGGCAGATCGTGCAACAAGAGGATGCGGCGTGAAACGAGTTTGGCCGGTGCTGGTACGAAAGGAGTTCCTCGAACTCCGCGCTGACAAGAGAGCGTTGCTCTTCGGGGTGTTTTTGCCCGTCTTCCTCTATCCCCTCCTCTTCCTGGTGTCCTCGAGCCTGCAACGGCAGCACGCGGCCAGCGAGCAACGGGTCGTCAGCCGGGTCGTGTTGCAAAGCGGCTCGACGCTTCTGCACGAAGCGCTCTCGGCCGACAGCAATCTCGTCCTGATCTCCCCCCCGGATTCGTTGCAGAGCGCGCTGGCTCGAGGAGAAGTCGACCTCGTGGTGGACGCCCCGCAGGGTGTTAGCACCGCGGGAGCGGACAGCGGGGCGACCATCAAGCTGCGTTACCGAAGCACCTTCGAGCGCAGCCGGAGCGCTGTGGGTCGAGTGCGCAGTGACCTGAAGGAGCTAAGGGATCGGGAGAGACAGCGACGCTACGCGGCTCATGGGGGAGAAGGCGATCTGAATTCGCTGAGTTCCATTTCGACCCTGGATGCTGCCACCGGCAGCGAAGCAGCTGGCGCACGCGCGGGACGCATGATCGTCTACATGCTGCTCATGACCCTCTTCGTCAGTGGCGCGGCGCTCGCGAGTGACCTCGTGGCCGGCGAGAAGGAGCGGGGCACTCTGGAGACTCTCTACCTGGCGCCGGTACCGCGGGAGGAAATCGCCCTGGCCAAGGTTGTGGTCGTTGTGGCCGGGACCAGTATCTCGGGCATCCTCAGCCTGCTCAGCATTGCGGCTTGCTTCTCGGCTGGACTCATGAACAGTTCCGCGCAGACCCAACCCACGGCGCTGGGCCTGGGTACCCTCCTCAGCGCGGCGGCCCTGGTGGTGCCCCTTGCCTTCCTCCTGGGGGGCATCCTGCTGGCCATCTCGAGTTTCGCGCGTAGTCTCAAGGAGGCACAGCAGCTGGTGCTTCCCACCATGGTGCTCTGCTTCGGTGCGGGCCTTTTGAGCGCCAGTCAGGCCATTCAACTCAACACGAGCGTTGCGATGATCCCGGTGGTGAACGTGGCCTTTGCCATGCGGGATCTGCTGGCGGGGCAAATCCACGCCATCAGCATTCTCGAAGTCAGTGTGGCCAGCTTCCTCTGGAGCGCGGTGGTGCTGCGCTGGGTAGCGCGGCAACTGCGACGCGAGGAAATGGTTCTGGGTTTCGATCCCGAGCCCTTTCTGGCCAAGAGTCTGAGCGGCCGTCGGCGCGCCGCACTGCTGGCGATGTCTCTTTCCGTGCTGGGCTATTTCTACTGCGGCTCCCTGCTGCAATCGCGCTACCGGGTGAACGGCGTCCTCGTGAGTTTATGGTTGCTGTTGCCGCTCCTGGGCGCGTTTTCTCTCTGGCTGGGCCGCAACGGGGGAAAGCTCGCCCAGTTGCTCTCGCTTCGTCGCCCGCCGTCGCGGTTCTGGCTGGCGGCCCCGATGCTTGCCTGGGGACTCTTGCTTCCCATCATGGGCGGCTGGATGCCTCTGCAGTCTCACATCCTGCCCACCCCACGCTCGCTCGGTCAGGAAATGCAGGGTGTGTTTGCCGGACTCGCGCCGTGGAAGATTTTCGTGGTGGGCGCGCTCTCCCCCGCCATTTTCGAGGAGCTCGTATTTCGCGGCGCGTTTCTCGGACTATTGCGGCGCGTGGGGAGCACGCATTGGGCCGTGCTGACGACCGCGGTGTTCTTCGGACTCATCCACTTGAGCATCTTCCGTTTCGTGCCGACTGCCGCGCTGGGCGTCGTGCTCGCTCTGCTCGTGGTGCGTTCAGGATCGATCGTGCCGGCCATGCTCCTCCACCTCTGTTACAACGGCAGCTTGCTGCTGGGAGGGATCTGGCTCGAGCACCACGAGGCAGCCTTTGCTCTCGATGGTGCGCTGGCCTGGTCATTCTCACTCGTACTCTTGGCCTGTGGAGCTTGGCTTCTGAAAACCGCGCGAAGGAATGAATCATGAGCGGCCGCATGGCAGAAAGCAGACGGCTGTGGAATCTGGCCGTTCCCGTCATCGTCACCCAGGTCGCGACGATGATGCTGGGCGTGGTGGATACGCTCATGGTGGGGCACCTGAGCGTGGAAGCTCTGGGCGCCGCGGCCCTGGGACATCTGTGGACCTTCGGCACCCTCATCTTCGCCATGGGTGCCGTCATCGGCATGGACCCGCTGATCACCCAGGCGTCCGGCGCGCACGATCGTCAACTGCTGGGACTCACCCTGCAGCGCGGCATCCTTCTCGCCCTGCTCATCAGCATTCCCATCAGCGTCTTGTGGGGCTTCACCGGTCCGGCGCTGCGGCTCTTGGGGCAGGAACCTCAGCTGGCCGCCCAGGCCGCCATCTACACCCGGGTCCAAATTCCCACGGTGGCCTTCTTTCTGGTCTACACCGCCCTGCGCCAGTACTTGCAGGGCCGCGGGATCGTACGACCTGCCCTCTTAGTTGCTTTAGTTGCAAATGTTTTCAATGCTTCCTTCAACTGGATTCTGATCTTTGGGCATCTCGGCGTGCCGGCTCTGGGGCTGCGTGGAGCCGGGATGGCCACCGGCCTTTCGCGGGTCCTGATGTGCGGCATGCTGCTCTTTCTCATCGCGCGCTGGCGCCTGCACCGCGGGGCGTGGGTCCCTCTGAGCCGGCACTGCTTCGAGCTGGCCGGTCTTAGGCAGCTTCTGGTGCTGGGCCTTCCGGTGGGCTTGCAACTCAGCTTGGAAGTGTGGGCGTTTCAGATCTGCACCTTGATGGCCGGAAGGCTGGGGGAAGTGGCGCTGGCCGCGCACACCATCGTCTTGAACCTGGCCTCGCTCACCTTCATGGTGCCTTTGGGCATCGCGCTGGCCGCGGTGACGCGGGTGGGGCAGAGAATTGGCCAGGGCAATCCGCGCGGCGCGCAGCAGAGCGCCTGGCTGGCGGTGGGAATGGGCGCCGGCGTGATGGCGCTCTCCGCTCTCGTCATCGTTTCCACCCGACACCTGCTCCCCCTGCTCTACACCAAGAACGCAGAGGTGGTGGAGCTGGCATCCTCCATCCTCCCCATCGCCGCCGCCTTCCAGCTCTTCGACGGCACCCAGGTCACCGGCGGTGGAGTCCTGCGCGGGATGGGAAGCACGCTGCCGGCCGCCCTCATCAATCTCGGGGGTTACTACGCCCTCGCTTTGCCCTTGGCCTATTGGCTGGGCCTGCGCACCGACTGGCAGTTGGCAGGAATCTGGTGGGGCTTGGCCTTGGGACTCGCGCTGGTAGCGATCACACTGGTCGCGTGGATCGCGAAGGCAGGCCCGGCCCGGGCCCGGGCCATGGTCGGGTCGAGACTGCCCTCGCGTTGAGCTGCGCGGCTATCGTGTCGCGGTGTAGTCCGGCCTAGTAGCGAACTGCGCGGTCGCGCGCCCTCAGTGCGGCTCGGTCATGCGGGCCGGATCGAGCAGGACGTTCAGCTCCTTGGCGTCGAGCACCTTCTCCTCCAGCGCCACCTCGCGGATCGTCTTCCCCTCCTTCAGCGCGCGCTTGGCCAGCTTGGAGGCGGTGTCGTAGCCGATGGCCGGGGCCAGGCTGGTTACCACCATCAGCGATTGCTCCAGCAGCCCCTTGATGCGCTTGCGATCGACCTCGAGGTCCACCAGCAGCTTGTCCACGAAGGCATCGAGAACGTGGCTCAAGATGCGGATGTTCTCCAGGATCGCGTCCGCCATGAGCGGCATGGCCACGTTGAGCTCGAGGATGGATCCCACCCCACCGAAGCCGGCGTAGGTGATGACGGCGTCGTTGCCCACCACGCGTGCCGCGACTTGCACCATGCTCTCGCACATGACCGGATTCACCTTGCCGGGCATGATGGACGAACCCGGTTGCGTGGCGGGAAGCTGCAACTCGCCGATGCCACAGCGCGGGCCACTTCCCAGCCAGCGGATGTCGTTGGCAATCTTGGAGAGGCTCACCGCTATGGTCTTGAGCGCGCCGGAAGCATCCACGATGGCGTCCTTGGCAGCCTGAGCTTCGCGATGGTTCTCTGCCTCCTGGAACTTCACCTTGGTGCGCCGGCTCAGCTCCTTACAGACTTTGCCCGCGAAACGAGGATGGGTGTTGATGCCGGTGCCCACCGCGGTGCCACCGATGGCGAGCTCGGAGAGACCTTCCAGGGCGCGATCGATGCGCCGGATGCCGTGCTCGATCTGCGAGGCGTAACCGGAGAAGACCTGACCCACGCGGATCGGAGTGGCGTCCATGAGATGGGTGCGGCCGATCTTGGTGACGCGGTCCCACTTGCGCGCCTTCTTGTTCAGCTCGCGCTGCATCTTCAGCATGGCTGGGCGCAGCTGCTGTTGCATCTCGATCGCGACCGCCACGTGCAGGGCGGTGGGAAAGGTGTCGTTGGAGCTCTGCCCCATGTTCACGTGGTCGTTGGGATGTAGTGGATCCTTCGCTCCCACCGGCTTGCCCTTGAGCTTGGCGGCATGGTTCGCGATGACCTCGTTGGCGTTCATGTTGGTGGAAGTTCCCGAACCGGTCTGGAAGATGTCGACGGGGAAGTGCTCGTCGAGCGCGCCCTTGGCCAGCTCGTTGGCCGAACGGATGATGGCCTTCGCCTTGGCCTGAGAGATCTTCCCCAGGCTGAGATTCGCCTCCGCGCAGGCGGCTTTCAAATGACCGAAAGCGTGAATGATCTCGGCCGGTACCGGCCGGCCCGAGATGGGAAAATTCTCGACGGCGCGTTGGGTGCTAGCCCCCCAAAGTGCCCAGCTGGGTACCTGCATCTCGCCCATCGAATCTCGTTCCTTGCGATAGCTCGCCATGGCCGTCCTTCCCTCAGATAAGGTGTTTGGGATCAACGCGCGGCCAATGTAGGACTTGGCAGGGCGGAGGTCCAATGCCGCTCTGAGCTCAGCTCGAACGGGGGAAATTCTCACGACAGACAGGAAGTGTCCTATCTGGTCCTCGTATATGCAACTGCTCTAACGGCAAGTGCTTGCAGCCACCTCTTCCCTTTGCCGAGCTCCACTCGTGATTTTCCTCTGCAAACTCGACACCCGAAACGTCGCTTACTCACATGTATGACGATGCATCGATCGTCCTGCGCTCGCGCCTCACGCTGACCTGCCCTAGCGCGGCCTTGACGATGCACCCTCGTCTACTTGGTCCCCCACAGAGTACAGAACATTCTCATCAGGAGGAATCCCATGAACATCGGGCTTCGGAGGCTACTATTTCTTGCGCTCGCAATCTTAGCAGTGGTTGTGTCGGTGGCGTGGAGTGAGAGCGCGGACTCGTCATCCAATTCCATTTCACATACCGCAGTCGCTCAAGTCAGGATCGGAGCCAGAGCTGGGCTCCATCAAATGATATCCCTGGAACACGAGCATATCCGCCAGCTGAACCAAAAAGCTGGTGCAACCATCGATCGGGCCGAGGCTCTCAAGTATCAGAAACAGATCGAAGCCGCAAAACTCCAAATCGAGATCGGAGCACAGGGGCATCAAGTCGAACTCCTGCGTTCACTAGGCCACAACCAGGCGGCGCAAAAGATCGAGACGAAAACTGCGGTGCTGCAGGATTCCTACCAGAATTGGGCTACGGGCCTTCACATCCAAGGCGTGGGAGACGAAAGCAGGGAGGAGCAGCGATGAAACGCACGAGCACAGTTCTCCTTCTCGTTCTCGTTTTCGCATCCATCGTGCCGCTCCCTTCCGCCCGGGCCGACGTCGGGGCGCCTGTGGAAGTCGGACTGCTTGGCGATCCAAAGCCTGCGGTCGTTGGTCAGCCCTTCGAAGCCAAACTATCCATCCAGGCCTTCAACGGCGGAACCATCGAGAACTTCAGTCTCTCGGATCAGGGGTGGTCCTCGCCGAGCGACGATGCTCCTTCGAGCGTCACCCTCCAGCCGGGGGAAACGCTCGAGATCAACATCTCGGTCGTGCCTGTCGACCCTTCTCAACCGCTCGTCGTACATTTCACTCTCGACGGCCGTAACGTCTATAGGGCTCTGGATCTCTCTATGAAAGCGTACCGGCGCGTCGCCTTCGATCAGCCCCTTATCCAGTTGTCACCCTCCAGCGGCCTTCCCTCCTCGTCCTTGGAAACACAAGATCCTTTTGGCCCCGCTAAAGCATCACCAGATCAGTACCAACAGAAAATTTCATCGAAACATTCTCGATCGGTGACCGTGCGCGGACGACTTGTCTACTACGAGCCCGAAACGGTCACTACTGACGCCGGAGCCTATGGGGTCACGGTGCGCATTCTCGAACACAATACGCTTTACGACACGATCCGCGCTGAGACGACGACCGACAAGGACGGCTATTTCTCCGCATCCTTCGACTGGACTAGCGTGCTCGGAACGGAACCGGACATTCGAGTTCAGTTTCGTTGCGAGAATTCAACTTTCAAGGTCAAGGATGGCGCCTGGTCAAGGGGCCTTTACAAGTGGAAAACTTCCGTCGAACGGAATTTCGACGGCACCGATCTCGACCTCGGAGAGCTCGGGCCTGAAGAGGAAGATATAAACGCAGCGTTGCACATCCTTACGACAGTAGATCGTGCACAGGCCTGGCTTTCCGCGCACGGCGGCTATACGGTCAGTGATGCCACGATCAAGTGGCCCGATGACTCCAAAGAAGTCTCGTTCTATCGAAATGGAAAACTCCATATTCACTCCTTCGATGGCTTTGCCAAGGATACGATTCTGCACGAGCTCGGTCACCACTGGATCGAGAACTATTCGTGGCAGAACGAGCCGGACTACTGCAATGATATCTGCGACGAGAGCGATCCCTGCGATACCGGAGGTTCCGGTGGCCACTGTCTTTGGTGCGAAGAAGACGCTCTTATTGCTTGGAGCGAGGGTTTTCCGGATTGGTTCGCACGCGTGATTCATGATTCCTTTGAAGCAGACTACGGTGAGCCCTATTCGGGAACTCGGGACTACGAGTATTTGGGTAGCTGTACTGACCCGAACGAGCCTTCGCCAGATCATCCGAAGAAGATCGAAGGCTATTCGGCGGCCATCTTGCAGGATCTCTGGGACTCCAACGAGGAATCAGGTACTACATGGGGGGACCAAATCGCTGTCTCTCCTGACAACATACTCGAGACAGTTGCCGAGGATGACCCACATAGGATGGTGGCTTTCTTGGATGATTATCGAGCCCGCTTTGGCACTGACTCCTACGTCTGGCGTACCGCCGACAACAACGGGTACACGAATCTCGACACCACGCCTCCAGATCCTCCGACCACGGTGGTTTCAACGAGCCATGAAGTTGGAGTGGACTCTGCAAACCCCAGGATCGATCTGAATTGGCCAGATTCCAACGACGACTACTCTGGCCCATACGGTTACAGCATCTCGACTTCTAAAGATAATCCCGATCTTCCAGACAAGACGGTCGATCTGGTATGGGATGGAGCTGCCGTGATCTATCAGACCGATATTCTGGGCGCGGGACTCTGGTGGGTCAATGTTCGAGCTCGCGATCGTGCTGGGAACTGGTCTTCGACAGCCACCAGTGTTGGCCCCTTTAAAATTCGCGAGCCTCTGCCAGCCGATGTCACCTGGGGACCTGGAGGCGCGGGCTGGACCGGACCGCTCGTGCTCCGCGACGATGCGAGCGCTGGTTCCGGCATAGTCCAGGAATCACAGTTTCTCACCGGCGATGCTGCGGCTACCTACTGGAACGTCGCAACAAGAAACCAAGGCGATGAGGCAACCTCAACCTTCAGTGATCTTATCTACGTCGACGGCGTAGCCACAAACCCCCTGCAAGGAAGCGTCCTCATTGGCAATATCCCCGCCATGAGTGGAGTGGTTGCTCTGAACGAAGGTCCCATTTTCGTCCGAGGGGGGCGACACACGATCTCTGTTCACTTCGATTCCTCAAATAACCTCCCGGAACCCCAGGAGTTTGACAATATCTACGCGATCCAACGTGTGTTCGAGCCATCGATTCTCACCCTAGATTCACCTGTTGTGCGTTCGGCACCTCCCGATCCCGATGCAGGATGGAATAAATACACACTCCCCAATACCCACTCGATGAAGAATCAGGACGGGTTACGGATCAACACAACATCCGGCTACAATGCGGTAGCGGTGTGGGCTTCTGCTGACGAGGACGATTACGACTGTCAACTGTATACGACCTCTACGGGCCAGCAGGACGGCTTCGGGCTCACTGCAGAAGGGACTAGCGCTCGGGCGGCAGGGTTGATCGATGCGGTGATCAGCAACCAGTACGTAACCGCTTCACCCTCTTCATGGGACGTTGGCATATTCAATTCCCATGCTAGCACAGGCGACTATCAGGCTCTGTTCCTCGAGAGTCAGATTATCAGCAGTAGCACAAAGGCCAGTCTTTCCTTCACTGACGGTGAGATGATTCAGTTGCTGAACTTCGAATTGCTGAGCAGCCGAGTGGGATGGAATACGGTAACGGTGGAAATCACAGCTGGAAGTGGCCCGCTGCATGCGGCCTGGATCCCGACTGGCTTCACTACCGGAGGTCTGGAGGATGCGGCAACGGAACTCACCACGGGAGCTGGTGGTGTCGGCACAATGAGCTACGATGTGGCGACACAGGGTCAAAACTGCCTTGTCGTGTGGAGAGACCCGGCGGATCTTCCCTCTGGGGCAGCGAACACGATTGACTACGACGTGAGCATCCAGCTGAGCGATGGGGACTTCGTTGCCGTCGCACCTCCTACGGGTTGGCATTCACCATTGGTACCGCTGCCCGACGCGTCGGGAACCCCCACCAATGTGCCACTCCCCACGAATCTGGTGGGCGACAGCCCATCTACATACTTCAACCTCTCTCTCTTCAACGCGGGGTTGAATCCTTCCGATCCAGTGGACGTGACTTGCTTGGTTGACGGTAACAGCATTCTTACCGTATCCAGCCCTGGAATTGCTGTCGATGACTACAGCACCATCAACTGGCCAAATCCGTTGCAGATTTCCTCCGGTCGGCACACCCTCAGCCTGCGAATTGATCCGAATGGAGTCGTTCCGGAGGGGGACGAGACCAACAACAGCTATGCCGAGCAATACACTTGGGCGGCACCCACGATTTCTCCCGGCACGGCCCTGCAACGCTCCGCTCCAGCAGCGATCACGGGGGGATGGGAAGATGCGCTGTCTTCTTCAGACCCACTCTACTTCAATTGTGACGGAATGGAGCTCCAACCGGGTACGGGTGAGTGGTACGGCCTGGCCGTGCTCTCGCCCGACGACGTGGATCTCCGTTTGCACGAAGTTTTGCCCGGGACAAAAGCGGGGTTCGCACCGATGTTGGCCTTCTCCGGATGGGGCCCTGGACAGTCTGACTTCGTACTCGTGAACTCACGGCTCACCACGCCCAGGGACTTCGATATAGGTGTCTTAGAAGCAGACGGCAGCAGTCCCGTAAACATCGAGGCGGTCGAGTCGAGCCTGCTGGCAACCGATCCGGCTGGTTCGTATGGACCCTTCCCCATGCCTGACGGCGCGATTCTCCGTCTGCACGAGGTCTACCTGGAACCCGGAATTCACGTGATCGATCTCGTCGGAGACTCCGGTTCCGTAAGCTGGGGCCTGAGTTTGCATCAGGGCAACGCTCCGTTCTCCTCCAAGTCCATGAGTATGCCGAGTGGCTCGAGCTGGCTCGGAGGAGCTGGAGCAAAAGAATCGATTACTGTTCGAGTCACCGAGGGCGGCTACTACTGCGTTGCGGTTTGGCGTGCGGTGCCCGATGTCAGCGTCTCCAAAGTTGCGGCCAGTTATACTCTCAGCTTCAGCGCCGCAACGACCCTCTACGTCGATAAGCACGCCATCGGTGCCACACCCGATGGGTTGAATTGGTGCTCTGCATTTACGAATCTCACCGACGCGCTTGCCGCAGCGCTCCCCGGAATGACGATCCGCGTCGCTGACGGCAAGTACACTCCCGACACGGCAGGACTTGCTGATCCACGTGAGGCCAGCTTTCAGCTTCAATCGGGCGTGAGCGTCCAAGGTAGCTACGCGGGCTGTGGAGCAGTAGATCCCAATGCACGCAATTTGTTTCTCTATCGCAGCATACTCAGCGGAGACCTCTTGGATGACGACACCAGCGGCGGCAGTGCGGCGGAGAACTGCTACCACGTGGTAACGGGCAGCAACACCGACGCGACCGCGATTTTCGAGGGATTCACCGTCGTCGCTGGCAATGCTGACGGCGCGCCGGTGGGATCTTGGGACTCGGGGGGCGGTCTGTTTATCAAAGATGGCAGCCCGACCGTACGTCAGTGCGTCTTCCGCAAGAACTTCGCATTGGGGGGGGAGCTGGCGCATCTATGCGCGGGACAGGCACACCCACCATAGTGCGCTGCACTTTCCGCAAGAACACGACCGGGGCGGATGGGGCCGGCGTCGAACTCACTGATGGTGTCGATGCGGACTTCATTAGTTGTGAATTCATCGACAACGACTCGGCGGGTAGGGGCGGCGGTATCTACAACGACAGCGCGAATTTGACCGTCGTGGACGGTCTGTTCTTGCACAACAATGCGCAGGCCGGAGGAGGTCTGGAGAATTTGCAGGTCAACACCGCACTCATCGTCAACAGTTCGTTCCTGGGAAACACGGCTGGAACGGGAGGCGCCGTCTACAACGAGGGCGGAGCCCCTGTCTACACCGGTTGTCTCTTCAGTGGCAATCACGCCGGGCACGGCGGCGCCATGACCAACGATGCCTCTGCCAATCCTCTCATCGACGATTGCACGATTGCCAGGAACTTTGCCGTGAACGAGGGTGGAGGTCTGTACCAAACGTCCTCGATGGGTGGAAATCCAATCGTTCAGAACAGTATCGTTTGGGCCAATGAGGACAGCGGAGGCATCGATGCTTCGGCACAGATCCGGACTCTTGCAGGCAGCCCCGAAGTCTATCGCAGTTGCGTACTGGGAGGATGGACCGGAATCGGCTCGTCCATTTTCACCTCCCCGCCGGATTTCATTGATCCCGCGGGACCCGACGGGACTCCGGGTACTCTGGACGATGATCTTCGATTGCAGCTCATCTCGCCCTACATCGACGCTGGCAACAGCCAGATGGTGCCCGCGGACGCGGCCGACGTAGACGAGGATGGAGATACAGCTGAGCGTCTGCCACTCGACCTTGCCAAGCACGATCGATTCCTCGACGTGGCAAGCGTCTTGGATACCGGCCTATCCGATCCTCCTGACTACCCAGAGGTGGTGGATCTCGGTTGCTACGAGAGCACGGGAACCAGCTCGGGAAGCTCCCCGAGCCCCATCGTCAACCTACCCGAGCTCGGAGGCGGCAGCAGTGCGGTGCTCGCGGGCGTCTACGATGGGAATCCCCAGCTGGGCGGTTGGAGCGTCGACCTCAGCGGTCAAGTCGTACCCGTTGTCTGGGAGATTGTGGATTCCGAGTGGCAGGTCCAGGCTCTGTCCACTCCAGGAATATCGTCAGCGGGTGCAGTGCAGGGGATGTTCCATGACGACGTCTCTGGTCAGCTGGCGCTGTTCGGATACTCCGAGGACGCGTGCGGTTGCGCGGATGATCCCACCCTTTGGGTCGGGTCGGGACAGAGCTGGCAGACGCAGACTCTCCCCGGACTGGGATCACAGCGCGGGCAGGGATTCGCAGGAGCCTACCTATCCAGCGGCGATCTGGCCATCGTCGGCATCGCTACGGATGCGGCCGAACAGTCTCGTGCCGTGATCTGGAATGGTCCCGAGAGTGGACCTTTCAACATCACGCAGCTTCCCGACTTCGGTACGAACAGCGCCGCCGTCGGAGAAGAGTTGACCAACACTGGACTCGTGGATTGCATCGGCGGATGGGCAGAAAACTCGATGGGTCAGTCTATTCCCGTGGTCTGGTCAGACGACGGTCAGGGAGGCTGGGCCCTCACGCAACTGCCTACCCTGGCGGGTGGCGAGGGACGAGTCCGCAGCGAAAATGTGGACATCGCTGACCTCACGTGGCTGGGGTGGTCCACCGACGCGAACGGCAATCGGCTGCCAGTGATTTGGACCAGACCTGCAGAACAATGGGTTCTCACTCCCCCCCCCGTCGCAGATGGCTATGCGGAGGGCATGGCGACTCGTGGCGTGCGACTGAATCAGGAAGGAGGAGAGCTCACGGCGGTGGGGACCTCGTATAATGGTTCTCAACTCGATGCTGCAGCCACCATCTGGAGCTGGAACGCCCAACTCGGAGACTACGAGGCTAAATCGTTAACGGCCGGCCAGGGGAGCAACCCCCTACAACCGATCGAAGCCACCGTGGTCCTCGACGTGGGAACATCCGAGGCAATGGTCGCCGGAACTGGCTACTACCTCGGTGCGGCCAAGTCGGCTACAGAGCCTCACGCTTTCGTGCGTGTCACGGATGCGACGACCGCTGCGAACTCTGCGGACTCGACTCCCACCAGGAAGCTCCAGCTGAAGACCTATCCGAATCCGTTCAACCCCCTTCTCACGATGGAGTTCGAACTCGCCACTCAGGGCCACACTTCTCTACGCATCTACGACGTTCGAGGCCGTTGGGTAGCGACAGTAGTTGATGCTGTGCTGAACCCAGGGTCGCGCTCGTTCGTGTGGCGCGGAAGGGACTCAGCCGGACAACCGGTTAGCTCGGGAGTCTACTACGTGCGGCTGGAAACACCCGAAGGTATTGCCACACGCAAGGTTGCGTTGGTTCGCTGACGGGTTCTCCCCACTTGGCAAAGCCCTGGGGGTGCCATTCGGTATCCCCAGGGCTTTCCAGTTCTCCCCTCTTCCTTGCCCGCGTCTATTTTATTTCGCTAGTAGCGTGTCCAAGCAGGCGCAGGGAGAATCCTTCAGGCGCGCTTCGTAGCGCTCGGCGAGATCGCCGTCACCCAAGCTCCGCAGCAAATTCGCCCCGCGCGCAAGTTCGAAGCTCAAGTTGAAGCTCAGGTGCTCGACCTGCAGTAACTCAGGAGCCAGTTCTTCGATCGCCTTGCGAGCCCGGGCGGAATCGCCAAGAGCGGCCTCGACGCGCGCGAGTCGATGCCGATTGACTCTTCCCCAGAGCTGCACTCGCTTCCGGGTCTCAATGAACTCCTGGACCGCCTCGAGTTCGGATTGGGCCTTCGTGGGTTCACCCAGCTCGAGGTAGGCCGTACCCAGATTGCTCCGGTTCCACGCCAGAGGCCCTATCTTTTCGCCCAAACTTGCTCGCTGGATCTCCAGCGCTCGTTCGAAACTCGCTTCGGCATCCTGAAATCGTCCCAGTCCCAAGTACGTGAGGCCGAGGTTTGCCCAGACGCTGGATTCGGCGTCGAATGCGACATCCGGCAGGGAATCGCACACCGAACGCGCGAGCATGAGACGATCGAGGGCGCGATCGAACTGGCAGCGGTTTGCGTAGAGGTATCCGAGATTGGCGAGTCCAGTGATGGAATAGGTGTGGCGTAGCCCCTTCGTGTGCTCCCAAATTTCGAATGCCTGGAGAGCGTAGGGTTCGGCCTCCTCGAAGCGGCGGGCGTTGAGCAAGGCCGTGGCCATATTGTTCGCTTGGACTGCCACCTGACTGTGATTGGGTCCGTAGGTCTTTTCCGCCAGCTCGAGGACATTCCGCCGAATCGCCAGGGCTTCCTCGGGGTTCTCATTCGCCGTAACCACGCCCAGGAGATTCAGGAACTCGATCAACTTGGGAGAGTCGACTCCAAAGGCATTTTTCGCCGCGGCGGTGGCCTCGCGCAGCACGGGCAACGCCTCCTGCCATCCGGAGGTGTAGCGCAAGACTTCGCCCAGGTCATACAGCGCTTGGGCATACTCTGGACTTTTTACTCCGAGATGAACACGCGTGTAGTCGACTTCCAGCGTAGCCACACTCTCCGCTTCAGCAAAGCGATTCCCCGAGTCCAGCCCCCCAAACAACTGCGAGAGAAGCTGCGTGCGTGTTTTTGGATCCTGGCGCGCAGCTTCGCCGAGGACTTGCAGGCCCCTTTCGCTGTGCTGGACGGCGCTCTGGAAGTGACCACGCCTCACCTCAAGAGCGGCGTAGGCGCGCTCCAGACGCGCGACCTCCAGTAGATCCGGCGGATCGACCTCGCCGATGGCATCGAAGGCCCCGTCGAGAGTTTCCTGGGCGACATCGTACTGATCCAGCGCGGCCTGCGAGTTGGCCAGGGTCCGCAGGACCGCAGCCCGCAGTAGAGGCTGGTCGGCCAGCTCTCTCTCCGCGCGGCCGGTCGCGCCATCCAGAAGTTCCCCGATCGTCTGGTCGGGCCCTCCCTCCACGGGGTCCGCGGCGGCAAACACGCTCTCCATGTACTGAAGCACGGCGGCCGACTTGTCGGCCTCACGCGTTTCGTGTCTGCGGGCCACCACCTGCCCCCGGTACAGCACGCTCATCGCGATCGCCGATCCCAGCGAAACGATGAGCAAAAGGATCAGCGCCGTCGCGGCCCAGGGGTGGCGCTCGATCACCTTGCGCAGGTTGTACAGGGTGCTCGGGCGCCGCGCGAGTACCGGACGCCGATCCAGATAGCGCTCGATGTCGTCAGCCAGCATGCGAACTCCGCCGTAGCGGCGATCCGGCTCGCTCTCGAGCGCCTTCGCCAGAATGTTCCGCAGATCGGAAGGCAACATGACGCCGGTAAAGCTCTGGCGGGAGAGCTTGGGCGGCTCCTGGGCCACCACCCGCAGGACCTCCAGCAAGGAGGTCGTATCGACCTCGTAGGGAAGCACATCGGTAAGCAACTGATGCAGGACGACTCCCAGGGAATAGAGGTCCGAACGCGTATCGATGCGGTCGCGCTCGCCGCGCGCCTGCTCCGGACTCATGTACTGTGGGGTGCCCAGGACGTGACCATCGATCGTTGCCAACGAAGCCAGTGCACTCTCTTCCTCGATCGCACGCGCAATGCCAAAATCGATCACCTTGACCAGGGGAACGCCGTCCTGCTGGCTCACGAGGAGGTTCGACGGCTTCAGATCGCGATGGATGATGCCCCTACGGTGGGCGTGATCGACCGCGCGACACACCTGAAGGAAGAGAACCAATCGCTCCCGCAGACTCAGCTCGTGATCGCGGCAGTACTCGGTGATCGGCACTCCATCGACATACTCCAGAACGAAGTACGGGCGTCCGTCCTCCGTCTGGCTGGCGTCGAGCACCTTGGCGATGTTCGGATGGTCGAGCTGTCCCAGGAGCCGTCGTTCGAGCTCGAAGCGGCGCAGAATCGAGGGTGTGGTGGCGGCACTGCTGACAATCTTGAGAGCAACCCTCCGTTCGATGGGTTGCAGTTGGCGCGCCAGATAGACGATCCCCATTCCCCCACGCCCCAGAACGCGTTCGAGCTGATAATGGCCTAAGGTCCGACCAAGGTCGGCGGTTTGATCGGCCTCATCGAATGCTTCCTCGAGCACGGATTTGACGGAGCCCTCGACAAGCCGATCGGCACGATCGGGGTCGGAAGCTAACAATGACAACGCGTCGGCGACAAGTTCCTCCTTGCCGAGCACTTGCTTCAGGTAGGCCTCTCGCTGCGACTCGGGAAGCGCCAGTGCCGCTAGCACGGCTTTGCGGAGCTGCTCGAATTCTCGATCGGAGTAGCGCGGCGGTGGATTGGTGTCATCCCGCGGTTTCAACGTTCTTCCTGCGTCTCGTTGGCGAGCTCCCGGGCCAGCCAACGCCGGGCGAAGCTCCAGTCCTCGTCCGCCGTTCGTTTGGAAACACCAAGGACGTGGGCGATCTCCTTCATGGTCATGCCCCCGAACACGCGTAATTCGACGACCCTTGCCATGCGGGGATGTCGACCCTCGAGCTGCTTCAAGGTGTCCTCGAGGACGAGGAGATCGAGGGCGTCGAAGTCTCGCTGATGCAACTGCTCATGTAGTGTAACCTGGCACCACTTCCCTCCGCGTTTGGCCCGTGCCCGCGCGCGCGCATGATCGATGAGAACCCGCCGCATGATACGAGCTGCGATGCAGAAGAAGTGACTGCGGCCCTCCCAGTCGACACGTTTCCCATCGACGAGCCGGAGATACGCCTCGTTGACCAGAGCGGTGGGCTGTAGCGTGTGATCTCCGCGCTCGGCCCCCATGAGCCGTCGCGCCAAATTGTGCAAATGGGGATAGGTATGCTGGTACAGACTCTCGGAGAGTTCCTCGGCGCGTGCGGGATCATCCCGCATCGCCACGAGAATTCCCGTAATGGGCGAGTCGGTCGGAGAAGGCACTCTTTTTGGGACCAATTCCTGCGGGGGAAACTCCTGAGAGCCTGCGGCTAGTCTAACACATGAAATCGAAACCGGGCCAGTTGGGTCGTCATTAGGACGTAGGAGACGGGACACGCGCCGTTGGCTCCCTACCCGGCGCGCGAACCCGCCTCCAAGTGACGCGACCCGAATTTCCGGCCGACTACCCAGAGAAGCGACATTTCCATGCGAAACGTGCAATCGAATTTCACTCGCTGAATACAAAAAAGGGCCGCGCCCTGCGGCGCGACCCCTTGTGTCCGACCGAAAGACGAACGGGATTCTACATCATCCCGCCCATGCCTCCCATACCACCCATTCCGCCCGCGCCACCCGCGGGGGCAGACTTCTCTTCTTCGGGCTTGTCGGTGATGAGACATTCAGTGGTGAGAATGAGGGCGGCGATGCTGGCCGCGTTCTGCAGAGCGGAACGCGTGACCTTGGTCGGGTCGACGATGCCGTCCTTGATCATGTCGGTGTACTGACCGGTGGCGGCGTTGTACCCGATGTTGATCTTCTCGTTGCGCAGACGCTCCACCACGACGCTTCCGTCGCGGCCCGCGTTGTTGGCGATGGTCCGCACCGGCTCCTCCAGCGCGCGCTTCACGATGCCGGCGCCCACGGCCTCTTCGCCCTCGAGAGCCAGCTTGTCGATGACCTTGGCGGCGCGCAGAAGCGTGACGCCTCCACCGGCCACGATCCCCTCCTCCACCGCTGCGCGCGTGGCGGAGAGAGCATCCTCGACGCGAGCCTTCTTCTCCTTCATCTCGGTCTCGGTGGCAGCGCCCACGCTGATGACGGCCACGCCGCCGGCCAGCTTCGCCAGACGCTCCTGGAGCTTCTCGCGATCGTAGTCGCTGGTGGTCTCCTCGATCTGACGACGGATCTGGTTCTCGCGGCCCTTGATGTCGGCCTTCTTGCCCGCACCCTCGACGATGGTCGTGTTGTCCTTGTCGATGACGATGTGGTGCGCCTTCCCCAGGTCGGCCAGAGTGGTGTTCTCCAGCTTCAGACCGGCGTCCTCGCTCATGACCCTACCGCCGGTCAGAACGGCGATGTCCTGGAGCATGGCCTTGCGGCGATCTCCGAAGCCAGGGGCCTTGACCGCGGCCACGTTCAGCGTGCCGCGCAGCTTGTTCACCACCAGGGTGGCCAGAGCCTCGCCCTCTACGTCCTCGGAGAGCAACAGGAGCGGCGAGCCGGACTGCGCGACCTTCTCGAGCACGGGGAGCAGGTCCTTCATCGCGCTGATCTTCTTGTCGTGAATGAGGATGTAGGCGTCGTCGAGGACGACCTCCATGCGTTCGGTATCGGTCACGAAGTAGGGAGACAGGTAACCGCGGTCGAACTGCATGCCCTCCTTGACCTCGTGGGTGGTCTCCATCGACTTGGCTTCCTCGACGGTGATCACGCCGTCCTTGCCCACGGCCTCCATGGCATCGGCGATGATGTTGCCGATCTCCGGGTCGTTGTTGGCGGAGATGGTCGCGACGGCCGCGATCTGAGCCTGATCGCGCACGGCCTTGGACTGCTTCTTCACCTCGGCCACGACCGCCTCGACGGCCTTCTTGATGCCGAGTTTCACGAACATCGGGTTGGCGCCGGCGGTCACCTGACGAAGACCCTCGTGGATCATCATCTGGGCCAAGATGGTCGCGGTGGTGGTTCCATCACCGGCGACATCCTGGGTCTTGGAGGCAACTTCCTTCACAAGCTGGGCGCCCATGTTCTGATAAGCATCGGGCAGGTCGATTTCCTTGGCGATGGTGACGCCGTCGTTGGTGATGGTCGGGCTGCCGAATTTCTTGTCGAGGATGACGTTCCGGCCACGGGGCCCGAGCGTCACTTTGACTGCGTTGGCAAGAGCGTCGACACCAATCTTGAGCTCTTCGCGAGCCTTGGTGTCAAAAACAAGCATCTTGGACATGATCCTGGACTCTCCTTGATAAAGAACTGAGTGCGGGGAGTTGGGTCACGGTCTACAGGACCGCGAGAATGTCGGACTCCCGAATGATCAAATATTCCTTGGTGTCGACCGTGATTTCGGTGCCGGCGTACTTCCCGAAGAGCACGAGATCGCCCTTCTTCACTTCGGGCTTGACGCGCTCACCGTTCTCGACACGACCGGGGCCGACCGCGATGATCTTGCCCTCTTGGGGCTTCTCCTTGGCCGTATCCGGAATGATGATCCCGCCCTTGCTCTTCTCGGTGGTCAGAGCCTGGACCAGCACGCGGTCTCCAAGCGGTTTGATGCTCATGGATCTCCTCCTGAAACCGCCCCCGCGGGGCGGATCGTTCATGGACCTGGCCTCAAAGTGGCCAATAGGGAGGTAAACCGAGGGTTTCCCCCCTGAGAACCGTTTTCAGCAGACGACCATGTCATCTGCTAATCGGCCCCAAGAATAGTCACGGTCTGAGATTTGGCAAGAGGGGAGGGAGTCTGCCAAAATGGCAGGGCGCGGAACTTCGCAGGCCTCGCAGAGCGCGCTCCTTCGAGGCCTAGGAGCGGTAGAGACCGGCCGCGCCCTCCAGGGTCAGATGGGCCTCTACCAATTCGATGCCAGCGATCGCGGAGGCGACCAGAGCACTCATCCCGCCGGTGAGAAGAACGGGGGGATTGCCGTTCTCCAAGCGAACGCGCTCGATCACCGCCTCCACCCCCAAAACACCCTGGAACCAGCTGCCCGCCTGGATGGCCTCGACGGTGGCTTGGCCAAGCAAGCGCTGCGGGCACTGGAACTCCACTTCGGGCAGGAGCGATCCCGCCTGGGTGAGAGCGCGCAGAGAGGAATTCAGCCCGGGAGCAATGAGCCCCCCCGCGAAGCTGCCATCGAGCAGGAGATCGTAGGTGTTCGCGGTCCCCAGGTCGACCACCAGGGCGCTCGTATATCCTCGCGCCACGGCGCCGGCCAGGTTGCACCAACGGTCCGCCCCTACACCTTTGGGATCTTCGATCGCGACCGAGAAGGGAAAGGCGGTTTGCGCATTTACCTCCTGCAGCGGGAGCGCGCGGGTTGCCTCGTTCTTCTTCCAGAGCGCATTCCAAATCTCAAGTCTCTCGGGGACTACGCTCGCCACCACCACCCCGAAGGGAGAGTTTTCGGCGATTCGTTCGCAACACCAAGCATGCAATACTGCGAGCTGATTCTCGTCGTCTCCGGTCTCGTGCCGCTCGCACAGAAAGTCCGTCACGCGACCGTTCTCCACGATCGCCACCTCGCTCTTGCTGTTGCCGATGTCGAGGCTGAAAACGCTCATTCCTCGCCCTCGCGGTGTAGATGGACCTCGCCCGCTTCCAGCCGCAGAACGGATCCATCGTGGAGCCTCGCTCGCAGGCGGCCTTCGGAGTCAACCCCTTCGACCTGACAATGGAAGCGGCTGTCTCCGCTCTGAACGCGCACGTGCTGCCCCCGCAGAGTGTCGCGTGCGTGCCACTCGTCCTGGAATGCCGCAAAACCTCGCGCACGGAAACGATCCCACATTTGCTCCAGCCGGTTCAAGATCTCGGCCCAGAGCATTCGCTCGGAGTGCGACCTGCTGGAGATCTCCGACAGGCTGACCGCGCGCGACCGCAACGCTTCGGGCCATCCGGTAGCAGGCGGCCGCAAGTTGAGACCCAGACCGACCACAAAGAAAGGCCTCTGGCCGCCGCGGGCTTCCAGCAGAATTCCCGCGATCTTCTTCCCCTCGACCGTCAAATCGTTGGGCCATTTCACCGCACACTCGACCTCGCTCGTGCGATTGAGGGTTTCCGCCACCGCCAAGGCGGCAACCAGAGAGAACGCAGCGCTGCCAGCAAGGGAACGCTCGGGACGCAAGAGCAAGGAGGCAAAGAGGCCGCAGCCCGCCTCACTCTGCCAACTACGGCCCTGGCGCCCACGTCCCGCCGTCTGTTCCAGCGCGAGTATGCTCGCCCCGTGTGGCGCCCCCTCGACCGCCCACTCCAACAAGCGCTGGTTCGTGGAGTCGACGACTGGATAGAATCTCCCGCTGCGTCCGAAACAAGAAGTTCTGAGATGGGGCAGCTCGAGCGCGTCGTCCACGGTCAATCCAAATCGAGGCCCAGGTCCAACCCGGGAGCCGAGTGGGTGAGAGCGCCCACCGAGACCATGTCCGCTCCGGCGCGCGCCAATTCCGCGACCGAATCGAGGTGTACTCCGCCTGAGACCTCGAACTCGACCTCCACCCCCAACTCCTTGCGAAGGCGACACGCCTCCCTCACCGCGACGGCGTCGAAATTGTCCAGGAGAACACGATCCACTCCCAGGCCCAGCGCCTCCGAGACCGCGGGTAAGTCGTCGGCCTCCACGATGAGAGGCAAGTTTGGAGCTTGGACACGCACTAGCTTTACGACTTCCTCCAGCGTGCGTCCCCCGGCACGGTGATTGTCCTTCACCATCACCGCATCGGAGAGTCCCATGCGGTGGTTCTTCCCTCCTCCGCATCTCACCGCGTACTTCTGCAGAACTCGCATTCCCGGCCAAGTCTTGCGGGTATCCAGAATCTGGCAATGGGGCCCGGCCCGTTCCACGTAGCTGCGCGTCAGCGTCGCGACTCCACTCAATGAGCAGAGGAGATTGAGGAAGGTGCGCTCGGCCGAGAGCAAGAGGGACAATGGCCCTTCCACTCGCGCCACGAGTTCACCGGGATGCAGGGACTGTCCGTCCTTCGCCACCTCGTCCAGCTGATATTCCCCGCCGAGGGAGGAAAGAGTGAGCGCCACGCAGGGTAGTCCCGCCAGGACTCCGGCCTGGCGGGAGCGAATGACGGCCCGCGCCCTTCTGCCCTCTTCCACACAGATCGAGCTCGTGATGTCTTGCCGGGCGGCATCTTCCTCGAGCGCGATTTCGATGATGCGACGGGCGCTCTCGCGTTCCAGGCTCGTGAACTCTGCCGGGATAGACGTCATTTCGGTCTCCTCGCGGGACTCGCTTTCTTCTTGTTCCGGCCGACCCGGCGGCGTTCCTTCTGGACGCTCTTCGGTCCAGCTAGCTCTTCTTCCAATCGCATCTCGTCGATGCGATCGCGCAGTACGGCCGCGGTTTCGAAGTCGAGCTCCTTGGCCGCTTTGTACATCTCGGTCGTGAGTTGCTCGAGCATTTCGGCCGGACTCAGATCCTGAAGGTGATCCAGAATACCGCTTTGGCGAGAGGAGCTCGCTTGTTCTGGGCCCTCACGAACCCCGTCTGCCGCGCTCGTGCTGAGCATGATGTCGTCCGTGGACTTCTGAATGCTCCTCGGCGTAATTCCGTGCTTTTCGTTGTAGGTCTTTTGAATCGCTCGGCGGCGGTTCGTCTCCTCGATCGCGCGTTGCATGGATCCGGTCATCGAGTCCGCGTAGAGAATGACGCGTCCGTCTACGTTCCTCGCGGCGCGACCGGCGGTCTGAATGAGGCTCCTCTCGCTGCGAAGGAATCCTTCCTTGTCCGCGTCGAGGACAGCCACCAGGCCGACCTCGGGCAGATCCAGACCTTCTCGGAGCAAGTTGATGCCGACCAAGACGTCGAATTCTCCCAAGCGCAAACCTCGCAGGATCTCGACGCGGTCCAGAGCGGCAATGTCACTGTGAAGATACTGTACGCGTGCCCCGTGAGAAGAGAGATAGTCGGTGAGATCTTCCGCCATCCGCTTGGTAAGGGTGGTCACCAGAACGCGGTAGGACTTGCTCACCGTGTCCTGAATCTCCTTCATGAGGTCATCGACCTGACCTTCTACTGGCCGCAGCTCGACCTTCGGATCCATGAGTCCGGTGGGACGGATGATCTGCTCCACCACTACTCCGCCGCATCGCTCCAGCTCGTAATCGCCCGGGGTTGCACTAACGTAGATAGTAGCCGGCTTCAGTTGATTGAATTCCTCGAAGGTGAGAGGCCGGTTGTCCAGCGCGCTCGGCAGCCGGAAACCGTGCTCCACCAGAGTCTCTTTGCGGCTGCGGTCCCCGTTGTACATGGCGCCGACCTGGCTCACGCTCACGTGACTCTCGTCCATGATCAAGAGCCACTCCTTCGGGAAGTAATCGAGCAAGCAGGCTGGACGCTGTCCGGGACGGCGTCCATCGAAGTAGCGCGAGTAGTTCTCCACTCCCGAGCAGTAGCCCATCTCGAGCAACATCTCCATGTCGTAGCGCGTGCGTGATGCGAGACGTTGAGCCTCCAGGACCCTTCCCATGCTGTCGAATTCCGCCAACCGTTCTTCCAACTCCTTGCCAATCCCGTTCACGATCCCCTCCAGTTGCTCTCGATCCGTCACGAAGAGGCTGGCCGGATAAATCGTGTAGGATTCTACGCGGGACCGCACTTCCCCTGTGATGGGATCGACAATCGCAATCCGATCGATCTCATCACCGAAGAGTTCCACCCGTACGATCTCTTCCTCGTAGGCTGGCTTGATTTCCACGACATCCCCGCGTACCCGAAATGTCCCGCGGGTAAATGCCACGTCATTGCGCGTGTATTGAATGGAGACGAGCTCGGCAAGTAGTTTCTCGCGGTCAAATTCAGCTCCAAGCTCCAGGGCGATGACCTGGCGCTTGAAGTTTTCCGGATTTCCCAGACCGAAGATGCACGATACGCTGGCGACCACGATCACGTCCTTACGCGCCAGCAGCGAGGAGGTAGCGCGAAGACGCAGACGATCGATCTCGTCGTTGATGCTGGCGTCTTTCTCGATATACGTGTTCGAAGAAGGGATGAACGCTTCCGGCTGGTAGTAATCGTAATACGAAATGAAGAACTCGACGGCGTTTTCCGGAAAGAAACCGCGCAGCTCGCCGTAAAGTTGCGCGGCCAGGGTCTTGTTGTGGCTGAGGACCAGCGTGGGAACCTGCAGTTCCTGGATCACGTTGGCCATGGTGTAGGTCTTGCCGCTGCCGGTCACTCCCAACAGTACCTGCTCGTTCTGACCCGCGCGGTAGGCCTCCACGATCTCCTTTACCGCGCGCGGTTGGTCTCCGGTGAGGAGAAATGGTTGGTGCAGCTTGAATTCTCGCGCCATGGTCCTACCGGCTACTGACTCTCGTCGAGAGGGTAAAGTAGCCACTCACCGCCATCGAGGCCCTCGGGGGGCGTGCGCGTCTTGCCATTGAGTTGGACTGCCAGAGCGGAGGGATCCTGCAGAAAGAGGGAGAAGTGATCTCGGGCCGTGAGGTGCCAGATCTCTCCGGCCTGTAGGGAGCGTCGCTGGGGAATCGCCCCATCCACCGAGACTCGAAGCTCGGTCGCACGGTTCGCCCTCAAATCGAGGGAGAGCTCGCCGGCGACCGCTGGTTTCAATCCAGGCCGTACAATACTTCCCAGTCGCTGCAAGCTCGTGCTCTCTCTAGTTTGCTTGGCATCGGACTCGGAACTGGTGGGGGCTGTACTCTGGGCGGGGGACTCCGTTTCCGTCTTCGCCTCGGCCTCCGTGTCCGGGGCCGCGGGAGCCGGCTCTTGCTTGCTGGCCGAATCGACTTGCTCGGGCGGCGCCTTGGCCGGCGGGCTCTTGGCTGCGGAAGTCTTGCCCTGTCCCGTCGCGGACGGGTCGGCTCCGGCCAAAATCGCGTGGTTGAGATCCACTGCCGGCTTTCCCGGTTCGGGAACCGCGTTACTCAAGCGAGAGACCCTGTTCTGCACCACCACGGTTGCCCGATCTTGCTGGTCCGACTCCTCACGGTTGCCGGAAGTACCAGGGACGAGGCCTTCGGGCTCCTTCGCGGGAGTCTCACCGCTCGGGCTCTCGGCCTGGGGCTCTGTGTCCTGAGTGATCATCTCCTTCGCACGAACTCCCTGGTCGGAATGTTGCGTCCCGGAGTTATTGCCTTGAAAAATCCACACCGCAAGTAGAATCACGATGACTGCCACCACGATCCACACCCAACGCGAAGTCGGTATGCCCGTCTTGCCCTCAATGCGCTTTACCGTGGTGTCGTCGACGGTCTCGACTCTCCAGGTGGTGACTTCACGCTGCGGCTCGGGGACAAGCGTCTTGGGAGTGGGAACCGGCGTTCCCGCATCGTGCGGACGCAGCTTCACCGGTGGAACCGGTCGAGTGGCTCCCTGGTCGAGGGATTCGAGGCGCGTGAGCAGCCAGGCCTCGTCCTGGTCGTAGAACGCTGCCAGGGTCTTGACGAAACTTCGCACGTAGAGCGGACCTGCGAGTTCACCCACTCCGTCGGCTTCCATGGAATTGAGAACACGTGGCGAGATCTTGGTAGCCTCGGAAACGTCTTCCACCGATAGCCCGCGTTGCTCCCGGCAATCGCGCAGGATCTCGCCCAGACTGCGATAATCCTTCTCGTTCTTCGTGTTCACGCTCACTCCAGATCCGCCAGCTGTTGCTCGAGTTTCTTCAGGGTCTCCTCGACCTCTTCGGCCAGAGCACGCTGCCTCTCCACGACCTCCAACGGAGCTTTCTTCAAGAAGTTCTCATTCGAGAGCTTGGCTCGCAAGCCTTTCAGCCTCCCCCGGGTCTGCTCCACTTCCTTCCGCAAGCGCGCTTCCTCTTTCTTCGGATCGATGAGCCCCTCGATCGGCAAATAGATTTCCACCTCCCCCACGACCGCGGCCACGCTCCGTTCGGGCTTTTCCCCCGGACCCTCCACCTCCACCGCCTCCATTTTCGCCAATACGGCCACATGATTGGCCAGTGCGCGGAGCGATGCGAGGCTCGATTCGGGGGACCGTAGCAGCAGACGACCCCGCTTGCCCGGAGCCACGTTCAGCTCATGGCGCAGATTTCGTGCCGAGCTGACCAGTTCCTTGACCAGGGCGAAGCGTTCCGCGTCCTCCGCGAAGGGTAAGGGCGAGCTGAAACTGGGAAACGGCGCCGTCATGCAGAATCCTGCGCTGGCCGGATGGTTCTCCCACAACTCTTCGCTCAGGTTCGGCAAGAAGGGATGCAGGAGGCGTAGCAGCGCGCCATGAACGGTGAGCGCGACCAGCAGAGCGGTGTTGCGATCGGCGATATCGTCGCCCTGCAATCGCGGCTTGATCGCCTCGAGATACCAGTCGCAGAACTCCTTCCAAAAAACATCGTAGACTCCGTGGGCAGCATCGTTGAGACGGCGGGATTCGATGGCGGCTCCCACCCGCCTGGCAGCGTCGGCCAGCTCCTGAAGCATCCACCGATCTTCCAAACACAGCGATCCAGTTGGGACTTCGGGCAGATCGCTGCCGAAAAGCTTGCGATACAGCGAGGCGAAGAGCGCCTCCGGATCTTCACTGGAGCTAGGCGCACCGAGATCCTCCGCCATGTCCTGTGGATCGGCGGGGGGGAATTTGATTTGAGCCGAGTCGAGATTCGAGAACAAGAGTCGCGTCGCATTCCAGATCTTGTTGCAGAAATGCTGACCGGTTTCGACCATCTCCTCGCCGAAGTTGATGTCCTGACCCGTGGGCGCCAGCATCAAGAGCACGAAACGAAGAGCGTCTGCTCCGTATTTTTCGATGATCTCGATAGGATCCGGCGAATTGCCCAAGGACTTGGACATCTTGCGGCCCTGATCGTCGCGCACGATTCCAGTGAAGACGACTTCGGAAAAGGGCTTCTCCCCCAGAAACTCGTAGGAAGCCATGATCATCCGAGCGACCCAGAAGAAGATGATCTCGTGGCCCGTCACCAAAGTGGAGGTCGGGTGATATCTCTTCAGATCTTCGGTCTCCTCGGGCCAGCCCAGAGGAGAAAAAGTCCAGAGCCAGGAGGAAAACCAGGTATCCAGAACGTCTTCGTCTTGACGCAGCGCAGTGCCGCCGCAGGTTCCGCATTTCGTTGGCTCCTCACGCGCCACATTGACGTGTCCCTCGGAGCAGTACCAAACCGGAATTCGATGCCCCCACCAGAGCTGCCGCGAGATACACCAGTCACGAATCTTGGTCATCCAGTTGTAGTACACCCCCACCCAGCGCTCCGGGAAAAGGGTGATCTCACCCTTTTGCACGGCTTCCAGCGCGGGTTGAGCCAGACCTTCCATCTTGAGGAACCACTGGGTGGAGACGAAGGGCTCGATGATGGTGCCGGTACGATCGTGATACCCCACGTTGTGAACGTGGGCTTGCACCTTTTCCACCAGCCCCAACTCTTGGAGTTCCTCCACCACGCGTTCGCGCGCCTCGAAACGGTCCAGACCGCGGAAACGCACCGGAACCGTATCGCTCAACTTTCCGTCTGGGCGCAGGATGTTCACGAAGGGCAGGTCGTGTCGCTTACCGATCTCGTAGTCGTTGGGATCGTGGCTGGGCGTGATCTTCACGCAACCTGAACCGAACTCCGGGTCGACGTAGTCGTCTTCGATGACGGGAATCTCCCGATTCACCAGCGGCAAAAGGACCGTCTTTCCCTTCAGGTGGGCCGTCTTGGGATTGTCGGGATGAATCGCTACCGCGGTATCGCCCAACATGGTCTCCGGACGGGTCGTTGCAATGGTGAGGAACCCGCCGCCTTGAAGGGGATAGCGAAAGTGCCACAGCTTCCCTTCGACTTCGCGGTATTCCACCTCCTCGTCGCTCACCGCGCTCTGCTGGGCCACCGACCAGTTGACCATGTAATCACCGCGATAGATGAGACCCTTCTCGTAGAGTCGAACGAAGGCCTCCGTCACCGCGCGGCTGCGTGGCTCGTCCAAGGTAAAGGCTTCGCGGTCCCAATCCAGACTGCCTCCGAAGCGTTTGAGCTGCAGCACGATGTGATCGTGGTGACGTTGCGACCAGTCCCAGGCGCGTTCGAGAAACTTCTGTCGGCCCAAGTTCTCTCTCGAGAGTCCCTCCTTCGCAAGTTCCTCGGCGACCTTGTTTTCGGTCGCGATGGACGCGTGATCCGCCCCGGGGATCCACAAGGACGGACGGCCTTTCATCCGGTAGTAGCGAACGAGACAATCCTGCACCGAATTGCCCAGACAGTGCCCGATGTGCAGCACGCCAGTGACGTTGGGAGGCGGCAGAGTGATGACATACGGCGCGCCGCTACCGTGGTTCTCCGGCTTGAAGAGCCCCGCCCCTTCCCAGCGCTCATACCACTTCTGCTCGAGGCCCCGTGGGTCGAAATGCTTGTCCATCGCTCACCGTCCAGGCCGCGGGAGCGGCGCTGAAGAAAATTCGGGGCGAAAACAGCCCCTCCAGATGTCGTTTGGGATCGGAAACGGAGAAACTAGCACAGGCTGCGAAAGGGGGTCAATCGAGGCTGAGTAGGCGCGCGAGATCGGTCGCCGCCTGGGTCCGACGGTTCCAGAGATCCTCCGGGCGGTTCCCGATGAAGATCTTGCCCGTCTTGTAGCGAGCCACTCCCTTCCACACGATCTTCCCTTTGACGAGATCGACCATCTCTCCGATGAGTTGTCCTTCATACTGCTTGAAACTGACGTTGTTGAGATCGGCGGCAAAATCGATTTTGGTCGTGTACTCTCCCGAAACCGTATCCTCCACCCCCGTATCCTCGTGCTCCTCGACCCAGGGCAAAAATAGAAAGCGTTGGAGCACGATGGGGAAGATGCGCGCGCAGTCCCCGGTCGATAGTGGAACATCGTTGATCCGATCGCGCTGGAACTGGCGGAAGAGCCCCATGGCCTCGTCTCCCCCGTGCTTGACGCGCTTGAGCACCACGCCGGGCTCGGTGATCTCCACTCCCTCGGTGAAGGTCAGGAGCGAGGAGTAGAGTTCGTTGTTGAACTCGGCGAGCGCCTCCGCCCCACCATAGATCGGCTCGCTGCGATCCACCGGCGCGATCGAAAAGCCGACCCGAAGGGCTTCCTCGTACTCGGGATCGACATGGGTGATCTCGAGCTTCGGAGGGGATCCCCCTCCGCACCCAAGCAAAAAGAGAAGAAATTGCGTATATAAAGCGTAGATGAACGTCCGCGACATTTCTTCCGGCTCCCGGCGTGAGTGGGGCTCTTTCAAGGTCTGCCAGAAGGCCTTATAATTCAAGCGCTATCCGTCAATTTCGCGGGCTGGTTGCGTACTCCTCCTTCGATGGTGCCATTGTGAGCTCACCGATTCCGCGGGCCAGCTGGCTTGCATCCCTTCTCCTCATCCTCCTCTGCCAGGCTCGCTTCGTTTGGGCCGGCGGGGAGCGGCGGCTCGCGTCGAGGATGAACAATCGCTCTGGCGGGCGGGTTACCGTCTGGTGCAGAGCGCCTCCGAGTCGCTCCCACCGCAACTCTACGCCTCGACTCGCACGCAATCGTCCGGTTCGACGGGAGATCCCCGCGAGCTTGCCGCGAGTTTCTTGCGGCAACATTCTCTGGCGCTTTTTGGACGAGCGGTAGGCATCGACGAGGCAGGTTCCTACGAGCTGCGTCGCGATCGAGAGCGCAGTAGCCCGAGCGGACTTCACCTCTGGCGAAGGCAGTACTTCAAGGGCGTTGCGGTGAAGGACGGTTGGGTGTGTGTCCACCTGAATCGACCGCGGCCGGATCCTCGCAGTGGACGACCACTTCCGCGTAGTAATGGGAGATTCCCGACGACTCCCGCTGTCTCCGGGGAGGCGGCGCTCAGAGCTTCGCGAGCCGCGGTGAACGCTGAAGGCGAAGCTCGCGTCCCCGAAACGACCGAACTCACATTGGACACTGCGCGTCGTGCCCTCGTCTGGAAGGTCACGCAGGCGCTCTGGGCGCCGCTCGGCGATTGGATCAGCGAAGTCGACGCACAGAGCGGCCAGGTCCTGAGTACGGTCAATGCCATGTCCGATGGCAAGCAGCTGGGTTCCGCGCCACGCATCCTCAATCCCCCCACATTGCCCGCCCCCTACCTCAGCACTGGCACGAGGCCAGTTCGAGCCAGGGTAGCGGACTGGTCTTGGTGGACAATCCTCTCAACGGCCATCCAGAACGCTACGATTTGCGGGACGGGGATCCGATGGATGGTTTTCGCCAAGATGAAGTCCTGGAACGTCTGGACGGGACGGGGCTCCTGCGCGGGGAGTACGTGGACGCTTGGCTGGACTACACCACCCAGCCTTCCGATCCGTCACTCGTCTTCGACTACAGCGCGGACCTCGCGAAGTCGCCCTTTCACGCGGTAAATGCCTATTGGCACATCGACACCTTCCAAAACTACCTGCAGAACACTCTGGGGATCTTCGATGCGAACAACCGCTCAACCAGGATTTTCGCGCACGCACTCGAGGCGGACAACAGCATGTATAGCCCGGTGACCGACGATATCCGCTTCGGTGACGGTGGGGTCGACGACGCAGAGGACGGCGAGATCGTCCTTCACGAATACGGACACGCGATCCATGAGAACATCGTGCCCGATTTCACCAATTCCGGCGAGACGGGAGCGATCTCAGAGGCCTTTGGCGACTACGTCGCAGCGACCTTTGGGGCCAATGCACTGGTGGGAGAATGGGACGCCACCTCGTACAATCCAGGCCCACCTCCCTATCTACGGCGAACGGACTCCACGAAGATCTATCCAGACGACATGGTGGGGGAAATCCACACAGATGGCGAGATCATCTCCTCGGTCTGGTGGAAGCTATGGAATCAGCTAGGAAAGCAAGTCACCGACAAACTCGTCGTGGAGTCGTTCTTCCACATCGGACCTACCGCGACATTCAAAGACTTCGCCAACGGCACGCTGCTGGTCGACGAGAGCCTCTATGGAGGCCAGCACCTCGCGCAGATCCACGCCGCCTATCAGGAGCGAGGCATCCAACCCAGCTACGAGCTCAACATCGTGCACACACCCCTGAGCGACACCGATGACATGCAGGGCCCTTACCTCGTAGACGCGCAAGTGGGGCACGTGAAGCCTTTGGCGTCCATCGATCCGGTTCGCCTCTACTGGCGAGCGAACGCAAGCGATCCCTGGACTATCGTCGCAATGACAAACCAAGGCTCGGACCTGTGGCAGGGAGAAATCCCCGGACCAGGTCACAACGCCAGGATCGACTACCTGATCGCGGCAACGGACTCGGTGGGAGTCGAGATCTATGCACCCGCGGGCGGGCCGGCGGAGTACTACTCTTTCGACCTTGCATCGGACTCGATTCCGCCCACGATCCAGCACGATCCTCTGAGTGATACCCCGATCGAGCTATGGCCCCCCACGATCAGCGCAACCGTCCTCGACGCCTCGGGTATTTCCTCGGTCACGCGCGAGTTGGTACCGAAACGGCACCTTCATGCAGGATTTTCCTCTCGTGGACCAGGGCAACAACCAGTACGCGGCTCCCTTTCCCTATCCCGATTTCGCGATGTCCGTAGGAGATTCGATCGCTTACCTCATTAGCGCTCAGCGATTCCTCGGTCGATGGTAACCTCGCACAGTCCGGTCCCCATTCGTTCTTCGTCACGGCCGCGCCGCGCAAAGTGCTCGTTTTGAATGGAGAGGACACCACCACGACGGCCTCGCAAAAATTCGATCCGAGCGCGAAGAGCCTGATCTCTCCGACCCAGGTCAAGGGGCTGAGCGCGCCAAACTCGCCACGGATCTGCGAGGCCGCTGGATTCCTCGTCACCGAGGAAAGCGCGCAGAGCAGTGATCCCCAGAGCTGGCAGAACTACGATCTTCTGGTGGTTTCCTTCGGTCAATCCACGGATCCTGCTGCCGACGGCAATCTACGGGCGAATCTCGTCGGCTTGGATGCAAATGGCGGCAAGCTCTTGATCGAAGGCGGCGAAATTGGTTTCGACGCGGCCTCGAGCCCGGGCTATCCGGAATTCGCCAGCCAAGTTCTGCACGTCCTTCGCTGGGAGGGAGACGCCAGCGGGGCGCTGACCTCGTCCGGAATCGATACGCCGCTTGCGCGAAAGTCCCAATCTCCTTCCCCGAGCCCTGGCGATCGACACCAGCGGCGGGTATGGCGATCAGGACTCCATGGTTCCCGCATCAGACGCGTTCCTTCTGTACGGCAATCCGAGGAAACGCAAAACGCCGGAGTTTTGGTCTACGACAACGATACCAGCCCCGTGAGCGCACAACTCGTCTACTGGGCGTTTGCCTATTCGCAGCTGAGTGATCGCGAGCGCTGCCGCTCATCTGGCGGAGAACACGGCCCATTTTCTGACGACGGACCAACCCGCGCCCAATTGTACCGTCTCGGGCAAGGTTAGCCTGACCGAGAATTCCTCGGTCGAAGGTTTGCGAGTTTGGGAGGAACCCTCGGGAATCAGCACGACGACCGACGCCAGTGGCGCCTATAGCTTGGGTCCCTTCTACTCCGGGGAGCACGAGATCTGGGTCGAAGGACCCGAGGGCTTCGAAACCACTCCGCGCGCGCTTGCAGCTCGCGATGGCGAGTCACGGAAGAACTTCGACTTCCAACTTCGTCCGATCACGATCATCAAGAGCTGTAATGACACCATGCACGTGATTCCCGACGGGGACCCCGCCGGAGTGACCTCGGTCCTCACGAGCACGCAATCCGGGGAGATCAAATCTCTGCGCGTGTGGGTGGACATCGATCATCCATGGCGCGGAGACTTGCAGGTCGTTCTACGATCGCCGGCGGGTACCGAGGTCGTCTTGCAAAACAGGACGGGGAGCGACCTCGACGACATTCATGCCCTCTATCCCGATTCCACCCGAGTCGATGGACCCGGATCCCTCGACGATTTCTCTCCAGGAGCTTGCGACGGGCGACTGGTCCCTCGAGGTGAGAGACCTCGCGGCCGGCGATCAGGGACAACTCGTGGACTGGTGTCTGGAACTGACGACCGCAGCGAGAACCGACGTACCCGTTCTCGTTTCGCAGCTGAGCGCCAACCAGGAGGGTTCGGGGAGTTTTGCTGAGCTGGCAGGTGCCGGTCGGCATCCAGGGCAGCTTTCAGCTTGCGCGGTCGGTGAACTCCGGCGCCTATCAAGTTCGAAGTGGAGAGCCGCTGGTACCCGCAGGGGGGAAAGTGTCTTTCCTTGACGACACGAACGGACTTCAGAGCGGCAACACACTGCGCTATCGCATCGACTGGATCGACGAAATCCGGCCGACTGGAATCGGGAGTGGCCGAGCTGTCTCTGACTCTCGCGCCGACCCCGCCGCACGCTTGCTGCTGGCTCAGAACTATCCCAATCCCTTCAATCCGCGTACCACGATCAGCTTCTCCCTGTCCTCGCGAGGAGAGAACGAGCTTGAAGATCTATGATTCCTCGGGGCGTCTTCGTCACCAGTTTGCGCGACGAGCTGATGCCCTCCGGCGAACACAGTGTGATCTGGGATGGTAATGGATGCCAGCGGCCGTCAGGTCTCAGCCGGGACCTACTTCTATGTGTTGCGAAGCGGTTCCCGCCAACTCAGCAAAGCCATGGTACTCTTGAAGTAGATCAGCGCGAGCTTGGACCACGTGAACTCTTCAGCTCTCTCCCGACTCTGAACCTCAGCGAAGGATCCCATCGAGATGCACCGGCTCCAGCGCCACGCGAATCAGTCGACGCATCTTGCTGGCGATCGCCCCCCTTCTCATCGCGCTCGAGATTCCCGGGGCGGTAGAGCTGTGGCACCGGCCCGACCCCGGAATGTCATTGGAGGGAAACGGAAATCGTCTCGGTTCGCGAGAGACGGGCCGGCGGATCGCGCTGGGGTTCTCCCCGAGGACGTTCTCCTCGCACTGAATGGACAGAATACGCCCGATTACCCCTCCTATCAGGCCGCATCCTTCGGGCTACGTGCCGGCGACAAGGTCGAACTCCAGCTACGCCGTCAATCCGAGTCAGTGAAGTTGCAGATGACGATTGGAACACGCAGCCCCAGTCGCAGGTTTCGAGATTATCTCGCCACTTCGATGGGTCTGCTCTTCGTCTTTCTCGGCTTCATCACCTTCTTGCGCCGTGACGATGCCCTGGGCAGACTCTTCTACGCGATCTGCATCCTCTTCGCGATTCTCCTCTTGGATTTGCCGACCTTTCCGTGGGTCTTGGTCATGGGCTTGGAGGAATTGCTACGAAACGCATCAGGGCTCTTTTGCCCGCCGCCTTCTTGCGCTTCTTTTTGATCTTTCCCGAAGGTGCCGGAGTTTCGGGCGGCCCGAGCACCGTTGGCTGCTGGCCCCACCGCTAGGTACTCGCTCTCTTTCATCTCTACATCTATCTCGTCTCCGTCCCGCCCGACAGCGCTTTGGTCAAGCAGGTAAGCATCGCGACCGCGATTCTCTTCGCAGTCTACATCGTGGCAGCGATCGTCGTCTTCGATCGCAAAATTCGCCGTGAGAACCACTGGGTGCTGTGGAGTAAGCTCCGCCTCGCCCTGGTGGGAATGATTCTCGGAATTCTTCCCATCACCCTTGCGACGGTGGCGAGACAGCTCTGGCCCGCCAATCCCGCTCCCCTTGGAAGAGGCCAGCCTGCTCCTGCTGCCTTTCGTTCCTCTCTCCTTCAGCGTCGCCCTGCTCCGCACCGGCACGATCGACATCGCCTATCTGGCGCGGCAGTCGATGATCGCACTCACTTTGGCTCTGCCCCTGGCCGCTCTGGGCGCGCTTCTCTTCTTGGGACTCGGACCGCAGCTGGCGGGAATCAGCCGGGGGATGATCTACCTCGTCGCCGTCGTGGCCATCTTCGGCTCTGAGCTTCGCGGCCATGCCGGCACGCCGCCCGGTGGCGCGGATCATCGACCGGATCTTCTATCCCGGTCAGCTCGAACTCCGTGAGCGCGCGGGCGAGCTCACGGCCGAACTCACGGGAACCCGCTCCCCCGAGGAGCTCGCCGAGTTCCTCTGTTCTCACGGCGGAGAGCTCCTGCCCGCGCGCTACCTTTGCTTCTACCGCGTCGAGGAATGACACCCTGCGCCTCATTCAGCAGAAGGCGGATCCCGCAGTACTCCAACCTACCCCCGACCCTCGAGCCCGATTCCTCCATGCTCACGGCAGCGCTCTCCCGCCGGGAACCCCTCCTGGTCGAACCCGAGCTGACCGGACCCCGTCCCTTCCGACTGGATCCTGCGAGCCAGCAGTTTCTCAGCACGACCGACGCAACGATCCTCGCCCCGCTGTGGGGTCGTGACCGGCCACTTGCGTTGTTGGTGGTGGGACCCGCCATAGCCGGAGAGATCTACGGCGAAGTCGCGCTCTACCATTTCCGGCAGCTACTCAACCAGGCCGGCATGAGCCTGGAAAACGCGATGATGCATTCGCGAGGATCTGGTGCGCGAACGAATCGCGGCAGAGATGGATCTGGCACGGGAGATCCAGGCCCAATTGCTTCCGCCGCGGGATTTGGAGAGCAGCAATTTTTCCCTTAGCGGTCGCATGATCCCCTGCCGCCAAATTGGCGGTGATGTCTTCGATTACTTCGAATTACCCGACCAACGCATTTTGCTCGCGGTGGCCGATGCCTCGGGGAAGGGCGTTCCCGCGAGCTTGCTCATGAGCAGCGTCCGCGCTGCGCTGCGCGAGACTGCGCGACCATTCATGAGCTGTGCCGAAGTAGCGGACCATTTCAATCAACAGGTCCACGGCATGACGGCCGAGCATCACTTCATCGCCTGCTTCCTCGCCATCTTCGACCCTCACAATGGCGTACTCAACTACTGCACCGCGGGAATCGATCCTCCCCTGTGGTGCCGTCACGCTGAAGGACGGGTGGAGAGCCTGACCCGCGGCGGCCCGGTACTCGGAGTGCTGCCCAACAGCCATTACTTCGATGGGTGGATCCGCCTTCACGTGGGCGATGTCGTGGCGGCCTATAGCGACGGCATCGTCGACGAAGAGGATGAGAACCAGGACTCCTTCGGACTGCCCCGCTTCGTCCAGGAACTGACAGCGAAGCTGGATCAGGAGGCAAAATCCATTCGGGACGCCGTCTTTCAAGCCGTTTCGCAGTTCTCGACGGGTGAGGCGACGGACGACAAGACCTTGTTGGTTCTCAAGTTCCGCCAGGATGGATCATCTGGCACGCTTTCTGCAGCCACGAGTGTCTTGACAATCCGTCAGTGGCCCATTTGCGGGGTGCGTCTCGTCACACTCCGCACGGGGCCCTACACGAGGGAGCAATCATGCATCTCGCAACGATCGCAAGCCTCTTCATCTTGGGAATCGACATCTTTTGGTGGTTACGCAAATGACTTGGGAACGTGACGAAGACCTGAGTGTTTAAAACCCCGTCGAGCACGATACTCGACGGGGTTTTTCTTTGACGCGACCCTTTTCAACGTACCGGTTTTTCCTGCTGCTGATCCGCCTCGTAAATCATCATTCTCGCCATTGTTTTCGTAACCCAGAATCTCCTCGATCCCGTCCCCGTCGATGTCCAGTAATTCGATCATCGAACCGAACTCGTCAGTACTCCACTTGGGTTCCAGTCTCACTCCATCCAAGCACCAGCCCCGTGTTGAGCACGATCTCCAGATTCGCATCGCTGTCCACGTTGCCCACCGCCAGCTCGGTAGCTTGATAAGTCTGTGTCGAACGGTACTGACGAGTGAAATCCTTGCCGTCGATATAATCGATATGTCCGTCGCCGAGAATGACCAATCTCGTAGGCGGGTCATCGTCCATGTTGGCGATGGCCATGGCCGAGATTTCCTGGTAATCCTCGCGCAAATTTTCCCATCGGGGATTGAAGGTATCGTCGTAAACGTAAATGCGGCCGCCCTTCGTGCGGCAGAGAATCTCGACCCGTCCATCCCCATCGAGGTCCTCGACCATTACCTGCCAAACCTCGCCGTCCAGAGGTACGGCTGCGCCAAATTTCCGTAGTGCCGTCCCCGCTTACCTGATTGGCACGCAAGTAGCCGTAGCGATCTCCGTATACCATGATTTGGCCCGGTTCGTCGGTTGCGGGCATCAGATGCCACGGTCTTGATCCTGAACGCCACGCGGTCCATGGCCAGGACCTGCCAGTAGTCCAGCTCGCCCTGGGCTTCGCCGAAGACGGCGCCCATGCGGCGAGAAGCAGAAATGCCGTTAAGACGATCCCAGTACGGCTAGCTTGCATAGTGAAACTCCTCCTTGAGTTGGATTGGTCGGCCCGTCTTCCGGGGCGATGTCTTCCAGCCGAACACGACGGCCCTCGCGATGCGAAACGCGCGCCGCTTCCGCCATTCGCAGGGTCTCCCTGCCATCGTAAAAAGTGATGGGCATTGCGCCGCCCTTCTGAACCGCTCGACAGAATGACGCAGTGTCTCCGGCAGAGTCGGAGGATTCCCCGGACTCTCGACCCTCTCCAGACGAGAACCCACGAGACGATCGATCCACCCGTGTTGATAGTCCACGATCAACTGCCCCTTGGTGCCCACCAGCTCCATCACGCACGACCTAGTGTCGGAGAACTTGCTCACCTCGGTCGCGCACAGGATGGGCTCCAGTTCGTACTCGAAGCAGGCGTCGAACAGATTCGAGGTGGGAAAGCCATCCACGGCAAGCACCCTCGCGCTCACCGCGTCGGGACTCCTCCCGACGAACCAGCGTAAATTGTCGAAGAGATGAACTCCGGTGAGGGTCAAGGAACCTCCTCCGGAGAGCCGCGGATCGCGTTGCCATTCGATGCGAGTGGGCTGCAGTCGTTGCTGAAGGCGTATCCGATGCAAATCGCCCAGTCCATCCACCAGTTCCCGCGCGCGAAGCAGGGTCGCGTTGAAGCGAAGAGTCTGCGCCACCATCAGTGCTTGCTGGGGAAGCTCGCGGATACTCCCGCCAGAGATCGTCCGCTTCTTCAAGACTTGCGGTCAGGGGCTTTCTCCAGCAGGATCGGTTTCGCCGAGAGAGAGCAATTTCCGGATTTCGCGGGCATGAAGTCCCGGCGGGGTCGCCACGAGATAGGCATCGATTTCCTCGACGCTCAGGAGTTCCTCGAGAGTGTCCACTGCGCGCACGCCGTAGATCGTTTCCAGGCGCTGGCGTTCGGCTTCGTTCCGCCGCCAGACGCACAGCGGCTGCGTCAATCTCGGGCGTGTCCCTGAGCATGTGGCGCAGGTAACGTTCCCCGTGAAGTCCACAGCCGAGTATGCCGAATCGATACATGGTCCACCCTTTAGGGAGAAAGCTGACCCCGAGTTCTTCGACCCAAGAAAAGCAAGCCGTGGCGCGGCCGCGAATTCTAAGCTGATCCGCCACTAAGCTCCTCGAAGAGGCTCTCGTGGGCGTTAGCACCTGCTCGAAGGAGTAGTCCTGCTCCAGCCTGCGCCGGGCCGCTTTGCCACGCGCCTTCCAAACTTCCTCTTGCTGCACCATGGCCGCGAGTGCCGCATGCCAAGCCTCCGGGTTTCCGGCCTCGACCCGGCTTCCCGTAGTCTCGTCCACGAGCTCCTTCAACCCCCCGCGGTCGGAGACGAGCGCTCCACGGCCGCTCCCGTAACTCTCCAGGACCGTGAGGGGCGCGTTTTCGGTGCAAATGGACGGCACCGCGCACAACCATGCTCTTGCTCGCTCGCTCCGCAGCTCTTCTGGACTCAAGCGTCCCAGGAACTGCACCCAGGGCAACCCACGCGCGCGCTCCCGCAAGCTCTCCGCCGAGGGCCCGTCTCCCGCGATTCTGACTCCTGATCCCCGGAGTCTTCCGAGCCGCTTCCACCAGGTCATCGACTCCCTTTTCGCGCGACAGACGTCCCGCGAAAAGTACGCTCGGCAACTCGCTTCTCTCGCTCCAGTTCGGCCGCCTCCCCCATCCTCCGCGGAGCATTGGGAATGACGACGAGTTTCGCTTCCGGAATGCCGCGCCTTTGCATCACCTCGGCCATGGTATGAGAGGGACAAACGAAACGATCCACCCCCTGTTCATAGACGCGCTGAATTCGGTGCACGCTCGACTCGACACTCAGAACGATGCTCTCCGCCCGGCTTCCCCTCGAGCAAGCAGTGAACCGCGCACCAGAAGGGCAACTTCAACTTCCACGCACTTTTGGCAGGGCTTCTCCGTCGCGGAATAGTGTATAGGATGGGCAAGCTAGCTTGAAGTCGTGAATGTCATCACCACGGGAATCTTGCGCCGGGTCAGCGGCTGAAGAATCGATGGGCTCAGTTGATGGTAAATGTTATGGAGATGCGCGAGGTCGGGACGAAGCGTGTCGAGCAAATCCTCCATGCAACGGCGTGCCTGTGGATCGTGAATGGTCAGCCGCGCTTGACGAAGTTTGGTGCCGAAACCCGGCGCATCGTAGTCCCTCGAGGGAACGAAAAACCGTGACCATTCGCTGGCTTCGTTGCGAGCATCCTGCATGGAAAAGGGAATGAGTTCGTGCCCGCGCGCCGCTAACCCGTCGCGGAGATCGAACATCACCCTTTCAGTGCCTCCACGAAGGTCGTAGAATTTGTTCACGATCAGGATCTTCATTCCCTACAGGCCTCTGCCAATATGACGAGCCACGCGCCCTCCCCCGACGAGCCCGAATCAACTCCCTCCATCGAGGATGGAGAAGAGATCGAACTGCGCATCAAGGGCTCGCGTTTCCTCGCCCAGGCTTTTCACGTCGAGGATGTGGAGCTCGTGAACGAGAAGCTCACGCACCTTCGACGGCGTTATCACGACGCGAGCCACCATTGTTGGGCGGCGCGCCTGAAGTCCTCCGGTTCTCTTGTCGAACGCAGCGATGACGATGGCGAACCTTCCGGAACTGCCGGAGTGCCCATTCTGGGCGCCCTCCAACGCGCTAAGCTATACGACGCTTTCGTCGTGGTCACTCGTTACTTCGGGGGGACCAAACTCGGACGCGGAGGGCTCGTCCGAGCCTACGCGGATGCGGCCCGCAGTGCGCTGGAAATCGCTCCCCGGAAGCGCATCTGGCACGACGCCTCTCTCACGTGGAGTGCTCCTTTGAAGATCTGGGAACCGTCGAAGCCCAATCTCGCCCGCTCCGCGGCCGCCGTGAAATCGATCGAGCGAGACTTCTCGGGCACACCCAGACTCCATCTGCGGATCCGCCGCTCCCAGGCATTGCGGGTCGCGGAGGAGATCCGCGAGTCCACCGGGGCACGTGCTCGACTCAGCTGGGAAGAGTCTTGAGACCATCTCAATTGGCAAGAGACTCGATCTGCAGCGTATACCCTTCGGGACCTCTCAGCAGACCCACACGCAGGAGATCGTGATCGATGAGGCGTTCGCTGAGCTTCGCGAATTCACCCTGTTTCGCGCTGGACCACCAGGACGCGGAAGGACGCAAGCGCACCTCCTTCCGCAATTGGCCCAGCATGTCCGGGATTTCCTTCTGCCCCACCGGCTTGCAGCACCCTCGCGCGCACGGAAATTCGTCCCGCGAGAGAGCGGCTCCGCAGAGCCCGCCGCGGCCAGGGAGATAGAAGCCACAGGGCCAGAATGATGGCGATACCGCGAAGCCCGGGCTGCGGCGCGAGCGAAATGTGTCCCCTTTGCCGCGCCCGGCGGGCCACGTGACTGGCATTTGGGGAGGGATTGGACACGGTGGATCCAGCCTTGCCATGATTTCTCCCGACTCCTCCCGCAGCCATCTGTTTGGCCCGCAATTCCACCATAACTTCTTTCTTTCAAAATACTTACGCGGAATAATCGAATCCCGGCACGGGGACTGCAAAGGATTGTCTCGCAATGGAATGCGTTGTTGGCCTAGCGCCCGGCGCGGTTTCACGGCGGACCCATCAAGGGTACCACATCGCGGGTCTTCCTGGAAAACACCGGTCAGCGCCGGAAACCAGGAGACCACACAATCCAAAAGATCCGAGGCGAGAGTACCCGCGCAGTGGGCACTCTTCGCTTTGTTGTAAGGAGACCTGAAAGATGAAGAGGATTCTTGCCGCGGCCATCGTAGTGGCCCTGATCCTGCCCGTCTCGGCTTTCGCCGTCTCGGGAACCATCAACGCCACGGCCAACGTGCTCACTCCGCTGAGTGTCACGAACGGCCTGCGCGATCTCGACTTCGGAGACGTATTCCCGGGCTTGAACAAGTCCGTTGCCCTGACGGACGCGACTTCCGGCAAATGGCGCATCGACGGAGAGGCGGGGAAGGAAGTGCAGATGTCCTTCTCCCTGCCCGCAAACTTGAGCTTCGGCGGCAACAACATGCCCATCAGTTTCTCCGCCACTGACGCGGGTTGGTTCGATCGGACGTCGTCGGCAGTGCCGTGCCCTTCGATCCCTCCAGCCGGAGACACCGAGTTCCTCAGTGGGACCGGCGAAGGATTCGTGTGGCTGGGTGGAACCGTAGCCCCGGCGGCCAACCAGGCGGCCGGAGTCTACACCGCCACCGTCAGTCTCGATGTGGTGTACACGGGAAACTAATTCCATGCATCGACGCGCCGTGGTGGGTTTCATCCTGTTCCTCGGCGTCCTCTCGCTTCATGGGGAGGTCGCGCATGCCGACCTCCCCCAACTCGCTCCGGGGGGAAACCGAGGGAACGGCCCGATCCGGGTCCGTGATCGGGGCGATCTGCGTTTTGGAACCGTCATCGCCGGAATTCCCAGCACAGTGATGTGGTCCTCCAATACGGCGGGGCGATGGTTCATCCAGGGCGAGCCAGGAGCAGAGGTCTATCTCGATTTCACCAATCTTCCCGGTTCTCTACAGAATGGCGGCAACTCGATGCCGATTTCTTTTTCGGGAAGTGACGCGGCTTACAACACCAAGAACCGAGACCAGCCGGGGCCACCAATTTCGATCCCATCGCGGGGATCACGACGCGCCTCGATCCCAACAGCGGGCATCTTGAACGTATGGATTGGTGGGACGGTCGATCCACCACCAAATCAGCAACCCGGCGATTACATCGCGAATATCGTTCTCGACGTGATCTACACCGGAAATTGACGCATCCCTGGGGGGACGCCATGCAAGCAATCCGAACATTCCTCAGCAGGATCATCGTGAATCGCAGCCGCAGTAACTTCCGCCATTTGCTCCACGCTTACGCTCTTCGCCATGTCCTCCTCTGCTCGCTCCTTCCCGTCGATCCCTCGCGGTACTCGTGGCGCCTCATGCCCTCTTCATCGATCACCGAGAACGTTCCACCGTGCTCTACGTGCACAACCCCGACGACCACCCAGTGGAAGTCGAGATAAAGCTCAGTTACGGCTATCCGCGCGGCGATGGCAAAGGAGGAATCAAGGTGTTTCTGGAAGACCAACCCGAAGCTCGGAGAACCTTCCTGTGCCACCTGGGTGAAGGCCCTACCGAGACGAATGGTTCTGCAGCCGCGGCAGAGACAAGCGATCCGTCTGCTGGCACGTCCCCCGGCAGGGCTCCCCGACGGAGAGTACTGGAGCCGCGTCATCGTGAGTTCTGAGAAGGCGGCCGAGCCACGCAAACTGGATCACAGCGAGGGAGTACAGGTGGGACTGGCGCTGGCCACCCGAACTATCATCTCGCTGAACTACCGCAAGGGAAAAGTGAATACTGGCGTCGACCTCAGGCACATGCGCGCGCAAGTGGACAGCGCCGCGGTTCATCTGGACTTGGATCTGCATCGCACTGGAAATGCCGCATGGCTGGGCCAAGTCGATGCGGTCCTGAGCGACGCAAGTGGCCGAGAAGTCCAGCGCTGGAACCGCGCCCTGGCGGTGTACGAGGATCTTCAGCGGAAGCCTGGAACTTCCTCTAGACAAAGCTCCCCTCCCCGGTCGCTACACCATCTCGCTCCAACTGGATACCGAACGCGCCGACCTACCGCCCGAGGGAATTCTCCCCTGTCCCGCAGTGGTACGGAGCATGGCCCTCGTCTACGAGAGAAATGCTCCGCTCGAGTCCGGCGGATGAGGTAGCGAAGGAATGAGCGAGGCGAAGCCAGCGTCATGAAGCGAAGCACGGAGTGCATGAGGGAGGTTCGGGAGCGAGAAGCGAGGCTTCTCGTCTTCGTGCTTCTGCTGGTGGTCCGCGCACTCGTACCGACGCATCCCGCGGCGGCGGAGTCAGGAAATCCCTCCCCGGACGGCGGGAAGGCGCCTCAGAGCATCGTGCTTGCCCACCCGGATTCGCTCGACTTCCAGGAGATCATCGTCGAGCTGCGCGCTGGACAGGAAATGCGCGATACGCAGCCCGCGTATCTGAAGAAGGGGCGCGTCTGGGTTCCGGCGCTCGCCCTGTGCCGGCTGGTGGAATTCGACGCTGTGGTCGACAGCAGCTTCCAGCTGGTGGCCCACCTGGAACCGGGACACCGGAGATTGAGTCTCGATCCACTACAGGGGCGAGCACAGCGCGATACCGCTTGGCGCCAGCTCCGCCCGCACGAACTTTTCGTGCACGAGGGAGAGCTCTACGCCTCCACCGCGGTCCTGGCCTGGCTGCTGGATACTCAGGTCTACGAGGATCTGGGAGAGATGACGGTCACCTTCGATCCCATCGACGAGCTCCCTCTGGGGCGGCGTCTGCGTCGACAGCGCCTGCGCCGTCTGGAAGCCGCAAAAGCGGTCCAACCCGACTTCGTGCTCGGACCCAAACTCGAGGCCTGGTCGGGAGCCACCCTGGATTGGGACCTTAGCGCGCCCAGTCTCGATCGTCCCGAACTGACTAGTTACAGCACGAGCTTTGGCGGAAGCGCCCTGGGCGGTGGACTGGACTTTCGCTACCGGGGACGCTTCGACGGAAACGGACCGGACAGGCTCGACGCCCGCTGGCAGGGAGTCTGGCCGCGGCAGAATTGGCTGCGACAACTCTCCGTGGGGCGCACCCTGAGCGGCGGCCCACGACCGCGAGCCATCACCGGACTCAGCCTGGGAAACTCGCCGTTCCTGCGCAGCAGTGATTTTGGCCGCGTGGTCCTGAGGGGCAAACTCGACCCCGGTTGGGAGGTAGAGGTCTATCGAGATGGCCGTCTCTTGGCCTGGGACCGGGTCGACGAGCGCGGCCGTTGGGAGTTCGTGGTCCCCCTGGATTACGGGCAAAATCCAGTGGAGATCAGAGCCTACGGACCGCACGGGGAGCTCCAAATCACACGGCGGGCGGTGCGAGTCGATTTCGATCGTTTGCCCGCTCATCACTTCGAGTACGGCCTCAGCGCCGGACACTTGGAGGACGAGAGTCATGGAGACATGCTCACCCTCGACCTGCGCTACGGAATCGACGACCGCTACACGGTTCGCGGCGGCTATGAAGGCTATCGTCTGGCTAACTCGCGGCAAGAACACCATCCCTATCTCTCCCTGAGCGCATCTCCGCTCAATTCGCTCCACCTCTTCAGCGAAAGAGTCGCCCACGCTTGGTGGCGAGGAGTGGCCAGCGTCGAACCGAACGGAGATCTGCACCTGTCTGCCGAGCACACTCGCTTCGATCTCCTCTCGAGCGAAGGGGGTCTCCAAGATCGCGAGTTCCCCTCTCCCCTTCTCTCTTCTCCTTCGGAGCGAGAGCGAAGCGTAGCTTCGATTTTCTATCGTCCCTTCCACCGGCAACGCAGCTTCTTTTTGACCTTCGACGGACAACGCCACCGTTACGATGAGCTCTTGAATTGGCGCGCGAGCTGGGGTGCGACCGTTCTACTCTCGGGCATTCGGGCCGGCCTGCAATGGAACGAGGAATGGGACAGTGATCCTCTCACGACCCGTCGTGGTAACAGCCTCAGTTTTCAGGCCTCGAAGATCCTCAACACGCGTCGTATCGCCCTCTTGCACGGGCTCCAACTGCGTTTTCAGGGTGAACTGGACACCGACGTGACGAACTCGGATTGGTTCCAGGCGCTCGTGGCGCGCCGCATCGGGCGATCTGCCAGAGTGGAGCTGGGTGGGACCTGGCTTCGCTCGCAGAACCAACCCTTCTTGACCATCGGTGTTACCGCCACCGGCGGACAAGCCTACACCAGCACACAATTCAGGCGTGACCCCGATGGCAGCACCAATGCAGCAACGCACGCCGAAGGATCGATGATCTACAATCCGAGCAGCAATCGCATTCAGGGCTTCCCCTTCAAGACCATCGGTCAGGGTGGCATCAGCGGAACGGTGTTCCTCGATCGCAACGGAGACGGGATATTGGACCAAGGGGAATCGGGTCTGCCCGAGGTTAAGCTGTTAGTGGGAAACGAGACGGTGACGACCGACGACTACGGACGCTACTCCGTGTGGAATCTATTGCCCTTCGAAGCAACGAAGATCGAGGTGCAGAAATCTTCACTGAAGAATCCACTGTGGATTCCCGTCTTCGAACAGGCAGCCGCCACGATTTCACCCAATGGCTACCGGACGGTAGACCTTCCTCTGGTACTCGGGGTGGAGTTGAATGGCACCACTCTCACCCGTGACGGCGAAGCTCTCCATCCCGCAGGCTCCGTTCCCGTGCGACTGGAACAGATCGATGGGCACAGGAGTTATGAGACGCGCAGCTTTCACGATGGCGAATTTTATCTCATGGGAGTCGCCCCCGGAAATTACCGAGTGCTCGTCCCGCAAAAGTGGTTGAAGGCGCGTGGACTGGAGTTCGCGCAGGGCGCTCCTCGTGAACTGAGGATTCAGGCCGGCGGCGAAGCCGTCGAACTGCGGATCGAGCTCGAACCCGAGGCCGCAGCGCCAGTGGGAAAGCCCACTCCTTGAGCGGCGTCCTTCGCGCGGCTCCCAAGAACCGCCGCCAACAAATCCCTTGGAAGCGATCCCGGGCTGCTCGATAATGTGCTGAATTCGTCCGTTTTTCCCTCTTCCACGGAGAACAGCATGCGGCGGCGGCCTTCCCTCGCTCGAATCCCGATTCTCATCCTCTTTCTCTCTCTTCTCTGGCAAATTCCGGTCGCGCAGGCGATCCCGTTGAAAGCAGCCACCCTACCTGACGGGCTGCGGATCATTCTCATACCCAGACCGGGCAGCGGTCTCATCGCCTCGAACGTCTTCGTGGGAGCGGGTGCCAGTCGCGAAGAGGATCGCTACGCGGGTTCTTCCCACTTTCTCGAGCATCTGCTGTTCAACGGAACGACCAAGCGCACTCAGGAAGAGATTTACGCCTTCGGGGATCGCATCGGTGCCTACAACAATGCGACGACACGCCGCGAGTACACCCACTTCATGATGGTAGCCCCCAAGGAGAAACTCTCCCAGGCGCTCGATTTGCAATCGGACATGCTGCTGCACTCCACGCTGCCGCCCGATAAATTCGAGAAGGAGCGTGGAATCGTCATCGAAGAAATCGCCAAGGATCAGGACAATCCGGATGACCGAATTTCCACCACGCTCGATTCCCTGCTGCATCATGGTGACCCGCCCTTTCAGCGTCCCGTATTGGGTACGCCGGCCACGATCGCGGCCCTTCCCCGCGATGCGGTGCTCGAGTACTACCACCGTCAGTATGTTCCTTCAAACATGCGCCTGATTCTCATGGGAGATTTCGATCCCGAGGAAGCTCTTTCGCTCATCGGCAAGTACTTTGCGACCTCGGCTGGCGAGGAAAAGTCCTGCATTCCGGCTCCAGGGATCGAGTTGACGAGCGACGGTCCCGCGACCGTGGCTACGGCGAAGGTCGAAGCGCCATCGGTCACCGCCCGCGCGACCGCGGTGGTAGACGCCAAGAGCGCAAAAGAACACGCGATGCTGGCGCTTCTGGTGGAAGTACTCGGTGGGGGGGAGCAAAACCGGCTCAGCCGGGTGCTCGCGTTGGCACCCACGCTCGAAGTGGAGAGCAGCAACGCCAGTCTTCAATGGATCGGCGGAAAGATGATGCTGCAACTGGAAACGCGCTTCGCCGATGCCTCGGCTCTCGCCCGGGTTTTTCAACGCATGACGAGCGCATGGTCCACTCTCGACCGCCAGGAAACGACGGAGTTGGAAGCAGCGCGAACCCGCCTCCTGTCCACCGAGATCTCCCAGCTCGAACAACTCCACTACTACGCTCTCTTTCACGGGGACCGGCTCTGGTCCATGGACGAGAACTTTTTGAACTCATATCTCGAAGCGCTCGAGAATGTGACGCTGGAGGATCTGGTCGCCTACACGAAGCAACTCCTTCCGCGGATCGGACTGGCATATTGTGCTGCCGGACCCGCGGTCCCGCACTTGAAGGACGCCTCGGCTCTGGCTGCGAATGAGGAATACACAGTCCCGTTGCTCGCCATGAGCGAGAAGCTGAAGGGTCCTCCGCCGCGTCAGCTACCCCCAGCTCTAGAGGACGACGAGGCTGCCAGGGTCACTCTGCTGGCCAATGGCATGACCCTCATCCACTCCGCTTCGACGAGCACCCGCATGGTTGCGCTTCATCTTCTGGTCAAGAACCGAAGCGCACGCGAGCCCGCTGACAGGCACGGCATTGCGGACGTGCTGCATCGTCTACTTCCTCCAGGTGGAGACTCCCCCATTCAGGACCGCATCGGAGCGGAATTGAAAGTCGCCGACAATCCGTGGATTCCCTTCGACGACTACTACACGACCCCGCTCTATTCCTTCGTGCGTCTCTCCGTGACTGACGAATTCTACCGTAACGCGATAGATCTCATGGCCACCATGTGTACCCGTTCGTTCGATGACGAATCGGAGCTCGCAGATGTGAAGACGCAGCTCAGCGGCGTGATCGGACGGCAGGCAAACTCCTCCCGCTCACTGTCTGCGGTTCGGCTGAATCAACTCCTCTTCCCGGATCACCCACTGGCGGATCCGGTTCTGCCCTCCATTGCGACCCTGCAGTCCATCACCTTGAAGGAGATCAACGCTTTCGCCCCGAAATATCTGGCTCCCGAGCACCTCGTGCTCGCCATCGTGGGGGACGTCCCCTACCAGACTGCACTGGAGAGAATTTGCACCGCATTTCATACCAAGCCGACGAAGGAAAAACCGGGTGCGAGTGGCTTCGTGCAGCCGCCCTACACCAAAGAGTCGAGCCGAGAAGTCCTCGATGTGGGAGGCGCACAATCCACGATTCGCATGGGTAGAGTGGTGAAGGTCGATCCCGCGGACCGCTGGGCTCTGGAGGTCGCGGTGATGGTGCTTAGCGGCCGCATGCAACAGGATCTCAGAGAAACACGAGGCCTCGCGTATAGCTTGGGGATGGGGATCCAATTCTTGGGAGCTGGCGCGGCCATCACCGCCTCGATGGGGACCCAAGCGAAGAACCTGGAAGAGGCCGAGGGCGCCATGAAGGACTACATCTTCGTGAAGTCGTTGGAGGTGAGCGAAGAGGAGATCGAGACCGCGGTGAACTCGCGCCTGGGCCGACTGCGCATGCGCAGCATGACGAGCATGGGCCAGGCCTTCGCCCTCTGCAGAGACGATTACCTGCAGGGCTCCATCGACTACTCAGCCCGGGAAGCGCAGGGACTGCGTGCAGTGACTCCAACGGAGGTACGGGCCGCGGCAAGGGACTACCTCAAAGAGGGTCCATTGGTCACTGTCATCGCTAAGTAGTGGCCCACTGCGGCCTAGTGTCGCTCCGCGAGAGTGACATGTACCGTCATGCGCCTTGAATCACGCATGAAGATGAGAGGAATCTCGTCTCCCGGCGCGTGCTCCTTCAGAACGGCGGCATACTGTGCAAGATCGTCTACCGGGGTTCCCGCGACCTCAACGAGAAGATCGCCCTTCTTCATTCCCGCCTGCTCCGCCGGTGATCCGGGAATGACTCCGGCAATGAGAACTCCGCCGCCGCTGTGATTGAAATCGGGGATGGTACCCACGCTGACGCGCCGCCGTTGGCCGCTTGCCGGTGGCGCCGGCGCGTGCTCGCTGCCAGGAGGAAGAAAGCTGAGACCCTTCGATTCGTCGGCGAGGAAAAGTACGAGTTCGCTACAGAATGCCCCGAGGGTGGAGATACCCTCGCGGTCGATTTTGTCCACGGTGTCGCTGGTGCGGTGATAGTCGGCATTTGCTCCGGTGAAGATCTGAATCGCGGGAACGCCCTTGTTCACGAACGAAACCTGGTCGCTTCCTCCGGGATCATCTTCCGGCATCTTTGGATTCAGGTGAAATCCATAGTCCACGCCGCGCAGGATCGAGCTCCACTCCCTCGCCGTGTTCGCGCCGAAGATGGTGAGTCCTCCGCTACTCAACCTTCCCACCGTGTCCAGATTCACCATCGCGGTGCATTCCCCCAAGGGGAGCGCTGGATGGGCAGCGTAGTAGCGACTCCCGAGGAGTCCCTCCTCCTCGCCCGAAAACAAAATCACCAGGATCTCTCCGCGGGGGGATCGGCCCTCAGGCGACGGGCCGCTTCCAGGACGGCGCATACTCCCGAGGCATTGTCGTCCGCCCCGTGATAGATCTCCCCCTCGTCATCGACTCCGAGATGATCATAGTGGGCCCCGAGGATGACGTGATGGGCACTTCCTCGGGATCCGATTCGACCCACCAGATTGACGCCTATCGTGGAGTCCGAAGCCGCGAATTGCTGCCGGTAACCCGAGTCCAGAGCGGGCTCGATTCCCAGCTCTTTCATGCGACCCTCGAGATATTCCGCGGCCATGATCAGTCCCTGGCTACCCAAGTTCCGGCCTGCGAAGCGATCCGAACACAGCGTGCTGAGGTCTTTGCCAATGCTACCCTGCTCGGGCTTCCCTGTATCCTGGCAGCGCCCGGACCGAGGCGTGAAACAGAGAGCCAGCAGAACGAAGCTGAGCATCGAGAGCAAAGGTCCTGCGTGAGGGCTTCGGAACCCGAGTTCCGCTTGCGAGCGAGTGTGCATCATCTTGCCTCCCTGACCAGACGCAGCGGCGAGGTCTCGACCGTGAAGCTGCCCTTCTTGACGTTCTTCTCCCCTTCGAACTCCAAATAGCTGTAGCGTCCGTAGTGCGTCAGCTTCGCCCCAACTGCCGCCACCAGTTCGGGATCGGCTGCCAGCAGGAGCGACCAGGACCGCGACTCGTCCTGCGGGTCGCGCAGAGTCAGAACCAAGCTCTTGCCCGAGCCCTTCGCCTCTTGCCAGAGCTCTTGTGGCTGATCCCCGTAGGCGCGCCACTCTGCGAGGATCTTGCGTGCCAGGGCTCCCCTGCCCAGGAGCCAAACACTACGCTGCGCATCGTCCTCGAACTGGTCCTCGTTCACCACCGTCATGTCCTGGTTCTTGGCCCAATCCTCCGCCAAACTGCGCAGTGCCTGTGCCATCCGGGGGTCCGTATCGCTTCCGATCACGACCACGCTTTGCTCCGCTCCGAGAGTCTGACTCAGGGCTGGAGGGATTTCCGCGCGCTTCAGGCGTCGGAAGAGATCGCAGTCTGGATCGACCTCGATGACCCGGGCCGTGGGATCCAAGGACAGCGTCGCCGATGCGCCGCTCAACTGGACCGAGTGCATCCTGCTGCCCTCCGCGTTCTCCACGCGTACCGGCACTTCCACATCGAAGTACGGTTCTTCCTGACGCAAGACGAGCTGCGGAGACGCACCTGGATTGTCCTTCAGCGCCGCGGAGAGTTGAAGCGCGCCGGGACGACCGATCCATTGCTCGAACCAATTCCGCCACTCCAACTGGCTTCCCTGGGCAAAACAGGCGACCAGGTCGTCCCAGCTCGCCTCCCGGAACAGAAACTTCTGATAAAACCGTCGCAGCGCCCCGAAGAAGGCGTCGTCACCGGCCCGGAGTTGTGCCATGTGAAAGACCATCATGGTCTTGCCGTAGCCCACCGCCTGCGTGCTGGCGCTCTCACGCTCGGTGAATTCGCGCAGAGCAAAATCTCTGGCTCCCGAAACCGCGTAGTCGAGGTATGCCTGGAGTTGTGCGCGCCGGTAGTCGATGGCCGCCTGCGGGCTCTCCTGCGACTTGTAGAGATGGTCCGCGAGGTAGGTGGTGAGTCCCTCGCACCAATTTCCCTCCTCGTAATCCACGAAGACCCCATTGCCCCACCAGTTGTGCAGGATCTCGTGGCCGTAGGAGGTGTGCACGATGAACGGGAGGCGGATTACCCGATCTCCCAGAAGCGTGAATGAGGGCATGCCGAATCCGGTCTGCCACCAGTTTTCTACCAGAGCAAACTTGGCGAAGGGATAAGCTCCCAGCATCTGATCGTAGAGGTCGAGATACTTGCCCGCCGCATCGAGATAGGTCTGACACAATGACTCGGGAGTGTTCTCGTAGGTGAAGGTAAAGAGATTCACCTCGCCATGTTTGGCCTGCCGCACTCGATAGGGACCCGCCACGAGATAGGCTTCCGTCATGGGATGCTCTTCGACCCACTTGGTGCTCACTCTGCCCTCCGCATCGACCCGCCGTTCCACTCGCCGGCCCTGGCTGACGCTCTCCCAGCCGTCGGGCGTGTTCGTAAGCAAGTCGTAGCTGAAAGTGCCCTCGCCGCACCAGGGCAGCCATTGCGTGGCACCGGAGAGGAAAGCTCCCTTCTGGGCAATGAGCCCTGTGGTGGTATCGAAGGAGCGTTGGTAGGCCACCTTGGGAGCGTGCAGGCTGTCGAACACGGCCCCCGAGTATGCGAGCTCCAAGGAGAATTGCGAGGGCCACCCCCCCGCCGGCGCTGACACGGTCCATTCCCGCGCGATCTCGTAATCTTCCAGGCGATCATAGGGCGGCCGGTTCCAGAAGTCGCGTGGCTGGAAGCCGTCCGTCACCGACCACTGCAGATCGTGGCCGTCGAGCCGGACGCGGCTCAGGCTCAGACCGCGATTGAGCAGAAAGTGCAAGGGAGCCGAGGTCTCCCCACTTCGCTCTACCGTCACGCGGTCGGAGACATCGAGCCCGTGAGTCTCGATCGTAAGTTTTGCATCCAGATCGTGATGGTGGATTCGAAAATCCCCGGCCCGCGCCAGTGAACGGGAGGAGAACGCGAGCAAACAGCAGCAGCATGTCACAAGCCAAAGTGAAGCGCGCACGAGTCACCTCTGGGTTGAAGTCTTGAGACCTCAGCCTAGCGGCCCCCTCCGCCGGTGGCAAGCATACCCTGCGCGTCGGACGCGCAGGGTTTCATCCATCGGGCACGCCTCTCTAGCTGGCGTTGGCCCTGCTCGGCGGGAGCACGCGGTAGAGAATTTTCTCCAGCAGGCACCACTTGGTGAAGCTGCTCTGAATCAGATTGACACCCACGAACGCGGTGAAGAGAAACCAGGCAGGATGAACCCAATACCCCAGCGCCAGGCTCACGAGCACGAAACTGCCGGCAAAGCGACGGATAAGATTCTGGATTCTCATGTCGTGATCATTCATTGCTTTTACTCCCGGGGATCAGAACGAATAGCGAGCCCGCAGGTATACATTGTCGTTGTACTCCTGCGATCCGAACAGAGTCCAATCGTTCTTTCCACCGAATACGTTGGCTCCCAGAGAAAGCGCCAACGCGTCGGTGAGTTTCTTGGTACCACTGGCACGAAGATAATAGTCCTCGTCGGTGGGTGACCAGTAGCCAAAGAAGGAGAAGATGAGAGTTTGATATTGGTACATCTTGGTCAGACGCAGGGTGTAGAGCTGGCGCAACTCGTCCCTCACCGGTTGACCCGGCGCAAGCCCTTCCACATAGCGTCCATGATCCAGCATAAACTCGTAGTAGGCTTGCAGGCCTAGCTGCATGTCACTGGCAAGCTGACGATCGTAACCGGCCATCCAGCGAATCGACGAGTTCTCCACCAGTGGATTCGAACCATCGGAGTCGTCGACGCTGTCGAGATATCCGCCTTCTACGTTCACGACTCCGCCCAGCAGGTTGCTGCGCGCGCTGGCCCCGTAGGTGTTGAACCGCGGATAGAAGAGGGTCACGCTCGCGCTATCCATACTTGCTATGCCCACGGGCTGCCGGAAGCGTCCCCAGTGGCCGTAGAGGGCAAAATCCCAGCCCGAAACGGTTCGCGAGGCACGGAGTGCGATCTCCCCGTTGCCGATCTCGTCAGCGGGCATTTCGATCCTCTGCTTCAGGCCTCCGAAGGGATCGTACACCGAAAGCCGCGGGGGCATGGGCAAACGATCCGCTTCGAACTTGGGGATGAGCACGAGATTCAGATTCGCCACCGAAGGGTAGAATCCCATCCGGAGCGCGTCGTGCGGGGCCTTGAGGTATTGGTCCTCGCGTCCAATGAAGAAGCTCTCCCAGTCTTTCGCGAAGACGTCGTTGATGAAGAGAAGATCTCCAGTGCCCCAGGTCAGGATTTGCCGTCCGATCTTGAAATCGAGCTTCCCCCATCCCGTGTAGACCATGTAGGCCTCACGGAGCTCGAGATCGGAGTTCCTCTCGGTGAGTTGATCGAAGCGGTAATCCAATCGAGCGAAGTACTCGGCGTCATCACCGTAGTCGCTGACGCGCAGCTGTACTCGAGTTTCCTCGGCCGTGTAATCACCCGCCTCCACGCCGGGGCCATCCGCGCTGCGAGCGCCGGCCAGGCCCTCCACGAAACCGTGGAGCTCCTGCGCCCGTGCCTGCCCGGCTGAGACGGACAGAGCCCCAATCACGATCACACTCAAAAACAACTTCATCTTGGGGAACATGGCTCTTCTTCCTCGTTGAAATTTCTATTCGACCTCAGTCGAGGTACTCGCGCGGAGGGTTCTTCAAATAGCGTTCCTGGAAAATGTCTTCCGGGATGCCGATGTTGTACTCGATCTTCATGAACTCCACCGTGGTGTGCTGGTTCTTCTCCAGGTTCTTCATAGTCCTCACCGTGATGGTTGGAATTCCCTGAATCTCCTCGATTTTGTCTGCCGTGAACTCGCGGATCGCAACACCTTTGTCATCGTAATACTCTTCCTTGAGGGGAAGGTAAGTGGCCTGATCGATGTAGGAAGTCTTCTTGGCCCAATTGGAGTCGTCTTTGGGAGTGCTGTCGATCACCCACACCTTGTGCCCATCGAGCTCGTCCTCACGCACGAGGGTGTGGTTGTCGTCCGTCCAGTGCCGGCCGGAGACGTCCTCGTAGGTAAAATCACTTCCCACGAAAGAGGAGTTCTTGTCGTTTGCAGAAAGACGGCGCACCAGGTCTAGCGCAGGAATGTAGATCCAGCGGTCATCGTCACCCGGTACGTGCTTGATCACCATGAAAGTCGTGCGGCGCACATCGGCCGGCTTCGTGAAGTAGGTGTAGTAGCGCTGCTCGCCGCCCTCCTTCACGTCGAGCCGCAACATTGTGAACTCGCGGAGACGCTCCTTCCCCTTCCGGTCGACCAGCGTCATCTTGACCTGGCTCCTACCGTCATCGCCTGCGTAGTAGTAGGCGAGGTGACTCTTCTCCATGATTTTGCTCGCGCCGGTCTCTTGCGCGCGCGCGCTCGGGACACCCACCACCGCCGCGGTGACCAGCGTGGTCAAACCCACTGCGAGCATTGCCAACCCGCGGGTGCCCTCGGTCGCCTTGATGGGATAGAAGGTCTGGGGACGCAGCGCCGTGATAGCCGGCAGCAGCAACATCGTGACCGCGCCGCTGATCGTCATGATGAGAAAGAAGAACAGCCCGACGGTGAAGTACGGTGTGAGAGAGGCAAAGAACATGGGAACGAACCCGATGGCAAGCACCATGACGTTCCTGAAAATGGCCCGTCCGGTCGAATCGAAAGTCATTCTCATCGTCTCCTGGTAGTCTTGGGTGGTCTTGTGGATCTCCCGGCTTCGCTGGATGAAGTGAATCGCGAAGTCGATCGAGAGCCCGAGAGTGAGCGAAGAAAGCACGGCAACCGGCATGTCGTAGTACTTGCCGGTGAAACCCAGCATTCCGTAGATCAGCGCGATGGTGCCGGTGAGGGGAAGCATGGAAACGACTCCCCAGACAAATGAGCGGAAGAGGAAAGTCATCATGAAGAACACGACCACGAAGGAGCCAAACAGTGCCTTGGCCATGCCGGCGACCATCTTCTCCTGCCAGACGATGTTCACGTAGGCAAGTCCTCCCCAGCCCATCTTGATTCCTTCGGGGATCGGATGACTCGCGACGTACTCATCCGCATAGTCCACCACGGAGGAGACTTCCGAATTCTCACCCGCTCGCATCTGAACCCAGATGTTGGCCGCGTTGGCGGTGGGGGTGATGAAGTGGTAGAGGTCGTCCGGACTTCCGCCGCTCATTTCGTAGAGAAAGAGCGACTGCGCAATGGCGTTCTGATCGTCGGGAATGACCAGCTTGGAAGAGTCCTCAAAGGCCAACTCGAAGTTCACCTTCTTCACCACGTCGGCAACCGAGGTGGTCGCTCCCACGTTCTCGTGCTGATCGAGATGGTGCTGAAAGCCCTCGATCCAATTCATGACCGCCGGATCCTTCATCCGGTCATCCTCGTCCGACTTCAATTCCACGTACCCCAGATAGGTGCCCGCCAGGTGTTTGTTCATGACCTGGTCGGCCACCCGCAGCGGATGTCCCGCCTTAAACCAGCGCACTGGATTGTCGTTCACCTGAACCTTGGTCAGGCCGTAGATGGAAAGTGCGAAGATGAGCACCGAGGTGATGGTGATGGCCCAGCGGCCCCGGATCGCCAACGCGCGCACCTTCTGCAGGGAATGCGCCAGAGCCCCGTATTCCGCGTCGTGTTCAGGCACCGCTTCGGTTCCCCGGTGGGTCTCCAGCATCACCATCGCGGGCAAGAAGGTCATGGAGAGGAGCCAGGCGCCCGCGATTCCGAAGGCGACGAAGGCCCCGAAAACCTGAACCGGGGGAATCGGCGTCATGATGAGGCTCGCGAAACCCACCACTGTGGTGATCGTCGTGAAGAGGACCGGCTTGAAGAGATGCCCCATGGCCGAGCGTACCGCATCGCCCACCGTTTCAGCTCGCGCCCGGTGGTCGATCATCTCGGTGAGAATGTGTATCGAGGGCAGAATTGCGATGGGAATGAGAAAGATCGGGATCATCGAACTCATGATATGCACAGGATTCCCGCTACCAATCAGAGCCCCCATCCCCCAGATCACCGACATCATGGCGAGTGCCATCGCAGTGAGCACCATCCGCACGTTGCGGAAGAAATAGAGCATGAGAAGGAAGAGGATCACCATGGCGAGCGGAGCGGAGACGGCCATCTGCTTGAACATGGCGGAGCCGAAGGTGTCTTCTGCCATGGGCAAACCCGCCAGGTAGTACTTCTCATCGCCCTGATGACGCTTCACGATCTCGCTTATCTCACGACCGATTTCGTAGGACTGGTTCTTGTCCTCGATGGGGATGAAGAGCGCAATAGTGGTGCCGTCATCACTCGCAAGCTTGCCGCGCAGAATCGCACTGGCCTTGATGCGCGAGAGGATGCGTTGCGCGCCCGCCTCGTCCCGCGGGGGTTCTTCCATCAAGGGGGCCACCCGTAGGATTCCCCCCTCCTCGATCGTGATGTCGTCAACCTCGGTGGGAGCCATCACGTCATCGGCCACCACCCCGTCCAGGTCCAGGATCTCCGATGTGATAGCGGCGACACGGGCCAGAGGCTCAGGATGAAACATCCCCGCATCGCGCACGATACCCAAGACCAGGAAATCGTTCAGATTGAAAGTGTCCTTGAGCTCGTGATGGAACACGCGCGTCGGCTCGTTCGCAGGCAGCATGTTCTCCGGGTCGGTGTCGATCTTGATGCGCGGGAACTGCACCAGGAAACCCAGAGTGATCAGGATGCTGAGCGTCACCACCCACTTGGGATGAGCGATCGCGAATTCAGTCAGAGGATTTTTCACTTCCGGTCCTTTCTGAGAGTTCGCTTGCCTAGCGCAATGTGCGTACCGAACATGGTCCTTGCGCCACAAAAAATCAATCACCGTTTAATCAACTGAGGACAATACACTTAGAGCGTAAGCTCCGAAGGAGGCAGGGGTTTGTCGGAGTCAGAATGTTGCGCTATGTTGCGCAACATATATGCAACATTGTTGCACTCGTGCAACGCCTGGAATTCAGCGCAGGTGAAGGCCGTGGCGCTTGAGGCGGCGCCAGAGAGTGGTGCGGTGGATCCCCAGCCTCTCTGCCGCTCGCCCCAACTTGCCGTCAGCCTCTTCCAGAACGCGCAGAAGTTCGGCCTGGCTGGCCGAGAGCGTATTGGGATCGGGTGTGCTCCCGCCGGGGTGGGTTCCGCCGGTTTGCCGGAGAATCTCGGGGGGAAGATGCTGGGGACGAATGACGCGCCCCTTGGACACGACCAGAGCTCTCTGCACGGCGTTTTCCAGCTGCCGCACGTTCCCCTCCCACGGATAGGCCATGAGGAGCGAGAGCGCCTCGGAATCGAAACTCATGCGGCCCCGGCCCATGGCCTTCGCGTGCCGCCGCAAAAGATGTTCCGTCAGGGCTGGGATGTCCTCGCGCCGCTCCCGTAAGGCGGGGACGTGGAGGTGGACCACGTTCAGTCGGTAGTAGAGATCCTCGCGGAAGCTGCCCTCGTTTACCATCTGCTTGAGATCGGCGTTGGTGGCCGCGATCACGCGAACGTCTACTTCCTGCGTGCGCTCCTCTCCAACACGTTCGAATTGGCGCTCTTGGAGCACGCGGAGGAGCCGCTTCTGAACTTCGTGACTCACCGCCCCCACTTCATCCAGAAAGATGGTGCCCCGATGGGCGGCCTCGAAGCGTCCCTTACGATCTCGGATCGCGCCAGTGAAGGCCCCACGCACATGACCGAAGAGTTCGCTCTCGAGCAATGTTTCGCTGAGCGCCGCGCAATTCACCCTTACGAAGGGGCGTTCTCTGCGATGGCTGCGGGCGTGAATGGCCGAGGCGACGACCTCCTTTCCCGTCCCGCTCTCACCGGTGATGAGGACGCTCACATCGTTGTCGGCGAGTTGATCGATCAGCCGGTAGATCTCCAGCATACGTACATTGCGGCCCACGAGACCCTCTGGCCCTGAAGCCAGTCGTAGCTCGTCTTCCAACGAACGCATCCGCGTCACGTCGTGCAGGACCACCACGGCGCCACCTACCTGCCCCTCGGCATCGAGAAGAGGTGCCGCCTGCATCGTCGCCACGAGCGTGCCCCCGGTGACGGGATGAATCTCCACGTCTTCCTGGCGCGCTCTCTCGCCCTTGAGGGTCCGTCCGAGGAGTTGCTCGATCGCACCGCCTTTGGCCCGAAAGAGCTCGGCGATGGCGCAGGAGGGTCGTAGCTCCGCCGGGCAGCGCACCATCTCTTTGAAGGACTCATTGGCGTTCGTGACTTGCAGCTCGGTGTCGATGGTGAAGATGCCATCGGCAACGCTGTCGAAGATCGCGCGCATGTTGTCGCGTTGGGCCATGCAGAGAGAAAGAGACTCGTCACCTGGGCGCGGTGCGGACGGATCGCGCGGGGTTCCCTCCGAGCTCGAACCGGACCCGCGATTCCTCACTGCTCACTCCCAGAGATGGGATGGAGGCGATAGGTCATCTGCAGCTGTTTGTCTACCATCTTCCCCGAACCCCGCATTTCAGGCTCCTTCCAACTCACCTTCGTGGTCTCGTAGAGCAAGTGTCCCGTGAGGGGTTCGAGGACGCGTATCGTCGATCCGCTCAGTCCTGATTTATCGGAGTTGGTCGCAGTGTACTCGTCCGGTCTCAGGTCGAGCTCGCGTGTCGCGTCTTTGCTGGTAGGTACCTCGGAGCCGGTCGCGTAGTCCAAGAAGATCTTGTAGCCGCTGTGACCTTCGTAGTCGATGCTTCCGCCGAAGCGCAAGGTTCCCCGTACTTCCAAGAACCCCATGGACGTGGGAAAGAGGCTCTGGATATTCCAGACTTCACCATCCTTCACTTCGCTCCCGATCAGTCCTCCGCGTCGCAGGTTCCAGCGGCGCATCTCGTTTCTACTCGCCCCTTCTAGCGAGAAGGCATTCTGGTACTTCCCCCAAACCTCGGGACTCAGAGCTCGCTCGAGCTTCCGCATGAGACGGCGGTAGCCCTTGACCGTTTGCGCCACGCCTTCGGCGTTGCAATCCAGTTCGATCCGTGTTCCACGCGACAATTTCAGGATGGGGTTGTCGAAGGGATGGTCGTTGATCGTGGAGCTGGCCGCACCCATGACCCGAGTGATCCGCCACCCATCCCCTTGCTTCTCAAACAGCAAAGTATCCGATTCCGTGGTCTGTTCGGTTTGCACCGGAGCATCGCCTCCGGGGTCGGTGGTTCGGATATCCACGAGCTCCTCGATCCAGCTCTCTCCGTCCTTGGGGGCAAAAACGAAGCGAGTGGTGGCACTGTCGTCCTGGGCCGCCACGGTGTCCGCGCGGGCCTTTTGCACAGGAGAAACGAGGCCGAGGAGTATCAGGAGGACGGGGAAAACGCGTCGCATGTCCATCGAGATCCTTTCCAGTCCAAAGGAGCCCGAAGATCGACGAGCTGGGCTTCCCGGGGCATGTGAAGGATACAGGCGGGACAGGTTCTTCGCGAGAAACGAAACGGCCCCCGGGAGGTGAGCGGGGGCCGCTTCTAGTGCATGAAGAACCTGACTCTCGCGCCAGTGCAGTAATTCTTCTACGCCGGGGTCCCTCGCGAGTTCCCACCAAGTTTTCAGGCCGGAGAATGCACCAGCTCGGGGCTGAATCGAGCCCTCGCATCGATCGATTCGAGGCCACGCTGCAGGGCGGCATCGACCGTCAGTCCGAAGACGAGATCCATGAGCCCCCCTCTCACTTCTCCCAGGGGGAGATCCACCAGGCGAATCGCCCCGAAGCTGGGCTCCCAGGCCGGCAGTTGATCGTCCGCGGGCCAGCCTTTGACCTGACCCAGAGTCACGATCTCCGCGATGGCGAATGCTTCCTCCACCTCCAGTTCCCCCTGGGGCGGTCGAGGAATGGGCCGTCCCTCCGGGGCCGGGACCTCCTCGAGTGCCAGCTCGCTCTTGCTCAGCCGCCGCGCCGACTCCACCAGGCGTCCAAAGGCGGCACGGCCCACCGCAGGAATCCGCAACTCGGGCGGAAGCTTCGGACCGCTCTCGCCCTCCTGGAGTGGAATCACCCACAGGGGAAGCAGCAGAATGCGGCCGCGCGCGGGAAGATCCAGGCGGGGCCGGAGCAGCCGGCGCGGCGGAATCCACAGCGGCGACGAACTCCGGGGGTTCGCGTTCGGCGCGAGGGGAGTGCAGGTGGTGGCGCACGCGTCGCACACGTAGATCCGGATCGAGGCGGAAGCGGAAAGCGGAGATCCACAGGCGGGACACGTCAGATCGATGAACGGCATGGCGTTCTCCCCTCTCAGTCGGCAAAGCTCTTGATCGTGATTCTCTTGCCGCCCACTTGTCGGCGCAGCCATGCTCCCAACTCGCCACGCCTTCCCGACACGCTGTCCTGAGTGAGGCGCCAGAGGACCCAACCCACGGTACCCGCCACAGCCAGAGTGGGGCTCACTCCAGCCGCCAGGCCCGAAAGCCCGCCGCTACCGATCCAGAGCGACAGACGATCGCCTTCTCTTTGCGGGTAGCTGCCGCGCAGAAGTTGGGGACGAAGTCCATCTACCGCCGCTTCCATGGCCAGGCCGCGCGCGCGATAGCGCAAACGCCAGACGGGGTAGTAGATGAGACGCATCCGCGGACGTACCAGTAGAATTCTCTGTACACAATGGCGTGCGCGTTTGGGGGTCACCCGAGCCGCGTGGTACAGCCGAGCCCGTCGGAGAATTACCGAGCGCGAGCGCAGCACCGCGCATACCGTCTCGTCCGAAGCCACCGCTTCGAGCTCGAAGGGCCGCAAGCTCAGGCGCTGTGTTCGTCCAGCCACTCCCAAGAGACCGAAGTCCCGGAGGTCACAAGCGGGTGTGGAGTAGATGATGTTGTGGCCGAAGCTCTCCTCTTCGATCTCCTCGCCCGCGCCCAGGGACTCGGGCAAGGGATGGATCTGCTCGCGATTTGCTGCACGCTTCTTTCGATACCGCTGCCAACCCACGAGTTTTGCTTCCAGATACCAGAATGGTAGGTGGAAGCGACGCGCTTCCTCCACGACGTGTCCGCGTACTCCCACCTCGGACAAGGCATCCCGCAGGGCTCGCAACGCGCGTCGTCGCCCCAACCTTCCGGTGGGTGCGAAGGAGGCGATGCCCTCATCGTCCCAGTCCAGGAAATTGTGACCGCAGTAGGCGCAGCGCATGGCCTCCGGATCACCATCGCTCATTTCCAGCATGCCGGCGCAGCGTGGACACGACAGACCACGAATCCGGAGCAACGGCGGCTCTCGTCTCACGATCATTTCTCTCTCCCCCAAGCGGGAAGGAGTGATCGAAAGAGCAGCCAACTACACGCGGAGCAGGCGAGAAGGAGTACGATTCGCGTGCCCCATTCACGGCACAGCGCACCCACGGCCAGACAGGCGAGGAAGAACCCGGCGAGTCCGAGTGCCAACTCCATGCGCAGCGACTCGTCACCGGCTGAATCCGGCAGTGATCCGAGCAGAACCCGGTCGGCGCCATCGAGATAGAATCCCTGATGCACCGTCCCACTCGAGAACGAAATGCGCACCGGCACGAGCGAGAGCCAGATTAGCCGCACTGTTTGCAGAGTGGAGTCTGGTTCCTGAAAACTCGCCAGGGCGGTCGCCTCCGCCTGCTCGCGCGAGATTTCCGGCTCGGTAGCAGCGATTGTGATCGCTGCGGCCCGGGGATCATCGCGGGGTACAAGCTCCAATGCAGGCGCCTGCATTCCGCTGATCGCTGCTTCCTCGAGTAGTGCCCCGGGCAGGAGCAGCTCCTCCCCCTGCTGGGAAACCAATTGCCAGAGGGGCAGGGAAATCCTGTCTTCCAATCGCAGTGTTCGGCAAGAGAGACCGCGTTCCCGCAGATCTCGCAGCACGGATTCTCTGATGCGCGAGCTGCTGGTTCTGGTGGGGCAGACAAGCTCCTCTGAACCGGTGGATCCCTGAAGGTAGTTCCAGCCCCGACAGTAGTCGCAGCGGAAACGCTCACCGGCCGCAACCACACGATGGGGAGCCCCGCAGTGGTTGCAGCGGACCAGAACCGCCATGATGCTATTCCTCTTTCGAAGGGCCCGATCCTTCGGGCTCGACTGCCGTGCCGCATGCGGGACAGAAACTCGCTCCCCGCGGCAGCTTCTGCTCACATTGGGTGCAGAAGGAGTCCTGTGCACTCTGCGCCTGCAGGGCCTTTCCGCAGGAAGAGCAGTAGCGCGAGGGAGCAACCTCGGCGTGGCAGGAGGGACAGACCACGGGTGCGACGGCAGTTGCCGCCGGGAGACCGGAGCCGGCGAGCATTCCGGGAACCAACATCCCAAGTCCCAAGCCCATGCTTGCATCCATGCTCGGGGAAGCTCCCTGAGAGTCGCCAGGACCTCTTCGGATCGCCCTTGCGAGCTGGTATTGCATGTAGCGTGGCATGTCGTTCACGAGGGAGAGCCCCCCCTGCGTGTCCACCATGCTCGCCACCTCTTCGGGCGGAGTGATCGCGGTGACGAAGAAATCCACCAGTTCCAGCCCGTACTTGGAGAAGTCGCCCTCGAGCTTCTCTTTGAGCGCGAGACCAGTCTCGTCGTAAAGCGCGGGTAGGTCGAACACGCTGCCCAGGTTCTCTCCCAGGTAGTCGTTGAGACGCGCAACGATCACTTCACGCAGATAGTCGGTGGCGTCGTGTGCGGTGTAGCTGCCTTGAGTACCCACCAACTTGTGGATGAAGGGTTCTGGTTCCGCGATGCGAAAGGTCGTCTGCCCGTATGCCCGCAGGCGCACACTGCCCAGGCGTCGATCTTGGAAGATGACCGGCTCGCGTGTCCCCCACTTCAAATCGGTGAAGGTCTTCTCGTTCAAAAAGTAAACTTCGCAACGGAAGGGACTCGTGAATCCCCAGGGAAGACTGAGCGCCTTTGTGATGAGAGGTAGATTCTTGGAGCTCAGAGTGTGGCGGCCGGGGCCGAAGACATCTTGAACCTTGCCTCCGCTGAAGAAGACGGCACGCTGACTCTCCCGAACGATGAGTTGGGCGCCGAACTTGATGTCCGCTGAGCCTTCGGACGGAAGGCGGTGGGCCATCTCTTGGCCAGTTTCATCGAACCATTCCAGGACTTCCAGAAAGATCCCCATGACGTCTCCAAACGGCGGTCCCCCCAAGGGCCCCCTCCCTACGGGGACGGCGGCACTGGGGCCACTCGGCCCCCTCTCATCCAGAATGCAAGGGATATGCCCGTGAAGGGGCCAAAGCGGCGGGACCCGCGTCCCGCCGCCTCCACCTAGGAGTTACAGGGATCGGAGAGATTGGAGAAATCGATGGCCGCGGCCCGAAAGCCGCTCAAATCGGTCTCTCTGGCCCATGTGGTCTGGTTCAGCCGGCCCTCGAAGGTGGCATCTCGGATTGCCTCCTCGTTCTGGGGCGAGGGCAGGCCCCAGTAGCAATCCGTCATGGGGAGCACGCCAGCCGGTGCCTTATTATTGTCCTGGAACGATACGTTTTTGCCGTCCCCACTAGCGGGAATGAGGTTGGAGCATCCCATATCCACCGTGGCGTTCCCGTCCAGGACCAGGTTCCCGCCCTCGTTGCTGTCCAGCTCACAGCGCAGCAAACTGGCGTCGGTGGTGATGAGATCCTGTTTGCTCGAGAGAAAGACGCCAGCTCCCTTGCAATTCCTTACCGAAACCCGCTCCAGAATCACCTTCCCCTGATTGAGGAAGATCCCGTTTCCACCGCAGTCGCGGATCTCCACCCGGCGGAGGATACTGGTCTGTGCTCCACTCGCGTCGACGAGCCCCTGGTAGGCCTCCTGGCAAGAGTTGAATCTACCATCCTGGATCAGGCAGCTGCTGTCGCCCTGCTTCAGCACTCCCACCGATGCCTGAGCCATCCGGAAGAACTGCAGTTCCAATTCTCCCTGTGCCCTGAGCTCGATGCCACTCTGCGTGATGCCGCTGGGATCCCCATTCGCGTTGCCCTCGAAAATTACGGGTGAGCTTTCGGTGCCCACCGCATGCAAGCTCCCCTGGACCGTGATCCCGGAGTTTACGAGACTGTTGCCCGAAAAATGTTTGCGGAGCTGGAGATCAACGCCGGGTTCTACCGTCAGGGTGGACCCCGCCGGAACCGTGACGTCCTGGGTGAGAACATAAGGCGATCCGGCAGCTGCCCAGGTAACGTTCCCCGCAATCGAGGGATCGAGCTTCGTACCAACCGTCATGCTGACGAGACGCGAAACACTGGTCGTTCCATCACTGACCGTTACCCTGGCTTGATAACTGCCCGGAGTCGACCCTACAGTCAGGGCTACGTTACCCTTATCGGTATTGTCAAAGCTGCCTCCTGGAGCCGTCAACCAATCCCAGTCATAGCGCAGCGAGTCTCCATCAGCGTCGCTCGCCACCACATACATGTTGAGAAGATCTCCCTCGACATACAGCGAATACGGATTGTCCCACTGTACCTCGGAGACTTGCGGAGGACGGTTGAAGATGGCTCCCGGATCCGTTCCCCCATCGCTGCTGCCCTTACTACAGGAGAGCAGTCCCTGCGCGAGGAGAACGACGAAGAGGACGAGGGAGAGACGCGTTGAGCGAGAGGGCAAGAAGGAAGCAAGGGGTCGGCGCATGAATGACTACTCCAGAATCGAGGAATGAGCGAGCTTAGAGCGCTCCTCAAGATCGGAACTTCAAGTCCTGATGGTCAAGCCTCAGGCCGAGTGTAGGGGATCCAGACGCAGGATCTCCACGACTTCGCCCTCGGCAAAGGCCACCTTCTCGTCGTCGAACCAGGCCAGTGCATCCGCCTCGGCCAGGCTGCGAAAATCTCCCGATCCATGGTGCGCGGTGGAGAGGACCCGCGGGAGATCTCCTTCAGAATTTTCCTCAAGTATTACTGGTAAATAATTTGGACGATTTCCTTTACGGGTGAAATCAAACCCAAGACGCCCCCAGGCGCGCGGAGCTTTCGGGCTCCGGTATCCCAGGCGCTTTCGCAGGCCGGCGCTGAACACCGCCCGTAGTCCCGTAAACACCGCGACCGGATTGCCAGGCAGAGCGAAGACCATTCCGCCGCGGTGCGTGCCGAAGACCGCGGGGTGTCCCGGCTTGAGATGCAGACTGGTGAAACGCAAGCTCACCCCCAGCTCCTCGAGCACGGGCTTCACGAGGTCCTTCTCCCCCTTGCTCACGCCTCCACTGAGCACCAGCAACTCGTAGCGCCTCAAAGCCTCCTGGAGGGCACTCTTCAGGCTCCCTCTCTCATCGGCGAAAGAACCCAGTTCCGTGCAGGGTATGCCCCACTCCGCCAAGGACGCGCGCACGCAGGCGTTGTTGCTCTCGCGAATCTGTCCCGGTCCGGGCTTCTCTTCGATCGCCACCAACTCGTCTCCGGTCGAAGCAACCCCTGCCAGCGGCGGCGCCACTACGGGCACCATCGCATGTCCTGCCGAAGCCAGGGTCTGCACGTGCCGGCTAGTGAGATGCAATCCTGCCCGCAAGATCACCGCACCACTTCGAGAGTCCTCGCCCTGTCGCGCAACGTTGGCCCCGGGCAAGGGTGCTCGGAAGATGATGGCACGCGTGTCCTGAAAGCCGGCGGTATCCTCCACTGGCACCACCGCATCGGCGCCCTCGGGCAAAACTGCCCCGGTCATGGCCTTCACGGCTTGCCCCGCCGCGAGTGTTCCTTGAAAAGGCACACCCGCGAGGGCGCTGCCGCATACTTCGAGGCTCAGCGGCTCGTCGCGGGTGGCGGAGCACAGATCCTCCGCTCGCACGGCATAACCGTCCATGGTGACGCGGTCGAAGGGCGGGAAATCCAGATCGCTCGTGAGGTCCTCCGCAAGCACGCGCCCCAGGCACTCGGCGAGAGGAAGGCGCAGCGTGGGTCCCTTTTGCAGGGTATCCCAGAGAAGGCGACGGGCTTCTTCCACACGCAGTGAACTCATCTGTTGATTCCTAAGCAAGCATCAGCACGAGCGCAACGCCGAGGCACAGGGCCCACAGGTAGTAAGCGAAACGCCCCAATGCCATGGACTGCACAAGCCGCACGAGCCAGCTCAGGCAGAGCAACCCCACCACGAACGCCACGAACATCGCGGGAACCAGGGAAGCCCAAGGGCTGTGGACGCCCTGGTAGGCCAGGAGCTGAAGAAGGGTCGCCCCCAGGATGGCGGGGACAGAAAGCAAAAAACTGAAGCGGGCGCTCTCCTTGGGAGCCAATCCCAAGTACAGGCCGGCCACGATCGTCCACCCGCTGCGCGAGAAACCGGGGAGAATCGCCAAAGCCTGAGCACATCCCACCAGGAAGGCGATGCGCGCATTCAGGGGCAATCCCCGCCGCGGAATCCGATCGCTCAGTTTCAGGAGAAGACCCGTTACCGCTAACGCAATCAGAACGAAGCCTACATGGCCAAACGCGCTCTCCACCCGATCCGCGAACAACACGCCCACGATCCCGGCCGGTACGCTGCCCCAGAGGATGAGGCCGAGGTAACGCCGTGACTCGCGCCCGGCAGCACTGCGCACGAATAGACCCTGCAGCAGAGCCTTCAGGTCCTCGCGATAGAACACCACCACCGCGCCCAAAGTCCCCAGGTGCAACATCACGTCTTCGAAAACCCCTCCGGCATGAATCGAGGGGAGGAGTTGAACCAGAGCGAGATGACCGCTGCTGCTCACGGGAAGGAACTCCGTGGCGCCCTGAATCAGTGCGAGCAGAAGCAAGGGCAGATTGACGAGATCAGGCACGGGCCGCCTCCAGCAAAGGACCCAAGTATTCGATCCCTCTCTGACGAACGCTCCGCGGCGAAGTCTCCTGGCCCAGAGCGCGCAGGAAGGCACTTCCCACCACGGCACCATCGGCGAATTCTCTCACTCGCTGCACGTCCTCCACCGAGGAGATCCCGAATCCCACTGCCACGGGTGCTTCACTCTGCTCTCGCAGACGCTGCACCGTCTCACGGGCGCGATCATCCAAACTGGTCCTCGACCCCGTGACACCCATAGTCGCCACGCAATAGACGAATCCCGTACTGGCCTCGGCGGCCCGCCTCAGCCTCTCACCGTCGGAGGTCGAGGCCACCAGAAAGCAGAGCTCGAGTCCGCCTGCGTGGGCCAAACCGCGGAACTCGTCCGCCTCCTCGACCACCAGATCCGTGATGAGGGTCGCTCCCACTCCACGCGAGACGAGGGCAGGCGCCAGGGAGGACAGGCCATAACTCAGAAGAGGATTGAAGTAACTGAAGAGAACCCTTGGGGTATCATGAGTTGAGGACTTCAGCGTTTCCAAAATCTGCCGCAGGGTCACCCCCTGCGACAGCGCGCGATCGATGGTGTGCTGGATGGTGGGCCCATCGGCCACGGGGTCGCTGAAGGGAACGCCCAACTCCACCACGTCCACCCCCAACTGCTCGATTCCCTCCAGTAGCTCCAGGCTCGCATCGAGCGAAGGGTAACCCAGGGTCAAGTAGGGAACGAGCGCGCACTGCCCCCGCGCACGCGCGCCGAGGAGCGCCTCACGAGCCGAGGGGGGCGACTTGCTGCTCTGTGGGTTCACCGAAGGTCCTGGCTGGCGGACATTCAACTGTCCGCCGCGTCGAGCATGCGTGCGCGACGAAAACACTGCAGCGACTCCGACTTCATGGAGAGTGCATCGTACGCGAAGCCGAGTTCGCGCATGACCTGTGCATCGTCAGGGAGGGCATGCGCCACTTTCTTGAGTTCCCGCACTGCATCGTGCGTGCGGCCCCGGCGACGATGAACTTTCCCCAGATGATAACGTGCGCGCACGAGATCTTCGTTGCACGCCAGGGCCGCCTCGAAAGCCTCGGCGGCTTCTCTTAGCAGCCCGCGCCGTGAACGGCATAGACCCAGGTAGTAGTGAGCCAGGGGATGATCGCCACTTTCGTGGAGTGCACGCTCCAATAGACTCTCCGCCGGGGCCAATTCACCCTGTCGCAAACGTACCAATGCGAGGTTGAAGATCGCATCGTAGGAGGGAGCCAATTCGAGACAGCGTTCCAGGCAGCGTACGGCATCTTCGTGGCGTCCCAGCTCTCCGTAAATCGCACCCAGGTTGAGATAGGCTGCGGGCTCGTCGGGTGCGAGCTGGATGGCCCGACGAAAGGCCCGGATCGCATCCTGATGGTGACCACGGAGATCCAAAACCACGCCCAAATTGGTATGAGCTCGCGCGTCCTCGAAGCGCAAGTTGAGAGTCTGGCGCAGCCAGGACTCCGCCTGCTCCAGCTTTCCTTGCTGCAGATATATGTGGGCCATGCGATAGCACGCATCTGCCGAGGAGCGTGGACCCTCCGGAAGCGCCGCCAGGACCTCCAGAGCTTCCTCGAGACGTCCTTCGTTCTCGAGCAGACGGGCCCGTGTCACCGGATCCTGGATCTCGACCTTCATGCGTAGGGGAGCTTCAGACAAACGACCACGACCTCAAAAGGGGAAGCTGGGTTACTCCTAGCGCAGGCTAGAGCTGGCCGCCTCCGCTGTCAATCCTGTCGCGAGATCCAATGGGAAAACGAGCCGGGCGCAGCTTGCGTCCGGCTCGATCGAAGACGAGGCGTGAGCGAGATAGGCGTCGTCTCAGCGCTGCAGCTTCAAGTTGAGAACGATCCGAACCGACTGGCCCTCGTCCAGAAGTTCCGCATCGAGAGTGATCGGAACTTCAATGGTACGGGCGCTCCCCGAAAGCGGCTTGAAGGCCCCTGTCTGGTAATCCGCACTCAGCGGTATGCCCGGTCCCGAACCGGAATCCATGGGCTTCTTACGGGGATCAGTGATGAGCTCGAGCGACTCCTCTTCTTCCTCTTCCTTTTTCGCGGGCACGGCGGTGAAGGCGCCCGATTCCAGCAAATCCTCGGGAAGTTCGAAGTCGTCGTCCTTGGGAGGACGTTTGCCCGCTTGGGAATCCGGCCCCAAATCAACCATGCGCCCAAAGCCCGATTCGTAGGCGAGTTCATCGTTTTGGGCGGAATCCCCACTCGGGGCACTCTCCTTGGGTGAGAAGAGCGTGTCGACGAGGTCGGCAACCGTTTCGTCCACGAGAGGGGCTTTGGGGGGCTGCTCGGGCTGCGAACTCGCGATGGGACGAGTGGGTTCGTCCTGGATCGAATCGGAACTGGCTTGCCGTTCGCCCAGCGGATCGCCGGAGGGAGTGGGCGTCTGGGACATGGTCTGTGGACCTTTCGTTTCGAATCCTGTGTGTGAGTCGGCCCGTGGGTCCTCCTCGCCTGCAACTGCCATCGTCCGCGTTCCCACCGTCACCGTCTCAGCGTCCTTCTGTCTCTGCTCCGAGCGCGGAGTACCCTGCCACGGAGCATCCGCGTTCTGCGTTTCCCTAGGGGCTCCCCCTTCCCCCGATGAGCCGGGCGTTACCCGGGGAGCTTGAGTCTCTTCCGGTCGCTCGTTGGCGCCTCGAGTGTGCCGCTGGAGACTCCCCAGGATCGAACTCAGCACACTCGATCCCTTCGAACCGGAGTTCTTGACCGTGGAGGGGCCCTGAAGCCTTACCGAGTCCTTCAAGGTCGGATCCGGATGATCGACATCTCGCAGTCGAGCCTCGATGTCTTCTCCAAAGAGCGAGGCGCTGCTCTGCAGGTTTTGGCTCTCCTGGGGAACCGTGCCTTCCTCGGTGGCCAGATTGCGGTAGATCATGCGGCTGATCTGGTGAAGAGATTCGTAAACCCCCTCGCCCGTCAGTGCGCAAGCGGAGAACGACGGATGGCCTTCCGGATTCAGCTGACGTTCGAGTTGCTCGGTCTCGATCGTCGAAGGCAGGTCCCTCTTGTTCCATTGCAGCACGATCGGGATCGTCGCCGGATCCAAACCGATTTCTGCCAAGTTGTCCTTGAGGTTCTGCAGACTCTCCAGGTTGTCCTGCATCCGTCCTTCTTCACTGTCCGCCACGAAAACCACCCCATCGGCTCCTTTGAGCACCATCTTCCGCGTGGCGTTGTAGTAGACCTGGCCGGGTACTGTGTAGAGCATGAAGCGAGTCTTGAAACCGTCGATCAGACCCAGTTCCAGAGGAAGAAAATCGAAGAAAATCGTGCGGTCGGTTTGGGTCCTCAGGGAAATCATCTTGCCCGAATACTCCAGCGGAATTTTCGAATAGATCCACTCCAGATTGGTGGTCTTCCCGCTGAGTGCAGGGCCGTAGTAGACGATCTTCGCGTTGATTTCCTTGCCGCTGTAGTTATAGACGACCATGGTGTCTCGCTGGGATCGGGAATGCTTCTCGCCAAACGCACGGCGATGAGCGATCGACTTCGCGCGCTGAGAATCAGGGCAATCTCCATGCCATCCTCGGCAGGCAGGCTCCGTCCTGATCCTCGGCCCCCCTCCAAAAGGAACGACGGACCCCCGAAGGGTCCGACGCTCCCTCTCTCGAATTCCTCATTTCAACCCGGTCCGGCGCGCCAAAGCCGCCTGTAGCCCTTTCCGCCTTCGGGCACCGCCCTTGCATCGTGGTTTTCGACTCCCATGGTCTGCCCCGTCCCCGAGGCGGGAGGACCCCAAGATTCCGACTCGTGAGGCCCCGTGGAGGCTCCCGGTGGAGAAAATAAGCAGTACGGACAAGATCCTGGCCGAGATGTTCGGTCGGCTGTTGAACATGAAGATCTCACCGGCGGTAGCGCGGAAGCTGAGCTACGTGGTGGACGGGGTCATCCAAAAGGTGCAGGGCAGCATCGATCTGGATACCACACAGGGGCAAAATACCTTCCGCGCTCTGATCTGCTCCATGGTGGTGCACGGCTGGGGTCTGGGAATGCACCCAGACAACAATCCTCCGCAGACGGTCGAGGGCCGAGACGTGGAGGTCCAGGTCTGCAAGGATATCCTGGTCCCCATGAGTTCGCTCCAGTCCCTGCGCTTCGTGAAAAAAGACAAGTACGGGCGGGTGAAGAAGGCCCTCTTCGAACCCGACCAGAACATGCGCATCCGCGGGCAGATCGACGGTATCCTGCAAGAGATCAGCGACAAGAAGTGGGACGAGAGCGACTGAGCTCCACTTCCATCCTCTCCCCTTCCCGGCAACGCTTTCTCTTTTCCTCGAGCGCGGCCTTCCGACCCGTGTTCGGGGATAAGAAGAACCCCGGCGTGGGGCACCGGGGTCTTTAGAAAACACTTCAGATTTTCTTTGTAATGCTCTAACCCATTAGAAGATCGGTTGGCCATCCGCGAGGATATCGTTGAGAGCCTCGCGAAAGTGATTGGTCGAATTCGCGACCTCGGGCGTCACGCGCTCCTTGTAAACCTCCCACGACTTCTTGATCTCGGGTCCGAGCTCCTGTACCAGCTTGCCCGAGGCCAGAGCCGCATCCCGCTTGGCGCGGTTGTACACGAGGATGTCACTGACGAGCGCCCGCGCGAGACGACGCGACTTGTCCTGCTTGCGCTGCTCCTCGGGACTTATCGTCGCAGCTTCCTGCTCGGGCGGGCTGGCGAGAGCGCTCTCGTCCAGATCCAATTCCCGGAAGGAAGAGGGAGAACTCGCCGGAGGAGTCTCGAGCGCGACACTGGAGGCTCTGGCCTGATCCAGGGACGGCGCGGCCGGAGCATGCCTGGCCGCCGCGCTCTGAGTCATCGGGGCAGAACCAGGAAAGCCCTCCGAGCGCTCGATCTTGAGCTCGCTATCCGGCCCGCCGGAAGGCGGTACCGTCTCGTTCGGGAGCTTCGGAGACGGCGCTGCCGCCCTAGCCGGTGCCGGCGCCGCGGGCTCCTGCGAGGAGATGGGGGGAGCAATCGGTGGCACGAAGGGTTTGGAAGCCGGTCCCGTGGACACTCGCGAGGATGCCGCACTCAGATCGACCTCGCCGTAGCGGCTGGGTTCGTACGGCGCCTGCCGGGTGCCGCCACTGGTGGACTGACCCGCGGAGGAGGACCCTCGGCTGTCTGCTTCTGGTCCAACGATGGCAAAGACGTGTCCACAGCGATTGCATCGCGTCTTGATCCGTCGCGGGGGAACGAGTTCGGCCTGGAGCCGGTAGGAAGTCTTGCATTCTGCACACTGGACGATCATGGCCTCTCCACGCATCTAAAGACAGCCCCGTCGTCGGCCGCCGCGGCCTCTCGCAGGGCTTGTGGTTCCTTGTGGTGGCCTGTGACAGCAAGGTTCGGACCATCGGGCGTCAATTCAGCCGGTGGCGCTCCAGAAGGGATTGCGTGAGCCCAGGTGATCCAGCCACTGGCTCAGGGAACGGTGGATGGGAAGAGTGAGTTGAGGGTCGGTCGAGAGCACGGCTTCGGCCCGGGCACGCGCCGACTCCACCAGGGCTCCATCACGAAGGGGATTCAGCACACGGAACGGCGCCAGTCCGTGTTGTCGCAAGCCGCTCAGGTCTCCCATGCCACGCTCGCGCAGATCGGCTTCCGCTAATTCGAAACCATCATCGCAGCTTGCCAGGAGTTTCAGTCGACGGCTTCCCGCCTCTCCGATCTCCGGGCTGGCCACCAGCACGCACCAGGATTCTCTCTCCCCTCGCCCCACGCGCCCACGAAGTTGATGGAGTTGGGCGAGTCCGAAACGCTCGGCATGATGAATGACCATGAGCGTTGCTTCGGGAACGTCGACTCCTACCTCCACGACAGTGGTCGCCACGAGGACGTCCAGCTCGCCGCTGGAAAAGGCCTTGCGGATACGTTCCTTCTCGCGCGCCGCCATCCTTCCGTGCAAGAGTCCCAGCCGCAGCCCCCGAAGTGGTCCCGCGCTGAGTTCCTCGTACGCGGCGCTCGCGCTGGCCAAATCGTTTCCTTCCGTTTCCTCCACCAGAGGAAACACCAGGTAGGCGCGCTCGCCCTTCGCCACGCGTTTCTTCAGATGCTCGTAGACCTTTCGCAACGCCGCCTCCCTCAGCACGCGCGTGACCACGGGATGGCGTCCTTTGGGCTTTTCATCCAGGATCGAAAGGTCGAGATCGGCAAAGACGGTCAGGGCTAGACTGCGTGGAATCGGCGTGGCCGACATCACCAGCAGATGCGCTCCTTGCCCGGAGAGCGCCGCCCTCTGCAGAACCCCGAAGCGGTGTTGCTCGTCCACTACGATCAGGCCCAAACGACGGAACTCCACCTCGTCTTGGATCAGCGCATGGGTTCCGAAGATGACTTGGATCCGCCCAGACTTCAGCTCGCGCAGGATCTCACGCCGGCGGGCCGTGGGCGTGCTACCCGTCAGGACCGCGCCATGAATTCCGATTTTCTCCAAGCGAGGCAGGTTGCGCGTCGCATGCTGCCGAGCCAGGATCTCGGTCGGTGCCATGAACGCAGCCTGAGCTCCGTTCTCAGCCATCCAGATCATGGCCAGGACCGCGACCAGAGTCTTGCCACTCCCGACATCCCCCTGCAGAAGACGGTGCATTGCGATTTCGCGAGCCAAATCTTGCTTCAGGGTTTTCAACACACGCCTCTGAGCCCCGGTGAGGGTGAAGCCGAGAAGGTCCAGATACGCGCCGGACAAAGCTCCCAGTTCCTGGATGCGCACCGCGGCGGTACGTCGAAGCAATTGCCGCCGTCGCACGCCCACCGAGAGTTGCAGCGCCAGCGCCTCGTCGAAGGCCAGCCTTCTTCTTCCTGCAGTTGCCTGCGTGGCATCAGAAGGTCGATGCACTGCTTCCAAGGCGCTCTGCAGATCGAGGAGGGACTCTTCCCCGCGCCAGGCTGGAGGTAGAGGATCGACGACTTCACCGCGCAGGGAGTCCAGGGCGCCGCGAACGAGCTTGCGCATCGTGGTCTGCGAGATCCCCCCGGTAAGGGGATAGCACGGCACAAGTCCTCCCAACAGAAGTTCTCCCTCCTCGCCAGCATCTTCGAAAGAGGGATTGATCATCTGGTATCGCCGCCGGTACGAGCCCACCCTTCCCGAGACCACCAGTTCCTCGCCAATCCGGAGCTGCTTGGCCACCCAGGGGGCGTTGAACCAGCTGAGGTGTAGCTGAAGTCCATTTTCCATGAGTACGGCGCTCACCAGGGTCCGGCCGCCGCGAATTCTCCGGCTCTGCAGATCGATGAGCTGGCCGCGCACCGTGGCCCGTTCTCCTTCGCGTAACTCGCGCAGGGAGACAAGAGAGGACCGCTCGAGATAGTCGTGAGGAAGATGGTAGAGGAAATCCTCGCCGCGCTCGATTCCCAGGCGCGCAAGCAGTTGCGCGCGACGCGGGCCAACTCCTTTCAGGTACTGCACGGGGCTGTCCAGATGGAAGCGCGGCGATGGATTGTCGCTCATGGAATGCTCCGGGGCTTCACTCCACGCGTTGAAACAGATAATACCCGTTGGGACCTTGCAGAACCGCGCTCAGCTCGCCCACTTTCAAGGTCTTTATGGCCTTCTGGAAACCGGCGTTGAGGGCGGTTGGGTCGACATAGCCGATGTCGACCCCAGTGATCTTGGCGAGCTTGCTCAGTGACTGGCCTACCGCATAGAAATCCTCGCCCGCCTGAACCCGCGAGCGAGCGTCTTCCGCCTGGGACTTCTCCTTCGTCATGATCTGAAGCAGATGGACCTCACCCTTGGCCAGAGATGCCTTCCGCTCTTTGATCTTCGCATCGAGATCGGCCAGGACACCGTCGATCCGCTTCTTCTCCTTATCGTCGGGAACGACTTGGCGGTATTCGAGATAGTGCTTCCTGGCCTCATCGTAATGAAAGCGTGCTCCGGCGATGCGAGCGAGATGCAGATGAGGGCCCGGCAGCTTGGGATTGAGACGCGCCGCCTCGCTCAAGGTCTTCTTGGCCTCGTCCACCTTTCCTCGCGTGAGCAGAAGGACCCCGAGATTGAGGCGCGCCGATGCGGACGAGGGCCCTGGATCGACTTCGATCGCTTTGCGGTAGGCCTCCTCGGCTTCCGCCATCTTCTCCTGCACCACCAGCGAATTGCCGAGATTGAACCAGGAGTCGGGATCCTTGGGATCGAGCCGTAGAGCTTCGTGGAATGCCTTTTCGGCAGCAGCGGGATCCCCCTGCAGGAAATGCAGGCCAGCGAGACCCGACCAGGCTTCCGCGCTGGGTTCGATGGAGAGGCTCTCTTCCAGGTCACTCTTGGCCTCGTCGAGACGTCCCAGTCCCAGACACACGTGACCCAAAAGAGCGAGTGCCTCCGAACGCGAGGCGCCCAGGCTCAAGGCCTTTTTCAAATTCGAATATGCTTGATCCATCTCGCCCACCCGGTGCTGGATGCGGCCGAGATCCATGAAGTACATCGGGTTGGAACCGTCGAGAAGAATCAACTGACGCAGCAGTCCCCCGGCGTCGGCCCACTTCTGCATCGCGATCTTGACCGTTACCAAGGCCTCCAGAAGTGGAATGTCGTCCTGGTGTTCGCTGACTCCGGTCTCCAGAGTCTTGAGCGCGGTCGTGGCATCGCCGCTGGTGAACTGGGCCTGCGCCAGCATCAGATAGGGATCGGCCCCTTTGGGGTCCAGCTTGCGTGCCTTCTTGGCCGCTTCCAATCCCTGCGTCACGTTCCCCAGAGCCGTCTCCACCGCCGCCAGACGCAGCCACAATTCCACGTCATCTCCGTGGGCCTTCAGCACCTCGCGATAGGAATCGCGCGCCAACTCGCCCTTGCCGGCCGCCACCAGACTGTCACCCTTGGCGAGCCATGGATGGCTGGGATCCGCGGGCGGGATGTCCTGCGCGCGGGAAGAGCCCCAGGTGCCGGCAACCGAAAGCATGAGGCACGCCGTGACCAGTGCCCACAGCCTAGGAGAATTCGGGTGCTTCATGGTGATCGCTTCACCTCGATGAAGGTACAGCTGGCGAGAGTTCGAGAGCTTCGAATTGAGCGCACCGGGCGCCGCGCGTCAAGCGCTGGCACGTGTGGCCGTTTCGCGTTCGGCCAGTTCTGTTTGCCGCTCCTCCCAGGCCTTCGCCCCCAGTTCTTCCCCGTCGCGGAAACTGCGATGGTACTCCTTCAGCAGGTAACGCCGGGAGACCGCGGTCTTCACGAAATCCCAGGGAAAACGATACTCGTCGGGCTTCTCGGCGTAGAGCAGCCACTCCACGTCGACGTGCGCGTCCTTCAGAGCTCTTTTCCAGGTGGGTGAAGTTCCCTCCGCCCAGCGGATCAGAGCTTCGGACACCCTTCGGTCCCCCAGCGAGAGAATGCTCTGCCGGTAGGTTTCCTTGGGTGTACCCACCGTCACTCTTACACCGGAGATCCGATCGAGTGCCCGCAAAAGGATTTTCGCGCGTCGCTCGTGGACTTCCTTGCTGATCATCGCCTTCCACTGGAATGCAGTCCAGGGCTTTGGAACCAGCGGACTCACACTCAAGGAAAGTCGCGGGTGGTGCCCGACCTCGGCGAAAACGCGCTTGAGATCTTGGGTCAAAGTGACGATTCCCTCCATATCCTCGTCGCTCTCGGTGGGCAGACCCATCATGAAGTAGAGTTTGAGTTTCTGGACTCCCTTGGCGGCCAGGGTGCGGCCGCTGTTCAGAATGTCCTCGTGGCTCATGGTTTTGCGGATGACGCGCCGCAGGCGCTCCGTGCCGGCCTCGGGCGCGATCGTGATGGTGCGCATGCCACCACGCACGATGCCGTCCACCCGCTTCTCGTCGAGAAGTTCGAGGCGCAGACTGCTGGTGGTGTACTTGATGTTCCTGTCCACCAGACTCTGGGTGACTCGATCCAGCTCGGGATGATCGACGAGACAGGCCCCCACCAATCCGACCGTTCCAGATTTCAGATCCGTCTCTTCCAATCGCTTCAGTAGCGCGTCCGCGTTGGAAAAACGCACGGGCCGGTACCAATAGCCGGCCAGGCAGAAGCGGCAGCCCCATCCGCAGCCGCGCGTCATCTCCGCCATCATCACGTTGGAAAAGACACTGCTGGGGGTGATGACCCGCGAGCTGATCAGGTCGTCCACCACCTCGGCGGTCTCGGTGCGTTTGACGATCAGCTCCGGTGCGCGCTGATCCTTCACGGAACGCTCGTGGAGGGTCGGCGAGCTCACTCGCTGGGGCAAGTAGACTCCCTGGATCTCAGAGAGCGCGTCCTCGAACTCGCGGCGCGAGATGCGCCCCTCCGCGAATTCCTCCAGCAGAGGAGTTGCCTCCTCCATGAAAGGCTCTCCGTCCCCTATGACGATCGCATCGCACAAAAGAGCCAGGGACTCGGGGTTGGCGGTCACGGCGGGGCCGCCAACCAGGACGAAGGTGTCATCCTCCCCGCGTTCGCTTGCCCTCAAAGGAAGCGACGCGTCGCGCAGCATGCGCGCGAAATGGAAGTAATCTTCCTCGAAGGAGATGCTCCACAGGCTGAGACGGTGCTCGGCCAAAGGCCGGCGCGTCTCGAAGGACTGGGGAGTCTCGGGGGTCTCGACCTCCAAAAAGAGGCGATCCACCCCGAGCTCCATCCCGTCCAGACACGCGCTCCAGATGTACTGGAAACCCAGATTGGACATTCCCACTTCGTAGGTGTTGGCGAAGCACACGAGCAGAGCCGCCTTCGTGCTCGGCTGACGCTTTGGCGCGGGAACCAGCCAGGTTTCCTGCGCGAGCTTCTCGGCTACGAAGTCCGGTATTGGGTTCATGCTCTCATGCTCAAAGGGGGAGAGTCCTTCGACGACTTTGTTGAGGGTTCAAAAGTAGTATCGTCCGCCGAGGGCGGCGTTGAGATCGAATTCGCTGCTGGGGGTCAGATCCAGAACTGGGACCAGCTCCAAGAAAAGATCGAACGGTGCGTCGGCAAACTCATAGGCCAGGCCTACCGGGAAGCGCACCCCCAGGGTATCGTCGACCTCGTCGCGGAGACGCAGGCGCCCGCCCACGCCGAAATACAGCGGCAGGGAGCCCTTTTCCACCTTGATGACGTTCCAGCGGTGCCAGATGTAGTCGGCATGCAAATGCAGATTGGTGTGCTCGGTGAAGGACCAGGCCACAGCGCCCTGCACTGCCGTCGAACCACCGGTCCAGAGCTTCATGGAAACTCCGGTGGGTTCCCCCAAGATGATACCGGCTCCGAATGACGATCGGTGTTCGGATGCTGCCGAGGATACGGGTATGAGAACTGCGATTAGGACCATGCAGATGAAGATCTTCTTCATGCGCAAATTCCTCCGTCCAGGCTGGGGGAAGCCTCATTCGAGTCGAGATTCGCTACAATTTAGTTATGCCTGGACCAATTCGCCGAGAGGAGCCGGATCCACCGCGGAAAGAGGGCCCAGCCAGCGTTCGCGCTGTTGGCTGCGCACTCTGAGGGAGAGCGGATAGAGCTGCGTGAGACGTCGCGCGCTGGTCTCGCATTGTGCGACCTCGCCCTTGCGCCGCAGAAGTTGAAGATGGCAGATCTCGTCGGCGAGGGAACCCGCCCGCAGATTCCTGAGCTGCTCCTGCTCTTCGAGCGCTTCCTCGACACGTCCGCTCCCGGCCAAGATGCGCACGCGCTCCCTTCGGGCCGCGGCGCTCTCAGGCCACCGCTTCAACACTTCCTCCAGCTTGCGCAGCGCACGGGACTCCTCTTTCAGACTGCGATGAATCTGCGCGCGAAGCACGGCCAGTGCGGGCTGCAGACCGGCCTCGTTCTCGTAGTCGTCGAGCAGGGCGGCGGCAGCCCCGAACCGTTCCTTCTCCACCTGAATTTCGGCTCGAGCCAGAGTGACCGCCGGGTCCATGGGGTCTTGCCCTAGCTGATTCAGACAGCTCTCCGCCGTATCGATTGAACTCGACCGCAGGTGAAACGCCACTGCGTCGAGTACGGCTTGGGGTCCAGGCTGGTCGCGTAGTAGGTCCGCGTAGGCGGCCCGTGCGAGCTCCGTCTGACCCTCCAGAGCGCGCGTACATGCGAGGAGATTCAGCACCTCGACCGGAACTTCGCCCTGACTCAGCAGCGGACGGAGGAGTTTGTCGCAGGCTTCTTCGTCCCCTTCGAGGTGGAGACACAGGGCAAGACCGTAATCGGCAAAAGGAGAAGGCAGAGCCGCGCCCTCGCGCGCTCGCACGTAACGCTTCCGCGCTCGTTCGACTTCGCCCTGATGGAGAAGCACCGCCGCGGACAGCACGAGAGCATCCGCGAATCCCGGATGAACCGTGAGCGCGTGTTCGAGGTGAACCAGTGCGCCTGCTAAATCGCCCTCGCGGAAGAGAATCAAGGCCAGCTTGAAACGCAGATCGGGATAGTCCGGATAGCTCCGTAGCAATGCCTCGATCGCTTGGCGGCTTGCCTTTAGCTCTCCCGCCAAATAGAGGGATTCCGCCCGGTCGATTCTTCGCCTCAAGCTCTCTTCGTCGAAGAGATGCTGCCACAGTTCCTTGGCACCCGGGGCTTGCGGCCCTTCTTCGAGGAAGCGCGTCAGTGCGGTCGGACGCCGCTTCCCCGCCTCCCTGGCCCTTGCGAGCTCGGCATTCGCCGCCCCGTCCTCTCCCCTCTCCCGCAGAATCACCGAGAGCAAGACTCTCGCCTCGGCAAGATCGCTATTGATCTTCAGCGAACTTTGCGCCGATTCCTCGGCCTGCTTGGGATCTCCCTGTCGGTAGTGTGCCACTGCCTTGCGGAAGTGCAAATCAGGGTAGCCCGGTTGCTCGATCAAGGCCGCATCGAGGTAGCGCAGGGCATCGAGATCCCTTCCGTCGCGAAGCAAGCGAGCGCCGATCTTGGCCTGCGCCTCCGCCCGATAGAATCGCGCCAGGGCGAAGTAGGGATGCGAATCGTCTACCAGCCCATCGAGCGCGAGATCGAAGGCCTCGAGGGACGATTCGTAGTCGCCTCCGTTGTAGAGCCGCATTCCTTGTTCGTAATGACGTTGCGGTGTATCCCCAAACAGCCAACGAAACATCGAGACCCTCCGCGCGGCGATCAGTCCATGGTCTTGCGTATGAAGGTTGGGATATCCAGGTCGGCACCGCGGCTCGTCCTGGCTGAACGTCCCTTCATCGGAGACTCGTCCTCGCGCTCCTCTGCGGGCGCACGGGGCGGCGTGTTCTCGGCTTCGAACATGGAGCGACGCGCTGCCGGAGTGGATTCGTTCGCCACCGAGTCGTTCGCACCATCTTCCAGAGAGAGTTGTTTGCTCTGCCTGCTCTCCGCCATCGGCCGGGCAGGGGTCTGCGCGTGCATTCCCGCCACATTGAGTTGCGCCGCCGGCATCTGGGGAGGTGCGAAGGGTTGAGGCTCCGGAGCAGCCGGATTCTGGCGGCTCGTCACCTTCTGCAGAGGTACCGGCTGCGTGAGGGGTCGAACCATGTTCATGTCGATGCCGGCGCGCTGAGGCTGACGGGCCGGGTCGCCGAAACCGGTCGCGATGACCGTAACCCGCATCTCCTCGCCCGCATTGGGATCGATGACGGCTCCGAAGATGAGGTTCGCCTCGCTGCCCACACCGTCCTGGATGATGCTGGTGGCCTCGCTCACCTCGTGCAGAGTCATGTCACTGGCGCCCGTGATGTTGACCAGGACTCCCTTTGCCCCACGGATGTCCACCTCGTCGAGCAGGGGGCTGGAGATGGCCGCGGTCGCCGCGTCCGCAGCGCGGGTGTCACCCTTGGCCACCCCGGCGCCCATGATCGCGTCGCCCATTCCCGTCATGATGCTGCGTACGTCGGCAAAGTCGAGATTCACCAGACCGGGCACCGTGATGAGGTCACTGATGCCCTTGGTGGCGTGGTAGAGCACCATGTCCGCCACCCGAAATGCGTCGGTGAGTGGGGTGTTCGCGGGCACGATCTTGAGCAGGCGGTCGTTCTGAATGGCAATCAGAGTATCCACCTGCGACTTCAGCGCCTCGAATCCCTCGTGAGCCTGCTGCCCGCGGTGGCGCCCTTCGAAAGTGAAGGGCATGGTCACGATGCCCACCACCAGCGCGCCCAGTTCCCGAGCGATGCGCGCCACCGTCGGCGCCGCGCCGGTACCGGTTCCTCCCCCCATCCCCGCGGTGACGAACACCATGTCGGCGCCGGTGAGTACCTCGGCGACGGTGTTCTCGTCTTCTTCCACCGCTTTGCTGCCCACGCGAGGATCCCCGCCCGATCCCAAACCGCGGGTGATCTTCGCTCCGATTTGCACTTTGTTCGTGGCTTGGCTCTCCTGCAGAGCCTGCGCGTCGGTATTGATTGCGACGAATTCCACTCCAGGCAGACCCGATGCCATCATTCCATTGACGGCATTACCTCCCGCTCCACCAACTCCCACGACTCGGATTTGAGCCTGATCCGTGTATTCCTCTTCGAACTCGAACATCATCATTGGATTCCTCCAGCTTAAACCGTGTCGTGGGGGACAAACGCGTTCCCTCTCACACGATGCGGTCGAGAATGCGTTTGAAATTGCTCCAGAGTCTCCCTCCCCCGGGACTAGAGATGGGGGCTAGAGGAAGGGAGTGTTCGTGTTGTAGAGCTCTCCGGCTCAGACCGAGCGCTGTCGCCCAGGAGTCCGGCTCCTGGGAGAGATCGTCACCGGGAGCTCGCCTTTGATCCGCTCTCAGCGCGAAAACTTGCTCGGCGAGCTCCACTGTTCCGGGAATTCTGCTCCCACCACCGGTGAGAACGATCCCCGCTGCCAGGGCCGGCCGCGTCACACCCCACTGCAGGCCGGAGGCTACATGCTCCAAGATCTCCTGCTGGCGGGGCTCACAAACCGCTGCCACCCTGCTTCGGATAGCACTCGGCGAATCGACGGTTGAGGCGGTGGGGGTGCCTCCGTGGGGTAGGACCTTCGAGCGCAGGGCGCTGGCCGCTGTCCTTTTTAGTACCTCTGCCTCCTTGGGATCAACACCCAAAACGTAGGCAATGTCTCTCGTGACATGATTTCCTCCCAGAGGCACCACCCCGCTCTGCCGCAATCTGCCCCGGCAGTACAGCGCAAAGTGGGTAAGCTCGCCCCCGATATCGATGAGCAGACAGCCCTGTTCGCGCTCTTCCTGGGAGATGAGATAGGTGGCGGTGGCGCAGGGGTTGAACACCAGCGGATCCGCCCGATATCCCGCCATCTCGACCACGCGATCCATGGCCTGCACTGCCGCCTGCTCCCCCGTGATGAGGTGAGCATCCAGCTGCAGACGAGAGCCCATCATCCCCACCGGATTCTGGAGCCCTCCCCGACCGTCCAGGGTGTACTCCACCGGGAGGCAGTGGAGTATCACGCGATCGAAGGGAATTCCCATGGCCTGGACGCGCCGGCGTACCCGTTCGAGATGTTCACCGCGCACGTGTCCCCCGGATTCGTCCAACGAAATCGAGCCGCTGGAGGAGACACTGCGCAGGTGAGATCCTCCCACGCCGACCGCGATGGACTGCGGAATGACGCCGGCGATGTCGCAGGCGGTGTCCAACAGTCCGCGCAGCGCGAGCGCGGCCGCGGGCAGATCCACGAGTTCACTGCGGGTAAAGCCTCGGCTGGGAACGGAGGCGTGGCCCAAGATGGCCACTCCTCCATTCCCGTCCGGTTCGGCTACCACGGCACGAAATCGTGTGGATCCCAAATCGAGACCCGCGAGAACAGGTTCTTGGTCCATTTCAACCTCCCATGTGGCGCCTCGCCGTTCCCGCATTGGTCACGACGACTTGCCTCTCGAAGCGAAGATCCAATCGGTCCCCTGGACCGGGCTGCAGCATGGGCAGCGAAGCGGTCAATACCGTCAAACGCCGGTCCCAGCCTTCAGACCCCAGCACAACCTCGACTCCATCGCCGGTGAGGAGTCGAACGCTTCCGTTCTCCCCCACCTCCACCGACGAGAGGCCCAAAGGCCAGGTCCACGGCGTCCGGTTCAAGGACACGCAGAGCTTCCGCACAAGCTCACGCGTGGCCTTGCTCAGTACGGTCGTCCCCTCCCGACGTGGGGCCCTCAGTCGGGGTAGACCGGACACATCGATACCGCGCCGCGGAGGCAAGTACCTACCGTCGGCGCAGATTGCCCCACCATTCTCCAGTGAGAAGACGGGGCGTGCTTCCTCCACCGCGACTCGGAGAGTTCCAGTGGGAAGCGGAATGAAATTCACCTCACGGATCCAAGGATCTTCGAGGAGTTGCTTGCGCAGTTCGTCCTTCGGCAGCAAATACATGCGCTCTCCGAAGCACTGCGAGAGAACGGTCCGGAGATGCTCCCGGTCCGCGGCGAGATGACCTTGAATCTTGACCGACTGCACCCGCAAGAAGCAGCCGAGTGTGAGCATCCCCCCGAGCGCGGCCGCGCTGAAGGCCAAGAACAACTTGCGCCGCACATGGGACTTCTTGTGTCGGCGCGCTCTAGGAGACGTACGCCGGCTCCGTGCCGAGGGTGCGCCGGGCAGGCCGCGATCCTGAGTTCCCACGTAGCGGATCTTCGTCATGACTCATCCTCGTTTCTCTCGGCCAGAGCGCGCATGAGAAGGTCCGCCAGGTGCGTAATGTCCCCCGCGCCTTGCGTGAGCCAGAGGTCACCGGGACGCGCCGTCTGCTTCGCCCACTCCACGGCGTCGTCTAGGGACTGCAGACGCTTCACCGGACGCGCACCCTCCCTCTCCAGCCTGGAAGCGATGAGTTCGCTATCGACGCCCTCGATCGGTTCCTCGCTCGCCTCGTAGATCGGAAGGATGCCGACCTCGTCCGCCGCGGAGAGAACTTGCGCGAAGGCCTCGTGGTGGTCGCGTGTGCGGGTGTAACGATGGGGTTGGAACACGACCACCAATCGCCGGTCGAAGCTCTCGCGGAGCGCCTGGATGGTCACGCCCAACTCCGTCGGATGGTGTCCGTAGTCGTCCACCACCAGAACTCCCCCTACTTCCCCCTTCTGCTCCAAACGTCGGCCGACTCCGCCGAAGCACACCAGAGCGCGGGAGATCTGTTCGAAGTCCAGACCCAGCTCGAGCCCGGTGGCGACCGCGGCCGCGGCGTTCATGGCATTGTGCCCGCCGAAGAGCGGGAGTTGACAGCTGCCGAGTTCTTTTTGGTGCAGCCAGAATCTCAACTGCATGCCGGCCTCGTTACCCTCTTGACGCACCACGCGAAGATCACAGTCCTCACTACTTCCGTAAGTGAAGGGGGTCCAGCGGATGCGCGGCAGCAAAGCCGCAAGTTCCGGATCGTCTTTGCAGGCGATGACTTTTCCGTAGAAGGGAACGCGATCCATGAAGTCCACGAAGGCCTTGCGCACTGCCTCCATGTCTCCGTAATGATCCATGTGTTCGTGATCGACATTGGTGATGACCGCGATGGTGGGATCGAGGCGCAGGAAGGTGCCGTCGCTTTCGTCAGCCTCCGCCACCAGGTATTCACCTCCACCCAGAATCGCCGTGCCCCCCAAAGCCAACAGCTTTCCCCCCACGATCACCGTGGGATCGAGCCCTCCCTCGGTAAGCACCGTCGCGATGAGACTGCTCGTCGTGGTCTTTCCGTGCGAGCCGGCAATGGCGACTCCGTGCTTCAAACGCATCAACTCCGCCAACATCTCGGCACGCCGGATGACGGGGATTCCCGTACGCCGAGCCTCCACGAGTTCGGGATTGCTCTGCGGCACCGCGGAGGAAAACACCACTACGTCCGCTTCGTTTACGTGCGCGGCATCGTGACCCAGCCAGACCCGAGCACCCATGTCCTGCAGGCGTTGGGTCTGGGGGCCCTCCCGCACGTCGCTACCGGAAACCTCGAATCCCAAGTGGAGCAACACCTCGGCAATCCCGCTCATGCCAACTCCGCCGATGGCTACGAAGTGAATCCGTCGGGTGAGCCGGAACGCGGCGGATCGCTCACCGGGACGCACGAAAAGACCACGATCCGTCCAGCTCATGCGCCCCCCCCTTCCCGTGCACGAGAGATCAAGGCGGCGGCGAGTTCAGCAGCGCCATTCTTGCCAGCGGCGATCATCGCCGCCGCCTCCCCCATCGTCTCCAGCACGGCTGGATTCTCTTGAAATTCGTCGAGTAGTTCGTTGAGCGTCGATGCGTCGAAGTCCGCGTCGGCCACGACTCTTGCCGCGTTTACCCGGCTGAAAGCGGCGGCATTGTGGCTTTGGTGGTCATCGGTCGCGTACGGGAAGGGCACCAGGATCGCGGCCTTGCCGGCAGCCGCCAGCTCCGCAAGGGTGAGCGCTCCAGCCCGGCAAACCACGAGATCCGCGACGCGGTATGCCGCGGCCATGTCCTCGATGTAGGCCAAGGGCCTGATCTGCCCCAGACCTTCGAGTTCGTTTTGCACTCGGGCCAAGTCCTCTCGTCCAGTTTGCACGATCGCTTGCCAGCCCCCTCGACCCGCTCGCGCGAGCCATGCGCCCACTACCGCGTCGTTGAGGCGGGAGGCTCCACGGCTTCCTCCGAAAACGAGGAGAGTCAGTTTGTCGGTCGAATCCAATCCGAAGCTCTCGTAGTCTTCGGCACTCGCATGCTCTCCTCGTGCCCGCAAAATCTCCGCACGTACCGGATTGGGGAGCACCTCGACGCGCTTCGCGCGCGAGAGGTACTTTGCTCCCTGCTCGAATGCCACATAGGCGCGCTCGGCAAAGCGGGACAGGAAGCGATTCGTCGAACCGGGTACCGAGTTCTGCTCCTGCAGCCAGAGGGGTCTGCCCATGAGAGCGGCCGCGACCGAGGGAGCCGCGCTGGCGTAGCCCCCCGTCGCGAGCACGGCAGCGGGTCGCAGGCGAAGAATCAAGGGTATGGCTGAGAGGAAGGCCGCCCCGAAACTGAAGGCAAAGCGCAGGGCGCCGGCAATGCCCAGTCCTCGCAAGCCCGCCGCAGGGAGACGTGTGAGGGGAAATCCGGCTGCGGGAACCAGCTGGTTCTCGATTCCGCGGCGTCCGCCGACAAAATGTACGCGCGCAGTGGGACTCTGATTCACCAGTTCCCTGGCCACGGCCAGAGCGGGCTGCACGTGCCCTCCGGTCCCACCTGCTGCGATGAGGAAGCGCGCACTCATGCTCTCTTCCTCCAGCGATCGTTGGGGGCGCGACGGCGGCGCAGGTGGCGAGTCACACTCAGCAACACGCCGACGCCCGCGAGATTGGTGATGAGAGCGCTGCCTCCGTAGCTCAGGAAAGGCAAGGGAAGACCGGTCACCGGCATCAGTCCCACGACGACCGCGAGGTTGAGTACGGCGTAGCAGAGCACCATCGCGCCGATGCTCAGAGTCACTAGATAGGCCAAGCCGTCCGGGGCGTTCCGCGCGACCTTCAAGGCACGCGCGAACCAGAAAAAGAGAATGATGATGAGACCCCCGGCGCCCAAGAAGCCCAGTTCCTCGCCCAGAATGGCGAAGATGAAATCGGTGTGGCTGGCCGGCAGGAAGAGGTACTTCATGGTGCTCATGCCCGGTCCAACCCCGCGCCAGCCGCCACTTCCCAAGCCCACCAGCGCCTGGTAAGACTGGTAGCCGAAGCGTCCGTCGTGACCACCGCGGAGCAGCAGGTCCATCCAGGCCGCGACACGCTCGTGCACTTTTCCCACATGGGCGTAGGCCAGCCAGCAGAGCACCGCTCCCGCGAGAAGCAACAGGAAGATCCAGCGCGCCTTGACTCCGCCCAACCAAAACAGGCATAGGCACAAGAAGGACAAAGCCATCGCCGAACCGAAATTCGGTTGCAGAGCCAAGAGCAGGATCACGATGCCCGGCACCGCCGCCATCCGCAGAAATGCCTTGCCCTCTCTCGTGACCTCCGGATGGCGGTCGATCCAGTAAGGAAGTCCCAGCGCCAGTCCCAACTTCACGAGTTCGACAGGCTGAACGATGACACCGAAAATGTGGAGCCATCGGGTGATGCCGTAGGAAGACCGCGTGAAACTCGTTCCCACCACTGTGATCAATAGCATGAGCACGGCTGCCGGCAGAGCGATCAGAGCAAAACGGCAGGAGACGCGGTAGGGAATCCACGCCAACAGGAACATCACGCTGAGTCCGATGAGCGCGCGCAAAGTTTGACGTGCCGCGAACGAGAATTCGGTCACTCCTGCCATGCTCGCGCGGTAGCTGCTCGAAGCGTAGACCATGATCATTCCCAGTCCGACGAGTAATAGAGTCAGAAGGACGAGCCTGCGATCGGGAAGCGTGGTGGCATTTTTCACGTCCGGCCTCCCTTCTTCTTGACCCACTCGGTGAAGACCTCCCCGCGCTCCACGAAGGAGGAGAATTCGTCGTAGCTGGTGCAGGCAGGGGAGAGCAGAACGGTATCGCCGCGACTGGCGATCTCTTTCGCCAACTGGAGGGCCTCGAGCATTCCCCCTACCTTCTTGAGCTCGACTGCACCGTGAAGCGCGGACGCGATCGCCTCCGACTCCTTGCCATAGCAGATCGCCGTACGCACCTGTCCCATCGCAGATGCGAGAGGACTGTAGTCTTCGCCTTTACCCTGTCCTCCCAAGAGCATCACGAAGGGGCCGGTCAGACCGCTGAGTGCCGCCAAGGCCGCGTGTACGTTGGTCGCTTTCGAGTCGTTCACGTAGCGAACTCCCGCGATCTCGCCCACGAGTTCGACGCGGTGGGGAAGTCCCTTGAAGCTGCTCAGACCTTCCGCAAGGGAGGAGACCGGGATTCGGTAGGGAAGGAGCGCGGCGAGCGCGGCGAGGGCGTTGAGTAGGTTGTGATGGCCCAAGAGAGGCAGCGCGGAGGCGGAGAGGATGCGCTCCTCTCGCCCCCCGCTGCGTTGAACGAGCCAGTCCTGAGCGAGACCGGTCCCGTCTTCCCCGGCGGCGATCGGCGCGGGCTGGAAGCGGAGCTTGCGAGAAGAGCAAACCGCGCTCCACGCTTCGGCCCAGACCTCCCCCCGGGGAAATACGAATGCGTCGTTTTCATCCATTCGCTGCAGCATCCGGCGCTTCGCTTCAGCGTAGGATTCCATGTCCGGATACCGATTGAGATGATCCGGAGCGATATTCAAAAGCACCGCCACGTCCGGGTGAAGCTGCTCGACGTGTTCGAGCTGGAAGGAAGAAGCCTCCACTACGACGAACACCCCGGGCCCGGCATCGTTCACGACAGCACTCAGCGCAGTTCCGATGTTGCCCGCCAAGAGAGAAGACTTTCCTGCGCAGCCCAGGAGATGATGGATAAGGCTGACGGTCGTGCTCTTCCCGTTGGTTCCCGTCACCACCAAGAGAGGACCTTCGACGCGACGGGCCGCCAACTCCAATTCACTGTAGACGGGCAGGCCTTGCTGGAGCGCCTGCTGCACCACCGGATTGCTGTCAGGAATGCCGGGACTGACGATCAGCACCTCGAGTTCGCGTACCGCGGCTTCAGTACCAGCTTCTGCCCCCGTGTGAAACGCGTTGACGCGATTGCCCAGCTTCGCGAGCACCTCGCTGAGTTCGTCGGCTTGGCGATCGTCGAACAGAGTGACTCGGCACCCCTCATTCAAGAGGAGTTCGGCGGCGGCACCCCCGCTTCTGCCCAGACCGAAGACTCCGACGCGGGTATCGCGCCAAGAGCCGTCGCGCGGCAGGATCTCCATTGCTCGAGACATCACTCTCATCATCACCTTAGCTTCAGGGTCGAGACCGAAAGCAACACCAAGAGCGCACCCACGATCCAGAAACGGATCACGACTTTCGATTCGCTCCAGCCGAGCTTTTCGAAGTGGTGGTGAATGGGCGCCATGAGAAAGACGCGCTTGCCGCTTCGCATGCGATAGCTCAAGACCTGCAGGGCGACCGAGAGCGCCTCTGCCACGAACACTCCACCAATGACCACGAGTAGCAATTCTTGCTTGATCAAAAGAGCCACGCTCGCCAGCGCGCCGCCCAGCGCCATGGCCCCGGTATCGCCCATGAAGACTTCCGCCGGGTGCGCGTTGTACCACAGGAAACCGAGCGAAGCTCCCAGGACCGCCATCGCGAAGACCGAGAGCTCACCGGCATCCCTCAGAAACAAGATGTTCAAGTAACCGCTGATGACACTGTTCCCGGTCACGTAAGCCAGGACTGCGAAAGCCGCGAAACACAGGGCCGCCAAGCCCACGGCCAGGCCGTCGAGACCGTCGGCCAGGTTTACCGCATTCGTGGTACCAGAGAAGACCAGCACGACCAGGGGCACATACAGCCAGCCCCAGTTGAGCATGACGCCCTTGAAGAAGGGTAGAGTGCTCTCGGTCGCGATTCCGGCGTACTCGGGCGTACGCACCATCCAAAGCGCCAGAACCAGTCCGAAGATTCCCTGGGCCAAGATTTTCCAGCGACCCGACAGCCCATTCCTCTTCTTCATGACGACTTTCAGATAGTCGTCGATAAAACCGAGCAGCCCCATGAAGACCGTGCTGAGAAGCGCCACTTTGACCAGTTGGTTTCCGAGATTCCCCCACAGCAACATGGGAATGATGATGGCGGCCAGGATCAACAGCCCCCCCATGGTGGGCGTGCCCGCTTTGACACGGTGTCCCTCCGGCCCCTCTTCCCTGATGGTCTCCCCGATCTGGAGCGAACGAAGTTTCGCAATGGCCCACCCTCCGAACACGAAGCAGATGAGAAGCGCAGTAACGGTGGCGTAGGCAGCACGAAATGTGATGTACCGGAAGACGTTGAATCCGCCCCAGCTGCCGCGGAGAATCTCGACGAGTTCGTAGAACATCAGTCTCCCCCCCCCGCGCGCTCAATTCCTCCAATAGCGACTCGAGAACCACTTCCAGACCCACACTACGGCTGGCTTTCAGCAAAACCGCGTCGCCTTCGCGCAGTCCTCGCGCAATCTCGTGACCTAGTTCGCTCAGGTCTTGGTCGGGATCAGCCTGCTCGTCGGTGGCAAAGACCATCTGCCGTCCCACTGGCACCAGTTCATCTATCCCCAACTCGCGGGCCCGCATTACCACGCGCCGATGCAGATTCGTGCTCTCGGGCCCGAGCTCTGCCATGCTGCCGAGAACGGCGATCTTGCGGCCCTGGACAGGGAGCTGAGCGAGGCTTCTCAGCGCGGACTCCATGCTGGAAGGATTTGCATTGTAGCAATCGTCCAAAATGACGCAGCCGGCGTGCCGCACGAAACGGCTCCGATGCGGAGAGACGGTGGCCTCGGCGATGCGGGGAAGCGCATCGTCGATTTCGACCCCCGCGACCTTTGCGATCGCGCATGCAGCTGCGGCGTTGAGTCCATTGGCCTCGCCGAAGAGTGGGAGAACCGTCTCGACTCCCTGCACTTTCACGCGCAGACCTTCGACCGTCTGTTGGCACCTCTGGAGCCTCACATCGCACTTCTTGTTCTTACCGAAAGTGATTCTCTCTTCTGCTCTGCAAGCTTTAAGCAGTCGCTGGTAGCTTGCATCGTCACCGGGTAAGACCGCATGGCCCTGGGGCGGCAGGTTCTCCAGGAGAGCTGACTTCTCGACCAGGACGCCTTCCAGGTCACCGAAGTTCTCCAGGTGGGCCGCTCCCACATTGGTGACACAGCCGATGCGCGGCCTCACGCACTCGCTCAAAGCTGCGATCTCTCCCTTGCGCGAAGCACCCATCTCCAGCACCAGAAGATCCAGATGATCGGGTTGCGAGAGCACGGCCAGAGGAAGTCCGATGCTGCTGTTCAGATTTCCCGGGCTCACTCCAACCTCGCGGTCGCTCAGCGCCGCTTTCGTCATGTCCTTGGTAGTCGTCTTGCCGTTGGATCCCGTGATTCCGGCTACCGTGGTCGGATGCTTGTGAAGCCAGCCTCGAGTGAGAGCAAAGAGAGCCGCGCGCATGTCCTCCACCAGAAAGACCGGCTGCTCGTAGCCTTCGGCGTGGGGAATCTTGTTTTCTACCAGCGCCGCGGATGCGCCTCTCTCGAAACTCTGCACCAGAAAGTCCGCGCCGTGGTGCCGTTCCCCCTGCATTGCGACGAAGAGGGTTGCCGCTTGGCTCTGCCGGCTGTCGACGACGGCGCCGTGGAGAATCTGCGAGGCCAGACTATTCTCGGAGGTCCACACCGCTCCATCCGCGCGTAGGAGACGGTGGGCTACTTCCGCTTCGTCGAGCCACTCGTGGATGTCGTAGGCAGTGAAGCTCATGCCTTCCTCCCCACGTCCCAGGCAGCACGTGCCGCGCTCGCGTCATCCCAGGGCTGCTTCTCGGTGCCGACGATCTGGTAATTCTCATGTCCCTTTCCGGCTAGAAGAATGAGATCTTCGCTGTCGGCGGCCTCGAGAGCAGCTGCGATCGCAGCTCCCCGATCCTCGATGGTGCGCGCCCTGCCCTCATCATAGGCGCGTCGCATTCCACTCTCGACATCCGCGAAGATCCTCTGCGGATCTTCGGTGCGCGGGTTATCGAGCGTAAGATAGATTTGGTCCGCCCCATCCATCACGGTTGCTGCCATGAGAGGACGCTTGCCTCTGTCGCGGTCACCCCCACAACCGAACACGACATGAATGCGCCCTCGGCTGAATTCGCGGCAGGCGGAGAGTGCCTTCTTCAGACCATCGGGCGTGTGCGCGTAGTCGACCACTACCAAAGGTCCACCCGAGAGCTCGACCGCTTGCAGCCGACCTCGCACTGGTTGGGCCGCGGCCAGACCCGCCTGCAACTCTTCTTTCGAAAGCCCCAGAGCCGATCCACATCCCAAAGCCACGAGGGCGTTGTCCACGTTGAACCCACCCAGGAGCCGGGAGTGAAACTCGACCTGCTCGTGTTGCAATTCGACTTGGAACGAAATCCCATCGCGGTCAAGAGTGGAATCGAGCAAGCGCAAGTCGCTCCCCGCGCGACGCCCCACTCTGAGCGTTCGCTTGGGCCAGGGAACGGCGGCGAAAGTCTCGTCATCGACGAAGACCACGGCACAGCCGACGGACTTCTCGCGCGAGCTACCCTCGAGTCGATCGAGCAGCCGTCGTTTTGCGCCCAGATAGCTCTGAAGGTCCGGATGGTAGTCGAGGTGTTCACGGCTCAAATTGGTGAATGCCGCGACATCTACTTCAGCGGTGCCGATACGCTCCTGATCCAATGCGTGCGAACTGGCTTCGAAAGCACAGCTCGAGAGCCCGGCTTCACACATCTCGTCCAGCAGCCGGTAGAATTCTGTCGGATCCGGAGTGGTCAGTGAAGCCGCACTCCGCTGAATTCCCGTATCGTACTCAATGGTCCCCAGCAACCCGCAGCTGCGCCCGGACTCCGCCAGGATGTCCCGGACGAGGTGACTCACCGTCGTCTTGCCATTGGTCCCGGTCACCGCCACCAGCTGGAGCTTCAGGTCGGGTTTGCCGTGGAATTCACGCGCCAAAACCCCGAGAGCATGTCGCGTGTCCTCGACTGCATAGAAAGCCGCATCGGTGTTGGCCAAACTCACCGGCTTGTGACCCTCCTGAACGATGATCGCCCTGGCCCCGCTTGCCAGAGCCTCGGCCACATATTCGTGACCGTCCACCGCGTGTCCTTTCACCGCCACGAAACACGAGCCGGCTTTCACCCTTCTCGAATCACTGCAGACATCGTTCACCGAAACGTCGGACGATGTAGTGAGCGGCCGGAGCTTCAGTTGTGCACCGAGATCGCCGAGAAGGGAACGCGGGTTCATTCCCCACCCCCTTGCGTCCATGCCACGCGCACCACTCCTCCGGGCAAAATTGGCGACCCGGCCTGTGGCATCTGTCCCACGACCCTTGCATCGGCGGAAGGGGCCTCGTTCAAGAGTCTGCACCCCGTGCGGCCCAGGGACTCTCGCACCTTTTGGAGGGAGAGACCGAAGAGCTCGGGCATTTCCACCGTCTTCCCCGACTCTTCCTCCTCGGACGTTGCGAGCAATGGCCGGCGATAATCCAGAAGGCGCGTGGCGGAAAGCACCTTACTCACCACGCGCGAGAAACAACCGGCCGCCGTATCTCCACCCCAGCGGCGCTCGACTTTGGGTCTCTGGACAACGATGGCAACAAGGAGCTGAGGAGCTTCGGCAGGAACGACCCCAATGAAATCCGCCATGTATGCGTTGGGCTCATAACCTTTCCCGTCCGAGCGCGCGATCTGAGCCGTACCGGTCTTCCCGCCCACGCTCAGTCCCTCGACCCGAGCGCCCTGCCCGCTTCCGTAGTCCATCTGGACCACCTGGCGGCACAGATCCCTCAGGATCGGTGGGACCTTCGGTGGCACGATGTCTTCGCGAACCACACGCGGGCGCAGTGGATGCTCCTGACCTTCCTCGTCACGCCAGGCCGCCACGAATCGCGGTACTCTTAAAGTGCCGTCAGTCAGCAGCGCACTGTATCCCGCCGCCATCTGCAAGAGAGTGACCGAGATCTCCTGCCCGATTGCCATGGTGGCCTGTGTCCGCCCCGACCAATCCGGGGTGCTTTTTAAAATGCCCGAGCTCTCTCCGGAGAGACCGCACCCGGTGGGCATTCCCAGACCGAATCGACGCAGATCATTCTCGAATTCATCCGGGTGTAAGAGCGAGGCGGCCTTTCCGAAGATGATGTTCGAGCTGACGATGAAGGCGACTCGGAGGCTGACCAGGCCGACCGGATGCACGTCGTGGAAGGTGAATCCTCCCATGTCCGCGCTGCTCCTGTATTCCTTCGGATGGCCCTCTCCGTCGAACACTTCCGAGGTGTCACACAGGGCATGACGCAAGAGAGAAGCTGCGGTGAATAGTTTGAAAGAGGACCCCGGTTCAAAAGCATCGAGCACGATCGGATCGCGCCACTCGCTGGAGAGATAGGGCTTGTTCTCGCGGCTTGCGATGCCGGGCGCGGTGGCCGCGGCCAGCACGGACCCGTCGCGCGGATCCATGACGATGCCCATGACCGAGCTTGCCCCAGCTTCTTCCTTCGTCGCTTCGAGTTCCTCCTCCAGAATCATCTGCACTCGATGATCGAGGGTGAGAATCACGTCACGCCCCGGAACCGGCTTCACCAGAATTTGGCGCATGATGGGAGCGGTGCCCGCCGCCGCGTCGTAGCGATTGAGCACCCGCCCTGGATGGCCTGCGAGTACCGTGTCACACAGTCTCTCGATGCCTGCATCACCATGACCGCTGCGGTTCACCCGTCCGAGAAGCCGAGCGGCGACTCCATCCATCGGGTAGCTGCGCTTCAGGCGCTCGTCCACCGACAGATACGGTTGGCAACGCAGCGCATCGACTTTCTCCGGCGAGAGAACGACGTTGCGGCTCAGGTAGGTGTGCGTATGACGCCCACGAAGCTTGTGTTGGATTTCACTGGAGGACATGCCCAAGAGACCGGCCAGCTGCTTGGCCTTCTCGTCATCTCGCCAGTACTCGGGACGACTGACACCGACTTCATAGCAGGCCTCGGTAACGGCGAGTGGATAGCCCAGACGATCCAGGATATTGCCTCTGCGCGGCAAAAGCTCGGTCACGTTCTGGCTCATCTCGGTGAGTTGGCGATGCGCCTGACCGTGGTCGATGATCTGCACCCAGGCCAATCGCGCGAAGAGACTCACGAGAGCCGCAGCGATGACGCAGGCAAAAGTCAAGAAGCGGGCCCGGGAATAGCGAGGGTTCATTGACCCTCCTTGGCCAGCGCACTCTCGACTTGACCGTAGCGATCCAGGCTTCGCGCGAGATGCTCGAGAAACGGATGGGCCACCGTGTCCTTCTCATCCGTCGAAGGCAGGACCAGAATGGAACGGTCCTGGGGCGATGGCTCCATCAATGCGAGTTCCCGACTCGCCCTGCCCACGATCCTCTCGCGATCTGTCGCGCGTAGCCATGCCGAGAGGAGACGGCGATATTCGTCCCCCTGAAAATCGATTTCCCGTTGCAGCGCGGTCCTCTTCCTCTCGAGGCGCTCGACGCGATTCGCCCCCCAGCACGCCATGAACAAGGTGCCCAAGAGCGCCACCAGGATGAGAGTGGAACGCAAGGCAACGCGAGAGCGCTGGCGGCGAGGACGGGGACGACGGCGGGCACCCATCACAGACCCTCCGCCGCACGCAAGCGAGCGGACCGGGCTCGGGGATTTCTACGAATCTCCTCGGAGCTCGGTCCCACGGGTCGCGGCGTGAGCACTTTGAGTCGCCGGGCCCGCGGCTCGACCGGTGGCAGGTGGCGGGATCCCTGCGCTCCTCGCGATTCGCGGCGCAGCATCGCCTTCACTTTGCGGTCTTCCAGACTGTGGTAGCTAACTGCCACGAAACGTCCACCGGAGCGCAGCCGGGCGGGAATCTCCTGCAGAGCGGCATCCAGCTGACCCATTTCGTCGTTCACCAAAATGCGGAAGGCCTGAAAGACGCGCGCGAGCTCCGCTTCCTTCTTGGCGCCTCGAGGCAGGACACTCAGAACCCGTTCTCTGACGCTGGCCGCGGTAAGAGAATCTCCTTCCTTGGCCAGTTCGTGCAGCGCGCGCGCGACGCGACCTGCCACCCGCACTTCGCCGTACTCACTTAACCAAGTTCGAATCTGAGACAGCGGAGCGTGGCGCAGATGCTGCGCGGCGGGTGTTCCACGGGAAGAATCGAAGCGCAGATCGAAGGGACCTTCCGCCTGGTGGCTGAATCCCCGGCTGGCGTCTTCGAGCTGATCGCTGCTGAGTCCCAGATCCATGCAGATGCCGTCCGCGTGTGAAAGCCCCAACTCATCCAACACTGCACCGAAGTTCGAAAATGCAGCGTGTCGAACGATGAACCGATCGCCGTGGGAGGAGAGGCGCTCCGACGCGCCCGCGATCGCTTCCAGATCCATGTCGAGCCCAATGACGTGGGCTCCTGCCTCCAGACAAGCCGCGCTGTAACCGCCACCGCCCAGAGTCATATCCACCACCACCTTGCCGGGCGTGGGAAGAAGGTAGTCGAGCACCTCCGTGAGCATCACCGGCTGATGGTGGGTGTTCATGGAGGTCAGTGCCGCATGATGTCCCAGGCCTGGAGCCTCGCACGCGCGGCAGCGGCGGGAAGACCCGCTACCGAGTCCACCGCAACCAGCGCCGTCCCGAGGTCCGAGAGCAGGGAGATCTTGTGATCCGATCCGACTAATACGAGCAAGTTGGCCATGTAGAGCGAGAGTCCGAGCCAGAGCGTCACGATCCCCTCACTCCGCCAGCGGTATTCTTCGTGCAGCAACTGCTGCGCGACTTCTTGTGAAAATTGAACGAGATGGGTGGCGTCGAGCAGAACGAAGGTGGTGGACCCGTCGCGTCGACGGCATGCACTCAGGCTCACTCTCAAATCCCGAATCCTCTCCGCACTCAACAGACCGGTGAGGCGAACGTGCAGCACGCCGTTGTCGCGCGGCAGAATGACGAAGCCTCCCCACGCACGGGTCGTGGGCGCCTGAACATTCCCCGAAGAAATCCGCGTCTTACCGTCGAGTGATTTCATCGTCTCGTATTCCTCCACTAGAAGAGGATGTCCTCCACATCACTGAGATCCAGCTCCTGCGCCGCCTCCAATTCGAAGAAGCGCTGGGGGTCCCAGATTTCGATGACTCGATCCACACCTAGGATCAGACATTCCTGGCCGATACCGACCTCTTCGAGCAACTGCCGGGGGATGGTGCAGCGCCCCTTGTCATCCAAGCTCAGTGGCACCACCGAGCTGAAGAGTTCCCGACGGCGCCAACGAGCCTCGGCTCCCTTCGCCTGGGACGCGGCGTTGATGCGCTCGATGCGTTCCTCCCATTCTTGCACCGAGAACGCCTGCAGATAGCCATCGGGCCCCTTGATGAGAATCAGGGTCCCGTTGTCCTCGCTTCCCTCGCGGGGAATGGCCCGCCGGAAGAGAGCCGGCAGACTGACGCGCCCCTTCTCGTCGATCTTCTGACGGAAGCGTCCGTGGAAGCGTGCACTGGGAATGGGCTGCGGCGTGCGTGGGTCCATTTGGGCTATCTGCTATCCTGTATCTTGTTTTTATTCCATAGGTTATAGGGAATTTCCCTATCTATCCCCTTTTATCCCCTCATCGAGAGCCATCTTGAACTCGGCACATTCGGGTGTCAAACCGAAATCTCACGCCGGCCAAAAAAAGCGGGGAAAACTCGTGGGGGAGGCGCTCAGTCGGGGCGAGGAACGAGGCGATAGAGGGTGTAGGAAACCGGTTCGGGACGTGTCAGTCCCAGCTTGGAGACTTCGCCATCGAGGACGGCCTCCAAGCGGAAATCCCCGAGGGTCTGAGCGTCCAGGGCCCGGGGAGCGTCCCTCCGGTCCACCAACCACTGGGGGTTCGCGAAGCGCAGGAAGAGGCCCGGCCGCAGAATGAGTTCATCGTCCACCTTGTCCCGAAGACGGTTGATCCCCGGATGCACCAGGCCACCCCGATCGAGGATGGTTCGTTGGCTGCGATACCCGACGAGCCCGATATCGTAGATCGCCACCAGCGCGTCGGCTTCCGTGTTCTTCCGCAGCCAATCGCCGATCCGTCCCAGGGTGCGTTGCGCGCTGCTGGAGTAGGCCCGCACGCTGGGAGCGACCCACAGCGCGCTGAGACAGAGTGCGAGAACGAGCTGGGCCGAGACCGCCGCCCGGGCCAGAGACTGCCAGTGCATGGAGGCTAGGCCCCGGCACGAAACAAACAGGAGAATGGGCAAGAGGATCTCCAGATAGCGACTGACCAAGGTCACGTCCTTGACCAGATAGGCGCAGGGTGAAAGAACCGGCCAGAGGAGAAGGAACGGGCCCAGCCAATTCCAGCCCTTCCGTTGACGAAGTCCGCGGAACTAGGAAGTTATGCCGAGGAGCGGTAGGCCGGCTGCGACGAGAATCAAGCTCGCCAGCGTGACCGCGTTGTGCAGCAAGCGCGCCGGCCGACCAGAGGAGCACAGGGAGAACCTATCCCACCGTAAGGCGTATCCGTCCCAGGGCGATGGCTATCTGGCTCGTTGCTTCCTGGGTTGCCTCGAAGCGACCGGGGTCCTTCCCCGGGTTCATCGAGAGCGCCTGCGCGCCCATTGCAGCCAGCCCGCCTGCTGATGCAGAAGCCAGCGCCGAGAGCTCTCGGCCCCCACGAGTTTTTTGAACTCCGACACCCCACGCAGCCCCAAGCTGGAGCCCAGGTTCATGCGCTTGCATCCGCGAGCCGCGGCGGCTTGCACTCCCGCTTTCACCATCATGGTGGCGGGAAAAACCTCACGAAGACGCTCGCTGGTTCCCAGCCAGGCAAGGAACTCCGCACCCAGATCGAAGCAGACGTGCATGCCCACCACTCGGCCTTCGTACTCGCAGGAGATGAGCAGCGAGGATTCTTCCTCCTCGACCACTTCCTCGAGAAAGCGCAGGGAGTGCGGGATCTTCCCCCACTGCTCGCTGCGCTTTTGATAGAGCGGGTAAAACGACCGCAGAAGATCCAGCTCGCGACTCTCGCGGGAGATGAGCCCCCGCCTCTCGCTGCGGTTGCATTCGTTGCGGCGGTTGTGGGTGAGGGAGTGCGCCCAGAATCCCTCGAAGCCATCGGAAAGATCGATGACGGCGGTTTCGATGGGATGAAGTTCCTGTCCGGCTCCGGCGGGGGGGGCCTCGTGGCCCCAGAGCATTTCGCGTAGGACGCAGCGCTTCCCCCCTAGCCTCAGGTAGTAGCGTAGAATCTCGCGCTCCGCCGCCCACTTCCCCTGCCGGCTTACCGGCCCTCCATAGGTTCCGGCGATTCCACTCGCGATGGCGCGCAATCCCCAACGTGAGGAAAGGGCGTAGGGCATACCGGAAAGGAGCTCTCCCCCCTCGTCCCGCAATTCGAGCCAGCGCGCTTGCTTTCGGGGATGGTTGCGCACGAAGCGCTTCAACCAAGCGGGGGCTTGGAACAACAGGGAACGCGGATCGCTCGCGAGCAGCTCCTCCCACTCCCCGGCATCCACTTCGTCTTTAGTTCTGATTGTGAATCCCGATTGCCGCATCACAGCGTTTTCTAGTCGGAGGAACTGTCGTGGTCGGGAATCCACGCCGCCAAACAACGACGGATTCCTTCCCGGTCTCCGGCGTGCGCGAGGGATCGCAGCTCCTCGACTACGGTATCCGCCTCGAATCCACGCGGAATTTGGGGCCGGGCACTGAGGATCTGCGAGTGCGGTCCAGGTTCGGTTCTCTCGGTGGTCGCCAGATAAAGCTCTTCGAGTTTCTCACCCGGACGGAGGCCGGTTTCCACGATTTCGATTCCGTCGTCCTCGGTCAATCCCGCCAAGGCAATGACGTTGCGCGCCAACTCGTAGATCTTGATCGCCTCGCCCATGTCCAGAATGAAGATCTCTCCCCCCTGCCCACCGGCCATGGCCTGTACTACCAGCATCGCCGCTTCCTTGATGGTCATGAAGAAACGACTGGCCCGCTTGTCGGTGACGGTCAGAGGTCCCCCTCGCCGCAGTTGACGCTGGAAGATCGGAACGACGCTGCCGCGACTGCCCAAAACGTTGCCGAAACGTACCGCCATATAACAGGCGTGATTTCGCTTGGCAGCGCACTGCACGAGGAACTCGGCGATTCGCTTGGTCGAACCCATCACACTGCGCGGATGCACGGCTTTGTCGGTGGAAAGCATCACGAAACGCGAGGCACCCACGAGTTCACAGAAACTCAGGAGATTGGCCGTGCCCACCACATTGACCATCACCGCTTCCTCAGGATAGATCTCCATGAAGGGAACGTGCTTGTGTGCCGCGGCGTGCACGATGACCTCGGGCTTTAGATCTTTGGCCAAGAAGTTCAAGCGATCCATGTCACGGACGTCGGCAATCACCACGCGGCCGTCCCGATAGCCCAGACCTTCGCGCAGCTCCTCCTCGATTTCGAAGAGACTGTTTTCTCCGCGACCAAGAAGCCACAGACGTGAGGGATGAAAGGAGACGATTTGACGGCAGATCTCGCTGCCGATACTCCCTCCGGCTCCGGTGATGAGCACTTCCCGCCCCTCCACGACCTGGCGGATCGGGCCCTTTTCGAGGGTGACGGTTTCACGCCCGAGCAAATCCTCGGGGGCGATCTCGCGCACCTGTTCGAAGCTCACCGTGCCCTCGATGATGTCGCGGACACCGGGCACGATTCTCACCGGGACGCGCGCTTTCTGCGCCAGAGAGATGAGGCGCCGCACCACCGAGCCCAGGCCGGAGGGAATGGCGATGACGATTTCGTCGATTGCGAGTTCGCGAACGAAACGCTGCACGTCATCGCTCGTGCCGACGACGCTCTGTCCCAATATGTCCTTGCCCAACAACGCGGGGTCGTCGTCGAGGAACGCGACCACCTCCCGGTTGTACTCCTCTCCGTTTTCGCTCAGCTCCTCAGCGATCATCCGGCCGGCCGAACCGGCTCCGATTACGAGTACTCTTCTCTTCATCTCTCCACCGCGAGCACTTCTGAAGCCGTACCTCCGGCGCGGCTCACCCGTACAATATAGAGCCCGCTGGCGGCGTTTCTGAACTTCAGGTCCTTCACATCCCATACCGCGCGCGTCGACAACTCCTCGCTCGTGAAATTGGCCTCGGTGATCAATGTGCCCTGGAGGTCGTAGACCTGAACTAGAACCTCACCTGATCCCTCGATCCCTCTGAGGAAAATCCCTTCCTGTGTCCCTTCTCGTCCCGGGTAGGGATTCGGATAGATGACGAAAGAGATTTGATCCGCCGGCGGTTGCGCTTCGATGCCGATGCTGGTCGACACGCGGCTCGCACCCACGGTGCTCCCCATCACCATCGCTCGCTCGACCGGATCGTAGACGATGTTCTGCAAGTCGGCTCCCGCCATTGGCGAGATCACTTCGGCTCGATACCCCGAGAGTTGAAGTTGGAAGGTGGTAAACGCATCGACGGTCGTCCAGGCGTCGATCTTCAACTGGTTCGCGGCGACATCCAGTCGATTCAAACCGGCCGAGGTCGTCACCCACAGGCGTCCGCTGGGGTCGAATACGCATCCACTCGCATTCCCACTGAGCAACCCGAGTCCGGCCTGACCGGCGCGGAAGACTCGCAAGAACTTGATCCGTTCGGAGTCATCCGCCAAGAATGGAGTATAACGCAACTCCAGGACACCCAGGTCCGCAGCGGCAATGTAGACGAGTCCGTTCTGTGCGATCGCAACCTGCCGCGGTTGGCTGAACGCGACCGCGCTCGAAGCTCCGACGTAGGGAATGAGATCCCAGGCTGCACTCGAATTGAATTGGCTGCTGCGCATGACCCCATCATCGGCCAGGCCGTCGTAGTCCCAGCGCTGAACCCCCTCTCCGTCGATGCAGATCCACGCGATTCCCGGATCCTGGAAGGTGACGCTGGTCACCCATCCATCCAGGAGCTGACTGTTGGAAGGAGAAAGTTCTCTCCAGGCGGTGGGGTCCTCCGGACGGCTAGGATGCTCGATGATGTCGATCCCCAGGCCGGCATCGGCTAGGTCCCCTTCGCTGAGGAGCCAGATTCTGCCTTGCGGATCTTCCACGATCTGGCGGATGCGCCGCAGGCGGAGCGGGCTCTCATCCACCGGCAAGTCGAGGTACTCCGCGTTCGCGGGATCGTCGTCGGCCGCCGGACGTAGCCGCGTGAGACAATCCCGGAAGTTACTCACCCAAAGGTCGGAGTTGGAATCGAGGGCCAGACCGAACTTGGTCCGATTCGCACACCAACCGAATCCGGCAACCGATTGTTCGTAATCGTAATGGACGAAGCTACCATCGGCGCGCCAATGCGTGAGTCCGTTGTAGGGCGCAAGGCAACTCACCCAAGCCCCACCTTTGCCATCGGGCACCAGGTTCTGTACGTTGACGCCCAAAAGACCGATGGCGGTGAGAACGCGACCGGAATCGGGCTCGAGCAGGCACGCCCGCGGTCCCTGCAGGGTGCGTTGCAGGTCCACTTGGTACCCTCCGTACCACACATGTCCCTGACCGTCCGGTGCGAGCGTTTGCAAGACCCGCCCCGTGAGGTCCAAAGCGCGACTCTGCCATTGACTCGATTGCGCTGGAAGACGCCAGGCCGTCCCCGCATACCCCAAGCCCACCAGATCCTCTCCATCAAAGCTCAGGGCGCGCAGACTATCGCTCAATCCGCTGCCGAACTGCACCCAGCTCCCGCTGTCCGGATCGAACCTCTTCACCCCCGTGCGGTCCGCGGCGAAGGCTCCCTGCGATCCGGCAATCAGATCCCGCACTACCATGAACTCCAGTCCGTCGTTGAAGGTCTGCAAGACGCCGTTCTTGAAGCGGCTCAGCCCCCCCTGGGTGGCGAACCATGCCTCGCCACCATAGGCAGCCGCATAGAGCACGCGGTCGTCTGCGAGTCCTTCCCCCGCGGAGGTGTAAATCGCTTCGGGCACTCCGGAGCTGAGACGGCCAGCACCGTCCATGCGCGTTCCGTAGTAGACGAAATCGCCGTCAGCGGCGACCGCGGTGACTTCGAGCGACGCGAGGTTCTGTGCCACCGTACGCACGCCGAAGCCGGCATCGAGGCTACAGAGACCGGCGGGAGAGATGCCCTCGCCTCCCGTGGCCAGCCACAGCTCGCCACTCGGCGAGACGGCCAGGTCGCTGATCGCGTCGGAACTGAGTCCGTCGCCACTGTTGAAGCGGCTGATCGCTCCGCTAGTGGGATCGATCAGGAGTAGGCCCCCCTGAGGCGTGGCCGCGATCAGCTTCCCCGCAAAGAGGGTCATGCGCCGAACCTCACGCAGCTGGGAGGTTGTGGACCAGGGTCCCGCCTCGGTCAGATCTGCCGAGGCGCGCGGAGACCAAAATAGAAGGGAGAGAAGAAGGAACGTCCAGAAGATGCAGGTTTTCATGGGATCCACTTCAGGAACTTCGGGGAAGTCGGTGCCAGAAGTCACGACGAAAGAGGATTCCCGGCAGAGCCGACAGCAGGAGATCCAAATCAAGCGTCAGCGACCACTGCTCCAGATAATCGAGATCACTGGATACGAGGGACTCGAGAGTCGTCTCGTTGCACTCTTGTTGCCAGAGGCCCGCAAGACCGGGCTTGACGGCGAACCGTAACAGGTGGATCGGACGAAGCTCCTTTTCCCGCAGTGGAGAAAACGCGAACGGGCCCACCAGACTGAGCCGTCCGGCGAGCACCTGCCAAAAGACGGGCAGTTGTACCAGGCCCCAGAGGGCACGTCCACTTCGGCCACTCACGAGTTCGGGCCAGTGAATGACCCGGCGGCGCTGACCGAGCCTCTGGGAGCCACGCCAGCGGACGAGGCCCAAAGGCCGCCCGAGCGCTGAGCATAACACGAAGCCGGGGAGTGACAAAAGACAGAGCAGCGCTCCACCCAAGCGGTCGAGAGCCGCCTTGGCCCATGCGCCTTCTGCGAGCATGGTGGGAGGACGAATCTGCAGCCAGGAGCACCCGTGGCGACGGACCAGGCCATCCATCCCGCGCAGGAGCTCCGCCCATGGTGGTAGAAGGTAGACTGCGACCCCAGCTGCCGCGATCTGCCTCAGTTTCGCAACCGTCAGCTCTCTCTGCTCCGTCCCCCCCGCGACGAGAACCTCGCCAAGCCGGTAGGTCTCGACAATCGTCTCGAGATTTTCCACCGGGCCCAATACGCGGAGGCCTCTTTCCGCTGCACTCTCCGACCCAGCCAGTGGAACCCGCCCCGCCACGATGAGAGATTCGTGGTCTCGGGCGGAGAGCTCCCTCTGAAGGCGCTCCACCTCAGCCACGTCGCCCACGACAGCGGCGCGGTCGAATCCACTCCCCGCAGTACCTCCAGCCAAAAGTCGTTTCAGGAGAACTCGGGAGAGCTGTAGAGCCACCGTCAATAGGGGGAAGAGAAAGACGATGACGAGACGGCTGAAGGTGCGAGTATGAGCGAGCCAGGTGCCGGCCATGACGAGCAGAGTAATCGTGAGCGCGAGCCGTCCGCTATCGATCCAGCGCGAGAGCGGACGTTCGTTGTGTGTCGAAACGTAGCGGCCCGCCAAGGGTAAAGTGAATGCGGCCACTACGTTTGTAAATGCAAGCAAAGGGAGATACTCGGCAAAGGCGTACAGCGGTAAGGGGAGTGCCGGCTGCAGGAGCAAGCGAGCGAAATAGGACGCAAGGAATGCCAGGTTCAAGAACACGAGGTCGAGGACGAATGCACTCAGCTTCTCCCAACCGCGCCGCAGTTGCTTCGCTACGTAGACCAGTGCTCCCCACTTGTCGTAGTAACTGGCGAAGGAACGCAAGTGATAGAGTAGCGTTCTGTTCAAACCACCGCTGCTGCGTTCGTAGGCATGGACGAAGCTAGAGTCGGGGAAATAGTGCACCTCGAATCCACCGGCCCACATTCGATAGCACCAATCGACATCCTCGAAGTACATGAAGAATCGGCCATCCATCTTCCCGACCGCCTCGATGGCGGAGCGACGCACCAGCATCCACGCCCCCATGACCCAGTCGACGGGACGGGGGTGATCGAGGTCCTCATCGAGCATGAGGTGACGTTTGAGTTCGGGATGGTCGGGATTCAGACGGCCCAGGGGCGTCCGGCGCAAGAGAATCGTCTGCAGGGTGTAAAAGCGACGAGCGCTGTTCTGCAGCGAACCGTCGCGATTGAGAAGCCGCGCCCCCACGATCCCCGCCTCGGGATGCTCATTCAGGTAGTTCAGCGCTCGATCGACTCCCCCCTCGGATAGCTCCACGTCCGGATTGATGACCAGAATAGCACGCCCGGCCGCGCGCTCGATTCCCGCATTCACTCCACGGGCGTAGCCCACGTTCCTGGGGTTAGAGATCAGCTTGACTTCGGGATGCTCCTCTTCGATCCAGTCAGCCACACCGTCTCCTGGGGCGTTGTCCACGACCAAAATCTCGTGGGAGGCCGTAACCGGATGGCGGCGATAGCTCTCGAAAAAGGCCCTGAGGGGATGGGCGCTATGATAACTCACGAGTATGATCGTGAGGTCGAGGGACGGCTCGTGCACTCTCGTAGCCTTCATTCGCTGGAAGCGGAGAAGAAGCGCAGACGCCAAACGACCCAAGCTGCCTCCCAGATGATTCGCCTGGACATCTTGCTCTCTCCCACGATGCGATCGGTGAAGACGATGGGGATCTCTCGAATTTGAAATCCACGTCTCCACGCGTGATAGTTCAATTCGATCTGGAAGCCGTATCCGTCGCTGTGAACCCGACTCAGGGGCAAGCTCTGCAGCGTGCGTCTCCGGAAGCACTTGAAGCCACCCGTACAATCCTTTAGCGGCAGGCCGGTGACCGCGGCTGCATAGTAGTTGGCGAAAACCGAAAGGAAGAGCCGGGAGAGCGGCCAGTTCATGACCGTGATTCCATTCACATAACGACTCCCGATCACCAGATCACAGTGCTGAATCGTCTCCAGGAAGCTGGGAATCGCGGCGGGATCATGCGAAAAATCGGCATCCATCTCGAAGATGTACTCCGCGTCCGTCTCCGCCAGTGCCCACTTGAAGCCAGCCAAGTACGCCGTGCCCAAGCCCTGCTTTCCTTCGCGTTCGATGAGATGGATGCGCGATTCGCTCTCCATCATCTGCGTGACGACCGCGCCGGTGCCATCGGGACTGCTGTCATCCACGACCAGGACCTCGATTCCCGGATCCTGTTTCAAGATCTCCGGAATGATACGCCCGATATTGTGCCGCTCGTTATAGGTGGGAATCACGATCAGAGCTTTCATTCGCTTCTAGCGCTCCTCACGAACTCAGGGACCAGCGTGACCGTGGACTGAGAGGTGCTTTTGCAGTGCCAGCCTAGTCGGGGTCGCTGCGGCTGGCAATCATCGAAATTCACCGCTCAATGCGCCGAGTATACCCCATTTCGCTGCCATCACGCCTTCACTTCGCCTGCGGAATTGACCGGGCCACGCGAAGAGGAAGATCTCAACGCGCGAACCAGCAACGCGAGTGCAGCCAGAATGAGGATGACCAAGGCAATGCGGTGCAAGAGGCGCCCAGTGCGAAAGGCCCCATCGCGGTAGAAAAACTCGACCCGATGATCACCAGACGGAAGCGCGAGCGCTCGGAGAGCGTAATCGGCGCGGAGTACGGTGGCTGGCTTCCCATCGATTCTCGCCTCCCAGTCCGGATAGTAGACGTCTGCAAAAACCGCGACGGATGGACGGTCACATTTCGCCTCGAACACGATGCGCTGCGGATTCTCTTCGAGGCGCCTCACTTCCCCGCTGCCACCCGCCTCAGGTGCCGGACTGGGGACCTGGGAGAGGATGACCTCGGTAGCCGGGTCGAAGTTGGGAGCGAGAACGCGGTCCAGTACCGTGGTATCAGGCTCGGCGCGGCTCGTGTTCCTACCCGTCTGTTCCAGTTGAAACCGATCCACGATCCAAGCTCGCGGCCCTGCACTTTCGTTGTGATACACGACCCCGCCATCTCCTTCGTACATCTGCACCAGCGAGAGTCCCTGCTGCGCCAAGCCCCGCACCGTTGGCTCCGGCAGAGCGTTGGGTACGTGGACCCAATCTGCGGCCAAGAGATCGACCAGTTTCAGGGAGGGTAGTCCCTTCGGCGGATACAGGTGCGTTCTGATCTCCTCGTAAGTCCTGAGTTTGGCCGCGTGGTAGCCCGCCAGGCTCACGATGCCCTGCGCCGCATAGAGGTTCTCCATTTGATACTGGCCCAGGGGCCATACTCTGGGGAAGGAACCCTGCTCCTTTATGAAGTCGAGGGCGCCATTACTCGCGACGTAGGAGTGAACGAAGCTCTGCTTGCGAATCATGGACTGGGCATCAACGACGACCGCACGGCCCTGCTCGTTGCGATCGACATCTTTCAGGTAGCGTTCCGGGTGCACAATGGGTCGAGTCACGCCGTAGAGGTCGACGAAAACCAGGAACCCCAGCAAACCAGCCAGGACCGGGCGCGAGATCCTGCCCCGAATGAACGCCAGCGCTCCCGCCAAGGAGAGCAGGAAAATGGCGCCGATCCTCAACGCATCAGCTCGCGCCAGCTTTGCCGCGGCGTCCAAGGCAGCGACGGGAACGCGGGCGCGTAGCGAGAGCCAGTGGTTGATCGACTGTTCACGCAGATAATCGAAGCCGAAGGTGCCCAGGATCAAGAGCACGAGGGCAAGACCCAAGAGCGGCAGAGCAACCGCGCCCGTGAGCCAGGCCGGTCGGTTCTCCTTCTTGAGGTGCGAGGTGAGTTCGTCGATTCCCGCGGCCGCCAGTAGAATCAGGGAAAACTCCTGCAGAATCAGGATCATCACCGGAACGCGGAACTTCTTGAAAGCGGGCAGTGTCTCGTAGAGCAAACGATAGAGAAATCCGTGATTGCCCATCGCCACGAGCGTCGCGAAGAAGGCGAGCGCGGCGAGCATCCAAGTCCAGCGATCACGGCGGAGAACCAGCGCCAGAATTGCCAAAATCAGAACCGGCAGTCCCACATAGTTGGGGTAATCGGTAAACGGCATACTCCCCACGTACGAGATCTTTCCGTAGCCGACCGCAGTGGGCCACCACAAGGTGGGAATCCCGCTCGCTCCCAGACTCCAACTGGTGGCGTAGGCGAAACTCACTCCAGCGCCCGTACTCGCGGCGCCGCGGATACTGTACGCTTGGTAACTCAGTACCGGGAGGTAGAGCTCGGTGGCCAAGAGAAGTGCCAGCACGCATGCACCGAAAATCCACGCGCTGCGAATTGCAAGCCGCCTGTGTCCCCCCTCCTCTTTCCACAGAGGAATTCCAAAGGCGCAGAACCAGAAGAAACCGGCCATGGCCGTGTAGTAGGTCAACTGAACGTGAGCGCGCAGAAGAAGCACTCCCAAGAGCGCCGCCAGCGCAACCGCCCACTTGGCCTGTCCTCGCCGCAAGACTCCCTCGAGCATCCACAGAACCCAGGGCAACCAGGCAACGCTGAGCACCTTGGTGCCATGTCCATAGACGCACCAGGCAACCAGTTTGGGAAATGCCATGACCGCCGCACCGGCGAACACCGAGGCCATCCACGACTGTCCGCGCCAGCGAAGATAGCCGCAGGTTCCCAACCCCAATATGAGAAGATGCAGCAGGAGCCAGGTCATTGGGGGCAGATGGAACAAGTGCTTGAGTTCATCGACCGGCCGTTCCAGCGGATAGACTCCCGGCGTATAGGCAAGGCTCGCATAGGAGGGCATCCCCAGAAACACATAGGGATTCCAGAGTGGATAAACTCCCTGGGCCAGCATTCGATCCCCCACGATCTTGAATGCTTGAACCGCTCGCGCGTCGCTGCTCGCGTAGATCTTGCCCGCATATTGCTCGGGATGCAGGACCGCACTCGCCGACAGCAAGACGAGGAAGACCAGGAGCCAGATTCCGAACGTGGCTTTGCGTCTGCTCATACTCATTCCTTCGGTAGAGCGTCTCCCACTTGGAAACTCCGGTGCCCGGACATCGCATCGATCCAGGCCCGCACGATCGCCGCCGCCGCGCGAACTTTGCCCCTAAGGAGAGACCACGCGATGGCAGCAAGGTCATGAGTCGCGAGCCCGCAGTATGCCGAGAGAAGGGCCAATCCCGAATTGTGGCGCCGGAAGAGGCGAAGCCCGGCCCGACTCTTGTGATAGCTCTTGAACGCGGAGCTGTCCCCCCCCACCGAAGCACTCACCTTGTGCAGAACGAGCGCCCTCGGCTCGTAGAGGATTTTCGTCCCGAGATCGGTGGCGCGGAGACAGAAGTCGACGTCCTCCGCGTAGATGTAGTAGCCCTCATCGAGGCCACCCAGCGAAGTCCAGACCTCCTTTCGAACCGCCAACGCGCACCCGCTCACCCAGTCGGTCTCTCCTTTGAGATCGACGCCTTCTTTTACTCCGCGTCGAATGGCGCGGTGGGAAACGAATCCGAGAGGACGCACGATCCTCCCCCCTCCATACCAGATGCGCTCGGGCTCGTCATAGTAACAGATCCGCGGACCGGCGACTCCCAGTTCGGCATCCTCTTGAAAGGCCCGCGCCAGCCAGTGCAGGCAGTCGGGAGCGACTGTCGTATCGTTGTTCAAGAGAAGCACTACCTCTGCGCCAAGCTCCAGGGCGCGGGCTGCTCCCGCATTGTTGCCTCCGGAGAAGCGACGATTTTCTTCCAGGGCAAGAAGCTCGGTCGCAGGAAATTCGCGCCGCACCCACTCCACGCTCGCGTCGCCGGATCCGTTGTCGACCACCAACACGAAGAACTCGGGATACTCGGAGGCGTAGAGCGAAGGAAGCAGTTCCCGCAGGTGATCGAGACCGTTCCAATTCAGAACGACCACTCCGAGGCGGGGTGGATTCGAAATCACGTCTCAGCCCTCGGAGCGAATCTGATAGCTCTCGCTTTCGTCGCGGGAGGAAACCAGAAGTTCAGCCAAAAGACCCAAGCTGAAGAACTGCATGGAGACGAGAATGAAGGCGATCCCCAGGAGCATGAGGGGGCGCAAATGAAGTCCCGCGCCCAAGATCCAGGTGATCAAGAAGTACCCGCAGATGAGAAGTCCGCCGGCAAAGAACAGGAGTCCGACCCGACCGAAAAAGTGCAGAGGAGAGGTCTTTCTGCGGCTCAGAAAGAGAACGGTGAGTAGGTCGAAGACTCCATTGAGAAAACGTTCGCGCCCGAACTTGGTGACTCCGTGTTTGCGCGCGTGGTGCCGGACCGGGACTTCTGCCACGAGGAAACCCTGGATGTGGGCCATCACCGGCAGGTAGCGATGCAGTTCGCCGTATACCTTGAGCGAGCGAGTAAGCTGACAGCGGTAAGCCTTGAAGCCGCAGTTGAAATCATGAAGTTTGAGTCCGCTCACCAACGAAGTTACGAAATTGAAGAGCTTCGAGGTCGAGGTCTTGACGAAAGGATCCTTGCGATCTTGCTTCCAGCCGCTCACGAGATCATAGCCCTCGGCCAATGCGGCCAAGAGGCGCGGAATTTCCTGCGGATCGTCCTGCAGGTCGGCATCCATGGTGATCACGATCGACCCTCGCGAGCGTTTGAACCCCACCGAGAGGGCGGCTGACTTTCCGTAGTTGCGCCGAAAGGAGACGTGGTGCAGCTGGGGGATGTCGCTGGACATTGCACTCAGGACCTCAAGCGTCTCATCCTCACTCCCGTCGTCCACTACCAGAATCTCCCAGGAGGAGGTGATCGGGGCTACGACCGCTGTCACCTGCTCGATGAGCGTAGGCAAGCTCTCCGCTTCGTCATAGGCCGGGATGAGGATCGTCAGATCGACTTCGCCCGATCCTGCCAGCGCCCGACGGGCCCCCTCGAGGATCATATCGTTGCCCTGAGTCTGGGCCATACCTGCTTCGACTCCAGATTGGCTCATGCCTGCACCCTCTGGGCGTACCAGCCCACCATACGTTCGAGCCCCTCTTCCAGGGGAATCCGGGGCGAAAACTTCAGTTGGTCTCGCGCCCTGACACCGTCCGCGCCGGTGTGGCGGACGTCCCCTTTAACCGGCGCGGCGTGTTCGATTTTCACCGTAGCCGAAATCCCGTGCTCTTGCACCTTCTCCGCGAGGATCTTCAGAACCGACAGAAGATCTTGGCGGGTCCCCCCTCCGATGTTGTACGCGGCGTACGGTCTCTCCTCCGCGCCGGCGAGCAGATTGGCTTGAACCACATCTTCCACGTAGGTGAAATCACGGCTCTGCTGTCCGTCGCCATAGATCACCCATGGCTCGCCCTTCTCGCTCGCGTGCAAGAACTTCCGGAAGGCCATGTCGGGACGTTGCCGCGGGCCGTAAACCGTGAAATAACGTAGTGACGAACAGGGAAGACCATGGTTGGTCGCGTAGAGTTCGCACAAGTGCTCAGCGGCCAGTTTGGTGACCCCGTAGGGACTGAAAGGGTGCTTGTCGGCGTTCTCTTTGACCGGGTAGTGCTCCTGATTTCCGTATATGGACGAGGAGGACGAGTAGACTAGACGTCGTAAGCCTGCCCCCTGCTGTAGACTGGAAATGAGAGCTTCGAGCAGGAGCTGCGTCGCACGCACGTTCGCCCTCAGATAGAGATCGAACTCCCTCCCCCAGGAAGCGCGCACTCCGGCCTGCGCCGCGAGATGAAACACGACCTCTTTCTCGCGCACGAGCTCCACCAGGTCCAACTCGTTGAGATCACCTTCGACCAATTGGAAGTTGCTCGCCTGCAGCGCCTGGTTGAGATTCTCGCGTTTGAGCGCCGGGGCGTAGTAGTCGCTGAAGGAATCGACGCCCACCACGCGATGCCCCTGTTCCACCAGAGTATCTACCAGACTGCTGCCCAAGAAACCGGCGCAACCGGTGACCAGGACACGCCGCGGCGTGGCCCAGTAGGAGAGCGGATCGAAACTCACTCCTTCTCCTTCGGAGTCTCAACTTCCGAGCTGTCGTTCTCAACCGCAGGTGCATCGTTCAGGTGCTTACGCATCGCTTCTAGATCCACCCGAGATTCGGAATCGCCCGTACGCTGAACGAAAGACTGGAGCAGATCGATGGCTGCGGATCGTTTCCCCTCGTCCCAGAGCACGCGCACTTTCATGCGCACGTAGGCTCTCTCGTCGGGATACCGCTTCAGAAGCGTATCGGCCCATGCCGACGCCTTGTCCCGATATCCGGCGGAGAGGAGATTGCGCCCCATGTCGACAGCCATCGCGCGAGGATCCGGCAAGTGGTCGAGATAGTACTCCGCGATCTTCACCGCCTCGTCGGGGTAATGGGACTGAATGAAAGCGGTTGGAATCAGGTCTACGAGGAAGGGGAAGGTCGGATCCAACTCGAAGGCCAAACGGAGGGCCAGGATACCCTTGTCCTCCTCCCCCCCCGTGATGCGCTCGTAGGCCACCCGACACAGAGCGGCCGGGTAATTCCTGGCCAGATGGGCCGTGTTGAAGTCCTTGTAGAAGGAGTCATCGCGCACGAAGGGAAGCTTCTCGCCGAGTCGGGGCTGAACCTCGGAATCGGGAGAATAGGGCTTCCAGATTCCGGCCATATCGTAGTTCTTGGTGAAGTTCTCCATGATCTTGTCCGCGTCGATCTTGGAGCGTCCGTCTTTGCTCCGCGTCCGCGTCAGCCGATAGACCAGCCCCTCCATGCTGAAGTAGGGGTTGTAGTCGGAGATGTACTCCGGCGGAATCGTGACCGCGAAATAGATGGGACGTCGCCAGCGGTTCTGCTCGATGATATGCCAAACCACCATGTCGCGGATCCACAGTACCGTCTTGTCGGGAAGCATCTGCGCCTCGAGCTTGGTGCGTACGCCCTTGTGCTCGATGGGTTCCTTGCCGTCGATCTGGGCATCGGTCCAGGAGATGGGGCACTTCGGAGGCACATCCCTGAGCTGCTTGATGTACCACGGGACGTTGATGAGGCTCAGATTCACCACCCGCACGTCGGTGCGAAACTTCTCCACTCCCTGCAGATACCACAGAGGGAAGGTATCGTTGTCTCCATTAGTGAAGAGAATGCTGTTCTTGGGGAGGCTCGTCAGCATGTTCCAACCGTAATCACGTGGAATGTAATCTTGACTCCGGTCGTGCTCGAAGTACTTGGGATGGTGAGGTACCAACACCGGCAGAAGAGCGATCACGATCAATATACCGCCTCCCGCCATGAGCAGGCGCGGCGAAGCAAATTTCTCGCGCATCCCCAACCAGATCGACCTCAGAAATCCGCCGGCTCCCAGAGCCATGAAGAGTGCCCAGAACTGAAACGCGCCAAAGTAAAAATAGTCGCGGTCGCGAACTTCATGGTCCGTGAAGTTCAAAATGATGATCAGGCCCAGCGAGTTGATGAGAAACACCGTCAAGAAGCTCCAGGCCAACTTTCGGTTTCCCCGGAACTGATTGAGGATGCCGTAGAGCCCGAGAGAAATCGGCACGAAGGTGTCGAGGAAGCCCGGACGGGGCAGGAAGGTAAATTGCTGCAGGAAGCCGATCACCCGGCGGCCGGCGAGGGCGGAATCACCGTCCCACACGCTTGTCCCCAGAAAATGACCAATCTGCCACAGGATGGGCGCTTCACGGTGCCAGGGTACCCGCGGAGGGTACTGTTCGCGGCGAATCACCATCATCAAGCGGCCGAAGGTGTCCGGCACACTCTGATTGATGAATGGTGATTGCGTGGATCGTATGAGCATGAAGACGTGGACCGAGAGCCCCAGGAAGAAGAGGGCAATCCCTGCCAGGGCGAAGCCCGATCCATTGGGAACGAGCAGGCGCCACAACGCAAGCCCAATCAAAATGAAGTAGAGCATGCTGAAGAAGATGTTGCTCTTCACCATAGTGGAGAGAACGAAGACCCCCATGGTGAAGGAAACCAGAAGGAGATCCTTGTCATCGAGAGCCTTGTCCCGCGAGAGAAGCGCGACGACGAAAAGGCCTGGATAGACGAGCACTGAACCCAAATGGAATCCGACAGATAGCCCCATCACGTACACCACGAGCAAGAAGAAGGTCGAGGATGCAAGGACCTTCCGCTGCTCGTACCAGCGGACCATCATGTATCCGGTGAGCGCCAACACGAAGGCGGCGAGGCTGTAGACTTCGGCCTCGATGGCGTTGTTCCAGAAAGTGGTGGAGAAGGCGAGGAAAATGGCGCCCATCGCCGCCCCCATCCGCACCAGCCACTGCGGACTCGGATCTTCGAGCTCTTCCTCCCAACCCTCTTGGAGACGTACCGCAGTCAAATAGGTGAACACGACTGCGAGCGCCGCGAAGAAGCCACTCATCAAGTTTACTTTGAGCGCTATCGGCAGTCCCAGCGGCAGAAGCGAGAAGATGTGCGCCACCAGTACGTAGAGCGGGGTTCCGGGCTGGTGAGGAATCCCCAGCCCGTAGGCGGTGGCAACGAACTCGCCGCAGTCCCAGAAGGAAATACTCCTCGAAGTCGTCGCCGCGTAGACCCCGAAGCTCAAGGCAAAAAGGGCGAAGGCCACGTAGGTATTGGGCCTCTTCAGAGCACGGTTCAGCAAGACTCACTTCCTTGGGAAAATGCTCCCTTTGGCCATCCGGGGCGAAACTCTAGCACAGCTCGCCCTCCTGGCGTAGAGATCATGCGGACCGTTGGTACGTCCCGGACTTGCGGGGGTTCCATACGGCAAGTTCTCATTCACTCGCTCCCGGGAACTTGGGGTGGTCTCTCTGTCCCGCTCACAGGATGCGGTCGCTCCCGAGCTCGCCTTTGCTGTCCTCCGCGCAGGAAGCGCAGAACGAAGAAAATGCCACCCACGCTGCTCACTGCCACCTGCACGAGATAGGTCGTGATCTGCAGAGCAAAGGCCTCCGGCGCGGCAATCCCAATTTCCGGCAAGAGACGAGTTGCGATGAGTTCGCGCAGTCCCAGTCCGTTGAACGAAATGGGCAACACGATGGCAATTCCCAGGACCGGAATGAGAACATAAAGTCCCAAAACGAGGGGCCAGCTCAGGGGAATGGCCAGAGCCTGAGCAACGAGCACGTGGGTGAGTACCCGAAAAAACTGCACGAGGAGCGACAGAGTGAAGATCCCGAGCAGAAAGACCGGCGAGCGTCGATAATGCGCGAACTCGTTCATTAGCTTGCACAGCCGTTCGTGGATGCGCGCAAAGTGGAGGCGCGCGGCCAGCCGAGTGAGCCTCTCCCCCAGTCGATTCGAAAGGAGCAGCCCACCGGTGAGCAGCAGCAAGAGACACACGCCGATCAAAGCCGCAGAGGGAAGATCGAAATGTCCAAAACCGCGCGAGAGAGCGGCGGCGATCACCCCGAGCGAGGCCAGCGCACCCAAACCCACTACTCGATCCAGGATGGTGCCGGCGACCGCTCGACTCAATTCTCCCGTGCTGAGGGACACATCCGCCACTTTGACGAGGTCTCCCCCCACGTTACTCGGCAAGAAATTGTTGAAGAACAGACCGATCCAGTAGATGCGCGCGAGCCTACCCAAGGACAGATCCAGACCGGCGTGCCGGAGAAGAAGGGCCCACTGCAGTGCACCGAGGACGGTGGAAATTGTGAAGATCAGGGCGGCGGGAGCCAAGCTGATCGGCCGGATGTCTCCCAGCTTGCGCCACCCCCCCTGGAAATTGTGCACGAGCCACCACATGAGCACGACGCTGACCAAGATCCGCAGGACCAGACTCCACCATCTTCTGGGGCGCGGCGCTTCTGCATCTGTCATCGAGTTTTCTCCCGCGCTGCCCGCTCCATCACGGCCAGGCTCCGCGCAGCGCAATCTTCCCAGTTGAAACTCCGTGCCCAGCGCACGGCGTTCTCGCTATAGCTGCGCCACAGGGGAGGATCGGTAAGCAGCTCGAGTGCTTTGGCTGCGAAATCTTCCGCTTTCCCATACTCGGCCAGGAGCCCCGTTTCGCCTTCCCGCACCGAATCCACCAGGCCCGGACGCCGGCTCGCAACCACCGGTACTCCGCAGGCATTGGCCTCGATCACGGTGAGACCCCAACCTTCCTTGGGCGAGGGATTCAAGAAGAGATGACTTTGGTAGAGCACCCTCACAATTTCCGCACGGGGCAGATAGCCGCGAAAACGTACGGCTTCTAAAAGTCCCAGCTCCCCGGCGAGTGCGCGCAGCCGCTTCTCGTCTGGGCCGTCCCCCACGATTTCGAGCACGGCCCCGGGAAGCGTTCGACGAATCGCAGCGAGAGCTCTCAATACGACATCCACGCTCTTGTAGCGTCGGAGCCGGCCCAGGTGCACTATCGTCGGCACCTGTGCGCGCGCAGGAGGGTCGGCCAGCCGATAGGGACGGTGATCCATGCCGCACTCCACGATCTCGACGCGTTCAGCATCGATCCCCCTGCGCACCAGGTCGTCCGCCGTACTCTTGCTGATCGCCAAAAAATGAGAATGCCGGTAGACACGAGGAATGGGGCGCTCGCTCAAATAGACGTAGCTCGCGGTGAGGGGGTCCGCCTCGCGAAAAACCGTAGCACCGAAGAGATGGGGAACGATTACCAAAACGGGAAGACGAGTGTGACAGGGAGTGAAGAAGGGTACCTTGTTGATGTCCTCCACTACCAGATCGTAGGCGGCTCGTCTCAGTTCGTCCTTTAAGAGGCCGGGTAGAGTGAAGTTGGCCAGGCGCCAATTGCCGCGCCTCCGATAGTGGATTCCATCCTCCCCCGTCTCCTCTGTGGCCGCGCCGGGATAGCTGCACGCGAGCCAAGTTACCTCGTGTCCCTTCCCTACCGCATGACGTAGAATCTCGTGTAGGTGAACTTCGGCCCCCCCACCCATAGGATCTCCACGATCTCGCCAATTCACCGCCAGAATCTTCAGAGGCCAAACCTCCGTCTTGGGCCGAGCGGTCACCGTCTCCTCGGAAAGACGCGTCCGATCGGCCTTGGGACCACTATGCGCGCTTTCGCGCCAGACAACCCACTACGATCGTGGTGTAGAGAGAGAGCCTGCTCTTGGCGAAGCAGCTACGGAAGCCGCGCGCCAAAGGCGCGAAAGGCCAAATGCCGCGCGGATACATGGGCAGACGCAGACCCACGGTCTTCAGCAACACCTTCCGCAGGGCACGATACCACAACGCCGGCACCATCCAGTCGCCATAACTGCGCTCGACCTGAAGTCCGATGGAACGCAGGAGCGTTTCGAGCTCGCCGATGGTGAATTCCGTTTCCCAACCCGCAAACCAGCGATCGAACAACATGAGCGCATGCTTGCCTAGGGTGTAGTAGTGATAGCGCTGGGGCACGTCGACGAGCAAGATCCCTCCCGGTTTGAGAACGCGCACGTTCTCGCGCAAAAGAGGAAGAGGATCACGGAAATGCTCGAGCAGACCCTGATGGAACACAAGGTCGAAGGTTCCGTCCGCGAAGGGCATGCTTAGCCCATCTCCCCCCACCACCGACACCCTCGTAGCGCTGGCTTTGGCGGCTTCGTCGATGAGACGAAGACTCTCCGGGACATAGTCCACAGTCACGACTTCGGCGCCAGCCTTGGCCAGAGCCAGGCTGTCACGACCGGTACCCGCACCCACTTCGAGCACTCGCGCGCCCTCCGGGTCCATGAGATCGAAGACCTCGCGGAGAATCCGTCCATCGTTGCCGTAGACATCGTGCAGGCTGAGGTTTCCGGCCTCCACCCAAAAATTCTGCCAATGCTCTTTGCGGGATTCACGCATGGTGCGATTCGTGCTCTCGCAAGATGTGGTCGAGCACTCCGTTCACGAAGCGCGCTGCATCGTCACTGCTGTAGGTCTTCGCAAGATCGACTGCTTCGGAGATCGCGACCTTGGCTGGAGTCTCCTCAATATGGAGCATCTCGAGAAGCGCAAGACGAAGGATGGCACGTTCGACGACTCCTACTCGCTCCGGACTCCAGCCGGTGAGAGCCGCGTCGATCTGTTTGTCCAGTTCCGCTCTCTTACTTTGCAGTTCCTCGCAGACTCTCTCCACGTACTCCACGGTCGCCGGAGTGGGACCACGGCGTTCGATTTGCTCACGGACCGCGTCGGCCAGATCTTTTCCGCCCACTTCGCTGGCGTAGAGTGCCTGCACCAGTAGTTCTCGAGCCTTGCGCTGACGACCCATCTCAGGCATCGCCTTGCGGGAATTGGCGCAACAGATCCGCCATTTCCAGGGCGGCAAGGGCCGCGTCGAATCCTTTGTTGCCCGCCTTCGTTCCTGAACGCTCCATGGCCTGCTCCAGATTTTCGGTGGTGAGCACTCCGTTGATCAAAGGCACCTTCGTCTGCAGCCGGACCTGGTCGCACCCGCGACTCACGCTCTGTGCCACATAGTCGAAGTGCGCCGTCGAGCCGCGAATGACAGCGCCAAGCGCAATGATCGCGGCGTACTCGCCCGTCTCCGCCATACGCAAGCACACCAGGGGGATCTCGGTAGCTCCGGGAACCCATGCGACATCGACATCATCCTCGCCCACGCCGTGCCGATGCAATCCGTCCAGGGCGCCCTCGAGTAGCTGCTTGGAAAAGAGCGAATTGAAGCGGGAAACCACGATTGCCACTTTGCCCTTGGCCTTGGCGTAGTGCCCCTCGAAAACGGTGGACATCAGGATCCTTTCTCGTCGAGCCCGCCCAGAAGGTGGCCCATCTTGTCGCGTTTCGTCGTGAGATAGCGACGGTTGGTATCGTTGGAACCGACCTCCAATGCCACTCTCTCCACGACTTCCAAACCGTAGCCGGAAAGACCCACGATCTTCTTCGGATTGTTGGTGAGCAGGCGCATCTTGGAAACGCCGAGGTCACAGAGTATCTGCGCACCAACTCCGTAATGGCGCAGATCGGGCTGGAACCCCAGCTTCAAATTGGCCTCCACCGTATCGGCCCCTTCGTCTTGCAGAGCGTACGCGCGCAGCTTGTTCAAGAGCCCGATGCCTCGACCCTCTTGTCGCATGTAGAGCACGACTCCCGTTCCCTCTTGACCGACCTGTCGCATGGCCGCGTCGAGCTGCGCTCCGCAGTCACACCGCATACTGTGGAAGACATCGCCGGTCAGACATTCGCTGTGAACGCGGACCAACACCGGTTCATCGTTGTCGACCTCGCCCATGACCAGTGCCAAATGATGCTCCTTGTCCACCTTGCTGCTGTAGGAGATCAAACGAAACTCGCCGAAGGGCGTGGGCAGGACGACTTCGGTTTCGCGCCTGACCAGCTTCTCGGTGTGCTGTCGGTACTCGATGAGATCCCGCACTGTGATCAGAGGCAGGGAATGCTGGCGCGCGAACTCGATGAGAGCGGGCGTGCGCATCATGCTTCCGTCCTCGTCCATGATCTCGCAAAGCACGCCGGCGGGGGGAAGTCCCGCCATTCTCGCAAGGTCCACCGAAGCCTCCGTATGACCGGCTCGAGTGAGAACTCCACCTGCCTGGGCCTGCAGGGGAAATACGTGTCCAGGACGGGCCAGGTCGTGAGGCTTGGTCTTGGGATCGAGAAACTGGCGAATCGTTTCCGCGCGATCGGCCGCCGAAATTCCCGTGCTCGTATTCTTGACCGCATCGATGGACACCGTGAAGCGCGTCCCGAGCCGCGAGGTGTTTCGGTGCACCATGGGGTGGATCTCGAGTTCCTCGAGGCGCTCGGGCGTGGCGGCGAGACAAACCAGGCCCCGTGCGTGCGTCGCCATGAAGTTGATGTCGGCCGCGGTGGCCATTTTCGCGGCAAGGATGAGGTCCCCCTCGTTCTCGCGATCCGCATCGTCCACCACCACGACCATGCCCCCACGCCGGATCTGCTCGACGGCCCTTTCGATCGCGTCGAAGCGAGAGCGGTCAGATTTCTCTCGGTCCGCGGTTCCTTGCCTCAATCTTTCGTCCATCGCCTCTTCTCTCTCACTCGGCCAGTCCGGCACGACGGATAGAGTCCCAGCTCAATTGGCCGGAATTCGCTTCGCCGGGATGCAGATAGCGTTGAAGATACTTGCCCAGAATGTCGGTTTCCAGATTAACCGGATCTCCCACTTTCTTGGAGGCCAAGCTTGTCTCGGCCAAAGTGTGGGGAATGAGGAAGACCTCGAAGCTGTCGTGACCTAAATCCGGGCCCACGGTGAGGCTGATTCCGTCGATCGCCACGCTCCCTTTGGGAACCATCTGGCTGACCAGGGCCGCTTCGGTGGAGAAGCGCCAATGCTCGGCCTCGCCCATTTTGCGGCGAAATACCACGCTGGCCAGGCCATCCACATGGCCCTGCACGAAGTGTCCTCCCATGGCCTCACCCGCAGCCACCGGAAGCTCGAGGTTCACGCGGGAGCCCGTCTTCAAGCTCCCCAGGGTCGTCACACGGAGCGTTTCCGCCATTGCCTCCACGGTGAAATTCGAGCCGCTGAGTTCCACGACCGTCTGGCAGACTCCGTCCAGAGCCACGCTCGCTCCCAGAGTCAAGCGGGGGGCCAGCTTATCGTTCTGGACGGTGAGGACACGGTCACTCGAGCTGCGTCGCACCGACACGAGTTCACCGATCCCCTGGATGATTCCTGTGAACATGACCCAACTTCCCCGAGGACAATCGATCGAGCCCCAAGCCCAAAAGCAGCGAGCCCAAGTCTCAGATCCGCGGCAGCCCTCTCTTTCGCAAAATCCACTCGCTGTCGTCGCCGCGACGGCGGAGAAGATAGCTCTCCCACCTGGTTTCCGCCCCCGCCCACAGGCTGGGGCCCCCTCCGTCGCCGCCCAGCAGCACCGGGGCGCAGAAGAGATAGAGACGATCGACTAAGCCCTTGGAAATAAAGTGCGTAGCGGTCGTCCATCCACCTTCGAGCAAGACCCGGCCCAGACCCATCTGGTGCAGATGCCGAAGGATCTCTGTCCCTTCAAGTTCACCATTGGAGCTGGCATTGCAAGCCACGAGTTCGTTCCCCCGCGCGCGCAGAGGCTCCCCGCGCGCTTCGAGCGCGGCCTTCGTGCAAAAGATCAACCAAGGGGCTTGGCCCGAACCCAGCTGCTCAGGCAGTAGGGAAAGATGGGGGTCGATGACAGCCCGTCGCGGCTGACGCAGGGCTCGCACCCGACGGACGTCGAGCGACGGATGGTCCCACAGCACCGTCCGGCGTCCGACGAGGATCACGCTGGCTCTCGCTCGCATGCGATGCGCCATGCGATGCGCACTCTCGCCCGTGATGCGTCGTTGCCGCGCATCCTCGATGGGACGGTTAGCCCGGGCCATTCTCCCATCCAGACTCAACGCCACTTTCAGGCTGAGATGAGCGCGTGCTCCGCCCTCAGTCTCGAAGAAGGGGTGGTTGAGCTCCCAGGCGCGCTTCTCCATGAGCCCCTCCTCCACGAGGATGCCCTGTGAGCGAAGCCAATCTCCCCCACCTCCCTGAACGCGAGGATTGCGATCGGCGACCGCGTAGACCACCCGAGAAACGCCAGCCTCGAACAGGGCCTTCGAGCAAGGAGGGGTACGGCCGGTGTGGTGACAGGGTTCGAGGCTGACGTAGAGAGTGCTTCCTCGAGCCTTCTCGCCTGCCTGCCTCAGCGCCTCGATCTCGGCGTGAGAGCTTCCGGCCTTCTTGTGGGCGCCTTCCCCCACCGCCTGGCCCTGACGAACCAGTACCGCTCCCACCGCCGGATTCGGCCAGGTGCCGCCGGCGTGAGGCGCTGCCAGAGTCAATGCCCGGCGCATCCAGTGCTCATCGCAATGCACGGTCAATTCTCTCCCGGCCGAAAGGGAACGGCCCGTTACTCGAGCTCTTCACTCTGCAGATGGAAGAGACCTTCCGCGAACTCCTCGGCGTCAAAGAGCGCAAAGTCCTCGATGCCTTCCCCCGTACCGACGTAGCGCACGGGAATTTCGAGTGCCTGCGCGATCGCAACCACGATTCCGCCTTTTGCAGAACCGTCTAGCTTGCTCAAGAAAATGGAATCGATGGGGACCACTCCGGAAAACTCGCGGGCTTGCGCAATGCCATTCTGACCGGTGTTGGCGTCGATGCAGAGGATGGTTTCGTGGGGCGCCCCTTCGACCTGGCGGCCGCACACTCGCGCGATTTTCTCGAGTTCGCGCATCAGTCCTTCCTTGTTATGCAATCGTCCGGCCGTATCCACGATGACCACGTCGCACTTTTTGGCTTTGGCCGAAGCGAGCGCGTCAAAGGCCACCGAAGCGGGATCGGATCCCATGGCCTGCTTGACGATGTCGACGCCGGCTCGCTCCGCCCAGGTCGTAAGCTGATCGACTGCGGCCGCCCGAAATGTGTCAGCCGCGGCCAACAGTACTTTCCTTCCACGCTCTTGGTAGAAGTGGGCGAGCTTCGCGATGGAAGTGGTCTTTCCCACCCCGTTGACGCCCACCATCAAGATCACGTGCGGAGAACCCGCCAATTCCATATCCGCACTGGAGCTACCTCCGACCAAGCGCACGACGTCCTCGCGTAGAACCCGGGTTACATCGGCGAGCTGAGCCTTGGCTCCCTCCTCCTTCAGCCGTTTGCGCAAGCTCTCGGCCAGAGCGGTGGAGGCTTCCACTCCCACGTCGGCCGCAATGAGGATCTCCTCGACTTCCTCGAGGAACTCCTCGGTGAGATACACCTCACGCCGCAGCGCCGCGCCAATGCGGCTCACCACTTGTTCGGAAGTCCTTCCTAGACTCTTGCGCAGGTTGCGCAGCGCGCCAAATACCACCGGCCTAACCTTCCCCCTCCATCTGCCGTAACTGGCGGTCGTTTGCCGGAGAGTCCACGCTGGCGGTCGCAAGGCGATCGCCCGAGCCGAGCTCCTGCTCCCGTTTCTTGGCCGCGCTCTCCAGAGCCTCGAGAGGATCATCCGCGTCCAACTCCTCGAAACTCACGGAAACCAGACGGCTGACGCCGCTTTCCTCCATGGTGACGCCGTAGAGGTGATCGGCCGCTTCCATGGAGAGCTTGTTGTGGGTGATCACGATGAACTGCGTGTGCTCCTGAAAACGCTCGATGAGCCGCACGAAACGGCTGATGTTCAAGTCGTCCAAAGGCGCATCAACCTCGTCCAGTATACAGAACGGACTGGGCTTGATGAGATAGACTGAAAAGAGCAGAGCGATGGCGGTCAGTGCGCGCTCCCCTCCCGAGAGCAGCGCCACCGAGTCGATCTTCTTGCCCTTGGGCCGCGCCATGATCTGGATATCGGCCTCCAACGGATCATCTGCCGCGAGCAATTCGAGATCCGCCTCTCCACCCTCAAAGAGGGTCGTGAAGATCTCACGGAAGTTCTCGCGCACTGACTCGAAGGTCTCACGAAAGAGTGTTCGAGCGGTTCGGTTGATCTTGTCGATGGCTTTGAGCAAGTGTTCCTTGCTTTCCAAGAGATCGTCCCGCTGCTTCTCCAGGAACTCGAGTCTCACCTTCTTCTGATCGTACTCTTCCATCGCGGCGAAGTTTACTGGGCCTAGCTTGTCGATTTTCGTCCTGCGATCCTCCAGGAGCTGTAGGATCTGCTCCATGGGGTAGCTGTCGTCCTCTTTGATGAGCTCCTTGGGCAGTTCTTCCGGGTTCAAGGTCGCAAACCCACCCTCGATGTCCACCCGGTACTTTTCCTGGATACGCTCCTCGAAGTTGTCGATGGTGAGTCGGTTCTTGGTAATGGTGTTTTCCACCTCACCCAGAGCCTTTTCTTTCGCACGCTGCCGTTCTGAGATCTCACGCATGCTCTCCTGCGCCTTTTCCAATTCCGCGCGACGATCATCCACGGTTTCGCGCAATCCGCGCATCTCCTCCTCGCGCTGTTCTCTCTCCTGGAACAAGCTTCCAAGCTCCGTCTCGTGCTCGCTGAGTTGGGTACGCCAGTTGCTCATCTGCTCGGTCAAGCTGAGATCTTCGTCGCGCAGGCGGCTGGAGCGGGCGTCGAGGTCCTGCTGCATCGCCCGCAGTCGGTGCAGACGGCTTTCGAGCTCCCGTGACTCGCCTTCCCGCTGCGTCAGAATCAGCCTCGCTTGGGCATGAGCCTCCGCGGCATTGCCGCGATCTTCCTCCTGAAGCCTCACCCTCTCCCCTAACTCACTTACCTTCTCACGCGAAGCAGCCTGGTCCACGTCATGCAGACCAAGGCCGCGTTGCATGGTTTCCAGATGAGCGAAGAGATCCGCCAGCCGTTTGCTAACATCCTCATGTTCAGCCGTCAGGTTCTCGAGATTGTGTTCCGCGTGCTGGACGGCGGAACGCTTGGAGGCGGCCAGCTGAGCTGCCTCCTTTACTTCGTCCTGGACCGAGCGCAGCTGTTGCAGAGCCTGGGCAAGTGCATCTCGCACTTCGGACCGTCGCTTCTCCGAGCTTTCCAGAGCTTCGACTTTCTCGTGGAGGCGAGAGCGCAGACCCTCCACCTCCGCCGCCAAGCTCTCCACTTGCTCCTTGCGCCCGAAGAGAGAGAGTTCCCGCTTCTTGCCCACGCCGCCGCGAACCAGTCCGTCGGAGCGTATGAAGAGTCCCTCTTTCGCGAGGAAGGAGACGCCGTCGCCTGCGTGCTTCAGGGCCGCATCGACCGCATCCTGCGCGGCGTCCACCACGCGGACTCGCCCCAGCCAAGAGCGGAGGTGCTGGCTCTCCATTCCGCGAACCCGTACCAGTTCCAGGGCCGGCTGCCCGGGGAGGTTTTGCTTCGAAGCAGTGCCCGCCGCGCCGCTTCCGAGATCGACCAGGAAAGAGCCCTGTCCCAAGTTCTCCTTACTGAGGCGCGAGGAGAGCTTTTGCGCATGCTCGAGATCATCCACCAGGAGCGCGTCCGCATCCTCACCGAAAAGCAATTCGAATGCGGACTCGTACCCCTTCGCCACGGTCAAGGTCTCGGCGAGGGCACCTCGCAGCATTCGCCGCGAAGAATCATCCTTCAGGAGTGCGGCGGCGCCGCTGCGATATCCTTCGTATTCGGCCGCGATGCGTGCCGCGATCTCGTGACGGCTCTCTGCTCGCGCCAGATCGTCCGCCGCCGACGCGCGATCATCGAGGGCCCGATCAACCATCTGGTCGGCGAGCTTTTCGGCATCCCGGTGCCGCGCGATCTCGGCTTCGATCTCGGAGCGTTGCGTTTCGAGGGCAGCGAGGTCCTGCTCTACCTCCACGAGCTCTTCGCGCAGGGAATTGCGCTGTCCCTCGTTCTCACGCAGCTTGGCTTCGAGGCTCTTTTCTCTTTCGCTCAGAGACTGGATCTTGGTCTCCTGCGTCGCGACGTCCTTTTTCCTCTCGGCCTCCTCCTGCAGGAAGCTGAGACTCAGTTGCTGGGCCTCGGCGAGGGAGTTCCTGGATTGCTCGTAGAGCTGGGTGGCAGTCCGTAGCGCGGCCTCCTTTACCGCGGCATCTTCTCGCGTCGCTTCGAGTTGCTTCTGTAGTTGCTCCTGTTCCGCAACCGCCTCCTTCAGCTCGTTCTCGATCTCGGTGGCCCGCTCCTGGGTTCGAGCGCGCTCTTCCGCCAATTCTTCCAGGCGGCGCCCGCCGCTCTCCAGGCGTTCCTTCAACACCAGTAGTTCGCCTTCGAGTTGCTTCAGCTTCGATTCCACGCGGGCGAAGTCGTGTTCCTTCTGACGCCGCTCGGCCTCGAGGGTGTCGATCGCTGGGCGCATTTCCTCGATGGATGCGCGCGTCTTCGACAGCTGCGCATCCTCACCCGTACCCTCCACCTTCAGAACTTCGATTCTCTCCTGCAGCTCGCTCAGCTCCCTGCGAAGCGCCTTCGTCTCATGATGAGCACGAATGATCTCCAGAGACTTCAGCTCGCCGAAGATTCGCTTGTGACGACGAGCCTTGCCCACCTGGCGGGCCAGACTTCTCACCTGATGGCCGATCTCGTCGATGATGTCCTCGACCCGCAGGAGATCGCGTTCCGTGAGATCCAGTTTGCGGAGAGCTTCCTTGCGCTTCGCTTTGTAACGAACTACGCCGGAACCCTCTTCGAGAATGGAACGAACTTTGTTCTCGTTGGGGTTGAGGACCTGGCCCACCATCTCCTGTTCGATGATGGAGTAGGCGTTATTCCCCGCACCGGTGTCATAAAGCAGGTCCTTGAGGTCCTTGAGGCGGCACGGTGTCTTGTTGAGAAAGTAGTCACTGCCACCGTCACGCGAGACCCGCCTGGTGATTGCCACTTCCTCGTATTCGATGTTCAGCCTACCGGTCGTGTTGTCAAAGACGAGGGTAACTTCGGCGGTGGAGAGCGGCTTGCGCTTCGTGCTACCCTTGAAAATCACGTCTTCCATCTTCTCGCCGCGCAGCTGTTTGGGGCTCTGTTCCCCCAACACCCAGCGCACGGCGTCCACAACGTTGCTCTTGCCACATCCGTTGGGACCGAGGATGGAAGTCACTCCATCGCGAAAATCGAGAACTGTACGATCCATGAAGGACTTGAAGCCCACCATCTCCACCCGTTTCAGTCTCACGCTGTCCTTCTCCTCGTGTTGAAGCAATCCGCTCTGCTGTCGAGAGAGTTCACTGAGCTACTCTCACCACACCTACATAGTCCACGTCCGGCCGCGACAAAAGGAGACTGCGCGCCTTCAGAGCCTCCTTGCGGGTCGGGTAGTTGCCCACGATCACCCGGTACCAGGTGCCCTTGCCCGGAATCTCCGCCGCGACTACCACTGGCGAAAGGCCTGCCTTGCGCAGCTTGGCCAGGGAAGGAAGAGTCTGCACCGAATCGGGAAAACTCCACGGATGCAGGGCATATCCATTCTCCGGCCGGAGCCTCAGCCTTGCCATTGCCGTCGAGTCCGCTGGCGCTGCGCCCTCTGCCTTGCTCTCGGCAGGCCCTTCCTCGGGCGAGGGTCGCGAGCCGCTAGGCTCCGCGAGCTCAGACTTGGCGGGCTCCTTCTCCGGGGTCAAGATAGCGGATTTGAGGCTATCGGGGAGCACGGAATCGGTCGCGGCCGAAGTCTGCTTTGCCGATTCGGCGACGCTGGAGTCGATACCGGCCACTGTCGGCGGGAAGTCGGAGTTCCTCTGTTGGACCGCCAGTCTCTCGCCCCGCCCGGACATCTTGTGGTCCTGCTGAGCTCCGGGTCGCTGCGTCCACTGAATCGTAGCCCACGCGCCCAGGAAACCCACCAGAATCAAGCCGATTCCCAGGGCGATGCGGCGGAAGAGCATGCTGCTCTGATGAGGAGCTCGGCTATCCCGGTAGGGAGAGCCGCCAACGTGACGAACTCTGGGCTCGAGCACTGGGGGGCGTTGTTCGACCGCAGCGATCTCGGGCTCTTTTGGAGACGCTTGGGGGGCGGACTCGGGAAATGCCATGACCCCATAGATGGGGACATCGCTCTTCATCAAGTCCTCCGCAAGCCCTTCGAATCGGTCCCTGGCCTCCCCTCGGAGGGTGAGTCCCAGCAAGACACCATCACCGTAGGAGAAAAGCGGGTTGCAATCCCCCTGCGCGTTGCGCGCGGGGGCCGTGATCAAAACGAAGTCAAAGAGCCCCTTGAGCTGCCGGAGGGCTCCCCTCAACTCCTCGGTACTCAGCGGCTCACTCTCGCGGGGCCGGTAACTGCCAACACTCATGAGGTCGACATTGTTCACCCCCACCGCTTGCAGAGTCGAGCGCGGGGAAGTGCCATAACGGGCGACATCCAGGAAGCCCTCGCGGCCCAGCTCACCCAACCACTCGCCTGGCCCGTCTTCCTCGAACTCTCCATCCACGAGCAGAACGCGACCTCCACCTTCGGCCAAGAGCCTAGCTAGCTGGAATGCCAGATAGGTTCGTGCTCGAGCATCGGTCTGGTCGTCCCCGACCACCGTAACCAAACCTTCGCCGGGAATCGCATGGGCTCGCAAGCCCTCGGCGACGAGACGAAATTCTTCGAGATGGGTACCATCGAGCAGCTCGTCGATAACCTGCCAGCTTCCGGGGTTGGCCGAGGAATATCCCAGATGATAAAAACCCGATTGTGCCCGGCCCAGTGTAGCGCGGATCCACGCGCCTGCTTCTTCGACACCCTCTCCGCGAGAGGAATTCAATGGGCCCTGCTTGTCTTCCATCACGACGATGTTACCCCCTCGCGACTCGAAAAGATGATACGGTCAGCGAGCGGCGTGAGATCACTTTCACGCAGAGTGCGGAAGTCGATCCGAATGACACCCTGAGCGATCGAGGTCAGAACTGCGGGACGACCACGTCTGAGGCGAGCGTGCAGTCGTTCTGCGCTGTCCACCTGAGGCCCCTCGATTTGGAGTTGAATGCTTCCCACCGGGCGCTGGGCAAACGAGCCACCCCCCACGGCGGCCTCACCCTTTACCACTTTGCAGCTCCAGCCCTCCGGTAGCGCCGCTTTCAATTCCAACTCGAGACGAGCGGCGCGTCTCTTGAGTTCGGTCTTGCTCAAACGCAGCGCGTCCAGCAGAGGGATTTCCGGTGCACCGCTGCCACGTCCATACTCCTTCAGAGTCGCCTCGAGCGCGGCCAGAATCAGCTTGTCCAGTCGCAGTGCCCGCATCATCGGGTGCTTGCTCAGCTTGCCGATCAGTGCAGCCTCGCCCACGATGAGCCCGGCCTGGGGACCTCCGAGGAGCTTGTCCCCGCTGAAGCTCACGAGCTGTGCTCCGGAGCTCAGAGCTTGGTCGATCGTCGACTCTCCCTTCAGACCGAATTTGGCAAAGTTATAGAGGCAACCACTACCGGCGTCAAAGACGAGACGAGCATTCCGTTCACGGACCAGTGCGCCGAGCTTTTCGAGCGGAGCTTCCTCGGTGAATCCCTGTACCTGGTAATTGCTGGGGTGGACTTTCAGGATCATGTCGCCGGCCCTCAAGACCTTGGCGTAATCGGCGAGACTCGTCTTGTTGGTCGTTCCCACCTCGACGATCGTGGCCCCGGTGGTCCGAAGCAGCTCCGGCATGCGAAAGGACCCTCCAATCGCCACTTGTTCTCCGCGCGAAATAATCGCGCGCCGACCGCGTGCAAGAGCATGAACCGTAAGCCACAGAGCTCCGGCTCCATTGTTCACCGCAAGCCCGGCCTCAGCACCGGTCAGGAGCCGAAGCCAACGCGAAACCGCGCTGTTGCGACTCCCCCGCTTCCCCGACTCGAGTTCGATCTCCAGTGCTACCGGGTCCTCCGCGACACGTGCGAGTTCCGTTCGGGCCGAGATTCCCAGCCGCGCTCGCCCGAGGTTCGTATGTAGCAATACTCCGCTCGCGTTGATCACGCTCTGAAGTTGGGGCTGCAGCAGATCGTCGACCTCCTCTACTAGGCGAGCTTCCAGGTATCGCGTAAGTCTGGCTCGATTCAGCGGGCCCGATCCGTAGCGCTCGGAAAAACCCCTCCCCCGAGACAGGAAGGAACGTTCCTCGCTGAGAGCTTCGCGAGCCAGACGCGTGAGCAGATCACTGCGCAGACGGCGGCGAAGAGCGCGCACCGCGCGTCGTTTCAGGAGTTCATGAAGCGGCGGCAATTCCCGCCCGGGATGGCTCATACCGGCGGAGCAATCCTTGATTGGAGAGCGTGGGCGGCGACACCCTAGCACAGGCGAAAAGGCAGCGTCAAACGAGGGCGCGTTGACACCGTACATTCCTGCCGGTAGCTTGATGCAGAACGCTCAATTGGTTGTCCGGACTCAGCTTATGGAAACAGAACCCGCCTTTCGCCACGGCTCCTACGGCCGTAGAATTCTGCTGGCAGCCGCCGCAGCCCTGGTGGGTTTCGTTCTCGTCGCAATCCTCGGCCCCGATGAAGATCGTCTGCAGCATTTGCTCTTCCATACGGGAATTCAAGGGGAACTGCGCGTTCTTCCGGATATCGAGATCATCCGCGACCAGGATCCCGTGAGCCAAGACCCCAAGCACCTGCGCGCCAGCGCTGCCAAAGGGCTCCAGGTGGACGTCGTCGATAGGCCTCCAACTACCGTGGAGGCGGAGAACGCCACGCCGGTCCCCCCTCCGACCGGAGTTCCCGACTACACCATCGAGACGAAGGAGAGGCCCGAAGAGGGACTCTCGCAGAGTAACGACCTCCGCGAACAAGTGCGAATGGTCAGACCATCCCAGCGCAGCCTCGACTTCGTCTTGATCAAGCTGGTACGACCGCGCTATCCACCGGGGGTAGTACTGCCTCATCCCGTCACGGTCGACGTGGCCATCTACGTCGAAAGCGATGGAACGGTCAGTGACGCCTACGTCACACGGGGCGAGGGGGGTAAGGCGTTCGAGGAAGCGGCTCTGCGGGCGGTGCGCCAATGGAAGTACCGCTACTTGGGCGAAGAGGGCAAGGCCGAGCCGTTCTGGGACCAAGTTCGCTGGATCTTCAAACCCTCGGCGGCAAGCAGCACCGGGAAGAAGCTGAAACCCTAGCCTCGGCCACCCGGCCTCCCTCTCGGAACGGGTTCGGTGTCCCGAGCAGGTGGTGCATCGGGAAGAACGGGTCCGATGGGATCCGCGAACACTTCACTCGGAAACGGCACGACTTTTCCGTTCTCCAACATGCGCAGGGCCGACTCCGTAGAGACCAGGTTTCTCGCGCGGTCGCTCGGAACGAGATTCTGACTCAACTCCTCGCTCACCGCACGACGGCTTCGGGCTCCCCCGTGAATCGCGTCCAGGAGTCTGCGCGTGGCGAAGTAGGTCTTGAGAGCGAAGGGATTCACTTCGTCGTCGTGAAAGCGTCGCTTCCACAGGGATTGGAATCGTTCGCTCTCCCCCGGCGCCATGAGCGCAGTCTCACTGGGAAAGATGGCACCTTCCAGCACGTCGCCCGCACCCTCGGCCAGCCGTGGACGATTCCAGGTGCTCAGTCCCAGCAATTGAACCTCGAGCTGGTAGAAGGTCAGCTGAGGCGCGATGAGGCGCATCTCACTGGGTCCGGCCGGAACGAAGAGCGCCTCGGGGCCCTTCTCACGGATACGCTCGATAGGAGCTTTGAAATCAGTGAGGCCGCTTTGGTAGGGCTCGCTGGCCACGATCTTGGCTCCGAGCCTCTCCGCCTCGGCCGAGAAAATGTTGGCGGCGTTTCTGCCCTCGTCGGTATCGGGGTACAAAATTGCAAGGCGTCGCCGCAGCAATCTACGTACCGTGACCCGCGCTAATACGCGCGTCTCGAATGCTCGAGTGACATTGGTTTGGAAGATCTCGTCTCCGATCAAGGAGATGTTTTCCTGCGTCGCGGTGGGTGAGATCAGAGGAACACGCTGGCCCTGACAGACGACGGCGGCCGCGATCGTGGTGGGAGAAAGCAGAGCGCCCACGATGGCCAGTACTCCATCGTGGTTGATCAAAGTACGTGCGGACAGAACGGCCTGTACCCCATCTCCCCGGGTATCCAATGCGACGAGTTTCAAATCGTCCTCAGAGCTCCGGTTATGCTCTTCGAGCGCGAGCAGGGCGCCATTGTACATGGCCTGTCCCAAAGCGGCGTATTCCCCGGTCAAAGGACAGAGAAGGCCGATGCGGTCCACGTAAGCCACGCTCACCGGGCCTGCGGGCTCATAGCTCCCCTCGCTCTTGTACTCCGAGAGCATCTGCGCCACCGCTTCGCGCTGGGGGCTCTGGGGAAAGCGAGTGAGGAAATCTTCCAGAAGAGGACCGATCTCCTTCGGGTTGGCGCCCGCTTCGCGCTTCCTCTGCAAAAAAGCGAAGGCCACCTCCTCTCCCGAACTCGTATTCAGGCTCTCATCGCGCAAACGGCCAATATCGCTCACACTCAATTTTTTTTGAAGAAGCGTATGGAGTCTCGCGCTGGCTCGATCTCGCGACGGAAGTTCTCCCGGCTGGTCGAGATAGTGCACATAGGCTTGGGCAGCCTCACGCCACTGCTGTCTTCGGTCGTAAATCTGTGCGATGAGCCACCATGCGTCGGGCAGATACCGGGACCCGGAATGGTGCTGGAGCAGAGAGTCCAACAGCACGCGCGCCGTGCGCTCGTCGCCTAGTTCTTCAGAAGCGCGCGCGCCCAAGAGTAGCACGTGGTCCTCATGTTCGAATCCGGGATAGCGATCGAGAATGCCATAGGCCAAGTCCCGGGCCTGAGAATTTTGCCCGGCCGCACTCGCCGCCAAGAGCTGCTGGTATTGCTCGGACGCTTCTCGCTCTTCGTCGTGGCTCAATCCACCGCTCAAACGCGGACTCTTGATCGACGACGCGCAACCGCCAAGCACCAGTGCCACCAGCACCGTGATCGTCCAACTTGCAAAATGACTTCTGCTCATGCTCGCCACCTCGAAGCGGGCCAACCCCGTCCGGCCTGCTTCAACTCGGGTTCTCCAGGTACCAGGTGGCCAGATCCATGTATTCTTGCGCATGCTCGCGCCGTGCCTGCTTGTTCTCTAGAGGCAGTTCCTTCTTCACCTTGGCGGGCACCCCTGCTACTAGATGATTGCTGGGAACTCGCATCTTCTCGGGCACTACAGCGCCGGCGGCCACGATAGAGAATTTCTCGATGTGCGCCTTATCGAGCAACACGCTCTTCATACCCACGAGGCAGCCCTCCTCCACCAGGGCACCGTGAATCACGGCATGATGCCCCACCGACACCTCATTTTGCAAAACTGTGGAGCTGTAATCGGTGGTCGAGTGAAGCATACAACCGTCTTGGATGTTGCTTCCCCGGCCGACGTGAATGAGGCCGCAATCTCCACGCAGAACGCTTCCCCACCAAATGTTGACGTCATCTTCGATAATGACCTCACCAATGATCACCACGTCATCGGCCAGGTAGACATTCTTCCCAATCTGAGGAGTCATTCCTCGGTAGGGCCTGATGATGGCCATTCGCCACCCTCCTCGTCGAAATCGTCTGGAGTCCCGGGCTCATCCCGGTCGACCTTTCTCTGCACATCGCGGATGAGGTTCTCGACCACTTGCTGCGTGTCGATGCTCTCCTCAGCCTCCAGCATGTTGTCCGCTTGCTCCTCCGCGACCTTCCGGGAGAGAAAGATCGGCGACTCACAACGGAGCGCGAGGGCGATGGAATCGCTAGGACGCGCGTCGATCGCGATGACCTCGTGCCCCCGTGCCAGGTAGAGTCGAGCGAAATAGGTGTTGCCCTGGATGTCCGTTACGACGACTCGACTCAGCTTTCCTCCGAGACCGTCGACGATTTGTTGCATGAGGTCATGGGTCAGAGGACGCTGGAACCGGCGCCCCGCGAGCACCATTGCGATCGCGTTGGCCTCGGCGTCTCCGATCCAGATCGGAAGGTGGCGTTTGGAACCCAGAACTTGAAGCAAGACCACCGGAGCGTCGGTCTTGGCATCGCGAACCAGAGCGCTCACGCGAACCTCGATGAGTTCGGATGTGGAATCCACTTGGAACCCTCTTGGCGTCAATAGATGGTGAACGCCACCGAATCGAGAACGACCCCGTCTGGAGTCATGATCTTTACTTCCCAGCTTCCGGTCCATGAAGGCAGGATGCGTTTCGTGCTCCAGGTTCTCCACGAATTGCTACCGACCTCCAGCTCGACGCGCGCACGAGTTTGTCCGTCTTGAATCCACGCGTGCACGATCTTGGTTCCTTTGCCGTGTACCACACGGCAAAAACAGCTCAGACTTCCGACGTCGGAAGGAAAGCGGTCGCCGGACTCGATCGGTTTACGTTCCTCAACCCTGCGACAGACGGCCGCATCGACGATCTTGGGGCCTTCTACCTGCTTCAAGCTGTCCGCGGGAGATCCCGGGTTGGTCTTCGGTTGCGGATTGCCTACCGCTTTCGGGCTCGCGGAGGACCGTCCCGGTACTACGACGGAGAGTGCGCAGAGCATGAGAAAAGCGAGCGAGAGGGCGAGGATCTTGGGTTCGAATGCGCGGGATCGGCGGTTCATCGCAACTCTCCTTGCATGGGTTCGAGAACTCCCTCCGAGCTCTCAAAGGACACTATACCGGCTTCGATCGCGATAGCAACCGTGAGTGCCAGCCCGAACATGCCGGAAAGTGTACGACCTCATTTCCCCTTTTGAGACTTGATTTCCTCTTGGATCGCCTCTGCCGAACTGTCATTGGCATTTTCCAGTCCGGATTTCCCCATGTTATCCATCATCCACTTGGCATCCTCAACGTACTTACTGTCCGGATAGTCGGTGATCAGCCGGTGGAACTCCGCAAAAGCGAAATTGCGCTTGCGGAGCTGTTCACTGTAGATGAAGCCGGCCGTAAACAAAGCCTCGTCGGCGAGTTCGGACTCGGGGAAGTTGTTAGCAATTCTATTGTAATAGTCGATCTTCGTTTGGGGATCGTTGATCTCCGAAGCCCGTTTGTACAGATCCTCGGCGCTATTAGCGGCGTCCCTTTCGTATGGGCCAAATCGTTGCACGGAGTACTCGCTCTCCAGCTTCTGCACTTCTCTCTCGTAATCGCGGCGCCTTGCCGTCGCACGCAGTTTCTCGACCACCCGCGGTCTGACCTGATCGAAAGTAGGAATCTCGCCCGGCTTCTTGGCCCCGGCGCGAATGATCTCCCAGCGTCTATTGATGAGCACCGGCTTGGAGTACTTCTGGTAGCCGAGGGAGAACGCGATCTTATTGAAATCGGTGTTGACACCCACTCCCATGACGAACCCATCGGGATTGATCCAGCCGATCGTACCGTGAGTGTCTTTCGAGTTCGGAGCTTCGTTGTACTTGTCGGCCACGGAATCCCATGCTTGGCCAGCCTGGAGAGCAGCATAGGCCTGGTCGATCTTCGACTTATCTCGGCAGCTGATGTGCGAAGCCATGAGTCTCGGTAATGTCTTGAACTCTTCCTTGTTTTTCTCGTAGTAGTCCTTGACAGTTTGCTCGTCCGGCTGAGAGTTGGCAGTTATCTGGTCCGCACAGGCCTTCCGCAATATCGCCCGTCGAGCGATGTCGAGTCGAGTCTGGACCTCGGGATCCTGGTCGAGGTGTTCGTCGAGAGCCTTCTTGTAGAGCGCCGTTTCTTCGATGAGCTGATCGAGGAAGCGCCGCTTCCCCTCCCTGTCGCTGAAGGCTTTTCTGTCCGCCTCGCTGAGTTGATCGAATCGCTTATCGAAGTAGCCTTGGGTGATCTCGATATCACCCACTTTTGCGATTACCTGGGTGAAGTCCTTACTCGGTGAGACCGAGGAGCTGCCGGCCGATTGTGTGCCTCCGTTCTTCTCGCCCTGACACGCCGCAAGCGCCAACAGGCTCGCAATCACTGTGAACCATCGGATTCCTCGGAACATTTGGCTACCTCCACCTTATTCTGAAAACTCGGCTCTACTGAAGATCCTTGCGGCCCTCGCGCTGGAGAGCCTCCAAAATTAGCCTGACGTCTTGTGATCGTTTCGCATCGCATACCAAGGTGGCGTCCTCGGTCTGGACTACGATGATGTCCTTCACGCCCAACAACGCAGTAAGGCGGTCGGGACCGTACACCACGCAATCCTGGCTCGAAAGAGCGAGTACCTCACCTCGGCTGCAGTTGCCATCCTTGTCGAGCGGCCACAGTTCGCGCATGGAAACCCATTGCCCCACGTCGTTCCAGGAGAAGCTCGCGGGCAACACCACCACGTTTCTGGCCTTTTCCATCAGGGCGTAGTCGATCGAAATCGACGGGGCTCCTTGGTAAGTGGATTTCAACGCCTCGAGAAACTTGGAGGTTCCCACTTCCCCCGCGGCGGCGCAGCGCCTCACGGAATCGCACAGATCGGGAAGCTCCCGTTTCAGTCCCTCCAGTAGGACAGAGGGGCGCCAAGCGAAGATCCCGGAATTCCAGAAGTGTCTTCCACCCTCCAGATAGCGCGTCGCTGTGGCATGGTCGGGCTTTTCGGTGAATGCGGCCACGCGACGCGCGGGGGCGGCGGAGGCAAGAGGTTCCCCCTCTTCGATATAGCCGTAGCCTGTCTCCGGCCGCGAAGGGGTCACCCCGAAGGTGAGCAGCACCTCGTTGTCCTTGGTGATTTTGAAGGCCTGGCTCAGAGCACCCTGAAATTCCGGGGCAGGAGCAATGATGTGATCGCTGGGCAAGACGGCGAAAGGCACGTCCCCCGCTCGTTGCTCTACCAGCGCGGCCGCAAGGCCCACTGCGCAGGCCGTATTTCGTCCCACCGGTTCTGCGATGATCTGGTCCGCAGGTACTCTCGGGGCGTGCTTCCTTACCTTTTCCGCCAGAAGCTCGCTGGTGAGAATCCACTGCTTCGCGGCCGGTACCAGGGGTTCTAGACGCTCCAGCGTCATCGCCAACAGGCTCCCGTCTCCGGTCAGATCCAGAAGCTGCTTGGGTTGCGCGCGCCGCGACAGTGGCCAGAAGCGCGTCCCCCGACCTCCGGCCAGAATGACCGCATGTCCTTCGGGGCGCGCGCTCATGTCCCACTTGCCAATTCGTTTTGGGCAGCGGCGATCGCGTCTTCTAGCTTTTTCAAGTAGTCCTGCTTGAGCGTTTCATTGCTCGCTTCGGCTCGAAGGACCAGAGCGGGCTGCGTGTTGCTGGCCCGCACGAGACCCCAGCCGTTGGCAAAGGTCACTCTTGCCCCATCGATGTCGTTGACTTCGTGTTCGCGCTCGAAGTGCTCTTTCACTTTCGCCACCACGGCGAACTTCAGCTCGTCGGAACAATCCACACGGATCTCGGGGGTGGCGACCAAAGTGGGGACGTCGGCCAGTCTGCTGCTGAGAGAGTCTTCATCGCGCGAGACGATTTCCAAGAGACGTAAAGTGGCAAACAGCGCGTCGTCGAAGCCGTACCAGTTCTCCGCGAAGAATACGTGTCCGCTCATCTCCCCCGCCAGGAGCGCGCCGCTCTCCCTCATCTTTTCCTTGATGAGGGAATGGCCCGTCTTCCAGAGGATCGGAGTCCCGCCCTTTGCCGCAATCTCGTCGATTAGGGTCTGACTGCACTTGACGTCGAAGATGATCCCGGACCCGGGGTGACGCTGCAGGAGATCGCGTGCATAGAGCATGAGGAGACGGTCTCCCCAAAGAACGTCTCCTTTCTCGTCCAGTACTCCTATGCGGTCCGCATCGCCGTCATACGCGATCCCCAACTCGAGCTTCTCGGCCAGAACACACTTTCTGAGATCCTCCAGGTTTTCCGGCATCGTGGGGTCGGGGTGATGGTTGGGGAAGGTTCCGTCCGGCTCATCGAAGAGGCTGATGGGTCGAAGATGTAGACGTGAAAAGAGAGAGGAGGCGACGAGTGACGCGGCCCCATTCCCACAATCGTACGCGAAACGAATGGGCCTTTCGATCTTCACGCGTGATGTCGCGTCCTCCAAGTAGGGTTCTATGATGCCACGACTCTCCTTGCGGCCCGTGCCGGACTCGAAATCATTCTTCTCCATGAGCACGCGTAGTTCACGGATTTGCTCGCCGTAAAAACTGCGGCCATGCAGCACGATCTTGAATCCGTTGAACTCGGGAGGGTTGTGGCTGCCGGTGATACAAATCCCGGCCTCCTCCTCGCCAGTCGCGATGGCGTGATAAAACACTCCGGTGGGTGCGGCACCGAAGTCCACGACGACACATCCTGTCTGCGTCAAGCCATCAGCAAGACATTCGAAGAGCTTCTCACCGCTTGGCCGTACGTCGCGGGCGATCCCGATCCGCGTGGCTCCGGCGCGCCTGAAGACAGTGCCCAAACCGCGCCCCAGACAGCGCACGAATTCGGAGCTGAGATCGGTCTGGACCTCGCCCCGAATGTCGTACTCCCGGAAGACATGAGCTGGTGTCTTCATTCAGATCAAGCCCGTTCGATGGTGACCTGGACCTCGACTTCGATGTCTCGATGCACTCGGACCGGAACCGCAAAGGTCCCCAGCTTCTTCAAAGGCTCTTCCAGAATCACGTGTTTGGCATCGATGGCGTGACCCTGCTTTTCCAGGGCTGCAGAGATCATCGCGGCAGAAACGCTGCCGTAGAGATTCTCCTCCCCCGCGGCCGCGGCGATGGTGACCGCGACGCCCTGCATCGACTCCGCGAGACTCTGTGCCTGTTCGCGCTGTTGCTCGTCTCTCGTCTCGAAGGCTTTGAGTCGGCTCTCCAGTTCTTTCTCCTTGGCCAAGGAAGCCTGGACGGCCAGCCCTCGTGGAAAAAGGTAGTTACGGGCATACCCGCGCGCGACGCCCACCTTGGCGCCCCGGCGCCCGAGTTTCTGCACGTCATGAAGCAAAATGACATCCATGATGGCCTCCTATCGGTAGTACTCGCGCACGTAAGGAAGGAGCGCAAGGTGGCGCGCTCGTTTCACCGCGGTGGCGAGCATGCGCTGATACTTGGCTTTCGTTCCCGTGTTGCGCCGGGGTGAAATCTTTCCGCGTTCGGTAACGAAACGCTTCAAGAGTTCGATGTCCTTGTAGTCGATGCAGGCGTATCCATGCTCGGTGAAGTAACACTTCTTCTTCCGTCCAAAGCGATCTCGTTCGCGTCGTTTGGCTCGTGGTTTAGCGGCCATCGGATGCCCCCTCGTTGCGGCTACGCTGCTCGGCCCGCTTGGCCAGAGCGACTCTGTTGCGCTCGTCCCACTCCTCATCGATCACGATGAGATGGCGTAACACCCGGTCGTCGAGGCGATAGTCACGGTCAGCCTCTTGCACCAGAGTGTTGTCCCCCTTGAAACGATAGAGGTAGTAGTCCCCCGTCGTCTGCTTCTGGATCTCGTAGGCCAGTTTCTTGGTGCCCCAGGGGTCCTTCAGCGTGATTTCTCCGCCGTGGTTCTTCACGCTCGATTCGAAACGATCGAGAATCGTGTTCACGTCCGACTCGGGAAGGCCCGACCTCAGAACGACGACACATTCATATTTCTGCACGGATGTTCTCCCTTCGGTCTCAAGCGGCCCGGCGCATCGGCGCCGGACAGGGATGATGCCGCGAATCAACGAGCTTACGGGACCGCTCTTCGCGGCGCAAGAACGGCCCCGTGTACTGAGATCAGCCGATGAACCAGGGCAAGAAAACCAATGCCACCACGGTCATCAACTTGATGAGAATGTTCAACGAGGGGCCCGATGTGTCTTTGAAAGGATCTCCCACCGTGTCACCAACCACGGCGGCGCGATGCGCTTCGGAGCCCTTTCCTCCGTACTCTCCGCCCTCGATGTATTTCTTGGCGTTGTCCCAGGCTCCTCCGGCATTGGCCATGAAGATGGCCATCATCACACCGCTAACCAGGGCTCCCGCCAGGAGTCCTCCCAGCGCCTCGATGCTCCAAAATCCCACCAGCAGGGGGGCGGCGATGGCCATGAGGCCTGGCAAAACCATCTGCCTCAGCGAGCCGGCGGTGGAAATCGCGACGCAGCGGGCCGCGTCGGGCTTTCCGGTGCCCTCCATGAGCCCGGGGATCTCCCGGAACTGACGACGAATTTCTTCCACCATCTTATTGGCCGCCTGTCCCACCGCGCGCATGGTCAACGCGCTGAAGAGGAAGGGCAAGAAGCCGCCGATGAGCAGGCCGAGAATCACGTCGGTGCTGTTGATGTCCAGAACCTGCGCCTTTCCCGCGGGCAAACCCTGCAGCATGCCGGCGCGAGTGCAAAAGGCGTTGAACAGGGCCAACGCGGTGAGCGCGGCGGAGCCGATCGCGAAGCCCTTGCCGATTGCCGCGGTAGTGTTGCCCACCGCGTCGAGAGCATCGGTGCGATTGCGCACCTCTTCGGGCAACTCAGCCATTTCGGCCAAGCCACCTGCATTGTCCGCGACAGGGCCGTAGGCATCGATGCCCAGCGAGATCCCCAGGGTCGAGAGCATCCCCACCGCCGCCAGCGCAACTCCGTAAACACCGGCGAGGTTGAAGGAGACGAAGATTCCCACGCAGATGAACGCAACCGGCAGAGCCACTGACTCCATGCCGACGGCCAGACCGGCGATGATGTTGGTCGCCGCGCCCGTCTGACTCTGCTTGGCGATGCCGCGTGCCGGATTGGTCTCGGTGCTCGTGTAATACTCGGTGATCTTCCCGATGGCGACGCCGACGATGAGACCAGCCACGATGGCACCCCAGAGTTTCCACGCCACCATACCCGCCGGAAGGCTCAGCCGGCCAATGGCGAACCACTCCACTACGATGACGAGGATCGTCGCGACTAAGAGCCCGCGGAAGAGCGCTCCGTGCAGTCCTTTCTCATCCCTCGCCGAAACGAAGAAAGTTCCCAGAATGGAGGCGATGATTCCGACTCCGGCCGTGATCAAGGGCAAGAGCACCATGGCGGTGTTTGCCGAAAACAGAAAGGCTCCAAGGGTCATGGCAGCTACGATCGAACCCACGAAAGACTCGAAGAGGTCCGCGCCCATTCCCGCGACGTCACCAACGTTGTCACCGACGTTGTCGGCGATAGTTCCCGGATTGCGTGGATCGTCTTCGGGGATTCCGGCCTCGATCTTCCCCACCAGATCGGCACCGACGTCGGCTGCCTTGGTGAAGATGCCGCCCCCCACGCGAGCGAAGAGAGCGATACTGGAAGCTCCAAAGCTGAAGCCCAGAACGTTCTCCAACACCTTCGAATCGAAAACACCGCCATGGGAAAACGCGAGCGTAAAGATGCTGAGTCCCAAGACAGCCAGTCCGACCACGCTCATGCCCATGACTACTCCGGAGGAGAAGCTGATCTTCAGAGCGGAGGTCAAGCTGTTGCGTGCAGCCTGGGTCGTGCGAACCGCAGCGCGAGTCGCAGTGTGCATGCCGAAATAGCCGGCCAACGCCGAGGCAAAGGCTCCCGAAAGAAACGCGATCGCGGTCTTGGGACCTAGGCCGTTCTCTGAGGAGGAGAAGAATATGGCGCCGAAAACGACGATGACGAAGACCACGAGCCACCGGTATTCGGCTTTGAGAAATGAAGCCGCACCCTCCTGGACTTGCCGCGAGATCTCCTGCATCCGATCGGTACCGCTGTCGCGCCGCATGATCGCTCCGTACTTGATCAGAGCGAAAATCAGTGCCAGGACGGCCGCGAGCGCCGCGGCTGCAAGCGTCATGTTCATGGACTATTCATCCTCCATCCGTTGATCCAGTTCCCGTCGGGAACGGGAAACGCCGTTTTCCGCTCCATGGCCGACGCACTCAGCCATTGAAGCGAGCCATGGTCAACTTGGGACCGTGAAGGACCCAGTGTTCGAAGCCATCCGCCGCCCTCGTCAGCAAAGCGTCGACGGCTTCCCACTCGTCTTCCGCGAAGTTCTCGAGGACGTAATCCGCGAGGTCTTCTCCGCTGGGGCCCGGGCCCACCCCCATGCGCAGGCGTGGGAAATCCTGCCTTCCCAGCTTCTCGATGATCGACTTCAAGCCGTTGTGTCCTCCCGCGCTCCCTTCTGGACGCAGCCGTAAGCGGCCCAAAGGGAGATTCACGTCGTCGACGGCAACCATCATCTCAAAATCCTGCGGCTTCTCGATCGCCAGATATTGGCGTACTGCGCGGCCACTCAGATTCATGAAGGTCGTGGGCTTGATCACTCGGATCCGGCGCCCCTGAAGCGAGTACTCTGCGTGAAAATACTCGGCTCGTCCCGCTCGGAAGGAGAGGCGATGCCGTCGCGACAAGAGGTCCGCCAAGAGCCAGCCCAGATTGTGCCGGGTTCGTTCGTAACGGCCACCGGGATTCCCCAAGCAGAAGAGTAACCACTCTCCGACTTCCACCGATTCCGTCACGCTCAGTCCTGCGACTTCTTGCCGTCTTCAGACGCCTTCTCCTCGCCCTCTTCGCCTTCGGTCTCGGCCTCGCCCTCGGCGCCTTCCTCGCCCTCGGCGCCTTCAGCTTCGGCAACTTCCACGCTCATGCGAGTGGCAACCACGTGGCACAGTGCCGTATCGCCGGGGGTCTCCAACTCGAATTCGCTCCCGACCGCTTGCTCGGCGCTGATATGCTCTCCGAGCTTGAGCGGAACGACGTCGACCTCGATCGCGGCCGGGATCTTCTCGGGCAAGACGCGCAGCAGCACTTCCCGGTGCATCCACTCCAGAACTCCATTCTCGTTCTTCACGCCGAAGGGAATTCCCTCCTTTTGACGGAGCGGGACACGCACCACGATCGGGCGATCCTTTTCGACCGCAAGTAGGTCCGCATGCAGCAACTCGCGGCTCAGCGGATGCCTCTGGATGTCCTTGACGATGGCATACGTGACTTCCTTTTCTCCCTCGAACTTGAGGCAAAGAAGCACGCGGCGACCGTAATCGGAGGAAATGGCATGGCGGAATTGGGTGGCATCGAGGGCCAGGGCACGGGACTGCGTACCCAGACCGTAGAGCACCGCGGGAAGCTGAGCTTGCGCGCGCAATTTGCGCGCGACGCCCTTGCCAGTCTTTGGACGAGCTTGCACGCTCAATTCGATGGTGTTGGACATGAAATGAATCCTCCTCAAGGTCGCGTGGGACGCCACCCACGCGGATTCCGCGCTCTTCGAGCTGGAATCATGGTACCGATCGGAAACCGCCGCCTCAGGCGGTCGGCGAACCCTCGGCGCGGGATGCCGGGAGTCTCCTCGTGCCCCAGGGGCAACAAGGCAAAAAAGTATAGTCAGAAGGATGGCTTTTGGGTAGTGCGAAGTGGCTGGGGAGGAGAGTCGCAGAGTATGGCGATTTACTCTTTTTCTTCGCTAGACGAAGAGGCTCGATACGGTCTGTTCGAGATGGATACGTTTGATGGCCTCGGCCAGAAGCGGGGAGATGTCCAGGACCACGACCTTGGGGCACTCGGATTGGCGATGGAAGGCGATGGTGTTGGTGACCACCACTTCGCGAACCGGGGCCTCGTTGAGCCGCTCCAACGCCGGACCGGAAAAGAGTGCGTGGGTGGCGCAGATGTCGATACTCAGCGCTCCCTGCTTCTGCAATTCACGAATCGCATCGCTCATGGTGCCGGCGGTGTCGATCATGTCATCGAAAAGCACCACGTTCTTTCCGCGAACGTTCCCGATGAAATTCATGACCTCCGCCTCGTTGGGACGCGGCCTGCGCTTGTCGATGATGGCCAGCGGAGCTCCGAGACGCTTGGCAAAGGCGCGAGCCATCTTGATGCTTCCCACATCCGGAGCGACCACGCAGAGGTTCTCCTCCCCGACCCTTTCTTGGAAGTAGTCCAGAAGCACCGGCGCCGCGTAGAGATGGTCCAGTGGAATGTCGAAGAAGCCCTGGATCTGGGGTGCGTGCAGATCCATGGTGAGGACTCGCTGCGCACCGGCCTCGCTGATCAAATTCGCCATCAACTTGGCCGCGATGGGGACACGGGGCTGATCTTTGCGATCTTGCCTGGCGTAACCGAAGTAGGGGATGACTGCGGTGATCCGCTGTGCGGAGGAGCGACGAACCGCGTCGAGAAGAAGCAGGAGTTCCACCAAGTTTCCCGCGGGAGGATTGGTGGGCTGGATCAAGAAAACGTCGGTTCCGCGAACGTTCTCCTGGATCTTGACGGAGATCTCACCATCGCTGAAATCGATGATGTTGACTTCGGTGAGGGAGACATCGAGGTACTGACAGATTTTCTCCGCGAGGGCGACATCGCCTCGCCCGGAGATGACTCTCAATCTTCGGCCCATGAACCCCGTAGCCTCCCAAGACCCCTAGTAGGCATCCTCCGCGGCGAGCCCCTCGCCAGCATTGAAGTCGGTGTTTGGCTGTGCGTGATCGACTCGGGCGATTTCTTCCTGGTAAGCACCGATGACCATGTTCTCCAACCACTCGCGCGTCTCGCGATTGATGGGATGGGCAACGTCCTGGTAGGACCCGTCCTTACGTTGCCGGCTGGGCATGGCCACGAACATTCCGTTTGCGCCTTCGATGACCTTGAGGCCTCGGATCACCAGGGAATCCTCGAGTGTGATGCTTGCGAAAGCCCTCAGCTTGTCATCGTCGCGGAGCGTGATTCTGATTTCAGTGATCTCCAAAGCCGTACCACCATCAGCAGGGGTGTCTGGGACAAAACTGAAACGTGGGCGGTCTAGTTCCCATCCTTGATGAGTTGGACTCCAACCTGACTGGAGCTACCGATCCAGTTGAACCCTTCGAGATCGCCAAGTTCCTGTTTGGCTCTCTCCGCTTCTTCGCGCGTCGAGTAGACCGCGAAGAGACTGGGCCCGCTACCGCTCATCATCGCCAGCCTCGGTTCCGTGTCCTGAAGACGCAGATACAAACGATGCAGAGCTGGGTACGCCGGCAGAACCACATCGGCCAAACGATTGAATCCAGGCCAGGTGCGGTCGGGAAATCGCGACAGCAAGCTCTTATAATTTTGCAGGTTAACTTTGGGCCCATGATGGGTCAACCCCATTCTGAGTCCTTCATACACTTGGGCGGTGGAGAGCTCCAGGTGCGGAGTAATCAACAAATAGACGCCTCCACCAGAGGAATGCAGCGGGGTCAGTTCGTCGCCGACCCCACGCGCCAACTGCGTTCCGCCGCGCAGAAAGAAGGGTACGTCCGATCCGATGCGGCGCGCCAGATCGACGAGCTCCTCCTCCTCGACTTCCCGCTCCCACAACTCGCACAAAGCCAAAAGAGTTGCTGCCGCGTCGGCCGAACCGCCTCCCAGTCCCGCTGCCACCGGGATTTCCTTGTGGATGCGAATCGTTGCGCCGGCCTTCACCTGCAGATGCTTGCGAAGCAGCCGCGCTGCGAGGTGGCAAAGATTGCGTCGGTCCTGCGGAACCGAAGGATGCTCGCAAAGAACGTGAAGGGGACCCTTGGTGGACCGGAATTCGAGTGTGTCGTGGAGCTCGAGAGACTGTAGCAAAGTCTCCACTTCGTGGTAGCCATCCTCCCGTTTTGCGAGGACCTCCAAGTGCAAGTTGACCTTGGCGTGGGCCTTGGCCGTCAGTCCCATCAGCGCCCTCCGCTCCGAGCGTATTCGTGGAAGAGCTGACCCCAGGGTGTGCGACGCCAGAGCCTTCGCCAGTGCCGGCCGACTGAGGGATACCAGAGAAAATCACGCGCAGCCCGGCGGAAGAGACGCTGTGAGCCGCGCAGACGGTCCCCTCCCGGCAGGCGAAGAAACTGCCCGCTTGGCGCCTGCACGTGTGACGATTCCAGAGTTTCATCGAGAGCTGGTGAGCTCTCGCCCACGATTTCGATTTCGCTGCTGAGAATGGCGCCAAGGTCCTGCTGCGCGCAACGCACCAGGAAGGGGACTCGCAGAGGATCGAGTCCTAGAATCCGCGCGCCCACCACATCCGCCGCCACGGGATCACGCGAGGCGATGAGGAGGTTCTGCACGCTCGGTCGCAGCCGGCGCGGTCCTGGACCCAAGCCACAGACGGTTGCATCGATCACACAGAGGAGCTCGGGGTGCAGTTCCTGGGCGGTCCGCAGGGCATCCGCGAGGACTTCAGCCACGCGCGGCCGTCCCCGCAGATCGTCGCGGTCGAGAAACTCCGAGGCCACCGCCCACACTGCGCTCGAGAGCCCCAGAGTTGCGTGTGCCTTCAGGCTGCTCAGATAAACGATCTCACGGTCCTTGAGGGCGACCGGAGCTGCGATTGTGCCATCGACGGCCGACTCGAGCGCTGCACGGCGCTTCGGCGCCTGGTAGGGCCATGTTTTGCCGGGAAGGGTGGTCAAGGAAAGCCCGTGCCGCCGCAGGACCCCGCTCAGCTGGTAGTGATCCGCCGCCCGACGGGGAGAGACCTCGAAGCTGCCGCGCGATCCAACCACCATCTTCGCGCTGTCGCAGTGGAGATTGCGCAGGGCTCTGAGGACCCCCTCCAGCTGCCAGGGAGGGGGGCCGGCCGCTGGCTGATAACGGTTCCAGACCAGATCGAGGAGAATGGCGGGCGGATGCGTGGGGGAGGTGATCTCCGCCAGCCCGGCCAGGGCCAGTACTCTGGAATAGTCCTCCAGGATGGTCTCGGGGGTGGCTGAAACCACCGCCACTTTGCTCCAAGCCATGAGCGAGAACTCCTCGGGTGCAGGATGCGCGCGAGCTCAATGCCGGTAGAGAATGAACATCACCGCGGCAAACCACAGCGCAACCGTCAGAACGATGGACCTTCGCGAAACCAGAGTCTCGGAGGGATCTCCCCCTTCGGCCTCTTCGGTGACCAAATAGAGATAACGGCTAAGGCCGTAGAAGACAAAGGGGATGGTGTAGAGCAGGCGCGCGGTACCGAAACGTTGGACGGTGTCGGGCCATATGGTGTAGAGCCCGTAGCTCAGGAGGGTGGTGGCTGCGGTCATGGTGAGCAGGCGGCTGAGGAAAGCCTCGGTGTAGCCGTGGAGGGTCACTCGATGCCCACCGCCCGCCACGTGAAGTTCGTGGTAGCGTTTTCCCAGACCCAAAAAGAGAGACAAAAGGAAGGTGCACATCAAGAGCCACGGCGAGATGGCTACCGGATGGCCGGCATCCCGCAATAGCTCGGCGCCGGCGATGGCGCGCATGACGAATCCTACCGCGATGGTGATGAGGTCGAGGATGACGATGTTACGAAACGACAGTGCATAAGCCAGGTTCAGAAGCAGGTACGCCACCGCCACCGAGAAAAAGCCGCGGCCGAGCCACCAGGCACTGACGAGCCCCAGAGCGAGGAACGCCACCGCCGCCAGAGCCACCGTCCGGGAAGCAATCTCTCCGGCGACCAGGGGCCGCAGACGTTTGGTGGGATGCTGAGCGTCACTCTCTTTGTCTTTGAGATCGTTGAGAAGATAGACGGCGGAAGAGAGGAGGCAGAAGATGAGAAAGCCGACTCCCGTGCGCAGGAGCAAGTCGGTCTCCCCCATCAGTTCGGCGAAGACCAGCGCGGCGAAGACGACGAGATTCTTGATCCACTGGTGGGGTCGCATGCTGCGCAAGAGTGGTGCTGTGATCATCGTCGATTTCTCCATCGCGCTAGTAGGCGTTCTCGCCCCTGATCACGCTCTTCACGGTGCGCAGCAAGACCCTGAGGTCGAATCCCAGTGACCAGTTTTCGACATAGTGCAAATCGTAGAGTGTCCGGTCCTCGATCGGAGTGTTGCCGCGGAGGCCGTTCACCTGCGCCCAACCCGTGAGCCCACTCCTCACCCGGTGCCGTTCGAGATAGCGCGGAATCTTGCGGTCGAACTCCTCCGCGAAGTGCGCACGTTCCGGCCGGGGGCCCACCATGCTCATGTCGCCCTTGAGAACATTCCACAGCTGGGGCAGCTCGTCGAGACTGAATCGCCTGAGCACCCGCCCGGTCCAGGTCCGGCGCGGGTCGTTTTCCACCGTCCAGACCGGTCCGGAATCCGTTTCGGCGTCCACCCTCATGGTGCGGAACTTGAGCATGGCGAAAGCCCGGTTGTCGCGCCCCAACCTCTCCTGCCGGTACAACACGGGTCCCCGCGAATTCAGTTTCACCAGGATGGCGATCAGGAGCAAAAGGGGTGAGAGCAGCAATAAAGCCAAGAACGAGGACAGAATGTCGAATGTGCGTTTGATGATCCTGTCCATTCCGGAAAGCCCACAGCCGCGCAGACTGATGAAGGGAATGCCCGCAATTTCATTGAGTCGCATGCGACTGACGCGAAGACGGTCCATGTCCGGCACGAAGAAGACATCGACGTGATGGCCCCCCAGCCGCTCGGCGATGTCGGCCGCCGCGCGTAGATCCTCAAAAGAGAGCGCAAGCACCACCGTGTCGGCGTTCAATTCGAGCATCTTGGCCTCGACCCGCTCGGGTTCCAGTCGATCCATCGCGCCCGATATCCGAAATCCCAGGCCGGGTAAGCGCTGGTAGGTCTCCTCGATTCTCTTTCCCATGCTGGTGTTCCCCACCAACAAGACACGAAGTGTGCCCACTCCCCTTCGGTACAAACGCCGCAGAATGGTGCGGATGAGGAGCCGTTCCGAAATGAGGAAGAACAGGCTCATCCAGAAGAAAAGTCCGAAGAACGTGCGGGAGTAGCTCACCTGGCGTACAAAGAAGGCCAGAGCCAAGACCACCAGGCTGCCTACCACTACCCCCCGGCCCAGGCCCGCGAGGTCCTCTTCGAACGAACTGCGGCGAGTGGGATCGTACAGACCTTCAGAGTAAAAGATGCCCACCCAGATGAGGAGCAGGACCAGACTCGTCAACAGATACGGACCCAACGGCGGTACTCCGAGGGGTACGGCGAACCATCCACTTTGAAAACGGAGTTGGTAGCTGCAGAGGAATGCGGCCTCGAGGGCGACGAGATCTCCGAGCAGGAAGAGCGTCGGCCTGAGCAAGTCTCGTTTCCGTCCGATTCCCGTCTTGAGCATGTGGCACCTCAGTCCCCTCGCACGGGACCCCGATGGTAGGCGAAAGCCACGCGTTGCTCCAGGCGTTCCAGGAATCCTTCCCTGGAGAACTTCTCGGCGTGACGGCGCATGGTCCCCGCGTCGTAGGAAAGACCTTCGGCTTCGAAAGCATCGAGGGCCGCGCGCAGTGCGCCGGCGCCCGGCTCACGATAGAGACGGCCGGTCACTCCGTCGATCACCGTATCCAGAGCTCCTCCCTCTCCCAGGGCCAAGACGGGCAAACCCGATGCGGCCGCCTCGAGAGGAGTGATCCCGAAATCTTCCACCCCCGGGAAGAGGAGCGCGCGATGCTTTGCCATGAGGGTCGGCAGTTCCTCGTCCGGGACGAATCCCAAGAATTGGATCCCGCCCTTCGCTCCATGTTGCGCGGCCAGGGCCTTCAGTTTTGGCAGCTCGGGCCCGGTGCCCGCGATGGTGAGCTTGCGATGACTCAGGGCGCAGGCCTCGACTGCGTCGTGGATTCGTTTGTAGGGAACCAGGGCCGAGACGACAAGGTAGCGGTCCTCCCTCTCGATCTTCGGCGAGGGAGCGGGGAACGCAGCGAGATCGACCGGAGGAAACAGCACTTCCACACTCCCCGGGTCGACCGAGTAATAGCGCAAGATGCGCTGGCGAACGAAGGTGGAATTCGCCAGGTAATGATCCACTCGCGGAGCGCTTCGCCGATCCCATTCGCGTAATCTCGCGGCCTGCCACTCGATGAGTCTTCGTTTGAGTCCCCGCGTGGCCCCGAAGTAGTCGTCGAAACGATCCCAGACGTAGCGCATCGGTGTGTGACAGTAGCAAATGTGGACAGCGTCCGGCCTCGCGATCGCGCCCTTGGCCACACAGTGGCTCGTGCTCAGGACCAGGTCGAAACGACGCAGATCGAGGTGATCGATCCAGGCGGGAAACAGAGGCAGGAGATAGCGGTACCGCGTCTGAATCCCCGGCAGACTATTCATCCAGGAAGCGTGGATTGGCCGCGCTTCGATCTCCGGATGACTGGAGCCCGGCAGGTAGAAGAGCGTGAAGAGCTCAGCGCAGGGGAAAATCTTGCACAGGGCGTGAAGAACTTTCTCGCCACCACGGTACCCGTTGAGCCAGTCGTGAACCAGGGCCACCCTGAGGTTCTTCGGCAGCGACTCTGCGGCCGTGTTCACGCATCTTCCTCCCGAGCCCCAAAGCCCTGGGAGGATTCGAAGACCAGCTCCCGGGCCAGCGATGGGGAGAAACCCCGACTGTTCAGAAAGCGTATGGCCCGCGCCTTGCCTTTGTCGTCATTGAGAGAGTAGTGGCGGCTCGCCAGAGCCTCGGCGCAGGCCTCCCTTTCCCGGCCTTCGGGAAAGAGAGAATCGAGTACGATGTCAATGGCTTCAGAAGTAACGCCTTGGTCGTGAAGTCCGCTTCGAAGCCAACGCGGACCCACCGGCTTCCGGGCAAGCTGGTCACGACACCAAGACTCGGCGAAGCGGCGATCGTCGAGTAGTCCCTGCTCCGCGAGTTGCTGCAGAACCGCGTCTACCGCTTCATGGGGAAAGTCTTTCTGACAGAGTCGGCTTCGCAGACGAGAGGAGCTGTAGAACCGCCGGTCCAATAGTTTCAGGGCTGCCTTGGCGACGCGTTTGCGCGCGGCCGCGAATTCGAGGCCGTAAACCACCTCGCTGGTAAGACGCTTCCCGACACTCAATCCCTGAAGTTCATGCGCCGACGGGGCCACTTCGTAGGTGGCCCCGTCGCTCGTGTGGATAGTGATCGTACCCGCCTGGGCGTCTTCCTCCCAGCCGGTGAGTTCGATCTCTGGCTCGGCCCGGTTCACGCCGCGGTGCTCTTGGCCTTGCGGCTCTTGGCCCGAGAAGTCTCAGCTGCTGCCTTCGGGGGCTCCTGTTCCGCGGGCTTCTCTTGCCTGCCCTTAGGCAAGGGGATTCCGTAGTGCGTGAACACGTCGTTTTGAATTCTGTCGCGCAAGTCCATGTTCTCTTTGAGGAAGAGGCGCACGTTTTCACGTCCTTGTCCCAACCTCTCTTCGCCGTAGCTGAACCACGCGCCGCTCTTCTTGATCACGTCCCCCTCGACACCCAGATCGATCAGATCTCCCTCGAAGGAGATTCCCTCGTTGTAGAGAATGTCGAACTCACATTTCTTGAACGGGGGTGCCACCTTGTTCTTCACGACTTTCACGCGAACGCGATTCCCCGTGACCTTGTCGCCTTCGGTGATGCCGCCGATGCGGCGAATGTCCAATCGCACGGAAGCGTAGAACTTGAGAGCGTTGCCGCCGGAGGTCGTCTCGGGATTTCCGAACATGACCCCGATTTTCATGCGAATCTGGTTGGTGAAAATCACCATGGTATTCGTCTTCTTGATCGCGCCGGTGAGTTTGCGCAGGGCTTGACTCATGAGCCGAGCCTGCAGACCCACATGCTGGTCCCCCATCTCGCCCTCGATCTCCGCGCGCGGCACCAGGGCCGCGACCGAGTCGATCACGATGACGTCAAGGGCCCCACTACGCACGAGCATCTCGGCGATTTCCAGGGCCTGCTCCCCGGTGTCGGGTTGGCTGACGAGCAGATTGTCGATGTCCACGCCCAAGCGCCGGGCATAGATGGGATCCATCGCGTGTTCGGCGTCGATGAACGCCGCCATTCCGCCCTCGCGTTGCGCGTTGGCAATGACCGACAGACAGAGGGTCGTCTTGCCGCTCCCTTCGGGACCGTAGACCTCGCTGACCCGTCCCCGGGGTAGGCCTCCGATGCCGATCGCGATGTCGAGGGCCACGCTTCCCGTGGAAATGGGAATGACGTCCTCGACGGCACCTTCGTCTCCGAGGCGCATCAGTGCGCCTTTGCCGTATTGCTTTTCGATTTGCGCGCGAGTGAGTTCCAGTGCTTGGAGGCGGTCGTCTCTTGGGTCCTTAGCCATGAATTTCCCTTCCTGGTGGAAGCTGGATGTACATCTCTCGGGAGGATTGATCAAAGAGAGACCGAGCCCGTGGGGTAGCCCGGATCGACGCCGCAAGCGGCACTGTAGCACGCGTCACTGCCGGACGCAAGGCGGCGGGACGGCGCAAATTCAGCCCTTCAGTGGATGCTCGGAGAGTACCGTGTGGCGCGCCCCCTGCGGCGTCAGAACGCTCCGTACCAGAACGACTGCGTCGAGGGTGCTGCGCCAGGAGAGCGGCGCCAATTCCCGCTCGAGTTCCTCCAGGGCCGAGAGCGCGGGAGGCTGCTTGAATCTGGCCAGGGTGAGATGGGCGCGGAAGGGGCGTTGGTCCTCCAGCTCCGGTTTGTCCGGGAGCGCGCGCCGGAGACTCCCCTTCAGCTCCTTCGCCAGAGAGGAGTTGGTCGGCCTCGGAGCGGACCTTCAGGTAGGCAACCCTGGCACGCGCGAACTTGGGAAAAACTCCCATGCCTCCCCACTCGAGATCGATGAAAGGCCGGCGCAGACAGCTCTCCGTTGCCTCCTGGATGGCGGGCACCGCGTCGGACGGCGTTTCCCCCAAGAATTGCAGGCTCAGGTGGAGGTTTAGCTCGGACACGAAACGGCCGAAGCCGCGTCGGGCGAAATCGGCGACGGCCAGCGCCACCTCGCGGCGAATCCGCTGTGGAGGCAGAACGGCCAAGAAGAGCCTCATCGCTGGCTCGATCGACTCGGCTTCGAATCGCGCATGCTCCGCCGCAGAAGCTCAAGCGCGGCGGCTACGCTCCACTGCCGATTCTGCGCGCGATTTCCGGGCAGATGAAGCAGCCGGGCCTCGGAGTGGCCAACTCCTTCCAAAGCGATGTGCACCGTGCCCACCGGCTTGCCGCTGGTGTCACCCTCCGGGCCGGCTATGCCGGTGACCGCGAGCGCCCAACTCGAACCGAGGAGACCGCGCACCCCTTTTGCCATGGCGCGAGCGACTTCCTCGCTGACTGCGCCGTGCTCGAACAGTAGCTGAGAACTCACGCCTAGCTGCGCTTCCTTGACCCGATTCGAGTACGCCACGATTCCACCCAAGTAACTGCGACTGCTTCCCGGACACTCACTCAACGCTGCGCCCAACAGCCCACCGGTACACGACTCGGCCACCGCCACGGTTTCGCCCCTCTCGGCAAGCATTTCACTGACCACTTCGTCCAGACCCCGCTCACCGACGGTGAACACATATTCGCCGAGGACTTTTAGTAGGGGCTGAGCGAGCCTCGGCAGATCGACCGACTCCTGCCGGCTCGTGAGCAGAAGATCGACGCCAAATCGCGTAACGCAGAACGATAACTCGACGAGAGAGGGGTCGAGCTCTACCCCCTTCGCCAAATCGGCTGCCTTTGACTCGGGCAAACCTGCGCTGCGCAGGCGCAAGGTCCCGGGCGCGGAGTTTTCCACTAGAGGAAGTACGATATTTTCGGCGGTGGCCTCCCACATCGACCTCAATTCGGCGGGCACTCCGGGAAGCAGGATGATCGGAACGCCCTCACAGAGGTGGAAGAGACCGGGAGCGGTGCCACGCGGATTTTCGATGGGACGTCCATGCGGCGTTCTCATCGCCTGGCGCAGATTACTCTCCGGCATGGGACGGTTTCGCTGCCGGTATCTCTGCCGCAAATCTTCCGCGAGTTCTTCGTCGAGCAGCAACTCCTCGTCCACGAACGCGGCGAGTGCTTCGCGCGTGCGATCATCGGGAGTGGGGCCCAGTCCGCCGCTGACGACAACCGCCATGGATTCCGAGTGCGCAGCGCTCATCGCTCCGACGATCGCCTCGTGCCGATCGGGAACGACGCGGATGGAAGCGACGCGTGCCCGGTGTCGCCTGAGCCGCTCGATGAGATAGCGAGAGTTGCTCTCTACCGTCCGGCCGTCGAGGATCTCATCGCCGACCATGATCAAACTCACGGCCTTCCTTCGACTCATAGTAGCCATAAGAACACCGCCATCGCAGCCCGCGCGTAAATTCCCGCGATGAGGTCGTCGGCCATGATCCCCACCCCGCCCGGGAGCGACTCCGCCCAACGGGCAGGCTGTGGCTTGAGCACGTCGAAGACGCGAAAGAGTAGAAACGCCACGAAGACGTTGAGCGGATTCAAGGGAACCGCGAGCAGGGAGATTGCCATCCCCGCCGCTTCGTCCATCGTGGCCTGCTTCGGATCCCGGCCGTACTCCTCTTCCAGATAGCCGCAGGCGGGAATCCCGGTCACTAGAGCGAGCAGCACGAAGAGGGATTGGAGGCGAAGATCGTTCAGGGGCAGCAGGAGGAAGAGAAGCGCGACCACCAGACTGGTCCAGGTGGCAGGCACGACGGGCACGAAGCCCACGCCGAAGAAAGTCCCGAAGATGCGGCCGAAGAGGTGTTTCATGGGGGCAGGGTAGGCTGGAGCGCTTTCGGGGTCAAGATCACGAAGCTTCTCCTTGCCGCTCCGGCCACGACTTGGATAATACTGGCTATGGGGCAAGAACTTCGGGCTCTCGCGGGGACAGGACGCATGAAGCTGAAAGGTATGGCCGAGAGAATCTGCGGAGTGGTCGTGGTATTGCTCGCTCTATGGACTGTCCTCTGCAACCTATGCGTTTGGTGGAAATTCTCGCTCGATCTTTTGCTCGGGCTTTTTTTCGTGTGCCTCGTGGCATTGGCGGTTGTCGCCTTCCTGCGACATCGTTCGCATGCGCCCATTTTGAGTTGGTTGGTAGAGAGCGAGGTCCCTGTCGTCTCTCCCGCCCCCCCTTCCGGCAAAGTCCGCCGGATCTTCGCCTCCGATTCTTTCCGGATGCTCTGCGCCGCGCTCGGAGCGTCGGGTGTCGTCTTGATCTTCGCCGTTCACCAGGATCCGAACCTGCTGGCCCTGGCGGGAATCGTTTTTCTCCTGGGTGCACTCATCTCCACCTATCGTAGGCCGCGCGCGGCCGCGAAGTCGGACGAGCGAGGCGAGTTCCTGCTTCTGTTCCTCGCGCTTGCTCTGGTCGTGTTCACCTTGGCAGCGCATCGCCCCGATGCAGATGACTGTTTCTATGTGAACGTTGCGGCTCGTGCGGTCGAACAGCCGCAGGCCGCATTCCTCCAGCACGACGGCATCTTCGGGATCCCCGACCAGCCCATCGTGCTGCCCGGATACCGCATTCACTCCTGGGAACCGCTGGCGGCGGCAATCAGTCGCATCTGCGGCCTGGCCCCGATTCTCTCCCTGCACTGGGTCCTCGCGGCTTTCGTGGCGTTCCTGACTCCCTTCGCCATCGCCCTTTTCCTGAAGAGGCTCCTGCCACGCCACTGGCTGGGCGCCACCGTGCTCTCGATCGTGGTGATTCTTTGCATGGGCGAGACGCACTCCTCCTACGGCAACTTCGCGTTCGTCCGCATGCAACAGGGCAAGAGCGCGCTGGTGACCCTGGCCATCCCCCTCATTGCGGCCTACGCCCTGCGCTACACGCAAAGACCGACCAAGGGGAACGCCTTTCTGCTTTTCGCCACCCAGGTGATGGCGGTGGGAATGAACTTCTCGGCCGTGCTTTTGGCACCGGCCGTGGCCTGGCTCACCATTCTCGCCTCCTGGGACCGCCGACTCGATCGCTGGATTTTCCTGGGCTTGCTCGCTTCCGCCTATCCGCTGCTCATGCTCGGAGTGCTGGCGGGACCCACTCACGCCGCTTCGGATGCGCTGCTGAAAGCCTGCCCGCCTGGCAACTTTTTGCTCGATCAGTCGCAGGTCCTGGACAAGGGCATCAAGTTGGTCCTCGGTCAGGGCCGCATGCGATTGCTCGCGTTCTTCTTCATGTTCAGCGCGTGGAGTGTCCCGCGCGACCGCCGCATGGCACGCATGATGGTGCTCATCCCCTTGGCCTTCTTCCTCTTTTCCTTCAATTCGATCGCCGTACAGCTCTTCGCGAAGACACCACAGAGCCAGGATGTATGGTTTCGTGCGTTTTGGGCCGTTCCTCTGCCCCACTTTATCGCGGTTGGCCTCTGTGCTCCGCTCGTGTTGCTGAAATCGAAGCGAGCGCTTTCCTGGGCGGCGACTGCCGTCTTCGCCATCTGGTTACTCGTGACGAACGTGGGTAGAACAACCTTTGCGCCAAGCAACGGAACTGCGTTTTATTGGCCGCCACGGGTGAAGGCTCCGCTTGAGGCCTACAGTGCTGCGCGAACACTGGTGCAAAACGTCGAGCCCGGCGCGAAGGTGATCGCTCCGGTGGATGTCTCAGCTTGGGTGCCCACATTTCGCAAGCCGGTCTATCCTCTCTTCCCGCGCTTTCACTACCAATGCTACTTGTCGGAGCGCGTCGATCCCGATGAGGTGAAGTTCCGGCGTTCGCTTGCAGGTTTCGTAACCCACTCCGGTGAAAACTTGCGTCACCCGGAAATCATCTGTTTCAACTCGTATCGCGGCATGATCGACGGTTGGTGCGTAAAGAACTTCGGCGAAGCAACCAGCCACGAGTTTTCCTCGAGTTACCGTTGCGGATTCGTGGAGGTGCAGGCGGAGACTTCGCAGTACCGCATCTGGACGCGGCACGTCAGCCGCGGAGAGTGATCCCCGGCCACAAAAAAAGGCGCCCCTCTACTCCCTTCGCCATATGGCCAAGGTAGAGGGACGCCTCGCCCGGAACCGGATGGTAACCAATGGACCCGTCTGGGTCGAAGCTCTCAGTTGAGCTTGTGCAGCACCATCTTGGAAACCTGTTTCAAAGTCTCGAAAACTCCCTGACCCTTGACTGCGATCGCCTCGAAGGCGGCGTGCTTTTCCGGATTCAGCTCTTCCTGGAGATTTTCCACGGGAAGCGCGTTCGGTAGATCGCGTTTGTTCCATTGAATGACGAAGGGAAGCTCCTCGAGCTTCAAGTTGTGCTCCGCCAGGTTCTCGTGAAGGTTGTACAGGCACTCGATGTTCGCATCGATGCGATTCTCGTCGCTGTCGGCCACGAAGACGATTCCGTCAACACCGCGCAGGATGAGTTTGCGCGATGCGTTGTAATACACCTGACCTGGCACCGTATAGAGGTGAAAGCGGGTCTTGAAGCCCTTCACGGTTCCGAGCTCGAGTGGCAAAAAGTCGAAGAACAGCGTACGATCCATCTCGGTCGCCAGAGTCACGAGCTTTCCTTTGGTGTCCGGCGACACCTTGTCGTAGACGTACTGGATGTTCGTGGTCTTCCCGCCCAGACCAGGACCGTAGTACACGATTTTGCAGTTGATCTCGCGAGAGCTGTAGTTGATCAGCGACACGGATTCTTCCCCTGGCTGGCTCTAGTCTGCAAAGAGGCTATCGATCTCAGCCTCGATTTCCTTGGTGAACTCGTCATCCACAAGCGGTTTGTCGTACTCTTCGTTGCGATACTCGAGTTTTTGAAACAAGCTCTCGACGATGGTCGAGAGTTCGCCCACCGCCCGCTTGACTCTCAGCCGCACCAGGCCAAGTGTCGTGCTCTTGTCGAAGAGAACCACGAGAATCACGTCCCGCACGATCTTGCTCAGATACATACTCTCCTCGGCACCCTGGTGGTACAGGGTGGAGAAGTCCTTCTCTCCGATGAGTTGGGCGAGTTGGTTGTTCGCTTCAAAATCCGCCGCGCAGAGACTGGCAAAGGACATCATGTCGAAGTCCGGCGGCATGCCCACCTTGCTGATGAGTTGTCCCGTGCGGTCGATGAGAAGCGTCGAACGCGAATTGCTGCTCTTGAGCAAGTCGGAGAGGATACTGTTGATGGCCCAGTAGTCCTCTTCGAAGATCGACCAATCGGCCTTGACCATGTTTGCCTCGCTCCACTCTTACTCAGCTAAGTCCTTCTTGAAGAAGGACTTTTGAGATTTGGAAGATCGGACGGCGCGGCCCGTGCAAAGGGGAGAGCGTCGTGGTGAGAGCACCGCGAACCCGCAATCTCCCGGGAACGCCTCGCTGATACGCAAGAAGCATGCACAGAGAAGCTCACACCCCGAGCTGGGCGCGCGAGGATCGAACAGAGCAAATAAAGCGAAAGTGATTCAGTCCAGGGGGCGACGGCCAGAGAAGGCCCGTTCCAGGGTCACTTCGTCCACGTATTCGAGTTGCCCCCCCACGGGGATACCGGTCGCCAAGCGACTGGTGCTGGCCCCGCTGTCCGCCAGGAGACGGGCCACGTAGAGAGAGGTCGCCTCACCTTCCACGCTTCCGGGCAGGGCAAGCACGACCTCCTTGACGCCCTCCTCCTCCACGCGCTGGCGCAAAGGAGCGAGTCGCAGATCGGAGGCTTCCACTCCGTCCAATGGAGAGAGCAGCCCTCCCAGAACGTGGTAGCGGCCGCGGAAAACGGCCGCTTTTTCCAAGGAAAAGATGTCGGTGGGTTGTTCGACCACGCACAAGAGCGCAGCCTGGCGTTGAGGATCGCGACAGAGTTCGCAACTCGCCTCTTCGGAGATGGCGCCACATCTCTCGCAGCTGCGGACGCGGCGGGTGACCTCGCGCAGACTCTCCACCAGCTCCATCGCCTCTTCTTGAGGCCGGGCCAGGACGTGCAAGGCCATCCTCGTGGCGGATTTCCTGCCAATGCCGGGAAAGCGCGAGAAGAGCTTGACCAGATGTTCGAGTCGCGGGGAGCCGAGGAAATGTCGTTCCATCGCCCGACGCCTAGAAGAGCCCGGGGAATCCGAGTCCGCCGGTGATCTTCCCGAGGGATGCCTCGCTCATCTGGGCAACTTTGCGCTGCCCCTCTTGCACCGCGGCCAGGATGAGATCCTCGAGCAGGTCGACCTCCTCGGCGTCGAGCGCCTTGGGATCGATATGAATGGAGACGAGCTCCTGCTTGCCGTTGAGTTCGACCTTGACCATCCCTCCCCCGCTCTCCGCCGCGACGGTCTTTTCCGCGAGCTCCTCCTGCGCCTTCTTCATCTGCTGTTGCATCTGCTGGGCTTGCTTCATCAACTGGTTCATGTCCATGCTGTCGTTCCTCGTTGAAGGGGAGTTCAGCTCTCGTCGCTGACCTGGCCGCCCAGGCCCGTGAGCAGGCGATTCAATCCTGGATGCTCCTGGCTGAGCTTCTCGACCCTCTGCTTCGCGGTAGGAGCGATTTCCCGTTGCACTCGCGATCGCCGCAGATTCTCTACGGAATCGGGCCGCGACAGCACGGTCTCGATCTTCAAGGTTCTCCCGAAACAATCTGCCGTCAGAGAACTCAGCCAGCTCAACACCTTCTTATCTTCCAGCTGCCCGCGGTGAAATGCATGCTCGGGGGCGAACTTCAGGAGCAGGTGGTCGCCCTCGACCTGAGGCACCGCATTCAAAAGACAGGTACCCAATCCCATGTTTTCCGCACAAGCGCGACTCGCCAGACTCGAAAAGGCGGCGGTGGTATCGTCTTCCATCGAAGCCATCAGATCGGGAGAGTCCGCCATGCGCGCGGCGGGACGCGACGTGGATTTCGCGGCGGCCGCGTCGCCGGGTGCTGAGGATCGCCTCTGGCTCGCGCCTTTCGCGCGCGCTTTCTCTTGCTTGGCGCCGGCCTGAGCGCTGGTACGCCCGCCGCCGGGGCGGTTGGAGCTGGCACCACCTTGGCCATCCTCCTGCAGTTCCTCCAGCCGGCCCAAGATCTCACTCAGCAAGACTTGGCTCTCCATGCGCGTGTATTCGACGATCTGAGCCTCCAACAGCCAACGCGGCTGGGGAGCCCGTTCCAGGCGACTGTAGTTCTCCGCCGCACGTTGCGTGAGGAACAGTAGGTCTTGCGGCGAGAACTCGCGAGCCTGCTCCTGCATCCGCCGCTTCACCGCTTCCGGCTTTTCCACTCGCGTCGCCAGCTCCTCATCGAGGCAGATCAGCAGAAGGTCACGGAAATTCCCCACCAGTCCGCGCGCGAAATCGACCAGGTCGAATCCCGATTGATTGAGCTCGTCCACCAGGTCCAGTCCCGCCCGGCTGTCTCTCGCCAGAATGGCGTCGTTGAGAGCCAGATAGGTATCCGGGCCGGCGAGCCCGAAGAGCCCCATCAGCGCGTCCTTCTCCAGCTTTCCTTCCACTGAGGAAAATGCCTGATCGAGAAGACTCAACGCGTCGCGCATGCTTCCTTCGGCCATGGCCGCGAGCAGCTCCAACGCTTCCTCGCTGACCTCGCGCTTCTCGTCCTTCACGATGAGCTCGAGCCGCTGGCGAATTTCCTGGAGCGTGAAGAGACGAAAGTCGAAGCGCTGGCAACGCGAGAGAATGGTGCGCGGAATCCGCGTCGGCTCGGTCGTGGCGAAGATGAAGTGGACGTGTTCCGGCGGCTCCTCGAGCGTCTTCAAGAGGGCGTTGAACGCGCCTTTGCTCAGCATGTGCACTTCATCGATGATGAAGATGCGTTTCTTGCCAGCGGATGGTTGGTACTGCGCGTTTTCTCGCAGCTCGCGGATGTTGTCGACTCCGGTGTGCGAGGCCGCGTCGATCTCCAGGACATCCAGCAGGGTACCTTCTGCGATTCCCTTACAGGCGGGACAAACTCCGCACGGGGTCGCGGTCGGACCCTCGTCGCAATTCAGTGCCTTCGCCAAGAGTCGCGCCATGGTCGTCTTGCCACAGCCACGGGGACCGGTGAAGAGGTAGGCATGCGCCACTCGACCCTTGGCCAAGGCGTTGCCCAAGGTGGTAGTCACATGTTCCTGGCCGACGATGTCGCCGAAAGTCTGGGGGCGCCATCTGCGCGCGAGCACCTGATAGGACATGATGACCCAGAGCTGTGGGCTCTTCGCCCGTGAGGAGAAGATGGGCCAGGCGACCTGCGGCACGCAACAGGACTCGCACGCGGCTGCTACCTTCCAGTCCTGACCGGATTAGCAAGCTGATGCTGCGCAGGACCTGGCCCAAACTCGCGTGTTCCGCCTCGAGATGCGCGGGCTCTTGGCCCGCCTTTGGCGTGGCAGAATCTACGCTGGAGCAATCGAGATCTGGTGGAGATGAGCGGGCTCGAACCGCCGACCTCCTCGTTGCGAACGAGGCGCTCTCCCAAACTGAGCTACATCCCCATGCCGCGTATGAAGTAGCATGGGAGCAGCCCCTTGTCAATTTCCCTGCCCAGGTTGCGCCATGGCGAAGCGAAGAAAGCAGAAAAGCGACCCGCAGGAGGTCCGGAAAGAGATGCTGCGGCACCTCGCCGAGCATCCCCCCAGCGCGGAAACTCCCGCACCCGAGCAAGCGAAAATGCGCTCCCGCCGGACTGCGCGCTCCGAGAACCCCTCCCCCCCTCGCCCACGCCTCATGCTGCGCAAGATGCCCTTGGACCTGGCGCTGAGTCGACTGCACGGCTTCCTCATCGCCAAACAGGCACTGGGTACTCAGGAGTTGATCGTGGTAGTTGGGAAAGGGCGGGGATCGCCGGACGGTATCCCGGTGCTGGCCCCGGCGGTCCGCGGTTGGCTGGAGGAGCACCCCGAACTGGTCGCAGGTTTCGAGGAGGCGCCGCTCCGCGAGGGCGGAGCGGGAGCCCTCCTAGTCCGACTTCGGCCGCGCTCCTGAGAAACCTGGGCGCGGACCGGGTATGGCGGAGAGGCAGGGATTCGAACCCTGGGACCCCTTGCGAGATCAACGGTTTTCGAGACCGTCCCGTTCGACCGCTCCGGCACCTCTCCGCAAAGTCTACGAGCCCGGGTTCACTCCCGGACAAGGGTCGAAAATGTGGCGGAGAGAGTGGGATTCGAACCCACGGTACCTCTCGGTACACACGATTTCCAGTCGTGCCGATTCAGCCGCTCTCGCATCTCTCCTCATTGGACCGGGGGGATGTTCCCCTTCCGGCCACAAGATGATAGTGACTCGTCCTCCATTTTCAAGGAACAGAGGTCTCAATCGCGCAGCTTGCGATAGAACTCGCTGAGTAGGGCCTCACTCTCTGCGGCAAGGCACCCGTCCAGGAGCAGCATTTCGTGGTTGTAGGGATTGGCCTGCACGAGGTCCAGCCGGGAGCCGCACGCTCCGGCGCGTGGGTCCCGCAATCCGTAGACCAAACGGCGAATTCGCGACAGAAGGAGGCTGCCCGTGCACATGATACAGGGCTCCATGTTCACGTACAGGGTGGCGCCGTTCAGCCGCCAATCCCCCAGGGTGGTCGCGGCCGCGCCGATGGCAAGGATCTCCGCGTGCGCCGTCGCATCGCCGAGAGCTTCTACCCGATTGTGGCCACGTCCGACCACGCGCCCGTCCTGCACCACCACCGCTCCCACCGGGGTTTCATCCTCTTCCAGCGCCGCCGAGGCTTCCAGCAGAGCCAGGCGCATGAAGCGTTCGTCCGTCGAGCGTGAGCCGCCGAACTCGATCTCCGGTGCGCCATCGAACCGACTCATGGTCGTTGGAGTTCGCGCAGAACCACGTTTCCCGCCGCGTCGACCGCGCGCAGCCAGATTCTCCCCGAGTCTGCGAGACATTCTGGGCTCAAATGAAGATGAAAAGTTTCGTCCGGACCGTCCAGAACTGCGTCGACCGGTCTTACCGGAGTCCACTCACCCTTCCCGCATTTCATCGAGAGCATGGTCAATGGTGAAACTTCGTCCTTCACCTCTCCCTCGATCTCTTGACCCTCGTTCGTTTTCCACTTCAGGTGCGTGAAGACCGGGGGGGTGTTGTCTACGGTGACGAGTGCGCTGAGCTGTTCGCTGCTCAGGGCGGAGTCTGGGTCATTGTCCATCCCGTCGTCGGCCCGTACCCGAACCCGATAGGCCCCGTCCTCGAAGGCGCGAGTATCCCACGCGTACACGGGAGCCTCCAGGTCCTTGCCGAGGGTATACCAGCTCTTGGAACCCAGCCGTTGTACCTCGACGGCGAACCTGAGCCGATCCGAGTTGGGGTCCTCCGCCTTCCAACGGATGCTGCGCAGACCGCGAGCCCAGGTGCTCGTTTCCGGAGCCGCGGGCTGCCTCGCCTGGTACATGGAGTATTCCACCTGGAGACCGTCGTCGAACTGCTGACTCACCGGAGAGGGAGGGCCGCTGTTGGCTCCCCCCGCATAGAGTGTGGCTTCGGCGGGTTCCACGCGGACCTCTTGCAGTTGCGGAGCGAGGTTTCTCTCACGCCAGCTCATGCGCGCACTGCTCACGCGAGCCAATGGCTCGCCCGCATCCAGTTCGAGACGATACTGCAGGTATGGAGCGAGAGGTGCGTCGACTTTCCTTCCGACGGGCTGCGCATCGCTCCAGTGGCTCCAGCTGGCATCGGGCTCCTTGCGAATCCCGCTGCGAGTTCTCACCTCGACTTTCCCGCCCTCGGTTTCCGCTCGAATACGCCCCCAAGCAATCGCTCCCGCAGTGTCGATGACGGGAGAAGTGAACTGTCCTGTCGTGGCCGCGGCCGGCTTCAAGTGAAACACGCTGCCCGGATTGCCGGTCCCGATGTCGAGTCCGCCCTTGTCGGAGACGAGGATACAGAGAGGATCCCCTCCCTCGAGATCACCCCACATGGTACCCCGGGCGCGCAAGGGCTCGATGTGATGAAGTCGTCCGGTTTCGGCTTCGCCCGCCACCAGGGTTCCGTCGGGCATGCGGGCCAAACTCAAAAGGCGGCGATCCACAGCGTAGACTTCCACCCTTCCCCCGTCGGCGGGAAGCCAGAGGATCCGACTGTGGTCGGCGGCGTTCTGACCCGAGTTACTCGCTTGTTTCGATGACTCGAGGAGCAAGAGATACACTCCCTGAGCGCCATCGCTCACCGTGCTGCGAATCTCTCCTCGAGGAGCCTCGTACACGAGGCGAGGCGGGTTCACTTCGTTGCCTTCCACGCGATACAAGAGAGCGGGGGCATGCGTCGTAACCCAGAAACCGGATGCATCCTCGACGATGGCGACGAGGTTCGCGGCGGGAAATGCGTGAATCAACTCGCCTTGGGTCTGTCCATTCTTCAAACGCAGGAGCTGCGCTTCCGGTCCAGTCCCCGCCAGCCAGGTATGGGGCTCTTTGCCTTTGGCCAAACACCAAATGGACTGTTGTCCCGACTCCAGGGCGACACTCGCCGAACCGTCGGCGGCGACGCGGTAGACCGTACCGTCGGGTGCCGTGCCCGCGAGGACAGTTTTGCCGCTGCTGAGCAACGACAGTACCTCCAGACCCAGCGAGAGAGACCAGGGCTTCAGGGCCTCCCCCTCCTGGCGATAGATCACCCCCGAGTTGCCCGTGCCGACGAGGAGTCGGTCCTGCGCGTCGCGGGCGAGACACCAGACATAATCTGCGTCGGTCTTCCATTCCTGACTCTGCATGGGCGCGGGAGACAGTCGGCCCTCCGCATCCAGCCCTACCCCCTTCATCTCTCCTTTCAGGAAGTCGCCCGCACGATGAATCACGTTGCGCGTTCCGGCCGCAAAGGAAGCGGCAGAATGCAGGAGCAACAGAGACGTCAGAATGGACAAGGCGAAGCGCCGCATGAAAGTCTCCTAGGGTTTTCGTTCACTGTTTCGCAGATGAGCTGTTTTCTTCTTGCCCGTGGTCGGGATTGGCAATGAGCAAAGGCAGCACGATGTCGCCGGAGAGTACCCAATCGGTTTCCTTCTCTCGACGCAGAATCACCGCCGCCTTCACGCCTTCGTTGGCTTGGCTGCCCTGGGACTCTCGCATCACCTCTTGCACGCTGCCGGGCAAGTTCTCCCACTCTCTCCCCTGCACCACTGCGGAAGCCGGACGTCCGTAGAGAACGGCGACCAGAGTGTTGGCGGGCCGCCGTTTGGCGAAAGCTTCCCGGATGGGACGGAGGCCAGGATAACTCCACCGCTCTTGGGCTCGGTTCAGTTCTGTGGCGAAGGCCGTGCTCCCGTCGCTTATATGCAAGACGTACTTGCCCTCGGGGAGATCTGCGGGAAGCGGCATCGAAAACTTTGTCCACTGCGGCTGCGAGCGATAGGGCAAGAGTTCCACCCCCACCGTGAGCGTATCCCCAGGCTTGGGACGGGCCGGACGCACCCGCGCACGGCCCAAACTGGCCGACTGGATCCCCCGCCGAAGCGTCAGCGAGATCTTCGCTTTCTCGACGCGCACGGAATGTCCGGGATTGAAGGTGAGCAAACTTAGCGGCAGCATCACCTCTTTCGCCAACTCACCCCCGGTTTCCAGTCCCGTCACCGCGGCCGTGCTGCTGAGCGGCGCTTCGCCTTGGATGTCCAACTCGATTTTCATCTGCGCGGTGGTAAGGGTGGACAGATCGGAAAGCGCGGAGAGGGAATTTTGCACGCACCAATACACGAGAGGAGGTCCCACACTGGGATGCCGCGCGATCTGATAATGAAAGAGATGGCTCTCTCCACTCTCCCCCGTGACCTCCACCTCCACCGGCATGGTGTCCGCATGCACTCCGAGCCGTCCCGCAACGCCGGTTGGACGATCCAAGAGCAGGGCCCCGATCTCACGCGTGGGATTGGTGATCTTGAAGGAAATCTGTTGACTGGGTAGCACGCCCACCACCTCGGCCTCGTACATCGGGAGACTCACGGGGCCTGCGCCGAGGAAGGGGTGACCGAAGGCCAAAAGGTCGTCGCCGTCGACTTCTGTCACAGTCCCGGTGGCCGCAAGTTGGGCGTCCCCACTCACCAGAAGCACCGCCAGCGCGTCGCCGGGGTGAACCACTTCATTCGTAGAGTCGTGTTTCGCTCGCTGCGATACGCCCTCGTCAGGCTTGTCCGTGCCCCCTGTACTCACCGCACCCGCGCTCAGCGCCGGAGCCAGGGAAGTTCCCATGCGTCGCTCGAGCGCTGCGCGCACCGCTGCACTCAGACCGGACTCGCTCCAGCTGAGTCCTTCCATCTTGCCCAAGGGCCAGAGATCATCGCCCAGAGGATCGGGAGTACTGGGGGCCTCGGTTTTGTCCGACAGACCGAGCTCGCTGAGCTCGCGCGCCTGGTCGAAGGGAGCCGGCGCCACGACCGCGTCAGGGGCAGGCGCTAGTCGATCCCCGGGTGACCAAGTGGGGTGCTTTCCTTCGTCGAGGTAGCTGCGTAGTTTGCGCATCTCGTCGATGGGCCGGATCAGTGCCATGGGCTCCTTCGCGAACGCCCAAGTTGCCGCGACCGCCCCCACCAGTTCGTCTCCAACCCACACCGGGCTTCCACTCATTCCCTGCAGGACTCCTGTCTCCTTCAGAGGTCCTCCGGAGAGCCGCGCCAGAAGGACATCTCCGGTCGAACCCGCGCGCTGCAGGACGCCGAGAAACTCGACCTCGAAGCGCTGGGGCTGTCGTCCCTGAAAGACGGTCATCCCAAAACCATGACTTCCGGTTGCCGGGTAAGCCCAGGCGAAAGAAGGAAGGAGAATCAGCCAGAGGAATATGAATTTGAGTGGGCTACGCACGAGGGGTTCCTTTGCCCAGGGACAGGACCTTGGAGGATCGTAGACAAAGGCCCCCGTCCCTGAGCGGGAAAACGGGGGCCGGAGTTCACGAGAGACGAATCAAGTTCCGATCTCTATTCTTCAGCTTGGGACTTCAGCACCTTCACGCCGTTGATGACGATGTCCTCCACTGGTTTGTCCTTTGGACCGATCTCCACCTTCTCCGCCTTGTCGAGCACATCCATGCCATCGATTACTTCACCGAAGATGGTGTGTCGACCATTGAGCCAGGGAGTGGCGGCGAAAGTGATGAAGAACTGGCTGCCGTTCGTGTGGGGGCCGGCATTGGCCATCGCGAGGATACCCCGCTTGTCGAAGGTGAGACTGTCGGAGATCTCGTCCTCGAAAGGCTCTCCCCAAAGGCTCTGACCGCCATAGCCAGTGCCGGTGGGGTCGCCACCCTGCATCATGAAGCCGGGGATTACCCGGTGGAAGATGACCCCGTCGTAATAGCCCTTCTTGGCCAGGCCGAGAAAGTTCTCGACTGCCTTGGGAGCGAGCTTGTCGTAGAGGCGCAGAGTAATGGTTCCAAGAGAGGTCTCGAGCTGAACACGGGTACCTTCTTGCGGCACGGTCATCTCCTCGGCAGTGGTGGAAGTTGAGTCCTGAGCACAGGCCGCCACGGCGACACTGAGCAGGAAAACACCCGCCGAAAAGACTCGAACCAAGGTGTTTCTTCGATTCCTCACGAGGATTCCCTTTCGCTGAAGAGTGTAGGAATTAGCGGAAGGGCCGGAGGTCTCTCGCTTCCGGCCCTTCCTCCTCGATGGTGCGCCCAGGAGGACTCGAACCCCCAACCTTCTGGTCCGTAGCCAAACGCTCTATCCAGTTGAGCTATGGGCGCAAACTTTTCGGGCAAAGCCCCCGATCTGGCGGAGAGGGAGGGATTCGAACCCTCGGTGCCTTTCGACACATACGCTTAGCAGGCGCACGCCTTCAGCCACTCGGCCACCTCTCCAGTAGTTTCCTGTTGGCCTCCCCGGCCGAAGCGCTCCTGCGCTTTCGCTCGCCAGATGGCGGAGGGCGGGGGACTCGAACCCCCAAGGGCAAACGCCCGGCGGTTTTCAAGACCGCTGCCTTACCAGTTAGGTCTAGCCCTCCCTAAACCTCAAGGGCGCCCCCGCGCCTTAACCCTTGGCGGGAGGGGGTACCGTAAGCCGTTTGAAATCGCACACTTGCACGGCAATCAAGGGCCGACGGCAGCGGTGCAGTAATCTAGCACCGCCCCCTGGGGGTGTCAAGACGACGGAGCGCCCTCAACCCCCACCTTTCTTGCGCTTCAGACCATTCAGCAGATCCTGGAGCTTGTTGCCCAGATTCTGATTGACTGCATCCTTCGCCCGCTTCTCCGCCGCCTCAAGTTCGGGCGTCACCGTGGGTTTCGAGCCGCGGCCGCTCACATGAAACGGGATCGTGATGCGTCCGTCTTTTTCACGCAAAAATTCCGTCAGAGGAGTGAGCGATCCAAGATCCAGATTTTCTCCCGGCGGCAACTTCAGTTCCAGCTGGTAGTCGACGGTCCCATCGAAGCCGGCCCACCCATCGGCCTTGAGCTGAGTGGGGCCCTTGAGGATCGCCTGATCGAAGTGCGCCTTCCCCCCTTCGAACCTCACTTGCGTGAGGAACTCCTTGAAGGGGATGTCACGTAAGCTCTGGGCCATCTTGCCCGGAAGCTTGTCGAGTTCCTCTCCCAGGAGAGTGCCTGTGAGAAACTCGCCCGCGGAACCCTTGAGTGCACCGCCCCCGCTGAGGGCCTCAAGGATCACCTTGCGGTCGCTGGTGAGTGGCCCGTTCAACTGAATCAGACCGGAGAGAGAACTCTGAAAAGCCTGAGCAAGCTTGGGAGCGAAGGGAGAGAGACAAGAGGCCGCCGAAACTTGCTGTGCCTCCACTTGCCCTTTCCAGCTGGAGGGCTTCACGTTCCAGTCCACACTCCCCTGGCCCAGGAGCTTTCCTCCGCCCATGCTTCCCTTGAGATCGCTCAGCTTCATTCGCTGGTCGCGCAAGTCGAGTTGGCCGGTCAGATTCTCGACCTCGTATCCGCGACTGCGAAACTTCTGCGCCGAAAGCTGAACTTGCAGTTCGAGCTTCTTGGGGGGCGCGGGGAACTCCTGCTTGGCTTCCTGCGCGTAGGCTGAGTCCACACTCCACCACTTGCCCGATGCGCGCGCTTGCTTCTCCCCGCTCTCCTTCAGGAGTTTGTCGAGATCCAGGAGAGCGAAGTTCGCACTTCCCACGAATCGGTATTCCTGCGGCCAACCGTCCAGCTTTCCCTGCAGCGAAGCTTCGAGACCGCTGCTGGAGAGAGCGATCTTGCTCAGCTCGGCGCTCTGGCTGGTGGCAGCTATGGTTCCCGAGCGAATGACGAGACTGTCGCTGAGAGACTCGGCGGCTACGGAAGTTCGAGCCAGCGACAACTCACCCGTCACCGCAGTGGCCGGCAGTTTCTTCGGCAAGGGAAGCGGGAGCTTCAGCGCAATCGTACCGCTGAGGCCACCCTCGATCCCAGGCCATTGCGCAGGGGGGGTCGAGCCAGCTACCAGACTGTCGGGCAACTGATCCCACACCGAGGCAAGAAGAGCTTTCAGCTTTCCCAGATCGGCTCGCTGCAGTTTCAGCTCTCCGTTCACTCTCCCCTTGCCCAGTGCGGGGGCGCTAACGTGACCGCTCAGGGTGGCACCTGGCAGCTCCATCTGGAGGGGGTCGAGGATGATCTCATCTCCGTGTTGCGCGAAGCCAAACGCGCCGCTCACGAGATCCCCGCGACCCAAGGCAGAGATCTTGATTCCATCGACCTTCCCGCGGAGCTGAACCAAGTCCAGCCACGCAGCGGGACCAGCTGAAGGCGACGGTAATTCCCCTTTGGCCTGCAAGCTGCCGCGCAGAGCTTCCGCGGTGAAATCCCAGTTCTTCATCGGGGAATCCGCGGCAGCTTTCAGCCGCGCGCGCGCTTCGACCGGATCCATCTCCCACTGGAGATTCGTGTCGATCCAGGGCTGCGAGGTGCCTTTGCGGTACTGGAAGGGACCCTTCAGACTCAAGCCCGCCGCGCTGAGGTGGTCGATCTGGGCGCGGAGGTCGAGCGGCTCGATGGTGCCCGCCACCGTGATGTCGGCGCTGAGCTTGTCGAGGCTCTGGGTCTGCTTGTGGTCCGCGTCTGCGAGGACGAGGCTGGCAATCTCGGAATCGAGACGCCCTGCGAATCGCCCGGTCTCGTCGAGTTGGAAATGCGCCTTCTGGTTCAGGCCTTCCACGGTGACGGTGGAAGCGTCAGGCTGGTGCACTACAAGCCTGCCGTCGTCGATGCTGAGCAAGCCGAGCGCGAGAGCGGTGGCCGCCGAGTTCGTAGAAGGTTTCGCTGCCGCCTTGGATCCGCTGCCGCCGGACCCTGTCTTCGAAGGGCTAGCTTGCGGCATCCAAACTTCCAGGCGCGGATTTTCCAGACGGATTTCCTGCACTTGCGGTTTCTTGTGCAAGAGCGACATGAAGTCCGCGCGCGCCAGGGCCTCCTTGACCTCGCCCTGCAGGCGAGGAATGCCACCCTTGGTACCACCAGGCGAGGTGATCTTCAACCCCTCCAATCGAAGACCAACCGGCCAGGGAAACTGGATCGACGCTTTTTCCGCTTCAGCGTGTAGTCCGGTACGCGACTCTAATTCCCGAAAGAGAAAACTCTGGATCTTGTCTGCAGGGAGAAACAACCGCACCGCGATTACCAAAAGAGCGAACACGACTGCCAATCCGATGAGCACACGAATCAGTTTGCGCATTTCGCCTCCTTGATACGTCCGCCTCCTACGACGACGCCTTCACGATAGAGAACCAGCGATTGCCCCGGCGCGGGAGCCCGGTCGGCCTCTGCGAGCCGCACTTCCATCCGTCCGCTCTCGTAGCGTAGATTGCGGACGGCGCAACCGCGATGGCGGGAGCGCGTGCGCGCCGAGAGTCCCGGCGAAGACTCCAGCGGATCTCTCAACCACGCCTGGTCACAAATCAGTCGGTCGCGAAGCAGATCCTCCTCATTCCCCACGATGACGCGGTTCGTCTCCGCATCGAGTTGGACAACATAGTGGCTTCCATTTGCGTTGAGCTGCAAACCCCTTCTCTGGCCCACCGTGTAGTGAGCAAGACCTCGATGGTGGCCGAGGACTTCTCCCCTCCGATCGACGATTTCGCCGGGGCCCGTTCCACCCGCGACGATTGCCGAGCGATCCCCCCCGGGGACGAAACAGATCTCCTGGCTCTCTGGAGTATCTGCCGCGGGCAGGCCATGCGCATGCGCTTGCTCGCGCACCTCGGACTTGTACAGCTCTCCCAAGGGGAACACGCAGTGCTGCAGAATCTCGGAACGAAGCCCGTGCAGGTAATAGGACTGATCCTTGGATTCGTCCCTCGCGCGCGCAACGTGCCGGCCGCTGTTTGGATGTTCGAAGAGCCGGGCGTAATGGCCAGTGGCGACGAAGCCGGCGTTCATGCGGCGTGCGAACTCGAGAAGATAGGGGTAGCGCACGAAGCGGTTACAGCGAACGCAGGGATTCGGGGTCTTACCCGATTGGTATTCGAGAACGAAATCTTCGATGACTTGCTTTGAGAAAGGCTTTGCGAGGTCCAGCACGTGGTGGGCGATTCCCAGGTCGGATGCCAGTTCGCGCGCCGCCGCGATGGCCTCGCGCGAGCAGCATGAGCGCTCGAAGTCCGTGGATCCGCCCGGGAGGTCGTCCTCGCAAAAATTGCGGGTGGTGACCCCTAGAACTTCGCAGCCGCGTTCTTTGAGGCGGAGCGCGGTGACCGCGCTGTCAACACCTCCAGAAAGCCCCACGACCACGCGGGAGCCGGGAGCAGGGAGTGTCACTTCCTTCCACATCGGTCTCCTAGAGGGGGCGGCGCCGGTCTGCGGCACGATCACTTGGAGGCCTTGTTCTCCTCCGCCTTGGGAAGTTCGGGGGACTTCGAGTTCATGAGATCATCGATGATCTTGATGTTCTCCGCGCTGCGCTTTCCCAAATCGCTGTTGGGGTCGAGGGCCACCGCCTTTTCCCATTCTCTCTTGGCTTCCCGGTAGATCTCGGAGTCCGCGAACAAAATGGCCATGTTGTAGCGCGTAAGCTGCGACTTCGGGTGGTTCTTCAGCGATTTCTCGAAGCAGTCCAAGGCCAAATTGACCCGCCTCTTCTTGAAATACACACCTCCCAAATTGCACAGCGTCTTTTCGTCGGTTGGATCGAGCTTCAGGGCCTTCTGATAGCTCTTTTGCGCGTTGTCCAGTTGATCCAGATCATCGTAGGCATTGCCCAGATTCACCCAGGCGCCCAGGTAAGCATCGTCCAACTCCGTAGCCTTCTTGTACTGTTCGACCGCGGCGTCGGTCTTACCCTCGTCGAGCAAGAGATTTCCCAGTGAGAAGGCGATGCCTGGGTCCTTCGGATGGGCCTGAGCCTGCTCCTTGAGATAGTCGATGCGCGTGAGGTTGTCGGGTAGACTGTCGACCTTCTTCTGCATCTCCTTGGAGAGTTCGTGCTCGACACCCTGCGCCGCAACACCGGCGGGAATGAGCGCAATCATCACGATGAGAAACCCGTAGAGAACCCTATTCAGCTTCATGATTCACTCCCTGGCCCCGTCTCAGCTAGTCGACGGGAATTCTGCTCAATACCATTTTTCGCCGCCAGTGATCGAGACCACCAAGCGGAAAAAACTCTCGGACGCGCCGTTTCGATCCATCGAACCCACCTTCCCGTACTGCAGAGCCACGTCAGCTCTCGTGTACGGACCCAGAAGCCGTAGGCTCGTTCCCAAACTTGCGGCCCACTCCGTCACCTGCTCCCCCTGCAGAGCATAGTTCCAGCTGCGGTACCAATAGCCCACGCGCCACGGCGCTTTGCGCCGCCTTCCCACACCCCGCTCCTCGAACTCCAGTCCGGTGTGGATGGACCACTCGTCCTGCATGTGGCCCTCATAAATCTGACGGCCCTCGTACTTCGACCAGTACTCACGAAGGTAATCGGCGCCCCAGCTCAGTCTCCCAGGGAGATCGATCCGCGTTCCCACTCCCATTCGAGCCGGGAGAGTATCGACTCGATGGTCGTCCCGGCGCGAGTCCTTGGAGACGCCGCGGACCCGAATGTCGACCTTCGCGCCGTATTGCGGCACATAGAAACCGGTCACCGTCGCTGGTCCTATATCATACAACCCGAGCGCGAATTTGGCTGCATCACCGGAGAAAACGTCCTCGCGCACGTCGGCGGGATCGGCCCCGGCTCCGGGGACGACTGCCGAATAGCGCTGCCGTAAAGTCCCGCGAACCAGCAACAAACCGACCCCTACCCGCAGATGGCGATGCACTCGCACCCCGAGCTCGAAGGGAAAGTCGAAGAGGGTGCCCTCGCGCTCCAGGGTCTCCGGCGAGGGCAGTGTATCCGCGCTGGCGGCCGCGGGTCGCACGATGGTCCACTGCGCGCTGCGCCGGGCGACGAAACCCATGCCGAAGCCCATACGCGAGCCCAGAGGCATCCCCACACGCAAAGTCGGATTGACAATATCGTAGCGTTTGACCGAGCCGTATTCGTCTTTGGAATTGGTGCGTCCCCAATTCGAGGTGAGCGTGAAGGTGACGCGTTTGAGATCCAAGAGTTGCGTGGGAATCCCGATGTTGGCGTTCAACGAGTCGGTGTAGCCCAGGTTGGCGCCCCCGCGTCCTTCGGCGCGCGCATCGGTCATCGAAGAGTCGCCGCCGAAATAGGATTGGTTGAAGATCGAATCGGCGCGCGCGACATCAACCCACGCGAAAGCGCTCGCGAGCAGGAGCACGACGGCGAGACGAGCTGCGCCGATCACTCGTGTGTCCCCTCGGAATGCGGGCATCTTCTGCATCCTCAATTCCCGAAGTCCGCGGGTGGAGTGAAGCGGATCTCAACGCGCGGCCTGAGCGAATCGCTGGCGGTGCTATCGAAGAAGGGAACTTCGAAATATTCCAGTTGTTCGTTCGCGAAGGCCAACAAGAGCCCCGGCGGATCGCTCCCGAAGATCCCGTTCACCAAGCGCTGCGTGTAATCGGCGATGTTTACGCGCAGCTGAGTGTCAGTTTCCAAGCTCCCGCTCAGAATCACATCGGGGCGGAGTGTGGTTAAAGCATCGAGAACTTGAGGAAGCCCAACAGTGGTGGAATCCTGTGCGCTGGCCTCATAGACCACAGCGCTGAGGCTGATGGGAGTGAGAGTACTGTTGTCGAAAGTACGATCCCCCGTGGCGCGTGCAGATTCCTCTGCGCTGGGGGAATCCGGGATCGGAGAAACCAACTCTCCGGGTACCCCCCCTGCAACCAGGTGATCTTTGTCGATGTGCAGCACCAACTCCGCACTGTTGATCGTTGCGGCTGGCGGTATGGAGGAGAGATCGAAATTGAGCCACACGCGGCGCGCGAGATGGCTAGCGAGAACCAGCTTGCTTGAGGGCTGCGAGCGTTCAAACACGGTCAGATCCTGCTTCGTACCAAAAATAAATCCATTGTCCTTCGCTTCTGGAGCACAGCCTTTGCAATAATCGATACTGAAGATGGGATACACGACAAAGGTGCCCTTCACCTCGGGGCGATCCTCGGGCGGCGTATCCCAGAGCAGAAACTGGTGAGCGCTTAGATTGAATTGTCGGGCAGCGGCCGAAACCAGTGGAGTCTCGCTGTCGAGATCGACGAGTGCGATCCCGTTGTGCTTCCCGGCCACCATCCAGCTCACAATCTTTTGCTTCAAGGCGAGAGCGTCGCCCGGGTCCCTACCCTCGAGCAGGTCGATAACATGCGTTTCCCCTCCCAAGCTCAAGAACTCGCCCAGCTCCTCTCCGAGATGAGTGGCAACTGGATCCTCGACCATGGTGGAATCGAGCGGGGATGAGAGTTCGTAGATGCCCACGTGCATCGCTTGCTTGTCGTCGTACTTCCCCATTCGGAGTGTGAGATTGAGTTCGAGGATTTGATCCGGTTCCGCCTGAAGGGAATCCAACGCGGCCTGTCGGATGTCGCTAAAGTCGAATTGAATGAATGGCGTTGCCTTCAGGCCTACGTTCGACCTCGTACCAAAATACAAAAATTCCCGCTCGTTGATGGGAGCTCCCTGCGGCGGATCCAGCAGCGGCATATCGAAGCGTTGTTCTTGTGCGGTCCCCGTCACCGTGAGCGGAATCGCGAGGCTGTCCTGGCTCACATCGGCGGGAAGATCGGAACCGGTGGGACCGAACTCGCTGCTGCTGCAGCCAAAGGCCAAGAGCACCAGCACCGCGCTCGCGAGCAGCAAGAGGCGTCCACCGTGCAGTGGGCGAAGACTCTCTCTCATGGTTTCTCGTCCCGGAAGGTCTTGAGCTGCGTGCCGACGGAGACCCCACCGAAGCCCGCCTCACGCACCAGGTCCATGAGATGAATCGCATCCCCGTAACGCGCCCCCGCTTCGGCGTTGAGTAGAATGCTCGCCTTTGCGTCCTGTGCGGCCAGCTGCTTGAGTTTCGTGGCCAACTGCGAGAGGTCGACTTGCTGGTCATTCAGTAAAACTGTGCCGTCCTGGCGCAAAACTAGTGTGCTCTGATAGCTCTCCGCGCCCTCGGAGCGTGGTGTAGAGGTGGAAGACTCAGGGAGATCCAATTGCATCTCCCCCGCTCGTTTGAAAGTCCCGGTGACCATGAAAAAGATCAGAAGCAAGAAGAGCACGTCGACGAGCGAGGTGACGTTCAGCGTGACGTTCGAGCGCTTCTTGCGCTCGCGAAAGACCATCTCGCTCACGCTTCGACCCCCCGGTGGAACTCAACCGGTTGCAGCCCGGAGACTGCCTCATCTCCGTGACGCAGGCGAGTGACGAGGCGAGAGGCGTAGGCTTCGATCTCGGTGATGAGGTTGGCGGCGCGGGAGGCCACCAGATTGTGCGCAATCAGGGTGGGAATTCCGATGGCCAAGCCAACCGCGGTGGTGATCATGGCTTCGCTGATACCCTCGCTCAGAGCCTGGGGGTTGCCCAAACCCGTGACCGAAATCGCTCCGAACACCTTGATCATCCCCAGGACGGTGCCCAAAAGCCCCAGGAGCGGTGCGGCCTGGGCAATGGTCTCCAGCCACACCAGATTTCGCTCGAGCTGCGGGGTCTCTTGGCGGCCGGTGTCGATGACTGCATCCCGCATCTCCTGCCAGGGCTCGTTGGCCTTCTCCAGACCCTCGCGCATGATGTGGCTGAACACACCGGGATTACGCCGGCAAATCTCGATGGCGACCGAGAGATCCTTGCCCGCTTGCACCGACTCGACCACTTCCACGATTTCCTTGGGAAGAACGCGGGACCGGCGCAGCGCAAGGACACGCTCCACTGCTATGGTCCCAGCGAGCAAACTGCAGAGCGCGAGCGGGATCATCACGGGGCCGGCACTGAGAAGGCTATCTATCATCTGTCGCGCTCCAGGCGATCATCGAGTGAATTCGGCCCCCACCATAGGGGCAAGGGCAGCCGCTGGCAAGCGGGCGGGCTCGCGTCCTACCCGGGCCTCAGCGCCGGTGTAGAGGGGGATAGATGAGCTTGATTCGCAGCACGAGAGAGGGTTCGGGGAATCCTTCGGGCAGCGGCCGAAACGGGGCGGTCGCTTTGAACGCGGCTACGCTGTTCTGGCCCAGGGATTCGTGTCCTTTCTCATCGAGTACGTCCAGGCGCAGCATCCGCCCATCGGGCGCGATTTCCAGCTCGACGACCGTGTAACCGTCGATCAGACCCAAATAGTACGCGTAGGGTGCCACCCAGTTCCTCACGAAGTCGCGACGGAATCGCTGGAGCCAGGGAGCCCAAGCCCATTCCAGGGTGTTCAGACTGATATCGCCGAAGAGCGCGGTGTTGCCCCCGGGGTTGTGCATCTCCTCCTGGAAGATGTCCTGCATCCCCTTGTCGGGGTGCAGCAGGCGAGGCGTCCGGCCCTGTTCTCGTAGTAGATCCTGGGTGAGATCGCGCGCGGACTTCCTTCGTTCGAGCTCGCCCTGCGGATTCCCCTTCAGTGAGGACTCGCGCTCGTCCTTCCCGTTCTTCTGATCTACGGAAGCAGGCAGGTTTTGCTTTCCGCCCACGGTGGGGGTGTGACGCTCCTCTGGGGATTCGGCCTCTGCCTCTCCCTTCGGATTGGCCTCTCCGGCGGAAGCAGCGAGCTCGCCGACCGAACTGGGGCGCATCCCCACTTGGCGAATTTCCGAATCACCGGTCATCCGAGGCATGGCCCCTTTCTCCCCACCCGACACTTGATCCCGCGCACGGCTATCGACGTTGCTGATCAGATCGGTCTGCTCGGGAGCCTGGTTCTCAGGGTCAGGAGGTTTGTCCTGACGGTCGGATGGGAGTTCGGTGAAAGTCTTTTGCTTCTCCGGTTCGCGTTGCGGGGCCGGAGGCGAGGTCTTTGCCTCGTTCTGCCGGAAAACCATACGGATGGGCTCCGGCTCTTTGGCCTCGACCGGTTTTGGTTCGAACGGTCGCAACACCACGAGCAGGGACAACACGGAAGCGTGCAGAAAAAGAGTGAGCAAGAATGCCCACAGCCAGACCCTCGCCTCGCTCCCCGCGGATTCGTTCCGCTCACGCTCATTTGCCGGTCGGATTGACAAGCTCTGGGGTCCTCTCTAAGCTGGCGGCTCGAAGTCTCCCTCAGGGTGTAATCTAATGCCCGGTTTCGCCACTTCGGGGTCCATGCGCACACCTATTCAATACTCCGAACTCGATGAGAGATTCCCGGGCCGCCTCCAAAGAGACCACCCAATTGCCCCCCATACCACCTTCAAAATTGGCGGTAACGCCGATCGTTTCGTCGAAGTCGAGGACCGCGTCCTCTTGGCCGAACTTCTGGCCGCGGCCCGTGAGCTAAAGATACCGACTTTCCTCATGGGTGGCGGCAGCAATCTGCTCTTCGACGACGCGGGGCTGAGAGCGCTCGTGATTGCCGATCGCATGACCCAAAGAACTTACGAAGACCGCTTGCTTCGGGTCGAGTCGGGGGTGGGATTCCACGAGTTGATCCTTCAGAGCGTGGAAATGGGCCTCAGCGGTCTGGAATTCGCGGCGGGAATTCCCGGCACGGTCGGGGGCGCGGTGTGGGGCAACGCCGGCTGCTACGGCCAGTCCATCGGCGATTTTCTGGTCACCGCGCGGTGGATCGAGAAGGACGGCCGGGTTGTCGAGGTCGGACCGGCCGCCTTCGAATTCGCCTACCGCGAGAGCGCACTCAAGCGCAATGGCAACGTGCTCGTGGACCTCGCGCTTCATCTCAACGAGGGAAATCTCAAGCAGAGCGAAGCCACGATTCGCAAGAACGTGAAACTCCGCGAGCGCAAGCATCCTCAAGGCGAGCCCTGCGCCGGTAGCTATTTCAAGAACGTTCCTCCCTTGGATCCGAACGATCGGCGCATCCCGGCTGGCAAGTTGTTGGAAGAGGTTGGAGCCAAGTCTCTGCGGGTGGGGGGCGCAGCGGTCTTTCACAAGCACGCGAACATCATCATCAATGCCGGTGGCGCCACCGCGCGCGAGGTCCTCGAGCTTGCCGCCGAAATGAAACGTCGCGTTCGCGAACAGTTCGGAATCGAACTCGAAGAAGAAGTGACCTACGTCCCCCCCGAACTCAAGGTCCCAACCACGTGAGCGGGCGGCTCATGTGCCGTCCCGCCACTTCGAGATCCACGTGGTAGCGTCCTCGAGCGACTCTCCGGCCCCGAGTGTCGAGTCCATCCCAAGTGCCTTGGTACCATCCGTCGACTCCGAGTCCCACTGCCAGCTGCGCGACCACGCGGCCGCGGGCGTCAATGAGCCGCACGCGCGGTGAAGTATCGGGCGCGGCACGAAAGCGGACGTGAACCGTGCTGCTCGAAGGATTGGGAAAGGGCGCCGCCAGGCGAACTTGCGTGGTCGCCCGGGTGAATGCCGCTACTCGGGCGCGGTCGAGTTCCTTTCCTGAAATATCCAGCAAGGAGTATTCTTCCGGTCCCATTGAGGCCGAGTTGTCAAGGGCTTGCCACACACCCACACCCTCCTCGCGCAATGCGATGGACAAGCCGTCGCGCAGCCTGACGACCCTGACCTGCTGCAGGGTCTCTGTCCGTAGCTCCACTCCCAATTCTGTGCGAGTCGCGAGCAGGCGCGGTGCAGCGTCCACCATCGGCTGTGGGTTTCTGAGGAGCAGATGCATGCTCTCCGAAATCCCGTCCAGCAGAATGATGTCGTAGCGTTGGTCGCCGTCGATGTCGCCAACACCGAGAGAGAGCACCAGGGAGGCCCCGGGATAGGAGATCCCTTCGGCGAAAGTGCCATCGCCGTTGCCAGCACGAAGACGAATTCCCTTGACCGCCACCGAAGTGAAGACCAAATCCGCGATTCCATCCTCGGAGATGTCCGCCAAGCTCACCTGGCTGAGCCCTGTTTTCGTAGTCTCTCCCAAGGACGCCACGGAGTAGACGCGCTTTGCGGTACTCACGTAAGTGGTGTAGCTGCTCCGCGTGCCTCCGCTCGCCACCAGAATGTCGGGATATTGATCGGCGTTCATGCGCGCGATCACGATCTGGTCGGCGCCGGTTCCCACCAGTGGACGGATGGGAGAACCGAAGTGCCCGCCATCGTTGTAGAAGATCGAAAGGAAGTTCGTGCCGTCCAGTAGAATGAGATCGTCGTAGCCATCGAGATCCAGATCACTGAGCACCGCCTGGACCGGGGGCAGAGCGGTCTCCAGCGACTGAGCTTCACTGAAGCTGCCAGTACCATCTCCGAGAAAAATGTGCACGAGCGAGGCGTCATGATCGGCCACGATCAGATCGGCCTTGCCGTCACCGTCGATCTCTCCAGCATCGAGTCCGGTGAGCACCGCCGCGATCGGAATGAGCGCGGTCGACGAGAAGACACCGAAGTCGTCGGCCAGTCGAAACTCCACCCCGACACCGCTGCGCAGTGCAATCAGATCGGGTTGGCCGTTTGCGTCCAGGTCCTTCCACCGAAGACGGCTCAGTCCGGAACTTCCGTTCAGCTGTTGGACTTGACGCAGGGACCCTTCGTAAGGCTCGAAAATACGCAAAATGGGGTTCACCTGGTGCAATACGGCGACCCGAGCGGGGTGATCGGGTCCCGGTCCGAGATAGTGCACGCTCCGCGCCTGGACGCCCACTTTCACCGATTGGTAGGCCAGGAGCCCTTCCCCGTTCTGGTGAACGATGGCAATCGATTCGTCATAGGAAGAGGAACCAGAATTTCCTTTCCTGCGACTTGATCCACATCGGCGGCGAGGATCTGCTCGTAACCACTTCCTACGAACCACGAGCGTCGTGCCGTCAAGCTCACCCCCGGATCCCCCTCGAAGAGAGTCAAACGGTCCCGGCGTGCCTCCCCCACGATCAGACGTCGCAGTCCGGCCATCGGTTCGAGCTGGGCCATGGAAACCGATCCGGGTTCCAGAGGAGTGCTGCGTTCGAATTCGTAAGTGCCGTCGGTCAGGGCGCGGTGGACCTGTAGCTCACTGCCGTCCTGCACCACAAGGAAGAGGTCGTCCAGCGCATCGGCGTCCCAACGGCCCTCTTCGATCCACTGTGGCGCACCGCTCGCCATCACCTGAGCTGATGGTGGGCGCAATTCCGTCGTAGATCGCCACGTTCTGCGAGAGTACACCCGATTGCCCGAGAATGATCCGCGGTTCCCCGTTCAGAGGTGAGACGGAGGTGAGGATCTGCATCGGACGATCTCCCACGCCATAGGATTGGCCCGCGAGCAGGGTTCCCGAGCCGTCGTTGAAGTGGATTGCAATGGCGTCACCACCTCCCACGGCGACCACTGCGTCAAGCCAGCCATCCTCGTCGAAGTCGGTCAGTACCAGACCGGTCGCTTCCTCTCCTTCGGGCAGAAATCCCCCTCCTGAGAAGGAGACTCCCGGGGGAGGATTCGCGTAGGACCAGTACAGCATGCCGGAGGATTGATCGATCCATACCAGGTCGATGCGGTCATCATGATCCAGATCTCCCACCGCCGCACGGTACGGCGTACCCGCGACGTTCACGGTCTGCGCCAACTTGAAGGACCCACCCCCCAGACCTACGTGGAGCAACAGGGAGCCCAAACGTGGGGAGGTGGACAACAGATCGGGAATGCCATCCGAATTCAGATCGGAGACGAGCAGATAGGCCGGACCACCCGGACTGCTGACATAGACCGGGCCGGGGAAGGGGCCCTGAAAGGCCCGTGCAGCTTGAATGCCGCCAAAGGAGCAGAGCAGGGCGCCAAGAAGCAGTCTCCCAAGGACTTTCGACTGTAGAGGAACGATAATGACGCTCTCCCTCCCGGTTTTCGCGGGCCTCGATTCAATATCACTCCACAACCCAAGCTTGTGCAATGGCTCGCATTGACAATCGTGGGGGCGTTGGGGTACTTATGTAGGCCGCCGGAGGTGGAGTTTCGGCTCCTGGACCTCTGGAGCGGCCCTGGCATGCATCCTCATCCCATGCGCCAGATCTGTTCTCGCCGGCTTCGAAGACGCCGGCCTTCACTCGATCCTCGAGATCTCACGTCAGACGGGGAGAGACTTGCCGATGCGCCGAACCGCCTTCGCCGAGGGATGGCTCCTATTTGTCATTTTCTTGCTTTTGAGTACGGGGATTTCCCGGGCCCAAGATCTCGACAATCTGGACGACTTGGAGAGCCTGGACGAGGATGTCGTGACCGAAAAGCCCTTCGAGGCGGGGATCGACACGGACAAGTGGGAACTGTCCTTCCAGATCGGATTCATGGATCTGGCACAGACGCTATTCCAAGCCGATCAGATCGTCGTGAAATGGAATTCCAAGGGTAAGATGTTCGGCGACATGCAAGTGGACGGGCAAATCCGCGTTCAGCCCACAAGTCCGGATCTCACGGAACTGGGGTCACCTGGGCTGGCAAGGAACCCTCGGTTTGACTCTGGCGGATTTTTCTCAATCGGTGGCCAACACCAACGAACGATCCATCTCGGGCAACCAGGGGGATGTCATTCTCCTGGAGACGGACCTCGAGCGCGGATCGCTGGCCATGTGGTACCATGATTTCGCTCTGGTTTACAATGTGAGGACAAAAGGACGAATCCTGCCTTACCTCCTCGGTGGAGTCGGGGCGCAGTACTGGTTTATCGATAGCGCCTACATCAATGAGACCCGCCCCGCTCTGACCTACAGCATCGGTGGCGGAATTCGCATCGTGGGTGACGATCTCTTCTCGGTCACCCTGGAAGTTCGCGATTACTTCTCCAAACTGAACATCCGGAGCGACGCCATCTACCGGTCCAACGTCGTCGATCCTCAAGACGATACGCGCCAAATCAACATTCCGGTGACCAATCTCGATGCGCAGGGCGTGGAAGAGCCGTTCGCTGGCTTCCAGAAGGAGAACCTATCCTCTCTGTGGTATGCGATCGGAATCGTCGCCACATTCTGAGCGAACGCGAAACGGAAATTCCTTCTCGGTTCATACCGGCGGACGAAACGCGAGGGCTTCCGCGAGATCCTCCTGCTTCACACGGTCACGCCCGCGAAAATCGGCGACGGTGCGCGCAACTCTCATGGTACCGGCCAGGGCTCGTAGACTCAGATTCATGCGATCGGCCCAACTCTGAAGCCACAGGCGAGCATTCTCTTCCAGACCGCACGCTTCTTTCAGTGCATCCCCGTCGAGTGCCGCGTTCAAAGAACCTCTCGTAAGGGCGCGCTGCCGAGCCGCAAAAATGCGCCGACGAAGCTGCTCCTCCCACTCGCGGTCGGAGGCGCGCCACCATTTCTCCGACGGTTCCCGATCGAGCACCGTCCACAGCTCGATGCGATCACGCAGGGGACCGGAGAGCCGGCGCAGATAGCGATGGATTTGTGCGGGTCGGCACTGACACTGCTTTACACGACTCCCGTGCCAACCGCAGGGACACGGATTGGTGGCAGCAACCAGCTGGAAGGCTGCGGGAAAAGAAGTGCTCCGGCCCAAGCGGGCCAAGCGAACTTCTTTGGTGACTAGAGGCTCTCGTAGACGATCGAGCACGTGTCCGTCGAACTCAGCCGCTTCATCGAGAAAGAGCACTCCCCGGTGCGCCAAGGTCACCTCCCCCGGTTTGGGGGGGCGCCCCCCTCCGGTCAGGCCAGCCCCAGTCACGGTATGGTGGGGAGCCCGAAATGGTGGCCGGGAGGCGCGGGAGAGGTCGATCGCCAAACCTGCGCAAGACTCCACGCGGAGACGCTCCGCGCGCTGCTCGCAGCTCAAGGCCGGAAGCAAGGTGCAGAGACGGTGCGCCAACATGGTCTTGCCACAGCCCGGCGGCCCCACCATGAGCATGTGGTGTCCCCCCGCTGCAGCCAGCGTCAAGGCTCGCTTTGCTTCTTCCTGACCCTTCACCTGGGAGAGATTGAGTTCATCTGACGGTGGCTCCGCGCCATCGGCGGGAAACGCAATGCGAGTGATCCGAAGATGCTCCAGGGCGCGGATGGCCTCCGGTAGTTCGCGCAGATGACGGAGCCCAACGCGTCGGGTAGCTTGCGCCGCATCCACTTCCTCGAGTTGCTCGAAGGGAACCACGAGCCGATCGACACCGAGTTGAGCTGCATCGAGAGCAAGTGCCAGAAGACCCCGCACCGGCCGCAGCGTACCATCCAGTGCCAACTCGCCCACCAGGAGCGTATGCTCCAAGACCGCCGACGAAACCGAGGGAATTTGCTGGCTGGCCGAGAGGATTCCCGCGGCGATGGCGAGGTCCATTCCCGCTCCCTCTTTGGGGAGGTCGGCGGGCGCAAGACTGACCGTGATGCGGCGGTCCGGCCAACGAAAGCCTGCATGGCGCAGCGCCGCGCCTACTCGTTCTCTGCTTTCGCGTATCGCAGTTCCCGGCAATCCCACCAGATGGAAACCGGGCAAACTGCGCGCGAGATCGACCTCTACCTGAACGCGTAGACCGGAGAGGCCGTCGAGGGTGCCCGCGACGACGCGAGCGATTTCCGAATGTCGCAAGAGGAGATCTCCCCCGGGAGACGCAGCTATCGCCGGGAGGACTCTTTCAAATTTAGGGTCGATGGCTCAGGATGGCAGCTCTGCCTTCAAATCGCGCCCGCGCGGCGCCCCGAAGCGGCGCTCCGGGTGAATCAGCTCTTGCCGAAGTGCCCCGGCTGGCGTAGGAGAGAAGTCGAACCCAGGGAGTTCCTCATGAAGATTCACGCTCGAGCTCTCGACTTGCCGCTGTCTCGACCCTTCACCATCGCACGCGGCAGCAAACTCACAGCCTCGAACATCCTGGTCGAGGTCGAGCACGAAGGTCTCGTGGGCAGAGGAGAAGGCGCTCCCAACGCGCGCTACGGTCAGAGTCAGGAGAGCGCTCTGGAAGCCCTCGCGAGCTTCTCCCCGCCGAAAGAACTCAGCCCCTATTACCTCGAGGAAGTGATGGGGCGCTTCGAAACACACCATACTCAGCAGAGTTCCGCCCAATGCGCGCTCGAGGCCGCGCTCTTCGATTGGGTCGGACAGGCTCGCAAGCTGCCGTTGTGCCGCTTGCTGGCGATCGATCCGGGACAAACCCCCCTCTCTTCCTTCACCATCTCCATCGACGAGCCCGAGTCATTGCGGGAACGTGCCCTGGAGGCCCGGGGCTGGCCCATCTTGAAGCTCAAGTTGGGGGGCGGTCCCGAGGATGAGACAGCGGTCGAGAGTCTGCGAACCTGGAGCGATCGCCCCTTCCGGGTCGACGTCAACGAAGCCTGGAGCGAGGAGGAGGCGATGGAGAAACTCCCCTGGCTGGAGAAGGTGGGCTGCGAACTCGTGGAACAGCCGCTTCCTGCCGGGCAGCACGACGCCATTCGCCGGCTTCGGAAAGTCTCCAGTCTGCCCCTGGTTGCGGACGAGGATGCTGCGAATCTGGATGCAATCAGTGAGCTGGGCGGGGTCTACGACGGCATCAACGTGAAACTCATGAAAGCCGGAGGCCTGCGGCAAGCGGTAGCCATGATCCATGCCGCCCGCGGTCTGGGATTGGAAGTAATGCTGGGCTGTTTCGTAGAGAGTTCTTTGGGAATTGCCGCCGCCTCGCATCTGGCGCCGCTGGCGCGCTGGGCGGACCTGGACGGGGCCGCGCTCTTGGCCGAGGATCCCTTCGTTCCCAGCGTGGTGGAGCGCGGGAGGATCACGATTCCCCAGGGCTTCGGTCTGGGAGTCGCGCCCGGCTGAGAGGACACATCGAAGCCTCTGGCCACGCCAGAGGCTTCGGGGCCGGGATCACATGCGTTCTCCCGGAACAAAGGTCGAATGATGGCTAGAGATCGTAGGGGCGAATCGTCTTGCGGCCGTTCTCCGTCGCACGCTTCTCCGCAGTGGCAATGAGCTCGCGCACTTTGGCGTCGAGAGCCTCGTAGAAGTCGCTGGAAACGTTGCATTCGTTGGCGGCGGCCTTGGTCCTCGCCTTGGAAATGATCATCTCGGCCATAGTGTCAGCCCTCCTGCAAAGGGAAGCGGGGAAAAGGTAGCTACAGTGCCGGTATCTTCTGGACCGGCCCCTGAGGTGTCAAACAAAACTTGCGGAATCCAGCGGATTCTCGCCTGAAATGAGCAGATTCTTTGGGAGGGTTCCATGCTTCATCCGGCTCGAATTGCGCTTTCTTTTCGAAATCACTCCCGCTCTGGTGGGGATGATCCACGTCTTGCCTAGCCCGGGAAGCCCCGGACAGGAGCCCATGGAACTCTGTCTTTCGCGGGCGAAGGCGGATGCGCAAACCCTTCTCAAAGCGGGATTTGACGGTCTCCTCCTGGAGAACATGCACGATTTCCCTCCCCTGCGAGAGGGCGAGATGGGGCCCGAGGTCCCGGCCTACATGGCGGTCCTCGCGCACGAGATCCGCGCTCTGGCTCCGCCGGAGATCCGCGTGGGGATCCAGGTACTCTTCGCGGCCCACCGGGTGGCCACGGCGGTGGCCCAGGCCGCCGGATTGGATTTTCTCCGGGCGGAGGCCTGGACCTACGGCCACCTCTCCGACAAGGGATGGGCTGAGGCCAGTGCGGGAGCCACGCTGCGCTACGCGCGAGCGATTGGCGCCTGCGAGCTGGCCGTATGGGCCGATGTGAAGAAAAAACACGCCAGCCACGCGGCCACGGCGGATCTGAGTCTGGAGGACGTCCTACGGAACCCTGGAACTCCACGGGGCATCCGCCGCAGTGATCACCGGCGCCTCTACCGGAGTCGCGCCCAAGGCGAGGACTTCGAGCGGGCCCGGGCCGTCAGCAGCTTGCCTCTGGTGCTCGGTAGCGGGCTGACGGTGCAAAATGCGCCACGCCTGGCTCCACTCGCCGACGCCCTCATCGTGGGTACGAGTCTCAAGCACGACTCCAAGTGGTATCAACCCATAGAGTTAGAACGTGCGACCCGTCTCGTCGAGGCGGTCCGAAAGGGGAAATGAGGGCTGCGGCGCCCTGGCACGGTGGTTGATGCCCACTGACTTTCATGATCGGATCGCGTTATTGCCACTTCGAAATCGAGCGCCTTTTGGGCACCGGTGGGATGGGTGAGGTCTACCTCGCGGTGGACATGAATCTCGAACGCCGGGTTGCGCTCAAGTTCCTGCCCCGCTCGCTCACGAGTGATCGTGTGGCGCAGGGACGTCTCTTGGACGAAGCGCGTTCCTGCGCGCGACTCGCAGCATCCCAACATCGCGGTGATCCACTCGGTCGAGGAAAACGGCGGGGTCTACGCGATCTGCATGGAGTACGTCGAAGGGCGAACGCTGCGCGAGATCATGGTGTCCACCCGCCTGGAGATTCCTCGCATCGTCGAGATCGCACTGGGCACGGCGCTGGGAATTTCCGCCGCCCACGAGCACGGTATCATCCACCGCGATATCAAACCCGCCAACGTAGTGATCACCCACCGCGGCGAGGTGAAGGTCATGGATTTCGGTCTGGCGCTGAGACCACGCCGTACCGTGGAGACCACCGGGCCGGAGAGTTATGGCACCGTCGCCTACATGTCGCCGGAGCAGGCTCGAGGTGACGATCTGACCGCCTCAACCGACATCTTCTCCTTCGGCTCCCTGCTCTACCAGATGGTCACCGGCCATCTGCCCTTCTCCGGAGAGAACGATCTGTCCACCCTTCACGCCATCATCTCGCGGGAACCCCGACCCGCGCGGGAACTCCGCCGTGATCTGCCCCCAGGGCTGGAGCGCATTATCAGCGCCTGTTTGGAAAAGAACCCCAAGAACCGGCCGCAGTCGATGGATGAACTGGTCCTCGTCCTGAAGCAGCTCGCCGGCTCGGCCAAACGCGGCCCGCGCGATCTCATTTCGGAACTGACCATGGGCCTGGAAACGGAATCGATGCGCCGACGTCACAGCAACGGCATCTCCTCCCCAGGTTCCGGCCGCAGTGGAGGCACGCGCCGTTCTCCGGGCAGTGGCGCGAAGAGCCCGCGCCGCAGCTCCAGCATGGACGCGGTGGTGGGCAGCACGACGGAGATTGCCGACCCGAATGCGGCCGACCCTCGTTCGAAGGGAGTATTGCTGCCGCGCATCAATCCTCTTCCTCCCTCCGGCTCGCCTTCCTCTGGTTCGGCGGGTCCCGCCAAGGACCTTCGCTCCGGCCGGCAGAGCGGAGCGATCAGTCCCTCGTCCGGCGACCCGAAGTCCTCTGCTGCAGCCCGAAGGGTGAGTCGTCCGGTGCGGCCCGCGAGCGTCGCCAAGGAAGGCCGCGAGCTCTTGGAAGGGCACCCCAAGCCGGTGTGGAAGACTCTTGTCGGAGCCCTCGTAGCTCTTATCGTGGCCGCAACCCTGGTGCTGCTGCTGCAACATTTCATGGTGCACTCCTCCCACGCACCTTCCAGCAAGGCGGAACAGCCTTCGGGCCAGCGGCTCCAGTCCGCCATGGTCACGCATCTCGAACCGGCGCACCCGGCGCAAAGCTCCTTTCAGGAGCCATCAACCCAGTCGAACCGCTTCCCGAAATGATCGAGCTCGAGCTGCCTCCACCCAGCAAGGTCGACAAGACCTGAAGCCAGTGCGTGACAAGCGAGCCCAATGCGACGATTTTGTTCTGGTGAGTGAAGAATCGGGAATGGGGATTCCCGGTGGAGCCCTCACACCGGGATATGATGGATCGACTGGAAATTCTCGCCTCACGACTACGGCGTCTGTTCAGCCGCAATCGTTGGAGTGCACGCCTGTTGGGATACGTTCCGGGCGGCGGGGACCACCCTGAGGCTGGGCTCGTGCTCATGCAGATCGATGGTCTCGGCTACGACGTCGTCCAACGCGCGGTGCGTGAAGGACGTATGCCCTTCCTGAAATACCTGCTGGACCACGAGGACCAGCAGCTGCGCCCGATGTATACCGGAATGCCCTCCTCCACTCCGGGTTTCCAGGCCGAGTTCTTCTACGGAGTCAAAGGCGCCGTCCCTGCCTTCGGCTACTTCAATTCCAGTCTCGGACGCATCGTGAGTATGAACGACCCCACCGCTGCGTCGGCGGTCGAGGACAAGCTGCAAAAAGAGGCCGAAGGGCTCATGCGCGGCGGATCTTCCTGGTCCAACATCTTTCACGGTGACGCGGACGAACCTCATCTCTGCGCATCGACCGCGGGCCTGGAGATGATCTGGCAGGCCCTGAATCCCTTTCGCATGCTGGGCTTGGTACTCTGGTACGGCTGGAGCCTGGTCCGAATCTTCGCCTACACTCTAGTCGAGCTCGCACTGGCGACCTACGATTTCACCCTCGGAACTCTGGCCGGCCACAGCTTCTTCGCCGAATTGCGTTTCGTTCCCACCCGCGTCATCGTCAGCGCTGTCATGCGTGAGATCGTCACCGCAGGAGCGTCGATCGACTGTGAACGCGGACTACCGATCATCCAGCTCAACTTCCTGGGCTACGACGAGCATGCGCACCGCCGCGGCCCCGATTCGCGCTTCGCGCGTTGGACTCTGAAGGGGATCGACCACTCTCTGCGCCGTGTCTGGTTGGCGGCGCACCGCTCCAAGCATCGCGACTACCAGGTCTGGATCTACTCCGACCACGGACAGGAGCCCACCGTTCCCTATCCGAGAGAGCGCCCGGAGGATCTCGGGCGTGCCGTGGAGAGAGTTGTGCGTCGCTTCGAGTTGAATGAAGCGCAGGACTATGAGCTAAAGAGGAAACGTGCGCCGCACATGCCCCCCGAAATGGGCCGTTCCCAGTGGTTGCGTACCGAATTGCCGCTCTGGATGCAGGGCCGGCGCGGTGCCGAGCTCGCCTCCCGGGTCGAGATGGGCCCTGCGCCCACACCGCCCAAGGTCCTGCGGGTCGCTCACCAGGGTCCGACGGGATTCGTGTATCCCGCCCACGAGATGACCCACGAAGCTCATCTGCGACTCGCGAGACTCATCGCAAAGACGGCTGCAGTGCCCATGGTGATGGTAGCCGAAGGGGACGGTGCGGTGGTCTTCCGGCGCAAAGGCCCGGCCTGCAGACTTCCCGAGGATGCCGCCGAAGTTTTCGGCAGCGACCATCCCTACCTCAAGCACGTGACTTCCGACTCTCTTCGCCTTCTGCACCACCCCGATGCCGGGCCTCTGGCGCTCTTCGGATATCAACCGGGCAAGCCCATGTCTCTGCAAACCGAGAACGGCGCACACGGCGGGCCCGGACCGCGCGAGTGCACGGCCTTCGTGCTGCTTCCCAAGGAAGCCACACTCGGCCAGCCCATGGAAGGGGTGCTCCGACCAATCCACCTGCGCGAAATGGCCCTGCGCTCCTTGGCGGGCATCATTTTGCCCGACCGGAAACTGACGCGGCGACTGGCGCGGGTGCGTCAACCGCCCCGCTACGAGCGAAAGCCGCGCCTCCACTTGCGCGTGGCGAGCTACAACGTTCACGGCTGTCGCGGCATGGACGGCAAGTTTTCTCCGCAGCGCATCGCGCGTGTTCTCTCGCGGCTCCAGGCGGACATCATCTGTCTGCAGGAACTCGACGACAAACGTGAGCGCTCGGGCAGCGTGCGCCAAGTGGAGCTGATTTCACGGAGCTTGCAGACGGACTTTCGCTTTCATGCAGTGAACAGCTTCGTCGACGGGAAGTTCGGAAACGCGATCCTGAGCCACTACCCCTTGCGGATGGTCGATCAAGCCGGCCTGCCCTCGCTCAAGGGTTTTCCGGGCCTGGAAGAGCGTGGCATCCTCTGGGTGGAAGCGGATATCGAAGGCTCGAAGATTCAGGTGCTCAACACGCACCTCAGCATTCTCGAACGCGAGCGACGGCTCCAGGTCGAGTTCCTCCTGCAGCGAGGATGGCTCGGGGCAGAACTGGACCGCGTACCGTTGATTCTCTGCGGAGATCTCAATGCCGGCATGTCCAGCTGGACCTGTCGCCGGCTCAGCGAAGTTCTTTCCAACGTCGGGAGCGGACCCACCCGGGTGGTGGTGCCTCGAACCTGGAGTGGACGCTTACCTCTCCGCCGCATCGATCACGTCTACACCACGGATTTCGTGCGCACGGATCGAGTCATCGTTCCGCGGAACCGTCTGACGCGAGTGGCCTCGGATCATCTGCCGCTGGTGGTCGACTTCAGTCTGGTGGCAGAAGAAGCGAAGGAAGACCTTCCGCCGCGCGTACAATCGAGATGAGCTCGGCCAGGATCATCGCTGTCGCGCCCCACAGATAGCCATCGTCGAGACGCCATGCCGGTACGCGTCGGCTGCGACCTCTGATCTTCCGAGCGAAGCTCACCATCCGCTTCGGGTTCTCGAGTTCTTCCAGCGAACACAGAATGAGCTGTTCCACTTCCTTGGGATCCAGCCGGTAGGCCGGTTCCGAATCGGTCCAGGCCACGACGGGACGCACCTTGAAGTGGCTCACCGGAATCCAAAGCCGGCTCAGCCGTCCCAGCACACGCACGCGGTCCGGATCGATTCCAAGCTCCTCCTGCGCTTCCCGCAGCGCGGTCGCCTCCACCCTCTCATTGCCCTCGCGACTCCCCCCAGGCAGGCTGATCTGACCGCCGTGAGGATCTCCGATGACCTCTTTTCTGCGCTGAAGAGGGAAACAGATCCTGCCCTCATGCTCGTAGAGGAGAATGAGCACGGCAGCTAGCCTGGCGTCTCCGGGCGGACGGTTGAAACGGTCCGATGAGAGATCTCGCGGCCACATCAGGCGCTGACCCCGCTGGCCGGGCAGAGAGCCCCGCAGCGATTTTGCCAGGGTACGAACTCTCGGGGGGGCCCCAAGCAGATGGTCGAAGTTCTCTCGCACTGTTTTGCCTGCCGATGGAGGAGCTCGGATTTGCAGAAGATATCAGAGCCGCCCGGCTTGGCCAGCGGGGGCGCGAAGCGGCGCCGAATCGAGACTTTCGCCGGCGGATTGGGACGAGTAGGATGAGACGGCTGCACTCACGCGGAATCAAGAACCCCAGAATCTAGGAGCCATCATGCGCTGTCACGAAGTCGATTACGAGATCATTGGCGACGATCTACAGATGGTCGAAATCGAGCTCGATCCGGGCGAGACGATCATCGCCGAGGCCGGCGCCATGAACTACATGGAGGACGGCATCGACTTCCAAGCTCACATGGGAGACGGATCCGCGGCCAACGAAACCCTCATGGGAAAGCTCTTCAGCGCTGGCAAACGCGTGATCACCGGGGAATCCCTCTTCATCACGCATTTCACCAATGCGCTCGGAAGCGGAAAATCCCACGTTTCCTTCGCAGCGCCTTATCCCGGCAAGATCATCGCAGTCGACATGAGCAAGCTCAGGGGAGAACTGATCTGTCAAAAGGACTCGTTCTTGTGCGCGGCCTTCGGCACGAAGTTGGACATTGCTCTGAACAAGCGCCTCGGGGCGGGTCTCTTCGGGGGCGAAGGGTTCATTCTGGAACGCTTGGTGGGAGATGGTCTCGTCTTCCTTCACGCGGGGGGAACCGTCTTGGAGCGCGAACTGCACGGGGAGACACTGCGCGTGGACACCGGTTGTCTCGTCGCCTTCACACCAGGGATCAACTACGACATCGAGCGGGCGGGAAATCTCAAGAGCATGGTCTTCGGAGGCGAAGGGCTCTTCCTTGCTACCCTGAAGGGCTACGGTAAAGTCTGGCTGCAGAGTCTCCCCTTCTCGCGTTTGGCCGACCGCGTGATCGCCCATGCGCCGCGGACCGGCGGCAGCAGCAAGGGAGAGGGGTCCATTCTGGGCGGCATCTCACGTATTTTCGAAGAGTAGCACTCCTTCAACCCAATCGATGCATGCGCTCCCAATTTTATCCTCTCGCAATTTTCCTTGCTGCGGTGCCTTCGGTGTGTTCACTCCCCACGAGCGCGAGTGCGCAGTTCCGAGCGCACGTAAAACCCGAACTCACCGTCCACCGCAGACAGGGGACCATCGTGGTCGATGGCAAACTCGACGACGAGGGATGGGTCGGCGCTGCCAAAGCGCTCGATTGGAGCGAAAACTGGCCAGGAGAACAGTCAAAGCCACCCGTCGATTCGCAGGCTTGGATCAGCTACGACGATGAGAACCTATACATTGCATTCCTCTTGCAAGACGATCCCAAAATGGTGCGCGCCACGCTCACCGAACGGGATCACATCTGGGATGACGACTACGTCGGCATCATCTTGGACACCTACGGCTCGAGCGCCTGGGCTTACGAGCTCTTCGTGAATCCACTCGGCGTGCAGGGCGATCTCCGTTGGACCCCGAACGGTGAAGATCTCAGCTTCAACATCGTCTTCAAGACCGAGGCTAGAATGAGTGAAGACGGCTGGTCGGTAGAAATGGAGGTGCCCTTCAAGAGCCTGCGGTTTCCGAATCGTGAGGTACAGGAGTGGCGCGCTACTTTCTGGCGTAACCAACCGCGTGCCAGCCGACGGCGCTACGGCTGGGCGGCCGTCGATCGCAACGAACCATGCTGGCTCTGCCAATTCGGCTACCTGAAGGGAATCGAAGGCGTGAGCGCTGGTGGAGCCTTGGAGATTCTGCCTTCGGTGGTGGGCTACGATGCCCAGGAACTGAACGACGATCCACAAAATCCCAGACTGAAGAGCGTGGACAGTGGCCTCGACCTTGGCGTCGGCGCCCGGTATTCCATCTCCTCGAGCCTGGCGGCCGAGGGTACCTTCAATCCTGATTTTTCACAGGTTGAATCGGACGCAGCGCAGATTTCCGTCAACACGACCTTCGCGCTTTTCTACCCCGAGCAGCGGCCCTTCTTTCAAGAGGGAAGCGACCTCTATGACACCTGGGTGGATCAGGTGTACACCCGCTCGATCAATGATCCTCAGTGGGCCGGAAAACTCACGGCCCGCACTTCCCATGAGAGTGCGGGTTACCTCGTCGCCCAGGACGAAAATACTCCCTACACCCTCCCCTTCCAGGAGCGAAGCGAGTTCCTCGTGGCCGGACGTTCCTGGTCGAACTTGTTCCGGGTGAAACACAGCTATGGCGATGACAACATGATCGGAGTGCTGGGCACCGACCGCCGGCAAGAGAGAGGCGGCGCGGGGACGACCCTTGGCATCGACGGGAGACAACGGTTTTTCCACAGTTACAGCTTCGAGTATCAGCTGGTGGGTAGTCACACGGAAGAGCCCAACGATCCCGAGCTCACCAAGGAACTCGAGGGCCTCAGCTTCGACAGGGGACGACACACCGCCTCTTTCGATGGCGAGATCTACAGCGGTTATGCGCACTACTTGAGCCTGGAGCGTAGTGCACGCCACTGGAATTTCGATACCGATTGGTGGGCCACTTCCCCGACATTCCGCTCGGACAATGGGTTCGTGTACCGCAACGACCGGCACGAAATGGATCTCTGGAGTGGCTACAGTTTCTACCCCGCGAACAGCCCGCTGGTGGACGAGTGGCAACCCAATGTGGCCATCGGCCGGGTCTGGAACTGGGAAGGGCTACGCAAGGACGAGTGGGTGGTGCCCCAGATTTCTCTCAATCTGAAGGGACAAACCTCGGTCAGCGCGGATTGGATCTTCTCCAACGAGCGCTTTCGCGGTCATGATTACCGGGGAATTCGCCGCTGGGAGATCAACGTCGACAGCAAGTTCAGCGAGACCCTGGGCCTGGGGGCTCTCGCTTCGTATGGGAGTCGTATCGCCCGTAATCTCGACGTACCGGTACTGGGTGACGGCCTGGATGCTTCGGCCTGGAGCACCTTGAAGCCGACAGAGAGACTGACCCTCGAGACCAACTGGGACTACCAGGAACTGCATTACCAAGAACACGGCGACGAGATCTTCGCGGGCTACGTGCTGCGCAACAAACTCAATCTGCAATTCAGCCGGGAGTGGTTCCTGCGCCTGGTCGCGCAGTACGACAGCTTCCGGCGAAGTCTCACCCTCGAGCCTTTGCTCTCCTACCGAATCAACGCCTTTTCCGCCATCTACCTGGGCAGCAGCCACCGCGCCCAGGATGTCGAACTCACGGGGGGTGGTGCCCCCCCCTATCGGACCGAGTTCCGCGAAGACCAACGCCAGTTCTTCTTCAAGGTCCAGTACCTCTTCCGAAGTTGAGAGCGCCATCCAAGCAGTCCAGCTACGATTCGATCGCGCGCCCGAGTCGACGGCCCCCCGCCGGCTCCCTCATTCCATCTGAGACTGAGTTTCTGCTCCTTCTTGACCTTTGGCCGTCTTTTCTCCAATGTCCACGGGGCCCCGCCTAGAGATTTCAGCCTTGGAGGCGTTTCGTTCATGCCATTCTTTCAGAAATTCCCGAGCGCCTTCTGGCTCGCGAACACCATGGAGATCTTCGAGCGTATGGCGTGGTACGGCTTTTATGCCGTCTCCACCCTGTACCTCACCGGCTCGGTGGAAACCGGCGGTCTAGGACTCTCCAGCGAAAAGCGAGGCATCATTCAGGGGATCATCCCCTTCCTGCTCTACCTCTTCCCGGTGGTGACCGGTGCCCTGGCCGACAAGTTCGGCTACAAGCGCACCTTCTTCACCGCCTACGCCATCATGACGCCGGCCTATTTCCTTTTGGGCCAGCCCGATGGATTCTGGGGCTTCTTCTTCTGCTTCCTCTTGGTCGCGGTCGGTGCCGCCACCTTCAAGCCGGTGGTCGTCGGCACCGTGAGCCACGTCATCGACGACAAGTACAAGTCGCTGGGCTTCGGGATCTTCTACATGATGGTGAACGTCGGCGGATTCCTCGGACCCATCGTGGCGGGGATCGTCCGTAACGACCTCGGATGGCCCTGGGTCTTCCGCATGAGCTCGATCTGGATCGCCTGCAATTTCATCTGGCTGGCCTTCTACAAGGAGCCCGCCGCTCGGAAGGCAGCATTGACCAAGGAACTCGAGGAGGCCAAGGCCAAGCTGGCAGGGGTAGTTCAGGCTCCCACAACAGGCGGCCCTCCTCAAATTCTCGCAGCCCTGCTTCGAGGCGGACCGACATTCATCGTCGCCGGATTCGTGCTGGGCTGGACGCCTACTCTCTATGCCCTGGCCGGACTCGTGATTCTGAGCGTGGCCATCCGGATTTTGGTCGCGGTAGTGCCCAACGAAGTTCGCTTGCTTCTACGCAAGTCGGGCGAGGACGTGGTCGAAGTACTCGGCAACGGCGCGTTTTTCGTGAGCACGGTGGGGACAATCTTTTTGCTCATGTTGGCGGGCGGCGAGTGGATCTCGTGGGGGGATATGGGCATCCTCATCGCAGTTTTGATCGTGGGCAATCTCATCGTTGACATGTTCTTGAAGAAGCGAAGCGATGCCGAGGGGCTCTGGCAGAGTGCGAAGGTCGGCGACTGGCGCTTCGCCCTCTACCTGCTGGTGCTATCGGGCTTCTGGACCGAATTCAATCAGCTCTTCATCACGCTTCCCGAATACATCCGCGACTACACGAACACCAACGACATCCTCCGGACCCTGCAGGGAATGTTCCACACTCTGGGGCTGAGCGGGAGTTGGCAGGGTTTCCTGGACAATATGACTCGCGCCGAGGGCGTGAATGTAGTCCACAACATCAATCCTGAGTTCCTCATCAACATCGACGCGGGGGCAATCATCATCTTCCAGGTGTTGATTTCCGCGATCTTCGCCAAGCGTAAGCCCTTCACCACCATGATCGTCGGCACGATTCTCACCGGCGTGGGAATGGCAATGAACATCTACGGGGGAATGGGTTGGGTCGTGGTCATGGCGATTTTCGTCTTCGCAATCGGCGAGATGATGGCCAGTCCGAAGAGCCAGGAGTACGTGGCGCTCATTGCACCCAAGAGCAAGACGGCAATGTACATGGGCTATTACTTCGTGAGCGTAGCGCTTGGCAATCTCTTCGCGGGTATCCTCTCCGGCCAACTCTACGGCCACTTCGGGCCGGCTGACCGGGGCGGCATCGACAAACCGGGAACCATGTGGCTCATCTTCGGCATCATCGGAGTCGCCACCGCGCTAATCCTCTTCTTGTACGACAAGATCGTCATTCGACATCGACCGACCGAGCGAGCCTCGGCCTAGCTCAAAGGGCCCGTCACGCGGAGCGTGACGGGCCTCTCTCGTTCCCTTCTTCCAGGAGTTTCCACCATGCGCGCACATCGTGATCCAGCCGAGATCTTGCAGACAACAGGATTAGTCGACCGTTTTCTAAGGTATGTTCAGATCGACACCCAGTCTTCCGAGGAGAGCGATAGCTGTCCCTCCACTGCGAAGCAGCTCGATCTGGCGCGGCTCTTGGCGGAGGAACTCACCCAGCTCGGTCTGAGCGAAGTCGAGCTGGACGAAAACGGTTACGTACTGGCAACCCTCGAGGGAAGCGGCGACATGGTCCTGGGCCTGTGCGCGCATCTCGATACCGCCCCCGCCTTTTCGGGAACTCAGGTGAAACCGCAGATGCACGAGGACTACGACGGGACCGCGATCAGCTTGAAGAATGGCGTGGTGGTCGATTCCGTCGAGAACCCCGAACTGCTGGAATGCCTGGGCGACACGATCATCACTTCCGATGGTACCACCCTCTTGGGCGCCGACGACAAGTCGGGTATCGCGGCGATCATGAGCATGCTGGAAATTCTGAAGCGGGATCCGTCGATCGCGCATCCCACCCTTAAAATCTGCTTCAATCCCGACGAAGAGATCGGACGCGGTCCGCACCGCTTCCCCCTCGAGCGCTTCGCCGCCGATCTCTGTTTCACCGTCGACGGCGGCTTCCCCGGCGAGATGAACGTGGAGACCTTCTCCGCGGACAAGGCCATGCTGAAGTTTACCGGGGTTTCCGTGCATCCGGGAACCGCGCGAGGCAAGATGGTGAATGCGCTGACCTGGCTGGGAAAATTCCTCGATCGCCTGCCTTGGGCCGAGAGTCCGGAGTGCACCCACGAGAAGGAGGGATTCTACCACCCCACCGCGGCCAAAGGAGATGCCGCCGAGTGCAGCCTTGAACTCATCCTCAGAGACTTCGACACCGAGCAATTGAAGCTCAGGGGACAGCGGCTGCGGGCGATGGCCGAGGGCCTGATGGCTGAGGAACCGAAACTGCGGGTCGAAGTCGCGATCAGTGAGCAATACCGCAACATGCACGACGATCTGGCCAAGCATCCCAAGATTGCGGAAACCTTGCGCCAGGCCATCGAGGCCACCGGACTGACTCCGCGCACGGTGGCGGTCCGTGGTGGAACGGACGGATCGCAGCTCACCGCGATGGGACTGCCCACTCCGAATCTCTTCGCGGGGGGCATGAACTTCCACGGGCCAAAAGAGTGGGTGAGCGACCGCGCCATGGCGCTGGCGACGGCAACTCTCTTGAATCTCGTACAGATTTACGCGGAGGAGCCCGCCATCAGCGTCTAGGATTGCTCGACGGGTCTAGGAGTGCTGGAGGTCGCGACCGTTGAGACTCTTCAGGGCCTTTTCCGCCGCCGCTCGTGCCGCGTCGATCTCGGCCTCTCCCCCGCACATGTAGAGGCGGCCGAAGGCGCCGATGGGATTGGAGTCGACCAATCGCACCGGAGCCGCCTTCTCGGCTTCGTTGGCTGCGAGCATGCAGTACGCGGCCGGTTCCGTCTCCAGAATGAGCAGCGATTCCCCGGGCACGATCATGGCGCCGAAGCGCGTGCGGTTGATGAGCTGGGTGTGGTAGGGCTCCACCCCACGAATCACGGTGGAGGAGACGAGCCGGGGCTTCGCGCGGTCGCTTTCCGACTTCCCCAGGGCTCGCAGGATGCTCGCGCCAGCTTCGCGAACCTCTCCCTGATCGAAGTGATTCACCTCGCACAGCCCGAAGGCGCGCTCGGTAGCGATGGTGGCGGGGCGAACCGCGGTACTCTTGAGCGCCGCGTCGAGAACCTCGTGGATACGGATCGCCGGCGCGATCTCCACCCAGAGAGAAGCTACCCCGGGAACGGGCTGAAAGCCACGGCAGGTGGTGCCCACTGCGGCCGCGAGCTGTGGCTGGAGTACGTCAAGAAATGCGTAAGTTCTCAGGTCGATCATGATGGACCGATCCTGCCAGTGGCAATGCTTGCTGTCAACGAATGGAATACGGCTGCCGCGTCGCCCACTCATTGCCCTATGCGGACAAAGCACTGCGTGCTAGCCTGCCGGAGTTCCCCGGTCGCATCGACCAACACCATTCCTTTGGAGGATCATCCCATGAAACGTGCCGCTCGCTTTGCGCTGGCTCTTACGCTGCTTGCCGGACTGCTCCTGCCCGGTCCGGCGAAGGCAGAGGAGGCCCGTCCCATCCAGCTCTCCCTGGTCCCCTCGGTCCAGCTCTTCTCCGAGCAGACTGCCATCCACGGGGTGCGCCTGGCCATCGTGGGCCGCAATTCCGAGGTTCAGGGCATCGACTTCGGTCTGGGGCTGTTGACCACCGGCCCCTTCACCGGAGTGGCCTTGGGGATCGCGAATGTGGTGGACGGCACCGCCGCTGGACTCCAGTGGAGCTTCGTCAACTACACCAAGGGAGACGTGCAGGGGATGCAGTGGGGCTTTTACAACCAGGCCGCCGGCATGGAGGGAATCCAGTGGGGCTTCATCAACCTCGCCGATGCAGATTTCCAGGGCTGGCAGTGGGGTGCGGCGAACTTGGTGCAAAATGGCCACAGCAAAGGCCTCATGCTGGGGTTCGTGAACATGACCGAGGACATGAATGGGCTGCAGTTCGGACTGGTGAACATGACCAACAACATGCACGGGCTGCAGATCGGGCTGGTGAACGTCATCAAGAGCAAGGAGAAGCTGCCGATCCTCCCCATCGTCAACTGGGTGTTCTGAGGGCGAGTCCGCGTGTGCAGCAGAGGGTAGGTTGGCAGCCCCAACGGGATTCGAACCCGTGTACCCACCTTGAAAGGGTGGTGTCCTGACCTGACTAGACGATGGGGCCGCCCAAGGCAATGGGCCCCTAGGCTAGACAGAAGGTCCATTGAGCGCAAGGACTGGCTTCCGCTCCCGAAGTCGCGCCCGGCGGGACCGTTCTTCTGCTGGAAGACCCGCGCATTCAGTAATAGCGCCGGATCACTCCCATGAGCTTCCCCAAAATACGCGCGTGCCCCATCTCCGGCGTGAGGAGGATGGACGCCATCTGGCCGTTTTCGGGCTTCAGCTCGACGTAGCCCTCGCGGCGGTAAAAACGCTTCAAAGTCACCGAGTCCTCGATGAGCACCACCACGATCTCGCCGTTGCGGGCCTCCTGCTGGGGCCGCACCAGAATGAGGTCGCCGTCGCACACGTGTGCGCCGATCATCGACTCTCCCCGCACCCGCAGAAGATAACAGTTGGGGTCGGGTACCATCGAGACATCGCACTCGAGTTCGCCGTCGATCCGCTCCTCGGCGAGGATGGGGCTACCCGCCGCCACCTCCCCAATGATCGGAACTCTCACGTGTCGCCCTTCCCGGACAACCGGAGCGCGACGCGGCTTTCGGGTTCCCTTCGGCATCTTCAGGATCTCGATCGCACGCGAGTGATCACGGCGACGGCGGATAAACCCCTTCCGTTCCAGCTGGCGAAGATGGTCGTGCACGCTGCGCGTGCTCAAGAGACCGACCGCCTCTCCCAACTCACGGATACTCGGAGGGTAGCCGTGGTCTTTCATCCACTGGCAGAGCGCCTCGAGAACCTCTCCTTGGCGCGACGTCAATTCTCGAGTTGGTTTTCTCACTCGTTTCCCCTCCAGATGAGATTTCCCTTCAGCCCGAGTGTTCGAGTCTCAGGCCGAGCTCTAGTTGCTCCGACGCACCGAAGCAGGGCGGTGCCAGTTCGCGAACCGTTGCGGTCCGGCCGGAGTTCCCCGTGGACACCCGCGGGGATTTGCTACTTACGGCCGCACGCAGCTCCAGCTCGAACCATCCTAAGGCACGGCGGTCCGCTTCGAAAAGCCGTACCCGCGGAATTCCGTCGTGATCGCGCAGGAGCGGAAGACGCGACCAAAGTGCACGTCCACTGAAGCAGAAGCGCCTTCCGCCCTGCGGTGTTTCCGGGCACGCGGCCAAAAGCCCGCCCTCGAGCCACGGAAGAAGCCGGCCCTGAAGCCGCGGCCAGGCCTCGGTGTTCACTTGCGCGGTCAGCCGCCGCTCCCATTCCGCCAGCGAGCGGGCCAGTGCGGTGGCCGTCACCTCGGGATCGGGGAGGCGGCCTTCTCGCGCGGGTCGGCGTTCGCTCAGTCCGAGCAGCCAGGCACAGATCCCTCCCACCTGGGCCAAGGGCGCCTCCACCGTCACCCCTGCCACCGGCAGCAAGGTCTGGATCAACGCTCCGGCCCGCCGCATCAAGGGTCCGAGCATCCATTCGTTGAGGAGTTCAAGCTCCGCGTTCGCGCTTTGTCGCCAATTTTCGGGCAGACTCTCGTAGAGGCAGCGCTCCCGCAGAAGGCTCCCGCGATGCAGTAGGTCCCGCAGCGTGGGAACGTAGGCATCGTCGGGCAATCGGTACTCGCGATCGAGTTGAAAGTCGGTGCACAGAATGGGAGCCAGTGCGGCAGACTTCGGCGAGTCCGCGGACTCCTCCTCGTCGACGTTCGTCAGGCGCAGTGCCGGCAGTCCCCACTCCCGGGCCAATCCCTCCAGGGGATCGCCCTCGCGCCGGAGGATGGCCAGAGCCACGCGATCGGCTCCCAGGCTCCCGATCCACTTCTGCGCGCGCTGACGAATCCCCTCGTCGTGAAAGGACGTGGCCGGGCGAAGCACGTCGCCGGGAACTCCCAGGAGAGCGAGTGGTTCGTGAGCGCGCGCCACACCGTCGAGCTCGTCCTCGCTGAGTTTCACTCCGCTGAGCAAACCCTGCAGAGCCGCGTCGCTGCGCGCCAGCCAGAGAATCTTGGCCGTATCACCGAAACCGCCGTTGGCCTCGGGCCGCGCTGGCATCCATCTCCCGGGCAAGAGCGTGCAGGGAACTCTCGTCGCCATCTCCAGCAAAGAAAAGAGGCCGCTGGGGGTATCACCCCACTCGAGGAGAATTCCCTGGCATGAGCTCTCTCGCATCTTGTGCGCAGCCTCCTCTCGTCCATGGAGTTCGAGCCAGGCGCGGTCGAGACGCAAGAGAGTGGGCAGCGTGGGGCTACTTTCCATCATGGTCTGCTCCTCGTTCGTCACGGGACGGGAGAACTTGGCTTGGAGACTTTTCCCAGGCGACGGCTTCCCAGGAAGCGGAATTATCGGTGTGACGCAGCAAGGTGCGCGCGCGGCCGATGGCATCACCGCCGTAGCGGGTATGCAGGCGGTCGAGGGTCTTCGCGAGCTTCGAGTCGAGCTGATCGTTTCCTTGAGCGAACAATTCTCCCTGTGACACCCTCTCGTGGCTGATCTCGTGCATTCCCAATCCAATGAGGCGCACGGGGCGTTGACCCCAGCTCAGCTGACGCAGGAGAACTTGGGCCGTTTTGTAGATTTCATTTTCCGAAGAGCTGGGGGCAGTCAGGGTGACGCGGCGCGTGAGGGTATGGAAAGTGTTGTCGCGGATCTTGAGCTGCACGACGCGTCCTACGCAGCCGGACCGGCGCAGACGGTAGGCGATCTTTTCGCTGAACTTCAAGAGCACCGGCAGAAGCTCGGCCTCACCGTGAAGATCGCGCGCGAAGGTGAGTTCGTGGCTCACGCTCTTGGCGCGGCGCGCGGGATCGATGTGTCCCAACTCGCGCGCCTGGGCCATTTCCAGGAGGCTACTGCCCATCTTGCCGAACTGCGCACGTAAAACCGCGTGCGAACTTGCGGCGAGATCACCGATGGTGGCATAACCATGTTCGTGGAGCCGCGCACCGAGTTTGGCTCCCACGCCCCAGAGATACTCGACCGGCAGGGGCGCCAGAAAGGAACGCCCGGCGCCACGGGGAACCAGCACCACTCCGCGTGGCTTGCGCAGGGCGCTGCCGATCTTGGCGATCCGTCGCGTCTCCCCGATTCCTATGGACATCCACAGCCCCGTTTCGGCATGGACGCGTCGTCGTAGGCGCAACGCAAACTCGTTCCAGGGTGCATGCAGTCGCTCGCAGCCGGCCAGATCTAGGAAGGCCTCGTCGAGTGAGACCATCTCGATGCGAGGGCTGAGCTCGCGCACGATGCCAAACACCCGCTCGCTGAGCTCCTGGTAGCGACCCATGCGGCCCGCGCGCAGCACGAGCTGCGGACAGAGGGAGAGCGCGCGGGCCGTGGGCATCGCACTGCGCACGCCGAATTGGCGTGCTTCGTAGGAGGCGGCCGCGATGACCCCACGGCCCTGAGCTGGGCCTCCCACAGCCACGGGAAGCCCTCGAAGCTGCGGAAAGTCCAAAACCTCCACCGAGGCGTAGAAGGCGTCCAAATCGACGTGTGCAAACCAAGGGCTCTGAGCCGGGAAATTCACGGAAGATCCTCTTCCACAACGAGTTGGGGCGTTCCTCGGGCCACAAACGGAGCCGCGAGGTATCACAAACTCCTGTTTGTAGAGCCTACAATACGAAACAATCGTTTGGCTGTAAAGGGAAGAAATGAAAATTGTCGTTTTCAGGGCGCTCCCCGACGCGGGCAGCCCGGTGGCGAAGCCTGCGGGGGTGTTGCATCTTATCCCCACTCAGATTGTCCCCTCGGACTGTCTCGAGCCGAGAGAACGCTTCTTGTGGGCGCCTCGACGCCCGGCCCGCCTCTGGAGAGTGATGATGAACGATCGTGATCATGAGGACCGCCTGGACTTCTATACTGCCACCCACAAAGGCCATCGGCGGCGACTCTTCAACTTTTCCGAGCGAGTGGGAATCACCGAATTCTGCGACCCGGATGCGGTCGATGATCTCGGGGCGGAGTTCCGGCGCATCAGCCGTATGCTTCGCATGCACGCGCGTCACGAGAGCGAGTTCATTCATCCCTTTCTGCAGTCGAAGTTTCCCGGCGAGGCGGAGTTTCTCGAGGGAGAGCACTCCGACCTGCGCACGAATCTGGCCGAACTGGAAGCATTCTATGACGACATCAATTCCAACCCGGGAAAAATGCAGCACTGCCGGGTCTTCGGCCATGAGTTCTACCGTGCTTTGCAGCGCTTCATCTCGCGCTATCTCGATCACATGGACGAAGAGGAACGCACGATGACCAAACTCTGGCAGTCGTGCACGAAGGAAGAACTGCAGGAAGTCCTTTTGCAGATGCGATCGAGCATGACCGAGGAGCAGGAGCTGGAGGAGCTGCGTGACATCGTTCCCGCCCTGGCTCCGCACGAACGCGTCAGTCTCTTTCAGACTCTGAGCAAGGGCCTCAACTCCGAACGGTATTCGGACGCCTGGACCCTCGCCGAGGAGATCCTCCCGGCGCAGGAATACTCGGATCTACGCGAGAGAATGGAATCCCTGAAAATCTCCCGCGCGGACTGAACCGGCTCCAGCAGGTATGAGCCACCGCCTCCCCTCGCTCGACGTCTTTCGCGGCGCGACGGTGGCCGCCATGCTGCTGGTGAACAACCCCGGGCACTGGGGTGAGGCGACGCAGTTTGCGCAGTTGCGGCACGCGCCCTGGAACGGCCTCACCTTCACCGATCTGATCTTTCCCTTCTTTCTCTTCGCAGTCGGCATCTCGCTGGTGCTTTCCTTCGAGCGTCGTTTGCAAGAGGGAGAGAATCGGCGGAGACTTCTACGACACGTCCTCAGTCGCAGCGCGATCCTCGTGGGCCTGGGTCTGGTGCAGAACCGCTTCGGGATTCTCCTCTCGGGTGGCCTTTCGAGTCCTCACGCGCTGTTGGACGCGCGGATTCCCAGCGTACTCTTTCGCATCGGACTGGTGTATTTCTTGGCCAGCCTGGTCCAGCTGTACTTGCCTCGTTGGCGCAGTATGTTCGCGCTCTCCCTCGTGCTCCTTCTGGGATACGGTCTGCTCCTCACGCGCGTCAGCATCCCGGGCTTCGGCATGCCGGATCTCTCGATTCCACTACGCGCAAGCGACGGCAGCTACCACGCGGTCTACTCCAACCTGTGCGCCTATGTCGACACCAGAGTCTTCGGGATCCACTGCCTGCTCCACGTGAGTGATCCCAAGACCGGCGTCCTGCTGTGGGCCTTCGATCCCGAAGGCCTCGTGAGCACCCTGGGCGCTGTGGTCACATCGCTTTTGGGAGTTGCTACCGGCCGTGCCTTGCTCGCATCCATACACGGGGAAGAGGGCGCCAAGGATGGGGCGCTGCCACCTTTCTTGCTGCGTTGGATTCTCTCTTCGTGCTGTCTCATCGCTCTTGGAGTCCTGAGCCGCCACTGGATCGACTGGAACAAGCGCCTGTGGACACCGAGTTACGTAGTGGCAACGGCCGGCGCGGCGCTTTTGGTCTTCGCCCTTCTGCGGGCGTGGTTGGATAGGCGCGGGCCCGTCAAACTCGTGCAGCCCTTCGTGTGGTACGGCCGCAATGCCATCACCGCCTTCTTCTTCTCTAGCCTGCTCGCGACCGCCAGCGTGTACCTGCGCGTGCCCTTCGGGTCACACACCGGACAGGCTATCAAGCGTTTCCTCTACGAACAGTACTTTGCGAGCTGGGCCGGGCCGCTCTGGGGATCGCTTCTGTATGCACTGGGGGTGGTCGTATTGTGGGCCGTAATCTGCGGCGAGCTACACCGCCGCCGCAGGTACTGGAAAATCTAGAAGCGCGATGAGGACTCTGATACCGTGAACGCTTCGATTCTTGGCGAAGGAGAGCCAGCGTGAACGAACGAATCCCCCTTCCCTGGAGCCGCTCCTGTTACGTGTGCGGGGAGGCCAATCCCGACGGCTTCCGCGCGCGCAGTTTCAAAGTCGGCGAGCGGATCGAGCTGCCCTTCGTGGCCGAGAAGCGATTCGCCGGCTGGAATCAAGTCATCCACGGTGGCATCATCGCGACCCTGCTGGACGAGGTGATGACCTGGGCCGCGATTTTGGGCTCGGACAAGCCCTGCTTCGCGGCGGAGTTCACCGTCCGCTTGCTGAAGCCGCTGCCGCCAAAGACCCACTGCGTCGCGGTGGCCCGGATGGTCAGCGGCCGACGGCGGGTCTTCGACACGGAGTCGTGGATAAAAGACGAGGCAGGCACGGTCTACGCCCGCGGGAGCGGCCGCTACATGCCGGTGCCGCTAGAACAGACCAAGCACCTGCGGCAAGATTTCGTCCGCGATGAGCACTGTCTGCAGCTGGACGGGATCTTCGGCAGCTAGAGACGGGCCCAAGGGCAGGGAGAGCTTTCACCCGACCAGGCAGCTGCTATATTGAAGCGCCTGGCCGGTAAGCCGGATGGCAGCCCCCTCTGTACAGGAGTCACTCAGCTTTGGCCTCAGAGCGCGACATCAACCAACCCAATCTGAAGCCGCCCAGCGACGTCAATCCGCGCGCCGAGGCGGTCCTCGATTTCCCCGATCGCGACTTCGGCGGGTTGAGCGAGGCCGATTACCGGGAGCTGGGATTCCTCTCCGGCCTCGAGGTTCATCAACAGCTCGACACGAAGAAGAAGCTCTTCTGCCGCTGCCCCTCCGGTGTGTTCGTGGACCACTTCGACGCCGAAGTGTTACGGCACATGCGCCCTACCCTGAGTGAACTAGGAGAGTATGACGGCTGCGCGCTCATGGAATTCAAAACGCGCAAGGAGATCGTCTACCAATTGGAGCGCGGCACTGTCTGCACCTACGAAATCGACGACACCCCTCCCTTTCCGATCAACCTCGAGGCGGTCGAGATCGCCCTGGAAGTGAGCCGGCTCTTCGATTTGAATCTCGTCTCCGAATTGCACGTGATGCGTAAGCAGTACCTCGACGGTTCCATTCCCACCGGTTTTCAACGCACGGCGATGGTGGGACTGGGCGGCGCGATTCCCTTCGTCGAGCCACAGCTCGAGATCGAACGTGAGCTGCACATTCGACAGCTCTCGCTCGAAGAGGATTCCTGTCGCGAAATCAGCGACATCGGACACCGCGTCACCTTCCGCACCGACCGGCTCGGGGTGCCCCTGACCGAAGTCGTGACCGAGCCCGAACTGTACTCCCCCCTCGAGTTGCAGGCGGGCGCTCGTTTGCTCGCACGCACCACGCGCGCCAGTGGCCGCGTACGCCGGGGGGCGGGTGCGGCACGGCAGGACGTGAACGTCTCGGTGGCCGGCGGAAGGCGCGTGGAGATCAAGGGCGTGCACTATCACCGCGGTCTTCCCCAACTCGTACACATCGAAGCCTATCGGCAGCTCAATTTGCTTCGAGTACGGGCCGAACTCCTGCGGCGCGGGGTAACACACGAGATGTTCGCCCTGTCCGAGAGCAGCGACGACGTTTACGATTCAGCGAAGGTGCTGGACGCGACCGGAATTCTCTCGTCCAGCGACTTCACTCCCCTGCGCGACTGCCTCGAGCGGGACGAGGAAGCGGTCGCGGTACGCCTCCAGGGATTTGGTGGCCTGCTCGGACGTCGCACTCAACCCGGTCTCACCCTGGCCAACGAATTCGCCGACCGGGTGCGCGTGATTGCCTGCCTCACCTCGCGGCCCTTCCTCATCCACAGCGACATCGAGGGCTACGGCTTCGAACACGCGCACTGGAAGCAACTGCGCACTGCGCTGCGCGCGGAGTCGGGCGACGCGATCCTCGTATTGTGGGGAAAGAAGCGCGATCTGCAGACCGCGGTACAGGAGGTCTTCTTGCGGGCGCAAGATTGCCTGGTCGGGGTGCCGGCCGAGACGCGCCAGGCCTTCGTCGGCGGCACGAACGGCTTCGAGCGCATCCTGCCCGGGGCCGACCGTATGTATCCCGATACCGACACCCCACCGGTGCCCTTGGGGGATGGCTTGATCGAGCGCGTCAGCGCTCTCAGCACAGAGCGTCCCTGGGAGAAGGAAGCGCGCTTTGCAAAGCTGGGCTTGCCCTTCGCACTGTGTCGCCGCCTCAGCGACGCGCCCTGGTGCGAGCTCTTCGACGCTCTGCATCCAGGAGAAGGCGAAGTCGCGCGACGCGTGGCCTATGCACTGGAAAAGAGAATCCCCCATCATCGCCGTAGCGGCGGGATTGACGAACTGCCGACGGTATCCAGGCTCACGCCCTGGGTCGAGGCACTCAGCTCCGGACGCGTGCGGCTCGAGGCGACGGAGGCCACTTTCGACCGATTGCTGTGCGAACCGCAGCGCGGAGCCGACGAAATCCTGCACACATTTGAATCTGGCAACGGAAGCGAGCCGCCGCTGACCGAGCTTCTGCGGCAGCTCGAGGCAAAAGCCGCTAGCTTGCGTGAGGATGATCCCGATGCGCGCCTGCGCTGGGCCATGGGAGAGATCATGCCAAAGTATTTGGGGAAACTGGATCCCCAAGACCTGCTGCAGCGCCTGCGCCCCCTACTGCTGGGAGAATCGCGATGAACGAGGAGCGCTTCAAGGGCTACCGCGATCCCTGCAAGGGGCTCATGAAGAAGTTCGGAGTGGGCGTGTGGTGCGAGGTGCGCGCCACCACGAAAACCGGTAGCTTCGAGGGCCTGCTTCTGCCCCGCAGCGAAACTGCCGACGCCGAGCACATCGTGCTGAAGCTCAATACCGGCTACAACATCGGACTGCGGCACGACACCATCGAGAAGCTAGAGCAGATTGGGTACCGTGAAGCGCACTATCAAATTCCCGAAAAGGAATTTCCCGTCAGTGAGAACAAGCCGCGCGTGAAACTCTTCGGTACCGGGGGAACCATCGCCTCCCGCCTGGACTACCGCACCGGCGCCGTCATCCCCGCTTTCTCGCCCGGGGAACTCTATGGATCGGTTCCCGAGCTGGCGGACATCTGCAATCTGGAGACCGAGAAACTTTTTGGCGTGTTCAGCGAGAACATGGGTCCCGAGCAGTATCTTGTGCTGGCGGAGCGCACCGGCGAGGCGATCCGAGACGGATATGCGGGCGTAGTGATCGGCCACGGTACCGACACCATGCACCATACCGCGGCGGCGCTGTCGTTCATGGTGCAGTCGCCGCCAGTGCCCATCGTCATGGTGGGCAGCCAGCGCTCGAGCGATCGACCTTCCTCCGATGCGGCGCAGAATCTCATCAATGCAACTTGGGCCGCAGCCACCGGCGACATCGCCGAGGTGATGGTCTGCATGTTCGGGCCCACCAGCGACCGCTACAATCTTCTGCACCGCGGCACGCGGGTGCGCAAGATGCACAGCAGCTATCGCAGCACCTTCCGCACCATCGGAGACATTCCCCTGGCCATGGTGGAAGACGGGCTCATCACGCCGCTCAAGGAGGACTACCAACATCGCCGCGAGAACGGCGAGGCGGAAGTGCACGCGACCTTCCAGGAGAAAGTCAGCCTGGTCTATTACTATCCCAACATGCAGCCCGATATTCTGGAATCGCTCATCGATTGTGGTTACAAGGGAATCGTGATCGCCGGAACCGGCCTGGGGCACGTCAACCGGGGAGTCTATCCCGCACTGCGCAAAGCTCGCGAGGCGGGAGTGTGCGTGTTCATGACCTTGCAGACCCTGTGGGGCTTCGTGCAGATGCACGTCTACGAGACGGGTCGCGAGATTCTGGAGTTGGGCGTGGTGCCCCTGGCAAACATGCTGCCCGAGGTCGCCTACATCAAGCTGGGCTGGGCTTTGGGGATGCACCCCAACGACCCGGAGAAAGTCAAAGAACTCATGAAGACGCCCCTGGCCGGCGAAATGACCGAACGCGAACCGCACGACGGCTACCTCGTGTTCCAGGGCGGGGTGCCGGAGATCCAAAATTTCTTTGGGAAGGTATGGAAGTGAGCGATTGATATGAGTCTTGCTCGCTCTTATCCCAAGAAGCGCATTGCCACGCTTGTGGCACCACTCTTGATCATCGCCGTCATCGCTTCCTGCAGCTCGAGTCAGGGCTACCGGTACAGCCTGGAGGGCAATGGTCAGGACGAATCCGCCATTGCGGATACTCTCGCCACGCAGGGCATCGTACCGGGCATGCGCGTGGACAGGAGCACGGAAGACCAACTCGTCTTCAGCGTAACCGACCGACTGCAATACGAGTTCTTCAACAGAATTTCCGAGATCAACGCAAACAACTACCAGTCCGAACTCCTGAAGTGCGAGCAGGCTCTTTACAGATTTGCTGCCCCGAATGCGCTGGACATCGCCCGAACTCCGGTGGGGACGGTAGGCTACGGACTACTCGCCCTGAATTCCACCTATCAGGAACGCTTCGAGATTCTCATCAACCTGACGATGCAGGCCCTCGAGCAGGCCCGGAAATACATGAAGCAGGACGGAACGCTTTCCCCCACCGACCACAAAGAGATCAGCGCCGCCGAGGCGGCCATCACCGAATCCAACTACCTGCTCACGGTGGCCCGAGGCCAGGACCCCACGGGAAGCAAAGCACAGTACGAGACTGCGCTCCGCAACGCGGTGGCGAATGGTTTCGGCGACAAGCCCGAGAACGCCACCACGATATGGGCCAGAAAGAACCGTCTTTTCGATTTTGAGAACCGCCGGGACTGGTACATCCAAAGAACCCGGGACGTGCTGGAAGCGTTGGGCAAGCAGCGCTTCACGAGCACCGTGCAGCTCCTCAACGAAGCCATACGGCTCTACGGACAATTAGACCCTGCGGGAAGGTGAGCTGCCGATCAAGGGGGCGGCCGACCCCAATCGGAGCCGGCCGCACTTTCTGGGCCGCTGAAACCTCTGACCGTTCCTATTGGATCAAAACGAGTCGCGTACTCTGAGTGATGCCAGACGCCACGAGACGCGCAAAGAACGTTCCTGAAGCGACTCTCTGACCATTCTCGTCGCGCCCATCCCAGCTCACGCGTTGGGTACCGGCGGAGCGGTCGCCGTGGATCAGAGTCCTCACTCTTCGACCCCTTGAATCGTAGAGGATGAGGCTGACCCTACCGGCGGCGGGAAGATCAAAGAACACCTCAGTTCTTGGATTGAAGGGATTAGGTGCGGCATGCAACCCAACCGGCTGACGAGATGTTTCCGTGCTGGCTCGCATCGACGCGAGAGAACCGACTTGAGCGCTGCTGGAGGAATCGACCGTGATATCCATGGCAAGACTCAGTTTCGAGCTGAGATAGTCGTAGCTCTTGCCCCCATCGGCCGAAATGAGCTGATCTCCCACATGGCAAGGCCTTGCATAGTACCCCATCGCAGGGCCACCTCCGCGGCCCTCAGCCGGAGAATCATCGCCATGGTTGAATTGAACGGCCAACCAGACTCTTCTTCGGTTCTCCGCTGCGGTCATGCTCAGGTCGACTGAAAGCAGATCACCATCCGACACCATGGGACTGATGCTCGATTTGCTGGCTCGCTCCCAGTCAGGTAACCCTGACAAGTCTGAAGGCAGCAGGTAGGCCGCAACTGGCGGCGCCATGCTGTCATTTATGTAGAGAGTGGCTCCGCTGACCCCTGCCCCAGCGGGCAAATCGAAGGCTCGTAGGTACAGCGGACTCTCCGCAGACGAGTCGTAGCTGAGAACGCCATCGACGGCGTCCGATGCAGGAATGAAGACTGCGGAGGTGATGACAGAAATAATCAACAGAAATGAGAGTTTTCTTAGCATCTCAGAGACCTCTTATGCAGTTCTTGACGGTAATGAGCTTCGTGTCGCTCCAGGATTCCGCTACGGTGTTCTTCGAATGCACCACGTACTGGAGCTTACAGATTTGGTAGCACACCTGATCTTCCCAGGTCAGAGTGTGATGGTAGGTATTGAGATCAGTCTGTGTGACGGTGTGCGTTACGTCCAGATCCTGCGAACTGATCGTGGTAGCATAGACACCGCAGTTCTGACCGGGTGAGCCCGATGCCACCGAGATCTCGATTTCGTCCTCGCTGGAGGGCCCCACCGTGTCCCATTCGAAGACGAGATTGATGGTATCTTGGTCGTAGACCTTGACTCCAGACACCGTACTCGACTCGACGTAGGGAACGCTTTGATCCTCGATGGTGACGATCTGATTGACATCCAGGTTCTCGAAGTCCGTGGACACGCCATTGGGCCACTTGACCGTCAAAGAGAATTCACTCGCCTGACCCGCTCCAAAGACGATCGGAACCGATGGCCCGGTGCTGGTACTTCTATGACCTTGTACCCACTGGCCTTTTCCTGTCTCCTGGTCCTCCAAGTAGGTGCCAATCAGATCAGTATTCGTGGTCCTGTCGACATGGTATTGTCCCACCGGGTGCCCTTCGAGGCGCACCTCCAAGAAATGGTTGTACGGATTGTCAGCACCGGGGGCACAGTTGGTACAAACACTCGTGTCGAAGCTCTCCATGAAAAGCCGAGTATTCCCCACGGGATCACCTTGGAATAGGTCCAAGTCGCCGTCACCATCAAAATCCGCCGCGACACCACGCGTAATACCCAGAGCATTGAGCTGCGCGTTGCTGCTCACATCGGTGAAACTCGCGCCTCCCACATTTCGCATCAGCACGGCTTCGTGACTACCATCGCCGTACAGATAGAGATCCAAGGCTCCGTCGAGATCGTAGTCTAGGATGAAGGTGTCACCCCCACCGCCTGGTACCTGGCCTCCAAAATATGAACCTGAAGCGTTCGTCCGGACGATAATACCTCCAAACCAGGCAGAGCTAAAGAAATCGGCATAACCACTTGACCGGTTGTCCGTGACCTGGGCTACACTCACTGCGTTTGCGAATAGACTCCTCAACTCGTCCCACTTCGATTCCGTGGAAGTCGTTAGTGTTGGTGAAGAACCTCCGCTGTTGATATAGACGTCGGAGGTCGCGGGCAAGGCATAGTCGGCAAGGAGCTCGAAGAGATCCAAATCACCGTCATGATCGAGATCGATCCAAACAAAATCTCCGGGTATTGCCACATGCCTGGTGCCTTGAAGGACATTGGTGGTTCGGGTGAGGGTCACTGTCCCCGAAGCACCCTCGTTGTGGAAGAGACGCATGTCGCCGTACCCATCGATGACTAGATCATTCCAGCCATCACCGTCGTAGTCTCCCCACGCTGCCACATTTCCTGCGTAAATCCCAGGATCCTGGATTCCGACGGACGCTCCGACCTCGGTAAACGTGCCGTCTCCGTTATTTCGATACAATCGCTGGTAGCTGTAGGCTGAACCGACGTACAGGTCCATATCTCCATCGTTGTCATAGTCGGCGGGAAGAGGGGTTGCGGAGTGGGCTGGAGGCCAAGAGCTCTGGGGGTAAGCGGCGACCGTCGCGTTAGTCCATTGCGGAAATCCGTTGTACGTGGTGTTGCCTTCGAAGAACTGTCCATGAGAACTATCGTAGGACACCTGAAGCTCCAGGTATCCATCGCCATCGTAATCGAAGGTGGCGATCCCGCTCACCGTTCCGCCAGCCAAGGTGATGTTGATCTCGGATGTCTTGTCAGCGAAACGGGCAGTGGCGTAACAGTTCTCGATGAATGCAAAAAGGAAGAATATGGCGAGAGGTAGCACGAGTGCCTCTCCACTTCTCTTCATGATAAACCTCCTCAGTACTGTGCTTTCAGTCTCCCGAAGGAGCCTTCCTGAGCCGGCAAGGGAACATCCCGTATCGGCCAGAACTCAACAAAACCCAATGGGTCTTTGACAGGGTCATCGTGGCCATCATAGATACTTGCTGCGATAGCGGTGGAGTCGGTGGTCCCCCACCAGTTGCCTGTAAAATCGAGAGTTACTTTCGGCCCATACGTATACGAATCCAAGAGCACGGCGTACAGACGCGAATTCGTGATCTCAGAGTCATGGAGCTCAACAAATCCGGAAGTGCTTCCCACCGCTCCATACGTCATATCATCGAACCTACAGCTATCAGCGATGATCCGACCACCGCTGGAAACCTCCATTCCGTTGGGCCCAGGAAGTGAATCACCGCCTGCACACGAACACTGGGAAGCATGGATCACCCCTCCATTCCAAGCGAGAAGGGCGGAGACTCTTAAGTCGCGTGCCGTGCACCCGGTAACATTGGCGATTCCCGGGCCATAGATCTCCACCATCCCATAGCGGATGAACTCCGAGTTGGACAGAGTGATGCTACCATCCCATGAGACATAGCACGCCTTGCTTACAGCACCAGGACCCGTCCTGGCCTCGAAGTAGCAACTATCCGCCTCGGCGATAGCGCTGATCGTCACGCCAATACACGAATAGTAGCATCGATAGAACTCACTGTCTGAAACCGACACGTGCGCCCCTGGATTTCCACAGAAAACTCCATCCCCGAGGTCCTGAAGTTTGCAATCCCGAACTTTAGACGTGCCCGCCCAAATCAGAATGCCGTATCCTCCACCGTCCTTGATCTGAATTCCTTGAAATGAACAGTCATGGTTTGTGAAGAGACAATAGTTCTCAGTACCATCCGGCCCATCCAGCCAGGCCTGCTCACTGCCTATGACCGTGAGCGGTTTATCGATCCATCCTACTGCTTCCCGGTTCCTGCTATCCCAGTAGCGTGTCGTGGTCTCCGCGAACGTACCACCCTGGATCAGAATCGTATCGCCAGGTGCCGCGGCGTCGAGCGCCTCCTGCAATACCTGGTAGTCTGGGGTTCCCCACTTACTCACGGTGAGGGTGTTAGCCAGGGCAGAACTCGAGGAAAGTAGAAGAAGGAGCATGACGAGAAAGCGGAGTCTCTCAGCTTGCATTGCAATCTCCAGTCGTTTCACGGTCCGAGTACGGCGCGCAGGCAAAATCAGTGACGAGGTTATTCCTGCCCGTGGACATTGGTCCCACTCTGATCATTCATGGGCTGCTCAAAGCAGCCGCAGCGCAAAGGTAGGAGCCGCGCTGCAAATTCCAATTCATTGCCGGGTTTAGTCCCCGTGAAACAGGATCAATGTACCCCCCCCCCCATAGATTATGTCAAGAAGGAAATTTCAAGTCCAGTTTCTCGGAGGTTTGTGGCCTCAGCCGCGTCTCCAAGTGCACGTGGCCAGCGCCGAACCAATGAAATAGAGAACTGGATTACCAGTGGCGGCGCTCAGGATGAGGGAAGCGACATAGGGCAGATCTTCGCGGTTCAGACGCGGCTGTCCGCGTCTCTTGGCCTGCGATCTCAGCTCCTGTACCAATCCAACTGCATCGCTCGGATCAGAGGGAGGCCCCTCCTCGCGTTCGACCTCTTCAAGGCAGGCCGCTAGCGCAGAGTAACGCTGCAAAAGAACTACCCCTTGCCAGCGCAAGGTATCCATGCGCGCGCTGAGTTCGGCAGGTGAGATCCCCGCAAGATCGGCGAAGCCCGCTGGCCCCGCGCGCACCGCTCGCTGCATCTCCTCGGGCGTGGGCGGATGGACAGAGAGCCGCCGCAACAGAAACTGCGCGCGCCAGAGGAACTCCTCCAGCTCGGGATCCGCGGAGAGCGCCCTACGGCGATCCGCGGGAAGTGTCTCCCCCGGATCCATGCCCATCAGTGAATCCGTCGCGCTTCGGACACTCTCGGGGGGAGCGGCAAGCAGCTCTTTCGAGGGCTCCCTGCCACAAGCGGTCAAACACGAGAACACGAGAAGGCAGGCGAGAGCAACGACACGAGACATGCGCAGGATCTCCTGCGGAGGCGATCCTGTGGCGAGCTAGCATGAGGGATGCCGCACGCTACGAGCTGCGCTTCAAGCTTTGAAACAGGCTTAAAATCTGCTCTCAGCGCGGGAGAGAAGCCTGAGGCAAGCTCGTGAACGATTGCACTCGATGGTCAGAAGCTGGCAGTTGCCCCGATTCCGGGACAGTCCACGTCATCCCAGGACATCGAAGGGGCGTTCGGAGGAACTTCGCGAGTGTACCCGGGTAGACTCGAGAACCAGCGAATCTAATTTTATAGCCGGCTATAAATCCTGTCCGGGAGCGCGCGCGTCGCGCGTGTCCCGCGCAATTGTCTACCCGGGTACACAACTCAGCTTGCGTACATTCGCCTGGTAGCGGGTGGGTGCGTGGTGCTACACTCGATTCGAGCAGGCTCCCTTTGAGACTCCAGCGCAGGAGTTCCTGTCATGGACATTTCCTCCCCGCGAGTGCGCCGCCTTGCCCTTCTTGCACTTCCCGTCGTTCTCGTTTTCTCCCTCATTCTCACTTTCTCCCTCACGACCTCGCTTCCCGCGCGCGCTCAACCTGCCTCGGGCGAGATCGGGATCTATCTCAATCCCGAAGGAACCGCGAATTACATTTCACCCTGCGGTCCGGGCCAAGACTGTGGCCAGGAATACTACTGGCAAGACGACTACGGTCGTGATGGTTTCACCGCCTACGTCGTGGCCAAAGATCTCTCCGCGGACGTAGAGAGGTTCAACTTGGGCTTGGAGATCTCAGGCTACAGCCTGATCGTCCCTCACTTTCCAGAGGGTACAAACTACGCATTCAGTCCCGGTGTAACTGGACCTGACGGAACGCAACAGGTGAAGTTTGAAGTCGAACCACCGGATTGTATCTCTTCAGTTGGCTTGTTCGTGCTCGGCAGCTTCGATGTCGTTGTCGCGAATTCACCCGGATTCTTTTTCTTCGTCCGGCTAACCACCAACGATCTCATCTCGGGGACTGTTGGCTACTTCGTATGCTCCTCGAGCGATGTGCGCCTCCACCGGTGGACCATCGCGGACGGCGGGAAGGAGGTAGGGATCTTTTACCCCGACCCAGTTCCCGAGAGTACGATGGGGATGTTGAAGTCCTGGTACTAGGTCTCGAGCGAAGCGCGCGCGCCGGGCACGGAAACTGCAGAATCGTTTCCCCGCGAATTGTCTACCCGGGTATACTTCGGCCCGCGCTAAGCTCCTTTACAGCCACTCGAACTTGGCGCTGAAGTGGCGCAGGTAGGGCGCCTGCTCCACGATGCGCATGCCGCGGATGGAATCGCGCCTCTCATTGAGGGCGAGAATGACCTCGATCACGTAGTCGATGTGGCTTTGGGTGTACACCCGGCGCGGAATGGCCAGGCGCACCAGCTCCATCGGCGCGGGAATCTCCTCGCCGGTCTTCTCGTCCTTGGACGCGAACATGACCGAGCCGATTTCCACCGCGCGGATACCACCCTCCAAATACAGTTCGCAAGTTAAAGCTTGACCGGGATACTGCAGGGGCTCCAGGTGCGGCAGCATACCCTTGGCGTCGATGTAGATGGCGTGACCGCCCGGAGGCTGCACGATGGGAACTCCGGCCTCCGAGATGCGTTCCCCCAGGTAGCGCGTGCTCGCAATGCGGTACTGTAGATAGTCCTCCTCGAGCACCTCTTCCAGTCCCTGCGCCATCGCCTCCAGGTCGCGCCCCGCCAGCCCACCGTAGGTGGGAAAGCCCTCGGTGAGAATCAAGAGATCGCGTTCCTGGCGCGCCAGGAGGTCGTCGTTGGTGCAGAGAAAGCCGCCGATGTTCACCAACGCGTCCTTCTTGGCGCTCATGGTGCAACCGTCGGCGTAGGAGAACATCTCCTGGGCGATCTCCTTCACCGACTTTTCGGCATAGCCCTTTTCGCGCAACTTGATGAAGTAAGCGTTCTCCGCAAAACGACAGGCGTCGAAGTACAGCGGCAAACTGTACTCGTCGCAGACCTCGCGCACCGCCTTGATGTTGGCCATGCTCACCGGCTGCCCTCCGCCGGAGTTGTTCGTCACCGTGATCATCACGGCGGGAACACGCTCCCTGCCGTACTTCTTAATGACACCCCGCAGCTTCTCGAGATCGAGGTTGCCCTTGAAGGGATGCATCTCGCTGGGCACGTGCGCTTCGTCGATGACCACGTCGATCGCCTTCGCCCCGCGAAACTCGATGTTCGCGCGCGTGGTATCGAAGTGCGTATTGTTGGGCACCACCGAGTTTTCGTCGCAGAGAATGCTGAAGAGAATACGCTCGGCCGCGCGCCCTTGGTGGGTGGGAATCACGAACTTGAATCCCATAATGTCCTGCACCGTCTTCTCGAAACGGTAAAAGGAGCGACTGCAGGCGTATGCTTCATCTCCTTGCATCACGCCGGCCCACTGTTTCGCGCTCATGGCGGAAGTCCCGCTGTCGGTGAGCAAATCGATCAGGACGTCATCGGCATGCACCAAGAAAGGATTCCAGCCGGCCTCGGCCAGGATCTTCTCCCTTTCTTCCCTGGTGGTCATGCGGATGGGTTCAACCGACTTGATCTTGAACGGCTCGATGATGGTCTTCACTCGTTTCCTCCCGCTCGCCTCGCAGTTCTACGCGCGCAGTGCAGTCACTTATTTGTTCAGCTTCAGGATGCTCTCCAGCCCGGCGCGCGCGATGGGATGATACAGATCCTTGTGTTGCTGGTAGATCGAGAGTGCGAGTTCACGCGTATCCGGATTCTCGTACATGGCCTTGTACAGAGGCTTGAGATATTTCATGCGCCCAAAGGTCCCCAGGAAATCGCGCAATTTTTCGTAGCTGGGTTCGTAGGATGAGCTAGCGGCGATCGCTAGCCACTTGTTCAGGATCTCGGCATTGCCACTCTCGTTGAAGAGAGAAGCTCTTTTCCAGCCAATCGCAATCTTCCTTGGAGAGCTTGGTGGGCAGCGCCGCAAACCACACCAGCCACTCGTCGACCCGCCATTTCTTGGCCTTCGTCGGATCGGGGCGCTCGCCCTTGGTGAAGACCTTACCCAGTCGCTGCAACTCCTCGCGCCGCGGAGATTGAAACGGAGGCTCGTTGGCGGGCACGTTTGGCTCGTAGATCCACTGCTTCGCATTCACCTTTCCGCCGTCCCGGGTAATTGCTCTTCCAGGAAGGCCAGGAAGTCCTCGGTGGTGATGCTGGTGAATTCGAAGCGGTCCATGTACTTGCGCATGAAGGAATCCCACTTCTTTCGTCCCACCGTGCGCTCGAGTAACTGCACGAAGAGGCAGCCCTTTTCGTAGGGCACCACGCTGTAGATCTCGTCGGGATCGACTCCAGCCAAGTCGTTCTTGAGGCGCGTCAACGGTGAGTTCTTGCCGAAGTCTTCGATCGCTTCATCCAGATCGGCCCGGCCGATCGCCGCCGAGAGGGACACCGCCTCCTCTCCTTCCAGCGCTTCCAGAATGCGTCGCTCGGCCCACACCGTGAAACCCTCGTTGAGCCAAAAGTCGTTCATGGTGGCGTTGGTGATGAGATTGCCGGTCCAGGAGTGGGCCAGTTCGTGCGCCAGCACGTTCACCAGACTGCGATCACCCGCCAGTAGCGAGGGCGTCAGGAAGGTCAAGCGAGGGTTCTCCATTCCCCCGTAGGGAAAGGCTGGAGGCATCACCAAAAAATCGTAGCGCTCCCAGCGATAGGGCCCGAAGAGCGCCTCGGCCTTCTGCAGCATGGAGTCGACACTCTGAAACTCCCAGGCCGCGGCGTCGAGCATCTCGGGCTCGGTATAGACGCGCGAGCGCGGGCCCAGATCGCGGCTGGCGAGGTTGCCGACGGCAAGGGCCAGAAGATACCCGGGAATCGGCTGCGGCATCTCGAAGTGATAGACCTTGCGACCCTTGTCCCCCTGCGAGCTCTCGCCCGGTGCGGCCGACATGACCGCCACCAGGGCCTCCGGGACGTCGACTTTCGCCTGATAGCTGAAGCGCACGCTGGCGCTGTCCTGCAGGGGCAGCATGCTGCGAGCGTGGTGCGGTTGGCACTGGCTAAAGAGGTACGGATGCACTTTGCCTGCCGTATTTGCCGGCTGCAGCCACTGCAGGGCGCTGGCCTCCTGGGAGGTCCGATAGGCTATGGTGACCGAATCACTGCCTTCGGGGAGCTGAATGCGCAAGCATTGACCCATGAAGGACTCGCGTTCGCCCAGCTCCCAGCCCAGTGTCTCTCCTTTGGGGCCTCTCACGCTCTCGATCTCCAGCTCGCGCGTGTCCAGATCGAGAACGCCGCCCTTGGTTCCCTCGAGATTCAGGGTGACCTCCCCGCGCAGCCGGCGCGCGGAAAAATCGACAACCCAATCGATCGCGATCGAACGAACACGGCCCTGGTCGATGTCAGTGTACGAATGTGGATCCACGCGGGACATTCCTGGCCTCCTGGATGGTGCGAAGGGGAAAAACCCTGGATTTCGGGGCAAAGACAACGCGTACTTCGCACTTTATTAAGGCTTCGCGATCCCCTACTGTCAAGTGATGCCTAGAACTGTGCCGCAAGTACCATCGAGGTCGTGAAGATGTCGCGAATGAGAAAACTCGCAGCCTGCTCCCTCCTGGCGCTTCTATTGTGGCAGTGTCTGCCCAAACCCGTTCTCGGAGCAAGCGACGAGGCATTACCCAGCTCGGAAGCGGCGCGGATCGCGCGCTTGCACGCGGTGGCACAGGCCCATCAGCTCAGCTTCTCGGAGGCCCGTCACCAAGCGGACACCCAACTCCTGGTAGGAGCGTTCCTGCTCATCGGAAGCATGCTCACTCCGCTCATTGCCGAACTCCGCGAAGAGGATTTCCCCACGCTGGGATCAGTGCTCCTGGGCTCGATCGGCCTGGCGACGGTCATCGAGGGAACCATCGACGAGCAAGTCGCCGACCGCAGGCGGTTGGAGGAAAAGATCGAGTCGATTCAGGCAGGAACAGCCGAGGCGGACAGTCTCGTTACGCCACAACGACCCTGAGTTCGCCTTCGTGACTCGCTCGGTGCACACCACCAAAAAAATCGGGGGCGCCATAGGCGTCCCCGACTTGCTTCGCTCGCGATTCGCGAAGGGCGATTAGTACTGCGCCTTCATCGAACCCCAGCTCACGCTTGGAGCGGGAACTGCGGTCAGGATCACGTCGGCATCGTTGCGCGGCAGGAGTTCGCCCGAGCCGTTGTAGCACTTCGACGCGCCACGGACGGTGACGATGTCGCCCAGGAAATTGTCCACGTGGCCCGCGGTGTCGATGCCCGTCGTACCGTCGACATATACCGTCACTGGACCGCTGCCGTCATCCACCGTGTAGGTGGAGTTGAAGCCCGAGCTCACCAGCGCCAGAGTTCCGGTGACCTCCAAGTAGTCTCCGAAAAGGTTGGTGCCGTCAGCCAGATCTGCCGTTCCGATGGCAGTCGCAGCTACGGGGTTGCCGTTGCTGTTGATCGTAACTGACGCCGGATCCGCCCCATAATTGCCGATGATCTCGATCTCGCCGTTGTAGTCGTCCACGACTCCCGTGACGGAGATCTCATCGCCGTTGGAGACGACGCCAGCCAGGTCATAGTCAAAGATGGTGATGCCGCCGGAGCCACCGGGGCACTGAATGTAGACGGAGCCACCATTGTAGACCCCATTCTCCACGTACACGACACCTGTCACGGTGACAGTCTGTGTGTCAAAGGAGGACGGCCCACAGCCGTTCGCGGAGTCATGGAGATCCTGGCAGGTCTGCCCGAATGCGAGACTCGCCATGGCCAGAATGGCCATCGCGGTGAAGAGGGAAATCGTTAGCATACGCTTCATTGTGTCAGCTCCCATGTTGTCTCTTCGAAGAAAAACGAAGGGTAGCAGACTCAAACGGCGACCCGGAGAAACCTCCCGGCTGGGGCCAATGAGCCTGTTCAACTTTGATTACACACCCTTTGGGCAGAATTTTCAAGTGAAGAGGACGTGAAGATGCGATTCTGCGGCTTAAAAAGCCCTCAATAACGCGCTTTCCAGGCCCCCCAGCTCTTGTCCCCCACTGCCACACTTGGGCAGAGGTCCGGATTGGTCGAAACGAAAGTCCCCTGGAGTTCCTCTTTCGTACAGGTATCGGGAAGTCCGCAGTTCGGAGTGTATTCGAAAGTCGTGGTGGTCGTACCCGCGATCGAATTCCCGTTCCTCGATCCTTCAATGGTAACAGTGATCGTCAAGCCACAGTCAGGGAAGGGCTCCGCGGTCTGTCCGCAGACGACATCGATTCCGGTGTCGTTGATATACCCGGTACAGACTTCTCCTGGATCGTTGATCGCTGACCCCGCGCAGAACGTATCGCGCTCGGCATAACTATCAAGAATGGCACTCGTGGTGCATTCCTTCTCGGTCACGTTGAAGTCCCAGATTCCCTCCCAGCTGGAAGGAAATTCGACCGTCTGCGACCGGGCCGGTGCGGCGAACAGTAGAAGAATGATAAATGGTAGAAGAACATATCGCAGAGTCTTCATGGACGCTCCTCAGCTAGCTTTGGTAATGGGCAGGAATCAAGGGCGTTGATTCGGCGCCGGAGCGCGACCCGGTTCAGCAGGATCCATTCGGGGCCGAGTTTGGGACCGCTCTCCTGACCCTTCAAGTCTAAGGCGGCAGAGCTCTTGATTTCCAGCAGTTTCTGCCATTCCTTGGCGCTTCCCTCCTCTCTCCTCTCGGATTACACTGCGCTTGGTCGTACTGGCTGACGCAAGCTAGGAGGCTCCTGATGTTCCGCCGAACGCATGCAGTCGATTCCCACGCATACTCCGTTCTAATCACCGTACTCGTGTTCGGCACATGCCTCCTCGCTCAATCCAAGACCGCGCACGCGGTGATCTACGCCGACGGCGGCTCCCACCTCCTCGACGGCAATGCGCAGGAACAGATCTTCGTCGAGAGCGGAACCACGCTGGAGATCATGGCGGGAGCCGAGGTGCAGCCCCTGCTCAACGGCACTGCGGTGACCGGCGCTAGCGGATCGACCATCCTGGTCAGCGGTGGCCTGCTTCAGGGCACCGGCGGCGAGCTGGGAGCCGGAGGACTGACGAGCACCTACTGTCAGGTCGAAGTTCACGAGGGAGCGGAGATCCGCGCCGCCTACTCCACGAGTACCTACACCTCCAGCGCCCTCTTCTTTGTCGGTGGAAGCTCCGCCTACGTCTGCCGGATCCTGGGAGGGACGATCGTGGGGGGCGGTACCCTGCGCCATGGCTGCTTCGGAATCTACGCATGGGGGAGCCTTCAAATGAGCGGTGGCGTGGTCCAGGGCGGCGATGGGGCGAGCGGCAAGGGTGGAGTTGCCCTGAAGTACGCTGGCGGCACGGGAACGATCTCCGGAGGCACTCTTGCGGGGGGACGAGGCCCCAGCACGGGGGGCGACGCGCTCTTTTTGAGTGGAGGTTCGCTGACCGTCACCGGTGGCAGCTTCACCGGGGGCGCTTCCAGCGGCTCCGCCGCGGGCGGTCGCGCGCTCTGCACGGACGAAGACGCGGAAGTCGCCGTCGAAGGAGGTCAATTCATCGGCGGGACTTCCTCGAGCGCTTCCCCCATCTGCATCGAGGCCTTCAAGAACTCCAAGATCTTCCTCTCCGGTGGCGACTACCAGGGCCACATCGTGCTCTGGGGAAGCTCTGTGCTCACGGTGACCGGACATCATCTTTCGATCGAGGGTAGCCAGGGACTCGGGGCTGAAAACCACCTCACCGGAAATCTGAATGACGGAACGCCGATCGATCTCGTCGTGATTCTCTACGATGCCGCCAGCGTGGTCCTCGAGAACCTCGTGCCCTCCGAAACGACGACAATCGGCCGATTGAAAGCGCAGTTCGGCTCCCGCTGATCTTGCCACGATCTTCACGGTCCATGTGAATTCGCTTCACACGCCATGGGTGATCCGGCCACGGTCCGCCCAGGCGATGAGAGGTAGGCTGCAGAGACTCAACAGGGCAAATCCGCCCACCAGGGGGATGACGGTGCCGTTGAAGCTCTGACCGATGATTGCGCCCAAGACGATCGAAACCGAGAGCGAGACGGAGGCCACCACCGCAGCTCCCACGCCGGCGATTTCGCCCAGGGTCTCCATGGCCAGCGCGTTCATGTTGCCAAAGAGGATCCCCACACAGAAGAAGGTCAGAATCATGTAGACCATGAACCAGAGGAGACCCAGCTTGCCGGGCAAGCCGAATGAGGCCAGAAGAAACGCAGCCGACAAAACGCAAATCGAGCGTAATGCCCAGGTGGAGAGCCGGATCATCCCCAAGCGCATCACAAGCCGACCGTTCAGTAGCGCAGCCAGGCCGATCGACGCGGCCAGAATCGCAAAGTACAGGGCGAAGCGCGAGCCTACTTGGTAGACGTCCTGGAAGATCTGCTGGGCCGAACTGAGATAGCCGATGAAGGCGCCCGAGGAGATCCCGGAAGTCAAGGTGAAGCCAATGGCGGCCCGGTCCCGCAGGACCACTGCCACTGTCCTGCCGAGTTTCCTGAAAGTGAATGGCTTTCTGCGTTGACGCGGCAGCGTCTCGGGTTGACGCAGCGCGAACCAGAACAACACCAGAAGCGAGAGCAAAAGAAAGAACCCGAAGATCCCGCGCCAGTTTACGAGCAGCAGAATGAGCTCCCCCACCGCCGGTGCCAGGATGGGCACCAGGATGAACACCGACATGATGAGAGACATGATCTTGGCCATCTCGCGACCAGCGTGAAGGTCGCGGATGAGGGCGATGGAGACGCTGCGTGGCCCTGCCGCGCCCAGGCCCTGCAGCAACCGTCCCGCCAGCATGGTACGAAAGTCGCCCGCCACGATGCAGAGTAGGCAACCTACGGCGAAGAGGATCAGGCCCACGTGCACGGGGCCCTTGCGACCAGTGCTGTCACTGAGGGGACCGTAGACGAGCTGTCCCAGTGCCAATCCGATGAGAAGCGCCGTGACCACCCATTGAGTTTGGTTGGCGGCGCTGGCGCCCAGATCGCGGCCAATCGGCGCCAGCGCGGGAAGCATTCCGTCGATCGACAACGCCACCAGGGAGGTCATCAAAGCCATCAGGGCGACGAATTCGCCCGGATGAAGCTTGCGGTGCAATCGAGTCGAGCGTTCAGACAAGGGTTGGCTTACTTGCTCAGGATCATCCGCTGAATCTGTGATCCCGCCTCGGTGTGGAGCCGCACCAGGTAGCTGCCCGAGGCCACTCCACGCCCCGTGTCATCGGTTCCATTCCACACCTCGACGAAACTGCCGGCCGGACGGAGCTCGTTGATCAGAGTTCTTACCAGGCGGCCGCTCACGCTGTAAATTTTCAGCGAGACCGGTCCACTTCGGGCCAAATCGAAAGCGATCGAGGTGCTGGGGTTGAAGGGGTTCGGATAGTTCGGGTGAAGAGCCGTCACGAGCGGTCTGCTGATCACAGGCGCCTGGTCATGCGACAGTTCCACCGTCACATCCACCTTTGTGTTGTTGAGATCACGCGCAACGACTTCTCCGGTCGCAAACCCTGGATCGGCCTGTTTAAGCACCTTGAAGCTCGCGTGAGCAAGGATTCCCCTTCCCTGGATCCCCCTCTCTCGCACGCCCAACAGAGTCAGATCCATCACACCCTCTTCCGGCTGCAAAAGAAGCTCCGTGCCCTCCTGCTTGGAGAGAAGCTCTCCTGCGTAGAAACCCTGGAAGGCCAAGACTGAATGATCCCACTGCAATCGCGTGCTGAGTCCCAGCACGGCCCCATTACCATCCATGACGAGCGGTAGATCGACCACCTCTCCCGCCGCCGGCAGAGTCGCCGGCGCTTGCCACACCAGAGAGTTGATGCCTGCCGTCTTGGGCGGGGTCCAAGCGGTCTCCTGTTTGGAAACGACGCCGAAGTTGATCGCGAACAGGATGAGATCCTCAAAGCCTATAAGACCATCGGTCGTCGGACGGCCATCGATGGTCGTCGTGCTCGTTGGTCCCACATCCAGGGCCGCTTCGTAGAGGGCCTCGCCGCGGCTTGTTCCGTAATGAGCGCCGAGGTAAGAGATGTCCTCGAGGGCCACATCGTTGTTTCCCGTCCCTGCGGTCACTCCATCCGACACGTCGCCCAGATGATAGCTCAAGGTGCCTGTCGTCATGTTCGAGACGGCCGAGACATTCTCGCAGGCGTCAGTGACGAATGCGACGTAATACCAGAAGTCACGCGAGGGAGGCAACTCTGTGAACTCGAGACCGGAGCCTTGATATACCGAACTCCAACCCTCACTCGCTGCCGCCGCCGGATCGGCCGGCAACGTGGGCGCAACTCCTGGGGTGGGTCCGTCATCGTATGCGGGATAGTCACCGAAGCCTTTGCGGAACACTTCCACGGTAGAACCCGGCTCACTTCCGCTCCAACTCACGGTGATCTGTGTGAGTTGGCCCACCGGATTGCCCGACTTGACCTGAGTCGCCGTCAGGTTCGTCAAGGCGTCCGGCGGTGTGTTGTCGAGACAGCCGGTGCAGGTGACCGAGTAGTCCTCGAAGACCGGGGTCGCAGTGCCATCGAGACTGGAGAGCTGCACCCGGAGTTGCAGGTACTGCCCTGCGAGAGCGAGGTCCGTCCCGGAGGAGGCCACCGGAGTGTAGCTGCTCCAACTTCCATCGGGTGTCGGCGTGTCGCCAGCGCGAGAACTCACCACAACTGAAGTTCCGTCCGGCACGTTCTGCGTCCAGCTCAGAGTATGCCAGGTGGAATTGGACTGCCCCGTATCGTGAATCGTCGATTCCCAAGTGCCGGATGAGGCGTAGGGCGTCATCCGCAGCCAGTCAATTGCGATGAGATTGCCATCGTTGTAGTGAACGTCGCTGGCGACGGGCCGCATGTCGGTGGCGATACTCACGTTCTGGGTGTTGACCAGCACTCCATCGATGTAGAACAGGACGCTATCGGCATTCCACTCGATGCGATAGAGATGCGAACTTCCCACGTAGCCACTACCCAGGTTGACGTCGGCCCCTCCCGGAGAAGTGCGAGCATAGAGATCGCTGGTCTGATTGGAAGTCGAGAACATGGCCCAGCTATCCACGGTGTCGAAATCCACCGCAAAGCCCACGTGTTGGAAAATCTCGGGGCCGAAGGTCGCCTGGAATTCCAGGACCCGTCCCGGCGAATAGACCGTGTTCGTACCGACAAGAGCACCGTCCACCGAGAGGACGCCCCCGCTCACCACTCCTCCGCCTCCGGCGACCCAAGGTGTGCTCTGCCAACCCGAAGGCAGGCTCGTGCCGCTGAAATCTGAACCCTCGGTGGGGGTCAAAATGAGGGCACCATCGTCGATCTCGGCCACAGTGATGCCGGCATCCGAACTTCCCGCCGCGAATTCGCCGCTCGTGCTCACCATCGCGCACGCGGGCGCCGGTGTCGTGAAGCTCAGCGCTGGATCCGCGAGGATCGGCTCGGTGGCACTGTTGCTGGCTGCGTCCGCCGAGCTGACCCGGAAGTAATAGGTTTGTCCCGGGGTAAGTCCGGTCAGATCCACCGAGTGATTGAACACCAGAGAGGCGTCACTTTCCTGCAGTGTCAGCGGCGTCGGTGAGGTATCGTAATCTACCCGCGAATCCGCTGCCTCCAAGGTGGTCCAGCTTACAGTGGCCGCGGTTCCGTCGATGGATGGTGTTGCCACCACGTTCAGGATCACCGGAGGATCGACATCCGGTCCCGGGGCACACTCGAGTACCACATCTTTCTGGAGGGGGTTGTTCAGAGGATTCGAGCTCGTCAGAATGACGCGGTACTGTACGTAGCGACTGTTGCCGCCCACCACGTCACCTGGATTGGCGATGACACCGAAGGGAGACCAGGAAGCATCGGGGGTTGCAGTATTGCCAATGCGCACCGCCACACTCACGCTCGTATTGAGCGGTTCCACGGCGTCCCAGTTGATCATGCCCCAGTTGGTTGCCTCCCCCCCATCGTACACTCGCGAGAGATAGGTACCCGAGGATGCATACGGCGACATGCGCATCCAGTCGATCGTAAGATCCGGTCCGCCGGGGTTGAGATCACTGGCCAGAGGGCGCATGGAGGTACTGAGCACGATGGACTCGGTATGAACCAGAACGTCATCGATGTAGAACCTCACCTCGGAGCTTGCCCATTCGATGCGATAGAGATGCTCGCTTCCCAGCGTGGAAGAGCCCAAGTCGAAGTCGATGAGCGTGCCGCCATCGGCCACCCTGGCGTAGAGCGTGCCCCCGCTGACGCCGGTGCTGAAGATCGCCCAGTTGGTTTCGTTGAAGGTCACGCCAAAACCACAGTGCTGGCCTCCGACGTTCTGGAAGGTGCCCGCAAACTCCACTGCCCGATCAGGACCGTAGACCTGGTCAGTGCCCGTATAGGCCGCATCGAGCGTGAGGACTCCACCGGAAACCGTCGCGCTGCCGGAGGGATCCCACAGTCCGCTGTTCCAACCTGCCGGCACGGCGCTGCCATCAAATTCCGCCACCTCGGTCGGCGCGAGGGTGAGCTCGCCGTCGAAGATCTTGGAAATGTAGACATTGGCATCGGGCGTTCCGGCCGCGAAATCGGCCACCGTGGCATCGTTCAGACAGGGCCCCACCGGGGTCAGGAAGCTCAGCGGAGCGTTTCCGGTGGGCGGTTCGGTGCTGAGCAATGCGCCTGCGTCGGCCGAGCTCACCCGATAGTAGTAGGTCGTCGCGGAAGCCAGCCCGGTCAGGGTCAAACTGTGGCTGCTCTCCAGGGTCGCGTCGGACACGCTGAGATTCAGGTTGCCCGCATCAGTGCCATAGTCCACCCGCGAGCTAGCCGCTTCGTCGGTATCCCAGGTGATCACTGCAGTTCCATCGATCGCGGGAGCCGCGTTCACGTTGCTGATCACCGGCGGTGTCGTGTCCACTTCGTAAGTGGCAACGTAGCTGCCACTCTCGGCGGGAAAGATCGCGTACTGAATGCCCTTGATGATCTCCGTGCGCTCCCAGACCGATCCAAGGTCCCCACTGAGGCTCTGCAGAGTTGCCGCCCCCACCTGCACAGGGATCATTCCTTCGAGATTCAGGGCCGAGGCGGAACGGGCAACGTCGAAATTCAGGGTATTCGAGGACCACACCAGGTTGGAGAACGACGAGCTGTTGCGCGCATCGATCCAGGTGAGCAATTGACGAGCGGAGATCACCGGCACCCCGCGCGCTTGCGCGGAGGCGATGATCGCCGATGCGGAGGCATGCGTGACGCTGTCGTTGTGCATGTTGGCGGTGAAGAATCCGAAGTATCCTTCGGGTCCCTGGGCCCGATCGAGGAGCGTGTCGATGGTGTAGGGGAAGCTCTGATCCGACTCGTCCGTCATCTGTGTCGTCGCCTGATATACATCGATCATCGTTCCATCGAGATCGGCGAAACGCATGGGCATTCCCGAGCCGGTGAACATGCCCGGTCGATCCTGCAGCCAGCTTCCCGGCCAGTAGTAGTAGTTGGTATCCAGGCGGATGCCGTTCTGAAGCTCGATCTTGGGTTGGGTGGCCCACTCGCTCCAGGCGATGCAGTGCGTACGCTCCGAATCCGGCGTGGGCATACTGGGAAACAGAGTGTAGAAGTCACCCAGTTGCTGGGTGTAGTCCGAGGCCAAGGAGGACTCGGTCCAATCTCCACAGGAGGTTGTGACGTGCACTCCAATCTCGAATCCCAGGGATTGGTAATAGACCGCCTGAGCGTCGGTCATTCCCCCCGACGCGGGATAAAGATAGGTGCTCGCTCGCACGCATTCCCAGTCCGCTACGGAACAGCCGGAGGGATCACTCGCCTTGTAGATGTCGAAACGACCAACCGAGTTGCTCCCCGAGCCATGGTCGTCACCCGTCATTACCACTACCGCACGCAATCCTCTTGGGAAATACCAAAATCGCGGCAGAGGTTTGCGATCTTCGTTCATCGTGAGGACGAGGTTCGCGAGCAGGCGCTGCTGTTCGTCGGCCTGTGGGATCGCGACCTTGTTCAGGTCGACCCAATCCGCTTGCGGATCGCCTGCGGCATCGCCAAAGAAGAGATCGTCCGAACGGATTGGCGTGGTGCCGTCGCGTTCTTGACCGGCCCAGGCGGGATTTCCCTGACGTGTGTAGACCACCGAACGCGCCAGATCATAGCTGAAGGCGGCTGCCTGACCGCCGTTGCTTCCCACGCTCACCAGCGAGACCGCGGGATGCGTCGTGGCCGTGGTCGCATCGGAATAGAGGGTGGCCAGAGCGGTCGCTCCCGCGAGATCGTAGAGATCCGCGCTACTGTGGTACTGGATGGTCTCACCGACAATTCCCACTCCCGGTCCCACTGAGGTATCTACCAGCAGATATCCGTCGTCCAGCGTACCGCTGGCATCGCTCAGTCCCAAGAGTGAGGCCAGCTGCTTGTCCGGTCGTAGGGCGATGAGATTGCCGCCCGCGTTCACCCAGTCGCTGAACATGGTGACCTGTGCGGCGGAGAGCGCCATCTCCCCCAGAATCACCACGTCGTAGTTGGCCAAGACACTCGCGTCGATGAGAGTGATGTCGCTGGCGGTGAAGGCGTTCAAGCCCTCAGTGCGCAGAATCTCGGCAGGGTAACGAGTGAAGGGATTGGCCGCATCGCCCACCACCAGGATGGGACCGCCCGGGCCCTCATCGGGAGGCGGCGGCGGCACATCTTCAGTGTTGAACGACCAACTCACCGGCGCGGATAGCGAGTTCGACGCCAGATCGGTCGCGTCGCTCAGAGTAGCGGTGTACTGACTGGAATAATCCAAATCGACCGCGGGGTCGAGGATCGCCGTACGCGAGGGCCCGTCATAGCTGAAGTTGGTCGTGACGAGATTGTTGCCCGCATCGCGCAACTCGAAAACCACGCTCAACGGATCGACCGATTCGTTGAAGGTCGCGGTGACCTTGCTTTCCACCGCAACTCCCAATGCGCCGGTGGCGGGGCTGTGAATTGTCAGGTAGGGCGCTTGATCGTCGACCGCGCTCGTGTGGAAGCGCACGTCTACCCAGTAGTTGGACGAGTTGAAGGCGTCGGTCGGGAAGGCACTGGTGGCACCGTATTTGTAGACTCCGTTGCTCCCTTCCTCTCCCTCGGCCAGGGCCCGTAGAGGAGGATTGCTCAGACCGGTGCTGGCGAAGTATCCGCTATCGACCGAGTAGTAACCCGTATTCGTGTGGTACGAGACGACATAGGTGGAGTTGGCGGTGACGGCCACCGGCGGATTGAGCGGCTCCTCCTGCCAACCGGAAGCGGACTCGGCCGAGAAGGTCGCGCTACCCAGTAAGGTGCCATCGCTAGCCCACAGATTTCCCACGTGAACGCCGGTGTTCGTCGCGGCCTTGTAGAAGCGAATGGCGGTGATGTAGCCGTTCTCCTCGGTCTGGAATTTCATCCCCAGTTCCACGGCCAAGGCATCGCCGCTATCGATGGTTCCCGGAATGACGGCGTCACTCCAGAGGGTGCAGGGGCAGACGTGCGGATCGACCGTGAGGCTGATTCCCGCCCCGGGAGTTTGGGTGTTGAAGGCTCCGTCCGTCGCCCGGCTCATGATGGTGACCGGACCGGTACTGGTGGGAGTCCACTGGTAGCTCCAATTCGAAAGCCCCTGGGCCGTCTGCCAGGTGGCTCCCCCGTCGAAGGAGAGTTCGATCAAAGCGACCGCGCCTCCACCGCTATCCGAAGCGGTCCCCGAGATGGTGGCCGGAGTACCGACTTCCACCGAAGAGCCGTCGGTGGGAAATGCGATCACGGAAACGGGCGCGGTGGAATCCGAAAGAGGAGTTGCTGCCACCAATCCCGTCTGCAGGGTCGCCGGTTGCACGCCCATGTCCGCGAGTACGTTTACCGTGGCTTGCTGCATGCGCGCGTCCTCTGCGCCCCCCGAGCGATCGTGATTCGCATCGAGACCCCATGACCACTGGACGGTGCCCGCGCCAAAGACCAGGGCCCCGCTGCTATGACGATACAGCGAGAGCTGATGCGTCTCTCCATCCTGGTGGGTTTCGGACATACGAATCCGGCCCGCCGGATAGGAGTCCTCGTACTGCTCGAAGTCCCACTCGTAGCCCAGGGTCCCGCTGGGAAACGTGGCGGTCTCCTCGGGCCCCAGGGTGGCGATGGAGGTGTTGCGCCACAGGGGTAAATCCTTGTAAGTGCTGGGCACGGTGATGGCACCCGTGGTACCCAGCCAGCTGATCTGTCCCGAGAGGGCGTTCTCGGGCTCACAGCCGTCGGCCGGCGGCGTGTAGTCACAGCCGGATCTCCACAGACCCGTCCATACGTCGGACACGGGGTCACATTTGTCGAAACACTGGTTCTCGCCGAGATCGCCCTCTTTGTAACACACGAGGGTCCTCATCGGTGTTCCGTTGCCGTCGATGCTATCTTCCCAACGAATCTTCCAGTAGATCTCGTTCCCGCTGAAGAAGGCCAGGTTCACGCCCGCATCCCGCGCTGCCGTTACGTTCTCGCGGGCGGCACGGGACCAGTACTCGTCATGGCCGACCGACATGAAGACCTGGTGTTCCAGGATCTCGGCGCCACGACGATCGGTATCGACGTCAGTGAAGTAGCTCACATCGAAGCCGTTGCGCTCGAGCCAGCGCACCATCGGATATTCGGCATTGAAAAGCCAGTCTTCGGTGGGATAGGCGCGGGTACCGAATGGCCGGTTGTAACTGATCTTGTCGGCCTTGCCGGTGGGACCCTCGTAGATGCTATAGCCCCCCGTCGGATCGCTTTCGCCCCATCGATTGTAGGCCTGCCAGGTGGTGTCCGAGGTCTGAAAGAGAAGATCGCTACCACCGTCATCGTCGCGCACGATGAAGACGATATGGCTGGCGCGTCCGTCTTCCGGATCGGTACGCACTAGCTTGGCGAGGTAGATGCCCGAAGTGGCGTCCACGGGCACGGCCCACGAGGCGGATACGTCCCAGTTTCCGCAGTCCAGGCAACCGGTTGCAGAGTCCGAGATGCAGGAGGGTTGAGTCTGGGGCAGGGTGGCCGAGGGAAGAACCGTCGCGACTTTGCGCGCGCCGTCGCCCCCGTAAAAGCCGAGCCGATAGATGTCGATGCGATAGCTGCTGGCATCGGTTCTGATCTTGAAGTCGATGGTCTCACCCTGGTCGACGCTGATGTCGGTCGCGAAGCCCTGGATGCTCTGGTCACCGGCCCCACTCACGTCCCACTCGCTCGGGGGATTTCCCGGGAGTGCGTTTTCGGTGACGATTGCGTTCTGAGCCCAGGCCGAACCAGCAGCGAAGACAATCAGAGCGAGGAACGAAAGAACTGTCGAAAAGACTCGGGCGCGTGACATGATCTACCTCTCCGGGACTTTCAATCCCAAGTACAAAAGAACTCAGTAACTGGTCTTCAACATGCCCCAGGAATGTCCTGCCGCGGGCACGGGGCAGCTATAGCTGATGTCGACGGGAAGACAGCTCACGGGGATTTCCGCATTCGCGCTGTCCCGAAAGATACTGTTAGAACACTGCAGAGTCGTGGTCCCGTCGCCGACTCCTTCGAATTCGATGCTCAGAACCGACCCCGGTCCGTTCACGGAACATCCAAGGAGGGCTAGATCAACTTCCAAACTCCCATCGTTGGTGCCGGCGTCGATCCAATACAGCGTGTTGGCACAGGACGCCGAAGCCACTAGTGATCCGGCGCTCACGGAAATTGGATCGAGCACGGCAGGATCGTAACTCAGCGTGAGTGAGAAACCGCGAAGATCCACCACTGCCGCATCAACGTTAAGATCAACGAGTATGGTGTTAGGGCAGATGAACCCCCCTCCCACCGGATTGGTTACGCCGCTCAACTCTTGAGCGTTCGCCGCGTTGACGATCAGCAAGCAAAGAACTACGGAGAGAAGGGCGAGAGATTTCAAAGACGGACGTGGGTGGTCCATGGGCGCGATGCTCCTTGGTGAGGGGCTTGGATGCGGTGGCAACACGCTGGAACTGCGCGTGAATTCGCGGGACAACGGTCGCAGCTAAATCTCTTGTTCTGGTAGACGAATTGCGGGCGGGTATTGAATTGCGCTACGGATGATCCGCGCAGGGGGAAATCGCATTGGCGCAGCACCAGTAGACTCCTCTTGGAAGTTGCGAAGCCAAAGATGTGAAAATCGCTCTGCGGGAGCCCAAAGCCGCTGATCACAGCAAGTCTAACTATGGCTTGAGATTGTAGAGGATGACGGGTCGGGCTGTCAATCCAGTCGAACTTCGAGCGCGCGAATTCGGGCAGATTCAATGCTGAGAATTTCGACGGCCTGGAAGGCGCGAAGCCCGGCGGGTGATCGACTGCCTCAGGGTGGTGACTGGATTCTCCAACTCAACCAGCTCCGCCGCCACCACCACCCGCGCCGCCACCGCCCGCGGAAGCACCGCCTCCCGCCCCGGTGGCGCTGGACATGCTGGAACTCACCGTAGCCACCGCGGTGCTGAAAGAGGCTCCGAAGGACGCGCCAAAGCTGCCACCGTATTCTCCCTGAGTGAAGTACCAGGGGACGTAGACATTTTGTTGTCCCGCGGGGATGGCATTCGCCAGGTCGGTCAGGGCCTTCTTACCGACGCCCAAGGCAACGCCATACACTAGATAGCGCGGGACGCTGTCCATCTGACTCGTACGCCTCGATCCAAGTTCTTTCAGATAGTTCTTCAAGCTCTTCCAACGTGCGGCCTCGATCGCGCCCTTGCGCGTGTGATGCACGATTAGCAACGAGAGCACGAAGAGCACCAGTCCCAGGATCCCGGGAACGAGGGCCCACTCGTAAAAGAACGCAGCCAACGCGACGCCCAGAATGACCATGAATCCACCGACCATCATGCCGAGATTCCTGCCCGTATAGCTCTCAGCAAGGTAGAACTCGCGCCGCTTGCCTTCCGCCTCGACCTCCTTCTTCCACTGGCGGAAGAAGCGGCGGCACTTTCGCGCGTTCTTCTTGAAAAGCTCCATGGGAGCACGATCGCTATCCGCCAGTTCATCGAAGACGAAGTTGATCAGCATGGACTCGAAGGGAAGAAGCTCCTTGCGATCGGACTCGTACTTCTTCCTCAGCAGGACCCAGTAGTGCTTGTTCACTTTCCGCTTGATGCCCAGGATGTAATGGCGATCCTCACTATCTTCGTGAAACTCGAGGAATCCCCGTCGGGCTAAATCGAGCAGAGTCGCCACCAAGGCATTGCCATTGATCACGCGATTGGCTACCAGGAATTGGGTCAGGGCTGGCGGCAATTCCGAAGGAATCTCAGCCGAGCGTTCGAGTCTCAAGGGGATCTCTGGCCTCCGTCCGTAGCGCAGGAAGATGAGCACCCAAGCGAAGATCCCCAAGAAACCCAACACCGGTGTCACCTTGCTACCCATAGCCATCCTTGCCGCGCGCTGTTTCGCCTTCTCCTTGGCCTCGATTCTGCGTTGATTGGCTTCCTTCGCGAGCTGCGCCTCCTTCTCCATCACTCGAGCCACGATCAGTCCGGGAACTGCCGGCGCATCCGGAAACGCATCCGCTGGATAGAGCACATTCAGCTCGAGGTACTGATGTGCGGGAAGGAAATCGCACCAGGCTATGACGACTCCGTTCGACTCGGTCTTCGACTCGGCCCACAGAGGGCCGTGCAACCACTGATGGATCTGCCCGGGATCGATCTCGCGAGGCGGCGTCAGCTGCAGGCTCACCTTGGAACTCGACACCGCGAAGCCCGAACCGACGAACTGATAGTGCAGAACTGCCGCGTCGGGATGGCGGCGGATGAGATCGTTGACTTCGTAGGAGATGGTGAAGGTGCGCGTCTCGTTGCTCGCCTTGAAGTACCAGCGCAATTCGATCCCGTCACCGTTATCGCTGATCTTGTAGCTACCGGGATCCTCTGAATCGTTGCGCTTGTAGGCTCGTCCATTCTCGCTGACCACAAATTCCGAGTAGTCGATGCCACCCGAGCGGGAAAAGCTACGATAGGCGTAGTGGTAGCGGCCCCGAAATGTATAGCTACGGCTCTCGACGACCTTCATCGACCCATTCGACAGAGCGTTAGCCTCGATCGTGAGACTACTCACGTGGTAGGACTTCGAAGTGGCGAACGCTTCGGGCTGCGCGAGGAAGGGTGCGATCAGCATCGCGATCAAGCAAATGGCAAGATTGGATCTCATGAGCGCAGCTTAGCCAAAAAAGGGCGTCGGATTCAAACTCATTGTGAAATTCGCAAACAAGCTGACACGATGTGACTCATTCGTAGCGCAAGGCGTCGATGGGATTGAGGCGCGAGGCCTTGATCGCGGGCAACAGGCCGAAGCCGATTCCCACTATCGAACAGAAGCCGAGTCCGATGAAGGTCCACTGCAGAGGGACGTTGACCTCGAAGGCGGTGAACAGAGTAAAGACGTTTCCCAGTCCGAAACCGACGGCAACTCCCACCAGGCCTCCCAAGTTGCACAGGATCACCGCCTCCAGGAGGAACTGCACCAGAATGTTCGTGGGCTTGGCTCCGATCGACTTGCGAATGCCGATCTCCTTGGTGCGCTCGGTCACCGAGACCAGCATGATGTTCATGATTCCGATGCCCGCCACGACCAGGGCGATGATTCCCACCACGAAAGCGGCGATTTTGACCCCGCGGGTCATGTTGTTGAACTGTGTAATCAAGCTCTTGCTGTTGAAGAAGTCGAAGTTGTCCGGTTCGTTCGGCTTCACTCCGCGCGCATGTCGCAACACTTGGCGCGTCTGCTCGATGGTATCTTCGACCAGCTCTGGACTCTTGGCCCTGATGGTGATGTTCACCGAACGATCAAAGCCCTGAGGATCGACCATTCCGTAGGTTTTCAAAAAGCAAGTGATCGGAATGAGGCAGTAGTTTTCGAAACTTCCTCCGCGGAACGCCGACTTCTTCACGTCGAACACACCGATGACCCTGTACTTGCGGCCGTCTAGGCGAATGATCTTATCGATGGGATCAGTGAAGGGAAAGAGCTTGCCGGCGATGGCCTTGCCGATCACTACCACATGGCGCGCACTGCGTACGTCCATTTGTGAGATGTTGCGCCCCAACCCCACGTAGTGAGTGTTGTTGGCCGCATACTCGGGTGTCCCCCCGCAGATGGTGATGTTCGGGTTCGTCGATTCGCCCTTGTATTCCACGGTATAGCCGAAGGACCACAGCTCGGCCCCCACAATATCAGCCGTGGGTACCTTGTCGCGGATCAACTGCGCATCTTCTATGGTCAGCGGCGGCCGTTTCATGGCCTTGCGCCGCTCTTCGGAACTGTGGAATCCGCCGGCCGGCCACTTCTGTACCTGAAAGACCTGTGACCCCAGGACGCTCATCTCCTGTTCCATGGTGGCCTGCACCACCGAGATCGCGGTCATCACTGCAATGATGGACGCCACTCCGGCCACGATCCCCACCAGAGTGAGGCTGGACCGCAACTTGTTGCTGAAGATGGCGCCAACGGACATGGAGAGAGTATCGAAGCTACTCATGGATTCACCTACTCATAGCGCAAAGCTTCGATCGGGTTGAGCCGCGCACCGCGCCAGGCGGGGACCAATCCTGCGAGCAATCCGACGCTCACGGCCACCACCAGCGCGATAAAGAGAATGGACAGCGATAGGTTCGCAGGCATCAGCGAGGCGTTGATGGCAACGGTCACCCCAGCTGAAATTACGATGCCGATCACACCCCCCAGAAGGCAGATCACGGCCGCCTCGAAGAGAAACTGAAGCATGATGCTATGCGGCTTTGCCCCGATGGCCTTGCGAATGCCGATCTCGCGGGTGCGCTCGGTGATGGACACGAACATGATGTTCATCACCCCCACTCCTCCTACGAAGAGCGAAATACTCGTGATCAAGAGACCCACCAAGAGCACGACACCCATGACGTTGTTGAAGGCGCCCACCAGAGTGTCCAAGCGGTTGATGCTGAAGTCCTCTTTCTCGGTGGGACGCAGACCGCGGAGCTTGCGCATTTCTCCGATGAGCTTGTACTCGAGGTCGCCCATCGCGGCCTCGCTCGGGGCCTTTACCGCGATGTTCACGTCCTGTCGTCCGTGAAGCCCACCGAAGGCACCCACGAAGGCCGTGATCGGAATGTAGATCTGCCGGTCGAAATTGGGGCCCCCGAAGAAGCTTCCCCCTCCCTGCTCTTCCATCACACCGATGACGCGGAAGGTGGTGCGACCGATCTTCATCTCCTTGTTCAGCGGATCGACCTCACCGAAAAGGCCCTTGCGCACGTCGTTGCCGATGACGCAGACCTTGTGCTTGTAGTTCACCTCGAAGGGCAAGATGAAGCGGCCGACGGCCGGCTGTGCATTCGAGACCAACAGTTGCTTCTCAGTGGTTCCGATGATCGTGACTCCATCCATTCTCTCCGAGCGGTACTTGGTGTCCTGCCGCCCGTTCATGGTCGGATTGGCTACCGCGGAGCCGCGCAGGTGCTTCTCCAGCTCGCGCGCCTCCTTGTAGTCGATCGGCGGCCGGTTCCGGTAAAGAAAGAAGTCGTCCTGAATGACCCAGGGCATGCGCGAGATGTAGAGCACATCCGCCCCCACCGAGGAGAAACTCTCACGGAAGGTATTCCGCAGACCATTGGCCGCAGTCATGGTGGTGATGACAGCCACGATGCCGATGATGATTCCCAGAGTAGTGAGCGCTCCGCGCGCCTTGTTGGCGCGTAGCGCGCCGAAAGCGATACGGACGGACTCCTGGAGGTCCAAGGCCATGCGCAAGCCTCTCACGACATCAAGCCTCCGGCCATCGCCTTACGCCCCTTGGCCTCATCGCTCTCAACCAGGCCGTCCTTCAGCCGGATCGATCGTGAGGCGTAGTCGGCGATGTAGTCCTCGTGCGTGACCACGATGATGGTATGTCCGGCCGCGTGCAACTCGTCGAAGATCGCCATGATCTCGTCACCGGTTCTGCTGTCCAGATTTCCCGTGGGTTCGTCCGCGAGAATGATGGAGGGATTTAGAACGATGGCGCGCGCGATGGCGACGCGTTGACGCTGACCTCCAGAGAGTTCGTTCGGTTTGTGCTTCATGCGGTCGCTCAGGCCCACCCGCGCGATGGCGCTTTCCGCTCGTTCACGTCGCTCCCGGCTGCGCACTCCCCCGTAGATCAGAGGTAGTTCGACGTTGTGAAAGACGTCCGCGCGTGGAATCAGATTGAAGGTCTGGAACACGAAACCGATCCTCAGGTTTCGAATCTCGGCCAGTTCAGACTGCGTCATATCCGCGACCGCCTGCCCCTCCAGCGTATAGTTACCCTTGGTGGGCACGTCGAGGCAGCCGATCACGTTCATCAGAGTGGATTTGCCCGAGCCCGAGGGCCCCATGATGGCCACGTACTCGTTCTTGCGCACCTGCAGCGAGACGCCGCGTAGGGCGTGGACTTTCTCCGTCCCCATCACGTAAGTCTTCTCGACATCGTGCAGAGCAAGAGCGACTCCATTGCCGTTTCCGGTCACCGCTTTCATCTCTATGCTCCGTCGCTCGCCTTGGAGTCGTTATCGATTCGAACCAGATCGCCGTTGCTCAGGTCCTTGGAAATGGCCCGATAGCTGCCGGTCACCACTTCATCTCCCTCGCTGAGGCCATCTTGGATCTCGATGAGCTCATCACTCTGGATTCCTGTCTTCACCTGCTTGGCCATGGCTTTGCCGTCCTCGATGCAGAAGACGATCTCCACGAAGCCGTCCTTGTCAGCTTTGTACTTCTCTTCGGCTTCGGCCCGACTTTCTCCCGGCGCCCTGAGCTGATCGACGGTGCGCACCGCCACGCTCTGGATGGGCACGCTAAGCGCGTTGGGGTTGGTCTTGGTGAGAATATCCGCAGTGGCCGTCATGCCTGGACGCAAGGCCGGATCGGGATCCACGATGTTGATCTTCACCTCGAATTCGGTCTTCTGTTCCGTGGTGCCCTCACCGGTGGCGTTCGCACTGCTCGCGATCTCGTACACGACGCCCTTCAACTTCTGTCCCAAGAGCGCGTCTACTTCGATCTCGGCTTCCTGTCCGAGCTTGACCGACACGATGTCGTTCTCATCCACGTTGACACGTGCTTCCATCTCGGTGAGATCGGATACGACCAGAATGGTGTCACCCTGGAACTGCGAACCGATGGCGATCTCGCCCTCCTCCTTGCGCAGATCGCTCACCGTTCCATCCATCGGCGAGTAGATCATGGTCTTGGAGAGGTCGTCTCTCACCTGCTTGAGGGTGGCCTTGGCCTGCTCTACCTGGTCCTGTGTAGAGGCGTAACGCGCGAGTTCGATCTGATAGGCCGACTTGGCGTCTTCGTACTCCGACTCCGATTGGAGGTTGCGGTCCATGAGGCCCTGAGCGCGCTCCAGTTCTCGCTTGGTCTTCAGGACATTTTCATGCACCAGCTTCGAGTTCGCAGTTGCCGAGCGTACCGAGGCTTCAGCGTTCTCCACCGCCGCCAGGTAGCGCTCCCGGTCGAGTTCCACCAGGAGCATGCCCTTCTTGACCGCCTGGCCTTCTTTGACATGGATCTTGGTGATCTTGCCGCTGACGTCGGCGCTGATGTTCACTTCGGTCCGCGCGCGGATCTTCCCGTTGGCGCTCACCTTCTGGATGATCTTCTGCCGTGAGGCCTTGGCCGTCTTCACCGTTTGGGGAGGTTCCTCACCCTTGCGGATCGCCATGAATCCGGCCAGAGAGCCCAGGACGACGACCGCGAGGCCGATCAGCACGATTTTTTTCTTCAGGATTCTGCCTAGGTTCATCTTCTTACTTCTCAATCCTTTACGAGGGTCATGCTGAGGATCGTTCCCGACGAATATTTCCTACGTGAAACGGGCCCAGAAAGTTGTCGCGAACTCGGCTGCAGCGCCGAATGGCCGCGCTCCCGGAGCCTGTACGGCTCTGCATACACTCTCGCGCGAGCTGAACGCTCACGAGCGCCGCAAGATCCTCGATCTCTCACGCAAGTCGATTCGTATTCGAGAACCCGGGGAATTGGCTCGTCTCCTGGACGGTGGATGGTGGGATCGAGGCGTTAGGTGACGGGGTGCCCTACTTGGTCGTTCCTTCCCAGAAACATACTCGACATAAAGATCTGGAACTTCTATACTGACCCTGGTTCATCAGGTCCCATCGCCAGGCTCCACGGTGCGGTCACTTGGTGTCCCGAGTCCCACTATGGTCCTTCATCGGACTAGATCGAGAGATCATCGCAATCCGCGAAAGGAGCTGTTCATGAGACGACTGGTCCCGTTCGTCGTAATCCTCCTTCTCCCGACGCTGGCCCTCGCTGCACCGCCAGTGGTCGGTACCTATGACACCATCGATCTGGGGGGCCAAGTGCTCCCGGGTCACTTCAGCGAATCCTGGCCGGCGCCCGCCTACCATGAAGGCGTGGTCGGCAACACCATCAACGCACAATCCTGGGACGGAAGCAGTCTGGGAACGCAATGGACTCTGACCTGTCCGTCGATCATGGCCCCCCCGACCCTCACCTCGGATACCCGCGTCGCGGGCACCGGCTATGTCAAGTACGAGACGCATTACCAGAACGGGAGCTTCTGGTTCGCAGCGGCCGGACCCTGGGGTGATGAAGATTACACCGCTCAAGTCGATCAGATGGTAGTGACCTCCACGCATATGTACGTGGGTGGAGTGTTGCAGAGGGTCGTCAGTGATATCTCCGTCTTTGGAGCCTTTGACGGGTATATCAACTGCATGACCTACACCATCAGCAACGCAGCGATCGTTGCTACCACCCAGCTAATGGGCTTACCCGCGGACTACCCGTACTTCATGTACGACAACTGCGGCAATGGCCCTACGACCGGAGCCTGGGGTGATGTGGTGCAGGCGACGATCGTGATCTACCCCAGCTGTGAGGTCACTTCCGAGGAGACCTCCTGGGGTTCCCTCAAGGCGCGCTACTAGAGCTGCTCTCTGGGGTTCGGACTCGAGCAGAGACCGAATCCACGTTCGAAAAACCGAATACCAACGAGCCCGGTCGCTGTACGGCGTCCGGGCTTTCTGACGCTTCCAGGCTCGGTACTCTCCGAACAACCGGCGATGAGCAGGCAGACAAGGGACAAGACAATTCGTCCCTTCATTGCAGTACTCCCGGTGGTACCAGATTCTACCTCGCAGAAACTCCTGCCCAGCGGACGAGTCGCTTCTTGATGCTCTGGTTCACGAGGTAGGGGTCCGTGTCGTGTCCTCGACCGTCGAAAATGTGTACCGTCAAATCGGGACCAGAGTTGCCGAGCGCCGCATCTCGCTCGCGGAGCCGAATAGCGTTGGCCAGTGGCACCGCCCGGTCCTCCGCCCCGTAGTAAGCGTCAGTGCGTGGCAAATTCTCGAGGAAATACAGCGCAGACGAAGCGAGCATTCGCTGGCGGACGTCTTCGAGATTTTCGTTCTCCGTCAGCGCACGGTCGAAGAAGTGATCGAACACCTGGCTGCTCTCGTCTCGCTCCTCCATGGAAGGTGGCTCCTCGTCCCGCATGTCGTCCGCGAGAACAACCGCCCAGCTCCAGCCATAGAAGGGATTCATTGCTTTGAAATGGTCAGTCGGGCCCGAAATGCTCTGGACCAAACTGATACGGCGGTCGCGCTCTCCGGCCAGAAGCGCGACCGAGCCACCGCGGCTTTTGCCGACGATCGCAATCCGCCTCTGGTCGGCCTGAGGAAAGGTCTCCAGCGCCGCGTTGAGAAAAGCCAGGGTGTCGTCCGTTGCGCCGTCCCACGCGTCGGAGGCGTCCCCTCCGGAGCTGAACTCCATTCCGTTCACGATGATGGTATTGCCGCGCATGCACGGGATGAGGTACATGAAGTTGGATGCGGCATCGCCGAGCGCCGTCGTCGTCTCGACGCCCTCGGAGATGTCCAGCGGCGAGTAGTAGAAGTCCACGCCACGCGCCGCGACGACCACCGGCAGGGGACCGGCCGCACCTTCGGGAATGAGCACTGCCCCGTAGTGTTCGTTGCCATCGACCTGATGACGCAACATGGCGACGTGGAAGCTTGCCTGCGGAATCTTTAGCTGGAATTCCTGGACCACCTCCACGTCCTTCGCTGAGAGGTCCCGCTCCGCCCATGCACGTCGTACTGTTCTGATCTCCTCCCGGGTCGGCGGCGCATAGGCTTCCTGAAGTGAGAAGGGAAGAACAGCGCGATAACCCTCCCCTAGAGGCGGTTCACGCTGCGTGAGACGTCGGTACGTTTCCTGGGCGATACTGTTCTGTGGATCCAGCCGCAACGCGATTTCCAGAGCCGCTGGCGCTTCGCTGCGACGGCCAGCGGCGACGAGACTATAGGCGTAGAGCGCGCTGAGCTTGGCGTGCTTCGGATGGGCCACCAGCAGGTCCTGCAGGAAAACAGCAGCATCGGATTGTCGGGAAGGATGTCTAAGCAGATGCTGGAAGGCGAAGCGATAGAGATCGTCTGCCGTCAGCGACGAATCGGCGAGCACCGCTTTCGCGGCCTCATGTGGTTTTCTTGCGAGAAAGAGTTGCCCTGGCGTTAGTCCTTCCTTCGTGCTTCTTACGAATCGCTTGCCGTCGTAGGAATCATCCACTCCCGACATCAGCAGCGCCTCGACGGTGCCGTCGGCACTACGCTCGAAGCTTACGGTCCGACCGGGCTCCGGACGCGGCAATGCCATCGAGAAAGTCTCGGCGCCGTCCTTCACGAAGTACGGCTTCGATCCCCAGAATGGCGGTACCACCGAGAGGTAGTCGTCCACCGCACCAACCTCCAGGACCTCGAGCGGACCGTGCAGATAGATCCCCGCATACTCGGAGTACGCCGCATCTGGACCCGCGGCAGCGCAAGTTGTCTCCGGAACAGACGAGCAGATCGCGAGTAGGGCCAGAAGAACACCGAATTCTGCCTTCTTCACACGATCCATGCTCTTCCCCCTCCAGTGACGTCGCTTTGCCACCGTCAGTAAGCTACGACTCTCACACCGCATTTGTTGGTGCTTTCCTGGCGATTCTACAAGCTAGGTAACTCGCTAGAGTTACCTGGTGGGCCCCCTGGGACTCGAACCCAGCACCTACGGATTAAAAGTCCGTTGCTCTACCTGATGAGCTAGAGGCCCACCTGAGACTGCCTCGCGGGTGCGAGACTGCAGAGGGGTGCCGCTGCTTTCGAGGCGGCGGCGGACCGGTAGTGTAGCCAGGAAGGCCCGTGCAGGCAACCGTGAGAACTCGGATAGGGCAAGAGACGAGCGCGAAGCGCACTCAGGGCAAGAAGAACTTGGACTTGTCTTGATCCACGCCCTTGATGGGCTTGATCGCTTTCGTGTGCGAGGCACTGGCCGAGAGCACCACGACTCTGTCCTCGGGCTCGGGAATCTGGAAGACCTCTTTGCCGTTCACCCGTTGCCAGCCCTTCTTGGGCGGAGGCGGTTTCTCCGCCAACAGCTCCTTGGCGCTCACGACAGGCTCGGCCTCCAGGCTGCCCAGAGCACGCTCGATGTCGGGATGGACTTCCTCGATCTCGGGAAGGGCCGGTTCTTCGGGCTTGGAGGAAGAAGCAGGGTTCGTGCTGATGGAAGCGCGTCGGAAGAGGCAGTGCAGGAGATCTCCCCGCAGAACGCGCGCGGCCGCAATGAATTGCATTCGCTGCTCCTCCCCTGCTGCCGGCGCGTAGAGAACCGCACCCTTGTCCCCCACTTCCAAGGAGATCTGCGGTCTGGGGTGATGCATCTTGAAGGCGGCAAATTCGCGGAGTACCCGCTGCACGACTTCGCGTGCCGTCGCATCCAGGGCTTGCTCCGGCGTCAGATTCCAGCCCATGTGCAAGCTGGCCGAGTCGGTTTTCTTTCGTCTGCTCTGCAGTTGAAGTCCCCGTGCGGGGGTATGCTGACTCAATTCGACGAGAAACACCTCATGCATCTCTCCCCCCCACCCCTTGCGTGCGGAGAAGTAACGTCCACTCCCATCGGTGCCCACCAGGATGTCTCGCAGTCCGGCATTCGTCCAATTTTCCGGGAGTGTCTTCAGGACCGTTTCAAACTCGCCTCCCTTGGGGCGATGCATGTGGTGCCGCCGCGCCAGAGCCTCGAGTCGTCCACGCCGCCGCCAGAATTGGAAGCCGTAGGATCCGAGAGCCGCGATCGCGAGAGCGAGAGTAATCCAGTAGAGCCAGTGCATCGATTTCAGACCTCAAATTGCAGCAGAACAGGATACGTGCCAAAAGGGCATCGCAACCCGGTGGAGTCGAGTTGCTTCTCGTCGTGCCGCGAATGAGGTCCTGAGGGCGGACTGTCCCTCCGCCTGTGGGAACAAAGCTGGAAATCTGCAAATTTTCAGGCTTCGCCGCGATCGATGAAATGATCGCGTTGGGGCCCGGTGGAGACGTAGCGAGCCCGACAGCCCGTGAGCTTCTCCAGCTCTTTGATGTAGCCGCGGGTATTCTCCGGAAGGTCCTCGAAGCTCTTGGCTTCGGACAATTCGCCCTCCCAGCCGGGGAGCTCGATGAAGCGTGGCTTGCAACGCTCGAGCCGCAAGGCGTCATCGGGGAAGGAATCGACCGGCTCATCGTCGATGGTGTACCCCGTGCAGACTTTGATCCGTTCCATCCCGCTGAGGACGTCCAGCTTCGTCAGCGCGAGTTCGGTGGCGCCATTGATATCGACCGCGTACCTGGCGGCAACCGCGTCGAACCAACCTGGGCGTCGTGGACGACCGGTCGTCGCACCAAACTCGTGTCCGAGCCGGCGCAACTCCTCGGCTTCGTCACCGTGCAATTCGGTGGGAAACGGGCCATTCCCGACGCGTGTGCAATAGGCCTTCATCACCAAGGTCACCGCGCTGATGCGCCACGGCGAAAGCCCAGTGCCGATCAGAGCGCCTCCCACAGTACAGCTGCTGGAGGTCACGAAGGGGTAGCTACCGTGATCGATGTCCAAGAGGGTGCCCTGGGCCCCCTCCAAGAGCGCATTCCAGGCGCCGTTGCGCACGGGTGCCATGAACTCGTAGGGGCTCTTGATCATCGGTCGCAGACGCTGGGCCTGCTCCACCAATTCGACCGCGAGGGCTTCCGCCGCCAAGGCCGGGGCCTCGAAGCGAGCCGCAATGTATTGATTCGCGCGCAGCACTTTCTCGATCACCAAGCGCTTCAGGTTCTCATCGGTGCGAAGGAGATCGGAGGCACGCATTCCCATGCGCGCCATCTTGTCCTCGTAGGTGGGACCGATGCCGCAGCCGGTGGTGCCGATGCTCTTGCGCTGAAGGCTCTTCTCGCGCAGCTCGTCGACCCTACGGTGAAAAGGCAGTACCAAATGGGCCGAGGTGGCGATGTGAACTCGATCCTCCACATCGATCCCGGCTTTCTTCAGCTCATCCAGCTCATCCAGCAGGGCCCAGGTGTCCACCACCATCGCCGCTCCAAGAAAGCAGCGCACCCTCTCGTGCAGCACTCCGGTGGGGAGCAGATGAAGTACGAACTCCTGGTCTCCCACTTTCACGGTGTGGCCGGCATTGGCGCCACCCTGAAAGCGCGCCACGAGATCCACGTCCGCCGCGAGGCAGTCCACGATCTTCCCCTTGCCCTCATCCCCCCACTGGCCGCCCAGAACAACGCGTACCGTCTGCATCGCCTTGCTTCACCTCGCAAAAAAACACGCCTCCAGCGCGAAGCTGGTCGGCTGAGACAAGAAGGGTTTGCACCCAGATGAATTATCGGTATTTGAACTTGTTCGATTCTCCGAACACGGCCTTGAGAATACCCCAGCTCCGATCGTTGATCGAGGCACGGGTGCAGTCGACAACGCCGGGATTGCTGTTTTGTTCATTGCGAGTCGGATCCTCCACGTAAGGACCCGTCCACTGCGTCCCGGTATAATCGCCCAGCTCGGCACCGTTGATACACTGGTCACCGTCACTGTCACGCTTGGCGATCTGTTCGCCCCAGACGCGACCGAGCGAATTCCAGTCGACTCCGAAAGGATTCAACTGCGTTGCCAAAGAGGGATCGTTGTCGAGTGCGCTCTCGGAAGAGGTATGGCAGGTCAGACAACGTGCCGGTTCATAGGTGGGAAGACTCCACATCTCCGAGCGCGTGGCCCGAGCGGACCCTGGCACCAGCATGCCGAACAACAGTAGGCACGAGAGCAGAAAGAGGCCTCGACGCATGACTCGTACGGTAGCCAGTTTCGTATCCCCCTACTCCTCGGAGGCGGTCCAGGTTCAGCGCACCGCAGTGCGCGCGAACTCTGCACTACCACTTACCAGAAGCATGCCAAGGAGTCCGCGGACTTGTATCCAGTATAGAACCGCTCGGCCCAAAAGGTCAATCGCCCGCATCTGGGGGATTTTCCGTACTTTGCGGGCTCAGGTGGTCCTCCACCCAGGCCCAGATCTCCTCGCGACCCAACCGATTTTGAGCGGAACTCACGATGACCCCGGTCGTCGCCGGAAGTCCCAGCCCTGAAAGGTGTTCCACGACTTTCTCTTCGCGCTTCGTCGGGGGCACCTTGTCCGCTTTGGTGAAAATAATACAAAAATTGCGATGGAAGCGGAGCAAGTCCCGCAGCCGGGCCCGGTCGTCCGGGGTCACTCCGACCTTGAGGTCGATGAGCTGGAACACCCCGCGCAGTTGCGAGCGCGTGGAGAGATAAGCCCGGCTGGCCCCGGCCCAGCGCCGCCGTTCGGCTTGCGAAGTGCGCGCATAGCCGTAACCCGGCATGTCCACCAGGTGCCAGCTCTGATCGACGAGGTAGTAGCTGAGAGCGCGCGTCTTGCCGGGCTGTCCGCTCGTGTGCGCCACGCGGCGCCGGCCCACCAGCAGGTTGAGGAGAGAGGACTTCCCCACGTTCGAGCGGCCACTGAAGGCCATTTCGGGCAACTCCGAATCCGGACAATGATCGAGATCGGGCGCCAAAGTGATCAATTCGACTTCGTGCTGCATCGGCTTCAGTGAGCCCGGCTCTCCGTCGGACGGCTGCGTCCGGCGTTCAACAGGGAGTCTTCCTTCGTCTCCTTCTTCTTGGCCGGCAGCAGGACGAGCTCGAGCACCTCTTCCACGCGTGACACCAGATGCCACTTCAGACCCTTGCGCACGTCCCGCGGAAGTTCGAGATAGTCCTTCTCGTTGTCGGCGGGAATGATGATGTGCTTGCAGCCGAAGCGTTGCGCAGCCACCGCCTTCTCCGGCAGGCCTCCGATGGGGAGCACTTTTCCTCGCAGAGTCACCTCACCGGTCATGGCCATTTCGCGTCGCACCTTCCGCTCGGTCATCATGGACACCAGGGCAGTGGCCATTGCGGTTCCCGCGCTGGGTCCGTCCTTGGGCACAGCTCCCTCGGGCACATGGATGTGGATGTCGTGCTGGTCGAGGAAGGCCTTGCTCTCCGGCACCACCGAGCGCGCGTAGCTGAGAGCGGTCCGCGCGCTTTCTCGCATCACTTCCTTCAGATTGCCCGTCAGGGTCAGCCGGCCCTTGCCCGGTAGAGCGGACACTTCGATCTCCAGAATTTCTCCGCCCACCGGAGTCCATGCGAGGCCATTGACCACGCCCACTTCGGGTTCCTCCTCCACCATACGGTGCAGGTACTTGGGCGCTCCGAGGAAACGCTGTAGATTGCTGCGCTGGATGATGCGCGGCATGGGACGTCTCTCGGCCTTGCGGCGCGCGACCCGGCGGCAGAGCGTCGCCAGTTCGCGCTCGAGGTTGCGTACCCCCGCCTCGCGAGTATAGAGATTTACCGCGTCCTTCAAGGCGGATTCGCTCACCGTGAAACGCGTGCGCTCCAGGCCGTGACTTTTGCGAACCTTGGGCAGTAGGAAGTTCTTTGCGATGAGAACTTTCTCATGTTCGAGATAACCAGGAATGCGAATGATCTCCATGCGATCACCGAGCGCGGGTGGAATTTGGTGCAAGACGTTCGCGGTGGTGATGAAGAACACTTCGCTGAGGTCGAAGGGAACTTCCAAGAAGTGGTCGCTGTAGCTCTTGTTCTGTTCGGGATCAAGAACCTCGAGTAGCGCCGAGGCGGGGTCGCCGCGGAAGTCGCTCCCCAGCTTGTCGATCTCATCCAAAAGAAACACTGGATTCCGCGTTCCCGCGCGTTTTAGACCCTCCATGATCCTGCCCGGGCGACTGCCGATGTAGGTGCGCCGATGACCGCGGATCTCAGCCTCATCGCGCACCCCACCCAAGCTCACTCGCACGAAATTGCGGCCCATGCTCTCGGCAATGCTGCGGCCCAGGCTGGTCTTCCCCACCCCCGGAGGTCCAACCAGACAGAGGATCGAGCCCTGGAGGCGACCCGTGAGCTTCACCACGCTGAGAAACTCGAGAATGCGCTCCTTGACCTTCTCCAGACCGTAGTGGTCGGCGTCGAGACGCCGCCGGGCGCGGCGCGTGTCGAGTCGGTCCTGGCTACGGCGGGCCCAGGGCAGACCCACGAGGGTGTCGAGGTAAGTGCGAACCACGGTACTCTCGGGAGACATCGGGGCCATCTTGGCAAGACGACCCACTTCCTTGAGAGCAACCTCGTGCGCCTCGTCGCTCATCTCGGCGTGTTCGATTCGCTTGATCAGCTCCTCGATTTCGTCATCTTCCTCGGGTCCGTATCCGAGTTCTTTGCGGATCGCGCGCAACTGCTCGTTGAGGTAGAACTCCTTCTGGCCCTTCTCCACCTGCTGTTTGACCTCGCCCTCGATCCTCCGCTCGACTCCGAGAATTTCGATCTCGCGCCGCAGGATCTTCGCGAGTTCGCGCAAGCGGGGAGTAGTTCTCTGGTTCTCCAGGAGTTCTTGACGCAGGGCGACGCCCACCACCAACTGCGCGGCCACCGTATCGGCCAGAGAATCAGCGTCCTCGATTCGCTGTGCCGCCACGACGGTTTCGTCCGGGATGCGTTTGTGCAGGTGTACGTAGTCCTCGAAGAGCTCCACCACTTGGCGGCACAGAGCCTCCAGCTCCGTGCTGGCGGGTTCGGTGATGACCTCACACAGCCTGAAGTCGACGGTGAGGTAGCCCTCGTTCTGATGATGCGCGAGGATCTCGGCGCGGGAAACTCCCTCGATGAGGATCTTGGTGGTGCCGTCGGGCAGCCGCAGCACCTGGTGGATCCGCACCAGGGTGCCCACGGAGTAGATGTCCTCCGAGCCCGGATCGGACACTTCCGGCTCGCGCTGCGCGGCGACCACTAGCAGCTTCTCTTCATCGGCTGCCGCATTCAGAGCGAGGATGCTTCGTTCGCGACCCACCAAGAGCGGCACGATCGCACCCGGGAAGATCACCACATCGCGCAGGGGCAAGAGCGGTAAGCGGTTGGGCAAAAGCTCCAGCTCCTCTGTGGTTCTGTCCTTGGTGCTCTTGCTCATCCTTGCTCTCCTACACACTCAAGGCCCGCACGAGGCGGGCCTTGGTTGTTTCTGAGCGGCGGGCGCGTAGCCGCACGCGCCACTCAAGCCTCGCGAACTCGCAGTTGATCGCGGCCAGTATAGACGATGGGCTCTTCGCCTTCCTCGATACAGCGGCGGTTGATGACGACCTTCTGCACGTCCTTCGACGAGGGGATGTCGAACATCAGATTGAGCATGGTCTCCTCGAGGATCGCGCGCAGACCCCGCGCGCCTGTCTTGCGCACGATGGCCATTCTGGCGATCGCCCGCAGAGCTTCCTCTTCCAGAATCAACTCCACGTCTTCCATCTCGAAGAGTTTCTCGTACTGACGCACGAGTGCGTTCTTGGGTTCGGTGAGAATCCGAACCATCGCATCCTCGTCGAGTTCTTCCAGAGTAGCGACGACTGGGAGTCGTCCCACGAGCTCGGGAATGAGCCCAAACTTCATGAGGTCGCCGGGTTCCATCTTCTGCAGAGTCTTGAAGCGATTATCCCTCTTGCTTCCGCCCTTCGTGCGTTCGAAGCCCAGAATCTTTTCGCCAGTGCGCTGCTGAATGATGCGATCGAGCCCTTCGAAGGCGCCGCCGCAGATGAACAGAATGTCGCGCGTGTTCACTTCCAGGTACTTCTGCTGAGGATGCTTCCGACCACCCTGTGGCGGAACGTTTGCCACCGTTCCCTCCAAGAGCTTGAGCAGCGCCTGCTGCACGCCCTCTCCCGACACGTCGCGTGTAATCGAGGGGTTGTCGCTCTTGCGGGAGATCTTGTCGATCTCGTCGATGTAGATGATTCCGCGCTCGGCGGCGGCCAGATTGTAATCGGCATTCTGCAGCAGTTTCACGAGGATGTTCTCGACGTCCTCGCCCACGTAGCCGGCTTCGGTCAGAGCCGTCGCATCCACGATGGCGAACGGAACCTTCAGAATGCGCGCCAAAGTCTGTGCGAGTAGGGTCTTGCCGGTACCGGTGGGACCAACGAAAAGAATGTTGCTCTTGTCGAGTTCAATGTCGTCCGCATCGCGGCGGTGATTGATGCGCTTGTAGTGGTTGTAGACCGCGACGGCCAGCGTGCGCTTGGCCTGCTCCTGCCCCACCACGTAGTGATCGATCAACTCCTTCATGTCCTGGGGCTTGGGAAAATCCCCGGTGTCCAGAGTATTGATCGCGGGCAGTTCATCCTCGAGAATGTCGTTGCAGAGCTTGATGCACTCGTTACAGATGTACACCGAGGGACCGGACACCAGCTTGGCGACCTCATCCTGTCCCCGTCCGCAGAACGAGCACTTGATGACTTGAGGCGAACCGTTCTTGGTCTTCATTCCTACTCGCTCCATCCGGGGATGGCATCCTGGCGGCTGAGACTAGACTCAGCCGTCCTTGCTATCCCGACCCAGTTCTTCTCGCTTCTCGATAACCTTGTCGACGATGCCGTATTCCTTGGCCTCTTCCGCCGACATAAAGAAGTCGCGGTCGGTGTCCTTGGCGATCTTCTTGAGTGACTGCTTGGTGTGGCCAGCCAGAATCTCGTTCAATCGATCCCGCATGTACAGGATTTCCCTGGCGTAGATCTCGATCATGGCCGCTTGACCCTGCGAACCTCCCATGGGCTGGTGGATCATGATGCGCGAGTGGGGCAGCGCCGATCGCTTGCCGGCTGAGCCCGCTGCCATGAGGACCGCCGCCATCGAGGCCGCCTGCCCCATGCAGATCGTCGCGACATCATTGGAAATGTACTGCATGGTGTCGTAGATAGCCAAACCGGCCGAAATCACGCCACCGGGCGAGTTGATGTACAAGTAGATGTCGCGATCGGAATCCTCGGCCTGTAGAAACAACATCTGCGCGATGACCAAATTTGCCACACTGTCGTCAATCGGCGAACCAATGAAGACGATCCGATCCTTCAGCAAACGGCTGTAGATATCGTACGCCCGTTCGCCGCGACCCGTTTGTTCCACCACCATGGGAACCAGCATCTGTGAACTCCTTGAGGGTAAGGGGCTTGGAGGCCCGCTCTACTTCCCGCTCGCGTCCTTCGATTCGTCCTGAGCGGCCTCTGCCTCGCTGGCCGCTTCTTCGTCCAGCTCCTCGGCGCTCTTGTGCACCACTTTCACCTGAACCTGCTCGGAGAGCCAGTCGAAAACGCGGTTCTCCTCGAGTTCCATGCGCAGATGGGCGAGCCCATTCTTGCTCTGTAGCGCCTGCTGCACCTGCTCGGGTGTGGCATCACGCTCGGCCGCGATCTCCTCGATCCTCACCTGAAGCTCCTCGTCCCCGACCTCGATCCCCTGTGCCTTCTTGATGTGGTCGATCAGCAGCCAGCGCTGCGTCGCGCGGCGCGCCGAGGGCGCATAACTCTCCGCGAGCTTCTTGCGGGTCTCTTCGTCGAAATCCCGCCCGGAACTGTGCTTCAGATCCTCGATCATCGCTTGCACGTAGCGTGCCTCGAGAGTGGGCGGCACCGCGACAGCGTTCTGCTTGAGGACCTCGTCGATCAGGGACTCGCGGAAATGCCGCTTGCTCTCGTTTTCGGCGGTCTTCACCAGATCGTCCCTCACGGCTACTTTCAGCTCCTCGAGAGTCTTGTACGGACCGAGGTTCTGCGCGAAGTCTTCGTCGAGCTGCGGGATCTGCTTCTCCTTGATCTCATTGACGCGCACTTCGAAACTCATGGTCTTGCCGGCGAGATCCTCGCGGGGATAGTCCTCGGGGTAGCTCACCTCGACCTGGGTATCCTCCCCCGGTTGCAGGCCGGTCAGGGCCGCGTTGAACTCGGGAAGTACGCTGGTGCCTCCCAGCTCCATCGCGTAGTTCTTGGTACGTTCGGCCTCGTTGGGCGTTCCATCCTCGCCAAGCGGGGCATAGTCGATCATCAGGGCATCCCCGTCGCGTGCTTCCCGTTCGACCGGGGCCCAGCTGGCATTGCGCGCGGCAATCTCCTGCAGCGCGGCCTCCACGCGCTGCTCTGAGATCTCGATCTCGACCTTGTCGACCTGGCACGACTGGAGACCCTGTAGCTCGATCTCCGGGCGCACCTCGATCTGGAGGTCGAAGCCCACGGGTTGCCCTTCCTCCAGGCTCAGCTTGTCCACCAAGGGCTCGCCCACTGGCTCGAGTTCCTCATGGGCTTTCAAAATCTCACGGTAGGCCTCGGGCACCACGCGCTCGAGAGACTCGCGCTCCACTTGGGCCGCATACTCGCTGCGGATGATCTTGGGAGGAACCTTGCCCTTGCGAAATCCGGGGCGCTTCACCTGCTTGCGCAGGTCGCCCACGACCCTTTCGCGAATGGCTTCCATGTGGTCGGTGCTGACGGTGACGTGCGCGACGCGTTTCCACGCCTCTTCGGCAGCCTCCAGCTGAAATTCGATTGCTTTCTCGCTCATCGCCTTGGCTACCCCTGGCCCTGTAGGCCGCTTGGTGGGCGGGGACTCCTGGTGCGCGAGGGGGGACTCGAACCCCCACGAGTTGCCTCACAGGGACCTAAACCCTGCGCGTCTGCCAGTTCCGCCACTCGCGCTCCGTTCTCCTCGAACACCCCCCGTCCGCTGTGCATCCAGCGGCATAAATCCCTGTATTTTAGTGACTTAGCCGATAGACCTTCGGAGACGTGGGAAGATATACTATAGGTGCGAAGGGAGGGGTGGTCAAGTTGAGCACCCCTCATTTGTCTCTGATTTCGATACTTGTCGAAATATCGAAGAGATACTCGCCTGCTAGTGCGGCAGTTCCGCGAGTATGAGATCTGTATATTCCGAAGTTTTCAGCCCGCTGGAAGTGCTCAGAGAAGGGATCTTGCGGCTGGCGATGGCGCTCTGTATGGCGCCTTCAATGAGCTGCCCCCCCTCGGGATAACCCAGGAAGTCGACCATCATCCCCACCGCGGAAATGGTCGCCACCGGACATGCCTTTTGCTGACCCCGGTACTTTGGCGCCGATCCGTGGATCGGCTCGAACATGCTCACCTGACCGGGATGGATGTTCCCGCTGGCTGCCACACCCAGGCCGCCCTGGATCATGGCGCCGATATCGGTCACGATGTCGCCGAACATGTTGTCCACCACTGCCACGTCGAACCACTCGGGGTTCTTCACCATCCACATGCAGGCGGCATCGATGTAGGCGTGGTCCTGCTCCACCTGCGGGAACTCCTCTCCCACCTCGGCGAAGGTCCGGGTCCACAGTTCCTGGCTTCGCAGCGCATTGGCCTTGTCGATGAGGGTCAGTTTCTTGCGCGGGCGTTTGGCCGCGAGTTCGTAGGCGTAGCGCACTGCACGTTCGATTCCCTTCCGGGTATTCACCATTTCCTGGGTGGTGATCTCGTCCGCAGTACCCTTCTTGAAGACCCCGTGGATCTGACAGTAGAGACTCTCCGTATTCTCGCGTACGAAGACCATGTCGATGTCCTTGGTGGTCTTGTCCTTCAGGGGACAGAGGTCCTCGTGGTAGAGCTTCACCGGCCTCAAGTTGAGATACATGTCGAGTTTCCAGCGGATCCCGCCGATGATCGCACGCTCGAGGAGTCCCACCTCCACTCTCGGATCACCGATGGCGCCCAGGAGGATGGCGTCCAGCTCCCGATATTCGCCGAGCACCGAATCGGGCATGGTCTCCCCCGTCTCTAGGTAATGGTCCGCCCCGAAGGGATACTCTACCGTTTCGTACTCGAGCCCCACCCGGGGGCCAACCTCGCGCAGCACTCGAAGACCTTCCTCGACGACCTCCGGGCCGATTCCATCACCAGCCACGACTCCGATCCGCTTCATGATTTCCTCCCGAATTCTCGCACGAAAATCTCGGTTTTGATGGCGTCCGACCGCTGCCTACCATTGGGCCGGTGGGGTGCCCCAACTCTGTCCCCCTGGGCATCCCCCGTTTCGCCTCGTTGAGGAGGTGGGAGAATGTTGCCCGTGAAGACCATACTCTATCCAACTGATTTCTCCGAGAACGCACGTCACGCAATTCCCCATCTGCTGGAGGTGGCGAAGTGTTTCTCGGCTCAGGTCCATCTACTCCATGTGGTCGAGACCAGCCTCCAAATCGCGGATGTGAGCTGGTCGGCTGCGCAGCCGGAGATGGATACCCGAATTCACGAGGCCGCAAAAGAACGACTCGAAAAACTGGCAGAAGAGATCGGATTGCCCAAGGAGAGACTCTCGCTCGCCGTGGTCGACGGCCACCCCTCCCTGGAGATCACTCGCTATGCCAAAGCGCACGAGATCGACATGATCGTCATGTCCACCCATGGGCATTCCGGTCTGAGCCACTTCTTGCTCGGCAGCGTCACAGAGAGAGTCGTCCGCAAAGCCACTTGTCCGGTCCTCACGGTTCGTGCCGATCTGGACGAAGACGAGGGCTAGGCCACCATCGTGGGCTCGTAGGCCTCGATCTGCCCGGCCAGCGCGCTTGCCGCCACGGTATACGGGCTGGCCAGGTACATCTGTCCCGGTCCGCTACGGCCGGGAAAGTTTCGGTTGATCGCCGAAACGGTCACTTGATCCCGATTGTCACTGACTCCAGGACCCGCATTGATACACGCGCCGCACGAAGGCTCGATCACGCGCGCCCCAACCTTCTCGAAGAGTTCGAGATAGCCACGCTCGCGGCAGTACTCCTTCACCTCCTGGCTCCCGAACTGGATCCAAAAGGTGACATCGGGGTGGACGTGACGGCCGGCGGAGAGTGCGCTCTTCAGCACTTCCGCGTACATGTCCATGTCTTCTTTCTTTCCCGCAGTGCAGGAACCGGCATACGCGATATCGATCTTCACTGCTTTCGGCAGCTCCGAGATGGCGACGCCATTGCCGGGGTCACCGGGGAGCGCGACCAAGGGTTCGATGCTGGCGGCGTCGAAGCGGATGGTCTCGGCGTACTGCGCTCCGGGATCGCTCTGGAGGCCCTCGACGAGTGCCCGTGCTTCCTCGAGTTGCATCCCGCGCCAATCCATGAGGAACTCCACCGTCTTCTCGTCCGGAGCCACGATCCCCGTCAACGCACCCACCTCGGCGGCCATATTGGTCATAGTCGCTCGCTCGTCGACGCTGAGTTCCTCCACGGCCGCTCCGCAGTACTCCACGATCTTGCCGATCGCTTGCCCATCTCGCACGTAAGGGTGGCGTAGAATCTCCAACATGAAGTCCTTCGCGGTGACCCCTGGCCGTCGCTTACCCGTGATCTCGATTTTGACGCTCTCGGGCACCCGCGCCATGGTGTCCTTGGTGATCCAGGAATTGAAGATGGCAGTGGTGCCCACGCCGAATGCCACGCAGCCCAGAGCGCCGCTGTGCGGTGTGTGACTATCGGTACCGATGATGAGCTGGCCCGGCAAGGCATAGCTCTGCGTGACTTTCGAGTGACAGATGGCCTCGCTCCCGCCGGCGGATGTTTCCCCGTGTAGCGTGATGCCCTGATCCTCGGCAAACTGCGCCTGCTTAGTCGCCAAGCTCTGAGCCACCGTTAGGAGACCGGCGTCGATGCGCTCCTGCGTCATCGCCATCTCCAGGAAGGTGAGATGGTCGCGGAAGAACACCACGCTCTCGCGGTCGCGCAGCGGCACCTCCTTTCCCACCAGACTCTCGTAGAAAATCGCTGCCATCGGCGTGACGTACTCGTGTGAGAAGCGTAGGTCACAGCGCACAAAGCCACTGTCGCCGGGAGCGACTGCTTTCACTCCCACCTCGTCCTTCGCCAAATCGGTGACCATGTGTTTGGCGAAGATCTTCTCAGCCACGGTCATGGGGCGCGTCGTAGTCTCGATGGCGGGGATGACGACCTTGCCCTGAAGACGCGCGAGATTGAAGTTAAAGAGTCCGCCGTACTCGATGATCTGCCTCGTGACCTCGTCCTTGCCCTCGGTAAACACCTTCAGGGGAATCGTCTCCCCGGCCTTGACGCGCCCGAGGACCGAAAAGTCCGTGGTGGCGAGCATCCCCAAGTTCAGACAATTCTGGTGATAGATCCGTTCGATGTTCTCCGCGACGACGAGCTGGATTCCCGCCATCATCTCCGCGTAAGGAGATTGCTCGCGACTGCTCCCCTTGCCGCGTCGTTTGCCGCTCACCGAAACGGCGAAGCCCCCGCGGCGCACGCTCTTCTCGCTCACGGGAAATTCCCCACCCGCCTGGAGCCCCAAATAGGGAAAGTCGCCCAGGGTGTCGTCGTGGTAGTAACAGATGTAGGCGGGAGTGATCTCGTCAGTCGAAATGTTGTCGCGCAGCTTCATGGTCGGGGCCCATTCCAGGTCCTCCCCGGCGAGCTGGCGACGAATCAAATCGGGATCCTCGGTGAGGTACAGGATTCGCCCCTCGATCTTGACCTGCGGATGACGTTTCTTCACTTCACGCTGACTCAAAGGCGTGCTCATGATCGAAGCTCTCTCCTCTGCTCGTTGATGATCTCAGTCATCTTACCCGCCAGCTCGAATCAAGCGGCCTGCGGATTCTCGATGAGCATCGCAATGCCCTGTCCCCCGCCGATGCAAGCGCTGGCGATACCGTAACGAAGCTTCTGTCGCCTGAGCTCCAGTCCCAAGGTCAAGAGCAGGCGGGTGCCGGTAGCCGCCAGGGGATGGCCGATCGCGATGGCGCCTCCGTTGACGTTCACCTTCTCCCGATCCAAGCCGAGTTCCTTCTCCACCGCGAGATATTGCGCCGCAAATGCTTCGTTGATTTCGAAGCGGTCGATCTCAGCCAATTCGAGCTCGGCCTTTTGCAGTACGGCTGAAATGGCGGGTACCGGTCCGATTCCCATACGCGTGGGCTCGACTCCCACTACCGCGTGGGTGACGACTCTGGCCAGAGGATCCAGCTTGTTCTCCTTCACGGTGCTCTCTTTCATGACGAGTACCGCGGCCGCGCCATCCACCAGTCCACTCGCGTTCCCCGGCGTGACGAAGCCGTCCTTGGCGAATGCAGGGCGCAGTTTGCTGAGTCCTTCCATGGTGCAGTTGGGAAAGAAATGATCGTCGTGCTGAAAACTCACGCTCTTGCCGCGTCCCAGTGGGACTTCAATCGGAGCGACTTCCTCGTCGAGAACTCCGCTCTGTATGGCCTTCTCTGCCGCGTTGAACGAACGGAGGGCGAACTCGTCCTGTGCCTCGCGCGAGATGGAGAAATCCCGAGCCAAATTTTCCGCAGTAACTGCCATGTAACACTTGGAATAGGAATCCATGAGCGAGGCCATCAGGTAGTCTTCGAGCTCACCCTGCCCGAGCTTCAGACCCTGGCGCGCGCCGCGCACCACGAAAGGCGCTTGTGAGAGGTTTTCCATGCCGCCGGCCAGGACGATCTTGCTGTGTCCGAGGAGAATCCGAGCCTCGGCCTGGACTACGGCCTCGATGCCCGAGCCACAGAGCCGATTGACGGTGAGGGCCGGCCGCTCCTTGGGAACACCGGCCTTCAACGCCACGTGGCGTGCCCCGTAGATGGCGTCGGGAGAGGTTTGGAGCGCGTTGCCGAAAATCACCTCATCGACCCTCTCCGCCGAGATTCCGCTCTTCTTCAGAGCCGCCTTGGAGGCATGCACGCCGAGATCGATGGCACTGATCCTGGCGAATGCTCCTCCCAGTTTTCCTTCGCCCGTCTTGCCTCCGGCCCATTCCGCCATGGGCGTACGCGCTCCCGCTACGATGTAGGCGCTCTCCACTGCTCATTCCTCTTCTGTTTTTGGTTGTGTTCTGATGGGCTTCGCGCGAGGTAGATCGCCGTCCCGCGAGCCTGATTTCGGCAGACAATATAGCGGAAACGCCCGGCGACGCCGAACGATCATCCGTACACAATTCAGCAAACCCTCAGCGCCCGTGAAACTCCGCTTTTCGCTTCTCCAGGAAAGCCCTCATCCCCTCCTGATAGTCCTCGGCCGCCGCCGCCAGACCGAACTGGCTCGACTCGTAAGCTAGGGCTTCTGCCAGGCCCATGTGCATGCCACGACGCACGGTTTCCTCCGCCACACGCAGAGTGAAGGAACTCTTCGACGAGAGCTTTCGTGCCAGGACCTTGGCCGCGTCGAGAAGCGCCTCAGGCTCGTGGACCTCGGTTACGAGCCCGTACTGCAACGCGGTCTCAGCGTCGACGGGGTCTCCGGTGAGGACCATGTGCATGGCTCGACCCTGACCCACCAGACGGGGCAGCCGTTGCGTGCCTCCGAAGCCCGGAATGATCGCCAGGTTTACTTCGGGTTGGCCCATCTTGGCACTGGTGCTGGCGATCCTGAAAGTACAGGCCATGGCCAGCTCGAGCCCGCCACCCAGGGCGAAACCGTTGATGGCGGCGATGGTGGGAACCCCGAGGTCCTCGATGAGGTCCATCAGGCTCTGGCCAAACTTCGAATGATCATTGCTCTCGAGCGCGCTATTCGCGGCCAATTCCCTGATGTCCGCTCCGGCCACGAAGGCCTTTTCTCCCGCTCCCGTGAGGATGATGGCACGTACGTCCTCGTCGGCGCTCAGTTCGTCCATCACCGTCGCCAACTCGGCGAGAGTCTCCCGGTTCAGTGCATTGAGGGCCTTTGGACGGTTGATGATGACGGTGGCGATGCCCTCCTCCACCGTGTACAAGAGATTCTGGAACTCCATGACGTCCTTCTTCCTGGTTGTGAGACCCGCGTCACGCCCGTGTTTGTACCACAGCCCCCGGTATCGGACAACGACAGGCGCACGCGCTCGTAGAATCGGTCGCCGCCCACATCCTCTTGTTGTGCTCCCGGCGGACGTGCACTAGCCTCCCGGCAGAGTGCTGGCGCGACTCTTGCAAATGCGTCAACCGCCATTTTCTGAGTTTGTCTGCCCCGATGGAGGTCTTGCACATGTCTCGAGTCACACTATCCCGTGGAGTGCTTCTTGCGCTTTTCCTGGCCGCCGCCTTGGCTTCTCTGACCGCCTGCGGTGGTAAGTCCGTGCAGCGGATCGGCACGGACACCACTGTGGATATCAGCGGAAACTGGAACGACACCGATTCCCGTTTGGTCTCCGAAGAGATGATCGCTCAGGTGCTGTCCCAGCCCTGGCTGGCGCGCTTCGAAGCGACTCACTCCGACCGTCCGACTATCATCGTGGGAACCGTTCGCAACAACAGCAGCGAGCACATCGATACCAACATCTTCACCAAGAACCTCGAAATTGCATTCATCAATAGTGGCCGGGTACGCGTCGTGGCATCTCGTGACGAACGCGGCGAGGTCCGTGAAGAGCGGGATTCGCAGCAGGATTGGTCGGACCCCGCCACGGTGAAGCAGATGGGGATGGAGCTCGGCGCGGATTATATGCTCATCGGTTCGCTCGGCTCGATCGTCGACGAAGAGGGCAAGGACAAGGTCGTCTTCTACCAGACCAATCTCGAGTTGATCGACATCCAGACCAACGAGAAAGTCTGGATCGGCCAGAAGCAAATCAAGAAGTACATCGGCAAGAGCAAGTACAAGGCCTGAGTAATTCGACATGAACCCTCGGTCGGGACGATACGGCACGCGTCGTTTGCGGCGCGTGCTCATCTCCACGGTGCTCGCCCTCAGCGCCGTGTTCGGGCTGAGTGCATGCTCCACCTACAGCACCTTTTCCAATCAGCTCCGTGACGATCTACTGCAGGATGATCTACCCAAAGCGGTGCAGGCGACGGAGAAGAAGGGCGGAGATGATCCCGACGTTCTGAACCTCTTGCAACGCGGCTTGCTCTACCACTATGCCGAGCGTTACGAGGAGAGCAATCAGGCTTTTCAACTCGCGGACTCCAAGATCGAGGACCAATTCACCAAGAGCGTCAGCGGCCAGGCCCTGGCGTTCCTGACGAACGACGCGACTCTCCCCTACAGCGGCTATCCCCACGAGCAAGTGCTCTTGCACGTCTACGGAGCCCTGAATTACCTCTTCGAAGGAAACCACCAGGATGCTCTCGTGGAGTGCCGACGCGCGGGACTTCGACTGGATCAGCTCGCACTGATCCGGGAGGACAAACAGGGCTACACAGACGACGCCTTCGCAGAGTGGCTGTCCGGGATGATCTTCGCCGAGGACAGCGATGGGAATTCCACCCTGGTGGCAGCGCGCCGCGGCAAGTCAGCCTACGAGGAATACGAGAAGCTCTTCGGTACCCCGATGCCTGAAGCCTTCATTCTCGACTACCTGGATTGGGCGCGCCGCTTTGGATTCACCGACGAAGCCAACGAGATCCTGGACGCGCATCCTGAACTAGAGGACGAGCTCAAACCGCTCGGTCCCAACGAGGGACGCATCGTTCTCATCTACGAGAGCGGCTTCGTGAATCACCTCGAGGAAGACGCGGCTTTCTTCCCCATCTTGGAATCGGACAAGGATCAAAACGACGCCGAGATGGCGACGGTCCTCACGCGCCGCGGCCGGCGCAGGGTTTGGGTGAAACGGAAGGAAGTGAAGGTGGCTTACTGGTTGCGCGTCGCATTGCCGGCCATGGTATCCACACCACCCGTACTCACCCATGCCCGCTTGTGCACGGACGGAAAAAGCCGGACCACGGAACTGGCTGAAGACGTTTCAGGCATCGCTCAACTCACTTTCGACGAGGGGGCCGGCAAACGCCTACTGCGAACGATTCTGCGGGCGCTCGCCAAGTGGAGGGTAACCAAGACGGCAACGGACAAAGGGGAACTCTCGGGCTTTCTCGCGAACATCACTTCGGTTGCGACGGAGCGCGCCGACACCCGTTCGTGGAGCACCCTGCCCGATCGGATTCACGTAGCGCAACTCCGCGTTCCCGCCGGAGATCATCGAGTCGTGGTCGAATGTCTGGACAGCATGGGCCAAGTGGGCCGCACTGCGACCTTTGAGACGGTGCGGGTCGAGCCCGGCGAATCCACGATTTTGCGGTTCCGCACTTACCGTTGAAGTTCGCGTCCTGCCAATTGGGGACTAGGCCTCTTCGTTTCGCACCAGAATCGAGACTCCCAAACCACCGCTCACGCACAAGGTAGAGAGACCCAGGCCTTTTCCGTGACGGCGAAGTGCGTGGATGAGAGTGGTGGTGATGCGAGCGCCGGTGGCTCCGATGGGATGGCCCAGCGCGATGGCGCCTCCCTGGAGGTTGGTCTTCTCCATGTCGAATTGAAGCTCCCGCTGGCACGCGAGAACTTGGGCCGCAAATGCCTCGTTCAACTCAATGAGATCGAAATCGTCGATGCTCAGTCCACAGCGTTCCATGAGTGCGCGCGTGGCGGGAACCGGTCCCAGGCCCATCCGCGCGGGATCGACGCCCGCGCTCTCGCTCTCCAGAATGGAGGCCAGTGGCTTCTCTCGCAGGCCCGGTTTTTCGAGGACCAGCATGCACGCCGCGTCGGTGAGTCCGCTGCTGGAGCCCGCGGTCACGGTACCGTTTTCCTCGAAGACGGTCGGGAGTTTGGCGAGCTTCTCCAAGGTGGTGTTGGGCCGGAGGTGTTCATCGTGGTCCAGTCCCGGCAGTTTTCCCTCGGCAGGAATTGCTTTGATTTCCGCGTCGAACGCCCGCTCCTCCCATGCCTTCGCCGCGCGGGTCTGAGACATGAGAGCGTAACGGTCCTGCTCCGCCCGCGAGACTTCGTATTCGCGCGCCAGAGTCTCGGCAGTGAGTCCCATGACCTGCTTGGCGATGGGACAATCGAATCCGTCGCGATACATCCCGTCCACGACCGGGGCGTGACCCATGCGGTAGCCCATGCGCGCCTCCGTCAAGAGATAGGGCACGCGCGACATGTTCTCGCTTCCCCCCACCAGCACGCGCTTGGCCTTGCCCAGAGTGAGAGCCTGGATACCCAGAATGATCGCGGTGCTGCTGCTGCCGCAGGCCATGTTCAGGGTGTAGGCTACCTTGTCCTGCGGCACGCCGGTCCCGATCGCGATCTGCCGGGCTGGATTGGGACCCAGTCCGGCCGGCCGGGCGTTGCCCACGATGGTCAAGTCGATGTCGCGCGCCTGCAGACCAGCCCGCTCGATGGCGGCGCGGGCGGCGAAGATCCCCAATTCAATGGCGCTCCGGCCGGAGAGGGACCCGAGAAAGCGCCCGATCGGAGTACGTACGGCAGAGGCAACACTGGCTTGGGTTTGGAACATCTGGACACCTCACTGGGCTTACCGGCGAACGCGTGGCCGCCGGGATGGGAACCTTCACAAAAGCACCGAAGTGCCGAGACGACAAGGAACTCCTTGGCCTGCCTCTTGCAGCCTCAGAGCTTCCGTCATGACCACGAGACGCCGCTGGCTCAAAGCGGCCGCACCACTTCTGCTCACCCCTCTACTCTGCGCAGCGCTTCGCCCCGCAGCCATGGATCCCTCTGCGGAAAGCACGGGGAAGGTGGTGGAATCCTACGTAGCTTTGAGGGACTTTCTGAGCTGGACGGCGCAAGCCCGTCCCGAGGAGCTCGATCAGCGGGCCAAGAGCTTCAACCCCTTGCAGATCCCCCTGCTAGCCAGCGTGGTCAACGAGGCAGAACGCGAGTTGGAGGAGCCCGATCCCGTCACCTACAAGGCCTTGGTCCGCTGGCAGTTCTGGCTTTCCAAGCGCCTCGACGCCCAGAATCGAGGGGCCTGGGAGGCGCGTCCCGAAGTGTTCCCGAAGTCCATGCCCATCACCCGAGGCACCACCGCCATCCTCCCCGCCCTGGAGATGACCCAGCTGAGCGCACTGGCCGGGATGGCCTTTCGGGCGGATCACGTCTTCGACGCCCTGATCTGGTGGCGGGACCGCGATCTCGTGGAGCGCCGGATTGCGCGCAACATCTATGACCCCTCCACCGGTGGATATGCTCGCTACGATTCTCTGGGGCATCGACAACAACATTCGCCGGATTTGGCGGACCTCGTTCCCGTCGCTCTGAGCGCCCCCTGTGATCGAGGGGCTTCTCTGCGTCTGGCCTACTCACTCCTGGCCGGAGGCAGCCTCGACGGCCCAAACGACGCCCGAGCCAAGGCATGGATGTCCCAGCGACTCGATCCGTCCTCGGGGTGGCCCTTGCAAGCGGGTCTCGATCTCTTGCGAACGGATCAGACCACCATCCTGTTGAGCCGAGCGGTCGCACTCTTGGGAGACGCCGAGTTGAACGACCTGCTTCGCGGTACTCTCCAGGAGCTGGATCTTCCCTACCGGGGGCCCATGGAGCTCGATCTCGGTGACCAGCGGGTTTCCATTCCCACCGTTCTTGCCAATCAGGAGCGCCTGCAGCGCAGCCGCGTCGCGATCGAGTTCCTCATCCGCGCTCACATCTTCAGTCCCGAGGAAACCGCGGCCATCCGTCTGGCCCTGCAGAACGCCAGCGATCGTCTGGAGGATGTCCCGGATTCCGTCGCGACCATGCTCCAAGGCTGGGCTGACCGCTGGCAGGAATTCGACATCAGGGAGCGTCAGGCCATGCATCCCAGAGAATTCAAGGAGCAGGGCCTGAACGGTAGCGACGCAACGGCGGCCTTCAGCTTCCACGAGAGAGACGCCGCCAAGTGGTTGTCGACCGCAATCGGGCTGTTGCAACGCGATGCCGCGGAGCTGTTGTATCGGAGCCGGCCCGAATCCTCCTACCGTGCTCAGATTCTGCCGGGCGTGGTTACTCGCGATCATCGTCCCAGCCTGCACCTGCACTTCGACCGGGTCTCGGCTGCCGAGCGCGAAATTCCCGGCGAATGGACCGCGGCCTGGACGGATGGTCACCTCACCCGCGCCTTCGTTCCCTTGACCCTAGAGGCCCAGGGGAAATTGAGCGCGAATGCGACGCTGCCCACTCTGCCTCAGGATCCCGGGCTGTGGTGGGTCATCCTCAGGGGCCCTGCGGGAGGCCCGAAGCATGCCCCGGCATGTTCGATCGTGGACCCCATGCGGGCCACTGTCCTCGCGCTTCCTCAGGGAAATAACCACTCGCGCAGCTTTGAGGTTTCGCTCGAAAACGCCCTGACCAGCGATCTCGACGGCCGCTACGAGATCGTGGTTCCTCCCGACTTCGAAGTGGAACCGCGCGCTGCGCGCGAATTCAGGCTACCCGCCCGCTCGACCAGCACCTGGAAGGTGAAGATCATTGCGCCCGAGAACAAAGCTCCCGGGGACTACCCGGTGCAGTGGCGCTTCTACGACGACCATGGGCTCACTGCCCAACTCGACGCGAGCTTTGCGGTACATTTCGGTTGGCTCACGGTCGGACCTTTCGCTCCCGGCGAGAGCTCTCCGCTCGCGACGACCGCGGGACCCGATTTCCAGGTGCGTCTCGGGCAGAGCTATCCCGGTTTGAAAGGAATGGAGCGTTGGCAGCACATCGAGCCCCGCGCTCTGGCCACCGACGGTTCGGTCATGCTGGGACATGGCGCGCCCGGCGCGGTCTGGTACGGCCTCACCGCAGTCTCGACCGCCACGCGCGATGCCAGAGTGAAGTTAGAATCGCGAACCGAAGCACTCCTGAAAGTGAATGGCGACGAGCTCGGACGTACCCGCCTGGCCCACGATACTTTCGAGACTTCACTGCGACTCAGCCCGGGAACGAATTACCTCCTCGTGAAAGTGGTCGCGGACGAGAGCGGGGTGGCGAAGATTCGACTCGGACTGAAGGACGTTACGGGCGCGCCGCTCTTCGCAGCGGACTATCGCTTGAAGAGCCTGGTCGATGGATACGCCTACTTGGGCTCGGTCCCAGCTGAAAACCTATGGACTCGCGAGGAACAGACCCGAGTGGAGATGCGCCTGGTGCCCATCACCTATCGCGATCCCAAGGCATCGAGCGTCGCGGTCGTGGGGAGTTTCAACGGATGGAGCCCCAAGGCAAACATCCTGCGGCGTGGCGCCGATGGCCTCTGGCGCACGGAGATCCGGCTTCGTCCCGGCAGTTTCCAATACAAGCTGGTCGTGGACGGAACGCGTTGGATTGCCGATCCAGCCAATTCCAGCCGCGTTTCCGACGGCTTCGGTGCCGTCAATTCGGTGCTCGTGGTTCGCTGATCCGTTTTCTTTGCGGCACTGGCTTTCCTCCTCTGCTAATCTAGGGTCTCTTGGACCTTTGGAACGATTCCTCGGCCGCGGGCACCCTCTGCCGCGCGCGCCACCATCCCCTCGGAACTAGCTTTGGTACTATGGGCGAGAACATTCAGAAGAAGATCAAAGAGCTGGCGGAAAAGCACCAAGAAGCCCTTCTCGGCGGTGGTCAGACCAGGATTGACAAGATCCACGCATCCGGTCGACTCACCGCCCGCGAGCGCATTCATCTCCTGCTCGACGAGGGCTCCTTCCAGGAAACCGGCGTTTTCGTGACCCATCGTTGCAACGATCTGGGCATGGAACGTTCCCGGCCTTTGGGCGATGGTATCGTCACCGGGGCAGGGAAAGTCGACGGCCGCCTGGTCTATCTCTTCGCCCAGGATTTCACGGTCTTCGGGGGGAGCATGAGCATGGCCAATGCGGAGAAGATCTGCCGCATCATGGACGAAGCTCTCCAGAACGGCGCACCCGTCATCGGTCTCAACGACAGCGGCGGCGCTCGTATCCAAGAGGGTGTCGAGAGTCTTGCCGGCTATGCGGAGATCTTCTGGCGCAACACACAGGCCAGCGGCGTTGTCCCTCAGATCAGCGCGATCATGGGACCCTGCGCGGGGGGGGCGGTGTACAGCCCCGCCATCACCGATTTCACGATCATGGTGGAAAAGACCAGCCACATGTTCGTGACCGGACCGAACGTCATCAAGATGGTCACCAACGAGGACGTCACCTTCGAAGAACTGGGTGGAGCGGATACGCACAACATGAAGAGCGGCGTCGCCCACCTGAAGGCTCAGAGCGATCAAGAGTGCCTTTTGATGGTGAAGAAGCTGCTGAGCTACCTTCCGCAGAACAATTTGGAGGATCCGCCCGCCGTCGCCTGCACCGATCCTATCGATCGCCGCGAGAAACGTCTGAACGAGATCATTCCCGACAGCCCCAAGCAACCCTACGACATCAAGGAAGTCATTCGGCTGGTGGTAGACGACGGGGAGTTCCTGGAGATTCAGCCCGCCTACGCGCAAAACATCGTGTGCGGATTCGCGCGCTTGGGGGGAGCCAGCGTGGGCATCGTGGGCAACCAACCGAAGAATCTGGCTGGAGTGCTCGACATCGACGCCAGTTTGAAAGCAGCGCGCTTCGTTCGCAGCTGCGACTGCTTCAACATCCCGCTAATTACCTTCGAAGACGTCCCCGGCTTCTTGCCGGGCACACGTCAAGAGTTCGGTGGTCTCATTAAACACGGCGCAAAGCTGCTCTACGCCTATTGCGAAGCAACCGTTCCCAAGCTGACCGTCATTACTCGCAAGGCCTACGGTGGCGCTTACGACGTGATGAGCTCCAAGCACATCCGGGGCGATTGGAACGTAGCCTGGCCCAGCGCCGAGCTGGCGGTGATGGGGCCCGAGGGCGCGGTCAACATCATCTACCGTAAGGAGATCGAGAAGGCCGACGATCCCGAGGCCGCGCGCAAACGGAGGGTGCAGGAGTACGAGGCGAGACTCGCGAATCCCTACGTGGCCGCGAGCCTGGGATACCTCGATGATGTCATCGAACCGCGCGACACACGCCCCCTGCTCATCGCCGCGCTGCGTAGACTGCGCAACAAAAAGCAGGAAACCCCCCGCAAGAAGCACGGGAACATTCCTCTCTAGGAGCTCACCTTGACCACCGCATCGCTGAAAAAAGTGCTGATCGCCAATCGAGGCGAAATCTCGGTGCGAATCCAACAGACTCTGCGCGAGATGGGCATCGTCGCTTGCGCGGTCTACAGTGATCCCGACCGGACCGCGCTGCATACCCTCCAGGCCGACGAAGCCTATCCTCTGGGCGCCGGACCCTCGAGCGAGAGCTATTTGAGTATCGAGAAGATCATCGACGCAGCGCATCAGGCGAAAGCCGACGCCATCCATCCCGGTTACGGTTTCTTGAGCGAGAACGCCGAGTTCGCGCGCGCGGTGGAAGATGCCGGCCTCGTCTTCATCGGACCCACTCCTCAGAGCATGCAAAGCATGGGCAACAAGCTCTCGGCGCGGACCCTCATGGAGAAGGCCGGGGTTCCCGTGGTTCCCGGCAACTTTCGCGCCCTGGAGGATCTTTCCTCGGCGCTGAAGGCGGCTGAGGAGATCGGCTACCCGGTCCTGCTGAAGGCCGCGGCGGGGGGCGGCGGCAAGGGAATGCGAGTGGTGCATGCCGAAAAGGAAATGGCCAGTTTCCTCGAACGCACCAAGGGCGAGGCCAAAGGCGCGTTCGGCGACGCTTCGGTCTTCCTGGAGAAATTCATCGAGAGACCGCGCCATCTCGAGGTCCAGGTCTTGGGTGACGGCAGGGGCGAGGTATTGCATCTCTACGAACGCGAATGCAGCGTTCAGCGGCGCCACCAGAAAGTGATCGAAGAGTCACCCTCCCCCTCCATCTCCGACGAGACCCGCCAAAGTCTGTGCGAAGCTGCAGTCAAGGCCGCCCAGGCCGTGAAGTATCGCGGCGCGGGAACGGTGGAGTTCATTGCGGATGAGAATGACAACTTCTACTTCCTGGAAATGAACACCCGACTCCAGGTGGAGCATCCGGTTACCGAAGAGGTCGTAGGCGTCGACCTCGTGGCAGCTCAGGTCAGGGTGGCCCAGGGCGAGGGACTCCGTTGGAAGCAGAAAGATCTCCGTCAGCGGGGCCACGCGATCGAATTTCGAGTTTATGCCGAGAATCCCTGGCTGAACTTCGCGCCCAGTCCGGGTACGGTGCATCGCCTGCGAATGCCGGTGGGGGCGGGAGTGCGGAACGACCGCGGACTTCGCGAAGGATATGAAGTCCCCGTGTACTACGACCCCATGTTGGCCAAGCTGATCGTGGTAGCGGAGAACCGCAGTGCCGCGATCGCACGCGGCCGTCGGGCGCTCGCGGATTACCGCATCTTGGGTTTGATTCACAACATTCCCCTACACCGCTGGGTACTCGAACAGCCCGAGTTCATCGACGGGCATTACAGTACTCGATTTCTCGAGGAGCGTTTCGATCCCGCGGAACTCAAGAGCAACCTCACGCAGGACGAAAAAGAGGCTCTCGCCGCCGCGCTGGCGCTGGTGGAAGCGGGCCTGGGGAATGCGAATGGAGGACACGGGGATCGGCCAGCGCCGTTGTCGACCTGGGGCCAGTACGGCCGACTCGCCATGACGCGAAAGCTGGACTAGGGGACGCAATGGAACTGCGCAAGACCTACGTGACACGACTCTTCGGAGAGGACCTGAAAGCGGTGGTGGTGCGCGATGGCGCTGGCAAGATATGGGTGGAAACTCCCACGGGAGCGCGCATCACCGACGCGCTAGTGCTGGATGGCGGTCGTACCGTCAGCATTCGTCAGAACGGTCGCATGTATCTGGTCGATCTCACCCCTCCGGGAAGCTCCTGGCACGCAGCGCTGCTGGGAGGACGCGGGGGCAGAGTGGAAGTCCTCGATGAACTCGCCGCCGCAGCCGCGGAACAGGTGACTTCCGGTTCTTCGGGCGCCGAAGTCCTCGCGGAGATGCCGGGGCTCGTCGTCGAATACAAGTGCGCGGTGGGTGACGAAGTGAAGCCAGGGCAGGCCCTGGTCATCCTCGAAGCGATGAAGATGCAAAACGAACTTCCTTCACCCGGTGCCGGTATCGTCGAGGAAATCTTGGTCGAGGCCGGTAGTACCGTTGCCGCAGGCACCGTGCTGCTGCGAGTTCAACCGAAGTCCCTGGAGACACAGTGAGCCTCTTCGAGAATCCCGAACAATTGCGCAGGGCCATTCTGAATCTCCCTGCCGAGCTGCGCCCGCTCTGCGTCGGGCTGGATCATCTGGGCGTGGCGGTCCCGGAGCTGGAGCAAGTTTTGCCTCTGTATCGCGACTTATTGGAACTCCCGCTGCTGGCAACGGAGACCATCGAGAGCGATGGGGTGCGCGTCGCCATTCTGGACCTGAAGGGACCCCACCTCGAGCTCCTCGAACCCACCCGCGAACAAAGCCCGGTCGCGAAGTTCTTGAAGAAGCGAGGGCCAGGGCTCCATCACGTAGCCCTGAAAGTGAGAGATTGCGCGTCTGCGGTGAGAATGCTGCGCGAGGCGGGGATCACGATGATCGACGAAGCGCCACGCCCTGGAGCTTCGAACAAGCTCATCGCCTTCTGCCACCCTCGCTCGACCGGTGGTGTTCTACTGGAGCTCTGTCAGCGGTCTACATGAGGCCCAGGGCGGCCAGGGTCCCGAACAGCACTCCCAACAAACTCTCTCCGGCGATGATGCCGCTGGCCACCGGGACGGTATAGGCTTCCGCGCGCGAAGCATCCGCTCTGCGCGCCACGATGGCCAGAAGAGCGCCGAGCACGAAGGCGGTGGACTGGCTGAAGGGTATCACCATTCCCAAGCCCAAACCGAAGGCGCTGGGCGTCCACTTGTTCTCTGGCCAAATTTGTGAGATCACGGAGAGAATCAGACCCAGGATGAGACCCACCAACAGGCCGAGACGCGCGGCGGGGGCGAGCGCGGAAAGGCCGCTGGACATCAGCTCGGCGATGGCCCGCCAGGCGGCGGCGGCCGGAGCGGGAAGCTGTGCCGTGCCCAGCACGCTGACATCGGGCACGAGTACGTAGAACGCGGGTACCACCACCAGAGCGCCGGCCAGAGTCCCCAAGAGTTGCGCCTGGAACTGCTTACGGGGGTTGCCTCCCAGTAGGCGTCCACACTTGAGATTTGTGGCGAGATCAGCGGCGCAAGCGGCGGAACTCACGCTCATCCCGGTCGCCATCAAATTGGTGCTCAGGCGGCGCGGAGCGAGCCCACCGAAGCTGAGCTGAGCCAACTTTCCCAGCTGCCCTACCGGAATGAGATCCGTCTCCCCCACCGCGCGCGTTGCCACCACGACGAAGAGCAGGCTCAAGATGAGTGCTGCCAGGAGTGAGAGAGGAGATATGGCGAAGGCCAGGATGCCGGTCACGGCCAATCCGATCACACAGAAGCCGAGCCCCACCAGAAACCACCAGTCGGGCATCTCGATCTCGGCAAGTGGATCATCCAGGCTCGATCCGGAACGGCCGCGCAGAATGGCCCAAAGACCAGAAAACGCCCTTCCCATGGTGTGGCGTTGGAAGAAGAGATCTGATAGAGAAGCTCCTACCATGAGCGATGCGCCGAGCCAGAGCGCAAAGCCATTCTGGATGTTGCGATAGGAGAGCTCCCCCACGATGTAGAGATTCGAGACCAGCCACGGCGCCAGGAGAAGATAGACGATACTCGACCCGGCGAGCATCCACAGCGAGATGCGAATTCCGATGAGAGCTCCGCCCGCCAGTGAAACGCCGGCCAAGTCCAATCCGACCGTCAGCGGCGAGAGGGAAACGCCCGAGATCGATCCGGGAACGAATATGGAATCGGGAATTCTCGGAAAGCGCCACCAGCTGAAAGCATTGTTGGTTCCAAGCCACGATCCCAATGCGCCCAGCCCCATGCCGGCGAAGAGTCCCCTCGCGTGCCGCAGGGGTTCCGTCCCCTTGGCGTGCAAGCCGCGAAGGGTCTCCGCCGCCGCGACTCCACTGGGGAAGGTCAGGCTCTCGTCGTTCACGAGCTGTCGCTTGAAGGGGATAAAGAGCATCAGGCCCAGGGCGGCCGAGAAAAACACCCACAGAATGAGCCAACCCGCGCGAATGCTCACACCGGTGACCATGAGATAGGCCGGGATGGCCGAGACCAAGAGCGCTACGATGGTGTAGCCCGCCGCGGAAGCCGTCGACTGCATGCAGTTGTCTTCGAGAATCCCCGGGGAGCGCAAGTTGGGTTTGGCGAGCTTGAATATGCGCCAAAAAGAGAAGGAGAGAATGCAGGCGGTGATTGCGATGGAGAACGACCAGCCGGTCTTGAGACCCGCGTAAAGGTTGCTCAGAGCGAGCATGCATCCCAGGAGGACACCCGTCAGAGTCGAGCGCAACGTGAGTTGAGGACTACCATCGGCGAGGTAGACTTCGTCGCGCCACCGCCGGTCCCTTTCCTCCACGCTGAGAGGGGAATGCTGCCGGCCTGGGGGATTCACTTATCCCTCATCCTCGGCATCTTCTTCCTCCTCGACCTTCTGCAGCTCTGCCACGACTTGCTCAATCTCCAGGCGAGTGTTGCTCAGTCGGTCGCGGCAAAACTGGATCAGCTCGCTCGCCCGTTTCACCTTGGCCGTGAGTTCGTCTACATCCACCGCTTCCTCCTCGAGCTGCGCGAGGATCGTCTCCAGTTCTTCCATGGCCTCGGCATAGCGTGGCGCTTTGGTCTGAGCCTTCTTCGCACTCATGGACTCTTTTTCTCCTTCCGGCATACCTTGACTTCGCTTTTCACACTTCCCCGCGAGAGCTGAGTGGTCATCATATCGCCGAGCTTCAGTTCCGCGGCGCTGCGCACCACTGCGCCCGTCGGTCCACGACTGATGCTGTAGCCCCGGGCCAAGACCCGCCGAGGATCGAGGAGGCGGACCCGAGTCTCCTGGGCACTCAATTTCTCCGCGCGGCGGTTCAGCAGAACCCGCATGCGGGGGAGAGTCAGCTTTCTCAGAGCCGTCTTCAAGGATTGATCGGCCCGGTGCAATACCAGGCGTCCCGCTCCCCGCAGTTCTCCCGCGATGCGTTCGCGCCGGGCCTCGGCACGAGCCAGAGACCGCGGGGTCTCCCGAAGCAGGCTCCGCTCGGCCTCCGCGAGGTCACGCTGCGCAGAGACGATTCGCGCTTTGGCGCGCGAACTGGCCAGCTGCGCAGCCATGATAAGACGGTGTCGCTCGTTTGCCGTCTGCCTCTCCGCCAGAGACGCGATTTCCTCCGCCCTTTCCTGCAGAAGGGACAGGAAGTTAGCGGTGGATACCACCAGGGCGGCCGCGCAAGCCGTCGGGGTCTTGTAAGCGGTATGCGCCACGTGGTCGGCCACGGAGGTGTCGATCTCGTGACCGATTCCGGTCAAGACCGGGATGGGCATCTTGCAAATGGCCCGCGCCAGAGCCTCGCTGTCGAAGGCCGCGAGATCGCTCTGGCTACCGCCTCCCCTCACGATCGCGATCAGGTCGAGCTCACAGGCCTTGAGGGTGCCGAGCGCCGCGAGCAGAGTTCGCTCGGCCTCCGCCCCCTGCACCCGAGCATCCGCGACCACGACCCGATGCCCGAAGCCGCCTTGCTCCAACTCGTTGATGAAGTCATTGTAAGCCGCGCTGCCCACGCTGGTAATCAGACCAATTCTGGCTGGAACTAGGGGCATGGGACGCTCGGCGTTCGCGCGCAGGAGGCCCTCCGCCTTCAGTGCGCGCAGGATGCGCTCTCGTCTGAGAGCGAGTTGTCCCAGGGTGAATGCGGGGTCGACCCCTGTCATCACGAATTGGAGTTTCCCGAACGGCGGATAGAAGTCGACGCGGCCCTTGATGCGCACTTCGATGTCGTCGTCGAGCCTGAAACCCGGTGAACTGGTGATCGTGCGATCTACCGGTCCCCGATTCCAGGCGAGAAGCGCCACCGAGAGCTTGCCCTTTACTCCATCTCCGTATTCGTCCTTTTCCACCAGTTCGAAGTACCAGTGTTTGCGCATCCTGGTTCTAGCAAGTCCCTGAATTTCGCCGCGTACCCAGATCTCCTGCGGGAAGCGTTCGCTCAAAGCGTGGGAGATCGCCTCGTTCAGGCGGGTCACCGACCAGGTGGCGTCCTCTTCCATGGAAGAGGCGGCAAAGAGCGGCAAGTCGTTCATGAATGCCAGATTCTCCACGAGCACAGTCGAAGGGATGGGGCGTCCCCTTTCTTATACACGCTAAGCTGGAATGGCGCGAGAACACTTCCCGGGGCGATCTCTTCAGGTCTGGACCGCTGGGGGGAAACCGATACAATCAGCCCGCCCCACACTGGCGAAAAGGCGAGATGCGTGGATTCTTGGCGGCGGCAGCTGTACCGAAGGACGCGGTGGACACTGGCAGCGTGCGCCCTTCTTGTTCTCGGTTGCGGACTGGGTGAGAAGCCGGCGGATTTCACGATGCTGGGACGGGAGCCGGAGAGCCTGGATCCAGGGCTCTGCAGCGCGCAGCCGGGGGGACGCATCCTGAGCAATGTCTTCGAGGGACTGTGCTCGCGGGACCCGGCCACACTGGCTCCGCACCCCGGGGTTGCTCGCAGCTGGGAGATCGACGCTACCGGCACCCTCTACACCTTCCACCTGCGCGGTGATGCCCTTTGGAGCGATGGCAGGCCGGTCACCAGTCACGACTTCCAGTTCGCCTGGATTAGGCTCCTGACACCGGCGACCGCGGCCCCCTACGCCGATCTCCTATATCCTCTCATGGGAGCTCGTCGTCTCCATTCTGGCAAGACTAGCGACCCTTCGAGCCTCGGGCTCAGCTGTCCCGACGACACGACATTCGTGGTGCAGCTCTCCCATCCGGTCGCCTATTTTCTGGATCTCTGCGCCTACTATCCCCTGTATCCAGTTCCCGCATGGACCATCCGCGAGCACGGCGAGCGTTGGACGCATCCCCAATTCATCGTGAGTAATGGACCGTATCAAGTGCAGAAGTGGCAGATCAACCGCCGGGTCCGTCTGCTTCGCAATCCCCGCTATTGGGACGCTTCTCGCGTGGCCTTGAAGATCGTCGACATCATGCACGGTGACGACGCGAACAGCAGCTTCAATCGCTACGAGAGCGGTGAGCTCGACTGGGTCGATTCGGAGGGAATTCCGCCCACGGTGATCCAGCAGCTTTCGTCTCGATCCGATTTTCACCGGGGTCCCTATCTCAACACCTACTTCTTGCGCTTTTGCGTGAACTCACCGCCGATGGACGATCCTCGCGTACGGAAGGCCTTCGCCCTGGCCGTAGACGCGAAAGCGATCACGGAGCACGTTACACGGGGAGGGCAGATTCCCGCGCACAGCCTCGTTCCTCCCGGGTTGCCCGGCTACCACGAAGTCCAGCTGGAGGGCTATCAGCCGGAGCGCGCGCGCCAACTGCTCGCCGAGGCGGGATACCCCGGCGGCAAGGGCTTTCCCAAGATCACCTATCTCTACAACACGAGCGAGGCGCACCGGCAGATCGCGGTGGTACTCCAACAGCAATGGAAACGAGTGCTCGGAGTCCAGGTGGAGTTGCGCAACATGGAGTGGAAGGTTTTCATGGCGAAGACGCGCGCCAAAGAGTACCAAATCGCGCGCGGTGGTTGGATCGGCGACTATCTCGATCCCAATACTTTCCTTTCGATCTGGAGTTCGGGAAATGGAAACAACCGAACCGGATTTGCGTCCACCCATTATGACAGCCTGCTGACCCTTGCCGCCAACGAACTCGACCCCGCGCGCCGCATGAAAATTCTTCACGAGTGCGAGCGTATCGTTACCTCACAAGAGTGCATCATCGTGCCTATCTACTACTACGTCGTCACCAATCTCTACGACGCTGACAAGTGGAAGGGTCTCAAACCGAACTTACTGAATGCCGTACAGTTGAAATATGTCTCGCGCGCGGGAGGTGCAAAATGATGCGCTTTCTCGCGCGTCGCTTACTCTCGCTCATCCCCTTGTTTGCGGCCATCATCGTGGTCAGCTTTTTCTTCATGCGCCTGGCTCCGGGGGGACCCTTCGATCTCGAACGCGAACTCGACCCCACGGTGAAAGCTCAGATACAGGCGCGGTACGGACTGGATCGGCCTCTTGGCGAACAGCTTTGGCTCTACGGAAAGGGTCTGCTGCGAGGCGATCTGGGCCCTTCGTTTCGCTACCCGGGATGGTCGGTGCGCGAGATCATCGGACAGGCGCTGCCAGTCTCCCTCACCCTGGGACTTTTCGCGCTCATTATCGCATTGCTCAGTGGAATTCCCCTGGGAGTATTCGCTGCGATCCATCGCAACGGATGGCCGGACCATTTCGCCACCGGTTTCGCATTGCTAGGCATTTGCATTCCAAATTTCGTCTTGGGTCCACTCCTCATCCTTCTCTTCGTGTTCCAGCTCGGTTGGTTTCCGGTGGGCGGATTCGGGACGCTTCAACAGCTGGTGCTCCCCGCGATTACGCTGGGTGCAATCCGTGCCGCCTACATCGCGCGGTTGACCCGCGTGGGTATGATCGAGGTCCTCTCGCACGACTTCATCCGCACCGCCCGAGCCAAGGGCCTTGGCGAACCGGTCGTCGTCACCAAGCACGCACTTCGGGTGGCCATCCTGCCGGTCCTCAGCTATCTGGGACCTGCTGCGGCGTCCATTCTGGTGGGAAGCGTCGTCGTGGAGAAGATCTTCAACATCCCCGGGCTCGGCACCTTTTTCGTCAACAGCGCACTCAATCGTGATTACACCCTGGCCATGGGCACAGTCCTCCTCTACAGCACTCTACTCATCGGGCTCAATCTACTCGTTGACCTGCTCTACTCGGCCCTCGATCCCCGGATGGAACTGCGATGAGCGAGCGCGGTAACTCTCCGTTCCAGGATGCCTGGCGTCGCTTGCGCCGGCATCGAGTGGCGGTGATCAGTATTTGGGTCCTCTCCGCCATCGTGGTCATTGCGGTGGCTGGGCCCCTTTTGAGCCCGTACCCCTTCGACCGTCAAGATCTTCCCCGGCAACTGCAGCCACCGAGCTTGGAGCATCCTTTTGGAACCGACGCGGTAGGCCGTGACCTGATGACGCGAGTGATGCGGGGGGGCCGTATCAGCCTCGCGGTAGGGATCGTTGCCACCCTGGTAAGCCTCCTCATCGGAGTGGGCTGGGGCATGACCGCTGGATGGCAAGGTGGAAAGACCGACGAGGCGATGATGCGTTTCGTCGACCTGCTCTACTCCCTACCATTCATGTTTTTCGTGATTCTCCTGGTAGCCTTTTTCGGCCAGAGCCTCTTGCTGCTCTTCTTGGCTCTGGGCGCCGTGCAGTGGCTCACCATGAGTCGCATCGTGCGCGGAGAGATGAAGCGCTTGCGCTCGAGTGAGTTCGTGGAGGCTTCGATAGCTCTTGGATTGCCGCGGCACCGTATCTTCCTCAGGCACCTGCTTCCCAACATGCTGGGACCCATCCTGGTCTACGCAACGCTGACCGTTCCCTCCGTCATGCTGGAGGAGGCTTTCCTCTCGTTTTTGGGCCTGGGAGTGCAACCACCCGATGCTTCCTGGGGCAGCTTGGCCAACGAAGGGGCTTCGGCGATCAACGCCTTGAACACGAACTGGTGGTTGATCCTATTTCCCGGGCTCTTCTTGGGCCTGACCCTGCTGGCGCTCAATTTTCTCGGGGACGGGATACGCGACGCTTTCGACCCGGATTCCCGCGGCGCATAGATGGAGACACCGAGGGAGGCTCGGCAATCTCGATTCACGGCTCACTCACTTCTCTTCGTCTTGGAAGGTCAGTCCTTGGAAGGAGAAATGAAAGTTCCTCTCTGAGTCCAACGCGAGGATATCGGAAGGCATCCGTACCCCCCCCACTTCTTTCCACTCGCGAAAAATGATGGTCACCGAGTTGCCGGCTTGCATTGGATCCGCAATTTTGAATCCCAGCGGTAATCCGGACTTGTCGTCGAAGTAGAAGTAGACCTTCGTACGGTCTGGCGTGAATCCCAAAAGCTCCTGACTCTTCACCGAGCGGAATTTCGTTTCTTTCACCCAGCCAATCTCCTGTACAAAGCTCTCGGGATCGAGCGCGATTCGCTGGAAATCGTGACTCTTGATCATCAGGGCAGTTCGACCGGTCAGGGGAGTTCTCGTACCGTCTTCGCTGACTGACCACGCACCTTTGGGAGTGATGATCGCCTCAAAGGGTGTCTTTCCCTCGAGTGCGCGGCTATACCAAAATCTTCCACCCGAGGGCGAACTGATCTCGGTCCTGAAGCGCCCCTCGGAACCACTTCCAATGGCGCGCCCCTCGATGATCTTGCTCAGGGCGGCCTTAGTGACGCGAGTGGCAGCGCGCGCGCGCTCGAGCACTTTCTGCGCCTTCTTTTGCGCCGCCTCCTTGGCCCGCGCTGTCATCACTTCTCGCAGGGCCTCCCTGGTGGGCCCCTGGGGCTTCGCTGCAGCTTGGGTCCGCGTGAGTGAATCCGTCGTAGATTGACCGGTAGGGGCGAGCGCTTTCGCGGCGGATTGCCCGTCTGGCGCGGGAGCTTGGTCCTTGGTTCTGGAGCATCCGCCGAACAGCGTGGCCGAAAGGAGTAGACAAAGGAGGATGGCGAACCTCATCGACCCTCGTCTTGGCTGCGAGGCAGGCATGAGAGCTTCCTCCTGGGTGAGAGCCACTAGGCCTTCTTTGCCGCAGCTTCGGCGATGTAATAGAAGAGACATGCTCCGAATCCGGTCGCGCCCTTGGGTTCGGTTGGGCGATTCTCCTCGGCCCAGACCATACCTGCGATGTCCAAGTGAGCCCAGCGTGCTCCTTTGGCGAAGCAACTCAAAAAGCCAGCTGCGGTCGATGCACCACCGTCCCTGGGTCCGGTGTTCTTCAGGTCCGCGACATGACCTTTCATTTTCTGGCGGTGCAGATCTCCCAGGGGTAAACGCCACACGGCCTCCCCGCTGAGTCTGGATGCTCCTTCGATGAGACGAACCAAGTCGTCGTCCTCGCTCATGAGACCACACGCGTATTCTCCCAGCGCCACCATGCAGGCTCCAGTCAGGGTTGCCGCGTCCACAATGAAATCGGGCTTCTGCTTCTTCGCGTAGTGCAAGGCATCTGCCAGTACCAGACGGCCTTCGGCATCGGTGTTGTTCACTTCCACCGTGAGACCGTTCATCATTCGCAACAGGTCTCCCGGCTTGATGGCCTTGCCGCCGGGCATGTTCTCTGCCGCGGCCACGTAGCCCAAGACATGCACCTTGGGCTTTAGGAGCGAGAGAATCTTGAAAGCGCCCAACACCGCCCCGGCGCCTCCCATGTCGAACTTCATCTGGTCCATGTTCGCGGAGGGCTTGAGACTGATTCCCCCGGAATCGAAGGTTATCCCTTTTCCCACGAGCGCGATCTTGGGGGCATTCTTGGGCAGACGCCCTGGCTTGTATTCGAGGGTGATGAACTGCACCGGTTCGGCGCTACCCTGCCCCACTCCGATGAGTCCCCCCATGCCCTTGCGCTCGCATTCGGCGGGTCCGAAGACCTTGCACCGTACAAGAGGCGAACGGGCCAGAATGCGGGCTTGTTTGGCCATGATGCGCGGCGTGAGTTCGTTGGAAGGCCGATTTACCAGCTCGCGGGTGAAGAGAACACCCTCCGCTGTCGCGTTGCCGCGGGCCGCTCCCTCGCTCAGTGCAAGCTGCGAGTTCTTGGCCTCGCAGAACAGGCCAACCCGATTCAGCGGAGCCTTCTTACGTTCCTTCTCGTCGGTCTTGTAAAGGCCGGGATCGTAGCTGGCTAGAACCAGCGCGCGACAGCTCACCTCGGTTGCTTCACGGGCGTGCAATAAGCGCGAAGTGGGGACGAGTACCCCCGCCGACTTGATCCCCTGGACTTGACAGGCAGAGGCCGCGCTTCCCATCGCGTCTTTCAAGGCAGCCACGTCCAGGTCCGCCATTTCTCCCAGACCGACGAGCAATACCTTCTTGGCGCTGGTTCGCGGCGCTGGCGCGAATGCGACTTGCTTGAGTTCCCCGGTGAATCCACTCACCTCCATCGCCTTGCTCAAAGCGCCACTCGTCCGCCGATCGAGATCGGCCACCGCTCCGCGTAGGCGTCTTCCGCCCGAATGCACGCCAACGATCAAGACCTCGGCCTGGAACTCTTCCAGACCTCCCTTTTTCACCGTGAAACGCATGGGATCCCTCTCCGAGCCGGTCCCCCGACTCCCCTAGAAGCTCGAATTCTCGTCACCTGAAAATTGACGCAATATTGTTTCATCTCGATGATGCGCTGGCAAGCATTTGCTCTGCGGGAATGCGCCCCCGACGAGAAGATCAGACCTTGAACGACGAACCGCAGCCACAGGTCCCCGTGGCATTGGGATTCTCGAAGATGAAGCCCTTCCCATTGAGGCCGCTGGAGAAATCAAGCGTGAGACCGTGGAGAAACAGAAGGCTCTTGTTGTCCACGACGATCTTGACGCCTTCCCCTTCGTGCGTGAAGACCTCGTCTCCTTCACGCAGAGAATCCTCCCAAGCGAGCTTGTAGCTCAGACCCGAGCAACCACCACCCTGCACTGCAACGCGCAGGTAATTGGTGGCCGGATCGCGCTTCTCCTCGGCTAGGTTGGAAAGGATGGCCTTGGCGGCATTATCTGTGATGTGAACCATGAAATTCTCCTCCACCGGATTCTCTCTCATCCACCTCGACTGTCGTGGCGCGAGAATGAACGGAGCGCTTCTACTTTCTTCACGAGTGCGTCACACACGGTATCGATTTCTTCGATCGTGTTGTCCTTCCCGATGCCGAATCGAACGCTGGCATGGGCTTCATCGGGGCTCAAACCCAATGCCAGCAAGACGGAGCTGGGGCTATGCTCCGCCGAGGAACAGGCGGAACCGGTGCTTGCCGCCACTTCGCGCAATTCCAGCAGCAACGCTTCGGCCTCCACTCCATGGATACAGACGTTCAGGTTTCCGGGCAATCGATCCCGAAGACTCCCGTTGACGCCGAGGTCCTCGATTTCTTGGCGCAGGCGCTGCAAAAGATGATCCCGCAGGACTTCCACATGATTCCTTCTTGCCACCGCCTCCGCCTTGGCCAGAGCGCACGCTTCGCCAAGACCCACGATCAGGGGTACAGGTAGAGTACCGGGGCGCAAGCCATCCTGGTGGCCACCACCATAGAATAGTGGCTGAAGATGAATACGTGGCTTACGGCGGCGAACCACCAACGCACCGATGCCTTTGGGTCCGTAGATTTTGTGAGCCGTCAAGGAAAGCATGTCGACGATGTCGGCGTCCACCGGGATGCGTCCCACGGCTTGCACTGCATCGCTGTGGAGCACGACACCGCGCTCCTTGCAAATGGCGGAGATTTCCTCGATGGGCTGGATGGTTCCGATCTCGTTGTTTGCCCACATCACGCTGCACAGGACGGTATCGTCCCGTAGGGCAGCCTTTAACTCGCCTGCACTCACCCGGCCATCAGAGTCGACCGGAAGGACGGTCAGTTCGGCGCCACGCTTCTCGAGCTGGCGAAACGCATCCAGGACCGCGGGATGTTCGATGGCGCTGGTCACGAGGTGGTGCCCTCGCTGAGCCATCCGTGGAGCACTTCCCAGGATCGCGAGATTGTCCGCCTCGGTCGCGCCACTGGTAAAGATGATCTCACCCGGTTTACAACGAACGAGTTCGGCGACCTGCGTACGGGCCTTCTCGATGGCCTCCGCTGCTTCCCAGCCGAAGATGTGAGCGCTCGCGGAGTTGCCGTAGGCACCTTCCCAATAGGGAGCCATGGCCTTGACGACCCTTGGATCGACCGGAGTGGTCGCATGATGATCGAGATAGGTGCGCGCCATGAGCAGTTCCTTGGATCCGAGTGCTGTGCATCAAGATACGGTGGTCTCCCCCCGCGGCAAGGCGATCGCCTCGCATGCTCGAGTGACTTTTTGGGCTGTACCTTCGCGCATCCTCGGCTTCAAAGCTGGCAGAAGGCGGGGCACCGTTCTAATGATGTAGCTCATGAAACAGCCCGTCTCGTCTTCCTCCGACCGCAGCGACCGATTCCAGGCTCTGAAGGATTTGGGACCGGAACGTCTTCTACGTCTACGAGGGGTCGATTCCGTCGATCTGCTGCAGCGTATTTCCGCCTCCGAGTTCCGCAATCGCAGCGAAGGCGAGGTCTTCTGGGCCCTCTTCACCAATGCCAAGGGACGCATCGTCGATCTCGCGCGGGCCAGCGAGCACGAGAACGAGGTACTGCTTCTGGCCGGCGAAGGTCATGGGGAGCTGCTGCGGAAGTGGATCGAGTCCTTCATCATCACCGAGGATGTCGAACTCGCAGCGGGCCAAGACGCCCTATCTCCGCCCCTCTTTAGGGGGGGCGACCTCGTCCACGAGTTCCTCGAGGCCGCCCTCGGTGCCCGACAGGAAGAGCAGTCGGAGCTGGAGGCCATTCGGCATGGCCGCTTCCGGCCCGGCATCGACCTCGACGAGCGCTTTCACCCCTTGGAAGTCGGCCTGGAACGGGTGGTGGCCTGGGACAAGGGCTGCTACGTCGGACAGGAGGTCGTGGCGCGGCTGAAGAACTACGACAAGGTCCGGCGTACTCCCGCCGTGCTCAGTGCTGAACCCGCTGCGCGTTTTCAGGGAGAGCTGCGCGAGGAACAGCGGGTTCGCGGTCAACTGGTGCGAACGGCCCTTCAGGTAGACCCACCGCTCAGGATCGCGCTGGCCGTGGTGGACAAGAGCCTTCAGCAAGGCGCCGTCCTCTTGGATGAAGACGGCGCGGAGTGGCATCTCATTGCGCGCCCTGAAGGAGCGCTTTGAGGCAATCTCAGTTTTTGTCGGGCTCGAATTCCTTGAGGCTCTTGAACACGTTCCCACGCACGTAGTCAGAAACCAACCAATAGCGGTCGTCACCCTTCAGCTTCATATAGAACTGTCCATCGGGACCTTCTTTGCCAAAGAGAAGCCGCGTGGTGGCGCTGTCGTTCACCGTCACCTCGGCCCAATCCGCATCGTCCGAAAGACCATACTCCGCGGGCGTGTCCGGTTTGGGCGCCACGTCGCGCGCGCGCATGTTGGACAGTGTGGTGAGAACACCGTCCGCCCGCGTCTTGAGGGCAGTGAAGTGCTTCGGCTGGGTGACTTCCCACTCGTAGGGGAGCGGCTTCTTCACCTTAGCGGTGTCGCCTTTCGCCGGTTCCTGGTACACCTTCTTCAGGGAAATCAGGGACTTCCCCTTCTTGAGGCTGATGGAAGTAACGCTATCCCGATCCGGCTTGTAGACGTCCAGGTCGAGCCAGGTGGTCGGTACCGGATCCCGGTTGTCCTCGCCCCAAATGCCGAAATCACTCAGTAGATTGCGGCTGGCCAGTAGGACCTGGTTACTGCCGTTTTTGCGCACGAACGCGCCTCCGGTAGCTGCCTTACCCAAGAGAAGATGCAGAATCTCGCCCCCACTCTCGTCCTTGAGCACCAGATGCACGGCGTTGGAGTCGTCGAGATCGTAGTCGGCGAGCACGGAGGGGTCGTTGGAGCGCGGCTCGCCGTCGAGATTCTCCAGATTGGTCAGAAGCGTACGCAGGCGATTGACGTTGGCCTTGGCATCATAGTGGGAGTTCATGATCCAATCGTTGCCGCGGCGAACCAGGGTGAATCCCTTGTCCGGATCCGAGCCGCGATAAACCGCGAGCCCGTACACGGAGTCGGTGGACAGAGGCCCTTGCACCAAATCCACGTAGCCGCCGGTCTGATCCAAATCCCGGCGCTGGCTCTTGCTGTACCAATATCCGCCCGCGAACAGAATGAGAATTACCAGTAGAACACCTAGTGTCCGATTGTTCATGTCGGTCGATATCCTCCCTGCTCAGCTCGTATGCGTGTGGAGCCATGCCGCTTGCGCCCGGCGCCGCCGCACCGTTCGCGCAATACCGTAGAGAGCGACGAGGAGCGGAATCAGTGCCGTGGTAAAGGTTCTCCAGAACAGCTTTCCCTGCTGGGAAACTTCACCGATGAGCCTCTGCTCGTTCGTCTTCGCCCTCACCTGGATGAGGTCCTCACCCAGAGTCAGGACGTCGATTCCGTTCAGAATGAGGAGTCCGTTGTTGTAGTCACCCGCCTGCAGATAGCTGTCCTCGAACATCTTGCCGCAGCCTACCAGGATCAGCGTCCCCGGCTTTCCCTTCTCGCTCACCGCATTGCCCGTGGTGGTGGAGTCGCTGGGGCCCCAGCTGGGGATCGGCTGGCCCTCGTAGGGGTTAGGGAACTCTCCGTGGACCATGACGGCCAGAGGAGCGCGCGGATGCGCGTTTGCCGGATCGAAGGTGAAGTCGCGTTGAGTGAGCGGCCCACCGTCGTTGTCCACCTCCCAGGCCTTGTCCGAGGAGGTGAAGAGCGTGTCGTGGCTCAATTTCAACGAATTCAACTTGGAGTCATCCACAACCAAGCGGGCGCCCCACAGATAGAGGAGCTTGCCCAAACGGCTGGAAACCGAAAGATCCTGGTTGAATTGATCACCACTCACTCGGATCTGAATGGGGGCCTGAACCGGTTCGGCAACCTGAACCCGCATCCCCCCCAGGTTCTGCGTACGCGGGATCGAGAGCGTTTCCAGGTTCTCGTCCATGAACACGCCCTTGGACACGCGAACTCCGAAGTCCTGAAGCAGCGGATCCAATCCGGTAGTGACGGGTCGAGCCGAGATGTCGAATCCGCCCCTCCGGCCCGGGTTGTAATCGTACTCGTGGTTCTGGACCGCGCAGAAAACCTGTCCGCCACGATGCAAGAACTTCGCAATCTCGTAGCGCTGACGATCACTGAGGTTCTTGGGCGAGAGGATGAGAAGGGTGGTCGTATCATCGGGAATGGGCGACTCCTGGCTGATATCGACTTTGCGCGCTTCGTAACCCTGCCCCTGGAAAATCTGCGGCATCTTCGAATACAGGTCACGCGGGGCGGGCGGCTGCTGCCCCATCTGCATGTAGAGCTGCACCATCTGGGGGTCCAAGCTCTCCTTGCTCGAATAGATGGCCAGAACCGGTGCCTTGTCGCGCGTCAGCTTGATGATGCGGCGGCAGATTTCGTATTCCAGGATATCGAGCGTCTTGGGCGCGACCTGGGGAATGATCTCCGGGTCCTTGTCCTTGTAGCTCATCTCGATGGCCGAATACACCAACTTCAGCCCGATCTCGTCCCGTTCGATGCTCTGCACCTGAAACGGCCGGATTCCCTTGGCCTGGATCTTCTGCGCAAGGTCCTCGTTCTGGGACGGATCGGAAACGGAGTAGGTGAGCTTGCCTCCGGAGGCGGCCTTGTACTCCTCCAACTTGTCCGTGATGTCGCGCTCGAGGCTTTTCAGACCGGTCGGCATGTCCGAAGCCTGCGTGATGTAGAGCTTCACGTGAACCGGCACTTTGAGCTTCGACATGATCCGCTTCGCGGCGGGGCTCATGGTATAGATCTTGTCCTGCGTGAGATCGATCCGCGCCTTGCTATGGCTCCCCACGATGGCATTGAAGAACACCACGATGGCAAAGAGCACAACCGCCGCGATCGTGAAGGTGACGGTGAAGCTGGTCTTACGTGTCGCCATCAGTACCGCCTCCTCTCCAGTGAGATGGCATTCAACCCCAAGAAGAGGGCGGGCATCGTGATGAAGTAGAGAATCGAGCTGAAATCGATGACGCCGCGCTGGAGCGTATTCCAGTGACTGGAGAATGCGACATGGTCTCTGAGGAAGCTACCGAAGCCGGCGATCCAGCCGTCGATTCCCGCCACCACGAAGTCGTTCCCCAGAAGCAGGAAGAACAGACAGACGAGACACGTGACGATGAACGCGGCAATCTGCTCCTTGAAGAGACCACTTATGAAAATGCCCAGGGCCAAATAGAATGCGCCGAGCAGGAAGGCTCCCACGTAACCGGTGAAGATCGCGCCGGGATCGGCGTTGCCCAGGCTCGTCACCATCAAAGGAAGCGTGAAGGTGCACACGAGCGCGACGGTGTAGAACGCGAGAGAGGCCAGATATTTGCCAGTCACCACTTGCCACGACTTCATGGGAAGCGTCATCAAGAGTTCGAAAGTGCCGGCTTGTTGTTCGTTGGCCCACAGACCCATGGTGATCGCGGGCAAAAAGAAGATGTTGAAGAGGGGTAGGTTCTCGAAGAACGCACGCAGGCTCGCCTCACCGGAGAGAAAGAACCCGCTCATGAAAAAGCCCGCGTTCAACAGCAAGTACACGATGACGAAGATGTACGCGATGGTGGAATCGAAATACCCGCGAAACTCCCGGCGAAAGATCACGCCGACGTTAGACATGTCGCGCCTCCCTGCCGTGTTGCTCGTTACTGCGTCGTATATACTCGATGAAGGCGTCCTCCAGACTGACTTCGGGAACACCCATCTCCATGACCGGCCAGCTCTTGGCGGCGGCCAGTTGCCCGACCTCGCGCCTGAGATTCACTCCATCGGCGCCGTTCACTCGCGTGGTGACCACTCCCTCCGCTTCAGAAACCACGTTGACCTGTGCCACCGATTGAAGAGCTGAGAGACCGCTCTCGACCTCTTCTCTTCCTGCCACCAGTGCGACACGCAGCTGAGCTCCACCTCTCGCATTCGACTGCAGCTCGTTCAAGTAGCCGTCGGCGATGATGCGGCCGTTGTTGATGATGATGACCCGGTCCGTCGTCGAAGAGACTTCCTGCAAAATGTGGGTGGAGAAGATCACCGTCTTCTCGTGGGCCAACTCCTGGATGAGCTTGCGGATCTGAATGATCTGGAGCGGGTCGAGCCCGGTGGTCGGCTCATCCAAAATCAGGATTTCCGGATCGTGAATGAGCGCCTGCGCGAGTCCGGTGCGTTGTTTGAAGCCCTTGGAGAGCTGGTTGATGTCCTTCTTGAACACCTCCTCCAGACCACACTGCTGGACCACCCAGTCGATCCGGGAATTCAGTCGCGCGGCGGCAAGCCCACGGGCCTGGGCACAGAAGCGCAGGTATCGATCCACCTGCATGCCTTCATAGAGAGGTGTCGTCTCCGGGAGATAGCCGATCAGCCGTCGAACGGAGATCGGATCCTTCGCCACGTCGATGCCGCCCACCGTGACCGTTCCTTCGGTGGGGGCGATGTAGCTCGTGATGATCTTCATGGCGGTGCTCTTGCCTGCACCATTGGGCCCGAGGAAGCCCAAAATCTGTCGCTTTCCTACCTCGAACGAGACATGGTCCAAAGCCATGGTGGGGCCATAGACCTTGGTCACGTCCTTTACCTGGATCATCGTCTAGGTACCTCCAGATGATCGCACCAATGCTGATATGAATGTCGTGTCGCGTGTGCGGCGTTGGGAAGGTCCACGGTCCCGCAAGGGCGCAGCTTCTCCCGTGTCCGATCGGGCAGTATAGGAGATGGTCCGCGAAGCGTCCACCGAGCAGAGCGCTGGCGAGAGCGCCTTCCACGAGGGGTTCTATACGCGCTCGGCTCCGGCTGGTTCCAGCTTTGAGCGGAGAATTTCGACTGCAAGAGAGAATTTCTGCGGAAGACAGTAACTGAGCGAATGGTGGATCAGCGAGCGTCCTTTAGGCCTGGCCGCGCCAATTCCGGGGGGATCGGGAAGGTCACCGTCTCCTCGATGACCTCTTTCTCGCGAACCATGCCACCCAGCTCGCGCAGCCGGTCCAGCACTTCTTCCACCAGATTTTCCGGAGCGCTCGCTCCGGCGGTGAGGCCAACTCGTTGGATATCAGACAACCATGAGCTCTGAATCTCTGCAGCATCGTCGATGAGCTGTCCCTGCGCTCCCGCGCTGCGCGCGACCTCCACCAGACGACGACTGTTGGAGGAATTTGCGCTACCCACCACGAGTAGAAGTTCGATCTTCTCCACCGAGAGGAGATTCTTGACCGCTTCCTGTCGATTTTGCGTGGCGTAGCAGATGTCGTTCTTCTTGGGTCCCTGGATCCGGGGAAATCGCACCTTGAGGGCATCGATGATGCCCTGCGTTTCGTCGACCGAGAGCGTGGTCTGAGTCACGTAGGCCAGACGATCGGGGTTTTCCACCTCGAGTCGTGCGACGTCCTGTACGTTCTGAACGAGCTCTACCCTGCCGGGGGCCTGTCCCATCGTCCCCAGTACTTCGTCGTGCCCCTCATGTCCCACGAGGATCACGGTGTCTCCGGCTTTGACGTGCCGCAGCACCTCCATGTGCACCTTGGTTACCAATGGACAGGTGGCGTCGATGATCCTGAGGTTTCTCTCCAGGCCCATTTCCCAGACCCGCGGCGAGACGCCGTGCGCGCTGAAGATGCAAGTGCTGCCCGAGGGAACCTCGTCGAGCTCCTCCACGAAAATGACTCCCTGTCGCACGAAGCGCTCGACCACGTGCCGATTGTGCACGATTTCCTTCCGCACGTAGATCGGACCCTCCATGAGCTCGAGGGCCAGATCGACGATCTCGATGGCTCGCTCCACTCCGGCGCAGAAGCCGCGAGGCGCTGCCAGCAGAACTTCGAATTGGTTGCTTGAGGAGGGCACACCAATCTCCCGGTTGGAGGAACGGAGACAATCTAATGGATGCCGTGGCGGTCCGCCGGGGAAGGCATTCTCAGTCCGTGCCACCCAGCACCTTGCGCGCGATCACGATCTTCTGGATCTCACTGGTGCCTTCGTAGATGCGCAAAACGCGGGCGTCTCGATAGTACCTCTCCACCGGATAGTCCTTGGAGTAACCGTAGCCGCCGTGAATCTGTAGCGCCCGATCCACCACCCGGTTCACCATCTCGCTCGCCGAGTACTTCGCCATGGCCGCGATCCGGGTGAAGGGCAGGCCCCGATCCCTGAGGCTGGCGGCCTTGTGCGCCAGAAGGCTGGACTGTTCGAGCTCGGTGGCCATATCCGCCAACATCCATTGAATGGCCTGGAAGTTGGCGATGGACCGCCCGAATTGCTCGCGCTCCTGCGCGTAAACGCGCGCTGCTTCCAGTGCGGCAGTGGCGAGTCCGATGGATTGATACGCCACTCCGATACGGCCTCCGTCCAGACTCACCATGGCGATTTCGAAGCCCTGTCCCTCGCGGCCGATCAGGTTTTCGCCGCTCACCTCCACTCCGTCCAGGACCACCGCCACCGCATCCGAGCTCCGCAGACCCATCTTGTTTTCCTTGGCTCCGATGCTCAAACCCGGAGCGTCTCGTTCGACCAGAAAGGCGCTGATGCCTTCGTGTCCGGGAATTCCGTCGAGCCGCGCCAGTATCACGAAAAACTGGGCGTGGTATCCGTTGGTGACCCAGATTTTCTCTCCGCTCAGGCGATAACCGTTCTTGGTGCGTTCCGCGCGACAGCTGATCGAAGCGGCATCGCTTCCCGCCCCGGGTTCGGTCACGCAGAACGCGCCCAGATTTCCTTGCGCCATCGAGGGAAGAACTCGCTTCTTCATTTCCTCGCTGCCAAAGTGCATGACCGGATAGCTGCCCACGCTGTTGTGAACACCGACCATGATGGCAATACCCGCGTCCGCCTGCGCAAGCTGGGCGATCACCAGTCCGTAGGTGAGGGTATCGAGGCCCACGCCACCGTATTCCTCCGGAAAGCTCAGACCGAAGTAGCCCTGTTCTTTGAGCTTTGCGAGCAAACCGGGATCGATGAGCCCGTCCTCATCCATCTGCTTCGAAAGTGGTGCAATCTCTCCGCGGGCAAAATCGGCGGTCCCCTTGACGAAGAGTTCTTGTTGCTCGTTGAGAGAGAAGTCCATTCCGGTCTCCTGAACCTGAGCGCCCCGCGGTCTTGAGTCCCGTCGGCACTAAGCCGCGGCCAATTCAGGCCAGTAGCTTGGCCGCGATGACCATCCGTTGCACCTCGTTGGTACCCTCGTAGATGTCACAGATCTTGGCGTCACGCATGAGCTTCTCCACCGGATAGTCTTTGGAGTAGCCATTGCCGCCAAAGATCTGTACGGCTTCCTCGGCGCAGTAAACTGCGGCAGTGGAAGCCATGAGCTTGGCCATCGCGCTCTCGGAGGGATGGGGCTTCCCCATGTCCTTTACGTAGGCAGCGCGCAAGGTGAGCAGACGAGCCGCATCGATTCGCATTGCCATGTCAGCAAGCTTGAACTGGATCGCCTGAAACTTGGACAGAGTACGTCCGAACTGTTCGCGTTCTTTCGAGTAGCTGATTGCGTGGTCGAGGGCAGCCTGCGCGATACCGATTGCCTGCGCCGCGATCCCGATCCTGCCGCCATCCAGAGTGCTCATGGCGATCTTGAATCCCTCCCCCGGCTTCCCCAGCAGATTCTCCGGGCCGAGCTTCACCTCGTCGAACGCGAGCTGTGCGGTCTCGCTAGCACGAATCCCCATCTTATGCTCGGTATGCGTCACTTTGACGCCCTCGGATTTTGCATCGACGACAAAGGCGCTGATGCCCTTGTAGGCCTTCGCCTTGTCGGTCATGGCAAAGACGATCAGAGTATCGGCGCTCGCTCCATTGGTGATGAAGTTCTTGGTTCCACGCAACACGAAACCGTCGCCGTCGGCCTCGGCCACCGTACTCTGCGCCGCCGCATCGGTCCCCGCTTCGGGCTCGGACAGGCAGTAGGCACCCAGGGTCTCGCCCTTCGCCATGGGGATCAGCCAGCGCTTCTTCTGCTCGTCGCTTGCGTAGGCCATTAGCGGCCAGGAGGTGAGACTGTTGTTCACCGACATGATCACGCCGCAGGAGGCATCCGCGCGCGAAATCTCCTCCACCGCGAGGCAGTAGCTGAGGTGATCCAGCCCGGCCCCCCCCCACTCCTCGGGGACGAACATGCCCATGAAGCCCAGTTCGGCCATCTTGGCCACGACTTCCTTCGGATACCGGCTCTCACGATCCCACTCCGCCGCGTAGGGCGCGATCTCGTTCGCGGCGAATTCCCGCGCTGTCTTGCGGATGAGCTCCTGCTCGCTGCTAAACTCGAATTTCACGGTCAATCTCTCCTTAAGACTCAGCGCTCGTAGCTGTAGAAACCACGCCCGCTTTTACGGCCCAGGTCGTTCGCGGCCACCATTTTCTTGAGCAAGGGACAGGGGCGATACTTGGGATCCCCGAGTTCGCTGAAGAGCACGTTCATGATGTCGAGGCAAACATCCAGGCCGATGAAATCGGCGAGGGTCAAGGGGCCCATGGGATGGGCCATTCCCAATTTCATGACTTCGTCGATACCCTCGGCGGTGGCCACGCCTTCCATCAGACAGTAGACGGCTTCATTGATCATCGGCATGAGCACTCGGTTGCTCACGAAGCCCGGATAATCGTTGACCTCCACGGGAGTCTTTCCCAGGTCAGTGGCGATTTGGACGACTTTCTTGGTGGTCGCATCGGAGGTGTGATGCCCGCGGATGACCTCCACCAACTTCATCATCGGAACCGGATTGAAGAAGTGCATGCCGATGAATCTCTCGGCGATCTTGGAGGCGGCACCCAACTCCGTAATGGAGATCGAGGAGGTGTTGCTGGCGAGAATGGTCTCTTCACCCAGAAGAGGAACTACCTTCTCATAGATTCCCAGCTTCACGTCCTTGCGCTCGAATACGGCCTCGACCACCAGGCTACAACCCTTGACCCGGTTCAGGTCACAGGTGAGGTCCAGGCGCGAGAGCGAAGCATCGGCGGTATCCTGGGTGATCTTTTCCTTCTTCACCTGGCGGGCGAGGTTCTTTTCGATCGTGCTCTTTGCGCGGGCGAGCGCCGCGTCGTCTATGTCCACCAGGATGGTCTCATGGCCGTTCTGCGCGAAAACATGAGCGATCCCGTTTCCCATCGTTCCGCCGCCGATCACAGCGACTCTTTGGCTCGTCATTGCACTCACTCCTCGAACGAGAGATCAAACTCGCAAAATTCGAATCCGCGAAGCTCCGGCGAGCCAACGCCGGAGATCCTCCAGCCGTTCTCAGCCAACCCGCCGCACGCTGAGAGCCACCGCGTCGCCTCCACCCAGGCACAGCGCGGCCAGACCTCTCTCCACGTCACGATCGATCATCGCGTGCATGAGGGTGACGAGAATCCGCGTGCCGCTGGCTCCGATCGGATGGCCCAAGGCCACTGCCCCGCCGTTCACGTTCACCTTGGCAGGATCCATTTCCAGCTCGCGCATGACGGCGAGTGCCTGCACGGAGAAGGCCTCGTTCAACTCGATGAGAGGAAAGTCCCCGATGCCACTCTTCGTCTTCGCGAGGAGGTTCCTGACCGCCTTGACCGGCGCCATCATCACCCACTCGGGCTCGAGCGCCCCGGTGGCGTACGCTTCGATTTCGAAGAACTCCTTGGCGCCCATCTCCTTGGCGAAGTCCTCGCTGGCCACGACCACCGCGGCTGCGCCGTCGTTCACGCTGGGAGCATTGCCCGCGGTGACTGTGCCTCCATCCCGTTTGAATGCGGGACGTAGCTTGGCCAGGGCATCCAGAGTGGTCTCCCGGCGTGGGCCCTCATCGGTATCGATGAGCACGCTGCCCTTGCGCGACTTCACTTCCACCGGAACGATCTCCTGCTTGAATTTGCCCGCATCCATGGCGGCGAGGGCCTTCTGGTGACTTTTCAGAGCATACTGATCCTGCTCTTCGCGGCCGATCTTGTACTTGTCGGCCACCAGCTCCGCGGTCATGCCCATGTGGAAGTCGTTGTACACATCCCACAATCCGTCGTGCACCATGAGGTCGATGAGTTCGCCGTTTCCCAGACGGTACCCGGTTCGCGCGCCTGGCAGAGCGTAAGGCGCGTTGCTCATGCTCTCCATGCCACCCGCCACTACCAGGGAAGCGTCCTGAGCTTTGATGAACTGCGCCGCAAGAGCGACCGTGCGCAGCCCGCTCCCGCAGACCTTGTTGATCGTCATCGCACTGATGGTGTTGGGCAATCCGCTGTAGATCGTGGCCTGGCGCGCCGGGTTCTGCCCCAGCCCTGCAGGCAGAACGCAGCCCATCACTACTTCGTTCACCTTGTCAGCGGGGATTTTCGCTCGCTCCACCGCCGCCTTCACGGCAACCGCACCCAATTCGGTGGCCTTGACCGGAGCGAGGCCCCCTTGAAACTTTCCAACCGGAGTACGTGCGCCCGACAAAATTACGGCTTTGGTCGACATGAGTTCTTCCCTTTCCTCGTGCAATCGCTGGTGTGGTCAGGAGAGGATCTGGCGGCTGATGACGAGGCGCTGAATCTCGCTGGTTCCCTCGCCGATCGTGCACAGTTTCGCGTCGCGGTACATGCGCTCCACGGGATAGTCGCGGCAGTAGCCGTAACCGCCCATGATCTGGATTGCGTTATTCGTCACCCGCATCGCCATCTCGCTCGCGTAGAGCTTGCACATCGCGCTCTCGAGAGTGTAGTCCTCGCCTCGGTCCTTCTTCTGCGCGGTGTTGTAGATCATCAGCCGCGCGGCTTCGATTTCCGTCCGCGCGTCGGCCAGCATCCACTGGATGGCCTGAAACGCGCTGATGGGTTTGCCAAACGCCTTGCGTTCTTTGGAATAGTTCAGTGCGTACTCGTAGGCGCCCTCGGCGATGCCCAGGGCCAGCGCACCGATGGAAATGCGCCCCCCGTCCAAGATCTTCATGAACGAAGGGAAACCCTGTCCCAATTCGCCTAGCAGGTTGTCACGGGGAATCCTCACGTCTTGCAAAGTGAGGGTCGCGGTATCACTGGCGCGCATTCCCAACTTGTGCTCTTTGGAACCAACTTCGAATCCCTTGGTGCCTCGCTCGACCAAGAATGCGCTGATTCCACCATGGGTTCCCTTCTCACGGTCGGTCACGGCCGTGAGCACGTAGAGGCCGGCGTAGGACGCGTTGGTGATCCAGCACTTGTTTCCGTTGAGCACCCACTCGTCTCCGTCGAGTTGGGCGTAAGTCCTCGTACCACCGGCGTCGCTCCCCGCACCGGGTTCGGTGAGGCCGTAGCTGACCAGCATCTCGCCGCTGGCCGCCCTGCGCAGATACTTCTCCTTCTGCTCCTTCGTGCCGAAGGCCAACAGCGGCCAACAACCCAGGGAATTGTGCGCAGCCACGGTGAGTCCAGTGGAACCGCACACCTTCGCGATCTCCTCGACGATAATCGCGTAGCTCACCGTATCCAGACCCGCCCCACCCCACTCCTCGGGGATGAAACAGCCCAAAAATCCGAGCTCCGCCAGTTTCTGGATCGTTTCCTCGGGAAAGCGACCTTCTTCGTCGATTTCGTGCGCGATGGGAGCGAGTTGTTCTTGGGCGAAGCGGCGAGCTACGTCCCGGATCATGGTCTGATTCTCTGTCAGCTGCATCGGCACCTCATTCGGCTCAGCCGGACCCGTCCGCCCCCAGAGTGAAGAATCGGGCAGCGGTACATCGCATTGGGTTCGAATTGGTTTTCGGGTGTGGAGCGTCGAAACTCCATACAGAAGAATACAATATCGTTTGATCGGCAAAATTGAAAGGACGAGCGTCCGAACATTAGTTCGAAACGTCAAAGATCGAGCGGCCACAGAGCTTTGACCTGGATTACTGCTTCCCTCGAATCCACTTCGCCAGGCGCGCCGCAGCAGACTCGGGGTCCGTCCGCAGATGGGCCACGTCCTCGGCGAGCTCGTCGAGGGTGCGGCTGAGGTCGGCGTCCTGCCACAGCGAGGCCAAGAGGCGCTCCTCGGTGAGCAAACGGAGTTGGGCCCGCAGCCCACTACGACGCCGAAGCTCGTAGCCCCCGCCCTGCCTGAGCGCATCGGCATGAGCACGCAGCGCGGTGCTCAGCTCGCTCAGGCCCACGCCGTGGTTGGCCTGCGTGAGCACCAGAGGACGGAGGTTGCCCGTGGCTTGCAGTCTCTCCTGCAGACGAGCGGCGGCCTCTTGGGCACCCTCCCTTTCGCAGTGGTTCAGCACCACGATGTCCGCTCCTTCGATCCAGGGACCGCTCAGGATCAGTTCCAGGGTTGCTGGCTCAGGAGAGAGAACCAGCACGATGGTATGGCTGCGCCGGATGAGCTCGACCTCGTTCGGCCCCAGACCGGGCGCTTCCAACAGGATGGGATCGCAGCCCAGGGCTTCCATCGCGTCCGCCACGAGGCCTGCGGCGAGATTTCGCTCCCGGGGTTCCAGCTCGGCGGGCAATGCGTGGAGGAGGGTCCCCTCCTCCTGCGCGAGTTCCAGGAGCTTCAAGCCCTCACCCAGATTCACGTCCCGGGTCGCCGGAGAACTCGTCACCAGACCAACGTTGGTGTTCTTGTCCCGCCAGAGACGTGACAGCCCCTCCAAAAGAGTGCTCTTTCCCACTCCCGTCGGCCCTGCGAAGCCCACGCGGTGCGCGTGACCGGTGAGTGGGTGCACCATCTCCACCAGGGCCTGGCGCTCGGGCCCGCTCGCGTGCAGCGAACTGAAGAGCGAACTCGTCGCCTCCAGATCTCCCCCGCGAGCGCGGCTCCAGAGTTCTTTCAGATCTCTTCGCATGGGCGGCAGCATAGAACAAGCTGGACCCCTTGCCCAGGGGATTCGGGTCACGCGCGCAGTGCGCCCAGCGCGCATGACCCGGGTCTCATTTCAGTTCCTCATGCCGTGAGAGGCCTTGATTCTGCCGAAGCTGAGGTCCTCGACCCCTACCGCATCGCAGGAGTTGGGAACCCCGGGCGAGGGCACACAGCCGGTCCCCGCGGGAAGGAGATCCCCGGAGTAGGGATTCAGCGAGTCGAAGAGCACCCAGTCCAGGGAATCCGGGAGGCGGCCCATCGCGCGGTCGCTCGCCCCCGCGTGGGCCGGGATCGGCACGAAGTCGACCACTTGGAGAACCCTGGGGTCGGGGATGTCACGCCATAGCTCCAACATCTCGTCTCCGTTGTTGATGCTCAGGCCGCTGCTGCCCGCATCGTTGGCGGCCTGCCAGGCGACGGCATCGCTGCCGTACACCACCATGGTCTCACCCGGAGCCAAACTGCCCGTGAAACCATAGTGATATGCGTCCCCCGTGGCGTCCTTCAGGTAGAGGCCGGTGAGGTCCACCGTAAGATTGCCGGTGTTCAGGATCTCCACCCACTCGTCGTTCTTGTAATCTACCTCACCGTCGCCGTTCCAGTCGCGCGCGGGAGCAGCGAGCAACTCGTTCAGGACGATCGCGGCCGAAGAGCGACCCGGCATAAACGAGACGGCGACGACCGCCATCAGAAAAATGAGAGACCTGGGCTTAAGAGAAAATCTCATACCTACCTCCATCGAACGAAGGGAGGCGACAAATGGCATAAAGCTGGGAGGAGAGAGGACGCTTGGGAAGGAAGGGAAGCACTTCGATGATAACTGATCTTCCTGTGAAATCAAGCTCAGAAGCTCAGAGTCACCAGGGTGACGCGCCAACCCCGCGAGATGCCAGTTTGAAGCACGAGATCATAGCCGTTTTCCCGATTGATGGTCTCCGCCCGCAGATACGCGTCGACGGTGGCCCAGGCGACCGACCCGCTGTAGCAAAACCAGCCAAAGCTCTGTTCCAGATTGTGTCTTTCGTTGTCGCGCGAGAGGATACCCGGCTGGAGAACCTTGGTGCCCAAGAGCAAACCCACCACCGCGACCGAACCGAGGATCCAGCCCTTGGTCGGCTCGCCGTTGTAGTGTTGCCCCCAACCTGGCACGACGATGCTTCTGAGCGCGGCGCCTTCCGGACTTCGATAGCCCTCATGGCGCTCCAAAACCTGTGGGGAACTCGTCTCTCGTTGCCCGGTTTCGCCCACAGCACTCTGAGTGCTTGCCGCCGCTGCGAACGAGGTCCAGGAAGAAAGAAGAGCGAGGATCAAGAGGATTCGCATCATCGTGACTCCAGAGCCTTCCTTTGCGCTTTGACCGCAGGATCATTGGGAGCGAGGGCTTCCGTTTCGTTCAGGACTTTCTCGGCAGCCGGATAGTCCTGCAATTCGATGAGTGTCTGACACAGATTGAGTCGCGTCGCGACCAAGCTTTTATCCAGGGAGATGGCTTTCTCGAGTTCGCTTCGCGCCCGTTGGAGATCTTGGCGACGCAGTAATACCTCTCCCAGCTCGCTGTGAACGTCGGCGCCGTCGTATCCCCGCTGGATGGCCATCTCGTAGAGTTTCTGCGCGACGCGCAGATCGTTCTGCTCCTGCTTGGTGTGAGCGAGCAGAAAGAGCACACGTCCGTCCGGATTGGAAGTCCCGGTGAGTTTCAGCAGGTCCTCCTCAGCCGCGGACAAATCACCCAAGCGGAGGGCAATCCACGCCCGGCGCTCGAGAACGACCTTGGGGCGGTAATGCTGCGCGAGAGCCGCATCGTAGTTTGCGCGTGCCTCATTCGCAGTCCTTCGCAGTTCATCTCCCTGCAGTTTGTCCAAGCGCGATCGCAGAAGCTCCGCCAAGTTGAAATGGGTGGGTGCATAGTTTGGGTTCAACGCGATGGCGCGGTGCAAGACCTGCTCCGCCCGGTCGTCCTGGCCATTTCGCCGCAGTGCCACCGCAAGGTTGTTGCGAGCTTCCATGAGCTCGGGCATCAGACGTACCGCTCGTTCGAAATGGGAGATGGCTTCCTCGGGCTGATTCTGCAAGAGACTCAGACGGCCCCGGTCGTTTTCGAGAATTCCGCTGCGCAGTCCGTATTCCCAGGCTTCGGAGAACGCGCGCCCTGCCTTCTTCAAATCGCCCACATCCATCTCCAGAACGCCGCGCACCGCCTGCGCCTGGGCGTAGTAGGGCGTTCCAAACTCGAAGGCAGACAGTTCCCTTCGCGCTTCGTCGTAACGCTCGAGATCCGTGAGGCAGCGAGCCTTGAGCAAACGAGCGTCCAGATTTCCACCCCTCAAAGTGAGGCTGTTCTGGACCGACTCCAGTGCCCTGTCCTTCTCTCCCAGGTTGTAAGAGGCGAGAGCATCCAGATAATAAAAGTCCGCCGCGACTTCTTTCTGCTGCCCCTTGCCCGAGACAAAGCGCAGGCTTCGCTCCACGCCTTGCAGGAGGTAGCGGCTCGTGGTGTAGTTTCCCATCTGGATCTCAATTTCCGCGTAGTGAAGCCAGATCTCGGGATAGTAGGGACACAGTCCTACGCCGGTCGCGTAATCATTGAGCGCCACATTGTTCACGCCCAGGGCCAGTGCCTTGTTGAGGTGTTTCGTGGCGCTCTGCCGGCGGGCGCGCTGCTCTTCCTCGGGGAGCTGACGGAAGCCGGCAAACCCCAAGCTATCTCGCGGGTCCAGGTACTTCCCTCCCAATAGTCGCGGCAGCTTCTCCTTCGGCTGATTCCACCAGTATTCCGCCGGCGGTCGCGGTTCCAGGAGGGACTCGAGTTTCTCCTGGCTCACTTCCGGAGAAGACGATTCCCCGTCCGGCCAGGCCGGCCCGGACGCAATTTGACTCGCGCAGGCGCTCAGGAGCAGGCACAGGACGAAGAAGGGAAAGCTCAGCTTCGAAGGGAGCTGGTGAGTCGTTGAATCGCGTGGGCTCATTGCTTATCCTCACCGGGCGTTCGGCATGAGAGTGAGTACGAAGTTAGGAAGCCTATGACGAGATTCTCGGACTACGCATCAAAGGTGGGGCTCGTTGCGCTGGTGGCTGCCGTCACCCTGACATTTTCGCCCCAATTCCTCGATGCCGCAAAGAGCGAATCTACTTCCGTGGATTCTCGCCCAGAGGCTTTCCGCGATCCCGATGCTGCATTTTACTCGCTGGACAAGCCCTCCGCCCGACTGGATTTGCCCGTTCCCCCACTGGCTTCGGGCAAACTCGACCGATCAACCCCGCTGCAGCGGGATGATCGTCCCATGGACGTCACCCGCTACGAGATCTCTCTTCAGGTGAGCGACGTCGTCGATTCTCTCCACGGTCTGGTGAAAGTGCATCTGACCGCTCTGGCCCCGCTGGATGAGATCGATCTCGACCTTTTCTCCGAGGGAATCCTGGTGGAAGACACCGCCGTAAAGGGAGTTTCGGTCAGCTTCACTCATTCCGCCGAAACCCTGACCGTACCCCTCTCCTCCACCTTGGCCGCAGGCGACTCCACGACCATCACCGTGCGCTACCGCGGTCAGCCCGTATCCTTCGGCTTCATGGGGTTCGAACTCGCTCAGTTCAATCGCGGGACCTTCCCGGGGAAGCCGATCATCCAGACTTTGAGCGAGCCGAAGTCTGCGCGTTCTTGGTGGCCCTGCCATGATACGCCCTACGATGCAGCCACATTTTCCGTGCACATCACCTGTCCCGATTCGCTGATGGTGGTGGTTCCGGGAACGGACCGATCCCGCATCGTGGAAACGCCTCTCCCTGGAGGATTGAGACGAACCGACGTCGAGATGAGCACGCCGATCCCCGCGTATCTCTTCTCGCTTGCAATCTCCGATTACAACTTCTACAGCGATACGGCCCGGGTCACCGACTACGGAACAGGTCAGCCCGTCGAGATGCCGGTGGAGTACTACATCGCCAAGCCGGAGACTCCCGGAGCAATTGATTGGCTGGGAGAATCGAAATTCTCATGGGGAATGACCCCCGAGCTAGTGGAATACTTCGATTCGATCTTCGGCCCCTACCCCTTCGCCAATCAGCGTTACGGAATGGCCATGTTCAAATGGGGTGGCGGCATGGAACACGCCACCTGCTCCAGCATGAGTCAGAATTACGTGACCACCGCCATCAACGCGATCACCGGGGGACCGCTCTGGGAATGGGTGGTCGCTCACGAGCTCTCTCACCAGTGGTTCGGAGATTGCGTGCGAGTCGAGCGTTGGGGAGAAATCTGGCTGAACGAGGGTTTCGCTTCGTACTGCGAGGTGCTCTGGATCGAGCACCGCTACGGCCAGGCGATCGGCCGCAGGTTCCGTCAACTTCGCTTCTACGACTACATGGATTCCTTCGATCATTCCATGGTCGATCCGCCCGTCGAAGATCTTTTCGGCTCCGTCAGCTACAAAAAGGGCGCGATGGTCCTTCACATGCTGCGCGAGGTCTTCGAAGAGCGCTTCCCCGGGATGGGTAGGGAGAAACTCCTGCAGTCGATGAGGGAGTACGTTACCGATCCCACATTGAGATTCTCTCACGTCTCGAGTAGCGATTTCCAAGCTCACGCCGAAGCGGTCTACGGGGGTTCTCTGGACTGGTTTTTCCAGCCCTGGCTGTACCGGGCGGATGTGTGTCATCTCCGGACCCGTTGGCTGCCCCAGGGGGAGGATCTCCTCCTGACTTTGACCCAGGATCCGGCGAACTCGTTCCGTTTACCGGTACCGGTGCGGGTCTATACCGCGGCGGGGGACAGCAGCGACTATTGGGTGTGGACGGATGACGCCACGGTGAATACCACCCTCCCCGTAGGAGCTGAAGTGGCCTCCGTCAAAGTCGATCCTGACGAAGACTTCCTCATCTATGCGGATACGGCGCCCGTCTCTTCTACTCCGGGTGGTATCTCCTTCGAGGCTGGCTATCCCAACCCCTACGTGGTCTCTTCCGGGGCACGCTTCAAAGTGCCGGCCTTCGCGCAGCGGGATGCTTCCATGAGCGTAAAGGTCTACGACGTCGCCGGGCGCAGGCTCAGAGTTCTGCGCTCGGGAATGGTGGCTCCGGGACCGGTTACTCTTACTTGGGACGGACGCGACGGCAACGGAACGCCGGTTTCGAGCGGTCTCTATTTCCTGCGCATCAAGACCGACGCCGGTTCCAGGAGCCAGCGCGTAATTCTCGTGCGCTGAGCCCGCCTCAGGTGGCGGCTAAAAAGGCAGGTCGCCGTCTTCGCTCAGAAGCTCGAGCTTTGCATAGTGGGCAAGGACGCGCTTACGTCCGCTCTCTCCAAACTCGATCGTGAGCCGCGTCAATTCGCCGAAGCCCTCGACCTCGGTGATGGTGCCCTCGCCCAGCGCCTGGTGGCGAACACGCTGTCCGACCTCGAATACGAGCTCCTCCTGGCTCAGCTCGTGGTCCTGAAAGCCGTGAGCGTCCTTCTGCCGCGCCCGCTGCTTTGCCCTGCTCTTCAGAAAAGCCTCGGCTCCGTAGGCGCTATCGCCCGAAGGAACGGAGGGCTTGCGCCTGGAGGAGCGGCGGGGCTTGGGGGTCCCGAAACCTGAGGCCTCGCCCGCCTCCTCGCCGAAGAGGCGGAGAGTCCGGCTCCGCCGATTCCATACCAGTGACTCGTCCTGCCGGACGCGGTCTCCCTTCTCGTCCACGATCTCGGCCGGAAGTTCGCTCAAGAAGCGGCTGGGATATGCCGGTTCGGATCCGCCGAAGCGCCGGCGGAATGCAGCTGCGCTCAAGAACACACGCTTACGCGCGCGGGTCAGCGCCACGTAGAAGAGCCGCCTCTCCTCCTCCAGCTTGTCCTCTTCCTCGATGCTGTTGGCGTGTGGGAGAAGATTCTCTTCACAACCGGCCACGAACACCACGGGGTACTCGAGTCCCTTGGCATTGTGCATGGTCATCAAGGTCACCATGTCGCCCGCCGCGTCCATGCGATCGACCTCCGCCAAAAGTGCGACCGACTCGAGGAAGTCGAACAGCCGTCCTTCGTCGCTCTCCGCCACGAAGGTTTCCGCGGCATGGAGTAGCTCTCGCACGTTCTCCTCCCGGTCGTCGGCAGTCGAAGAATCATCGTCGTGCAGCCACTCGATGTATTTCGTGGCCTTGAAGACCTCTTCTATCACTTTCGCCGCGTCCGTGCTTTCCGCCGCACGGCGCAAATCAGTCATGAGCGAGACGAACCTCTCGATGCGCGAAGCTCCCCTGCCGCACACCTGAGCCAGGAGCTGGGGATGCATTTCACAGAATTGCAAGGGCGAGAGATTGTGGGTGGCAGCGGCCTGAAAGAGCCTCTCCACGCTCTTCTTGCCGATCCCTCGACGCGGGACGTTGATCACCCGCTCCAAACTGACCTGATCCGAGGGATTGATGGCGAGCTTGAGATAGGCCAGGATATCGCGCACTTCACGCCGTTCGTAGAAGCGCGTGCCACCGACAATCTGGTAGGGGAGTCCCGCTCGACGCAGGGCATCCTCCAGCGCGCGACTCTGCGCATTCGTTCGATACAGAATGACACAGTCCCGCCGACGGTAGCCTTCCTCACTCTCCAGCGCTCGGATGCGAGTTTCGATCGCCGTCCCCTCGTCCTCCTCGTCGTCCACCCACCACAGCTCCAGGGCTTGGCCGTCGGCTGCCTCGGTCCACAGTTTCTTGCCGCGGCGTTTATGATTGTGAGCGATGACTTCGTTCGCCGCCCGCAGGATGATTCCAGTGGAGCGATAGTTCTGCTCGAGACGCACGACCTTGGCACCGGGGAAATACTGCTCGAACGAGAGCATGTTCTCCACCGTCGCGCCTCGCCAGGAATAGATGGCCTGATCGTCGTCCCCGACCGCGAAGAGGTTCTCCCACTGGGCGCTGAGGGCCTTGGTCAGGATGAGTTGCAGTGGGTTGGTGTCTTGGAACTCATCGACGAGCACGTAGTGAAATCGTTCCGCATAGCGCTCTTGTACGTCCTTGTGGGTCTCGAAGAGCTCGACGGTGCGCGCGATGAGATCGTCGAAATCCATGGCCTGATTCGCTCGTAGCCCGCGTTCGTACTCCGCATAGACCTGCGCCATGCGCTCTTCCCAGCCCGTCATTGCACGTTCTTTAGCCTCGCTCGGTTTCACCGATTGGTTCTTGAAATGACTGATTGCGACGGCGACGGCTCTTGGAGTGAATTCCTTGGGGTCGGCATGGCGCTTCTTCAGGATCGCCCTGATCACCGCGCGACTGTCGTCTGCGTCGTAGATGCTGAATTCGCGCGAGTATCCCAGGCGCTCCGCCTCTCTCCGCAAAATACGAACTCCTGTCGCGTGGAAGGTTCCGATCCAGGCCTGTCTGCCTTCGTGGGTCAGAACCTCCACGCGTTCGCGCATTTCGCGCGCCGCTTTGTTCGTGAAGGTGAACGCCAAGATGTTCTCCGGTCGGACACCTTCCTCCTTGATGAGGTAGGCGATGCGAGTAGTGAGCACCCGCGTCTTGCCACTGCCGGCACCGGCAATGACCAACATGGGGCCCCTGGTATTGACGACCGCCTGTCGTTGTTCTGGATTGAGACCTTGAAGCATCGGAGGGTCTAGAACTCCGGTCCTATCGAGAAGGTGAATTGCATGTTGCCGTAGGTGTGGGCGAAATCGGTTTTCCATGCCCAGTCGAACTTGAACGGAAGACCGAGGAAACTCACGCGCATTCCCAATCCGTAGTCGGCTTTGAGGTCGCGCAGACGGAAGTTGCCATTGCTGGTCTTTCCGAAAGGTTTGAAGCTGGCATCGAACGCGCTGCCTGTGTCGAAGAAGACGACACCGCCAATCCCGCCGATGCCGAAGCGCCCCGGCCATCCAAAGAAGATCGCATCGATCGCGGGGAAGCGGTACTCCAGATTCATGAGCAGCATCCTGCGTCCCACCAGATGCTGAAATACCTGGTCATTGGTTTCCACTCCCTTTTCGAAATCGAAGGTGTCCCATCCTCTCAGGGTGAAGGGCCCTCCCAGCACGAAAGCGTTGGGATCGCTCCCATTGCTGTAGGCTCCGGTGAAGCGCGTGGCAATTGCGTTTCCCTTGCCGAAGTGAATGTATTTGCGATAGTCCGCGAAGCCCGTGACACGATCGAGCCCATCGCTTCCCAGCGGGATCGCCGGGGAGAAGTTCAGGGTCCAGCGGCTACCGGTGAGGGGACCATTGGGACCGTAGAAGGCCGAGTCGTGAACGAGGGAGAGACTCGGCTGAATCAGCTGCGCTTTGGTATGAGAAGTCTCGAAATAGTAACCGCTCAGAGGATCCAATTCGTAGAAGGTACGATCCGCAACGAAGGCCTGAACTTCGAAATCGAGGCGATCGAAAGTCGAGAACGGCCGACTCGCGATGCCGAAGAAACCGTAGTTGCGTTCGCTAAAGAGTCGGCTCCGGTCGAAGACTTCACCCAGAGTGGTATAGTTGCTGTTGAAGAAATTCTTGTAGTGGAAGATCCCGAAGCCGAGGTTGACCCGCCGCTTCAGGTAGAAGTAGCTCGCCGCGAGATCGCTGTCCTTCAGAGATCCGTAGAAGTTCACCAGGAACTGGATCCGGTGGTTTCCCAAAAGATCGCTGAGACTGATGATGTTCGCGAACCCCAGTCCCAGCCCGGAGGAATAGTAAACTCCCCCGATGCTACCGCTCCCCAGAGGGTCCAGACTGAATCGCGGCTTGTACTTGGTGATCGTCCCCACCGGTTTGTCACTGAGGGACTCGCGCCCCGGTTCGTGCTCGGCTTCCGCTCGCGCTTCGGGCTTCGGCCCCGGCGCGCCCGGCGGCGGCTTGTCGGGTTCGCGAGGGACGGATTGGTCCGAGAGCAAGTCCCCCACGGTGAGCGGAGGGCTGCTCAGCGAGGAGTCCGGCGCGGAGTTCGCCGTCAAATCCATCTTCGACTCGTCGACCGGGGGCAGGGGAATTGGATCCTGGTAGCTGTTCTCTTTCACGTACTTCGTGAGGTTCTCCAGCTCGAAGATGTCGTAGCCACCGTTGGAAAAGGCCGCGAATACCAAGCGATCGGCTGCCCGGCTGAAGGAAGGCTGGAAGATCCCGGTGAGCACGTCGGTGAAGCGGTGCATCGTCTGGCTCAACATGTCGTAGAAATACAGATTGGAGATCCCGCTCACGTCGCTCACGAAGATGATGTGCTCGTCATCCACCGCGACCGGGGCGGAATCGTCGCCCGGAGTCGACAGAAGCTTGTGGCTTTCGCCGCTCGCCAGATCCAAGAGGAAGAGGTCGCGGCTGGTCTTCTGCTGGGCGACATTCTGCCGGTTGAAGAAGTCGACCAAAGTCATGTGCTCGTGTCCGTCTTTGTCCTTCTTGATGCCGACGTCGATCACCGGATTGGGCGACGCGGAGTACACGATGCTCTTGCCGTCAGGCATCCACGAGGGGGAAAACTCGCTAGAAAGATCGTGGGTAATTTGCCGGATCGATTCGCTCTTCAAGTCGACCAGCATGAGATCGGTACGGCCATCCTTGCTCCCCACCACGACGACTTCGTCTTCAGTGGGCGACCAGGAAGGACTCCGTGCGATGTCCACCGGAAGCCTGATGTGCTGGAGGATCTTGCCGTCCGGCACTCGCAGGATATAGAGGGTTTCGCGCCCTCCGCTCTTGGCAACCAAGGCCAGGCGCCCCCCAGCTGGATCGAAACTGATGCCGCTGTCGTAGGAATGGAAGCTGAGGAAACGATCGCTTCGATAGCCGGTAGCCAGGGTGGAGAGAATGGTCTTGTCGACCAGGTCCATCAGGAAGAGCTTCACGAATCCTTCGCGATCGCTGAAGAAGGCAATGACGTTGCCGTCGGGTGAAATGGCCGGTTGCTGGGCAAAGTAGTAGCCGTCCTTGGCATGATCGGTCATCCGGCGGCCGATCTTCGAAGCTTCCTTCTTGTCCTGATAGGTGGGCCAATAGTTGTGTTTCAGCCACTTCACCCACTCGGCGGAGAATTGGCGGGTGTTGAGACCAATCGTCATCTCCAGCGCGCGGTCGACGTTACGTACCTTTCCCACTTCCTTGAAGAACTCCACGACCTTTTCGTGACCGTAGGTTAGCGCCATGTAGCGCAGCGCCGCCTGCCCTTCCCGGTAGACCTGATAGCCGTAGTGGATCCTGTCGAGCGGTGCAATCCAATCGTAGATCGTGCCGTCCCTCATCCACATATCCGTGGTCTTGTCCCAGCCATCGGGAGTGGAGAAGAACTCGGCCGCTCCTTCGGCGAACCAGACGTCGATGGGAAAGAGCGCTCTGCGCGCGGCACCGGAGGCGGTGCTCTTGTAGGCCAGATCGAACATGAACACGTGAACCAATTCGTGGTTGATCACGTGAACGAAAGCCTCGTTGTCGCCGGGGTAGGGCAGCACCACACGATTGCGCAGTGGCTCGGAGAATCCTCCGGTGGATTCTCCGATGAGTTCGTCGCTGATGTTGGTCTGTTGGAAGTCGTTGTGCGATGCGTAGAGGATGAACGGAATTTGCTTCTGAAATTCGTGTTGAAAGACCCCACTCAATCTCAGATAGGCGTCTTCCGCGATGACCGACGCGCGCGCGGCCAGGTTCTCCTCGCCTTCGTAGAAGAAGATCTCGAAATGCGGAGTATTGAGCACCTGCCAGTGGAAGTTGTCGTACTGCACTTTGTTGCGCGCGTCAGCGATCCCAGCCCAAATCGAGAGCAAGCAGGCCGACACCGCCATCAAACGAACTGCCGTAGGAAGTCGAGTTTTCATTCTCTCGCGTGGGCTAGAAGGGGTGTCCGCTCATCAGTACTCGACTCGATACTTCAAGTCTACGTTGAAGGTAGTCGTGGGAGCTCCGCTCCGCAGACCTGTGCCAAACTCCGACGAGAGACGTAAACGGCGATTCATCTGGTATTCAAGAAACAAAGCGCGCTCCGTAATGGAAACACCCTGGCTGTAACGCAGGTACAGATCGGGGGAAATGTACTTTCCCACCGCCACCCGCATCCTCTGCGCCTCGGAAATCGAGGCGGATTCGGTTTCGATATCCAGAGTATCGATTCCGTGGATTTCCTGCGCGATGGATCGCTCGATGAAGTTCAGACCGGCCTTGAAGCCGGTATCGGCCAGCGCGCTGCCTCCGGACTGCTCGCTGATGCCAGCCAAGAGTCGAATGATCCGTTCCTCGTCGTAGCCGCTCGCGCTCTCGAAGCGAGTGTGGAGGTTCGAGAAGGTCCCCGTCAAATATACGGTGATCTCCTCCAAATCCGCGTTATTGGAGCCCTCATAACGAAAATCTCGCACCCGGGTCTTGGCGACGATATCCACGGACGGCTCCAGGCCGCGCGCCCGGCTGTAGTCCAGGGTACCTCGCTCTATGTTGAAGTCGTTGTTGAAGATGGGGACACGGCCCTGGGGAATCTCCACCTGTCCGTAGAAGTGGAGACCGTCCAGATCTCGCACCAGATCTCCATCCCCGTCCAGCAGCAGTTCGGCCGTACGATTTTGTACGCGCGCGGTGCGAGGCGCCCGGAGGTGAAGATTGGCCAGCCAGGCGGGCGCGGTGGTGGCGCCCAACGCCTCTCCCCCACCCTTGTTGTCGAATTCACCGGTGTAGCGCGCCTTGATCACGTCGATCGTTCCACTGAAATATGGCCTGCGGGCTAGGTGAGGCGCAGGGCGCTTCAGACTCATGTGGAGATCGTTGGTGCGCAGCAGCGCGCGCAGGTGAAGAATGGAGGCAAAGAGAAATCGATCGGCCTGGATGTCCATCTGGATGTCGTCGGGAAGGAGTCCGTCAAACTGCACCGTACCCGTTGCGCTTACGGTTCCCTTGAGCCCCTCGCGAGCGGTGCACTTCTGGATCTTCATGACCCCGTCCTGAATCGGGGCGTCGATTTCGATCTCCCGGAGCCGCTCCAGGCTGCCCTCGAGCTGCGCAATCCCGTCGTGCACGCGCAGATAGCCCTCGATCTTGGGGTGGTCCATCGAACCGCGAGCCCGGTACAGCAGCTCCGCTTTCCCGGAAATCTCGCTCAGCATGGGCAGGATGGGTCCGAGGCGCCGCAGCTCCACTTCTCCGTCGGAAGTGAGCTCGACTTCGGCCCCTTCCGAGCCCGCCCACTGGGGCGCACGAACCGCCGAGAGTCTCAGGGGCAACATCACGTTGAAGCGCAGCCAGGGGTCGGGGGTTAGGATGCTCCCGTGACGGAGCTGCAGGCTCTCTCCATCCGACTCGATCCGTGATCGCAGCGTAGGAAAGACGAGCGTCCCCCCTCCACTGACCAAATTGGTGATCTGTCCTTCCCCTTGGATGAGCGGCCGCTCCAGAGTTCCTTGAATGGAGACCGCCGCGGTGATCCTGCCCATGTCCTCGTCCTTGGCCAGCGGCTCCATCCAGTAGCGGCCGTTCAGATCGTGGAAGGCCAGGACCAAATCGGGCTGCGCCGGTGCAAGTAGCTCCCGCCAGCGCTCGGGATTCCGTGCCAGCCAGGGCAGGGCGTCGTCCCGAAGCAGTTCCAGGGATCCCTTGAGGGACAGTTCTCCCTGCGGCGAGCGCAACTGAAGTGAATCCAATGCGACCTGGGAACCATGCACCGCAGTCTGCAGCCGCAAGCGATCGACCCGCCTTCCAAAACCGGTGAGTTGTTTTCCCCTCACGTCAATCGTCAGGTCGGGATCCTCACGCTTGCCCTGCAGAACCACGTGTCCCTCGAGGGTTCCCTCCAGATCCGAGGGACCGATCCCGAGGTGCGGAAGCAGCCCCAAATCGCCATCCATGAGATCGACCCGAAGATCCATGATTCCCAGACTGTCCACGCCGCCGCGGATCGTCCAACCACCTGAGGCGGAACGGACGCTGAGTCCGTGACTACGGACCCAACCCTTGCCGAGCTCGAGTTCACCCGGTTGCGGATAGAGTCCATTTTCTCGGGCCGAGATCGAAGCTGGCCGAGGCGATCGAGAGTAGAGCCCTCCCTCCCTCTTGCTCGACCTTCCCGCTCAGACTCAGCACCGAGTCCCCTTCGGAGACCTCCAGCTGAGGAACGGTGATGGAGGGAAAGTCGCGCTGGAATTGGCCCTTCAAGCTGCCAAGGCGTACGCCCCCCAAGCGAAACTCCGCAGCCTCTACCTCTCCGTCTACCTTTCCGAGATTGTTCCACGGACTCACTTTGAAGCGAGCACGGATGCCCCGGCCCGACATGCGAAAACCCGAGAGGGAATCCAGCTCGCCTTCGATCTGCAAGCTCGGCGCATCGATGGGTCCGAAGAAACGTCCCTGAGCGCTCAGGCTTCCCGAATGCTCCCAGGGCAGCGCGTAGGCGCTGCGCCAGGAGGCGAGATCCGATGCTCGCGCGGTGAACGGCAGATCGAGCACGTTGAGCGAGTCGAGAGTGCCCGATCCCTCGATCCAGGTGCGGTGGACGAGAACGCGCAAGGCATCGAAGCGAGCGCCGCGATTCTCGCGAAATTGGAGTTTCCCGCTCAATGAGTCGACCGGTAGCTCCGCGATCTGCCCATGAAGACCTTCTGCCGCGAGATCGACCCTGACCGGTGCCTTGGCGAAGACTCTCAGCTCGACGCTTCCGCTCAGCTTCGATGGGGGCCATTCGGTGTCCGTGGTGGTCCAGGGCCGGCTCAAGTCCAGATTTTCTACCCGACCCTGCAGCGCAAGCTCGCCGGTGCTGGCGTCCACACTCCCGTGCACATTGACCGGCGCCCCGAAGATGAGACCGTTCGCGCGCGTGAGCTGAATGTTCGAGCCGTCGGCCACCAGGCCGAACTTGGTGTCGGTCAGAGAATAGTGATCGACCATTCCCGAGACCTGACCGTTCACGGCAAGGGGCGAGAAGCCCACCACCGTGGCGTTCCCGCTCAAGTCGACCACGATAGGGCTGGGCTTGCCCAGGAGATCGAGAACCTCACTCAAGCAGAAGCGGTCCACGTCGACTTTGAGATTGGGGCCCTCTTCCTTACTCCAATCTCCATTGACCTGCACGCGGGTGGAGTCGGTCGCCACCCTGAGATTGGCCACCGTAATCCCCGTGGGCGAGACCGCGGCGCGCCCCCAAACCGAACGCACTTTGAAGTTCCTTTGTGGCCAGCTTCCGCTCAGCGCCCTGGTGTCTACGATGAGCTTCTTCTTGCGCGTCCGGACGCTTCCCCACCAGCCCAAGTCCTGCAGATGGTCCTCGCTCCCGTCGCTCTGAATGATGCGGAGGTCGAGCCCACGCAGGACACCCTCCTCCACTGCCAGCTTGGGCAGCTCGGGGGGACCGCGCCGTTGCTTTTCGACCGGCGCGTCCAAATGGTGCCGCCGAATCATTCCGCGCGCCGAGAGCATGGCCAGACGGTATAGGTGCACCCGACCTTTGAAGAGCTCGGACAGGTCGTAGGAAACTTCGAGTGTATCCGCCTGCAAGTAGGCGAAACTCCCATCGAGCCCTTGCCAGCTCAGATCGACGCCGAGGAGCCTCAGGTCGCCCAGCGCGTTGCCTTCGAGCGTTTCGTAGCGGAAGGAAGCGCCGGTCTGGCGCAACAAATTCTGGGTTATGATGCGCGAGATGTGCCCGGAGTAGAGTCCGGGATGCGCCGCAAGCCAGGACAACACCGTCACCGCAAGCAACAGTCCCACCAGGAGAGTGATCCGTGTCGTCTTCACCCACATGGTCTTAGAACGCGAATCCCAGACTGAAGTGCCAAATGTGCTGCGGGTCGATTTCGGTGGAGCCGTCCTCGCCGACTAGTTTGACGCGCTTTTGCGGCAGACCGTATTCGAGACGGAGCGGACCAACCGGCGTGTGGTACAAGAAACCGAATCCCACGCCGGTTCGAAAGTCGTAAATGGTCGTGGGATTGTTCCCTTCGGGATCTGAGCTCAGGCGAAAGTCCTTCCACTTCACCTTCGACCAGTCCTCCCAGACGTTCCCTCCGTCGGCAAAGAGAATCAAGCCGAAACCCCAGCGGGAGAGCAGGGGGAGAGGCAATCTCAGCTCGGCGTTGAGAACCAGCAGCGCGTCGCCCCCCGCCGCCGGGTGATTCAGGAGAAAGCGATCATCCAGGACCAGCTCTTGGTCCTGCTGGGTGAGCCTGGGACCCAGACTGTTTTCTCGGTAGCCGCGCACGCTACGCTGGCCGCCTGCGAAAAAGCGATTTTCCAGGGGGACTCCGAGCACCCCTTTCCCCGCGCTCTTGTCCCATGGAGTGGCCCAGCCCGCCTGCATGCGCACCGCGAGAACGCTTCCATCCTCGTGTCCGAAGAACCCGGACCAGGTGCCGACCGCCTTGTGGAAGGAATTGCTACCGCCGAATACGGGACCTCCGGCCGTCTGCCACAGAACCTGCCGAAGGCTCCCGTCCGTCGGCTCGAACAGACTGTTGCGGGTGTCCCGAGTCCACAGCAGAAGAAGCGAGTTCGTGGTGGAATTCCCGGTCTGAATTTGCGAGGGAATCCCATCCGAGGCGCTCAAGTCCTTCACCTGCGAGAGCAGAACCTTGCGTACGCGTTCGTGCGAGAGTTCCAGCTCGAGACTCCGCGCTCGGTAGCGCCAAAGCGTCGTGCTTCCCAGCAGACCGAGTTTCTCTACCGCCACACCGGAGGAACCGCGGCTCTCCCGATCGAAGAAGCCGCTGAGAGTCATGGTGTAGCGACTCCCGAAGAGCCTTCGGTGCACGTAGTTGAGTTCTTCCCGATGGTCGAAAACGATGCGTCGGTCGATGTCGAGGATGTCCTCCAGCCCCCACAACAAACGGACCTTCGCGTTGAGACCCTTGCCGCTGCGGAATACGTTCCGGTCACCCCAGGCGGCGGTGAGCCTCGCTTGATCGTTGTCGCCGGCACCGACACCGACCTCGTAGTAGCCGCTACTCCTCTCCACCACATGGAGCTTCAGAGCACAGGTGGAGGCCAGAGTATCCAGGTCGACCGGAGTGAAGCCGACGTCCCGAAACCAACCGGTTTCCAGCAAGTCCGATTCGGTGCGAACGATCTTTTCCAGATCGAAGATGTCCCCCGGGGCAAAGCGGAACTCGCGGCGAATCAGCTCTCCTTTGACGTCCTTGTTCCCGACAACGTCGATGCGCTCGATGTGGTAAGGGGGGCCGGTATCGATGTGGAAGGTGAGCGCAACCTTGTCATCGTTTTCGTCCATGTCGAAGCGGATCTTGGCGCCGAGGAAGCCCCGGGCCAGGTGCGCCGAGCGCAGCGCATAGACATCACGGCCGTAGGCAGATTTTAAGTAAGGCGCAGGGCTGCCTTCCGAGTGTATCAAGCGCGCGCGCAGCTTCTCTTCGTCCAGGGGAGAATTTCCGGTGAAGCGGATGCTCGAAATGAGCGTGCGTGGACCTTCCACGATGCTGATCACGATCTTGTCGCCATGACGGGAATCGCGCTCTTTCGCGTTCCCTTCCACGGTCGCGGAATGGAAACCTTGCGAACGATAGAAGTTGCGGATGGCGTCCACCCCGAGCAGGAGGAGATCCTCCGTATAGTGCGGCGAGCTCAGGAACATGTACCAGTGCGGTTCGCCGAAGGGCAGCAAATCCTTGAGACGCCCTTCCTCGAAGCTCTCGTTGCCCTCGATCGTGATCGAAGCTACGAGCCTCTGCTCGAGTCCGTAGTCGAGTTCGTCGTCCGCTCTGGCGATACCGGCCCCCAAACCCAGCAGCATGAGAGCGGTGATGAGCGCGCAAACGACCGTGCAAAAGGAATTTCGACACAAGGCGGCCAAGACCTTCTACTGCTCCTGAGGACCCGGGGTCCGTGATGCGGCTAGCTTCTAGCCAAAGTCTTTCCGCTGTTATAGGTTCCAACTGCAGATGAGGACAACCATGAAAGTTACGCCGTCATACCAGTTTCGATTCGCCCTCGTGGCGTGGGCCCTCATCTTGGGTCTCTCGGCATGCTCCGAGAAGCGGCAGAAGGAATTGGACCCGGCGGACCGGCCCCTGCTCGGGCAGTTGCTCCAACTCTCCGAGATTCGCATCCTTGCCGAACAATACCCCGATAGTGCCCAGGCCCGACTCGATAGCTTTCTGGCCCATAGCGACACCACCGGCCTCAGCCGGCGGATTCACGAGATCTGGAAGGAACCGAGTCGGGGTCAATTTCTCTTCGAGGCCCTGCAGGATAGCCTTCGTGCCCCGTTGAAGTCGCTGCGCAGCTCGACCGAGGAGCGCCCCCCCACGACGCCCACTCCCAAGGCGGCCAAGCCGAAACCCTGAAAGAGGGGCTTCGACCGTCTCTCAGCTGGCCACTTTGATGACGTCCATGGTGATGACGTATGCCATGAGCAAGAGGAGAAGAACGAAACCCACCTGGGTCGCCACGGCCTGAATGCGCTCGTCGGCACGCCGGCGTGTGATCAGCTCGTAGGTGATAAAGGCTGCATGACCACCGTCCAAAACCGGGATCGGCAGCAGGTTCAAGAGAAAGAGGTTGACGCTGAAGAGGGCTAGAAATCCCAGGAGATAGTCGAAGCCCCACTCCACCATTTGGCCTGCGAACTGCGCGATGCGTACCGGTCCGCTCACCGCGTCCCGCGAGGCGCCACCGCTCACAAGAACCCCCAGGAAAGTGGCGGTCTGATCCACGGTTCTCCAGGTGGCCGCGGCTCCCAGTTTGGAAGCCTCCACGAAACTCACCGCGCGTCGCTCGCGGTAGGGTTCGTAGTAGATGCGTCCCACGGTCTCGACGTTCTTGAAATCGACGGGAACCTCGGCCGCCTCAGGAACCACCGTCGCGTGGAAGGGCTTTCCGTCGCGAGTCCAGGCGATCTCCAAGGGCACACCGATGCTCTCGTTCACTTTCTTGGCAATCTGATCGTAGTCCTTCATCGCTTTGCCGTTGATGCTCACGATCACGTCTCCGCGACGTAGACCCGCGCGCCACGCTGCTCCATCCTTCTTCACCGTGCCCACGCGCGTATCGTGGCGGTAGTCCATTCCGATGCGCCAGCGTCCGCTCGCCTCGTCCTTGACTGGCACGAGTTCGGCAGTCTTGGTCTCGCCCTGACGTTCGTAGCTGAGTTTCAGAGGAAGGCGGTCCGCCTGAGTTTCCTGCACGATTTCGTCCAGCACTCCGTCCCAGGTCGTGACCTTATGGCCCGCCACGCTCAGGATCTCGTCGCCCTTCTGCAGACCAGCCTTCGCCGCGGGGCCATCTTCGACCACCTTTCCCACCTCGGTGATCGGGATCACCGGAACTCCTTCGACCCAGACCAGGCCTACCGTTACCAGCAGGGCGAGTACCAGGTTTGCCAGAGGCCCAGCGACCACGATCGCCAAACGCTGCCAGGGCGACTTGCTGGAGAAGTACTGCTCGGGCGGAATGACCTCGCCTTCACTGTCGACCTCACCGCCCGTCCCGGCGTCCTGGATTTCCTCCATGGCGCCCTCGCCGGCCATCTTGACGTAGCCGCCGAAGGGAACCGCGGACAGGGCGTACTCGGTTCCTCGCCAGCGTCTGCGCAGGAGCTTGGGACCAAAGCCCACGGAGAAGGTCTTCACGTAGACCCCGACCGACTTGGCCACGAGGAAGTGCCCGCCCTCGTGGATCACGACGACCACTCCGAGAACGAAGACAAAAGCCAGGATCTGCTCGAGATTCATGCCACCACCGTGTGCTGTACCTTCCCGGCCGGGCCGCATGAGGCCGAGCCGTCAGGACGTGATCCAGGAACGCACCATGCGGCGCGTTGCGGCGTCTCTTTCCAAAGCTTCGGGTATCGAGCCCGCGGCGGGGCCGCTCAGGCTCTGCAGCGCCCGCTCGATGAGAGGGGCGATCTCCACAAAGGATAGCTCCCCCCGCAAGAGTCCTGCCACTGCCTCCTCGTTGGCGGCGTTGAGGACCAGAGGGGCGCTGCCCCCGGCCTCGGCCGCGGCGCGGGCCAAGCCCAGACAGGGGTAGCGACGCAAATCCGGGGCCTCGAAATCCAGACTCCCCATGCTCAGTGGATCCAGAGAGGGGAAATTCGTGGCCCAGTGCTCCCCCCCGCTGAGGGCATAAAGAATGGGAAGCCGCATGTCGGGGGTCCCCAGCTGGGCCAAGAAGGCACCGTCCTGAAGCTCGATCATGCTGTGGACGATGGACTGGCGGTGCAGAACGACCTGGACGTCTCGTAACTCAAGTCCGAAGAGTAATTTAGCCTCGATCACTTCGAGGCCTTTATTCATCATGGTGGCGCTGTCCACGGTAATCTTCGGCCCCATGTCCCAGTTGGGATGATCCAGCACCTGCTCCAGGCTCACGTTCTTCAGGTCCTCGGGTCGGGTGTCGCGAAACGGCCCCCCCGACGCGGTGAGCCAGATCCGCCGCAACTCGGAAGGACCCGCCGCGCGCAGGCACTGCGCGATGGCCGAATGCTCGCTGTCCACTGGCCAGAGGGTCGCCTTCCCGCGCTGGGCCGCCTCCAGGACGAGCTCTCCCCCCACGACGAGGGCTTCCTTGTTGGCCAGAGCCACGTCCAGACCGCGGCTGAGAGCCGCCACGGTGGGCTGAAGGCCCGCCGCCCCCACCAGGCCATTCACTACGAGAGCGTCAGCCGGGGCCTCTGCGAGAAGCTGAAGGATGCCCTCGCCGCCGCTCGCGGCCAGCCCTTCGCGCAGATCGGGGTTGGCCTCCGCGAAGGCCTTGCGCGCCTTCTCCTCAACCAGCGCGAAGCGTTGCACCCCGTGGGCGCGGATGATCCCGGCCAGCTCCTTCCCCCGAGTGTTGGCCGACGCCGCGAATACCTCGAAGCGCTGAGGATAGCGCGGCAAGAGATCCAGGGTGCTCTGACCGATCGAACCGGTCGCACCCAGAAGGACGAGGGGTCGAGGGTGAATAGCCATGGCGTCAGATCACGAAGAACTTCAGGAAGTAGTAGATCAGGGGTACCGAAAACAAGAGACTGTCGAAGCGGTCCAGGGTACCGCCGTGTCCAGGAATGAGAGCCGCGGAGTCCTTCACGTGGGAATCGCGCTTCATGAGCGACTCGACCAGGTCTCCCGTAACACCGGCGATCGCGGCCACCACCGCCAGGCTCAAGGCAGCAGGAAGATCAAGATACGACGCGAAGGTGAAGTGCGCGACCGCGCCGGCTACCATGCTGAACAGGACTCCGCCGGCCGCTCCTTCCCAGGTTTTCTTGGGGCTCACCCGCGGCAGAAGCGGATGCCTCCCGATGGCCCGGCCCACGAAGTAAGCGCCGCTGTCACAGGACCAAGTCAGCAGGACGGCGAGAAACACGAAGCTCGCGCCCAAGCGGTAGTCGAGTCCTCCCAAAAGAGGTAACTCTCGCAAGAGCACGAAGTGGCTGCCGAGCCATCCCACGTAGAGAACCCCGAAGATGGTCGAAGAGATGTGGAGAACCGCCTGCTCCACACTGCGACGGGCAAGAGCGACGGTCATCAGAACCAAGAGCGCCGCCGAGAGCAGGAAGTTCAGGTACACTCCGCCGCGGAAATAGGCGTACCAGCTCAGGGCCAGGCCGCAAAAGACCCCGATCTTGCGTGCGGGATGAAAGCCCTTTGTCTCCAGGAGCCCATAGAATTCCCACAGCCCGGTGAACACCACCACATCCACCAGGAAGAGGAATTGCAGATCTCCGTGCAGGGTGATGAAGAAAGCGCAGGGAAGAAACAGGGCCGCGGCCAAGACGCGGAGCGGAAGCTCGGAGCGGTCCTTGGCTCCGGGACTCACGCGTGCCTCAGACTGCGCCAAAACGCCGGTCCCGAGTCTGGTACGCTGCAATGGCCGCCATTAGCTCATCACGACCGAAATCGGGCCAGAGGGTATCGGTCACATAGAGCTCGGCGTAGGCGAGTTGCCATAAAAGAAAATTGCTCAGCCGCATCTCGCCGCTGGTGCGAATCAACAGATCGGGGTCGGGCAATTCGGGCGCGTAGAGATACTGGCCGAAGAGTTTCTCGTCCAGCTCTTCGGGGCGGCACTTCCCTTCCGCCACGTCGCGAGCGAAGCCGCGCGCCGCTTCCACGATTTCGCTGCGCGAACCGTAACTCACCGCCAAGTTGAGGATCATCCCCGAGTTGTCCCGCAGGTCGAGCTGGGCCCTCTCCAGCGCGCGCCGCGCCGGCTCGGGAATGGGCCGAAGGTCGCCGGTGGCAATGAGCCGAATGTTGTTCTCGGCGAGTTCGAGGAACTCGCTGCGCAGCACTTCTTCCAGGAAGGACCACAGAGCCTTCACCTCGTAGCTGGGCCGCTTCCAGTTCTCCACCGAGAAGGTGTAGAGGGTGAGGGCCTCGATTCCCAGCTCGGCGCAGCTGCGCGTGACCTCGCGCACCGCGTGCCGTCCCGCCCGATGACCCGCAATTCGTGGCATGGCGCGTTTGCGGGCCCAGCGGCCGTTGCCGTCCATGATCACGGCCACGTGCCGGGGCAACTTGCTCCGGTCGATGGACGCGGGGGTCTTGGAGCTCGTCTGTAGTCTCGTGGCCATCTGCAAATCGCCCTCTCTGGGCCCAACTATAGCGGAGATTTGCGCTTAGCGCACCGGAAAGCAATAGCGGAACTCACGGGGCAGCCAGGAGATGCAGCAGGAGAGCCGGGCATACTCGCTGTGTTTCCCTCCCACTCGCCCGGGGCTGAGAGGCTCTTGTCCCCGCGCCTTTCTGCGCGTAGAGTCCTGCGATGCAGGAAAAACTGTCCCATTATGAAATCGAAGAGCGCATCGGGGCCGGCGGCATGGGAGAAGTCTACCGTGCCCGCGACACCAAATTGGGCCGCGAGATCGCGCTCAAGCTCCTGCCTGAGAGCCTAGCGTCGGACCCCGAGCGCCGCGCGCGTTTCGAGCGCGAGGCGCGTGCCATCGCGGCTCTCAACCACCCCAACATCGTCACCGTGCATTCGATCGAGGAGGACGCCGGGAAACACTTCCTCACCATGGAGCTGGTGGAGGGCAAGACACTGAGCTCCCTCATCACCCCAGCCGGGATGACGCTGCGTCAATTTTTCGAAATCGCCATTCCCTTCAGCGACGCTCTGGCTGCGGCCCACGCGCAGGGGATTCTCCACCGCGACCTCAAGCCCGACAACCTCATGGTCAATCGCGAGGGGCGCGTGAAGGTCCTCGACTTCGGCCTGGCGAAGTTGCGCGAGGAGGCGAGCGATGTCGGGGCCACCGTCGTGGCCTCGAAAATGGTCACCGGCGAGGGAAGGGTTCTGGGCACCGCCGCCTACATGTCGCCCGAGCAGGCGGAGGGCAAGGAGGTGGACGCGCGCTCGGACATCTTCTCCTTGGGCGTCGTGCTCTACGAGATGGCCACCGGCAAGCGCCCCTTCAGCGGAGAGACCACCATCTCCACGCTCAGCTCCATCCTGCGCGACACTCCTCCTTTGGCCAGTGAGGTGAATCCGGCCCTACCGCGCCACTTGAGCCGTGTTTTGAAACGGTGTCTGGCCAAGGATCCCTCGCGGCGCTACCAGACCGCGCTGGACGTGCGCAACGAGCTCGAAGATTTCAAGAGCGAGCTGGATTCGGGCGAACTCACTTTGGAAGCGAGCATGGTGGCGCAGACCACCCCGCACGGCTCCCGCTGGAAGTGGGTTGCGGGAAGCCTGCTCCTGGTGATACTGGTCCTGGCAGGCTTTCTCGTCGTTTCGCACTCAGAGAAGGGCGCGGATACTGAGAGCGGTGCGGATCGTGGTGTCACCCTCACCCAACTCACCGATCTGCCGGGCCTCGAATCCGCGCCGGCGCTCTCAGCGGACGGGCGGCAACTCCTCTACGTGAAGGACGGCGAGATCTTCCTGCAACGTGTGGGCGGTTCGAATCCCATCAATCTCACCCGCAATCCCGCGGATGATTTCGCGCCGGCCTGGTCGCCCGACGGAGAACAGATCGCCTTCTGCTCGAGCCGGGACGAGGGCGGCATCTTCTTGATGGGGGCCACCGGAGAATCTCCACGGCGTCTCACCGATTCCGGTTTCGACCCGGCCTGGTCCCCCGACGCTTCCAAGATCGCCTACACCATGGAACGCGTCGCGAATCCCTACGCACGCAACAGCATTTCCGCCCTCTGGGTGGTGGAAGTTGCCAGCGGAAAGAAAACGAAGCTCTACGACGGTGACGCGGTCTACGCCAGCTGGTCACCCGACGGCAAACACCTCGCCTTCTGGGCCGCCGCGCAGGGGCAACGCGACATTCAGGCCATCGCAGCTTCGGGAGGGACCCCGGTCTTCGTCACCCATGACCTGGCCACCGACTGGTCCCCGGTGTGGGACCCTTTGGGAGGGGGCATCTACTTCATCAGCGACCGCGACGGTTATCCCAACCTCTTCCGAATCGAAGTCGATCCCCGCAGTGCAGAGCCCAAGGGCAAACCGCGAGCGGTGACCACGGGAACCTCGTTTCTCGGCAAGCTCTCGATTTCCAAAGGAGGCGACCGCATCGCCTACTCCTCGTTCACCGGCAACGGCCGGCTCGAGCGCAGCTCCATCGATCCCGCCAGGCGAAGCCTCACCCCCCGCACGGACTTCTTCCACGTTTCAAACCCCTTGTCGCAGCTGGCTCTCTCCCGCGACGGCGAATTCCTCGCTTACAGCTCGAGTTTGCCCCAGGAAGATCTCTATACGGTGCGCCTCGACGGCAGCGCCCGGCGGCAGCTCACCAACGACATCGCCCGCGACCGAGGAGCCAATTGGTCTCCGGGTGACGAGTGGATCAGTTTCTACTCGAATCGTGGCGGGAGCTACCAGCTGTGGTCGATCCATCCCGATGGCACACAGTTGCGGCAGCTCTCGGCGATTCCCAATGCCCAGACGGACGGAGCCCACTGGTCTCCGGATGGCAAACAGGTGCTGAGCTGGTTGTTCGGAGCCGGGAATGACCTTCCGGTGCTTCTGGACGCCGGAGACCCCCAAAGCTGGCCGATCAAAACTCTCAAAAAGGTCCCGACTCCCGGGCCCGGCGAGGTGGCCTGGCCTCAGGAGTGGTCGCCCGACGGCGAGCGCATCCTCGCCATCGTGGGCAAGCCCGAAGCCGACGACCTCTATCTGGGCCTGTGCACCTTAGCGACGGGACAGTACGAGATCCTGCGCCGTGAGGATGGCAGCCGATTCCGCATCGCCCCGAGCGGCAAGGCGAATTTCAGTTGGATGACTGGCGGCTTGGGAATCCTCTTCTTCGACGACGGCCACCGGCAGCTCGTGCTCTATGACCCGGATACCAAGAAAACCACCGTTCTTCTGGAGAACGACCCCAGCTTCTATAGCGCGACCGCCTCCCGCGATGGGAGTGTGGTCGTGATCGAGAGCTACGATCAGACGAGTGACGTATGGATGGTGACGCTGAAGTAAAGCGAGCACTCGCGCCGAAGTGGAATTCAGCGCCAGGAGTGTTG
>CAVSGG010000004.1:0-88531 GCA_963727455.1 Candidatus Krumholzibacteriota bacterium | reverse complement strand
GGCCTTGAGAATGAGGCTACTCTCGTGGCGAAAGCGGCTGACCAGGAGAATGGCGTTGTTGACCACGATGCCGAAGAGGAGCACCAGTCCGATCCTGGCCGAGGAATCGAAGGGAGTGTTGCTCTTCCAATAGGTGAGTACGACCCCCACCAGACCCATGGGAATGGAGAAGGCCACCAGGAACGGAAGCGCGACGCTCTCGAAGAGCGCGGCCATCACCATGAAGATGAAAGCGGCGGCCAAAATCAGAGTGAGGGTGAGTTCCTCCTCCTCCTCCTGGGTGAAGAAAGTCCGCTCACTTTCCTCCGCCTCGTAACCGTAGGGAAGGTCCAGACCCGCGAGCACCTTCTTGATGTAGGCCTGCCGCATGCGATCGGTACCGATGTACTCCCAGTTGACGAAGGCGCTGTAGCGCTGATTCTCCCGCGTGATGTCTCCGGGAATGTCCTCCTTCTGGATGCTGATGAGATCACCCAGACGCACCTTCTCTCCGCTGGGAGTTTGAATCAGGATTTGCGAGAGAGTCTCGTAGTCCATCGTCTCGGAGTCGTCGAAGCTCAGGAGGACTCTCTCCTGCTTCCCCTCGAACATCATCGACCAGGGGATGTCCACTCCGATGAGCCGGCGCAGACTCGCCACCAAACCCGTGACGCTCAACTCGTAGCTCGCGAGTCGTTCACGGTCGAGAGTGATCACCGTCTCCTCGGGAGGTGTGGCCCGGAACTGGAAGATGTTGAAATGCGGGCGTTTCGCACGCGGCGCTGTTTCTCGATGACTTTGAGCGCGTCGTTGGCGATTTGATCCAGTTTGTAGGAGTTGTAGCCGGTGATCTTGATGAGGCTGTTGCCCGACGATCCGCTGATGTTTCCACGGATGTAGGGCGTGTCCGCGAAACCACGAATGAAGACGGTTGCCCCCGCGGTCTGGTCCGCCACCGCCACCAGCTCCGCTCGATAGCGCAGGGGAATCTCTGTCTTCACCACCTCGTCGTCGAAGTCGATCTCGATGATGCGATGCTTCCGAAGCAGCGCGCCCGCGCGTGCACCCCGTCGGCCACCGGCATGATGGCATCTTCGAATTTCTGCAGAATGTCCGAGGTGGTTTCGATTTCCGTCCCGGCCGGCAGGCGCAAGAACAGCAGGATCTGCTGAGGGTCTGGGAAGCGAAAGAACCCGGCCTTGTCCACCTTCTTGTCGTAGATACCCCAGCTGTAGAAGAACAGGAGCCCCAGCAGCGGGACGATGATCCACCACAGGCGCTGGTTCCACTCCACGATCGTCTCGAAGAAGCCGTGCTTTCCGCTCAGATCCGGGGTCTCTTCCACGAAGGTGTCCAGCTCCGCGTCATCGTCGCACTCGCGCGTACCCTCGGGAGACTTCTTCACCACCGAGCGGATCCAACCCTGGTTGAGCACCATGGGGATCCAGCCGAACGCCACGAAGAGCGAGGCCCCCATGGCCATCGCGACCGCGATCGCCAGGGGCACGTAGAACAGAGCGAGGCGGCCGGAGAGAAAAATGAACGAGAGGAATGCCACCATGGTGGTGAGCGTCGTCGCCATCACGGGAAACAGCACTTCCTGCGTGCCGGCAACGATGTTGCGGGCTGCGATCTCCAGCTTCGCCTTCCGGCTGAGAGCCAGCCGCGGTGGCGCGTTCCAGGCCCTCCAGTCGCCGGTGAATGGAATCCAGCACCAAAATGCGATTGTCCAACAGGAGTCCGAAACAGATGGTGAGGCCGCTGATGGTGATGAAATTCACCGAAATGTGGAAGAAGTAGAAGAGGCTCAGACAGATGACGATGGAAAAGAGAATGCTGCCGATCACGATGGCGGTCAGGCGGATCTGCTTCAGGCTGAGCGCCAGGAGCAGAAAGAGCACCACCAGAATGATGATGCTGCGCACCACCAGATCTTCCAGCTTGTCCTGCAGCTCTTTTCCCTGGTCGGTCTGGACTTCATAGTCTACCGGGAAGGGCACGCGCGACTTGATGACGGGAAGCTGCTTTTTGAGATTACGGCTGACGGTGACGGTGTTGGCCCCGCTGCGTTTCTCCACGACCACGTCGACCACGTTCTTGCCGTTCGTCCGCACCAAAATGGTGGGGTCCTCGAAGGACGGGGTGACCTTGCCCAGCATTCCCAGGGTGTACTCGCGGCCGCCCCGGCGAGCCACCACCGCCGAAGGAAGTTTCGCGATGGTCACCGGATCGCGCAGGGATACCAACTTCTCCAGACCATACTGGGCGATAGTTCCCGCTCCGGAGAGATCGTCCAGCTGAGAGACCGCCCGAAAGACCTCATCGGCCGTGATTCCGTAGAGGTTCAGTTTGGTACGGTCGAGAGTGATCCGCAGCAGCTTGCGCGCCCCTCCGCGCACCTGCGCGTCGGCCACGCCATCGACGGCCAATACCTGGGGAAGAATCCAGGTCTCGGCCCGTTCCCGTAGCTCGTTCGCGCTGAGTGTCGACTGCAGACTGAAGACGAAGAACTCCTTGGTCTGCACTTCTTCGGGAACGAAGGCCACGATCTGCGGTTGGGTGGCGGTCAGCGGCAGATTGCGCCTCACCGATCCGAGCTGTTCGTTCAAGTCCAGGCGGGCGAAGTCGAGTTCGCGGTTGCGGGAGAACTCCACTTTCACGGTGGATTGGCCCATTCTCGAGGTCGACTCGACCTTCTCGACTCCCTTGACCTTACGTACCGCCTCCTCGATGGGCAGGGTGATCGATCTCTGAATCGACTTGGGGGAGGCTCCGTTCCAGCTCGTGCTCACGGTGAGGCTGGGCAAAGCCACCTCGGGCATCGCTTCCACCTTCAACTTGGGAAGCGAATAGATGCCCATGACCACGAATGCCGTAAACAGCATCCAGGTGGTAACGGGGTGACGTACGAAGAAGCGGGTCAAAGCAGCCTCTCGTTCGTGCGAAACTCAGCGCTTCTGCGCCCTGATGTGGTGCGCCATCTGGTACAAAATCGGGGTGTAAAAGAGCGTGAGCGCGGTGGTCAGGGTGAGCCCGCCGATGATCGTTACCGCGAGAGGACGCTGCAGTTGTTCGCCGCTTCCCAGGCCGATGGCCATGGGGAGCATTCCGAGTACCGTGGTGACGCTGGTCATGATGATCGGACGCAGGCGCAGCGAACTTGCCCTCATGATCGCCTCGTAGCCGTCCATCCCCTCTTCCCGGAGGCGCTGAATGGTGTCGACTTTCACGATTGCATCGTTCACCGCAATTCCGATCAGCGCCACCACCCCGATGATCGAAAGCATGTTGAGGCTGTTGCCGGAAATTCCGATCGCCAAAAAGGCCCCGGCCAAACCGATGGGCAGAATGGCCGCGATGAGAAGCGGATCCAAGAAGCTTTCGAACTGCGCGGCCAGAATCATGTACACCAGGACCACGGCTAGCAGCATGGCCCAGCCCAGGTCGCGAAACGACTTGTTACGGTCGCTCCGTTCCCCGCTCTGGATGAGTCTGACCGTCTTTCCTTCCACCAATTTCTGGCCGATCGCATTCGCTTCGTCCCAAACATCGTCCAGGGAGCGGCCCTCGACATCGGCGCTGACCGTGACCATGCGGTTTTGATTCTTGCGCACGAGTTCCCGGACCGGACGCTCCTCCTTGATGCTCAAGAACGAGGCGAGGGCCACGCTCTTGCCGTTGCCGACCTGGATTGCGTCTCGCAGCACCTGATCAAGGTCCTTGCGGGTGTTTTCGTCGAAACGAACCGCGATGTCGATCCGCTGCTCCACCTCGTTGAAAGTCGTGGCTTCGGTGCCTGCGATCCGGTTCTTCAGTTCGGTGGCGATCATCTGCGGGTCGAGACCGCTTCGGAGGATGGCTTCGCGGTCCAAGCGCACCACGATGTTGGGGTTCCCCAAGACTCGATCGACTTGTATGTCCTTGAGTCCCTTGACCGCCTTCAGCTCCTTCGCCAGCTCGTTGGCGGTATCGACCGCGAGGGAGGCGTCCTCCGACACGACGCCCATCTGGAAGCCGCCGCCGCCCGCTGACAGCACCTCTTCCAGACCGATTCCCTCTTCCCGAAAAACGAAGTTCACGCCGTCGTAGGAGTTCAGATGTGCGCTGATCTCGTTCTCCAGGCGTTGTCCTTCGCGCTGCGAATCACGCGAAGGCTTGAGCAGAATGCGCAGGCGCGCGGTGTTGGGCGCGGTGTAATCCTGCAGGGAACTGAGGGTATGCTCGGTACTTCCCACCTGCGAAAAGACGATCTTCACCGCCTCGTCCTTCTCGATCCAGGAAGCCAGATCGCCCGTCATCGACACCGTCTCGCGTAGAGGAGTCCCCGCGGGGAGCTCCAGGTCAAGACGCATGTCCCCGCTGCTTCTCTTCGGCATGAAGGTGCGCGGAAGATTGGCCCCGTACAGGAGCGAGCCGCCCAAGAACAGAAGGAGCGCGACAATCATCCAGCCACGATGCCTCAGGGCTCCCTCGAGCGCGCGGTGGTAGATGTCGTGGAATGCGTTGAAGGAGTTCTCGAAGGCGCGAAACATTCCCTTGGGCTGCGTGGCGACGCGCAAAACCCTCGAGGCCAAAACGGGTTGCAGAAGCAGCGCGGCCAGAACCGAAACCATGAGCGAGAGAGTGACCGTGAGCGCCTGGTCACGGAAGAAAGCCCCGGCGATCCCCGGCACGTAGACCACGGGGAAGAACACCGCGATGGTGGTGAGAGTGCTCGCGATGACCGGCCGCGTCATCTCCGTCGTACCGCTGGCCGAACAATTGGCCACCATGCGCCTTTGCGCGTCGTAGCGCGCGGCGGGTATGCTCTGCGGCTTCGCCTCCGCGCCGCCTTCGCCCCGTCTCTCCCTCAAATGCCGGTTGATGTTCTCCAGCACGACGATGGCGTTGTCCACCAACATCCCCGCGGCGAGGGAGAGACCACCCAAGCTCATGAGGTTGAGGTTTACTTTGCTGAAGTAGAGAAAGCCGAAGGTGATGATGATGGACACGGGGATGGAGATTCCCACCACCACCGGACTGCGGAAGTCGCGCAAGAAGAAGAAGAGCACCAGAAAGGCCAAGATGGCGCCAGCCAAGAGCGAATTCCTCAAGCCACGGAAGCTCTCCTTCACGTAGTCGGCATCGCGGTAGATGAACTCGGACTTGAAGTCTCCGTACTCCCCGCGCAGGTTGGCCAGGCTCTCGTCCACTTCCTTGGATACCTGGATGGTGTTCGCGGCCGGCTCCTTGTAGATGAGGAGCGCCACCACCTGCTCGTTGCCCGACAACGCGGCGCCCTCGGGCTCCTTCGTGGTGTCGAGCACCTTCGCCACGTCGCCGATGCGGATGGTCGCACTGCCGGACTGCGTGATATCCGTGGCCGCGATCTCATCCAGATTCTCGTACTCGCCCGCGATTCTCAATGAGAGCTGCAGAGGGCCCTGGCGAATTCGACCTCCGGGAAAGGACACGTTCGAGCGCGCCAAGGCATTGCGAATGTCCTCGATCTTGATGCCGTAGACCGCGAGCTTTCTTGGATCCGGCTGCACGAGAATTTCTCTCGTCGCCCCCCCGATCACCTCGGCCTGGCTCACTCCGTCGACCTGTTCCAGAGCCGGTTTGACCACTTCCTCGGCGAAGTCGGTCAGATTTTGCAGTCGCCGTCCGTCCGCTCGCAGGACCAGATTGGAAATGGGACGTGCTGTGGGATCCCAGCGCAGATCGAGGGCCGATCCGCGCCTTCGGGAAAGTCGTCCCGGAATGCGACACGATCGACCGCCTCGCGCAGATGGAGATTCGCGAAGTCCATCTCCGTGCCCCACTCGTACTCCACCGTGATCGCAGAGATTCCTTCGCGCGTGCGTGAAGTCACGCCCCGAACCCCGGCCAACGCGGTGATCACTTCCTCCAGGGGACGGGTCACCAGACGCTCCAGATCTTCCGCGGGGATGTCGGTATAGGTGGTTATGACGGTTAGGCGTGGATAGACGATCGAGGGAAGCAGGTCCACCGGAAGACGTTTGTAGGAAATCAGGCCCAACAACATGAGGGCGAGAAAGAGCATGCTGACCGCGATGGGTCTTTGGATCGCTCCCTTCAGCATCACTTCACCCGATCGAAGGATGCCCAGGCGTCGGGCGGTGCGATCTTCTTCTTCACCTTGATCTTCGCGTCGTGGGCGAGCGTGAGATGATTGGAGATGACGACGGGGGTCCCCGGATCCAGGGGTCCGCCCTGCAATACCCGATCGATTTCCACGAACGATCGTTGCTGGCCCCCAGCCTGACGTAGACCCACTTGGAGCGGCCATCGACGACTTTGAAGAGCAGAGGTCGTCCGTCCCGCGTGAGAATGGCGGCGCGCGGCACGAGGAGGCGATCGTTCAAGATCTCGCCCGCGATGAATGCGCGAACGAACATTCCCGGACGCACTCGGCCGTCCTCGCTGTGTAGCCGCATCAATACCTCGCAAGTACGGCTTTCGGGGTCGATGCGAGGGCTGATCACGTCCACGTGTACGGGGATGGTATCCTGCAGCGCCGGAACCGCCAGGAGCACGGGGCGGCCGGTTTCCAGGTCCTTGAGGTCGCTTTCCAGCACTCCCACCGCGGCTTCGATGTCGATGTTGTCGACCAGGGAGGCGAAGGTCTGATTGGCGTTCACCCACTCGCCCCGCGCGAGGGTCAGTCCGGTGATGACACCGGAGAATGGTGCGCGCACCTGGGTTTTCTCCAGATTCAGCCGCGCCTGTTCTTCATCGGCGCGCGCCTGGACCATTCCACTGCGCGCCTCCACCAGCTCGCGGCGAAATCCACCCTGCCCCACCGCTTTCATTCCGAGTTCGATCTCCCGGTCGAGACGTTCTCCGCGCGTGATCTCGCCCTTGGCCTCCATCTGCGCGAGCTTGCGCAGCTCCTGATGGAACTCGTCGTCTTTCTCGGAGTCGTTGGGCAGCGAAGCGCCGTTCTCCTCGACCGCGACCTTGCCCAGAGCCTGCAGGTAGCGGCTGTGCGCCTCTTCGATGCGAATCGAATACTCGCGGCCATCGAGCTCCGCCAGGAGTTGCCCCTTGCGGACGGTCTGTCCCTCTTCCACCAGGATCCGATTGATCTTCCCCGACAGCTCGAAACGCAGCTCCGCGGTGTGCCGGGCGCGAATGGTTCCTTCGGCCACGATGGGAACCACCAGCTCGCCCCGGAATGCGTCACATACGTTCACCGAGACCGCTTTTTCCGGCTTCTCTTCGTCCTCGGAATCGTCGTGGGCATTCGTGCCCGACGAATCGCCCGCATCGGAACTGACTTCCGCGCCCTGTCCATCTTTGGAGGCGTCCTTCCCCTCGTCCTTTGCAGGGTGTTTCGAACAGGCGCTGAAGGTCGCAATCGAGAGCAAGAGCGAGAGCAAGAGGGCGCCGAAAAGCATGCCTCGCTGAGTGGGGTTTTCAGAGGCCATCTGGCAAAAACTCCTAAAGTGATGGTCGGCTGGCGGAGAGATGCGGGGGAAGGACCACGCTGCCGTAATCCTTCCACCGTGGGGTTTGCACTCTACGGAACTCTACTTCATGCCCAGTTCGTTGCCCTCGAGCTTGTAGCAGATCACTGCCATCGGCTCGGGATTCTCGTCTTCGAGGACATCGGCGCTGCCGCCATTGGCGGCCATGGCCGCGGACAGAAAATCCGTGACCACGAAGAGGCGATTCCCCGAGAAGAAGTAGCCGTCCGTCATGGGATTACCTTCACCATTCAGGGTTACCTGCCGCACATAGTGCCCCTTGGCGTCAAAGACATCGAAGACGCCGATGGACCCCTCGGGGGCATCCAGCCGGCCGCGACTGGAAAGAACCCAGAGGCTACCATCTTTGCGGGGGAAGATCTGACCGATGTCCTGGTCGTTCTCCTCGAGCTTCCAGCTGGAGCCGGGCACCTGCCTCTTGGTGAACTCGTCGTAGATCTTCTGCCAACGATCCTTCTCCTCGCTGGTCCGCTTGCGCGGCTCATAGGCGCGTTCGATATAGCGAACCGCTCCGCTGCCGTCACAGACTTTGATCTGGTACTTGTTCCATTCGGTGGGAATGTAGGCCAATCCATTCATGCCCACGGTCCATACCCTGTCGAAGGAAGTCCACTCACTCTCGTTGAAAATGGGAGTGCTCATGGTGAGTGAACGCTTTTCCGAATGAAGGGTCTTCTGGATCGTCCCCGCGTCATCGATTGCCACGATCTCGCGCTTCTGGTCGAAGACGCCTTCGGCAAAATGGTTGATCCCGATGGAGAGAACGAGATTGTCGCCGACCGTTCCGCCGCCACGATAGAGCAGGACGAAGCCGCCTTCGTCCGCGCTGGGAAGCGAGTGATCATCGGCGGGTTCTCCGTCGGGCTTGAGCACGACCAAACGTCCGGGAAAGACTTGGAGAACCGCGATGTTCCCGTTGGGCAAAAAGAACATGTCCTGTGCGCCGCGGAATTCGCCAGGGCCCTCCCCTTCACGCCCGATGGTGCGCAGATATTCTCCCTCCGGGCTGAAGACTTTGATCTCCGAGAGCTGGGAATCCAGGGCGTAGAGATTGCCCTTGGGACCGCTAAGAACCTTGGAGATGAGGCCGAAGATCTGATCCTCGTCGTCGGTGTCGCCACCAATGCGCCACAGCTCGTCGAGCTGAACTGTCGCGCTCCCGTTACTGGGCTCGGCGGGTGATACCACGTGAACGACTCCGTCGGCGTCTTTGGTTTCCGTTCCGTGCCACTCTGCCCCGAACGCCCCCGAAGCACACAGCAGGACGAGAGAGCTGATGAGAACGAAGAGCGAGCCTCTTCTCAGCGAGGGAAAAGGCGTACGAAGTGCAAGCATTTCATCTTCTCCTGGGAATCAGAGCGTAGTGTCGCGAGCCAGCCGTCATCGTGGGTATGTCCGCAAGGGACCGGGCCCGTGGACTTCATGGCTGCTTCTACGCCCTTTGGGTGACTTGGGTTGCGCTCTGGGCGCGGGGGACTGATCATGAATTTCGATATCACTTTCGCATCTGCGAGAGCTCCAAGGGAAGCTCGAATGCCAGGATCTTCAGCGGCTCGGGTTCGCCCTCATCCTCATCCTCGTCCTCGGCATCGACCGCAATCCTGATTCCGCCGCCAAATCCGGCCACCCAGGCCTTCAAAGCGCCGTTCAGCTCTTTGATTCGGTAGAAGCGGTCCTTGGTGAGCACGAATCCGTCCTCGCGATCGACATATTCCGTCTGTGGCCACACCACATATTGGAAATGCCCCTGGGCGTCAAAGACATCGAAGCTACCCAGTCCCCCGTCCTCTCCCCTCGAACGGCTGGTGCGCACCCAGAGCTCGCCATTGGGCCGGACGAAGAGATTCTCGATGTCCGGCTTGTAGTCGGGCAGGTCTGCGTCGATGTCCATTCCCCGTGCCTGCGAATTCTCATCCATTCTCTTCTTGCGTTGCTCCTTCTCCTTGTCGGTGAAGGCAAGGGGCTCGTAATCCCGCTCGATGATCCTCTCGACCGTCCCGTCGAGTCCATATACATGGATCTTGTAGCCGCTTCGCTCGTTCACGGAAAAAACTCGTCCTTGGGGCCCGACTGTCCATTCGCGCGCGTAGCTCTCATCGCCCATACTGATTCGCATGCGCCCCCCACTCACATTCATCTCCTTGACTTCCTCGCCGTAAATCAGCAGTTGCTTTCCGGTGTCGTCGAGCGCGAGCAATCGATTGATGTTCCTGACCTCGCCGCTCTCGAAACTCCCGACTGTCTCTTGCATCACGACGCGATCCCCCGCCGATTCCACCTGGGCTACCAGAGCGAAACCGCCCTCGCCGGGAATCGGGTAATCATTCAGCCCCTGGCCTTGCTCATCCAATACGGCGATGCGTCCCGGCATCATTTGCGAAACGCCGATCCGGGAATCCGGTAGAAAAAACATCGCGTTCGGATTGTTGAATTCCCCGGGGCCCTCGCCCTTGCGGCCGATGGTACGCAGGTACTTACCCTGGGCATCGAAAACCTTGATCTCGTGGAGTTGTTGGTCGAGCAAGTAGGAGTTGTGCTCGTCGTCGACCAGAACCTCTTGCACCATTCCAAAGAGCTGGTTTGGATCGTCGCTCTCGCCGCCCAGACTGAACAGCGCCTCGAGCTTCAGCTTGATCTCACCCTCGGCGGGCGTGGAGGGATTGTGGACCGTCAGAATTCCATCAACGGTTGCTTCGCTACCCTTCCATTCGGCGTGCGCGCTAGCGCTGACCAGCAGACAGAGGACACACAGACAAAACGCGGGGGCTCGCATGGCACTTCCTTAGGGTTGGGAGAGAACGGGCCAGCGGGAAGCACGCTCAAGCGGTCGATGGACGCAGTAATACTAGTGGTCCGACGGGGGCATTTCCAAGAATTCCCTACGAGCCGGATCCTCCCGAGGTTGCGCCGGTTTCGCTCACGGATCTGAGTGCCGGACGGCCCACGAGCCAGAGCAGAGCGACGAGAGCGACCGCGATCTCCAAGGTACCGGACGCGACGATCACCTTGACCACGCTAGTGAGGTCCGCGATCCAAGTGCCCAGAGCCAGGGACGCGACGCTCAGGGGACCGAAAAGCGGCCCCAGCCAGGCAAAGGCCCGCCCGCGAAACTCCTTCGGAACCCGCGCCTGAAAGAGACTGGTGACCCTCACTTGGAGCATCCCCGCCACGAAACCGAATGCGCCGAAGAGGGCCATCGCCGGACCAATGCTGGACGACAGCCCGAACGCGATCAGGGCGCCCCCGTCCAGAATGGTCGCGAGCGGCATGACCAGGATCGCCGAGACCCAGCGTTTGCTGGAAGGCGCGAGCAGCGAGCCCAAAATGCCCCCCACACCCATCATGGAAATCAGACTTCCGAGCTCGGGGTCGCTCCCCTGAAGGACGTCCTTCACGAAGACCACCACTAGGGGTTGCTGCATGCTGGAAATGAAAGTCCCCAGGGCAAAGAAAACGATGGTGAAGCGCAGCGCGGTGTCCCCGGTCAAGACTTGCAAGCCCTGGCGAATCTCGCCGAAGAAATCCCTCCAAGCCTTGCCCGCAGCGGCGAACGTGCCACCCGATTCGGGGCGGGGACATCGTCCCAGACCGATCAAACTCAGCGCGCTCAGCGCGTAGGTGATGGCGTCGACTCGGAAACACGCGGTTAGACCATACCGACCCGCGATGAGTCCGGCCGCGGCTGGCCCGACGATGAGCAAGAGATGAAGTACCGAAGACAGCGCTCCGTTCGCCCTCAGCACCTGGTCATCGTTCACGATTTCGGGAAGTACCGCCATACGCGCAGGATCCGCGAACTGCCTTGCGACGGCCAAGAGCGCCGCAATCAGCAAAATTTGCCCCAGAGAATTGGTCAAAGGAAGAAGGAGAACGAGAAGCGCCTGCAGAAGATCCAATGTCATCATCAGACGGCGTCGTTCGACCCGATCGATGACCCATCCTGCCAGCGGAGCCAGCACGGTTCCCGGCAGGACTTGGATGATGGCCAGAAGGCCCAGATCGAAAGTGCGGCCGGTCTTGGCGTGAACGAGAAGAAGCAGAGCAAAAATGTGAATTCGGTCGCCGAATCCACTCACCGCCTCTGCCGTGAAAAGGGCGACGAAGCGGCGGTTGCGCCGCAGCGATACCGACTGCGGGGAGTTCGATTCGGGACTGGCGTTCACGCGCGCGAGCTTAGCCCGAGGCACTCCGCCGCGCCAGCCTTTAACTCGCCAGGGAGCTCTTGGGTTCGTACTTGGGACGCCGGTGCCTGGTCACCTCGAGAATGTGGACTCCAGCGAGTTTCGCCATGAGTCCATAACTTCTCTGATCGATACGGACCCGCACCTCGGTCGGATTCTTCTCGTAGTCGATTCCGAGCACCTCGCCGATTTCGTGGAGCAAGGCCAGAGATCTCGGATGCGAGCGATCGACCGCGAGTACGACGTCTCGCTCCTTGCGGACGAGCCTACGTCCGACCGCTTCCAGTAGTTCCTCTTGGCCGACACCCGCCAGTGCATTCGTGAACACCGCGTCCGGCCAACGCAGGCGAGCGTATTCCAACCAGCTTTCGTCCTGAACGGTATCGATCTTGTTGAAGACCATGATCTGATCCGGTTCGCCCCGGCAGACGTTTTTCAGCACTTGCTCCACCGCTTCGATCTGTGCGTCGAGATCGTGAGCCCCCGCGTCGACGACGTGGAAGAGAAGGTCCGCCTCGTCAACTTCTCCCAGGGTCGCGCGAAAACTCTCGACCAGATGGTGGGGCAGCTTGCGCAAGAAGCCGACGGTATCTGTGAGAAGAAAGTGCCGCCCCCCGCGCAACTCGATTCTTCTGGTTGTCGCATCCAGAGTCGCGAAGAGCTGGTCCTGCACATAGACTCCAGCCCCGGACAAAAGGTTCATGATCGAACTCTTGCCGGCATTGGTATACCCGACCAACGCCGCCCGATATTCGTTGGTGCGCTGCTTGTGCTGCGTCTGAACGTCGCGATCGATTTCCTTCAACTCGCGCGTGAGATGGCTGATTCGCCGGCGAATGAGGCGGCGGTCCGTTTCGATCTGCGTTTCACCGGGACCGCGCGTGCCAATACCACCCGCCTGTCGCTCGAGGTGTTTCCACATGCGGGCGAGTCGCGGCAAGAGATATTGATGCTGGGCGAGACTGACCTGTAGTCGTGACTGACGCGTACGCGCGTGCCGCGCGAAGATGTCGAGAATCAACTCGGTGCGGTCGAGCACGCGCACGCCAACCAGACGCTCGAGATTGCGCCCCTGGGCCGGGGTGAGATCGTTGTCGAAAATGACCAGATCGGCCTGCGTGCTCTTCACCAGATGCTTGAGCTGATCCGCCTTGCCCTTACCCAAGAGGCTGCGGACGTTGGGACGCAGGCGGCGCTGTTCGAGCCGCGCCACCACTTTCGCTCCGGCCGTATCGGCCAGGCGCTCAAGCTCGTCCAAGTCGACCCACTCTGCAGTCGCCGATTTGTCCGGATCTTGCCCGTTCGCCCCCGTGGGCAGAGTGAATTGTACTCCCGCCAACACCGCTCTCTCCACGAGAGCCTCGCGTCTGGGCTCGTAGTAACAATCAGTTGACCTGGTTCTCGGCCGTCTGTCACTCAAAGAAGAGGATGCCTCCACGCAACGAAATCAGGATGAACTCTCCTCTATATAATACGTCTTTTCGGCGTACTCGCGCACCATCCGCTCCGCACTGAACTGGGGCGTGATCGTGGCCATGCAGTGCTTCATGCGGCGGACCCACTCCACGGGAATCCCTTCCGCATTGCGCTGGTAGTAGAGGGGAATGATCTCTTTTTCGAGGGTCTGATAGAGCGAAAGGCTGTCGTCGCGATCCTGGGTTTCGCGGTCCAGATAGTCTTTTGGCTGACCGATGGTCCAGCCGTTTTCTCCGTCGTAGCCCTCCGGCCACCAGCCGTCCAGAACGCTGAAGTTGAGCGCGCCGTTCATGGCCGCCTTCTGCCCACTGGTTCCGCTCGCCTCCATCGGACGCACCGGGGTGTTGAGCCAGAGATCGACCCCCTGCACCAAGGCGCGGCCGATTCTCATGTCGTAGTTCTCCAGGAAGATGACCCGCCCCGCGAAGTCGCTCGTACGAGAAATCTGAAAGATGTGCTGAATGAGTTCCTGTCCCGGACGGTCTGCCGGATGGGCCTTCCCGGCGAGAAGGATCTGAACGGGACGATCGGCGTTGCAGACCAGGCTTCTGAGGTGGTGCATGTCCCGAAAGAGCAGGTCGGCCCGCTTGTAGGTTGCAAAGCGGCGCGCGAAGCCGATGGTAAAGACCTCTTCGTCGAGCCAACCATCGAGCTCGCGCAGCTCACCGGGACTGTGACCATGACGCGCGAACTGCTGTCGCAACATCACTCGAATAAAACGGGCCATGCGGCGCTTCTGAATCAGATGAGCCATCCAGACTTCTTCATCAGGAATGTCGAAGATGGCCTCCCAATCCTCCACGGTGAGGCGCCGATCCTTCCACCCTATACCTAGAGAACGATTGTAAAGTTCGAGCAGGTCCAGCCCCAACCAGGTGGAAATGTGAACCCCGTTGGTGATGCTTCCAATGGGCATCGCCTCCGCGGTCACATTGGGATAGAGATGGCGCCACATGCGGTTGCTGACTTCAGCGTGCAGCTTACTCACGCCGTTGGCCTGCCGACTGGTGCGAATAGCGAGCGCGGTCAGATTGAACGGTTGCTGTGCTCCCGCAAAATCGTCCGCGTTCCCCAGATTCAGCAGCTCCTCGCAACTGGTGTCGAGTGCCTCGGCCCAGGGCTTCACGTACTTGGAGACCAACTCACGATCGAAGACCTCGTTGCCGGCCGGTACGGGAGTGTGAGTGGTGAAGACGGTACTGGCCTTGATTCTCTCGCGGACCGCGCCCAGTCCCAGCTTTTCGCGCTCCGCCAGCATCTTCATGCGCTCCAGCTGCAAGAGCACGCTGTGGCCCTCGTTGAGATGCCAGACATCGGGCTGAATCCCTAAAGTCTCGATTGCCTTGGCTCCACCGATCCCCAGAACCAATTCCTGAACCAGGCGCATCTCCCGGCCACGCACGTAAAGTATGTTCGTGATGGGCCGGTCGGAGGGATCGTTCTGCGCAATGTCCGTGTCGAGGAGCACCAGTGGCACGCGCCCGACTTGCGCGAGCCACAACTTGGCGCAGACCTCCCGGTCGGGGAAAGGAATTCTGACGACCACACTGCGTCCGGTGGGTCCCGCGACGGGGCGCAGGGGCAAGCGCGTGAAGTCGCAGTGCAGATAGGTGTGTTGTTGTAATCCGTCGGCGTCGATGGTCTGCATGAAATATCCGCGACGATACAGCAGTCCCACCGCAACCAGGGGAATTCCCAGATCGCTGGCCGCCTTGAGGTGATCCCCGCTGAGGATCCCGAGCCCCCCGGAATAACCGGGGAGGCTCTCATGCACTCCGTATTCCATCGAGAAGTAGGCAACCTTGCGTGAACTCTTTGCGCCGTAGGTCTTCGCGTACCAGGAGTCATCCCCGGAGAGTAGGTAGTTTTCGAATTCCCGAACCACCGAGGCATAGGTGGTCATGAAGGTCTCGCTGGTGATCAACCGCTCCCAGTGGTCGGGCTCGACGTTGATCAGCATCTCCACCGGGTTGCGATAGTGCGTCCACGCCACGCCGTCCACCGCGCTGAACAGGCGCCGCGCGCGCGGCGACCATGCCCACCACAGGTTGTAGGACAGCTCGTACAGCTTGACGAGTTCCTTGGGTAGCTCGATGTCCGCGACGTTGAGAGTGGGAATCCGCATGAAATTTCTCCCGGAACGCGGTCCGCTGGCTCAGAGATACACACCATAGTCGATCCATCGGAAAATCGGATCGAGATAAGAGAGTCTTTCTACCCGATCCATGTCGATTCGTCCATCGTCGATCATTTGCGCGATTTCGTTGAAATTCGCGATGTGCTCGCGGAATCTGCGAATTGCGTAGGGAACCGAGGTTTCCATGCTCACGATGAAGGCCCAATCCGAACTCTGAGCCAGAAGCAACTCGCGGGCCGCTTGGTCGAGCGCATCCTTGAGAATCCCCGTGGCATCCGGATGACTCTTGGCGAGTCTCTCCATGCGCAACTCTGCTTCGTGCTGATGGCGGTAGAACCACGCATTGCCGCCGTTCAACCAAACACGGAAGTAGCCCTCGTCCCCCCAAGTGCTCATGTTTGGCACTTGCTCTTGCACCGCCAGATCGCGATCGATGTAATCGCCAGGTGTTATGAGCTCGAGTTCATCCTGCAGCGTTGCCGCCTTCCTCAGGAAATGTTCGAGGAACCAGGGTCCTTCGAACCACCAATGCCCAAAGAGTTCGGCGTCGTAGGGACTCACGATCAGGGGAGGCCGGTCCATTCCTCCCGCCAACCAGCGAACTTGAGACTGGCGATTGAAAAGAAAGTTGCCGGCATGTTCCTCCGCGCGTTGGCGCGCCTTGTCCACGTCCCAGTAGGCCTTCTCATGCAACGGAACCTCGCCCGTGACCCGGTGGTACTTCACGCCGACACCGCGACGCACTCCATCCTGGTGTAAGAACGGTCTGATGTACTCGTAGTCCGAGTCGTAACCGAGATCGCGGTAGAACTCGCGGTACCATTCGTCCCCGGGATAGCCTTCCTTCGAACTCCAAACCTGCTTGGATGATTCCGGATCGCGCGGAAACGCGTACACCCCGGCTGGAGTACTCACCGGCGCATAGAGACCGAGCGCGGGTCTGGGTTCTCCGAAAAGTACTCCGTGGCTGTCGGTGAAAAAGAACTCGATGCCACTCTGGGCAAGGATTTCGTCGAGGCCTTCCTGCCAACCGCATTCTGCGAGCCAGATTCCGCGCGGATCCCGACCGAAGGCGCGTCGATAGCTCTCCACTCCGACGCGCACCTGAGCACGCTTCGAATTTAGAGTGGACATGGTGGGGAGCAGGCCGTGAGTGGCGGTGCAGGTGACCAGTTCGGCCCGGCCGGAGTCCTGCGCGTGGCGCAGGGCATCGCGGAGATTGCCGCCCCAGCGATCCTCCACGTAGCTGCGGGTCTCGCGCAGCCAGCTTTGATAAAAACGCGCCGACTTTCCCAGTGGAGTGCCTTCTTCGTGTCCCGCGACCTCCTGAGCGGCGAGATCCTGCATTTTCTGCAGATGGCGGCGATAACGAGCCTCCAGCAGCGGGTCGGCCAGCATCGAGGCCAAGGAAGGAGTCACCGTCATGGTAAGGCGAGAGCCCACGCCCTCCCGGTCGAGCGTGTCGAATGCGCGCAAGAGAGGGACGTAGCATTCGGTAATGGCTTCGAAGAGCCAATCCTCTTCCAAGAAATCCTCGTATTCGGGATGGCGCACGTACGGAAGGTGCGCATGAAGGACCAGGGCCATGGAACCAAGCGCTTTGTTCATCGCATTACTCCCTTGAAGACCCTTCTCAAGTGCGAGGATCCTGCCGGCCCCCGAAAGTCCTCATCGAGCCCATACGAGGGCACTTCCTCGCCGCGGGACAAGGCCTGTCTGCGCTTGGCCGCGAGATGACGTCTGCGCCTCTCCTCGGCTTCGATCCAACGGGCGTCACGATTGGGGGAGGCCGAAGCGCGCGGGGTCTTCACGGAGTTGCTCTGCAGGAGCAGTCGGCCGGAGGCATCGAGGAGACGAGCTCGATAGTGGCGCGCGGGTAGGGCTCCCATCCAGCACTCCCCGAGCTCGGAGAACTCTCCTCCTTCGGACCAGCTCTCCCCATCGCGCTCCAACTGCAGTCTGAGCGGCAGCCTCACCCCTTCGCTGGCAACTTCCCAGTAGAGGTAGAGTTGTGTCGGAGACTGAACCATGAGACGAATCCTGTCCTGATGGTATCTCTCCGGCAGTGTTGGCCCCCAATCGATGAAGGGCGCCGCCTCGCTTGGTTTGGTCTCACCTAGCCGGGGAAGTTCGATCGAGAAGCGCCAAGGCTCCCGTTCGAAGAGCTTGCGATAGAGCTTCTCATAGGATGGTAGCGCGTTCTCCCAGGACCAATCCTGCTTCATCGCGGTGCGCATGAGCCTGGTCCAGACGGGACGGTCGCGATAGAAGCGAAGGGCACGGTTGAGACAGAGAGAAAGCGCGCGGGAACTCTCCGTGTTGAAAACGAAGCCAGTGGCGCGTTCGCTAGAGAGCGCGGCTTTCGTCACGCCACGGACCGTATCGGCGAGTCCCCCGACTCGATGCACCACCGGAATGGTTCCGTAGCGCATGGCCTGCATTTGCGTGAGTCCGCACGGCTCGAAGCGGGAGGGCATGACCACCATATCCGCACCCGCAAGAACCTGACGCGCCAGGGTGCGCTCGAAACCGAGGTAGACGACCATATTTTCGGGGAATCTCTCGGCCAGCTTGCGTCCTCGTTCCTCCAAGTCCGCGGCGCCGCTGCCCATGATCACGACACTCGCACCCTTGGAGAGCAGCGAGGGAATGACATCGTAGATGAGGTCGAGTCCCTTTTGCGGCACCATGCGCCCCAAAAAAGCAATCAGGGGCGCTTGCGACTGGCGCGCCAATCCGAGATTCTTCATCACCTGGACTTTGCATTTCTCTTTACCGGCCAGGTGATCGCGGTCGTAATGAGAGTGGATCAAGGGATCGCTTGCAGGATTCCATTCTTCGTAGTCGAGGCCGTTCAGGATACCGTGCAGGCGATCGCCACGCAGCCGCAAGAGAGCGTCCATCCCGCGCCCCTCCTCCGGACTCAGAATCTCCTTTGCGTAGCGCGGGCTTACGGTGTGCAAGGCATCGGCAAGTAAAATTCCGCCCTTGAGCCAACTGACTTCGTTTTCGTGGCCGAGCAAGTTCCACAATCCGAGTTCGCGCGGAAGCCCGAGCTCGTCGAGAGTGTGGCTCTTGAAACAGCCGGGGTGCGCCAGATTGTGGATGCTCTGGATGACACGAACTTCCGCGAGCTCGGGATCCTCGCGGTACTGCGTCGCGAGTAATACGGCACAGAGCGCGGCGGTCCAGTCGTGCAAATGCAGAATTTTGAAATTCTCGCGTTTGGCCAACTCGCAGGCCGCTTTCGATAGCACCGCGAAGCGAATGTGGTTGTCGGGGTAATCGAAGCCCTTCTCCGCGTAGATCCCGCCCCGATCGTAGAGCTCGTCGCAGACCAAAAAGTGCAGTTTCAGGCCGTCGTCACCCAACGCGCTGAGCAATTGGGCGTCGTAGAAATGGCCCGCGAGCTCGATCGTCAGAACCTTGGCGTCGTAGAAATCCGGCTCATAGGCCCCGTTCTTGACCGCGCGATAGTAGGGCAGCAATACCTCCACTTCCCATCCCGCGGCGCAGAGCCTGCGGGGCATGGCTCCCACCACTTCCGCCAGACCTCCGGTCGATGCGTAGGGCGCCGCTTCGGGGCTCACCCAGAGAACACGGGGGCGTGATGTAGTTTCCTTCATCGCATACCTTCCAGGATTGACTGCACGAGATCGTCACTGATTCCGAGTTTTTTACCGACCCTCAGCGCGCTCTCGTGCGGCGCCAGGGTGGCTCCTGCTTCGAAGAACTGTTCCTGCGCTCGGTATAGATGTAGAGGAATGCCGAGTTCGTCCCCCCAAGCCAGGATCTTCTCAATCTTGGGTAGTTCGCCTCCGGCGAGGAGGCTTACCACGGTCGACTCTACTTTCAGACCCGAGGCGGACCAGTCGATTTCCATGCCGCAGCTGCGCGCCAGCTCTGCGCTCTTCTTCAGCTCAGTGAGAGCGTCTCCATTCTGATCGGTCAGCGCGCGCAAGAGCGCCTCGTTCAGCGCAGCTTCCAGCGCGATGCGCGCCAACCCGCTCAAGAGTTGTGGTTCGCCGAGTCCGAGTCGTTCGACTCCGGCCAACAGGTGCTGGTGATTGTGATGGAGACGCGACAGACTGCTTTGGAAGCTCTCGTAGCTCCGCGTGATCAACGGCGCCAGAAGTTCTCTCCCGCCGCTGCTCAAGAGACTTGCGGAATCGTACCGGAGATCGTTGAACTCTTCGTCGAGGACATCGATTTCGATGCCGTCGTTGAATGCGCTCCCCAGTCTCCTTCCTGCTGCGTTGAAATCCTCCTCGCTCATGTCCAGAGACACGTGAGCGCGTAGATCGAGGTCTCCGCTCTCCAGGACCACGACGGCTCCGTGGAAACTGCGCTGGGTCTGAGTCAATCTAACGGAGACGCGACCGGTGTGCATGGTGCGGCCGTCCCTTTCCTGACATTCATGGGAACGAACTCGCCACTTCCACTCTCCGGCTCCGCCACTCTCGCTTTCCGTCTCATTGCTGCGCAGGAGAGCGTGGACCAGGATTTGCCGCGGATCGACGGTGTCGGTGGTCACGATCTCCCGGAACAAATCGGTGCCGTTGCCCACCCCTTCGACATTGCTCTTGGCTCTCGTGAGATGTTCGAGGAAAGCCGTCGCCGGAGGCGCCCCCCCGAGCTCGGTCCACAAATCGATGGCCCGGGCGGCGTAGCGAAGAACCTGGCGCGCCTCGATCCCGCTGATGTCGTCAAAAAACCAGCCGCAGCTGGTGTACTGCAGCATGAGCTGATGCTGCATTTCCAAAAGCGACAACGCGCGCACCTGCTTTTCCTTCGAAAGTTCTCCGAGGCCGTGTTCGCCAAGAAAGGCGCGACAGCTTTCGTAAGCTGGGGACAGCAAGACGCGAATGTAGTCGTCGCGAGCGGACCACGGGTCGTGGAGCAGTCTTCCCGCCTCTTCTTCGAAGTAGGGCCTTGAGGCGTCGCGCAACATGTCCATGGCCTTCCTGAGACCAGTACGCCAGGACTGATTCCAGCCGTCCCTCGGCGAAACCCTACACCCACAATCACGGGTCCAACGCCCAACTCCGTGAGCACAACTCCAGGAACTCCCCTCCCCCTTGGGACCCAGCTCGAGCTCGACCTCCCAGCTGGGTGGGTAAAGATCGAGTGCGCAGGCGTAATTGGTCACCCTGAAACCCTTTTCGGGAAGAACGCGGGTGAGCGTGTGGGACAGCACGCGATCGCCCCAAGCGTGATGATGTCCCGCCGTCTCACCATCGGTGGCCAGATGGACCAGGGGGCCGGCATTCGCCCGCTTCTGTGCCGCCAAAACTTGCTGAACGAATCGCTCCGATTCGTTCAGTGCGTCACCGAAGGCGACTTCGTGGGCAAGCTCTCCGTCATAGAAAAAAACCGCGAGGCTGCGCCCGCTCCCGTCCCTGTGTCGGTAGAAGTAGGGCCTCGAACAGTCGATCCTTCCCCCGCTGACGTCCTGCCATTTCTCCTGCTTCGGACCGCGAATCCGCGCCGCCTGTTGGGGGGCGAGAATCACGAATCTCATTCCCTGCTCGATCAGTTCGTCGAGCACCTCGTGATTCGCTGCAGTCTCGGGAAGCCACATGGCCTCCGCCTCACGTTGGAATTGAGCCTTGAACGCGGCGAGGCCCCAGTAGATTTGGGTCCTACGGTCCTGCTTGTCGGCCAGCGGCAGGATCATGTGGTTGTAGGCCTGCGCGAGGGCGTTCCCGTGCCCGCCATTCACGAGAGCACTCTTTCGATCGGCCGCGACCATTCGTTGAAGAGTCAACGGATCGTGCTGCTTCAGCCAACGGGCCAGAGTCGGACCCAGGTTGAAGGACATGAACTCGTAGTTGTTCACGATCTCCGCTACGAGCTGGGCCTCATCGAGAATCCTGCCGTATGCATTGGGTCGGTAGCACTCTTCGTCGATCCGTTGGTTCCAATCATGGCTGGGCGCGGCGGACTGCTCTCTCGACACCAGCCCCGTCCACGGATTCTCGCGCGGCGGCTGGTAGAAGTGACCGTGAAAGATGAAGAGTTTCTCTGACATGAACCCTCCCCGGGTCCGTGCGACTCAATCGTCGAGGCTCTCATCCGCCAGTGCGGGCGCTGAGGGAATCAGATGGACTTGGACGTGCAATCGATCTTCGACTCGCCACTCGAAGAGGAAGCAGGTGCCCTGACCGATTTTCTCCAGACCGGACTCGCTGGAAGAGACGGTGTGAACGGGCGCCCAACGGAGATTCGCGGCGGGAGCGAATTTCAGTTCGAGCCTGCGTTCCCCGCCACCACGCACTAGCAGTCGCTCGCACTGTTTTCGCTCGCCAGAAGGAGCGGAGATCCAGCCGCCAGACGAGCCGTCGCCCTGCACGCCCTCGCGCGTATCCTCGTCGCGCGCCAACTCTAGATCGTCCCCGGTCCAGCCCACGAAGAGATTCCATTCGCTCAAGAACTTCCGTGGACCCTCGAGTGCCTCGAGCTCGAGTTTCATCTCGAGCGCGGCATCGCGGGCGCGAAGCCCCATCGTCTGGCTGACGCGCAATCCGTGCTGTTCGGTACGCATCGTGATCTCGCTGTTCTCCTTCGTCTCTGCGATCTGCCACCGGTCCTGAAGCAGGGCGGCGCATTCGTGCAACTGACGTGGGTCCTCGATGGATGCCTCCGGGGGCGCGGACCAGCCGATGGCCGCGACTCTGCTGTGGAGGTCGATCCTCAAATCACTCTCTTCCACGCCGGGTTTGACCCGGACCGCGCCGTGAATGGTCGGAATGCCATCTGTGTTCTCGTTCAGATCGAGTTGCTTTCCCTCGGCGTCTACCCGAATGACCTTTCCTTCACGCAGGGCCTCATGGAACGGCTCTTCATGGCGTTGCATCACGGTGACCCAGTTGTCTCCCGCGGCGCGGAGGTCCCAGCTCAGAAGCCTTCCGCCCTTCGGATCGAGAACGAGATGCGTGTGCGGGTTCGCCAGTTCCGCCTCCTCGATTCCGTCGGCGTCGAAGTCGACGAGGCGCCTTGAGCTCCAGCCAGAGTTTCCCTCCTTGAGGCGATCGAGAGTCCGCTCGGCCCGGATGAGAGAGCTTTCGAGGGCCCGTCTTAGATGCGGCAGGTAGAGCCCACCGAACACTCCGTGCCAGTACGCATCGTTGCACTGACCACGATAGAGATCACGCAACGCCTCCCCCATACACGCATCACTCAGCCCTTTGTCACGCGCTGCGCGGTGTTTTCGGCTCACGCGCAACATCCGCTTGTGAAGCCGATTGGCTTCGGGGTACTTGCCAAGAAACCCGCGCCAGTGGCCGCCGCGAAGCAGCGGCAACAGCCCCGCAGGGTCGTCCTCTTCGAGTTGGTGTAGCAGGCCCTCCATCCGCGTGCGCGCTCGCGTGGGCATGGCCCAGACCGTCAGCTCCGGATAGCTCGCGGCCGGCGGATAGACCCTACCCAAGGGAAGGTGCTGGGCCAGGCGATCCTTCAGGTGAACCAGAGAGACCGCCGGATCGTCGCGCAGCTTTTCCAAGAAGTTCTTCAACCAGCCCTTGGTGTAGACCCATTCGTGCGTCCCCGGCCACTCACCGAATTTCTCTGCGTCGTCGGCGTAGATCATGAGCGGAGGATCCGTCTGGTCGCGAGGCAATCCGTGCAATAACTCGAGAGTTTCTTCCGGTGGACGAAACGGAATGGTGTAACGCAGCGCCTTCGAGCCCGGAAACAGGTTCAGGGGATATCCGGCATCGTCGGTGACGTAGTGCCCGGACATTGCGTTCGGCTCGATGCCGGCCCAGCGGAAGATAATGTCGTCCAGCACGACGTAGCGCACTCCGGCGCGCGCGAGGGGATTCGGCAGGCGGGGCTCCCATACCCTTTCGGTGAGCCAGGCCCCCTGTGGAATCTGCGCAAAGCGTTGCTCCAATTCCAAACTGAGGGCACGGACCTGACCGATTGCGTCCTCCTCGGGCAGAATTCCCAAGATGGGCTCATTGAGCCCCCCGGTCAGAAGTTCCACGCTGCCCCGGCGTACCATACGCTCCAGAATGCGCAGAAGGTTGGGGCGGTGTTTGTCGAACCACTCCAAGAGAATTGCGTTGAAATGAAAGTGGAACTTGAGTTCGGGATATTCGAACAGGAGCTCGAGAAGCGGCGCGTAGCAAACCTCGGTCACTTTCTCGAAGACTTCGCCGAAATTTCCCACCGGCTGGTGGAAGTGCAACACGAAAGCGAGTTCGGTTCGTGTGCCGGTCTCAGAGATTTCGCGCACGGTGTTCCGGAGAGTCCTTTCCCCTCGGTATGGCCACGATGCCTCCCGAAGAAACGTGGTAGCGCCCTCTGTCGCGGTCCAGGTCGAATCCGATCTTTAGGTGGGCCGCAATGTGGTTGTTCTTGTCCACGATGACGTTTCTAAGTTTTGCCCCGCGATCGATCCAGCAGTTGTCCAGGATGATGCAGTTCTCGACCATTGCGCCTTCGTCGACAAGGACGTTGCGTCCCAAGACGGAGTCTTTCACGTATCCACCTGAGAGAATGCAGCCTCCGGCTACTGTCGATTGAATCGCCTCGCCTCTTCGATTGTCCTCGTCAAACACGAACTTCACGGGCGGATCGCTGTAGCTCACCGTGCGAATGGGCCAGTCCCAGTTGTAGAGATTCAAACGCGGCTCGACGTTCTTCAGGTCCAGATTCGACTCGTAGTAAGCGTCGAGCGTGCCGATGTCGCGCCAGTATGCCGATTCCTCCGCGCTCTCCAAGGGAATGCGATTGCGTTTGAAATCGTAAGCGTAGACCGGCATGAGATGGATCATCTTGGGCAAGATCGACCTGCCGAAATCGTGCATAGAATCCGGATCGCTCGCATCCTCTTCGAGATAGTCGACGAGGGTGTGAGTGTTGAAGATGTAGTTCCCCATCGAAACCAGGGAGTAGCCGGGAAGCCCGGGAATTTCCGGGGGATTTTCGGGCTTTTCCTCGAAACCGCGAATTCTCCAGTCGTCGTCCACTTTGATCACCCCGAAAGCCTTCGCCATCGAGGTCTCCACCGGGAGACAGGCTACCGTAGCCACCGCACCAGTCTTGCGATGAAAGTCGATCATCTGCCGTACGTTCATCTTGTAGATGTGGTCGGCGCCGAACACTGCCACCAGATCTGGGCGTGAACGGTCGAAGAGCCGGATGTTTTGGTGAATGGCATCAGCCGTTCCGCGATACCAGGCGGCGCCCGCCTGCATCTGTGCCGGCACCGCAGTGATGAAGCTTGTGGGGCTGAAAGACCTGACCCAGGCGATCTGCAGATGTTCGAGAAGAGACTGCGCCTTGTACTGTGTCAGTACGTAGATGCTCTGTAGTCCCGAGTTCACCAAATTGCTGAGAACGAAGTCGATTATGCGCCACTTCCCGCCGAAGGGTACCGCGGGTTTGGAGCGTTCCATGGTCAACGGATGTAAACGTTGCCCGCGTCCACCGGCCAGAACCACGGCGAGAACCCTGGCTTCGCGTTCCACGACCATGGATTTCCCCCTTCACAGCCACTCGTTCTTGGTTTTCCGACAAGTGTCAGTATAAGAAAGGCGTGTCAGTGACGCTCCATGAGGCGATTCAAATCTTCCCAGCGTTGCATCTTAGCGCTCAAGCTAGACTCGAATCGACCCGCGTCTTGCGCCGCCTTGGCCATCCCTGTCGAGTCGAGCTCCCCACTGCTCATGCGCTTGCTGAGGACTTCGAGTTCCGCCTCGAGCAGTGAGATCTCCTCTTCCAAATCCTGAATCTCCCGACGGATTTTTCCGAGCTGGTTCTTCGAGAGCTTCCGCTTGGTGAGACCGGGCTGAAGCTCTAGCGGGGCGTCCTCCTCTGGTTCGTCGCCGCGCGGAGCCACATTCACCGTGGCGGCGGAGGGCTTGGCGGAAGCCGGCCCGCTTCTGGGCAAGTCCGCCTGCTCATGCGCCCGATCTTCCTCCTCCTGCCTGCGTTTGCGCCGATAGTCATCGTAGTTCCCCAGGTAGCGGCGTACCCCACCCTGCGATCGGCTCGGGTCGATCCCTCCCCCAGCCTGACTCTCGAAGGCGAAGATGTGATCGCAGATGCGGTTCAGGAAGTAGCGGTCGTGCGAGACACAGATGAGGGTGCCGGTGTAGTGGACGAGGGCCTCCTCCAGTGCCTCGCGGCTGTCGGTGTCCAGGTGATTGGTGGGTTCGTCCAGAAGGATGGTGTTATGCCGTTCGAAAATGAGATGCAAGAGGGAGAGTCGCGCTCGCTCGCCGCCGCTGAGGGAACGCACCGGCTGGTCGATCATGTCCTCGCCGAATCCAAAGGCGGCCAAGAGCGAGCGCAGATCCCCGTCGCTGGCCATGGGATCCAACGCGCGGAGCTCGCCAAGCACCGTGTTACTGTCGTTGACCAGTGAGAGGTTCTGGTCGTAGTACCCCAAATCGGTGTTGTGACCCACGGTGATGCTTCCGCGGCTGGGAACCAGTTCGCGACTCAGGATCCGCAAGAGCGTGGTCTTGCCGGTTCCGTTGGGGCCGATGATGCCCACCTTCTCGCCGCGCAAAATCTGGAACTCCAATCCAGAAAAGAGCGTCAGGTCTTTGAAGCGGTGGCCCAAGTCCTTCCCTTCGAACACCACCTGTCCGCTCGGGCGTTTGGGCTCCAGATCGAAACGGTACCGCCGGCCCTCGCTGGGGGGCGCCTCGATGCGTTGCAGCCGCTCCAGCTGCTTGCGACGGCTCTTGGCTTGATTGGTGCGCTGGCCCGCGATGTTCTTGCGAATGAACGCCTCGGTTTTGGCGATCTGTTCTTTCTGACGTCGGTAACGCGACTCCCACTCGGATTTTTGATCCTTCCACTGGCGCATGAACTTGGTGTAGGAACCCTGGAAGCGATCGAGTCGGCCGTTGTAGAGATGCAAGGTGTAGGCGGTCGTGTTGTCCAAGAAGGCTCGATCGTGGGAGATCGCGATCAACGCCCCCTTGCGCGCGTTGAGGTTTTCTTCCAACCACTCCCGTGCTTCGAGATCGAGGTGGTTCGTGGGCTCGTCCAAGAGAAGCACGTCGTGCGAAGCCAGCATCACCGCCGCCAGTGCGGCACGGCGTTTCTGCCCCCCGCTCAAACTCACCACCGCCTGCTGAAAGCGGTTCTCGTCAAAGCCGAGCCCCATGAGTGTGGTCTCGCATCGCGCCTGCATGGCGTAGCCATCGGCCGCCTCGAAGCGTTCGTGCAGACGTCCATACTCCTCCAGAACTTCTTCGTCCTGTTCGCCCGCGCCCATGCGCTGCGAGAGCTCCTCGAGCCGCCGCTCGGTCCTCAGGAGCTCGGCAAACGCGGCCGCGCGCACCGCGTGCAGCAACGGTTCGTCGCTCTCGAGCTGCGTGTCCTGCGTGAGGTAGCCCACGGAGACGCGGGCGGCACGTTGGACTTCTCCGCGATGAGCCTGCAGCTCACCGGCCAGAAGCCGGATAAGGGTGCTCTTTCCGGCCCCATTCACGCCCACCAGACCGTAGCGCTCTCCCAGATTCAGGGTGAGGTTGGCTCCGTCGAGGATGACTTGCCGGCCGTAGTCGAAGCTCAGGTTTTGCAGAGTGATGAGGGACACGATTCTCAGCTCATGCGGCGCTGCAACCACAGACCGAAGAAGGGATCGACGAAACGAATGTCCGCACCGTCGCGATTGAGGATTTCACGCTCGGACAACACGCGGAGGTTCTTCGCCACGGTGCTGGGTGAGCCCAGCCCCAATCGTACCACCATTCTCTGAGAGTGCAGCTTTTCGGTGAAGCCCTGGGCGATCGCCAGCGCCAGGGTCTTCTGATGGGCAGAGAGTTGATCCCATTGGAATTTGAAGGCGTAGGCCTGCCCTTCCAGCACATGGGAGAGCGCAGCCTTGAGGTGGTTGGCCGTGGCCGTGCCGTCCTCCCGGGACTGCTCGAAGAGAGAGTGTGCCAGCATCTGTACGTAGTGAGGGATGGTATCGGCCAGGCGCAGCAGTTCGTGCAGCAGCACGGGCTCGATACTCACCCCGCATTCCACGAACAACTGTTCGAGCCCTTCCACCATGAGGTTCTTGGGCACCGGCTCTAGCCGCATGGACTCCGCCAGGCGATAGAAGGGGCTGTGCGGCTCCTCGAAGAGACGTTGGATGGTGGAGTCCTTGCGCAGTACGAAGACATAGCTCACGTGAATTTGCTTGCGGGCGGCCGTCGCCAACTCCCGCAGCAACCCGGGCTCCGCCACTGCGATGAGGTCCTCGAAATCGTCGAAGATGATGCTGAGAGGGTGCCCGCTCCTCTTCTGCATCTCCGCCGGAACCTCGAAAATCCGATCCATCAGGGCCTGGATGTCCCGTTCGCGGTCCCATAGATCCAGCTGGAGGGCGGGGCGGCCCTCGCCGCTGAGGGTGACCCGCGGCGAGAAGTTGGGAATCAAGCGACGCAGCGCCTCCTGCGTGTCCTGCATGGTGCGGGAGGGGCTCAGGGTGAGGGCCGAGGCGTAGAGTTCGGCGAAACGCCGCGGATTCAAAGCGGGCAGCAGGTCCACGTAGGCCGTATTCATCTGGCGCTGCGCTCCGTCCCGTGCCACCGCGGCCAAGAGACTACTCTTCCCGATGCCCCGCGGGGCAACCAGGGCCAGATTGCGGGCCTCGAGCAGGATAGCTAGGATCTTCTCGCGTTCGGCCTCGCGGTCCACGAGCAGGGCCTGATCGATGGGGCTTCCGAAGCGAAAGGGGTTGGCGGGCATGAAGGCGATCCTCGGTCAAGCAGAGGGAAAGCAAGGCGCGCGTTCACACGGTCCAGAATCAGACTATGATCTCTCACCCAGCGGCACTTTACCACTTGGTGTAATACCCGAAAAGATACTTGCACCCCACTTGCCAGTAAAGTATACATGGGCATGATCCTGGGCGGTAGCATGGGCAAGTTTCTTGTTCCTGCTGTCGATTGGTCGGACGGTGCGGATCGGGGGGCGTGGGGCACCCGGATTGCGTTGTCCTTCACCACGGTCTCTGGGCAATTGCCCGTAGGATACCGGTTCGCCGGTGACCCCGTGGCTTGAACGAAGAGCAGAGGCTGAGGGCAGCCTACCGCCAGGATCACTGGATTACCGGAAAACGGAGAACGTGGTTAGCCGAACGGTGATCGAGCAAGAAGGGGGCCCTCGGGCCCCCTTCTTCTTTCTCCCACTGTCGTGTTCGTGCCTTCGCACCGGACCGCAGCTAGCGGCCGTCTCGCAATCTCTGCCACGAATATTCCGGGAGACCCGCCTCTTGATAGGCGGCGACCGTCTCTTCGATATCGTACTCCAAGCGGATCTGGTCGAGGCGAGCTTCCGCGGTATCCACCACGCAATACGCGCTGCGATTGTCGCGGTCGCGGGGTTGACCCACGCTGCCGGGGTTGATGAGATAGCGCCGCTCGTACTCCAAGGGAACGCCCTCCCTGGGACCAGCCATCAAGCGGTTCCCATCGTGGACGAACTGCAGATGGGAGTGGCCGCAAAAGGTCAGCCAGTAGCGGGCATGGCTCAGCATCCCCTCGATCTGCGGAAGGAAAATGAGATATTCGTCGCGATCCTCGGGGGAGCCGTGAGAGAGCTGAATCTCCTCCCCGATGACCATCGTGGGTTCCAGGGTCTTGAGAAATTCGAGCTGCTCGGGGCTGATCGCGCCGCGGCTGTACTCGATGGCGAGTCGGGCGAACTCGTTGAAGCGCCCCGCGGTAGGCTCGTTCAAAAGGGCCGCTTCGTGGTTCCCCTGCAGGATCCGGCAGTCCAGCCCGCGCAGCAACTCGAGGCATTCCCCGGGATGGGGGCCGTAACCCACGACGTCGCCCAGACAGGCGTATCCGTCCACCTCGCGCGTTGCCGCGTCCTGGAGTACGGTTTTGAGGGCGGCGAGATTGCCATGGATGTCAGCCAAGACGCACAAACGCATGCGAGCACGACCTTTCGAGGAGGAGCGTGTTTCTGCCAAGAAAGTACCATACCAAGGCTGAGCCCGCCCCAGGGAAAGCGGCACGGGGCTTGCGCCTCGCCCTCGTGAAATGACTCCCCTCCTGATTGCTCATCGAGGCGACAGCGCCCACGCACCCGAGAACACCCTGCCTGCGTTCGAGCAGGCGATCCGCAAGGGCGCCGACTGGATCGAGATGGATCTGACGCTGGCGGGTGACGGTGAAGTCGTGGTGAGCCATGATTTCACTCTGTGGCGTCGCGCCCGCTCACGCCGCCGTCTCGGGGACTTGAGCGCCGAAGAGTTGTCGCGGGTCGACGTGTCGCGGGGATTTCCGGGCTTCTCGCCCCTAGGAGTACCCCGCCTGCAAGAGGTGCTGACAGCGATCGGATCGCAACTTCCCCTGTACCTGGAACTGAAGTCCGAAGGGGGAGGCCGCCGTCGGGTCGCCCATCGCCAGCTACTCGAGCGCTGCCTCGAGCTGGTGCCTCGTTCCTCTGCCCACGCGCTGGCTTCCTTCGATACGGGTTTGGTGAGAGGCGCTTTGCAGGCCAGACGTCGCACCATCTTGATCCTCTCCGATCCTGTCGCGCTCGCGCGGCTGAGCGCCGTCGAACGTCGCGCCCTGCACGCAGTGAGTATCCGGCAGGATCGGCTGGAGGAACCCTTCGTAAAGCGTCTTCGCGAAGAAGGACAGAGAATCTGGACTTGGACCGTGGACGGCGAAACTGAAGTCCGACGTGCTCTATTGCTGGGCGCCTCGGGTATCTGCGGCAACGACGTGACCCGGCTACGAAGCGCGATCGCGCGATACGCGGGAGAGTTGGGATGAGCGCGCGAGACATCAGCGAACTCAAGGGGCGGCGTTTCGATCTGGTCGTGGTGGGCGGAGGAATTGCCGGCTGTGGAATCGCGCGCGACGCGGCGCTGCGAGGCCTCTCGGTCCTGCTCGTGGAGAAACGCGATTTCGCGGCGGAAACGAGCAGCGCGAGTTCCAAGTTGGCCCACGGCGGCTTGCGCTACCTCGAGTACCTTCGCTTCGGCCTGGTGCGAGAGAGTCTTCACGAGCGCGAAACCTTACTGCGCATTGCCCCCCATTTGGTGCGACCGCTCCCCTTCCTGCTGCCGGTCTATCGCAACCTGGGGCGGCCGCTTTGGAAGCTGCGCGCGGGGCTCTTTCTCTACGATCTTCTTCAGGGCGGCATGAGTCTGGGCCGGCACCGCCTCCTGAAGTCGGAGGAGATCGCGAGCGAAGAGCCGCAATTGCAGACTAACGGACTGAAGGGTGGCTTTCGCTTCCACGATGCACAGATGAATGACGCTCGCCTGGTTTTGGAAAACGCGCTCGACGCGCAAGCTCACGGGGCCTTGCTCTTGAGTCGCGTGGAATGCAAGGACCTTCTGGTAAGAGAGGGTCGCGTCGTGGGAGTGCACTTGCGCGACCTTCTCGGCGCAGAGAGCGTGGAGGTCGAGGCGAGGGTTGTGGTGAACGCGGCGGGACCCTGGTACGCCCGCATCCTCGGTATGCAGAAGCTCACCGAAGGTCCGACGCCCCGTTTGAGTCGCGGCACCCACATCGTCCTTCCCTCCATCACTCAGGGCCACGGAATCCTCCTGCAATCACGGCAGGATCGCCGTGTGCTCTTCGCCCTGCCCTGGAAGGGACAGAGCCTGGTCGGAACTACAGAAATCGAGCACTACGGAAGACCCGAAGAACTCTCGATCGAAGATGAAGACGTGGAATACCTCTTGCGGGAGGTCGACAGCTACTTTCCCGCCAAAAACCAGAGCGAGCGAAGAGTCCTTTCCTCTTTTGCGGGGCTGCGAACGCTGCTCCCCGGCAGCGTCGAACTGGGAGAAGTGAGTCGTGAGGCACAGGTGCGCGAAGAGGCCCCCGGCTTGGTGTGCGTGCTGGGTGGAAAGTTCACCACCTATCGCGCGGTCGCCGAGCGAGCGGTCGATATGATCACACTCTTGATCGATGCGAAGGCGAAGAGGGCCTGCCAGACCGCCGAGTTGCCGCTTCCCGGCGGCGACATTCCCGAGATGAACGATTACTTCCGGGTTGCCGAGGACCTCCTCTTGCGAGAGACCAAGCTTCCGCTCACGACCCTACGTTACCTCTTGGGCACCTATGGTAGCCGCCATACGAGCATCTTGAAATTGATCCGCGAACATCCCGAATGGGCCGAGCCTTTGGAGAAGGACTTGCCGTTCACCGTGGCCGAGGTCGTTCATGCCGTACGGCACGAGCATGCCCTCAAACTGGAGGACCTCATCTGGCGCCGAACCTGGAGAGGCTACCTGGGTCCCTTGGACGACGCCACGAGCGATCGGTGGGAGGCGGCGCTGGCGGAAGGACTACGTGGAAAACCTCGGCGCATCTTGGTGTAAATCTCAGATACTCCGCATTCGCCCGCCGTCGATCGCGATACTCTGACCCCGCAGGTAGGCTGCTGCGGGAGAGGCGAGGTAGGCAATGAGCTCGCCGAGCTCGCTGGGCTGCGCCAGCCTGCCCTCGGGGATTTGAGCCAACCACTCGTGCTCGATCTCCTCTTCCTCGACTCCTCGCGAGCGCGCCAAGGCCGTCTTGAGTTCGGCGAGACGTTCGGTGTCGGTGTAACCCGGGAGGACATTGTTGATCGTCACGCCCGCCGGTAGCTCCCGACTGACCGATTTCGCCCAACCCGCCATTGCTGCGCGTGTGGTGTTGCTCACCCCGAGTTGTGGGATGGGTTCGTAAACGGAAGTCGAGACCACGTTGATCACGCGCCCGTAGCCCTCGGCGCGCATACCGGGCAGACAGATCTGTAAGAGCAGATGCGAGGCGAGAACGTGGCGCGAGAACGCCCGTAGAAAATCGTCAGGCCCGGCGTCCAAAATCGAACCCAAGGGTGGACCGCCCGTATTGTTCAAGAGGATGTGAATGGGGCCCTGCTGGCGTAGATGCTCGCGAACCTTCACTTCCAAATCCTCGCGATCGTCCAGATCGGCGACGAGCACCTCCACCGCGCTTGCCCCTTCTTGCTCGAGCTGGCTGGCCAACTCCGCGAGAACGGCCTCGCGCCGCGAGAGGAGGGTCAGCGCGAGTCCGCGACGAGCCAGGGCAATCGCCGCCGCCCTGCCGATTCCCATGCTTGCCCCGCAGATGAGTCCGTGGTGGTTCTTGGATCCCATGTCTCGCTCGCTTTCCCGGGTGGAAGGTGCTTTGCGTGCCGCTGCGATCCACGCCCTAGCTGAACATGGGGCAGCTCACACTGACAAAACTAGCTTAGAACCTCGTCGAAGACGACTCCAGCCTTCGTGGAACTCTCTCGCATCGTAGGATGTATCCTGTTATGCTATTTGGCGCTGATTGGGCTCCATTTTGCACCACTTTGCTTGCAGGTCGGCCGTGGGAACGTCTCCCGAATACGAAGAACTCCTGAAGCAATATCGCGCCCTCGAAAGACGACTGGCTGAGCTCAAGGACTTCCAACAAAAGCACGAAGCAAGCGAACGCGCACTTCGCGAAAGTGAAGAGAAGTTCCGCCTCATTTCCGAACAGTCGATGATCGCGATCGCCGTAATTCAGGACGGCGCCTTCAAGTACTGCAATGAGACATTCCTGAACCTGGTCGAGTATCCCCTGGAAGAGATTCGCGAGATGAAGAGCCTGGAGAACATCGCGCGGCTCATTCATCCGGACGATCGGGAATTCGTCACCGAGCAAATTCGACGCAAGATGCAGGGCAACGAGGGCGTGGTTACCAACTACCCCATGCGCCTGCTCACTTCATCAAACACGACACGTTGGGTGGAAATTTACTCGAGGACCGTTTTCTTTCAGGGCCGTCCCGCCGACCTCGTCACGATGACGGACATCAGTACGCGCAAACAGGCCGAAGAGGAACGGGCCAGTCTCCAGGCGCAGGTCTTTCATGCCCAAAAACTGGAGAGCTTGGGCGTCTTTACCGGCGGCATCGCGCACGATTTCAACAATCTCCTCAGCAGCATCCTGGGAAGTACCGAGCTCGCGCTTGCCGAGATGGGGGCGGAAGATCCAACGCGCACGCACATGGAAGAGATTCACCGCGCTGCGGAGCACGGCACCGACCTCTGTCAGCAAATGTTGGCCTATGCGGGCAAGACGGCTCCTCAGCGCGGTCCCATCGACCTCATCGAACTCATCCGCGAGATGGATCGGCTATTCAGAATCTCCATTTCTCGCGACATTGAACTGAAGGTGGACGCGCCTCCCTCGCTCGCTCCGATAAGGGGGGACGCGAGCCAGATTCGGCAAATCGTTCTCAACCTCATCATCAACGCATCCGAAGCATTCGAAGGCCAGCCGGGCACGATCACCATTCGCATGGGAGAGGAGTTTTGCGAACAAAGGGAACTGAGCACCCCCTGGTTGAATCAGGACCTGCCGGCTGGCGACTACGTCTATCTGGAGGTCGAGGACAACGGAAAGGGAATGGATGAAGACACTCTACTCCGGGTGTTCGATCCCTTCTTTTCCACCAAGTTCGCCGGACGTGGTCTGGGACTGGCATCGACCCTCGGCATCATCAAGGAACACCGGGGTAGCATCCGGGTGAAAAGCGCTCTGGGCCAGGGAACCAAGTTCCACATCAGTTTTCCCGCAGACAAGGAAGAGGCCATCCCAAAACGGGTGGAGAGCACGACCGAATGGAAGGGAAGCGGCCTGGTCCTGCTCATCGAGGACGAGGACTCGGTGCGCGCGGTCACCCGCCGCCTTCTCGAAAGTCTGGGGCTACAGGTTGAGACGGCCAGCGACGGCGTGGAAGGTCTGCAGAAGTTCACCGAGCACCCAGAGGCTTTCCGGCTCGTAATCGCGGATATGATCATGCCGCAACTTGGCGGCGAGCAAGTTCTCAAGGAGATCCGCGCTGGCCGACCCGACTTACCTGTTCTTTTGACCAGTGGTTTCAGCGAAGCGGAGGCACTCCGCAATCCCGCGCGCGATCCACTGACCGAGTTTTTGCCCAAACCCTTCGGCCTGAACGAGCTACGCAAGCATCTCGATCGCCTCTTGCATCTGAGTAAGCGCTAGTCGATGAAAAAATCGGGGAGTAGCTCGGCCCCCGCTTCCACTGCGTAGGCGTCGAAATCGGTGACCCCCTCCTCTTTCAGCACGTCCTCGTCCAAGTAGAAGTTCCCGCTGCATTTTCGGCTGTCCCTAATGAGGATGGCGTACGCCGCATCGGCCATGATGGAAGACTTGCGCGAGCGGCGGATCATGGGCTCTCCGCCCAGGAGATTGCGCACTGCGGCGGTCGCGATGGCGGTTCTGGGCCATAGCGCATTCACCCCTACCCCTTTTTCTTCGAACTCCGCGCTCATGCCGAGAACCCAGACACTCATCCCGTACTTCGAGAGGCTGTAGGCGACGTGGTCCTTGAACCATTTTTGATCCCAGTTCAAGGGGGGAGAGATATTGAGGATGTGAGGATTCTCCGTTTTCACGAGATGGGGAAGACAGCTGCGGGCACAGAGAAATGCGGCGCGGGTATTTACCGCAAAAAGCCGATCGAAGGTGCGCATCTTGGTGTCCAGCGTGCCGCTGAGCGCGAGCGCACCCGCATTGTTCACCAAGATGTCGAGCCTCCCGAAGCGGGCCACAGCGGCCTCGACCGCCGCCGTCACTTCTTCCTCGTGCCGCACGTCGCACTGCAGCGCGAGCGCCTCGCCTCCCACATTCTTCACTTCCGCCGCGGCAGTGTGAATGGTCCCCGGCAACTTCGGGTGCTCGCGTACTGTCTTGGCCGCCAGGACCACGCGAGCACCGTCCCGCGCCGCCCGCAGCGCGATCGCCTTGCCGATACCCCGGCTGGCACCGGTGATGAAGAGCACCTTTCCGCGTAGATCGGCCATGGAAGCTCCCGTCTTTCGGGGTTTCTGCCCGCCACCATTCTGCCCCTCTTATCCCGGGGCGACAAGCGGCCAAACTGACTGGCTTGAAACCGCTCCCGCGTCGCTCTATGTTCATGATCCGTCTTTCGTGCGAGCGCCCGCACACGTTTCGTTCAAGAACTCGGGGGGCAACCATGGCCATCGTAGAATGCGTTCCCAATTTCAGTGAAGGCCGCGACCACGCGGTTCTGGATGCAATCGTGGCAGCGATCAAGAGCGCAGATGGCTGCCAGGTCCTTGATGTGGACCCGGGCGCTGCGACCAATCGCACTGTCGTAACCGTGGTGGGCGAGCCCGAAGCGGTGCTGGAAGGCGCGTACCGCGGAATCGCGAAGGCCGCGCAACTCATCGACATGAGCAAACATCGCGGCGCCCATCCGCGCATGGGAGCCACCGACGTATGTCCCTTCGTACCGGTTTCCGGCCTGAGCATGGACGATTGCGTGGAGCTTGCGCGCCGCCTGGGCAAGCGGGTGGGTGAGGAGTTGAAGATCCCGGTCTATCTCTACGAGTACGCGGCATCGCGTCCCGAACGCGTGAACTTGGCCGACGTGCGCAGCGGGGAGTACGAAGCGCTTCCAGACAAATTGACAAAAGAGGAATGGAAACCGGACTTTGGTCCCGCCAGTTTCAATCCGCACACCGGCGCCACCGCGATCTCCGCGCGCGAGTTCCTGCTGGCCTACAACGTCAATCTCAACACCCAGGATAAATCGAGGGCCAGCGACATTGCGCTCGACCTCCGCGAACAGGGTCGTGCGAAGCGGGATTCCCAGGGTGAGATCGTGCGCGATAAGTCCGGCAAGGCGATCAAGGTGCCCGGACGCTTCGAGCACGTCAAAGGAGTGGGCTGGTACATCGACGAATACAAGCTCGCGCAGATCTCCATGAACCTGACCAACTATAAGGTCAGCAGTCTGCACGCGGTCTTCGACGCCGCCTGCGAGGAGGCGGTGAAGCGTGGCTTGCGGGTCACGGGCAGCGAACTGGTTGGTTTGGTTCCGCTGGAGGCGATGGTGCAGGCCGGCCGGCACTACCTGCGCAAGCAGGGCAAGAGCGCCGGTATCCCCGAGAGTGAGGTCGTCGAATGCGCGATCCGGAGCATGGGAATGCGCGACGTGGCTCCCTTCGACCCGCAAGAGAAAATCATCGAATATCGCCTCAAGAAGGGACAGTCGGGCCTTGCCGATCTGAGTCTTGCCGCCTTCTGTGACGAGCTCTCCAGCGAATCCCCCGCACCGGGAGGCGGAAGCGTGGCCGCGCTCGTCGGCAGTCTCGCCGCCGGACTGGCCGCCATGGTGGCCAATCTCACTGTCGGACGGAAGGGGCAGGACGATGTCTGGGACGCGATGAACGAGCTGGCGGTGAAGGCGCAGGAGCACAAGGACTGGCTCATGGAGGCCGTCGATGCCGACACCCAGGCCTTCAACGCAGTGCTGGCGGCGCGCCGGTACCCCAAGTCCACAGAGAGCGAAATCGCGGCGCGGGAGAAAGCGATTCTGCAGGCCAACCGCGAGGCAACTCTGGTTCCCCTACGCGTGCTCGAGCGCACCCACGCGGTCCTCGATCTGACTGCGGAAGCTGCGCGCAAGGGCAATCCCAACAGCCTGAGCGACGCGGGCGTGGCGGCCCTCTGCGCCATGGCCTGTGCCGAGGGCGCCTACTACAACGTGCTCATCAACCTGGCTGGGCTGAAGGACGATCAACCCTGGGCGAGCAAGACGCGAGAGAGGGCCGAGTCCGGCCTGCGCCAGGCGAAGGAGGCGGGCGAGGCCATCCGCCAAGAGCTCGGGAGCACTCTGCGGGCAGCCCTGGAGGATGCGAGCGCCACAAAATCATGAGAACTGGACTTGATTCTCCTTTCCCATCGTTCCATAATGTAGGAAAATTCGAACGAATGTTCGGACGGGAATGGAGTCATGTCACAAACTATTGCTGCATATGGGTTTAGCGTCAAAATCCCCGGACAGCCGCTAGAGAAACTGGCCCTGACCGAGCTCGCCTGCGCTCCGCACGAGGTCCTCCTCGAGGTTGCGGGCTGTGGAGTCTGCCACACCGACCTGGGCTTCTGGGCTGGCCAAGTCCCCCCGCGCCATCCGCTTCCTCTCATCCTCGGCCATGAGATCGCCGGACGCGTGGTCGACTGCGGCGAGGGCGCGCAGGAATGGGAGGGTCGCCGGGTCCTCGTGCCCGCGGTGATCCCCTGCGGCGAGTGTCCGGCCTGCAAGGTCGACCGGCCCACCATTTGCCGCCACCAATTCATGCCGGGAAACGACGGCCACGGCGGCTTCGCTACCCACGTCAAACTTCCCGCGCGCGGCCTGTGTCCGATTCCCGAGTCCCTTCCACAGGGCCTGCCCCTCTCCCATCTCTCGGTGGTAGCGGATGCCGTCACCACTCCCTACGAGGCGATTCGCCGCAGTGGTCTTTCCGCCAATGACCTTGCGATCTTCGTAGGAGTGGGTGGGGTTGGGGGATTCGGAGTACAGATCGCGGCCGCTTTGGGCGCCGCGGTGGTGGCAATCGACGTCGATCAAGGCCGCCTCGCGCTGGCCGCCTCGCACGGAGCCGCCCTCGCGTTGGATGCCTCGGCGGACGATCCGAAGGAACTCAAGAAGACGGTGCGCCAATTCGTCAAATCACAGGACCGCGGTGGCATCGGCCTAAAGATCTTCGAGACCAGTGGCACCAGCGCCGGACAGGAGACCGCCTTCAACTTGCTCGACTTCGGCGGTTATCTGGCCGTGGTCGGGTTCACCCCCGAGAAGGCCAGCCTACACCTGAGTAAGCTCATGGCCCTGGACGCCACCGCGCGCGGGAATTGGGGTTGCCCGCCCAGGTGGTATCCCGAGGCGCTCGACCTGGTTCTTTCGGGGAAGATCGACCTCGCTGACTTCGTGCAGACCTACCCACTCGACGAAGCGGCGGAAGTGATGAACGAAGTAGCGCACCACCGCATCCAGAAGCGCCCCATTTTGGTGCCCTGACCTCTGCAGGAGAAGGATGACCATGAACGACCACAATCTCATCGAGAGTTTCCAGCCCAGGCACATCCTCTATGAACACAAACCGGTTCTAAGCCGCGAAGGAAAGCCGGCACAGGGACTCCACAACGTATGGATCTCGCTCAACAATCCCGAGGAACTGAATTCTTACACCACCGACAGCATTAAGGAGATCATTCTCGCCTTTCGTGCCGCAAGCAATGACCGCGCGGCGGTCGCGGTGATCTTCACCGGAGTGGGGAAGCGCGCCTTCTGCTCGGGCGGAAATACGCGCGAGTACGCCGAAGTCTATGCCAACGCTCCCGGCGAATATCGGCAGTACATGCGCCTCTTCAACGACATGGTCAGCGCCATTCTGTACTGCGACAAGCCCGTCATCTGCCGGGCCAACGGGATGCGAGTGGGTGGGGGACAAGAGATCGGCATGGCCTGTGATTTTACCGTCGCCAGCGACCTTGCCGTATTCAGTCAGGCCGGCCCCAAGCACGGCTCCGCCCCCGACGGCGGGAGCACCGATTTCTTGCCGCTCTTCGTGGGCATGGAAAGCGCGATGATGAGCGGAACTCTGTGCCGTCCGTGGAGTGCGCACCGATTCTATCGTTTGGGCGGACTCACCGACATCGCGCCCGCCCTGCTCGTCGACGGTGAGTTCGTGGCCAACCCTCTGGTGATCACGGACCGTTACCTGGACGAGTTCGGCCGCATCGTGCACGGCGAATTCAAGACGGGAAACGAACGCACGAAGGGAAAGGAACTCCTCGCCAAGGGCGAAGTGAATCTCAGCAAGCTCGACGAACTCATCGAGGCTCTGTGCACGGACCTCCTGTATACCATGCCCGACTGCCTTACCAAGACCATCGAGAGTCTACGGAAACACAAGTTGGAACACTGGAACTCCAACAAGGAAACCAATCGCGCCTGGCTGAGTTTAAACATGATGACCGAAGCCAGTTGCGGCTTCCGGGCCTTCCATTACGGAACACGAGATCAGCGTGAGGCCGACTTCCCCCTCCTGCGTCGCCGGCTCGCCGAGGGTGCCCGCTGGGGCGAGCCTCTGATGCGCGAGGTCGCGCCGTGGATCGAGGAGGGATGAGCGTGGAACTGAAGAAAGTGAGAGTCGAGTTCTCGAACGACGACCGAGTCGCGAGCCTCTGGCTCAACAGCCCCAAAGCGAACGTGCTGGATCAGACCATGACGGAGGAACTCACGAGCGCCCTCAGGTCTCTCCGTGAGCACAGGTCACTGCGAGCCATCGTGGTCCGAGCTAGCGGTCCCCACTTCAGCTTCGGGGCCAGCGTGGAGGAGCACTTGCCCGCTCAGATCGGCGAGGCCCTCAATCGCCTGCGAACCCTCTTGAGCGCGCTTCTCACCAGCTGCGCGCCCACCATCGCCGCCGTGCGCGGACAGTGTCTGGGCGGCGGCCTGGAACTCGCACTGGGCTGTGATCTCCTCATGGCCGAAGAGAGCGCCAGCCTGGGGCTCCCCGAAATCAAGTTGGGAGTCTTTCCCCCCGCCGGCGCAGCACTGCTCCCGGTCCGTATCGGGGCCAGCCGGGCTCTCGAATTGGTACTCACCGGACGCAGCCTCACGGGAAGCGAGGCGCAGAAATCGGGACTGGTCGCTCGGCTCGCACCGGACGGTGAGCTCGACGCCTCCCTCTCGACCCTGCTCGAGAACGAGTTTCTGCCGCGCTCGGCGCCCGCGCTCCGTTACGCGAGCAAGGCTTCGCGCCGCGCGCTCCTGACCGCAGTGCACGAGGACCTTCCGGAACTCGAACATCTCTACCTCGAGGAACTGATGGATCAGCCCGATGCGGAGGAGGGCATTCGCGCCTTCCTGGAAAAACGAGCACCGCGATGGAACGACGATCAAGGAATGAAGCTGTGAACCGGGAATTGGCCAAACTCGTAAAGCGTACCGCGGGACTGCACGAGGATCTGGCTCTCACATCGGTCCATCAGTGGAAGGAAGAACATCCCGGCGCGAAGGCCATCGGCCATCTTCCGATCTACGTGCCGCGCGAGATCATTCATGCGGCCGGAATGCTGCCCGTGGGAATCATGGGCGGAGGCGAGGATCTCGAAATCATTCGCGGCGATGCCTTCTTCCAGAGTTACATCTGTCACATTCCGCGGTCTACCATCGAACTCGCCCTGAGCGGGCGCCTCGATTGTCTGGACGGCATGCTCTTCCCCTCCATCTGCGATGTGATCCGAAATCTCTCGGGAATGTGGAAGCTGCTGTTTCCCGAGCGCTACGTGCGCTATGTCGACGTGCCCCAGAATTTCGCTCCTGGGGTAGGTGGGCTGTTCTGGCGTCACGAACTAGAAGAGCTGAAGCGCGAACTCGAAGAATTGGCGGGGCAAACCATTCGCGACGAGGCGCTGCGTGCCAGCATCGAGGTCTACAACGAGAACCGGCGCGAGCTCGCCGCGCTCTACGCGGCGCGCAGCAAGGAGCCCTGGCTGTATCCCAGCTACGAGATGTATCCGGTCGTGCGCGCGGGCAATGTACTCCCCCCCGAGGAGCACACGCTTCTCCTGCGCGCTTATCGCGAACTTGCTCGACAGGAAAGCGAGCGCGTGGAGATGGATTTGAGTCGCGTGGTCGTGGTGGGGACTTTCTGTGAACAGCCCCCGATCGGCCTGCTCAAGACGCTCGAACTCGCCGGTTGCTTCATCGTGGATGATGACATGCTCTTGGGGCTGCGTTGGCTCACCGAAGAGGTCCCCGTGGAAGGGGATCCAATGCAGAATCTGGTGGACTCGTATCTGGAGCACAGCGCTTCCACCGCCTCGCGCTACGAACCAGAGGGCGACAAGGGCCGCTCGCTGGTGAATTCGGTGCGCGTTAACATGGCCGAAGGGGTGATCCTCGCCGCACCCAGCTTCTGCGATCCCGCCCTTCTCGACCAACCCATGCTCGCGGCCGCTCTCGAGCGCGAGGGCATTCCCTACACCCAGTTCAAGTACTCCGAAGACATGGGCCAATTCGCGGTCATTCGCGAGCAGACCGGGACCTTCGCCGATTCCATCCGTCTGTGGAACGAGAAGGGAGTATGACGATGGCGGATACCAAGCGGCCAAGCGGCGCCGCGGTTCAAAAAGACCTCAGCATGGATCTGCAGAAGAAGATGATCGCCGATCATTATCTTGCCCTGCAGAACTCCAAAGCAGAGGGCCGCAAGTCGGTGTACACCTTCGTTCCGGGCAATCTGACCGAGCTCATCCGCTCCTTCGATCTTCTGCCCGTGCTGCCGGAAATCAATGCCCTCCAGTCCGGGATGCGCGGTCTCTCCGCCGGCTACATCGCCGAAGCCGAGAAGGCCGGGCACTCCGAAGACGTCTGCACCTACGTGAAGTGCGATCTGGGCATGCTGAAGAAGGGCAACATCTCGCCCACGGGAACGCAGCTGCCCGACCCCGACCTCTTGCTCCTCTCCTACACCGGCTGCTTCACCTTCATGAAGTGGTTCGAACTTCTGCGCGAGGAGTATGGCGCACCGACCAGCATGCTACACGTTCCCTATCAATCCAACGGCACGATCCAGGAACATCAGATCGAGTACGTGGTCGATCAGCTGAAAACCGAGGTCATTCCCAAGCTCGAGAAGATCAGCGGCAAGAAGTTCGACGAAGGCCGCCTTGCAGAGATGCTCGAACTCTCCGCCCGGGCGGAGGACGATCTGGTGTGGGTACTCGAGAGCGCCAAGAACGTCCCCTCCCCGATCGACGCCTATTTTGGTGGCGTCTATTACATTGGTCCCATGTTCACTGCCTTCCGTGGCACACCGGAGGCGGTCGACTACTACGCCGCCCTGCGGCGCGAGATCGAGGAGCGACTGCGCCGCAAGCAGGGGCCGGTCACCCCCGAGGGCGAGGCGAAGAACGAGCGCTTCCGCTTGGTGGTGGAAGGTCCGCCCAACTGGACGAGTTTCCGCGCGTTCTGGAAGATGTTCTACGACGAGGGCGCGGTCGTGGTCGCAAGCTCCTACACCAAGGTGGGCGGACTTTACGACCGGGGCTTTCGCCACGATCCAAGTCGGCCCCTTCAGAGCTTGGCCGAGTACTGCCTGGGCTGTTACACCAACTTGGGTCTGCCTTCCCGGGTGGACCTTCTGGCCTCCTACGTGCGCGAATACAACGCGCACGGCTTCTTGATCAACAGCGTGAAGAGCTGCAATTCCTTCAGTGCAGGTCAACTTTTGATTCTGCGTCAGATCGAGGAACGCACCGGCGTGCCCGGCGGCTTCATCGAGAGCGACCTGGTGGACCCCCGCTATTTCTCCTCCGCGAACATCAAAAACCGCATCGAGAGCTATCTGCAAATGCTCGAGCAAAAGGGACGCACGGAGGCGCGCGCATGAAGAGCTGGAAGATCTACGTGGGGATCGATCTGGGTTCAACGACCACCAAGGCCGTTATTCTGGACCAGAATCAGCGGGTTCTGGGAAAGGGAATCACCAACAGCCGCAGCAATTATGACGTGGCCGCGGCGATTGCCCGTTCGGAGGCCATCGTTCAGGCGCGGTTCTCGCTGCTGCGCTCGTTCGTGCGAGACCACGAGACCCTCGTGCAGGTCACGGACAAGGTCCTTCCCGTCCTCGAACTGAGCTTTCGCTTCCAACAGTACCTCGAGCAGCTGGGACGACTGCAAACGGAGTTACATCGCGCCGCAAGCTCCTCGCGCTACGAGAATCGCCAGAGTGAGCTCGAGAGACTGGTGGACTTGATCGTCGACGAAATGGCCGTGCGCATGAAAGAGGCCTTCGTGCCGGGCCATGAGAGAAAGAGTGACTTCTTTCGCGATCTCGCGGGCGCGGAATACATGAAGCTCGCCGAAGACCACGCCTCCAAGAACGGCATCGGCTTCGAGGAGCTCTGCGGCCTGTACGACGCCGCCATTCTGCCGGTGGAAAACACCGCCGGCAAAACCGGCTTCATCGAGAACATCCAATCCGCTCTCGCATCGACCGTATCGCGCCTGGCCGAGGATCCCTCGTGGACTCCTCGCATCGAGACCGAGCTGCGTGCGTGCGTGAGCGAAGGGGCTCAAGCGCAACTCGAAGAGATCGCGACCGTTGGCACCGGCTACGGGCGCGCGCGCCTTCCCTTCCCTCGCGAGCAGATTCGCAGCGAAATTCTCTGCCACGGACTGGGCGCGCACGAAATGTTTCCCGGGACCGCAACCGTGCTCGACATCGGGGGCCAGGACACAAAAGCCATCCAGGTCGACGAAAACGGTATCGTAACCAGCTTTCAGATGAACGATCGCTGCGCCGCCGGCTGCGGTCGCTACCTGGGTTACATCGCGGACGAAATGAACTTGGGCCTCCACGAGCTGGGACCCCTCGCGCAGCAAGCTCGCAAGAAGGTGAAGATCAGCAGCACCTGCACCGTGTTCGCCGGGGCGGAGCTTCGCGATCGGCTGTCGATGGGGCAGCGTCGCGAGGACATTCTCGCCGGCCTCCACCGGGCCATCATTCTGCGAGCAATGTCTCTGCTCGCTCGCTCGGGAGGCGTCGACGACGAGTTTACCTTTACCGGCGGTGTCGCGCGCAATCCCGCCGCGGTCGCCGCCGTGGAGCGCCTCATCGCGGAGAACTACGGCGAGCGCACGATCAACATTTCACCCGACTCCATCTACACTGGCGCCCTCGGTGCCGCGCTCTTCGCGAAGAAGGGGGGACGTGATGCCCACGAGTTCAAGCGCAACTGACACTCTCATCACGGCCGGTGTGGACGTGGGAACGAGCTCCGTGAAGACGGTGATCGTGGCATTCCCACATCCCGAATCGATCAGCCGTTCGCTTGGATCGTCCGAGGTTGAGATTCTCTCCTACCGCCACGATCGCATCCGCCGCCGGGACCTTCGCGAGGTGGTGGATCAGAGTTGGACGATGGCCCTGGATGAGGCAGGGCTGGGCCCGGCGGAGGTGGCCTACGTCGCCAGCACTGGCGAAGGGGAGCTGGTGGAGTTCCGCCGCGGACACTTCTACGGCATGACCACTCACGCCCGCGGTGCGACCTTCCTGTTTCCCGGAGCAAAGGCAGTCTTGGATTTAGGTTCCCTCCACGCGCGCGCCATGCGGGTCGACAGCCAAAGCCGCGTCCTCGCCAACCGCATGACGAGCCAGTGCGCGTCCGGTTCGGGACAGTTCCTGGAAAACGTGGCGCGTTATTTGGGCGTCACCCTCGATGAGGTGGGAGAGCTGTCGCAGCGCGCGAGTACGCCCGAATCGGTGAGTAGTGTGTGCGCGGTATTGGCGGAGACCGACGTCATCAATATGGTCAGCAGCGGCATCAAGACCGAGGATATCCTGAAGGGTATCCACCTCTCCATGGCCGGCCGCTACGTCAAACTCTTGCGCGCAATCGGGGGAGAGGGCAAGATCGTGATAACCGGCGGCCTGTCGGCGGACGCCGGCTTGGTGGAGGCGATGCGGGAGAAAGCAGCCGAGGACGATCTGCCCATGAGTTTTCACACGCACGAACTTTCGATGCACGCCGGAGCGCTTGGTGCCGCCCTGTGGAGCGGTTATCGGCACCGTGTTCTACTTCAGCGTGAGCGCGCGGCAAACGCTCCGGGCGGCGAACGCCTGGATTGATCCACTGCTCCATCGAACTCGGGGGAAGCATGCACGCGGCCAGGTCTTCGAACTCTCCTTCATCCCCCAAAATTCGCGAGGCCCATTTTTCCCCCGCCTATTCCCGGGAGATGGAGGGTCGGGTCGCGATCGTGAGCGGCGCGGCCGGAGGAATCGGCAAGGCCATCATGGCCGAGCTTCTCGGCCATGGCGCGCGCGTAGTGGGTTTCGACCTGCTGGATCCTCCCGACTCCAGGCTCGATTGGATGAAGGGAGACGTGAGCGTTGACCATGACGTTGAACGCGCGGTTCTTTCCACCGTGCAAGAGTACGGCCGCCTGGATTTCATCGTGCATGCGGCGGGCATCGCTCGCGATGGAGTGCTCTGGAAACTCTCCGAAGACGATTGGGACACGGTACACAGAGTCAATCTGAAGAGCGCCTTTCTCTTGCTCAGACACTCGGTGCCTGTCATGCGGCGAGCCGAACGCGGCAGTATCGTCCTCATCGGATCCATCAACGGTTCGCGCGGAAAATTTGGACAGACCGCGTATGCGGCGAGCAAAGCGGGCCTGCTCGGACTGGCCAAGAGCGCGGCGCGAGAGTGCGCGCGGTTTCATATCCGCGTGAACGTGGTGGAACCCGGGATGGTCAACACTAGCATGACGCGTGATCTTCCCGAGAGCGTCAAGGAGGAGGCGCTGCGGGAGGTACTGCTGGGGCGGCTTGCCGAGCCCGTCGACATCGCCCGCGCCGTGCATTTTCTGCTCGGAGACGGAGGCGCCCACGTCACGGGCCAGATCCTGCGCGTCGACGGCGGTCAGTATTTCTAGGACCCCGCGGCGATACGGAAGGAGATCGCTGGTTTCAGCTCTTCCGAGAAATCGCCGCCAATGTGGTCGGTTTTCCGATAGGGTCGCTATATTGTCGTGAATTCGAAGTCGAGGCAGGGGCTCGCCCCTACAAGGAGAATCAAATGCGGTGTACACGTTGCGGTCATGTGGGCGGAGGTCAGGACAACTTCTGCAGCGAGTGTGGGGCGTTCCTGCGCGACGCATACGTCGATCACAAACTGCTCTTCGCATTGCAACAGCAGAGCGAGGGAAACGACAAAGAGGCGCGTCGCGCCATGGAGCGCCTGATCGAGGACAACCCTGATCATGTACTTGCCAACCACCTCCTGGGCAGTCTCTACTTTCATCAGGGCACCCTGGAAAAAGCAATCCAGTGCTATCGTTGCGCCCTGAGGAAGGCGCCTCATTTTCTTCAGTGCATCTACGATCTGGGAGTAGCCTGGTACCATCACGGGAACATGAAGGAGGCCATTCGAGCCTTCCAGAAGTGTCTGAGCATCGACCCGCACTACAACGCCGCCCACTACCGTTTAGGTATCGCGCTCTTTCACGCCGGTGACATCGACGCGGCCCTCGAGCACTACGAGATCGCCTCTTCGCTCACTCCGGAGTACCTCATGGCCCGCTATCACATCGGCATCGTCCACGAGCGCAAGAACGACCGCAAGTCGGCCGCGCAGGCTTTTCAACAGAGCATCGACGAGGCAGTTGGAGAGGTAAGCAGTCTCTACCATCTGGCCCAGATTCGTCTCGCCGAAGGAAAAGAGGAAGAAGCTCGCGAGCTTCTGGAGCGCGCAGCCGGCTTTGGCACACTCGATTCGGTGGAGTGAATCCGTGAGCGAATCTTCCAAGCTTCCGCATCCCTCCATCGATGAGTTGATCTTCGACTGGGAGCAGGCAGGCCCCAATCGCTTCGCGAAGATGGATCACGTCATGATCGACGACGAGACCCTGCGCGACGGCCTTCAGTGTCCCTCGGTCATCGATCCCGAGGTCGAGCTGAAGGTGGAACTTCTACACATCATGGACAGCTTGGGCATCGAAACCGCCGACCTCGGCCTCCCCGGCGCCGGCGAACGCCAATGGAACGCAGTCATGCGGCTTTGCCGCGAGATCGTCGATCACGGGCTTTCCATCCGGCCCAATTGCGCGGGTCGCACCGTGATGGCCGACATCCAACCCATGGCGGAAATCTCCCAGCGCGTGGGAGTCGGAATCGAGGCCTGCGTTTTCATCGGCAGTAGTCCCATTCGGCAGTACACCGAGAATTGGCAACTCGATCAATTGCTGCGCCACACCAGTGAGGCGGTGAGCTTCGGTGTGTCCGAGGGACTCGATGTGATGTACGTCACCGAGGACACCATCCGTTCTTCGCCTGAGCACCTGCGTTTGTTGCTGACGGCCGCAATCGACGCCGGAGCGAAAAGAGTCTGCCTCTGTGACACGGTGGGCGCGGGCGTTCCCGAAGGAGTCATGAACCTCGTTGCCTGGACGCGCAAGCTCATCGACGAACTGGGAGCCGAGGTCGGCATCGACTGGCACGGTCACCGTGATCGCGGACTCGATCTCTCCAATACTCTGGCCGCGATCCAAGCCGGCGCGACTCGTGTCCACGGGACCATGCTCGGGATCGGCGAGCGGGTGGGCAACACCCCCATCGAGCAACTTCTGGTGAATCTGAAGCTTCTGGGCCTGCGCGACGACGACCTCTCCCGCCTGCCCGAGTATGCCGAGCTGGTCTCCAAGGGAACCGGGGTGCCCATCCCCGCGAACGCGCCCATTCTGGGGCGCGACGCCTTCCGTACCGCCACCGGCGTCCATGCTTCCGCAGTCGTCAAGGCCCAGGCCAAGGGCGACGCATGGCTCGCCGATCGCGTGTATTCGGGGGTACCCGCGAGCTGGATCGGACGCAGCCAAGAGATCGAAGTGGGCCACATGTCTGGTAACTCGAACGTCATCCACTACCTGAAGAGTCGTGGCCTGCCCTATGGCCCCGAAGTGGTGCAGGCGGTCCTCACCGAAGCCAAGAAGTCTCCCCGCCTGCTCAAAGAAGAGGATATCGTGGCACTCGTGCGCAAGGTGATGAGCGCCGTCTCCCGCGGGCGCGAGTAGCTCCGTCCGTGAGGCCCCCCCTCACTCTCCCGCTTCATCTCACTGCATCGGGAAGGGTCTCAACGAACCTTCGCAGCTCGTCTCGAACCCGGCGGTAGTGGGTCAGGATTTCCTCTTCGTCCGTGAGCTGCGCGGCGAGCCGGGGAGGATCGTCGAAATTCCGGTGCACCACTCGTACCGGGCGGGGAAACACCGGGCAGTTCTCGTAGGCGTTGTCACAAACGGTGATCACCACGTCGAAGTCCCGATCGAGCACTTCTTTCAAGCGCTTGCTCTTCTGGTCCGAGATGTCCACGCCCGCTTCCCGCATGACCCGTACCGCATAGGGATCGAGCCCCCGCGGCTCGAGGCCGGCGGAGTGCGCCCGGATCACGCCGCCGCGAAGCTGGCGCGCCCACCCCTCAGCCATCTGACTGCGGCAGGAATTCCCGGAGCAAAGAAAGAGGATGTTCACTTTGTCCTGTGGCATGACGAGAAACGGGGCAAGGGAATCGGCTCTAAATCGCCGCGGCCTGTTCCCAGAGCATGTCGAAGATGGCAGAGAATCCGCGGCTCAGGAACTCGTTGCGAATCTCGATCATGATGAAGCCATCTCCCTCGGCCGGGCGCGGGTCGACCATGGGCAGGCCGGTGATGCGGTCGTCGAAGACCACCATGCGCATGGGAACTTCCTTCAGCCAGCGCAGGCTCGCACCGCCGCGCTGGTAGTCCTCGAGGATTTCGCGTTCGGGATCCCCGAGGCCCTCGGGCAGTTCGTAGATCTGCCGTACTTCCACTCCCGCCTGGACCCGCTCGCGCACCAGTTCCGCGTCGTCGCGCACCACCAGAGGCAAGCGCACGATTACGCCTACCCGCTCGGTAGCCGCGTTCAAAAGAATCTTGTAGTTGCGTGCTGCGGCATAACGCCCCTGGAAGAGCTTCACGCGCCCCTCGCGCCGATTGAGGGCAGTCCCGGAACTGACGAACTCCTCCCTGAGCCGTTTCAGCGCGTGCTTGGTGCTCGATTCCCGCGCCCGCATGTCCTCCAGTAGCGGACGAAACGCCACCTGGGGCGCGATGGCGGCATAGCAGTTGACCGGACCCAGCTGGCTTTCGCACAGGCCGCGTTGGATGAGACGCTTGAGAGTGGAATAGACCTTGGGTTGGGGAACACGACTGAGTTCGGCGATCTCGGGTACCCGGGAACCGGGATGGCGAAGTATTGCCAAATAGACCCGAACCTCGTAATCGGTGAGGCCGAGATTGACCAGACCCTCGGAAATCCGGGAGTCGGTTCCACTCACGGTTTTGGACTTGCGGGCTGAATTCACCTGGCAAACCTCTACTGTGCGCGGCAGCTTGCAGTGTAGAGGGCGGAATGGACGAAGGCCAGCGGCATTCCACCCGCGGCGAATTGGCAGGACGAAGGCCCGCCATCAAGGCGGGCCTTCGTAGTCGGGGCGCGCTCACACCCGAGTCTCTTCCCGCCGCGATTCTCCCCGGGGTCAGGCGAAATCCCCCTTGGCCCGCTGTCTGGTCCCAGCAGACGAGGCAGGGGGGCGACCCACGCAGGGCATCGGCGGAACAGCGCGGGGGCGCAGCCACCGTCATACGCTCCACTGAGTGCAATAATTTTAGCCGATTTTTGGGGGCGGCGTCTACCCTCCTGCTCCTTGGTACGCAGTTCCAGAGCTGGAAGTCCTTTGGTTTGAGGGGGTATCTTCTCTTATCGCGAAGAGGATCCAGTGACTATCATGGGTGCTGGTTTTCCCTTGGATCACGCTTTCGACTCCCAGTCGCGGAGGCTCCCGTGCCGAGAGAATGGAATGAGACCGAGCTGAAGGAGCGGCCCCCGCGAAGCAGGGCCGAAGCCCCAGCCACCGCAGGCACGGCCTTGGGACAGTGGGGCAAGGCGCCTCCCCATCCACTCTCGCGCCCCAGCCTCGCCCGTCGCTTCCAGCGGCTTTTCGCCCGCTCCCTGCGCATCCTACCCAAGGTCGTGGTGAAGATTTTCGCTGCGCGCTACATCGCCGGCGAGACCGTCGCGGATGGGGTAGCCAAGGCGCGCGAGCTCTATGAGGCCCACGGAATCCACTCCACGCTCGACATCTTGGGAGAGGATGTCCGCACACCCGCGCATGTGGAGGAGTACCACCGGGAGTATCGAAACCTGATCGCGAGCATCGCCGAACTTCCCTTCGCCAACGTCTCCATCAAGCTGTCCGCCCTCGGACAACTTCTCGACGAAGAAGACTGCATGCAACGGACCGAAGACATTCTCAATCGTGCCGCGCAAGTCGACACCTTCGTTCGCTTCGACATGGAAGACCACACCACGACCGATAGCACCCTGCGGATCTACCGTACGCTGCGCGAACGTGGCTACACCAATCTGGGCATAGTCCTGCAGTCGCGCCTTTTCCGCACGACCGAGGATCTCGAGAATCTCTCCGATCTCCAGCCCAACGTGCGCCTGTGTATCGGAATCTACCGCGAGCCGCCACAGATCGCGCTGCAAGATAAGCCCGAGATGAAACGGCGTATGCTCGAGCTACTGGAAGGCATGTGGATGAATTCCCAGCACGTAGCTCTGGCCACTCACGAGGAATGGTGCATCCGAGAGGCCCTGAAGATCGCGGAGCGCCTGCAAATTCCCAAGCCCAAGATCGAAGTCCAGATGTTGTTGGGAGTACCCAGCCTACCCTTGCAGAAAGAGCTCATCGAGCAAGGCATCCGCGTTCGGCTCTACGTTCCCTACGGACAGCAGTGGTACGCTTACAGCATGCGGCGCCTGGAAAACAATCCGGACGTGTTTCTCTCCGTACTGAAAAGCCTGCTTCGCAGCATCTTCCATCGCAGGGCCAATTGAAGTACAATCAGTGGCACCATGCCGATTGAAGTTTTGTCCGCTGATTGAAGTGCGCGTATGAGAAAATCTCCATTTCTTCCGTTCTTATGTCTTCTCGCCACGATCATGATCGTGGTCGCCCGGCCGCTGACCGCGCCGGCGCGGGTATTGAATTTCGACGAACTCGTCTCGGGCACCCCAGTCAACGAACACTACGCATTCATGGGAGTTCACCTCTATGCAGTGGGCACCGGGCTTTCAGAAGTCATCGCTACCGCGCTGGAGGATACCTGCCCCGGCGTGGCATCCTCTCCACCCAACGTTCTTTCCTACCAGGCCGAAGGCAGCTGTCCTGACGTTCACGATCAGCTGGGTTGGTTCGTGGTCGATTTCGACACCCCGCAAAATGTGGTTTCGATCACGGCCGTCCACGAGGGCCCTGATGCATCGGCCTATTTGAAGGCTTACGGGGCCGACGGTTTCCTAGAGATCGCCTGGAGTGTTCCCGGTGCGGCGATGACCGGGGTTCCGCAAACCCTCACGGTGGAGCCGCCCTTGGACCGGCAGCGGATCACGAGTGTTCTCTTCGGAGTTTATCGCTCCAGCGACGCGGCGATCTTCGACGACCTCTCGTTCGACCTCGTCGTCCCCACTTCCTCTACCAGCTGGGGAACGCTCAAGGCCCATTGGAAGTGAGCCGGGTCACCCCGCGATTCGCCGAGTTTTTCCTCATTCCTCAGCATCCACGCGCCAAGTTTTCCAGAAAATTCCAGTAAGCAGTGATGACACACCCCATGGTGGAGTAGATGTCCCCACCAGCGAGGGTGCAGCGGTGGAACTCCTCGAAAAAGGTAATGACGGCACAGGTATAGAACTCCTTGCTGGAGCTTCTCGCCGGCGCAGGCCACTCATCCGCAGAGAGACCCTCGAGAAACTCCGCGCGCGGGTCCGTGGCCGGGCCGATCAAACTGTGGGCGTTCAGCCCGGGCCAGCGTTGCTCCAGGCCGGCGCGCAAGATCTCCTGGCGCGCCAAAAACGCTCCCAAATCTTCGCGGGAAAATCCCAGCCGCGAAAACGCTCCCGCATCGTCCCGCGCCAACAGGCGTATCCTGACTTCCGCGCGTATGGCGGGGTCGCCCAGCTTGTCTTGAATCGTGGCCAGAACCGAAAGCGCGCTCCTGAACCAGGGCTCGTCCTGCAAGCTGCCGGTCTTCACGAACTGCGGGGCGGTTTCCGCTTGTCCGGAACAGCCCGACAAAAGCTGTGAGGCGATGGCGAATGAAAGAAAGCAAAGGACCGTGCGGCGAAACGCTCGCGACATGAATCGTCTCCCTTCGAGGGAGGCATGACTCGGTACTTTGGCAGGAGCCGTACCAATCCAGGTTCGCCCAAACTTGGAAACAGAGAGGCCTTCGCGGTGGGGTGGAGCAAAGGGCGCGTCCCGTGTCCCGATTCCCGGACGGGAAAAGGAGCGCGAAACGAGACTACGAGGGACTCCAGGGAAGGTGGGTCCGCGTAAGATGGATGTCGTAAGGAGCGATGGGGATCTTCTCGCTCAAGCAGGATTGCATGCCTCGGCGAAAATCCGCGAGTTGTTGGTCCTGTTCGACCTCACTGAGCGCGCCCAAACCCTCCGCCTCCGCGCGAAGCGCGTATGGCTCCTCTTCGTGCAGCACGAGTTTGGAGAGGTAGAGCTGGTCACCCGCTCGCAACTCCATTCGCTCCAGGGTGGAGAGCGTGGAGGCGAGGTGCCGCTTGAAGTGGGTTCTTCCTCCAGCACCGACCAGCACGATGACCCCCACGCGAATCGACGCCCCATGCAAATCCCTCACCAGCTCGATGGCCGCCTCGGAGGTCGGCGGTTTGCCCAAGAGTCTCAAGACCTCGTCGTCACCGGATTCGAGGCCCAGATACACGCGCCGCACTCCCGCCTCCGCGAGCTGAGCGAACTCCCGCTCACTCTTGCGTGGATGAAATCCGTCGATGAAGGAATAGAAGCCCTCGAACCAATTTCGGTGACCGGCCCTGAATTCTGCGCGCGTCGCCGCACCCATCGAGGGATCCAGCAGCGGAATTCGCTCGGTCACCGCTTGAAGCTTTGGCAGCAGGCGTCGATTGTCCACCATCAGCGCATTCGCTTGCCCGAGAAAGATTCGGTGATAGCGACTCAGGGAGGGGCCGAGATACTCGAGCACTTCGTCGAAGTGGGCGGCGAACTCCTCGAAGCTCCGTTCCCGATACTGGATCTGCTTGTAAAAATTGCAGAAGGTGCAGCGGTTCCAGGCGCAACCCTCGGTCAGTTGCAACACGAGAGAAGAGTAGTGGTCGGGAGGAAGGATGGGGATTGGCAGATAGACCCGACGTACTGCTTCGCGGTCCTCCTTCAGCGCATTTCGGTCGAAGCGGGATGCTGCCGCGAGAGCTTCCCTGGCCCACTTCACCGGATGCGCGAGTCGTCCCCGCAAAACTTCGCAATTCCGCTGGGAGCCCTCGCTGTCTAAAAGCTGCAGCGCCTCCCTTGCGTGTGCGTGTTGTTCGGCCAAGAACCCCAGGGGATCCGTCGGAGGATCGAGATGTTGACGCGCGCGATGGGGAAGTCTCGCGATTCTCGAAACGAGGAGGCGGCTATCCAGAGTACGGCGGTAACTTACGCCGTCCTTCTGTACGGAGAGGACGCGGCCGGCATCATCGAAGTGAATGGCGTGATCGCCTGGGAGCTCCAGCCGCAGAAGCTGTGGCCTCGAGCCGAGTTCGAACCGCGCACTCGCGGAGGTCCCGATAGCGACGACGGGCTGGTGACCGGGTTCGAACTGCCAGGTATCGTTCATTTTCGCGAATCACGCGCCGTGTCGTCCCACTGCTTCCACCCGTCCCCCAGCACTTCCAGAATTGCCGGCGCCATCTCGTAGTGGCCTAGGGGGGGCATGATATAGGCGCCCTGCACACGATCTTTTAAACTCAGAAGCGATTCCTGGGCAATCTTCACCCCTTCGGCGCGCGCGGCCTTGCCCGGCTTGGCCGCCTTCATGCGCTGACGAATCTCCTCGGGGATGCTCATGCCCGGCACGTTCGCGTGCAGAAATTCCGCATTGCGGTAACTGGCCAGGGGAAGCAATCCGAGCAAAATGGGAATCCCGAGATCTTCGACGTCCTTGAGGAAACGCTCTACACGGCGCGGATCGTAGACCGGCTGAGTCATGACGAAGTCGGCCCCCGCCTGCACCTTTTTCTCCAGACGGCGGAGTTCCCGTTCGTAATCCATGGCCGCGGGCTCGGCGCCGGTTCCCACCCAGAACTGTGTGGGGGCATCCAGCGCCTTGCCGGTGGGATCGAGTCCATGGTTGTACGAGCGCACCCAGTGCAACAACCCGATGCTGTCGAGATCATACACTGCGGTGGCGTCGGGATAGTCCCCCACCTTGGGAGGATCGCCGGTGATGACGAGAATATTCCGGATTCCCAGGGCATGCGCTCCTAGAAGATCGCTCTGCAGGCCCAACAGATTGCGATCACGGCAACAAACGTGGAGCAATACTTCGGCATCGGTCTTTTCTCGCATGAGTAATGCCATCGCCAAATTGCTCATGCGCACGCTGGCCCGCGGACCGTCCGCGATGTTGACGACGTCCACTCCGGCCTCGGCTAGCATTTGTGCGGCCTCGAGACTTTCGCTGGGGTCCAGGCCGCTCGGAGGATTGACCTCGACCGAGACCACGAATTTGCCCGAACTCACCTTGCGCGCAAAGACGCTCCTCTCCTCCACTGGAACCCGTTCGACTCCAACCGGATTGTCCTGACGAAATTCGACCGTAGTCGCGCGAACCCCTTGCTCGCGAGGTACCGCGATCGCGCCGCCCATCATGCGCACGGCGCTGCGCAGCCGCCTTATGTGTTCGGGAGTGGTCCCGCAGCAGCCGCCCACCGCGGAAATCCCCGCCTTCAACATGCGGCGGCCCATCACGCCGAAGAACTCCGGATTGGCCACGTAGATCGTGCGACCTTCCAGACTCTTGGGCGAACCCGCGTTGGGTTGGCAGATCACCGGCACGCCATGTCCGAGCATGCGGCGGCTCATCTCGAAGACGAGCTGCGGTCCTTCGCCACAGTTGGCGCCGATGACGTCCGCTCCCCATTCGACAAGCGCCTCCGCCACCGCTTCGGGAGTGCTCCCGTCGCCCAATTTCTCGTCGGTTTCGAAACGAAAGGTCGCAACCACCGGTGTGTCGGGGAACTTCTCCTTGGCCAGGCGAATTACGAGGTGAGCTTCCGCCAGCTGGGAGAAAGTCTCCAGAAGAAGAAAGTCCACTCCCCCGTCGAGCAGGGCTCGCATCTGTTCGTGAAAGACCTCACGGCATTCTTCAGCTGCCGGTCCGAGGAAGTGTGCCGTACCCAAGCCGGTGGGGCCGATGGCTCCCGCCACCCACGCGCGGCGGCCGGCTGCTTCCTGCGCCAGCTCGCCGGCGGCCCGGTTGATGGCCGCCACCTCGTCCTGCAGGTCGAAGTGGGACAGCCGGATGCGATTCGCTCCGTAACTGTTGGTGGTCAGAACCTCCGCCCCGGCCTCCAGATAGTCGCGGTGGACCTTGAGAACCAGGCCGGCGCGGGTCAGGTTCAATTCCTCGAAGGAGTTCGTCAGGTAAACACCACGACGGTACAGCTCGGTGCCGATCGCGCCGTCGAAGAGCAACGGGCGTTTCTTCAAAATCTCCAAGAACGGATGCGTGCTCACTTGATGAGCTTCTCCATCTCCGTCAGGGTCTTGTCGAAGCTGTCCAGGGCCGACTCTATGGCGTCAGGTTTCGTCAGATCGACCCCCGCCTTCCGGAGCAGAGCCAACGGGGGCTCGCTGCAACCGCCGCTCAGCATGGCCAAGAAACCCTCTTGCGCCTTCTTCGGATGATCGCCGCGCAAGCCCTCGGCAATCGCGATTCCGCTCGAGAGGCCGGTGGCATAGGTGTACACGTAGTACTTGTAATAAAAATGCGGGATGTAAGCCCACTCCATACCGTCGTTTTCGTCCACGGTGTAGGCCGGTCCGTAGTACCGCTCGATCAAGTCTCTGTAGGTCTTGTCCAGTAAGCTGGCGGTGACCGGCGTTCCCGCCTCCAGAAAGCCGTGAACGCTGCGCTCGAATTCCGCGAAAAGAGTCTGCCGGTAGATCGTAGTGCGAATTTTTTCGAGCCGGTTGCTCAATAGATACGCGCGCTCTGCGTCGTCCTTTGCCTGCGAGAGCAGATAGTCTCCGAGCAGCGCCTCGTTGCAGGTGCTCGCAATCTCGGCCAGGAAGGGGACGTAGCGGAAGTTAGGATAGGGCTGATGCGTCATCGCCAAGTGGCTATGTATGGCATGCCCGAATTCATGCGCCAGAGTGGATTCGTCGTCCTGACTGTTCTGGAAATTCAGGAGGACGTAGGGGTGATTCCCATAAACGCTCGAGGAGAACGCCCCGCTCTGCTTGTAGCGCTGGGGATAGATGTCCATCCAGCCGTTGCTGGGGTCGGTCCCCTCTTCCAGAATCTTGTGGTAGTCGGAACCGAGCGGCGCAAGGGCTTTCAGAATCACCGACCGCGCCTGATCAAAGGTGACCTCTTTCTCGACTCCCTTGGTCATGGGACGATACAGGTCATAGAGATGTAAATCGCTCAGACCCATCGCCTTCTTTCGGAGAGCCATGTAGCGATGGAGAAGGTCAAGGCGCGAGTTTACCGTCTCGATGAGATTGTCGTATACCGAAGTGGGAAGGCCGTCCTTGTCCATGTACGCCTGCAGTGCAGTGTCATAGCCGCGTGCGCGCGCCAGCGATACGTCGAGCTCATCCTGTCCAGCCAGGGTGGCCGCAAATGTATGCTGGTACTGACGCAGAGTGGCGAAAAACGCGGTGACCGCCTCCTTGCGCACTTCACGATTGGGAGAACTGCGGAAGCGCTCATAGCTTGCCAGAGTCATCTGAACTTCCTTGCCCTCTTCGTCGTGGATCATGGGCCAGGGGATGTCGGTGAGGAGCGCGGTGAACGCTGTCTCCAGCGGAGACGGAATCTCGTTGAGGTCGATCTCCGCCCACAAGTTGTCACCCATGAGACCCAAAATACGTTCGGACTCGGGGCTCAGGACCCGAGAACGGCGGCGACGCAAGTTCTCGATGTAGGCACGAAAATCTTCCATGCCGGGTTCTTCGGCGTAGGCCTTCTGCATGGTCTCGTCGTCGATCGCCAACAGCTCGCTGCGGATGAAGGATGCCTTGCGCATGAGTTCATCCATCAGCGCCAATGCCCGCGTTTCCATGGACTGAGCATGGTCGTCGTTCTGGGCGACGCTCGAGAGTAGGTTCGCGTAGAGCGTGCAGTGATTGATGCGATTGTGCAGATCGAAATAGAGGACGAGGCAGGGCTCCAACTGCTCGGGATTGCCGAGAGTTCCCTTGAACGCCACGAGATTGGGGATCTGCTTCTCCAAGCTGTCCATCGCCTTCTGCCAGGCCGCCTCATCCGGAAAGAGCGGGGTGAGATCCCATCGGTACTGCACCGGCACCTCCTCGCGCGTCGCATTGGGGTCGGGAACGTAGTCGGCATCCTCGGCTCGCGCAGGCTTCTGTGCGCTGAGCAGGCCCGCGATGACGGCGCAGAGAATCAAGGCCAAGCCGGGACCACCTGGCCGCAAAGCGCGACGCAGCGTGAAATTCTTCATAGAGACCACCTCGATAGAATCCGAACTGGAGTGTACGCGGGCAAGATCGGTCCGTAGGTCGATCTCGCAATTCAAGGAGGATCGACCATTCAGGGGGCTGGGTCAAGAGAGGGGGAGGATTCCCGTTCATGCTTACCCCCGAGAGGACGCTGCGCGCGCATTCCGTGACCAATTGACCGCGCAACCATGCGGTGCCACACTCAGCTCATGCACGCCGCCTTACCCCTGATCTCCCCCCTACTGTGGATCCGTTTCGGCCTGGGATGTGCCCTCATCCTCTGGCTCCCCGGCTATTTGGTGGTGGGGCGTTGGCTGCGCGCGCAGGACTTTCTCAGTCGCTGCATGGTCTCGCTCTCGTCCGGTCTCGTCCTGCCTTTCCTCTACTCTGCTCTCTTCGGACGCTTCGGGCTCCCCTTCCGTCCGGAGTACTACTTGGGGGCGATCCTGATGCTCATTGGCCTCAGCTCGCTCTGGCCTGGGTGGCGGAACACCCTCGCGCGCGATTCGGAGAAGCTGCGGGCGCTCACCCGGCTGGAGAGTTTGTCAGCCCTGGGTGCGATGCTTGTGAGTCTGACGCTTCTCTTGTTGGGTTTTGGGCGCTTGCCTGCGCCACCCCACATCCACGACGCCTCCAATCACGCCTGGCTCACCCTGCGGATCGTCCAGACTTCGAGTTTGAATCTTTCACTCGTCAACGCGGACTTGGCCGGCACGGTGAAGGTCGGCTATCTGCCGGGGCTCCACGCGGCGGCGGCGCTCATCGCGCGCGTTTCCGGCGTGGCACCATACATCTCGGTGTGGATGCTCGCGCTTCTCTTGTGCGCGATGATCCCCGGCGCCTTCTCTCTGTTGTGGCGCGCTTGGAGAGTCCCTGCTTTGACCCTAGGCCTAGCGCTGCTCCTGAGTGTTGCAAATCCGCTGGGTCCCGGGGGGATTCTGGGCTGGGGAGGTTTCGGGCAGATCGCCGGTTTCTTCCTGGTGCCCTTTGGCGTGCTAGCTCTGCGTTCGGGGTGGCGAAGTTCGTCCTTGAGCGCGGGCCTGGCTGCGGGATTCGTGCTCGGCGCCCTGATCTTCGTGCACGCAAGCGAAGTAGTGGTGGTTCTGGGAGCGACCTTGCTCTCGCTCGAGCGGAGGACTCGTCCCAGCTGGCGAAGCGGGCTCGCGCTCCTCGCGGCGCTCGTGTTTGTCTGCGGCCCGGAAGTCTGGCAAGTGTACCGAGGATACCCGAGTTTGGTTGCTTCGGAATTGCCGCACCGCAAGGAACTTCTCGATTCCCTCACGCGTCTCTGGCGTTCGGGAGGTCGCGGCGTCGTGCTGCAACTTCTCTTGCCCTTGGGGTGGATTTTCGGCTTCAGGAAAACCTGGGCCCGGAGGCTCGTCGTGACGAGCGCTATCCTGGGCATCTTCTATCTGTTCTTGCAGAGCTACGCCGATCCTCTCACGCGTCTGCTCGCAACGCCCTTCTACCGTCAGGCTCCGCGCGTTCTTTATCTGCAGTTCTATCTGCTGCCACCTCTTTTGGCCCTGCCCCTCGTGCGCATCCTTGAAGCCCTGCCGTCGCGCCGGGCCGGAGAAAAGGGGCCTTCCGGTGGGACCATCACAGCGCGCGCACTTGTCGTTCTCTTGCTGGCGGGCGCCCTGGGGAGCGGCTTCTCTCGCGAGCTGCGCAACTACCGTTCCAGTCGCTCGACAGTTCCTTTCACGCGCGACGATTACCGGCAGGCTTGCACCATCGCTAGGCTGGTTCCCCGGCACTCGATCGTGGCCAACCTCTGGGACGACGGCAGCGTGTGGGCCATGCACGTGAGCGGGCGGCGTTTCCTGCAACCCTGCGCCTGGCCTCTCTTCGACGCCGAGGGCCGCTCCCTGCACCAGCTGACCCGCGGCTTGGCCGAAAAGCCGTGGCCCGCGGAGACCGCGCGGCTCTTGCGGAGTCTGCAGATCCACTATCTCTATTTGAGTGACGAAACTTTCGGTCAGGGTAGCGGCTTGCATCGAGAAGACTTGAAGGACGATCCTCGCTTCGAGCCCGTACTACAGGGCTCCGAGTCCACCCTCTACCTTCTCCACGCTGCGGGCGGTGCCATTGGCGCGGACGACCCGAGGGCCGGGAACGGCGAGGGCCTCAGTCGGTCGCGCTGACCGCGTCGGGAAGATGCGCCTTCAGCCAGCGAGTGAGGTCGCGCGCGGAATCCTCGCGGCTGAAGCCTTTGCGGTAGTAGAGGGAAATGATCCGATGCGGTTTGGGATCGGCGAAGGGCACGATCTTCAAGGGAGAACTCTCGCTCCTCGAGGAAACCCCGCCGTAGGGACGCACGGCCAGTGCCGGTAGTAGGGTGCACCCCACTCCGGCCGCCACCATGTTGCGCAGCGTCTCGAGACTGCTCCCCCGCAAAAGCTCGCGGGCCGGCGAGGTAGCCGTCCGGCAAATCTCCAGAATCTGGTCGCGCAGACAGTGGCCTTCGTCCAACAGAAGAAGGGCTTCGTTTCTGATGTCCCGCTGCCGCACCGACTCCCCCTTCGCCAGGCGGTGCGAAGCCGGAGCGGCGAGGAAGAAGTCTTCGCGGTAGAGATCGGATCGCGAGAGTCCATCCTCATGCAGCGGAGGAGAGAGCAAGGCCGCGTCGAGCCGTCCCAGGCGGAGTTCCGCCACCAGCTCCTGCGTTTGCTGTTCCACCAGATGCAACTCGAGGGCGGGGTGGTCGGCGCGGAGAATTTCCACCAGGTGCGGCATGAGGTAGGGCCCGACAGTGGGGATGGTGCCCAAGCGGAAGATACCGCTCAAGGATGCCCTCACCGAGCGGGCCATGCCCTCCAGGCGCTCGACTTCGAAGAGAATGACGCGCGCTTGCTCGACGAGTCGTTCGCCTAGTTGCGAGGGAATGACCTGGCGCCGCGAGCGCTCGAAGAGGCGCGCGCCGAGCTCGTCCTCCAGCCGTTTCAGGCCGGCACTCAAAGAGGGTTGCGCCACGTGGCACGCCGCCGCCGCGCGTCCGAAGTGACGATGCTCAGCCAGAGCCACCAGATAGCGTAATTCCTGTAGAGTCATGCTCTAACGATAGATATTTTCTATCTATTTTACAATGAGAATCAATTGGCTCTATTACATATCCGTGACGATCTTGTGGCCGTTCGAGAAAATTCACGAACTCGTCAGGGCGTCGCCCGGGACGCCACGAAGGAGAGAGATGATGAACACCGCCACCGATCCCTTGCAGAACCAAGCGGTTGCCGAGGCAGCGAGCAGGCTTCTGGCCGACTCCTACACGCTCTATTTGAAGACCCACAATTACCACTGGAACGTGGTCGGCCCGATGTTCAATTCCCTCCACCTGCTCTTCGAGAGCCAGTACACGGAACTGGCGCAGGCCGTGGATGAGATCGCCGAGCGCATCCGCGCTCTCGGGCACCATGCGCCGGGTTCCTACGCCGAATTCAGCCAGTTGTCCAAGATGGAAGAGGCGCAGCCCAATACCAGTGCGCAGGACATGCTCCGGCATCTCGCAAACGACCAGCGCCAGCTCGCCTCCTCCGCCATGGCCCTGCTGGAGGTGGCCGAAAAGAAAGGCGACGCGGCCACCGTCGATCTGGCGACGCGCCGCATCGAGACTCATCAGAAGAACGCGTGGATGCTGCAGAGCCACCTCGAGTGACGACCCGCACCGGAGCTTAGAGTCCGAGCGAGGAGATGGCGGGCGATTTCAACGGTCGCGGCGGCTACCCGCCATTCTCCTCTTCCTCACTGACTACGGGCGCGTTGAGGTTGGCCCGATAGCTTTCGTCGAGCAGCATCGCGACCAGAGCGGCCCCGCCGTTGCTCTCCCCTAACTCCTTCGCCATGGGCACGAATCGCTCCATGCGCTCCAACTCGAGCTTGCTGCAGCGACGAAGTTTGGATTCGAGTTGCGCGATGAGGCGCTCGGAGACGACTTTCTCCAGGTCCTCGTCACTCGGCGCGGCCTTCTCCTCGAAGTCGATGGAGTAGCGATCCTTGATCTGGCTCACCCGCATCATTTCCAGACGGTAGGCCAGCGTGATCGCGCGGCCTCCCGCTCCCGCTCTTCCCGTGCGCCCCGCGCGGTGGACGTACACCTCGGGATCCTCTGGCACCTCGTACTGGAAGACATGACTGATTTCCTGGATGTCGATGCCGCGCGCAGCTACGTCGGTGGCCACCAGAAGGCGCAGCTCCCCCTTGCGAACGCGGGTGAGAACCTTTTCCCGGTCTCTTTGACGGAGTTCGCTGCTGAGAGCATCCGCGTTGTATCCGAAGCGTTGGAGAATGAGGGAGACGTAGTTCACTTCGGCCTTGGTGTTGCAGAAGATGATCGCGGTGGTTGGATTTTCCAGTTCGATGAGTTTGACCAGCACACGGTCCTTCTTCATGTCGGGGACCGAGCACAGCACGTGATCGACCTCCGCAACGTGAACACGATCGCGGCTGAGGCTCAACATGCCCGGATCATCCAAAAAGTCCGTGGCCAGACGCATGACGTGGTAGGGAAAGGTCGCGGAGAACATGTAACCATTGCGCGGCTTTTTACCCAAAAAGCTCCGCACTCTCTTCATGTCCTGATAGAAACCCATCGAGAGCATGCGGTCGGCTTCGTCGAAGACGAGAATCTTGACCTGATCGAGCCTGAGAGTACCTCGCATGAGATGATCGAGAATTCTCCCCGGAGTACCCACGACCAAGTGCGCGCCGTTCTTGAAGGCCTGGATCTGCTTGGAGTACCCGACGCCCCCGTAGACCGCGATGGTGCGGGCTCCGGACGAGGCCAGCACTTCGGCCTGGTCGTAGACCTGCTGGGCGAGTTCCCGCGTCGGAACCAAAATGAGAGCCTGGCACTCGGCGAGTTTCGGATCGATTCGATCGAAGATAGGCAAAAGGAATGCCGCAGTCTTGCCGCTGCCAGTCCGTGACTGAATCATGAGATCGCGTTTGGCCAGCACATAGGGAATCGTCTTCTGCTGCACCGGCATGAGCTCTGACCAACCGGCCCGGGTACACGCCTTCCGCATCCCCTCGGGCAGATCCTTCAGATGAACCGCGGGAATGGCATCCTCGGGTTCTACGAGTTCGTCCGCCGGTTCGTCCTGTGAATCGGAGTTCTGTTCTTCGTTTTCGACTTCGGGCGGTAGGTTTGGCGAAGGATGGGATCGCCCATGACGCACTCGGCGGCGGCGGCGGCGAGGGGGTTGTGTCACTGTCATTTACCTCTATGCTCGTTTTTCCTCTGTCTGTTTCTCTTGCATGGTAGCAGGAATTGCCCCCGAGCGCTCTCAGTACATCTCGTAGCAGGCGAGTCGGCCGTCGAGTTGGCCGTTCTTGAGAGCACGCTTCCAGTTGGGACGTAGCCCCACGCTCTTGAGCAAGTTCTTATCGCCCACGTAGATCAATGCGCGCGAGCCCTGACAGTTCCTTTTGAGATAGTCCCCAAATGCGCCCAGTAGCCGCTCGGGCCCGGACTCTGCCTTTAGACGCCGCCCGTAGGGAGGATTACAGACGAGTACCTGGTCTTTTCGTTCTTTCAATCCGTGAAAGTCGCCCAGTTGCCAGACGATGTTTTCACCCTGGGGAAGCAGGCGGCAGTTTTCCTTGGCAACGGCGAGATTCTCCGCGGAGAGATCGTTACCCAGCAGAAGTCCCGAAGGAAGTTCACGAATGCCCGCTTCTGCTTCCTGTTTCACGCGCTCGAAAAGTCTCGGCTCGTGATCGGGAAGATTTTGCAGCCCGAATCGTTCGCGTAGATATCCCGCGGGGATGCGGCAGAATCTCATCAAGGCCTCGCAGAGCAGGGTACCCGATCCGCACATCGGGTCCACGAGTGGACGCTCTCCTTTCCATCCACTCAGCTCGATGATCGCCGCGGCAAGGGTCTCCATCATCGGCGCTTCCACCGAATGTTTCCGGTACCCCCTGCGATGAAGGGAACCCCCCGAACAATCCACGCTCAGCGTAGCGTGGTTGCGGTGAAGATGGAGATGAAGCCAGAGACTCGGGTTCTTGGGATCGACTCGCGGCCGTTGTCCACTCTTGTCGCGCCAGTAGTCCACGGCGGCGTCCTTCACCACGCGACTGGCGTACTGACTGTGGCTGATGCGGCTCTGACTCAGATTCGCGGTCACCGCGAAACTCGCATCGAGGGGCAGAATCTCTTCCCAAGCCAAGCCGCGCAGAGTCTTATAAAGATAGCGGGCACTGTGACAATCGAAGCTGAGGAGGGGCGCGAAAACTCTCGTGATGAAGCGAGCGCGGTAGTTGATTTCGTACAGGGCCCTCTGATCCGCGTTGAAGTATACGCCCCGATACGTGCCCTTGATGTCTTGCGCTCCGAGTTCCTCCAGCTCCATGCGCGCGAGATCCTGTAGCCCGTCCGCAACTTGCGCGAAGAACCTTTGGCTCAACTGGTAGGAAAACACGGGATGCGCGGACTTCACGAAAGTGAGGGCAACATCAATTCCCCGCGAATGGTCTCCACCGCGTGACCTCCGATGTGCACCCGGTTGCCGTGGATTTCTCCCACGACCTCGCCACCCCGCTCGGAGAGCTGGCGCGCGGTGAGGTGATCCTTCCCCAGGCGCTTGCCCCAGTACGGAAGCAGGGTACAGAAGACCGAGCCGGTCACGGGATCCTCGGGAACTCCGACTTTGGGCGCGAAGAAGCGGCACACGAAATCGACTTCGCTTCCGGGAGCGGTGGGACAGACGCCCATGACGTCCAGCTTCTTCAGCAGCTCCATGTCGGGCCGGAGGGCGCGGACCGCATCTTCGCTATCCAGCACCGCCAGCAGATCCCGCGCCTCGCCACACCATTCGGGCCTTATTCCGAGCGCCTCGACCAGGAGCGGATCGACCGGAACCTCCTTGGGCGGCCGCGCCGGAAAATCCAGCCAATGGCGACCATCATGTCGCAGGACGCGCAGCTCCCCACTGCGTGGACTCTTGAACACGACTTCTCGGCCCTGGGCCCGTCCGTCCAAAAAGAGCGCGAAGGCCGCAGCGAGCGTGGCGTGCCCACACAGGTCGATCTCCACCGAGGGCGTGAACCACCGCAGACCCCAGACATCACCCTGAGGGATCACGAAAGCAGTCTCCGAGAGATTTTTCTCGCGCGCGATGGCCTGCAGCACCTCGTCGGGCAACCACTCGTCGAGGATCACGACCGCAGCCGGATTGCCCGCGAATGATTGGTCCGCGAAAGCATTGACCTGGTGAAATGGGAATTTCATGGCATCAGTCCTGGCGAGCTTCGTCGCCCTGTTCGAAGGAGGCGAGGAGTTTCTGGGCCGCTTCCGCGAACTGCTCGGGAACGATGAGTCTCATTCCCTCTCCCAGATGCATTTGGGGATACATTCCCCCAACGTCGTCGATGATCAAGCGGCACGGGATTCCGTTGGCAATCAGGAGCCCCTTGGCGATTTCAGCCTCGGGAACTTCCGTGTAGCGCGCAACCTCGACCTCGGACTTCATGATGACACCTCGAGCCTCCGGCGGGGTCGATCGTGGGCCGTCTCCGGCCACGGGGCGATCAGTTGATTCTCTCCTGGATCAGCCCGATCACTTCGTCCCCTTCGGGAAACCGTTCGAGTTCATACTTGGAGAAGATCAGCTCGCCGTCGAGCTTCACATCGAAAATTCCGTTACGTCCTTCGATCAAATCGGGTTTGACCTTGAATTTCTTCTGGATTCGTTCCGCCAAACTGGCGGCATGGGGCAAATAGTTTCATTGCACGCAGTATTGGATGCTGATCTTCATATGGTCAACCTCGCGAGAGAAGAGACAAAACTCACTCTCGCACGATACCCCGAGCGCGATGGCCTCGCAAGGAGAGCGAGAGAGCGCACTGGACGCCGGGACCGAAAGAGTGGAAATTAGGAGGCGAATGGCCATACGGAGAGGCGCCAATCCCTCCACCCCCAAGTCGATCGGATCCGTGAGAACCATGCCAGATCCAGAGCCCCTTGCACCCGGCTCGACCCGAACTCAGAGCGAAGACTCCAAGGAAGATGCCGCGGCCGGGGCTGCCTGGCGCATGGTCTACCCGGTGGGTCGCGAGTTTCTACCCCGCTGGAGCGTGGTCGACGGTCACTACCGCTGCCGTTTCGCGACCGATTCCGAGGAACTCGAACGCGCGCTGCGACTGCGCTACGAGGTGTTCAACCTTGAACTGGGTGAGGGCTTGGATGAGAGCCATGCCACGGGTCTCGACCGCGACCGCTTCGACGATCACTGCCATCACATGATTGTCGAAGATCTCGACACGGTCTCGACCGTCGGCACCTACCGGCTTCAGGTCGCGCAGATGGCGAGCGTGGGACACGGATTCTACACCGCGCAAGAGTACGACATGCGCTCGTGGCCAGCGGAAATTCTGGAGCAGGCCGTGGAGACCGGGCGCGCGTGCATTCACAAGGATCATCGCAAGAGCAAGGTCCTACAGCTTCTGTGGAAGGGCTTGGCCGCCTACGCCCTACACAACCGCCGGCGCTATTTCTTCGGCTGTTGCTCTCTGACCAGTCAGGATCCTGCCGAAGGTGCGCGCATGATGGAGTACCTGCGGCAGAACGGGCATCTGCATCCCTCGATCTGCACCCAAGCGCATCCCGCGTATGCCTGTCACGAGGAATACGAATCTATCGAGGGCTGGGAAGAGTCGCGCGTTCCCCCACTCTTCCGTACCTATCTGAGATACGGGGCTCGCATCTGCAGCCAGCCCGCGTTGGATCGTCATTTCAAGACGATCGACTTCTTGGCCCTGATCGACCTGACCGAAGTCGATCTAGTGAAAGTCCTGCGACTCACAGAGATCGATCTCGGCACACGTGTATGAAGCATCTGCGTGCGATTTTGCGTCTCCTCGGGCTCGCTACGTGGACTCTGGGCGTTCTAGCTATCCTATTCCCTTCACGTTTCATCCTCATGGCATGGCAGGGTGCCGTCCTCAAGCTGAAGGTCCTCAGCTTCCGAGCTTGGGCGAGGGGAACCGCTTTGATCTGCGGCATGCGGATCACTCGGGAGGGAATTGCCCCCCACCCGCCCTTCGTGCTGGTGAGCAATCATCTCAGCTACATGGACATCGTGCTCTTGTCCACCCAACTGGATGCCTTTTTCGTATCGAAAGCGGAAGTGGCCCACTGGCCGGTCATAGGATTTCTTGCCCGCCAAGTGAACACGATCTTCGTGGACCGGACGAACCACGCCGACATTCCGCAGGTTCTCGAACTCATCGAGGGCGCGCTTCATGACGGAGCGGGGATCGTTTTCTTTCCCGAAGGAACAAGTAGCGACGGCTCGAATGTTTTACGGTTCAAGTCTTCGCTCTTCGACGTGCCCTTGCGCCTGGGTTATCCAGTGCACGCGGCCGCCCTCCGGTACGAGGCGCACGAGGATTGGCCACCTGCCTCGCAGTCTATCTGCTGGTGGGGGGACATGACCTTCGCGGACCATCTTTACCGGCTCTTACAAATGCCAAGCTTTCACGCGCACGTCGTATTCGGCGAGGGCGTGGAGAACCGCGAGAGCCGGCGCGAATTTGCCAACGCTCTCCATCTCGCAGTCAAAAAGGGCTTCGCCCCGGCGCAGAGGGTAGGAGGATGACTTCCCTTTTGCGAGGTCACACAAAGCGCTGGCTCCTGCTGGTCTACCTCGTCCTCCTTCTCTCCTCTCATGTGTACCGTCGTATCCACCACGAGGTGCCGGCAATCCCTCCCGATTGCTCGGAGTTCATGGCGCAGGCGGTCCGCGATACGAATCGCGATCCGCGGCAGAGGGTCCGCGTGGTGTACAAGGATCTCGGTCCGCAAAACGGAGCCCAGGCTACGACCCCCGTCCTGTTGCTCCACGGATCGCCGGGAAGTTTGCGAGACTTCCGTGAGCTGGAGTCTTCGCTGGCGAAGGATCGCCGCGTGATCGCGCCCAGCTTGCCCGGCTTCGGCCTGTCCGACCACCATGTCCCCGACTATTCCACCCTTGCTCACGCCGATTATTGCCTGCAACTTCTCGACACGTTGGGAATCGAGCGCGTCCACTTGGTCGCTTTTTCCATGGGTGGAGGAGTCGCGCTCGATTTCTATCAACGCGCCCCGGCTCGAGTCGCTTCGCTCTCCATGGTGAGTTCTATCGGCGTTCAGGAACTGGAACTCCTGGGAAATTACGAACTCAACCACATCATCCACGGAATTCAGCTGGTATTTCTCTGGGGACTGGAAGAACTCACCCCGCATTTCGGCCTACTCGATCACGATGTTCTGAGCGTGGCCTACGCGCGAAACTTCTTCGACACCGATCAACGCCCTTTCCGCGGAATTTTGGCGAAATTTCGTCCTCCGCTGCTCATTCTTCACGCGCGTAACGACTCCCTGGTGCCCTTTGCCGCCGCGCGTGAACATCACCGGCTCGTACCTCAGAGCGAGCTGCGCGTCTACACTTCGGGAAACCACTTCATTCTGTGGACCAGGGAGAAGCAAGTTGCCGCCGATCTGGACGACTTCTTCGGCAAAGTCGAAAGCGGCGAGGCGCTGAGCAAGGACGAGTCCTCGCCAAAGAGGCTTGCGGCCGCTCGCGAATCCTTCTCCAAAATCAAAGTACAGCCGGCGGAGGGGCTCTCGCTCTTCATCCTCCTTCTGCTCATCGTCATCGGAACCTTCATTACCGAGGACATCACCTGCATCACCACCGGTCTGTTGATCGCGCACGGACGCCTGCCGCTTCTGGCCGGTTTCTCGGCCTGCTTTCTGGGCATTTACCTGGGGGACCAACTGCTCTATCTCGCCGGCAGGGCCCTGGGGCGCTCCGCGGTACATCGTGCCCCTTGGAAGTGGTTCGTCAGCGAGGAAGACCTGCGCCTGGCCGCGAGTTGGTTCGAGCGACGAGGCATGATGGTGATCCTGCTGAGCCGCTTCATTCCGGGCACGAGACTTCCCACCTATTTGTTGGCCGGAGCGGTGCGAGCGCGTTACTGGATTTTCGCCCTGTACTTCTTTGTCGCGGTCGCCCTGTGGACTCCGCTCTTGCTGGGGCTCACGCTGATCATCGGAGAGCGCGCCGCTCCCCTGTGGGCCAAGTTCGAGCACAATGCCTTCTGGGTGCTGGTGCTCACGCTCCTCACCGTGATGCTGTTCCTGAGGGGTGTCGTGCCCGCCTTCACCCACCGCGGTCGCAGGCTCCTCGTGGGACGCTGGCGGCGTCTCACCAAGTCGGAATTCTGGCCCCACTGGGCGGTCTATTTTCCGGTGATTTTTCGAATCATCCTGCTCTCGCTGCGTCGCGGAGGATTTGCCCGGGTCACCGCGGTAAATCCCGCCATTTCCCTGGGGGGCCTCGTGGGTGAGAGCAAATGGGAGATCCTCCAGGGTCTCGCCCTGAGCCGCGAGTTCGTCGCAAGTACTTTGCTTCTCCCCAAGTCCCTCACAACTCCGCAAGTCCTGTCGCGGGTACGTGAGTTCATGACCAAGGAGCGACTCGATTTTCCCCTCGTCCTCAAACCGGATCGTGGGGAACGCAGCCGACACGTCTTCATCGTGCATAGCGAGGAGGAATTGTGCTCGCGCCGCGCGGAGCGGTGTAACGAGCGCCACGAGGAAGACCTCTTGCTCCAGGAGTACGTCTCGGGGCCAGAATACGGCGTGTTTTACCGGCGATTCCCAAACCAGGAGCGCGGAGAGATCCTCTCCCTCACCGAGAAACGGCTGCCGGTTGTGGTGGGGGACGGTAAGCGCCGCCTGGAGGAGCTCATTTTGGACGACAAGAGGGCGGTGTGCATGGCGAAGGCCTACATGACTCATCTCGCCGATCGGCTCTTCGAAATCATTCCCAAAGGTGAGTCGGTCCAGCTGGCCCAACTCGGCTCCCACGCCCGGGGAGCGCTCTTTTTGGACGGTCGACACCTCTTGAGCCGCGAACTGCAGAAGCGCATCGACCGTATCGCGCGCAGCTACGAGGGCTTTTTCTTCGGACGCTTCGACCTTCGCGCCGGGAGCGAAGACGCTCTCCGAGCCGGCCGAGACTTCAAGATTCTCGAGCTCAATGGGCTCACCGGGGAAGCCACTCATTTCTACGATCCACGCCACTCCGCGTGGGAAATGTGGCGGGTGCTCATTGGACAATGGAAGGAGGCCTTCGCCATCGCAGATGCCAACATCGCGCTAGGCGTGAAACCGGCCGGCCACCTGACCGTCCTTCGCGAGATCTTCCGTTTTCTGGCGAGTCGCCGCGACTAGCGATGAGATCCCAGAGTGTGTTCGAAGTGAAGCAGGATGATCTCATTGTCGTCGGGTCGGCCCTCCCGCTCGTGCCGACCAACGCTGAAAGGGAAGTTGTTGTCATTGCACACGGCCAGAGTGTGGTCATCGATCTTGGCCAGTCCCTCGAGCGTAATGAAGGGCATGGCGAGCGTGGCGGGCGCCCGCGCACCCTCGACTTTGGCCGCCATCCCCACCGGGTCGGGAATCCGCAAGAGATCCGCCAACTCGTTCGTGTGCAGGATGCCGCCTTCTCTTTGATCGAGATGCGCGAGGTAGATCCTCTTGAAGCGCGCAGCACTTCCCTCTTCGTTATCCCGTTCGAGAACGGCCACGGTCGTGGAGTCGAGCGCCTCCACCGCGCCAATGTAACGGTCACTCGATCCATGGAGGGGATAGAGCAAGAACGGTGGCTTACCCACGAACTTCTCCTGGATGGGATCGAAACGGTAGAGTCGCAGAGTTCTTGCCGGATCCCCCGCGGCGGTCTTTTCGAGCAGACCATAGAGAAGCTTGCCGTCTACCGATGCGCATAGTCCTTCGAAGCCACCGCTCGAAGGATGGTTGGCGATGCGCCCGTTCAAAAAAGGATTTTCGGGAGCTTCCACCCCCGGCGTCGGCACCGGAGCCGACAGAAGCTCGCCCCGCGTATTCACGTGCAGAAGAAAAGGGCCGAACTCATCCCCGAGCCAAAAGCTGCCGTCAGGCCGGGCCACCAGTCCCTCCGGGTCGAAATCGGCTCCGGTGAGCAGGCGGCGAGTTTTGATTCGTGCATCGACGGAATCGTCAGTTCCGGGGTAGAAGCTGTGATCGGCCACCAAGGCGAATCCGGCGAGGTGCCGGGGGTCGCTCAGTTCAACGAGATCTTGCACCGTGATGATACCGTTTTCGAAATCCGGTCGCAGATGATAGAGAACCAACACGTAGTCCGGCGAATTCTCGCGCGAGCCAAAGCCGTTGTCACTGAGGGCCCAGAGTCCTCCTTGGGGATGAATCGCGAGGTCCGAAAAGCCCTGGATCGGCTGCTTGTCGGAAATGGGAACAACGACTCCTTTTTGCGAGGAGATTTTGCGCCCGCAGCTTGGGCCCTTACGAAAGGTGTTCGCTGGCAACACCGCGCGGCCGGCTAAGCGATAGGCGAAAGCTCCGGCGAAATCCGCCGTTTCGCCGGCATTGGCCTCTTCACCAGAACTTCCCTCTTCGCCAAGAGTCGCAGCTTGCGCGAAGCTGCCCACCTCGTACCCTCGGAAGCCAAGCCGGCCACCCAAGAGGACCAAGATGGCCCAGAGAAATATTCTGGATGTTCTTTGCACGATGGTCTCCCGCTCGGGACGAGCTGAGGGTAGGAGAACTCCCCCCACTGCGACAAGTTCCACACGGGGTCTTCCCTTTCGCCTATGATATCTCGACTCCACCGCGCTGGCCTCCTACACTCTCCACAGACTTCAGTGAAAGGTCCGGGCATGCAGCGTCGCCATCTTCTGTTTCTGGTGATCTTCGCCGTTTCCTCTCTGCGAGCCGGCCTGGTTTGCCACGCGAGTTCTGCGGAAACTGCCCTGCCCACGGTCGACACGGCCGACGTGGCCGTCCTTCCTTTCGACGATGCCACGACGGTAGGAACCCTTCCCAACGGGCTCCGCTACTACATCCGAGAAAATCGACAGCCGGAAGATCGCGCGGAATTGCGTCTCGTGCTCAACGCCGGTTCGATCCTGGAGGACGACGACCAACTCGGACTGGCCCATTTCGTCGAGCACATGGCGTTCAACGGGAGCGAGCACTTCGCCCACAATCGTCTCATCGATTATATGGAACACATCGGGATGGAGTTCGGTCCCGACGTCAACGCCCATACCTCCTTCGACGAGACCGTGTTCATGCTCACCGTGCCCACGGATCGCGACTCGATTGTTCAGACCGGCCTGGAAATTCTCAGAGATTGGGCCGGTGCCCTCAATTTCACGCCCTCGGAGATCGACAAAGAGCGCGGCGTGGTCATCGAGGAATGGCGAAGGGGGCTGGGAGCTTCCCAGCGTGTGCGCGATCAAATCCTCCCCGTACTGTACGAGGGCTCGCGCTACGCCACCCGACTTCCCATCGGGAAGAAGCAAATCCTGGAGAACTTCCCCCATGGTGCGCTCACCCGCTTCTACCACGATTGGTACCGCCCCGACTTGATGGCGGTCGTTGCCGTCGGAGATTTCGATGCAAAGAAGATCGAAACCCGCATTCGCGGGCTCTTCTCCGACCTCTCCAATCCAAAGCCGGAGCGCCCGCGCACCCCTGCTGCCGTTTCCTCTCATGAGACCACTCGCTTTTCCCTGGTGAGGGACAAGGAGCTCACCGTCAGCCGGGTACAGGTTCTCGTGCAAACCGAGCCGAGCGAAATCAAGACGGTCAAGGACTATCGCCGCTCAGTGGTGGAAGGCCTGTGGTTTCGCATGCTCAACGCGCGTCTGAGCGAAATCGTCCAGAAACCCAACCCGCCCTTCATCAGTGCGTATACTGGCCGCGGAGGAAGCATTCGCGCCGTCGATGAATACAATCTCACCGCGATCGTGGACGATCATGGCGTAAGCCGGGGATTGAAGGCCGTGCTGCGAGAGTGCGCGCGGGCCGCGCGCCACGGTTTTTTGCCCAGCGAGCTCGAGCGAGAAAAGAAAAAGCGCTTGCGCGGGCTGGAGCGTCAGTACAGGGAACGTTCCACCACGGAGTCGGCTGTCTACGCCGCTTCGCGATCCGCGAATTTTCTTCAAGACTCGCCCGTACCCGGCATCGAGTACATCTACGCCCTCAACCAGGCCCTCCTTCCTACCATCACGCTGGATGAGGTCAACACAGTCGCTCCCGATTTTTTTCAGGAGAAGAATCGCGTGATAGTGGTCACGCAGCCGGACAAGAACCATTTGGAGCAGCCCACGCCCGCAGAGCTTCGTGAAGTGTTCCGATCTGTATCCGAGGAAGCACTTGCCCCATATGAGGACGAGATCAGCGAGAAGGCCCTCGTACAGGATCCTCCCGCAGCGGGGACGATCGTGAGGCGTTCGCATGATCCCGATTTGGATCTCTATGCCTGGACACTCTCCAACGGTGCTCGGATATTTTTGAAGCCCACCGATTTCAAGGACGACGAAGTGCTCATGGGGGCATATCGTTTTGGCGGAAGCAGCATGTGCGAAGGCGAAGACCACTGGTCGTGCGATCTCGCCGGCCATTTCATTCCTGCCCTCGGAGTAGGAGACTTTACCCCGACGCAGTTCGCCAAGAAGTTGGCGGGAAAACAGCTCAGCGTGAGGCCCTATATTTCCCGGCTCGAGGAGGGAATGAACGCAGCCTGCAGTCCCAGTGATTTCGACGCCATGCTGCAGACCATCTACCTCTATTTCACGCAGCCCAGACATGATCCGGAGACCTTCGACGCATTGCGGCAGCGTTGGTCCGCCGTCCTTGCCAACCGGGCTGCGAATCCCGAGCAGGCATTTTCTGATACGCTGAATCTCATTCTGGCCCGGCATCATCCTCGGGAGCAGCCGTTGACTTCACATGCTCTCGAGGAAGTCGAGTTGCAGCCGGCCTACGAATTCTTCCAGCGCTGCTTCTCCGACGCCAAGGGCTTCACTTTCGTTTTCGTGGGAAGTCTCGACCCAAAAAAAGTCGAAAGCTCGATCGAGCAGTGGATCGGTGGGCTTCCCGAACTGCCCGAGCACCAGAGTTGGCGCGATTTGGGGATTCGTACCCCGGACAAAGTAGTGACGAAGACCGTGCACAAAGGAGAGGAACCCAAGAGTCGCACCGCGATCGTGTTCAGCGGGGACTTCGAGTGGAACCGGACCAATCGTCACGCCATCTCCTCTTTGGCCCAGCTTCTGGAGATTCGTCTGCGCGATCTGATCCGCGAGGAGCTTTCGGGAACTTACGCAGTGCGTGTCGCCGCGTATCCCAGTCTCTACCCTGTCCCCTCCTATTCTCTGAACATCATGTTCGGCTGCGATCCGGCGCGACTCGACGAGCTCAGCCACGAGGTGTTTGCTTCCCTCGCCAAGCTGAAGACCGTGGCCCCGGGCGAGGATGAGGTGGCGAAACTGAAGGAACAGCAGAGCCGACAGCTGGAGGTCGATCTCAGGATCAATCGCAAGTGGCTAAACTGGATTGAATTCAGGGACCGCTACGGAATCGACCAGAGGGAGCAGTTGGATTCCCAAGAGCTGATCGATTCACTGAACGCGGCGGTTCTTCAATCCGCAGCCAGGCGTTATCTCGATCTGGAGCGCTACGTACAGGTCAGCCTCGTCCCTCAAGGCTGAATTCTCGCGGCTTTTCCGCGACTTGGCCGTCGGCAAAGATCCGTTTGCTGCGGCCGGAAAATGGGTCCATCTTGACCGGGTGACTCGAAGGACTTATTCCTTTTTGTCACCAAGTACATTCCGCTGGGGAAGGAAGCCACCGTGTCGACACCAAACGCCGAAAACGAACGTCAAATCGACCTTAACGCCCCTCTTCCTGGCTCCCGCCGCGTCATGGTGGAGCACGAGGGCTTGAGAATTCCGCAACGCGAGGTCGCTCTACACGGAGGAGAAAAGCCGATCCGTCTGTACGACAGTTCCGGACCGGTCAACTTGGACCCTCGCAAGGGACTCCCCAAGCTTCGTGGGCCCTGGATCACCCCGCGCCTTGAAAGGAACACGCGCTGCCGTACCCAGATCCACTACGCCAAGGCGGGCGAGATTACACGCGAGATGGAGTTCGTGGCGGTGCGTGAGAATCTGAAACCGGAATTCGTCCGCGATGAGGTGGCTGCGGGACGCGCGATCATTCCCGCCAACATCAATCATCCCGAACTCGAACCTATGGCCATTGGAAAGAACTTCCTGGTGAAGGTCAACGCCAACATCGGCAACTCGGCAACCTCTTCGTCGATCGAAGAGGAGGTGGAGAAACTGCGTTGGGCGCTGCGCTGGGGAACCGACACCGTCATGGACCTCTCTACCGGCGAAAACATCACCGAAACGCGCGAGTGGATCTTGCGCAACAGTCCCGTGCCCATCGGCACCGTGCCCATCTATCAAGCTCTCCAGTTAGTCGGCGGGAAACCCGAGGATCTCAGCTTCGAGTCGTTCATGGAGGTCCTGGAGGAACAGGCAAGACAGGGCGTCGACTACTTCACGATCCACGCGGGCGTGCTGCTGCGCTACATCCCCCTCACCGCGAATCGCGTGACGGGGATCGTCTCCCGCGGCGGCAGCATTCTGGCCAAGTGGTGCCTGGCTCATCACCAGGAGAACTTCCTTTATACCCGCTTCGACGAGATCTGCGATCTCATGGCGCAGTACGACATTTCCTTCTCGCTCGGTGACGGTCTGCGGCCCGGTTCCATCGCCGACGCGAACGATCGCGCCCAATTCGCCGAGCTGGAAACTCTGGGCGAACTCACCACCAAGGCATGGTCACACGACGTCCAGGTCATGATCGAGGGGCCCGGTCACGTTCCCATGCAGAAGATCAAGGAGAACGTGGATCTCCAGCAGGACCTTTGTCATGAGGCGCCCTTCTACACTCTAGGCCCCATCGTGACCGACGTGGCTCCTGGCTACGATCACATCACCAGCGCGATCGGCGCCGCAATGATCGGATGGTTCGGTACGGCAATGCTCTGTTACGTCACGCCGAAGGAGCATTTGGGGCTGCCCAACAAGGAAGACGTGCGCGATGGTGTCATCGCGTACAAGATTGCCGCGCACTCCGCCGATCTCGCAAAAGGTCATCCTGGCGCACAGGCCTGGGATGACGCCCTCAGTAAGGCACGATTCGAATTCCGCTGGCAGGATCAATTCCACCTCAGCATGGATCCCGAACGTGCCGTTCAGTATCACGACGAGACCCTTCCGCAGGATGGAGCAAAGGTCGCCCATTTCTGTTCGATGTGCGGGCCCCAGTTCTGTTCCATGAAGATCACGCAGGACGTGCGCGACTATGCAGAGAGCCACGGTCTCGATCGCGAAAAAGTCCTCGAGGCCGGCATGGAAGAGATGTCCAAGCTCTTCACGGAGAAGGGCGGGAAGCTGTATCAGACTCTCGAGGCTAAGGCTTCCAAAGAGACTTGAGGCGGCCGAGGCTGCTCTGTCGCGAGCCCAGCGGCGTATCGCGGGTCCGGTGACTCTCATAAACGAGTTCGTCGCGCGCTTGATCAGTGCGAAGGGCGATGCGCCGCCGCGGGAAAGCGCCGGCCTCGTACCATAAGGTATCCGTAATTGCCACCTTGGCGTAGCTTGCTGGCTCCCTCACCATGCCCGTCCCGTCTCGCAGCAAGCCATCCGAGCCGGGTGTGACCACCGCGGTGGGAAGCTGATCGAGAACGATTCTCCAACAGCTCAGAGTTTCCGGATTTGCCACTTCTCCCGCGATTACCGTATCGAGTCCGTCGAAGCTGAAGTTGAAGCTATACTCCTCGCCGGCGGTATTCGTTGCGGTCGTGCTCCAAGTACCGCTGCCGACGGGATCCAACGGAAGCCATAGAATAGGCTGAGTGTAGATCACGGTATCACCGGCAGAATTGGCGTAACCGAGGAACTGAATGTCGCCCGGAAGCCCGGCCTCCTTCCAGAACCACGTCACGCCGTAATACACCGGCCCCCCCAGGAAGACGGAGGGGGTGAGGGAGTCGTACCAGTCCGAATACGCGGGAAGCGGCCCCTGTTTCACTTGCCAGGACAGGGTATGGGTTACTGGAGGGTCGATTCCCGGCATGCGGTAGCTTACGTCTTCTCTGCGCGGCAGAGCGGACGGGCCTCCATCCGCGGCCTCAGGGGATACTGCCCACTGGAGCAGGCCGGCGAGCAGGCCTCCGATCAGCAATACGCGAAAGTGTGACATCAAGGCCTCGGGAAAACGCATGGCGATACGCGCGTTTCCGCCACGCTCCTTCAAGCTAGGGGGTGATGCCGCAACCCTGTCCCAAGGCCCCGATCTGCGTTGCACAATCATTGCTCGCGGGCAGCAGGGGTGAGTTCGAGCTGACGGTATAGACCGCGTTAGCCGCATCACAGAACAGCGGGTCCTCTGAGATGCTTCCCGGACCAGGCTCCGCTCCGATGCCATAATCGAGCTCACCGTTCGACCAGAAGTCGTTGCACGACATATCAACGAACTGCAAATCTTTCCCGCTGATGCCCGCGGGCGAGTTGAATGCCACTACGCTTTCCGTCATGGACATGAGTCCGGAGCGGTGAACTATCGCGGCCAGACCTCCGGAGTTGTTCGCAATTGTGCACCCCACGAATGAGAGCGAGCCGCCGGGGAGGTCCTGCTGACTGTAGATGGTCGAGGGCGCGAACTCGGAAGGAGAGCTGAGCCTGTTCCCTGCAATCACGCAGTATTCCATCCGGAAGTCCTTGGTGAGATCGCGCGCATAAATTGCGGCGGCGCTGAGAGCGGTATTCTGAATGAAAGTGCAGTCCGAGATCACGAGATCACGCGGCAGGTTGATCAAGTATATAGCCCCACCATATCCGCCGAAATTGCTCTCAAAGTGAACGCTTTGAAGATCAAGCGCTGAATCGTTGCAGTAAATGGCCCCACCATTCCCGCCATCCCTCGAACCACCGGTATTTCCGCTGAAGACCGAACCATCTGTGAAGGTTGCCGATCCTTCGGAGAGATCTAGACCACCTGACCCTTGCGTTCCAATATTGTTCGCGATGCTGGTGTTTGCGGCATCGATGCTGCCTCCGAGAAGCACGGCCATTCCGCCGCCACGCTGAGCGGATTTGTTCTGTTCGACCTGGAGGTCGTTGGCAGTCACGCTTCCCTCGCGAATGTAGAATCCCGCCCCCAACGCATGCGCGCTGTTGTCGTGGATATTGGCACTATTCACGCTCAGGGAACTGCCCGCGTCCAGCACTGCCACCCCTCCACCGTAGCTGGCCGTGTTTTCCTGAACATTCGTATCGGAATCGAGGGACGCCGATCCACCCTGCATCAACTTCAGCCCCCCACCAATTGCCAGCCCAGGATCGACTATCGTGGTTGGATCCACCCAGGCCACGCCGTTGCTCGCAACCAGGCTGCCGCTCAACTGGAGTTGCAAGCCATCTCCTCCCGCGATGATTCCGCTTCGGTAGGACCCGCTGACCTCGGAGTTCTCCAGGCGAAACACATGATCCCCACCGGTTGATTCAGCAAGTATCCCAATGCCCAAGGAGGAATCGTCAAAGACCTTTTTCGTTGCGAGAATCTTGGTCGAAATGAGGGAGTCGGTGGAGTCGCTACTCCAAATCCCATAGCGCTGATTGGAGTCCAAATTTACGTCTTGCAGTCGGATCGTTCCTCCCATGGAACGGATCCCCCCCAAACCGTTGCGCAGTATCTGATAGCTTCTGAGTTCCAAACGGCTGTCTTTGACTACCGCGCCCCAACCAGTGCCATCTCGCAATTCCAGGGCTGGTGTTATGTTCTCGCCGCTTAAAACCAGGTCGCTTCCGGATTCTGTCCAAATGCCCGCGTCCAAGTTGGTGTAGAAGCCGACGCGGCGCGCGCTTCCAATCGCACCGTCAGTGAGAGCGAGACCCACCTGGTTACCCTCGAAAAACACCGAAGAGGCGCGCAGGGTCGAGCCCTGGCACCACAGGCCGGCCGTGGCCACCGCCTCGAGTGAGCCGTCCTGACTGAGTCCATTGCGATTGAAGAAGCACTGCCAGAGGGAAATCTCTCCACCAACCGGCGCCTTGTCCAACCCTCCTCCTACACGCACCCCGAAAGTCGCATTGTCCAAGACATCGCACCTGCGCATCGCGATGGGAACTGTGGAACTAGCCACGATCATCCCCTCGCGCGCCCCATTGAACCCGAAGCCCTCGAAGATCAAACTATCGGTGGCGCTGAAGCTGCCGGAAATTTGAACGATCACCGCGGTGGTGTCCGAATCGTTGGTGAAAATCGTATTTTCCTTGCCGGCGCTCGAAAGGAAGTGAAGCGGCTTGTCGATGACGAGAGTCCCGCTGTACTGACCGGGCAGAACGACCACGGTGAATCCGGCCTGAGACTGGGCGACAGCTTGTGTTAGAGGCGCCATTGTTCCGTCTGCATCGGGTCCGACAGTAATGTCACCCGGTGGAATCACGTTTGGCAGGGGATCGGTAACGCCCCCGTCCTGGGACGAACAGCCGGCCCCCGCGACAATCAACGCGAACAGCAAGATGGAAACCCACGATTGTACCGCTGTCTTCATCGAACCACTCCTGAATACGATCTTTGACACTTTGGATCGCTCCATTTACTTCACCAGAACCATCTTGCGCTGGCCCGCGATTGCACCGTCGACCACCAGGCGATAGAGATACACGCCCGCCGCGACTTCACCGCCACGATCATCGCGACCGCTCCAGGTGGCCTGCTGAGCACCAGCAGGGAGCTTGGAGTTGACCAGAGTCGCGACTTTACGTCCCCTCAAATCGAACACGCTCAGCTCGACCTGCCCACCTACCGGAAGATCGTAGCGGATCAAGGTCTTTGGATTGAACGGATTTGGGTAGTTCTGAGCGAGGAGAGGCGCAATGTTGCTAGGGATCGCGGGAGCGTCCGTTGCTTGCTGCTTCGCGACCGAGGTGTCACGCAGGAAGAAAACGTTCACGCGTCCGTTTGGCCTATCGGTCATCGCTAGATCCAATTTTCCGTCGCGGGAAACGTCACCGAGCGCGATGTCGGTGGCGAGTTCGGCCCCCAGGTACTCCGAGGATGCACCGAAAGTCCCGTCGCCGTTTCCAGCCCTGATGGACACCCCACCCCAAGCGCTGATCACCGTCAACAGATCCAAATTGCCGTCGTTCGTCACATCCGCGAGATAAACTCGGGTGGGCAGCAGAGGATATCCGGTAACCCTGCGGCCCGCCGGGTAAGCCTCGCCCTCCTGGAAAGTGCCATCCCCGTTGCTGAGGTAAAGAACCACGTCCTCCGGGTTGGCGCGCACGATTGCAAAGTCGTCCAAAGTGTCTCCATTCACGTCACCACAGCTCACCGCAACCGGCTTTCCGTCCACCGGAATTATCGTGCTGACCGGATGGTCCGTATTCACGAAGGCGAAATTCGGCTCGTTGAGGAAGATGTTTATCTCGCCCGTGTCTTGGTTGATGGCGACGAGATCCGCCTCTCCATCCGCGTTGAAGTCGCCCGAGGCAATCGCGCCGAGACCTGGAACCCCGCCGCGACCACCCTTGTAGGCAAAGGCGCGTCCCGCCCCGGTTGCGAGGGTGGGATCATCAGGCGCGCCGACAATCCAATCGCTGTAACCGTCGTTGTTGAGATCAGCGCCCCCCGAGACAGTTGCGCCGAAACTGGCATCCGCGACCTTACCCTTGGCAATCACCACCGCACCGTTGAGGCTCGTTGAACCCGCGGCAAACAGATAGACACGACCGTATTCGTTTTTCTCGGGACTCCCGGGGATTTCGCTCACGTAGCCCGGAGAGCCCACCAGCATGTCCCCATCCTCACCTTCTCGAGGATGGCCGGCGGGGGCGACACTCGTTCCGAAGTACGCGTTGGTCCTGTTTCCACTGATCTGGAGGTTTGCGGTCCCACTCACCGAAAGTCCACCGTAGTACAAGAAGACCGCGCCGAGATTCTGTCCCCCAGAAGAATCGTAGAGCGGGGCGCCTGCGGCGACATCATCGATCCCGTCGCCGTTGTAATCTCCGATTCCCGCAACCGAGGCTCCAAGATCTGATTTTGCCGCTGGTCCATCCGCGGTGAGGAAAGGCACGGCGGCCGAACTCCCGCCGGGAAAGACGTAGATCCGGCCTGCTTGGGTCAGGGTCTCCCCGTGCTTCGGCGCACCGATGACCAGGTCGCCAACGTCGTCCGCGTTGAAATCTCCCGCCGAGGCCATGCTGGCCCCGAACTGATCGCCGGACGCGCTGCCGTCCAGAGTAAGATCTGCCGAAGCATCTAGCCCGCCGCCGTAAAAGATGTAGCACCGGCCCGCATCCGTTCCCGTCCCATCGTAACCGGGAGATCCTGTTGCCCAGTCCTCGATTCCGTCACCACTGAAGTCAAAGCCCGAGGCAAGGCTGGATCCCAGTGCCTCCCCGTCCTGAGTGCCGGAAACCGTTAGGTCGGCAGTGGTGTCTTCGTTGCCGCGGTAGAGGTAGACCATGCCTCCATTCGGCGCTCCGGTGTCGTTGTCAGGAGCTCCGATGAGGATGTCATCGAAGCCGTCGTCGTCGATGTCCCCGAAGGCCACCGAAGCTCCGAAGCGCTCGCCGGACTGGGGACCAACGAAGGTCATGTCGGGAATGGTGTCCAGGACAGCCGCGCCGTAGTAGAGCCGCACCATGTTCTCACCGGGAGAACCCACGAGCACGTCACTGAAACCGTCGTTGTTGGCATCGCCCATTGCGAGCGAGCGCCCCGCTTCCGCGGACGGAGTCGTCGTAGTGTAGCGTGCGTCGCTCTCACCATTCGCGTCGCTCTGGTCAATCGCGATCTCGATGTCCTGCTTGAAGCTCTGAGAGGTAATGGAGGAACTCATGATGCCGCGGATCAAATCGAGTCGACCTGTCGCAGAACTGAAGGTGATCACGTCATCCACGCCGTCACGATCGAAATCGGCGACCTGAAGATCCCGGGGGTTCTGCTGGACCTGAATGCGGGTGACCGCCCCCAGCAACGACGGGTCACTCGGATCGGGCTCGAAAACACTGAGAAAACTGGTGATCGAGTTCACCGCCAGGACCGCAGGGAGTTGATTTGTGGTGAAGTGACCCAGGGCGATCTCCTCGGGCCCGATTCCAGCATATTGGGTGTACGAGGTGCCGTTGAACCAGACCGGACCGGCTTGACCTTTTCGTATCGTGACCGCGCTGGCCAAGTAGTCGAGAGTAATGAGGTCCAGGTAGGTGTCACCGTTAAGATCGGCCAAAAGTGTTCGTATGGGCTGAAGGCCGGTCTCATAGCGCAAGGGAGAGAATCGACCCGCTGCGGCGCCCCCCGTGCCCAAACCGTTCAGAATGAGGATGCCGTGGCTCCAGTGCGAAGTCACCGCGATGTCCCGGTATCCGTCTCCGTCGATTTGCATGGGAACTACTTGCATCGGCCGGAAACCAGCGAAATACAGGTTCTGGCTGTCGTAGGTCCCCAGGTTGTTGCCCACGCTCACCCCAATCTGGTCGCTCCCCTCTAGGGCATAGACCAGATCGAGGTTCGTGTCGGGAGTCAAGTTTGCGAAGGCAACGGAGCGCGGCGAACTCGTCGTAGTGAGCTGCGTTTGGAAGCCGAAGAGAGTGCCCTGGGATTGCGCCGGGACGGTCGTCTCCAACAGGCTGAGCTCCCCGTCGTAGTAATTGGCGAAGGCCAGATCGTCGATGCCGTCCACCAACGCGCCCGCAGCCACGGCTACGGGCCGCGGTCCCGCGTTCAGATTACCGAAAAGGGTGAATCCTCCGCCGGCCTGCCCCAGATAGAGCGTGGCGTTGTCTGAGAGGAAGTTCGCGGAAACGAGATCGACCCTGCCGTCATTGTTGAAGTCTCCGGTGACCAGATCGATGGGGCGCGAACCCGTCTCCAGAACCTCGTTCCCCGAAAACCCCCCGTTTCCGTCCCCATAGAACACACTCAGGTTGTCCGACCAGTAGTTGGCCGCCGCGATGTCGTCGTTTCCGTCCCCGTTGAGATCCTCGAAGAGCACCGACACGGGATACTCCCAAACTCCCGGAGCAGGTCCCGCGTAGAAGGTACCGTCCGGAACTCCACCGGGAGTCGCCGCGAACCAGATGGAAACGCGCCCCGCCGCGGCCTCGGTCACGGCCAAGTCAGTCGCACCGTCGCCATTCAAGTCACCCGCCGCGATGTCCCAGGGCTCTTCCCCTACCTCGAAATTGGAAACTTCGGTGAAGGTGCCGTCACCTACGCCGCCCAGGGTGTTGGCGAGGAAGATGGAAACCGTGTGATCGGCGTAATTCACGACGGCGAAATCGGATACTCCATCGGCGTTGAAATCTCCGGGCGCCATGGCATCCGGATTGATCCCCGTCGGCACCAGGGCGCCGGAATAGAGCGCCCCTGCATGCAGCGGTCGCGTGCACAAAATCAGGGAAAAGAGGGCGATCAGAAGAAGCGGGAGCTGACGCGCGCGGCGCGTTCTCCATTCACTTGAACTCGCGAACATTCTGGCCTCCGAGGCGATCGAGGGCTGAGCTCCATCGCGGGGATTGCACAAGGGAGAGATCATCGAAATTTCGCGCACTCTGGATCTGGGCCAGCGCCCTGCTGGACGCCGCCCCGGCGCGCTGAGCTGGTACCTTCAGCGGCGGTCAAAGGTACACCATCGACCGTCCGGTCTCAACTTGGCAAACATACGGATCTCGGGCCTCGAAAGGCCAGGACCCGAAGCCGAAAAGCACTGCCAATTCATCCAGTGGAGCACTTCAGTGGATGGGACAACCGTGCGCGTTGACCGGGGTCCCCAGGGGAGTGTCGGGACATTCGTCGAGGCCTTCGGGGACGCCGTCCCCATCGGGGTCCGAGGGACACCCGTGCTCGTCCACCAGAGCACCTAGGGGGGTGTCGGGACACAGGTCCAGACTGTCGCTCACGCCATCGCCGTCCAGATCTTCCGTAGAGCCGAAAATAAGGCGTAAACCAGTAGAAATGAGAACTTGCTGCGCAAAGGATCCCCGAAAGCGGGCGAATTCGTCTTTCAGCTCGGCAAAGACCCCCGTGTTGCGATTCAGATTGAGGAGCACGCCACCGGTCAAGCCAACCCCCAGCGCCCGTTCCGTCGCATGAGCACGGATCAGCGAGGCCATCCCGACAGAGGACGACAAATAAGGCGAAAACTTACGCATGGGCTGGAGAGAAAAGGTGGCGCCCAAACCCAGATAGTGGTAGCGGCTGCTGGAGGTCTTTCCGAAGTCCTTGTCGTGGCTGTTGACGAAATCGAACTGGAGCTCGAGTCCCCACAGCGCGGTGGGGTGGTAACCGAGCCTACCGACGAGCAGCGAGTTGTTCTCGATCCCGAGCCATTGCTCGAAGAGGGCGCCCCCTACTCCCCCCGACAGCTCCACGTGTGGACCGTCGAGCTGGGCGCGCGCCGACGGCACGCCGGAAAGTCCCAGGGTCAACAGGCAACAGCTCAGCGCGACGAGTAGCGGCGCCGTCGCTCTTGAATGCGTGCGGGCGTTCAGTTTCCGATTCCTTTTCCCGGCGAATCGCCGCGGATGTTCTCCCTCTTGGGGCTACGAGTTCCTGCAGAGGATAGCCTGAAGCGCTAGAGGCCTGCCACATGGATTAGATATTCGCGGACAGTCTTCCCTTCCCGTTCGCGAAGGCCGACGCAATCCCCGACCGCCTCGGCCACTTTGTCCAGCTCCTTTTCCTGGCCCGCTACGTAGTGGGGCCCGTCCTGCGCAAAGAAGAGCCGCGCTGCCTCGATACGGTCGGCCGAGCAACCACCCGCGAAGTAGGGCATGTAGACCGCGAACATGGGCGGCATTTTCTTCATGAGTTCGTCGTAGTTGTTCGTCATCCAGTCCCAGAGGATCTTCGTGTTCTCCTGGTCACCACTTCGGCCGATGCCCATGGGGATGGTGAAGATCTCCTGGGGCCGCAAATCTCCGTGGAGACTGTAATAGAGGGCGTGATGAATCATGGCCGGCTCGGTGAACCATCCCAGCCCGGCCAAAAAGCGCGCTCGCTCGGCGGGCACCTTCGCTTCCTCGAAGCCCTTCTTGTACTTGTTGTAGAGTCGCCATCCTCCATCCAGCGCGGCGATCTGCATGCATTGCCCCAGTACCGAGGGGTCGGGGGTGCCCTGTCCGTCGAGATAGGCTTCGGTGACGGACTTGGCGTAGGCCACCACTTCTTCATCGTGTGCGTATTTGCCCAACCACCCGATGAGGCTTGGGCGCAACAGCGCAGCGGCGTCACTTTCGCCCTGCTTCGGTTTCAGCCCGAAGCGCTCGCGCGCCGGACCCAGCATTTTCGATACGTAGACTGCGAAAGCATCCTCGAGCTCTGGCGTCACGAAGGCGATGCGTACCTTGGCCATGGCCCCTGTCATCGCGGAAATCACTTCGGGCCGCGGGTCATCGGCCAAATTAGCAATGACCTTCAAATAGCTTCCCCCGTCGAGACGGCCGGCGTCGAGCAGAGCAGAGACCTGTCCCACGAATGCCACACGTTCCCGCGGATTCATGATTTCGACCGCGTCCTTGGAAAGTCGGTCCAGAATCTCGGGATCCACGTCCCAGTGGTAGTAGCCCCGTTCGTCATCGTTGGGATGAATCCACTCCAGCTTTCCCTTGGTGGGAAGGTCGAGCGTCTCGTCGCGTGAGCTCAGGAGGGTCCGCAGGGTTCGCACCTGATCACCGTCGGAGTAGCGCAGCACCACCGGCAACTGCCAGCTCTGCGCCATCTTGTTGGAGCGCGCCGCGTAGTTCCTGAAGCGCTCCTGGTGCAGCGCGATCTTTCCGTCGCCCAAGTCGCTCACGCTCAAGAGCGGCACCCCGGGTTGATCGAGGAAAGTCGACATTGCGGTACCGACATCGACGCCCGAAGCTTCGCTCATCGAGGACCAAAGGTCGGCCGCAACCGCGTTGCCCCAGGCGTTCTCTTTGATATAGGTCAAGATGGTCTTGCGGAAGAGATCCTCTCCCATCCAGTTCTCGAACATGCCCAAGACCGCCATGCCCTTCTGGTAGGTGAGACCGTCGGCGGCTTGCAGAAGTTGGACTTCGTCGGTTACCGGTTGCCGGATCGCCCGCGCCGATTGCTGCGCGTCGGTGGCCATCGCCCCCTCCACTCTGCCTACGTTCGTCACTGCAATGCTGTACTCGGGGAAAACCCGGTCGGTGATCTTGTTGCCCAGCCAGGTCGCGAAGGACTCGTTCAACCAGAGGTCGTCCCACCAATCCATGGTCACCTTGTCCCCGAACCACATGTGAGCCATCTCGTGCGTCATGGTCGATGCCATACTGCGCTTCTGAGCGATGGTATCTTCCTTGGGATCCAGCAGCAGTACCGTCTCGCGGAAGGTGATGAAACCCACGTTTTCCATGGCCCCCGCCCAGAACTCCGGCACCGCCACCAGATCGAGCTTGGCGTAGGGATAGGGTTCCTCGAAGTATTTCTCCAAGGCCTTCAAGAGAGGCGGCGCCATGCGCACCGCCTCGCCAACCAGACCCGACTTTCCCGCCACCGTGATCACGCGTCCCGGTACGCCCAGCCCCGGGATCTCCGTGGTCTCCAGAGGACCCGCCGCCAGCGCCAGCAGGTACGAGGGCATGGGCTTGGTGACGGCGAAGCTCACCGTGCGCCAGCCATCTTTCGTGCTCTCGTGCTCGATCGGCGTGTTGGTGAAGACCTTCTGGCCTTCGGGCACCGAGATCATCATCTGCCAGGGGATCTTGAAACTCGGTTCGTCGTAGCAAGGGAAAGCCTGGCGCGCGTCGATGGCCTCGAATTGGGTGAAGAGATAGGCCTTGCCGTCGGTGACCAGGCGGTAGAGACCGCGCGCGGTGGTATCGAATTCCTGCGCGAAATCGATGCTGAGCGTGTACTCGCCGGTCGGTTCGAGCGCCGCCGCCGCCTTGAAATCGACCCTCTTGTCGTCGCGCATCTTGAAGCTCACGGGGATCATGCCGGTGGGGCCTTCCAGCTCCACATTCTTGAACTCCATGCCCTCGGCGTGGAGTTGGAAGGAATCCCGCGCTTGCTTGGCCTTTAGGTGGATGTGAACCGTGCCAGTGTAGCTTGTCTGCTCGGGGTCGAGCTTTAGATCGATCTCTTCGAAGATGGGGGCGATTGTATTATCGAGACGAATGCTCGAGTCGGCCGCGGACGCGGTCTGGCCGGAATCTTCCTTGGTGGGAGAGGGGCTCTCCTGTGCCGAGCTAACGCCAATCCCGAAAACAAGCAGAAGCCCCAACACGAAACAAAAAACCTGAGACCGCATCGCGGCGACGCTGAACATGAAATGATCTCCTTGCAGAAAGCCGAGTCGAAGCCCGAGAATGTCACACCCGCCTACGATCTGACGGAAGAGAAGGGTTGCACGCATTTCCGTCGCCTACCCCCGGGCATCGAAGGACAAGCGTCGGGCAAACAATAGCCCAAGTTCGAACTCGACTCCAGAAAGGCAAGCGCAGAAGCGGCATGAAACCTGAAATCAAGCCTCATGGAAGCTGGAGGAGCCCCATTTCTCCCGAGAGGATCGCGGCGGGTTCGTTGAGCCTTGCGCAGCTGCAAGTGGCCCAGGGACGGGTCTATTGGACGGAGATGAGGCCCATGGAATCCGGCCGCGTGGCCCTCGTTTCCACCGCGTTCGAAGGCGGCGCCCCGCGCGAGGAAATTCCGGACACGATGTGCGCGCGAAACCGGGTGAACGAGTACGGAAGCGGCACCTTCTGCGTGGGCAAGGATGCGCTGTGGTTCACCAACCTGAAGGATCAGAGTCTCTATCGCGTCGGGAGGGACGGAAACTGCTTTCCGGTCACGCCGGATGTGGGCGAGGACCATCGCTACAGCGATCCGCAACTCTCCAGTGACGAACGCTGGATCGTCTGCCAGCGGGAGCGGCACCTTCCTCGCGATCCCCGGCGTTCGGCTCTTCCGTCGGAGGTGCTCAACGAACTCGTCCTCATTCCGGCCGACGGCTCTTCAGCTCCTGTGATCATCGCCTCGGGTTGCGATTTCTACGGCCCAAGCTGCTTCCGTCGCGACGGAAAGGCTCTCGCGTGGCTGCAGTGGAACCATCCCAACATGCCTTGGGACAGCTCCGAACTCTTCGTGGCCGAGCTGCACTCGGATGGCTCGCTCGAAAATCCGCAGCGCGTCGCGGGCGGGGCGGGGGTCAGTATCGTGCAGCCTTCATGGTCAGCCGATGGCGTCCTCCATTTCGTGAGCGATGAGAGTGGTTGGTGGAATCTGTATCGCCTCGTCGAGGACGCGCGGCAGAACCTCTGTCCCATGCACGCAGAATTCGGTTCCCCGTCCTGGGCGTCCTGGTACTCGATGCACACGCACTTGAAGGACGGACGCATCGCCTGCATCTGTATCGAAAACGGAGAGGAACGACTTGGCCTCCTCGATCTGAAGCGGCGGAGTTTCGAACCCTTCGATCTATCCCTGCGCTTTTTCGGCCAGGGAGGCGAGCTCAAGAGCGACGGAGTCGATCGACTCTTCTTCTTGGGGGGTCTCCCACGCTTCCCACCGCGGTGTATTCGCTAGACTTGAGCGACCCCATCCCGCAACGGATCTACCAACCGGCCAAAGAGTTCCTCGATGAGCGCTACCTTTCCCGGCCGCGCGCAATCTCCTTTTCTGCCGCGCCCTACGCCGGAAAGAACAGTGGCGCCGGCGGTAACAGCGACGGCGACAGCGGCGCGTCCAAGGAGGGTCTGGGGACGGCGCGTACGCGCGCCATCTCGCGCATGGCCCATGCCTTTTATTATCCACCCCGCAACGAAGACTTCCGCGCGCCGGAAGGAGAGGCGCCGCCCCTCATCGTCATGTGTCACGGAGGTCCGACGGGGGCGACCAACACCGGCTTCAGCCTCAAGGTGCAGTTCTGGACCAGCCGCGGCTTCGCCGTGGTGGACGTGAACTATCGCGGGAGCACTGGCTATGGGCGCGATTATCGCGAAGCGATCAACGGCAACAGCGGCTTGGTGGAGCCGCGCGATTGCGAGGCTGCCGCGCGTTACCTGGCGAAGGAAGGGCTGGTCGACGAGACGCGCATGGCGGTGCGGGGGGGTAGCGCCGGTGGCTATGTGGTACTGTGCTGCGCTACCTTCCCTTCTTCAGCGGGACTCGAGGATGCTACGGTGATGCCTACTCCCGGAAACTCCTGCTTCAGCGCGGGCACTTCCCTCTATGGCATCGGCGATTTGGAGACGTTGCTGCGCGACACTCACAAATTCGAATCGCAGTACCCCTACACACTCATCGCACCCTACCCGCAGAAGAAAGAAGTCTACCGCGCACGTTCCCCGCTCCATTTCGTCGCTCGCGCTGCATTTCCTCTCCTCTTGATGCAAGGCCTGGAGGATCCGGTGGTGCCGCCCAACCAGGCCGAGGAGATGGCGCAGGCGCTGCGCGCAGCGGGATTGCCCTTCGCCTACTTGCCCTTCGA
>CAVSGG010000003.1:0-228159 GCA_963727455.1 Candidatus Krumholzibacteriota bacterium | reverse complement strand
GACGGCATCGTGGCTGGGAGCGAAGATGATCACGCCGTCCTCGTTCCAGCTGCCCCCCTTTCCGTTGCTGGCGGGACACAGGGTGACGGGGGGGCCTCCGCGCACCGCGATCTTGCGCAGCTTTCCCTCCTTCATGCTGAAGAACCCGATGTAGCGGTTGTCGGGGGACCAGAAGGGATAGGCCGCCCCCTCCGTACCGGAGAGGCGGGCGGCGTCGGGCTGGTCGAGGTAGCGCAGATAGAGAGCCGTTGTGCCCTGCTCGTCGAGTGCGGTGAAGGTGACCATGGTTCCGTCGGGAGAGAGCCGCGCGGGACCGGGTGCTTGATCATCCAGGTAGTACTCGGCGTTTGCCGGTGGCGGAATCATCAGGTGTAGCAGCTGGGGCGAAGGGGGCTTCGCCAAGACTTTCCAGCCGAGAACCGAACCCAGCACGAGACACACCAGTGCGATCACACCCAGCGCGGGCAGGGGCCAGCTTTTCCTTGCCACGGTCGAGGTGTCGACGGGCGTCCCGAGCGCGGAAAGCCCCAAAATCGAACTTCCTATCTCTCCTCCCTCGAGGAGAATGCGCGCTTCGCCGATGTCGCGCAGGCGCCGTTTGGGGTCGCGCTGCAAACAGCGCTCGATCAAATGACACAGGACGGGGGCGGACTCGGTGGGTAGAGTTTCCCAATTCGGCTCAGCCCGCAGGACCGCGGCCAGGGTGTCGCTCACCGTCTCGCCCTCGAAGAGCTGCTTGCCGGTGAGCATCTCCCACAGGATCACCCCGAAGGCCCAGATGTCCGCGCGGCGATCGACGTTCTTGCCTCGCGCCTGTTCGGGACTCATGTAGGCGGCGGTTCCCAGAATGGTGCCGGCCTGGGTCATGGCGGCGGTGATGGTGGGCGAGTGGGCGATGTCGCGCTCGTCGTTGGCGTCTCCGAACCAGGCGCGCGCCAAACCGAAGTCGAGAATCTTCACCTCACCGCTTGGTGTCAGCATGATGTTGGCCGGCTTGAGATCGCGATGAACCAGACCCGTCTCGTGCGCGGCCTCCAGTCCGGCGGCAAGTTGACGCGCGATGGCGAGCGTCTCGTCCTCGGGAACGGCACCCTGGCGCAGGCGCTGGGCGAGATCGCTTCCCTCCACCAGCTCCATGACCAGAAAGCGCACGCCATCGACTTCCTCGAATCCGTAAATCGAAGCGACGTTGGGATGTTGCAGGCTCGCCAGTGCGCGCGCCTCGCGCTGGAAGCGCGCGGCCCGTTCGGGATCGCTCGCGAGTTCGTCCGGGAGAATCTTCAGGGCCACCTCGCGCTCGAGCTTGGTGTCGCGCGCGCGGTAGACTTCCCCCATTCCGCCCTTTCCCAACAGATCGACGATTTCGTAGTGAGCGAGTTTCTTGTTCAACACGGGGAACCGGCTCCTGAAAAAGGGATGTGGCGACGCTTCACCAGCTGAGGCCGCTAGCTTCGAGCATACTCTAATGCGGGGGAGGGCTGCACCCTCTAGGATGCGCGCGGCCCGGAAAGAAGATCGAGATTTTCAGAGTGAACACTTCAGTAATTGGCGCGGCGAAACCGTCCCGGATGTGCTTCTGCAGATTTGCACTATCTTGAAGACATCCTCGCAGGAATCCTCGTGTGATGTGTCCTTGTGAGCTAGAACCACGCCCAGGGCGAGAGTTCGTTGGAGAGTTTGATCGTATGAGCCGTCCCATGAACGTACTGGGGACCGAATTGCAGGAATGTGGTCGCGATCCGCTGACCGGCTTCTACCGCAACGGTTGCTGCGAGACCGGGGGCGAGGACCACGGACTCCATTTGGTGTGCGCTGTCATGACCGAGGAGTTCTTGCACTTCAGTTTCATCCACGGCAATGACCTCATCACCCCGATGCCGCAATTTGGCTTCCCGGGACTCAAGCCGGGCGACCGCTGGTGCCTCTGTGTGCAACGCTGGAAGCAGGCCCTGCGCGCCGGCGTGGCCCCGCCCGTTCACCTCGAAGCCACCCACATCTCGGCGCTGGAATTCGTCGATCTGGCCGAGCTCAAGAGTTTGGCCGTCAAGTGAGCGAGGCGTGGTCCGCCTTCAATCGCTGCCGCTCGAATCGCGCTGGTCAGTAGGTTGGTAGAAGGCCGCCGCTGCTGGTGATGGCGACGAGAAGAGCCGTGTCCACCGCCAGGCCGAATCCCAGGCCCAACCACTTGTAGTGCGTGGCGTGTGTCTTGGGCACGCGTTTGGAAAGTTCCAGGACCTCGTTCCGGTGAAACTGAAGCTGCCTCTCTCCCTCGTGCAGATAGAGCGTCTCGGTGGCAGGATCATAGCGCTCGAAGACGATGCTCCAGCGGAAGAGTTCGCGCCCGCGGGGGCGGATTTTCACGCGGTCCCCGGTCTTCAAACTCTGCAGCGAATCTGGCTCGACGGTTTCATACACGTAGTCGCGTCCGTCAGAGACCGCGCCGGCGGTAAAGCCCACCACGGTGCATCCGCTGAAGAGCGCGAACAAGAGAACACCCGCAAAAGAGCAAGCCGCGCGAAGCGCTGAGCGCGATGCTTTCATGACCTTCGCCTCAGACTGTAGACTCTTGCAAGGCCTCCCCGGCGGGCTCGTCCTTGAACTGCCGAACCTGCTGAGCAGGGGTAAACCTTGCAAGAAGAGTATAGACCACCGGCACCAGCAGCAACGTGAGGAAGGTCGAGAACAGTACGCCCCCCACGATGGCGATCCCCAAGGGACGGCGTGACTCCGCTCCCGCGCCCAGACCGATCGCGATGGGGAGAATGCCGAATACGGTGGAGAACGAGGTCATCAAAATGGGCCGCAGGCGGATGCGCGAGGCCTCCTGCACCGCATCCATGATGCTCCGGCCCCGGGTGCGCAGCTGGTTGCTGAATTCCACGATGAGAATCGCGTTCTTGGTCACCAGACCAATGAGCATCACCAGACCGATTTGCGAGTAGATGTTCATACTCTGCCCGAAGAGGAACAGCGAGACGATGGCTCCCACTACCGCCAGGGGGACTGAGAGTAGAATCACCAGGGGGTGGGTGAAGCTCTCGAACTGCGCGGCCAAAACCAGATAGATGAAGATGATGGCCAAGAGGAACATGAAGACCAGGGTGCCACTGGATTCGCGGTACTCGCGCGACTGACCGGCGAGCTCGCGCTGAATGCCGGCCGGAAGATCATTGCGGGCGATCGTGTCCAGGTCGTCCAGCGCTTGGCCCAGGTCAGCGCCCGGTGCGAGGTTTGCGGTGATGGTGGCCGATCTCACGCGGTTGTAGTGATTTAGTTCTTTCGGTGCGGCAGTCTCCTTGACGTGCACGAGATTGGTCAGTTGGACCAACTTGCCGCTCTCCGCCCGCATGTAGAGCTCGCGGATGATGTCGGGGGTGGCTCGCCCCGAAGGTCTGAGTTGCGCGATGACATCGTACTTCTTGCTGCCACGCTTGAATTCACCCACCACCCGGCCACCCAGGAAGGTCTCCAGGGTGCTCCCGATATCGGTGACGGACACGCCCAAGGCGGAGGCCCGATCGCGGTCGATGTCGACATCGAGCTGGGGCTTGTTCAGGCGCAGATCGCTGTCGAGGTTCAGCAGGTAGCCCAGTTGATTGGCCTTGTTCATCATGATGGGTACCGCCTTGGCCAACTCCTCGTAGCTGTCCGCCTCGAGTACGTATTCGATGGCGCTGCTGCTGAAGCGACCTCCCAGGCTGGGCGGATTGATGACGAAGGCCAGAACTCCCGGAATTGCCATGAGACGCGGGAAGAGGGAGGCAACGATCTCCTGCTGTGAGCGCCTGCGCTCGTTGCGCGGCTTCAAGTTGAGGAAGATGAAACCGTTGGTCACGCGACCTGGGCCACTGAAGCCCAACCCGATCGCGCTGAAAAGCCCCTGACGCTCAGGGAGCTTCAGAAGGACGTCCTCGATCTGCCTCTGATAGCGATTGGTGTAGTCGAGGGTGGCGCCCTCGGGGGCCAGAACCACGCCGAAGGCGGTTCCGCGGTCCTCCACCGGCACGAGTTCGCGCGGAAGTTGCCGGTAGATCCAGGCCGTTGCCGCCACGATCAGCACGGTGGCAACGAGAAGCCCCGCCCGGTGCTTCAGGGAAAAACGCAGCGTGGCATCGTAAGCCCGATCGAGGCCTTTGAAAAACGCCTCGAAGGAACGCTCCGCCCAGCTCAGCTTCTTGGTTTCATCTCTCCGGCTCAGGATCAAGGAGCAGAGTGTCGGGGTGAGAGTGAGGGCCACGAAGGCGCTGATCAAAACGGCGACCGCCAGCATGATGCCGAACTCGCGGAAAAGTCGACCCACCGTGCCGGTGAGAAAGGCCACGGGAATGAAGACCGCCACGAGCGATACCGTAGTGGCCACGACCGCAAAGGCGATTTCATTGACTCCGTCGCGCGCCGCGATCAGGCGGCTCTTCCCCATTTCGAGGTGCCGGAAGATATTCTCGAGCACAACGATGGCGTCGTCGACTACAAGCCCGATGGCTAAGACCAGAGCCAAGAGCGTGATGATGTTCACGCTGAATCCGAAGGCGAACGCGATGGTGAAGGAGCCGATGATGGCGATGGGAATCGCGACGATGGGGATGACCGTGGCTCGGAAACTCTTCAAGAAGACCAGAACGACCAACACCACTAGGCCGGTCGCGAGCAAGAGAGTCTTGGCAACTTCGTTGATAGAGTCCTTGATGAAACGGGAGGAGTCGTAGGCGACTTCGATCTTGGTGTCGTGCGGAGCCAGTTTGCGCAGGGCGGGCAACTCCTTGCGCACGACTTCCGCCACCGCCACGGTGCTTGCGTCCTTTTGCTTGACGATGCCGAGTCCAATGGCGGGGTCCCCATTGAAACGGGTGATGGTGCGATCGTCTTCGGGTCCGACCTCGACCTTTGCGACGTCCTGCAGGCGAACCGTATCGTTCCCCCGCTGCGAGATGACGATGGCCGCGAACTGCTCGGGTTCCTGTAGCTCACCTCTGGTGCGCACGGCGAATTCCCGCTCGCTACCCTCGACGCGCCCGCCCGGGATTTCGGCGTTTTCGCGGCGGATTGCGTTTTCCACGTCTTGCACCGTCAGACCGCGCGCGGCCATGGCCTGAGGATCGAGCCAGACGCGCATGGAGTAGCGGCGTTCACCCCCGATGAACACCGAACCGACTCCGCTGAGACGCTGCAGTCGCTCCTTGAGAATGCGGTCGGCGATATCCGAGAGCTCGAGAGTCGAGTGCGTGGGGCTGCTGAAGGCGAGCCACACGATGGGCTGCGCATTCACGTCGACCTTGGCCACCACGGGATCGTCCGCCTCGCGCGGCAGCTCTCCGCGGACGCGCGAGACCCGGTCGCGCACGTCATTGGCCGCGACGTCCACTTTTCGGTTCAGTTCGAATTCGATGGTGATGATCGAACCCTGCTCCTGGCTGGAGCTGGTGATGGACTTCACGCCCTCGATGGTCGAGAACTGCTCCTCGAGCACGTCGGTGATCTCCGTCTCGACCACGCTGGGACTGGCCCCGCGATAGAAAGTGGAGACGGACACGACCGGGGGGTCGACATCGGGATACTCACGCACCGGCAAGCGGGTGAAGCCGATGATTCCGAGCAGAATCAGCGCCAGACTCATCACGGTGGAGAAAACCGGTCGCTGGATGCTAGCTTCACTCAGCTTCACTGGTTTTCTCCTCGATGGGCGATACCTTGGCTCCGGGATACAGTTTCTGGTGCCCGGCCTTTACGACGCGCTCTCCCGGTTTGAGACCCTCCACGATTTCCACGGTGGTCTCCTGACGGAGTCCCAGAGTCACCGGGCGAGGTGCTACGGTGCTGTCGGGTTGGACCACGTAGACCATATTCTGGCCGCTCTGTAGCACCACCGCTTCGCTGGGGATGGTGATGGCGTTTTCGCGCGCGTGAAGTACTACCGCTACGTCCGCCGACATTCCGGGCCGGAGCAGTCCATCGGGATTCTTGACCAAGGCCACGATGCGAGCGCTGCGCGTATCGGGATCGAGGACCGGATCGATGATGTCGATCACTCCGCGCAGAGGCCGCTCGGGATATGCATTGGTGGTCACGGTGACGGTTGATCCACGGTGCAGCTGCGGCAAAAGTCGCTCGGGTACGGTGAAGTTTGCTCGCAGCTCGTCGATGCGTGTGAGCGCGGTGATTGCGGACCCGGCTCGCACGAAGGCACCGACGCTGACGCGACGTGTCCCGGTGATACCGGGAAATCTCGCCGTGATTTTGGTCTTGTCCAAGCGGGCGCGCGCGAGCTTGAGTTCGGCCTTGGCCACTTTGAGGTTCGCGGCGGCGTCATCGAGGTCCTGGGGCGCACCGGCGCCCTGATTCACCACGTTGCGAGTGCGCTCGTAGGTGGCCTCTTCCTGGGCGCAGACGGCTTCGGCCCGCGCTACCTCCGCGGACAATTCCTCGTCGTCGAGGCGAACGAGCAGCGCGCCGGCGGCGACCTTCTGTCCTTCCTTGAAGGGAAGCGCGTCCACCGTGCCGTCGATCTCCGAGACGACGGTAATGGACTCGCTCGCCTCCAGGGAACCCACCATGGTGAAGCGATCCTCGATCGGCCCTTGCTTCACCGTGGCAGTTTCCACTGGAACGGCGAAACCACCGAAGCCGCCCTGGCTCTTCTTGCCTCCGCACGCGGACAAGAACAGTGCGAGAGAGAACACGAGCGTGGCACAGGTCCAAATGGACAGGATGGCGCCGTGTCGCTGCTTCATGGAGTCAGAGAAACTCTTCACGGAGTGGTCTCCTTCAGAATGTCACCAGCGGGTCCGGGGTCCGGGTACGCCCCGGCGGTGAGGCGGCGCAGAGTTGCCGCTGCGCTTGCCGAACGAATGAGAGCTTGAGAGTAGCGTCGTTGCGCGTCGGCGAGATCGGCCGCCAAACGCACCAACTCGAAGGCGGTCGTGCGCCCGTTCTTGAATTGCAGAGTGCCAATGCGGACCTGTTCCAGGGATGCGTTGACCCCCCGCACCGCGAATCCGATGCGTCTGTTGGCACGCGCGAGTTCGCGGTATTGCGCGCGCACGCTTTGGTCCAAATTGCGGCGAATCCTCTCCAGATCCTGTTCCGCTCGCGTGACTTCCGCATGCAGGCGATCGCTCTCACCGGCGTCGCTGCCTCCGCCGATGGGAAGGTTGAAGACCATGCCCAGGCTCCAGTAGGGGAAGTCCCGGTGGAGCACTTGGTCGAAGCTATCACCGAGCCCGGTCCGCAGGGGGTTGGAGTAGGTCGTGGGCGCGCCCCCGAAATCCAACTCGATGTCCCGCCCGGTTCCGGCCAGTCCACGTCCGCCGAGGGTACCGATCAGATCGAGTTGGGGTAGTGAGTTCCAGTGCGCACTCTTGGCCCGGGCCCGCGCTGCGTCCAGCTCTCGCTGCGCCGCCGCCACCTGTTCGCTCCGCGCCATGACCAGTTTCACCAGCTCGTTCACGTCAATCTGGGGCATCTTGGAACTGGGCCGATCCACGGGGTGAAAGCGCTCCCCCTGGCCGGGACGCCGTCCCATGAGCACCGCGAGACGGTCGGACAGGACATCGAGGTTCTCCTCGCTGTCGAGTACGGTCTGTTCCTGACTTGCCAGGAAGACTTCCGCGTTCGCTTCCTCCGCAGGACCGGCCAATCCAGCCTTTGTGCGCAGGCGCACTTGATCCAGAAAACTGGCTCCGCGATCGCGAACCAGAGTTTGCACCGCAAAGTCCAGCTCCGCCGCGTAGAGCGCCCAGTAGGTGGTCTCCACTGCGGCTTGCGTGGCGAGGCGCGCATCGGCGTAACTCGCCCTGGCACCGCGACGATCCGCCGCGGCTGCGTCGCGATCACCTTTTGCCGCCGGACCGAAGCCCTTGAGCAGAGGCTGTGTGAGCTGGAGCTGCCCGAAGGAGTCGTATTGCGGAGATATGGTCGCGAAATCGGAATTCGTGGTGGTGCGCGTGGTGTTCAAAGACGCAGATAACTCGGTCCCCAAAGGAAGGCGCACCCGCGCTCCCAGTTCGGCCCGGGTGAGGTCGGTCTCCAAAACGTCGGCACCCGAGAAGAAAGAGGCCGAGGGTTGGTGGTCTCCCACGTGTTCGGCTTCACCATAAAGTTCGGGAGAAAAGGCGCCGCGCTCGCGCCGCTCCGTACCCTTGGCGGCCATGAGTTCCGCGCGGGCCAGACGAACCGCTGTGTCGCCCTGCAGGGCCTCGCCGACAGCCTCGGCCAGGCGCAGAGGTTCTCCCGGCAATTGACGAACCGCCATGGCCAGAGTGGAGTCGGGTTGTTCCAGTACGGTCGCGGTGGCCTCGGCCGTCATGACCGTGTCGTCGGGGGCTGGCGCGGACATGGCAGGCTGATCCCCGACTTCCGCCGCGCGGGCGCGGGCCGTGGTGGTGGGGCCCAGCACCGCGCACACGCCGAGAGCCAGGAGCAGTGCAGCGCCGATCATGGACTTCAAGACACGTTTCTCCCGTCGAATCTTCCGGTAAGCAATCTGGATGGGGGGACGGAATTACCGGAGGCAACAGAGTACTGCCGCGGATGGTTCGCGGCCAGGCGTCGGCCCACCTCTTACCCAGCACCTTACATGGGGGGGCGGACGCTGAGAGTATAGCGCGGTTGGGGGGGATCATGGAAGGGACCGAGTCCGCCCTGCGGCGTCGTGGCAGTCACGCGCCAGGCGCCGAAGTCCTGTACAAGCGTCTCGGTGGCCGACCAGGCGCCATCACGCTGCTCCTCGTTTTCAAATGGATAACTCTTGGGCGGCGCAGTGAGCTCCCGCCGGATCAACGCCGGCCAGCTCTCGTCTCCTTCGATCACTCTGCTCAAACCGGCAAGGACCTGGGCAAGCGCCGCCATTCCCGAGCGATAGCGCGTCCAGCGGTGGTCGTCCCAGTTCAAGCTCTGTTCCTTGCTGGCGGCCCGCGCGAAGCGCTCGGCCATGAGCCGGCCCGCCTCACGCCCTTCGCGTGTGAGCTTCTCGATGGTGCTTGGGGCCATGTCCAGATTCAGTCCGCCTTCATGCTTGCTCAAACCGAGCTCCACCACGCGGTCGCGATATCCAGGAAGAGGCAGGTAGGAGTTGTCGTACCAGTTCTGCATGCAGTCGAAGATGGTCTTGAAGAAGCCAAACAGATCACCAATGCCGCCGCTACCTTCGAATCGAATCCAGCGTTCGCCCAAACCCTCGTCGCGGCTTCGCAGCGCGCGCACGCGCGAAGAGGAGGAGGATTCGCCGCCTTCCTGCGCGGGAATTTGGCGCAGGCTGATGGCCACCGTGGGCCAGCGCGGCACCAGGACGTCGAAGAAATGAATGGGGAAGTTGCTGCTGATGCCTCCGTCCGAAAACCAAATTCTCTCGGCGAGAGCTTCCCGACCTTCGTTCTGTGGCAGGTCGGCATCGATTGCCCACAGGGGAACGGCCGAGATGAGCAAGGGAAAACTCAAACTCATTCTCACCGCCACCACCACCGGCAGATCCCCCGGCGCGGGAAAGGCAAGTAGGCGGTTTCCCTTTACCCCGCGCGCTTCCTTCATTCCATCAACACCGGTGGCAGCATGTGCCACCATCCAGTCGACCACGGGCAGGGGAAAGAGCCGCCCGAACTCCTGTGGATCGAAGTAGAGATTCCCTTCGTGCTCGGGCAGCTGGTAGGGACGTCCATGACTGAGGCAGGTGGTGACCATCTGAAGGTCGATGGAGCGGTCGCTTTCCGAGAGCAGAGCCCGGCCTCGCTCCGGCACCGGAGCGTTCCACAACTCAGAGAAGGTGAGGGGAGCCTCCCCGTTCAATCCTGCCAGCTCGTTCAAGCGCTGGTAGAGCCACGGGGTGAGGGAGGGTGTTCCTGTGTGACCGGCGCCGCTCATACCAGAGCTCAGACCGAAACCGTTCTGGATCACCGCGCGCACAGCACGACGCAATCGCCGCGAAAGAACCAATAGGAAGCTCAGCACCATGAGAGAGAATCCGCCCAGGATTGCCAGAAGGCCGAGCCACCAGCTGACTTGCCGCGACAAGAGCGCCCCACCGCTCGCGAGCAGACACAGAATGCCGGGAAACAGGGAGAGACTCAGGGCCAAAGGCCAGTGCTCGAAGCTCGCGAGCGCCAGACGCAGGAAGCGAAACCTTTTATATATGGCTCCCTTGAGAGCGAGCGCGAAGAGAGACTTCGTCGCGGACTCAGGCGCGAAGAGCTGAACCAGGCGCCCCGATTGACTCAGCCAGCGGGGCAGTTCCTCCAGGGCTCGAAAGCCGGCTTCGCTTCCCTTGCGGCGTCGCAACTCGGCCGCGGCCGCGAAGGCGGCGGAAATCGCCCCAGCGGAAGTGCCGCCCAGGTTCTTCAGATGGAAGCGTTTGGCCAATTCGACGATGGCCAAGGGGTAGGTGACTCCGCTGGTCACCCCACCCTTCATGACGAGGTCGCAAAACACGGGTGGCTGGCCCACTCCCGGCGCGGCGTTCTTCTGCGCGCGGCCGCTCATGGCGTAGCGAGCGGGGCCAGACGCAAACGCGCATTCGCGAGCAAGTTGAGGCTCTCCTTCCACTGCGCGCGGAACTCGCGAAAGATCGCATAGCGCGCGCTGAGACTCAGCTCCTCCTGTGAAGAGAACACCATTTGGAGGAAGTCCTTCTTCTCGGGGAAGTGCCGCACCGCGATTTTCTCGTCTTGTCCCACCTCGGCCAGTTTCTCAGCGAGGGTCACCGCATGGTCGAGATCCCCGAGTTCGTCCACCAGGCCGTTGGCCGCGCCCTGCCGCCCCGACCATTCGCGGCCTTCCGCCAGGCGCGAGATTTCTTCGATGCTCATCCCGCGGTGCTTGGCGATGTCCGCGATCCAGCTGTTGTACCCGGCCCAGTGCTCCTTCTCGAAGCGCTCCCGCTCCTGAGGCGTGTAGTCGCGCAGGCTGGAGTCGTAGAGGGCCATCGGTCCCTTGCTCAGACCGTCGAAGCTGATTCCGAGTTTCTCGAACAGCCCGGCCAGGTTGAACTTGCCGCTGATCGATCCGATGGAGCCGGTGATGGTGCCCGGGTCGGCCACGATTTTGGTTGCGCGGTAGGAGATGGAGTAGCCGCCGGAGGCGGCGACGTCGACCATCGAAACTACGACGGGCTTTTCTTGGGCGGCACGGTCCACCGCGTGCCCGATGAGATCGCTGGTCAGGCTATCTCCGCCGCCGCTATCCACCCGGAAGATAATGGCGACCGCGTTCTTGTCGCGGCGCGCGCGATCGAGCTGCGCCACCACCGTTTCGTGTCCCATCATGGTGCCGAGAAGCGGATCCACGCGACTCTCGCGCCCTCCGATCATCCCGTGCGCATGGATGACGGCGACGTATTTTTTCCCCTTGTTCAATCCCAGCTTCTGCGGCTTGACCTCGGCGTAACGGCTCTCAGAAACCGTGCGCAACTGATCGTCCTTCTCGAGTTTGAACTGATCGGCCATCTCATCCCAGTAGAGCACGCGGTCCACGAGGCGGTGTTCGACGGCTTCCTCGGGAGTCAGCTCCGCGAGCTCCATGATCTCCTTCACCTGATCCTCATTCAGTCCGCGATCCTGCTGCAGCGACTGGGTAAAGAGGTCCCAGGTCTCATCGAGCATCCATTGGAGATTCTCGCGCGAGGCGTCCGACAAGTTCTTGCGCATCACCAGCTCGGCCGCGGTCTTGTAGTCCTTGATGCGATGCAGGTTTGGTTTGACTCCGAGCTTCTCCAGGCTTCCCTCCACGAAGGGCAGGGTCTCGGAGAATCCGTGGAAGGTGATGTAGGCGGAAGGCGGGGTATAAATCGAATCGCACGCCGCTGCAAGGAAGTAGCAGCGCGGATTGATGGAATCGGCAAAACCGTAGACCGGCTTCCCCGCTTTCTCGACTTTTTTCAGGGCGTTGCGAATCTCCTCCAGCGAGGCCGCTCCCGCCTCGAAGTTGGTGGAGAGCTTGAGGATCACCCCATCGATACGCTTGTCGGCGCGCGCTTTTTCCAAATTTGAGAGCACGCGTTGCAGGGTCTCGCCCTGTCCACCCAGTGCCTGGCTGACCGCGTCTCCCGGCGCGTCGTATTCGGGAAGGGCCCCGTAGAGATCGACGACGAGAAAAGAGTGCTTCTCGATTTTGGTCTTTTGGTCGAGTTTGAGGGCGGCAATGCCTACGATGAGCGCGAGAAGAACCACTAGGGCCAGCAAGGACGCGAAAAAGGAGCGCGCAAATGATTTCACGGCGAAACCTCCATGCTCAAAGTGAAGCTCGGCGAAGCAAAGTGTGACGCTGCCGCGGCGCACTCTTCAAGGGAATTCGGGTACGGGTGGTTTGCTCCCTACGGAAGGGGGACGGGCGGGAGTTTCACGGGATTCGACTCCGGCGATAGAGTACAATGAAAGTGAGTTTCAACTGATTCTCGCACTGCTTGTCTACGTGCAGGCTCTCATCGATGTGAGCGAGCGTAATGGAACTTCGAAGCGGGAGTACTCTCGAGCCGATGAATCAGAACCTACTGCGCCTGGGTGAACTGGGATGGCCTGCCGACCCGCGTGCCATTTTCGGTCGCGGCGGCCCCCTCGTGATGGAAATCGGCTTCGGCAACGGAAAGTTTCTCGCCGAGCTCTCGTCCTTCCATCCCGAGTGGAATCTTCTGGGAGTAGAGATCGCGCCGGCCTCGATCTCCCGAGCCTACTTGCGGGCGCAGCGTGAAGGGCTCGCGAACATTCGGGTGATTCACGGAGAGGCGCGCTTCGCGGTGCGCGAGCTGTGTCCTTTGCGTTCCTTGCATCGTGTGTTCGTAAATTTTCCCGATCCCTGGCCGCGGGAAAAGCACCAGGATCGCCGTCTCATGCAGCAATCGTTTCTGCGTTTGCTTTCGACACGACTCGAGGATGGCGGCGCCCTGCTCTTCACCACCGATCACCAGGAGTATTTCCACTTCGCGTTGGCGGAGGGAGAGGCCACCGGGCTCTATGAAATTCGCGAGGGCGATCCGAGTCCGGAGATGCTGCGGACCAAGTATGCGCAACGTTGGCTCGGCATGCGCAAACCCATTTTCCACGCCGCCTTTGCCAAGTCTCGCGAAGACGGCAAAGCCCACCCCGCAATCGTCGAGGTCGTGACCATGCAGCACATACGTCTGCGAGGGGACTTGCAGAGCATCGGATCCTTCGAGAAGGCCGTGCACTCCTTCTCAGGAGGGCGTGTGATTCTGCGGAACTGTTACCGGGGACTGCAGGGAGCCGAGCTGGAGTTCTTTTGCCTCGTCGACGAGGAGGATCTGCGCCAGCAGGTGATTGTGGAGGCCCGGCCAAGCGAATCTGGGGTCACGGTGGAGCTGACCGGGTTCGGTGCCCCCGTCGTGACCAAAGGCGTTAAGGAATCGGTGCGCGCGGTCGCGGACTGGCTGGTCGCGCGCGGAATGGAGATCCTCGAGCTGGCGATCTAGAACTCACGGCTTGGCCCTGCTCCGCCCAGAGCCCCCATCTCTGTCCCCTCCAGGGGACGATTTTCTCTCCCCAAGAGAGCAGCATTTCCGAACAGTGTACTCCAGGGTACACGAGACGCTTCTGTATGTGTTGCAAATAAACAACTTACGAATTTCGGGCGGCTGGTACGTTCCTCGCGAACGAAAAGGGCAAGAGCGCGGCCCGTGGGATGGGCCCGAGAGAGCTGGGGACGGCCGCGCGGCTCTTGGCAAGGAGGACGATGATGAAGGCCATGCTCAAAACTCTCCAACTACGACGGATGCTGCTCAGCCTGACCCTCGCGGGTGCCCTCGTGGGGTTGTCCGGAATGCTGCACTCCGCGCAGGCGCGGCTGGCTCTCAGCATGGGAGTGGCGACCCCGCAGCTTTCCATTCAGTTGAAGACCGGACCCAAGGTGGTGGCTCGGGTGGTCGTCGCGCGGCGTCCCGGTCAGCGGGTGGTGCGGGCGCGTCGCAGCGCCCATGGCGTCGTCAAGGTCCGCTGCACGCGTGGGATTTCCAGCCCGCGTCACCACGGGAATCGCTGGGGCGTCTCGCTTCAGGATCGTAAGATCGCGCGGCGTTTGAGCCTTCTGTCGGGCCGCGATCGCCACCAGATCCTGCGCCTGCGTCGCGCGGGTCGCACCTGGACCCAGATCGCGTTCGAGCTCAGGATTACCCGGCACGATCTCATGATCGCCCAGAATCTCAATCTCCGCATCGGCTGAGCCAAAGGCCACGACTCCCTTCGGGAGTGGACAGCGTGGAAACACGGCCCTGGCAGCGGTCCCTCGGGACCGCTGCCGGCTTTTGTGCTTTCATCCTGCCGCGCGGTGTTTACCCTAGTCCCTGATTCCGGTTGCTTTGCGGCGTCGTCAATCGAGCTGACCAGGACTTTCGAAGGGATGGATTCGCATGCGCAGCTTGTCATCACTGTTATTTTTGAGCCTGGGGCTTTGGATCGCCGGCTGCGCAGCGACCCCGCCGCGAGCCGAGAGCGAGAATCCAATCGAGCTTTCCGGGGTGTACCGAGGCACCTACTGGATCACCGATCACGAGGGTACGAGCGAGCAGTACCGTGAATCGGGGATGTGCACCATGCGCTTCGCTGATGGCCGCTATCAGATCGAAGGAGACCGCATCGGCCTTCCACCGGATGGTGGAGGAGAGTATCGCATCGAGGGAGACCAACTCCAGTTGACGGATACGGCGCAACACACGGCGGATTTCGATTGGAGTTTGATTCTCTCGGGGCGCTTTCAGATCGACGCCGGAGACGACGGTTACATCCGTCTGGAACAGCATGATCTCGCGCACAATCGACTGCACGAACTCGAGCTGCGCAAGCTGGATCGCTGAGCTCGATCAAACTGGCGCAAAGCGATTCGGTCGGCGCGCGCGCGTGACACTGCGTTTGAAGTGTTCGCGCTGTAGGCGATGCCGCAATTTGTGGCTCGTGGCCAGAAGCATGGGCCGTGGTTCCCAACGGAACACCTCTTGGGTGGTCGTATCGACGAGCTCCCCGCGATCGATCATCCGCGCCGCTTCCCGCAGTGACTTCTCCTTCAGCGCGTCTTTGAGATCCAGAAAGCGCGCCTCTTCCTTGGGATCGACAAAGTGAAAGAGCCGCTCCGTCTGCGCCGCGATGTGGTAGTGGGAAGGCGTGAAGACCAGCCCATCCAATTCGAGGTCTCCGCAGACCAGGGCCAAAAGGGAAACGACTTCGCGCAGAAGCCCCAGGCCCGGATGTCGTTGGCCGGGCAGCGCCGGCCGCTCCTTGCTGAAATTGCGTCGTGGATCCTGGATCAAAAGCCACTCGATGCGAAGAAGGCTCTCGCCAGCGAGGACGTTTCGGTCGATGCGCAGCCGGAGTTCGAGCAGGACCTCGCCCGTCTCTCCGGCCAAGAGGCGAATCGTCTCGCCGGCCGGATTCTGCAGATCAAAATCGAAGCGGAGTTGGGTGAAACCCCGGCGACGCAGAGCTTCGAGTAGACCGAGGCGCTCGGCCGCGAATTCCACTCCGTGACGACCGTAGCGACCCAGGAAAAGCGGCGAGCCGCTCAACATCCCTCCGGGAAGATCCGAGGGATCCAGGGAAAAATCCCATCCCGCCTTCCGTCCTCTGGAAGGATTCCCCTCGATCAGCGCGCCTGCCATCCTCTGATACTGAGCCAGGGCGCGCTGGGAAGTGGGTGTGGGATGAATGATGCCGTCGCCGCCGGCGAGCCAGGAGGCGAAGCGGGCGGTGTGGCGCCAGGCCTCCAAGCCATACCCTCCGCCCAGGAGCACCACGACGGGAGCCGGGGGCGACAGATCGCGAATCCATCCGATGACACGCTTGTCGCGAGCGAGCATTCCATCGCTGCTGATGTTCCAAGTACCCAACTTGTCGCCGTTGGCCGGGTCGCATCCGGCCAGGTAGATCACCAGCTCCGGACGAAGAGAGCGCAGGAGTGCGGGCAGGCTCTCCTCGATCGCGCGTAAGTACTCGCCGTCCTCCACCGGCTCGCCCAGACTTAGGCTGGTAGATGCCAGCGCCGGCTGATCGTCCAGATCGCGGTTGTGGACCGAGTAAGTGTGTACGTTTGCATCTTGCGCGAAGCAGCTGCGAGTGCCGTCGCCATCGTGGAGATCCAGATCGACGATGAGGATCTTCGCTCTGATACCCTTCTCTCTTGCCAAGTCGACGGCCAGCGCGAGATCGTTGAAGATGCAAAAACCGGCGCCGCGCTCTCTTCGGGCGTGATGAAAGCCTCCGCCCAGGTTCAAGACCGTCGTGCCGGTGTCCATGGCATATTTCAGCGCGTAGAGGGTGCCGCCCACCATGCGGCGGTGTACGGAGAGGATCGTGTCGTGATGCTCCAGAGGTACCTCGCAGCCGAAGATGGCGGCCATGCTCTCGGGTGTCTCCAGTGAGCGCAAGTACTCGTCACTGTGGACTTTTCGCAGCCTGCGCATGGTGACCGCGCGGGGATGGAGCACGTCGCGCGCGGAGATCAATCGTTCCGCGGCAAGGTAGGAGAGGATATTGCGCGCGCGATGGACGTCGATCACCGGAATCAGGGGAGGAAAATCGTCGTAGCGGAGATGATGCACGACGGCCAGACGCCTCGATTTGCCGAGCTGACGTACTTGCCGCCATCGGTCGCGCAACGCGTCCTTCAGGTTCGAGCTTTCTGCGGTCATGCGCTCCTCTCCCGCCTCCAAGATACACCCACAAGGGCTTCCGCATACCCTTCCCTTGCCAGATCCTCACGGAAACGAGAAACTTGTCCTGGATTCGCCGTTCCCTTCTCGTCCCAGGAGTCTCCATGTCTGCATCGCCACGTTTCGTATTCGTTTCCATTCTGTTCGCTCTGCTCCTCGCCAGCGGCGCCACGCTCGCCGCCGGTCCGCCGGCTCCGGTTCCCACCCAAGCCCTGATGCTCTTACCCGAGAATCCGGTGGCGGTGCTCTATCTTTCTTCACTAGACCAGTGCGAACAGACTCTCAACAGCGTGACAGGTGAACTGAAGAAAGCGGATTCGTCGCTCAAGAGTGACGTTCTGGATTATTTCCCCGAGGGATTGAGTCGAATCAAGGATTTGATCGACCGCACGAAGCCCATGGTTCTGGTGGCCACCCTGGACTTGAGCTACGGAGCGCCGGAACCCCAGGTAACTCTCTTGATTCCCGTGAACGATCCGGAGGTGGACGCGGAGACTCTTGCTATGGCAAGCGGCTTCGCTTCTGCGGAAACCGGCGGAGGCTACTTGGCTCTCTCGGCGATTCAGAACTACACCGCGAGCGGAGAGGTTCCTGCCTTCTTGGACGGGATTTCCAGCGCGCAGTTGGTGGGGCGCATCGATCTGGAGACGGTCTTCGCCATCACCCGGCCGATGATCGAGATGATGATGCAGTCCATGCAGCAGAAATCGGCGAATGCACCCAGCGCGAATCAACCCCCGCCAGAAGTATTCGGACTCGCGACCGCGCTCATGAACTCCGCGCGTAGCCTGGAATTGACTCTGGGAGAGGATGGAGGCTCTCTCGAATGTTCTCTTGCTCTGGACATCAATGCGCGTTCGGTCCTGGATGCGGGCCCCCAGCCGGCCCTCGACGAGGCCTTGCAACTCACGAAGTATTTGCCGGACTACGGGGACCTCTTGGGAATCAGCGCCACCAACCTGTCTCTGCTCTACAAGAACGTGCCTTTTCTCGAGGAGCTGGGAGACTCCAAGCTCGCGTCCAATCTTCCCAAGGACGAACGCGAACCCGCGAGCGCCTGGCTCCAGACGGCTCGCAGGAAGTGGCGTTCGCTGCAGGAGGTGTCAGCAACCACCGCGCGGATTCACCAGGGAACGATTCAGTGGGTGCAGGTAGCCAAGGTCGAGGACGCCGGTGCGGCGCTGGGGGACCTCGATGCGCTGTTGATGAGTCTTCCCGAAGCCGATCTGGGCCTCCGTCTGGAGCGGCTCGAGGACGCGGCCAGTTCGGCGGATCGGATGACGAGACACGATTACGAGTGGCGATTCGACCCGGCCCGTTTGGAGAAAGTGCTCGCTGATTCCAACGCGACCGCGCAACCGCCGCAGGATGTCCAGACCACGGTTGCTTTCCTGGAGAAGTTTTTGCCGCGCCTGCATCTGGCCGCCCGCGGCGATCGCCTCCTCTTCTGTCTCATGAACGACGAACAGGAGCTGGATTCCGTGCTGCAGCGCTTTGGGGGTGAGGGAGACACCCAACCGGCGGCTCTGGAGAGTTTGCAGAGCTGGGCGGGAGCCGGTGTGCAGGTGATGTCGCGTATCGAGCTGCGGTCCCTGACTCGCGAGCTTCTGCGATTCTATTCCCAACTGGAGGGAGAGGGGGCGGCCGCGATTCAGGCCGGGCCACCGGTGGAAATTCGCTACGCGGGAATGGTGGGGGGAGCGCGACATTCCATGAGACTGCGCGCGAATACCAAGGCTCTGATGCAATTGATGGCGGAGTTACAGGAAGCGAAAGTCGCGCGCGGAGGCGAATAGTCGCTTCGCCCCCGCGCGATCCCAGGCTACTTCAGAAGAGCCATTTTTCCGCTCTCGGTGTGATCCCCCGCGCGGAAGGTATAGTGGTAAATGCCCGAGGCCACTGCTTTTCCGGAATCGTCTCGGCCATTCCATTTCACCGATTGCGGACCGGCATCGAGGGAGCCCTCGAAGAGATTCCGCACCAGCCGGCCGGCATCGTCGTAGATCTTCAGACTGACTTCGCTACGACGAGCCAGATTGAAGCGAATGCTCGTGGCCGGGTTGAAGGGGTTCGGAACGTTCCCGATCAGCTCGGTACGCGCCACCGGGATGCCCGGACTGGCGGTGGAGCGCGGAATGAACCACCCGATGTCCTCGAGGGCGTAACGCGTCAGGTCGACCTTGTCGTGAAGATCGCTGTTGATCGCGGGCTCCATGAGGAGATTCGGGGCCGCACTGATGTCCCAATGCGAGACCGAAGAACCCGGCTCCAGGGGATTCGGGGTGTAGAGCAGGACCCGGCCGGTTCCGGGGTAGGTGCCCGAAAGCGAAGTGTTGTCCACGGTCATGGTAGCCATAACCGTCTGCGACAAGTTCAGCTGGTTCTTGATCGCGTTCCCGTCGGCGAGCGTGATCATCAGAGCGGGAATGGTGATGCCGGGATCGGATCCTCCCATGGTGAGGACGCCGGGAGAGGTGTTGTTGACGACCAAGACCCCGATTGCCCCCGCCGCCTGTGCATTGTTCACCTTGTCGACGAACGCGCAGGTTCCTCGGTCGATGAGCGCGATCTTCCCCGAGACGGCAGCTCCATTGATGAGGGCGGAGCAGGCGTCGCTTCCCGAGCTGATCCCGTCATCGGCGAGGACAACCTCGCCGCTCACCATGTTGCTGCTGGTGATCTGTGGACCGAAGGACGCTGTGCCGACCTCGGTGAAGCTCCCCGCGATGGCGATCGGTGCCGTGATCTGCACCACAGGAGGAGCATTCAAGAAGGACGGCGCGGCGAAGCTGACTGCAAAGCCATTCCAATCCACATTGCCCGTGTTGATCGCCGAGGCCGCGCGTTGCGCGTCGGACATGTTGAGCCAACTCAACTGCTGCGTCTCGTCGTAAATGAAGCGGCTGAAAACGTCCGGGAGTCCCTGGACGAATTGTCCGGTCGAGTGGTCCACGAATTCGGAAAATCCGAGTCCGTGCCCGAGCTCGTGCAGGATCACCGTCAAGAGCTCGACGTCACTGCCTTCGTTCCCGTCGAAGCCGTAGTACCAGTTGGTGCCGGTCAGACAGGAATTGTTGTTGTCGACGCTGCTGTTGAAGGTAGCCACGATGTCGACGGTGGATCCGTGGTCCACATCCGTTCCGGCCAACTTATTGGCCAGCGCCGGGTGGTACCAGGTGAAGGTCCACTCGGCATTGGGGAAGTTACTGTAGAGTGTGGGGGGGCCTGCGGAACCCAGGACGCCGCTGCTCGCACTGCAGGGGAGAGGATCGAAATTCGATTGCACTTGAATGGTGACGCTGGAGGAGAGAATCGATCCCCAAAGGTCAGCCGCATGCTGGAAGACATTCAGACGCTGCTGGCCGATGGTGGTTCCCGGATTTCCCCCTACCGGGGCGACGACAGTGGGATCGTTGAAGCCCTCGCCGGGACCGTCATTGTTGATGATGACGATGTTGGCGGCCTGAGAACTCGTTGCAAGGAAGAGGGTGAGAAGTGCCGAGGCGAAGATGCGCTTCATCTCACTTCACCTCCAGTTTGCGGCCGCTCTTCGGTGAAGTTCCCTCCATCGCCTGTACGGCGGTATCGAGGTCTTCGGTGCAGGTGGTGTGTAGATGACCCTTCGCATCGAGATGGGCTACGCTGGCACTCATGAATCTGCCCTGCAGATCGATGCTTATCGTGCCGTCAGGCAGCGTCTTCCGGACGAGACCTTCGCTCGAGCGATTCAGGGCCTTGTCCAGCATCTTGAAGGAGCCGATTGGCACGGGATTGACCGAGAGTGCGCCGGTCTCCGGATCGAGGCTCGCGCGCATCGACGCCGCACCGTAAGGGCTCGCACCCTGGCGGGTGGTGCGAGAAGCGAGAGTATGGGATGCGTCCGGAAGTGTCGCGATGATGACGACGACAGCGATGAGAGGCAGACACATCGCCAAGAGTGTTTGCCTCGAGCGCGTGGCGACAGTGGACATATCATCTTTTCCTTTCCACCGGAAAACGAAAGAATCCGGCGCGGGAGTCCGATTGAGGTGTTGGAAATACTATCATAAAATGGGCCCAAATGCCGCCCCGTCCAGTTTGCGGGCCCTGGGATCAAGGCGGCATCACGGGGAAGAACGGGTGTTCTGATGAAACGTTCCGAAATTGTGGGATCGCTTCTTCTTTTGGGAATCCTCTTCCTCGCGGTTGCCTTCGGCAACGACTTGCGCGCCAAACGAGGCGTCCAGGTGAGTCGTTGGCCCAACGGAAAACCTCGCGTGGCGAGTCAGGCTCTGCGCTATCCGGATGGAAGATTCGAGAGCGACGGCGCCTACCAGGCTCTCTTTCCCAACGGGCAAAAGCAGCTTCAAGGTCAATATCGACACGGACTTCGCAGTGGACTCTGGAGAGAGTGGAACGAGGACGGGTTTCTGCTCAAGGAGGGCTATTACCGTAAGGGCAAGATGGACGGCAACTGGCGGTACTACGATCCCCAGGGGCCGACCGAGACGATTCTGTGGAAACAGGGTCGCATGATCACCGGAGCGGATTCCACCGCCACGCGGCAGGAATCCAGCTCGGCGCATTTTTCCTGGATGAGCCATCTTGGTGGCATTGCGCTCGCTCTGGTGTGGATTTTTGCCCCATTGCCCCTTCTCTTCGTGCTGTTGCGTGGCCCCTCCTCCTGGGCCGAGGGGTGGGTGGCCCTCCTGGTCTCTTGGACGGTGATCCAACTCAGTGCGGCGCTCTTGCTCTCGAGCGCTGGAATGCTCGGGTCCGGTCCCTTCTTTGCGCTTCAGGCCGCGCTCTTGGCTGCGGGTCTGTTGCTCTGGGCGAAGGCGAAGCGTCCCGTGCCGCGGCTTCTACCCATTTGTGGGGATCGCAGCTCGCTCTTTCTCGCGGGCGCGGCGCTCATTCTGGGCCTCGCCGTCCTCGCCAAGACCCTCCTCGTACCGATGAGCGATTGGGATGGTCTCGCCTACCATCTTCCCTTGATGGCCCAGTGGATCCAAGACCACAGAATCGTGAACTTGCCCTGGCTGGGGCAAACAGGGCACTACCCTCTGCACTGGGAGTTGCTGAGTCTGCTCGGCTACTTCCCCTTCCGCGAGGACTTCCTCTTCGGGGCGCCGGTGATGGGCGCGTTCGCAATTCTGGGCTGCTCGGTTTTCGTTCTCGCGCGACGCGCCGGCGCGAGGGCGCAGACGGCGGCGGCCAGTGTTCTCCTCCTGCTTTCCTTTCCACTCGTGCTGATGCAGACCGAAGAAATCAAGTCCGATCTGCCGCTGGCGGCGTTCTTTGCGGCCGCGCTCTGTCTGGGCGGATTCTTGGATTCGCACGGGCACAAGAGGAGTCTCCCTCTCGTCGCTCTGACGCTGGGCGTCGTTTGTGGACTGAAGGCAACCGGACCGCTGTACGCGGGGCTGGTGATTCTCCTGCTGTGGATCTGGTCCAGATTGAGTCGCAAGCTTGCAGAAGCTTCCTCCGCTCCGTTTGCGAGGCCGAAGTTCTTGGGCTGGGTCTCGCTGCTGCTTGCTTGCGCTCTGGCCTCGTTCTGGTATCTGCGGAATCTCATTCAGGTGAGCAATCCCCTTGGGCTCGTGGAGCTGAGGGCTTTCGGGCACCCGATCTTTCCCGGCGAACTGAGCGGTACGAAACTCGCGCACACCAATCTCTTCGCCGTCTTCCACCCCCTATCGCTTCACGATTGGTCCATTGCCATCGCCAACGGCCGACAGTGGCTGGGACTTCCCATTCTCGTCCTCATCGCCGGCGCCGTCGTGGCCGTTGCGCATGGGCTGCGTACGCGGCGCGCGCTGTCGACCAAGCTGCTGCTCCTGGGCGCGATCGCCGCGTGCGGAATTCTCTTCGGCTTCACCCCGTTCAGCGGAGACAACGGAACCCACAGCTGGCACTACACCCTGTGGTCGGGACAGGCCATGCGCTTCGCGTTGCCCAAGCTAGCCATGGCCACCGTGCTCGCCGCGCTCGGACTCGGCATCTCTCGTGTTTCGCGCATGCTCCTGGTGGTCTTTGCCGTGTTCATGTGCGCGTGGTCGGTAGCGTTGCGCGCCGCGCTGCCGCGCGCCCAACTGGTGGAGATCGTGCTCTTCTCGCTCCTGCTGCTGGGAGCCTGGATGTATCTGACCAGGCCGAAGGAAAATGCGAAAAACGAGGGACGGAAGCCGCAAAGAAAGGTGGTGGCGATTCCCGCACTTCTGGCAGTGTCGTTGTTTCTGCTCGCTCTGTGGAGTCACGGCGCACGGGAGTTTCGCGAGATTCAACGAGAGAAGTCCTATGATCTCCCCTACCTGCATACGCTAGAGGCACCTGCGGACGAGGTGGTGGGCGTGGCCATGACCCAGCTGCGCTATCCTTTCTATGGACGCAATCTGATGCGCAATGTGGAGGACGTCTCCTGTCGGGCGTGCACCCGCGAAGACTGGTTGAACGAGTTGCGTGAAAAGAGGATCGATGTGGTCGCGGTGGGACAGACTTCGGTGGAGGATTTGTTCGAGGTGAAGGAAACCGATCCGAGACCCTGGTTGAACGCACCGGGCGCGCCCTTCGAAGCTCTCGAAGGTGTGGGAGGTGGAGTTGGCAACGGCATCGAGCTCTACCGGCGGATTCGCAAGCAACCGTGAGGTCGGTCGGACGGCTTCCCCTTGGCGCGAAGAGTTGGGGTGGATGCGGCGTCGTATGTGCTCCGGCTCTGGGCTCATGCTTCTTCTGTCGCTCGCGGTCCTTTCCGCGTGTGCCGGGGGAGACGCAACGGGTCCAGCCGATACGAGCGCAACTCTGACGAGCGCGACCATTTCTCCTTCGGGGGGCAGTCTCGCTTCGAGCGACGGACAGCTACGTGTTCTCATACCCTCCGGAAGCTACTCGACGGCGGTCGAGCTGAGTATCGAGACGCTCGCGGCGACGCAGGGCGCGGACAGTCTGGCGCCCAAGCAGTACAGGATCAGCGCCAGCGACCAGTATCCTTCCCAGCCTGCGACCCTGGTGTGGAAAGTAAGTTCCCTGGCCACTACCGAGGCGGCGCTCTATGGACACGGCTTCACCTGGATCAGAAAGGCGGGTGCGCACAAGCTTCGGGCTCTCGCGAACCAGCGACTGAAGCTGAATGCCGTTCTGGACGAAGTCGAGCTCGAGGCGCGAGTGGATACCCTGAACCTGCTCGTGCAGAGAGTGATCGACGATGGGCTGCAGGCGAGTCTGGGCCCGGTTCCCGCCTCGGGCGTGGTGGGACAACAGTTTGCGGTGAAGGCGAGTGTGCGACAGACAGCCACCGCGAAAATCAGCGCGACGATCAGCTACACGGATCGCCTGGCGGAAACGCCACAGCCCGGCCCGCTGGAGCTTCAGAGTCCTTCGCCAGTGGAACTCGCGACCACGAACGCGCAGTCCGGCACGGAGTTCACGAAGGCTGCGGCAAGCTACCAGTGGGTGCGCGCGCTCAGCGGACGATTCCGGGCGGAACTCAGCTTCAGCTCCCTCAGTGTCGATTCGGCTAGGATGGACGGGGGTTGGACCATGGAGTTTTTGGTTCCTGTCTTCGCGCGTCAGGCCCAAGCCGCGGACAGCGTTTTCACGGTCGCAACCACTCAGCCGGAGGGTTTGGTCGTCTTTCCCGCGGGCTGGGGCCCCTTTTCCCGTACTGCCGTCGCGGTTTGCGGTTCGAATGGGGTCCCCATCATCGATCCCCTGGACGGGCACATCGTGAGCGATCACTTCCTCGGCTTCGGGGAAATTCTGGGCGGTGTCGCGCTGAGTAGTGAACGCGCTCCGGGCTCGGCCGCTCCCCGCGACGCGAAAGCCGTGGCGCCAGCGCGAGGCCTGTTCCTCTTCGGGGCCGGAGGGGCGAGCTTCACCCCCTACGATTCCAGCCAGGGTGCATTTGCAAGTGCAATCACGGTGGAAGAGGGTACGGACGTGAGTGACGCGACGCCCTACGGCGGAGACGCGGCTTCTGGCGGCATCTGCTACGCGATGCACGGACTGAACGAGGTGAGGTTTCTCGAGTACGATCCACAGCTCGGCGAGTACCGAGTCTCCGCCACCCGCATCGCGGGGAGCGAGCTACCGCAGGCTCCGGGCCCCATCCGCAGCGCCTGCCGTCGCGAATGGGGAGGCGACGTGCTCGTCCTCTGCGGGGGCGAACCCGGGGCATTGTATCTGTGGCGGGCCGGCACCCAGGACGCGCTGAAAATCGCCGCAGTGGGCAACGATCCCGAGCAGTTGAGGGTCCTGGACGAGGTCGCCGTCGTGAGCAACCTCGGCAAAGAGAGTCTGACCAGTTTTCATTGGCCTCGAGATGGCGTCCCCGAATGGGCGGCCGAGATTTCCCATGGCTCCGGTTCGCGGGGCATCGATCTGCGCGTCCAGGACGCGCAGCTCATGCTCATCTCGAGTTCTTTCTACGATGACAGCTATCAGCTCACCATTCTCGCCGCGGACGCGACAGAGCTGTCCGCGCGGACTTCCCTCTTGCCCGAGGCGGCGCCCGGACCCTCGGCCGCCGTCTTTCTTGATGATTCCACGGCGATGGTCGCCTGCTTCACCAGCGACAAGGTGGTCAGGGTGTCGTGGTGACGCCGGTGCGGCTTCGCAGACAATTCGCCGGTTACGACGAGTTGAGGAGTGCTCTCGACGAAGGTATCCCCCTTCGTCTCGTCTTGATTCGTCGCGATGCTCTCGACGAGAAAGCGAGCGCGTTGCTGCACCGGCTCGAGCGCGCGGGGGTAAAGATTCGTGGCGCGAGCCGCAATGACTTGAGGCGGATGCAAAAATCCGACGGCGAACCCGCGATGCTGGCACTCAGCGGCCCCGATCCCGCCGCCCCGGTGGCCGAGTGGATGGCGTCGAAGTTCCCCGTGTGGCTCCTGAGTGGCATCAGCTATCCCGGCAACGCCGGATACGCCATTCGCTGCGCGGAAGTCTCCGGAGCGGCGGGGATTGTGCTCGATACCGAGTTCGACGGGAGGGCCAGGCGCGCAGCCCTGCGGGCCTCGATGTACGCGGGGCGCTTCATGCCGGTTCTGTGGACCGGCGCCGAAGAGGCCTGCGCCCTGGCCGAAGCCGCGGGACGCCGCATCGTGGTGGTAGAGGACTGTGGAACCCGCACTCCCTGGGAGTGCGAGCTCGATCCGGCTTCGCTCTTCGTGGTGGGTGCTGAGGAGCGCGGCGTCAAAAGCTCGGTACTGGATCGGGCGGATGAAATCCTGCGGCTACCGATGGAGGGATTCATCCCCTCCTACAACCTCCAGGCCGCCATGGCAATGGTGATCGGCGAGCTGCTGCGCCAGAGCCATGCGCGCGCTGGATCGGATCCCGCCCCGCGCTGAGGCGCGCAGCTTCCAATTCCCCGCTTTCATCATCTTCGCGGTCGAGGCCTTGGCCTGCTCCCTGCATTTCCAGACTGAGCGCGGCGGACGTGTCTTGAAGAGAGCGCGTGCTTTCTCATCGTGTCCCGGCATGCCCCGCGCGGAAGCTCATGAAGAAGCTCCGTTTGCATTCTGCTATGGACTCCCTGCTGAACCGCTGGATCCTCTTCGTGGGGTTCTTCCTCGGACTGGTCCTGTCGGCGGGCTGCCAGAGCGGGGGCGATTCTCCTCTCGCTCCCCTGGGCCCGGACAGTGGGGACTACGTTCCGGTGATGCCTCCCAAGGTCAGCTCCGCTCCGGTGCCACAGGTGGCCTATCCCGCCCAGGCCTGGATCGATCGCACCCTGAATCTGGCCTTTTATACCGACGACCAGCTGCGGGACATCGCCGCGTCCTCCCTGGCCGCCTTCCAGTTGCGGCTGCTACTTTCCCCGGAGGCGCAAGCGCCGCTGGCGAAGATCCGCGGCTTCAATCCCGACATCGTCATCCTGGGACTCTTGGACATGGAGGCCTACTACGAGGGCTGGAATGGGGCGCAGCACCGCGTGCGCTTCCCCCTCGGAGCGGATCTTTACGACCTTCTCTCGCGCTACACCGCCTACCGTACCGACGGGGAAGTCGCCACCAAGTGGGACAACGCGCCGATGGTAAATCCATGGCGCAGTGGGATGGTCTACAACCGCTCACTCATGCTGGCCCAGGTGGACATCATCGCGCACTACGCCAACGAATATCCCGGGGCGATCGACGGGATCTTCCACGACAACGTATCCATCAACGCCTACATCTGGCCTCGCCCCGAGGATCCGGATACGCAGCAAGCGGATTTCGATCGCGACGGAGTGGGCATTCTCGACGACGAGGACGACCTGGCCGCTTGGCAGGAGTGGCAGGTCGCCTTCCTCGACGAGCTGCAGGACCGCTTTGGAGAGGGATTCGTGGAGCTGGCCAACGGTGATCGTCCCCTTCGGCGGCCGGACTTCACGGCGCACCTCGCAGGGGTGGCCCTGGAGGATTTTCCTCTCACCGTCTGGTACTACACCCATCTGGAATCGATGGACTTGATCACCAAGATCGAAGATGAGGGCTGGTGCACTCCGCGTCGCGGACGAACCTGGTCACTGCTCTGGGACAATTTCAGTCGCAATCCCGGTTACGCGCGGACGGCCAGTACCCTGAGTAGCGCCTTCTATGCTCTCGACGAGACCGCTTCCACCTGGAGCGCGAACGATCCTCAGGCGAAAGTCATGGGAACGCTCAGCGGGCCTCTCGTCCGCAGCACACTCTCCGACGGCAGTACACGCTTCGAGCGCTCGACCAGCGCGGGACAGGCGTGGTCCCAAATGAGCATCTTCGGGTCCTTGACCGGCTTCGGTTTCGTGGCGAACTGAACCTCCCCCCTGCGAAAAGAAGGATTTGTGGCTCCTGGGAGCGGCGGCTTGCCGTATCATCCTTTCCCCGGTGAATTCAATGGAGAGATGAGAGGAGCCCGATGCTCGAGCATTGCACCGTCGTTCTCGTTCGCACCATGTTCGGAGGCAACGCGGGCGCGGCCGCCCGCGCGGTGAAGAACACCGGGATGGGCGCGTTGCGCCTGGTTCAGCCCAGTTTCCAGGATGAGAACGAAGCTCTGATGTTCGCGCACGGCGCCGAGGAGATCCTGCACCAGGCCCCCCGGCTCGAGGACCTGGGCGAAGCGGTGGCCGACGGCCGGCGCGTGGTCGGCTTCACGGCTCGCCGCAGGCAGCGCCGCGGCTACACCATGCTTCGCGATTTTAGCGAGTCGTGGGTGGAGGAGGCGCTCGAATCGCAAGCTCTGAATACCCACCTCGTGTTCGGCAACGAACGCGAGGGTCTCAGGACGAAAGAGCTGGACCACTGCACGGAACTCGTATGGATTCCCTCATCTCCCGACCACCCCAGTTACAATCTGGCGCAGGCCGTGCTCTTGACGGGCTACGAGTTCCTGATGGCCCGGATGCGCATGGACCCGACGATGCCCGCGCTCAAACCCAGACAGACCCGCGCACCCCGCCCCGATCACTTGAGTTGCGCCAAGGAACAGGAAGAGCTCTTCGCTCACCTGCGCGCGGCCTTCTTGGAGATCGGTTATGCGCATCCCCACACCGTCGATTCGCTCATGCGCAGTTACCGGGAGATCTTTTCGCGGGCGCGACTCTATCGGCGCGAAACGCACATGATGCGCGGTCTGGCCCGCCAGATCTTGTGGAGTGCGCGTCAGCTCAAGAAGGGGTCAGCCGCCCACGGGAAGGGCGCGCCCATCGAAGAAGAGGAAGCGAAAGAGGAGTAGCTAGGGATCGTCTTCTACAACCCAGCCCGAAACCCTGCAGCGGTCATCACTACGAAGACGATCCCCAAACTCACTTCGATGAAGCCGAGCCGTCGCGCTGAGATTCCGCGCTGCTTGCGCACCAGCTCGTACAGAGTCCGTACTCCCAGCACCCCGAAGGCGGCGGCCGCCAGAGCGGGCACCCATCCTCCGACGGCAAGTCCGGCCAAAACCACCAGGACCACCAGGTGCGCGTCCAGCACGTCGTCCACCGCGCTCATTTCGCCGCGGCCCAAACGTAAGCGCGCGCGGATGTAGAGGATGGACAAAAGAACGCGCAGGGCGGGCAGAATCCACAGTAGCGCAGCCGTGCCCAAACTCAGACCACCGGCCAGCGCAATCATCATCGTGGAAGTGGAGAGCGCGAGTCCCCCCGCGAGCTCAGCGTTGAGGGTGCGCGCGTTGCGGAGGAGCTGGGAACGCAGCTGAAACGCTCCAAGCGGCAGCGCGATCACCAGCGGCAGAAGAATCCGAATCCCCGAGAGTCCGACCGCCCCCAGCAGGCTGAGCACGGCCACCGCCAACCAGCCATAGGCCCAGCTGCGGGCCAGGGGGGGTAAGGACCGGACGGAGGGGGTGTTCCGCGCGGACACGAGTCGCAGCAGGGAAGTGCGGGCCAGAATCAGGGCCAAAGCAGCTAGTCCCAGGAGTACGCCGGGCAAGGAGGGCGCGACCAGGCAGCCCAGGGCGACCGGCTCGAGCAGGAGATTCCAGGTGCCGTGCTCTCGCGGAATGAGCATTCCGCGCCAGCGCAGACGGCTCGCGGGACAGGGTGCTTGCTGGGTCAGGACTCGCATGCGGCCAAGATGGTGAACGAAGGTCTGGCGATCAAGGGACAAGTGGAGAGGCTGCTCCTCTTCATGGCTGCGGCTTGCCACGGGGCGCCAGAGAGTGAACACTGGCCCCATGGGACCCTCCTTCGACTCGAGTGCGCCATCGCCCCCATTGCGTCTCAGTCCGCGCCGTGTAGCGCTACTCCTCTCGTTTGCGGCCTCCATCGTCTTCTGCATCGCGGTGCAGAATTATTGGATTGGGGTGCCTGCCCTCCTGGTCTGCGCTGGACTCCTCCTCACGGACCAGGAGGCGGCTCTGAAGCGCAGGATCGGCGTGCTCTTGGGCTGCGTGGTCGTTCTCACTCTTGCCGACATCAATACCGGGCTCAGCAACCGCAATTTCTTGCAGGTCGGACTCCCCTTCGCCGCGGTGGTCGTAGGGCCCGCCCTCATCCTGCGCAGATGCGACCCCGGAGTGATTTCCTTCGCCCTGTGGCCGCGGCGATTCCGTTGGGTCGACATTCTCTACGTCATCGTTTCGGTACCACTCGCCTATTTCCTGCTGAAGTTCTACTGGTGGGCGAATCCCTCCATGCCGAGCCACTGGTCGCTTCCCGCCAGCGAGAGTGCGGAGCAGACCGCGCGCCTCATCGTGGGTATCAATGCGGTGGGAATCTGGGACGAGCTCTTTTTCGTGAACACTTCATTCGCGATCTTACGCAGCCTCTTCGGATTCAAGACTGCGAACTCCGTACAGGCCGTGCTCTATACCTGCGTTCTCTACGACATGGCCTTCACTGGAATCGGCCCTCTCATCGTCTACGTCTTCGCATGGACGCAGGGCAGCATGTTCGAAGAATCGGAAAATCTGCTCTATGTGCTCCTCGTTCACCTCATCGTGGATGCGTTTCTCGTCGCGGCGATTCTCTCGGGCCACTATCCTGGACCGAGCTGAGCGCCACCAAGAGAGCTAGAGGCTTTGACTTGCCAAGAAAAGCCCTTGCCGTCATCATTGCCCTTTCTCTAAGTGACAAGCCCATGGAGAGTTCGGAGGCCCCCCATGTTCGTGCGCCGCGCGCTGATTGCCCTGTTTCTCTTCAGCCTGAGTTTGAGCTGGATCGCTTGCTCGAAACAGAAGGAAAAGCCCTTGCAAGTCGTCGATGACATCGCGGTTCGCCGTTCCCAGTATGTTCAGCTGCAGCTCGGAGCCGATTTGACCCACCTCTCGGGCGGAGACCGCGCCGCGCTGGATCATTTGGTGAAAGCGGCGCAACACATCGATTCCATTTTCGACCTCCAGGTTTGGCGGAAAAATCCCGAGTTCAAGAAGAGGGTGGACGCTTACGAAGGTCCGCATGCCGCCGAGTTCAAGGACTACTACCGCATCAACCGGGGACCATGGGATCGACTCAAGGACTTCGAGCCCTTCGTGGATCACATTCCGCACCCCGAGGGAGCGGGTTTCTATCCCGAAGACATGACGAAGGAAGAATTCAATTCCTGGGTGAAGGCCCATCCCGATGATCTGAGTTCCTTCCGCAGTCTCACCACGATCATCGAGCGGCACGACAAAGACCTGGTAGCGATCCCCTACAGCCAGGCCTTCGGCGATCAACTCGCGGCCGCGGCACGGGAACTCGTTCTCGCCGCCGACCTCACCACCGATCCGACCCTCGCCAAGTTTTTGCGCAGCCGCGCCAAGGCCTTTCAAGATGACGACTACTTCCAAAGCGACATGGACTGGATGGACCTTGCAGGGGATCTGGAAGTCGTGATCGGTCCCTACGAGACCTATGAGGATGGACTCTTTGGATACAAGTCTTCCTTCGAGGCCTTCTTGTGTGTCGCCAACCCCAAGGACAGCGAGGCCCTGGACAAGTTCAAGGGGGAGTTACCGTTCCTGGAGCGCAATTTGCCCATTCCCGATGAGCACAAGAATCTGGACCGGGGTAGCGACTCGCCCATCCGTGTCGCCGACGAAATCTATACCGCGGGGGATGCGCGCGCGGGAGTTCAAACCCTCGCGTTCAATCTTCCCAACGACGAGCGCGTGCGGGAGGCCAAAGGCAGCAAGAAAGTTCTGTTGAAGAACATCATTCGCGCCAAGTACGACGCAGTTCTCACCCCCATCTCCTCGGTCGTCTTGCCGCAGGCGGAACGTTCGCATCTCAATTTTGATTCCTATTTCAACTTCATTCTCTTCCACGAATTAGCACACGGTTTGGGGCCTGGCAAAATCACGGTCGACGGCCGCGAGACAGAAGTGAGACTGGAGCTGAAAGACCTCTACTCCGCGTTCGAAGAGGCCAAGGCTGACGTGGTGGGGATCTACAATCTGTATGCCCTGTCCGACAAGAACGTCCTCGATTCGCAGGTCGTCGTCGACCTACCGTGGACCGTGGTGGCGGGCTTCTTTCGCGCCGCGCGCTTCGGCGTGGGCTCGGCTCACGGTGAGGGCGTGGTCATGCAGCTCAACTATCTCATCGAACACGGTGCGGTCGAGGTCACCGAGGACGGACATTTCCGGCCGGTACCCGACTACTTCCGCGCGGGAATTCGCGACCTCGCCCACGATCTGCTCATGATTCAGGCGCTGGGCGATCACGCTGCCGCCCAGAACTTCCACGACAAGTACATGCATCTGAGCCCGGCCATGCAGAAGGTCCTGGACAAGTTGAAGGCGATTCCGGTCGACGTGGATCCCGTCTACGCGGTGGGTTCCAGTGGCGGCGACTGATTCGGTACGATCTCATGACGCGCTCACGGAAGGAGACCCTCCGTGAGCGCGCGGCCCGGTTTGGACTTGATCGAGGAGCGCTACGAACAGGCCTACGTCTACCTGGGCGCCGTTTTCATCGCCTCTCTGGTCGTCTGCAATCTCATCGTCCAGAAGTTCTTCGTATGGGAACCCTTCGGCATCCAGAACTTCTTTTATCTCTCGGCCGGAATCATTCCCTACCCCATTACCTTTCTCGTCACCGACATCCTCAGTGAGTGTTACGGGAAGAAGAGGGCCAACCAGGTAGTGGTTGCCGGCTTGGCGGCGAGCATCTTCGTGGTCGTCGTGGTGGTACTCGCGGATCGAATTCGAGCCGGGGACAACGGACTTTTCCAATCGACCCTGCGAACCCTCAGCGGCGCGGACGCGGTGACGGGGAAAGAACTGCCGGCAGAGAAGGTCGATACCTATTTCCATCAGATCTTCGGCCGGACCAGCCGTGCAGTTGCCGCGAGCATGGTGGCCTATTTGGTCGCCCAGCTGGTCGACATCCAGCTCTTTCACTTTTGGCGCCGCCTCACCAGGGGGAAGCACCTCTGGATTCGCAACAACTTCTCCACCATCAGCAGCCAGCTCGTGGACACCACCCTGGTGGTGTGCCTTCTTTTCGTGGGAACGGACATTCAGGGGCGCATCCCGCAAATGATCGTGAGCGGCTGGGTTTTCAAGATCATGATGGCGCTGGGCGACACACCGTTCTTCTACGCGGCCGTCTACTACTGGCGGCGGCGGTTCCCCAAACAGGTCGAGGAGCACGACGATTTGAGACTGGAGGAACTGCAGGAGGCTTGAGGCGAGGCGGGGTCGGAGGCTCTACTTGGCGCTTCCACTGGGGGAAAGCACTTCGGCCACCTTGTCGATGATGTCACGATTACTGAAGGGCTTGGTGATGTACTCGTCGGCGCCGGCCTGGAGACCGCGCTCGCGCTCGGCGGCCATGGCCCTCGCGGTGACCAGGAAGACCGTGATGTCGCTCAGGGCATCGTCGTTCTTGATGCGCCGGCAGAGATCGAGCCCGTTCAGATGCGGCATCATGACGTCCAGAAGAGCCAGTCTCGGTTTCTCGATGTGGAGCTGTTCGAAGGCGGCGGCGCCGTCAGCCACCGTCACCACGCGATAGCCCGCTCCTTGCAAGATGAACTGCAGGGATTTCAAGACGAGAGCATCATCGTCCGCTACCAGAATGTAAGGTTCCTGGTTCGTGCTCATGCTAGGGCCCTCACGTTATCCAAAAGTGAAACCATGTCGAACGGCTTGCGAACGTACTCCGCCGCGCCCAGTTCGTAAGCCGTATTCGAGTCGTCGAGCCCAGAGACGACAATGACGGGGATGTCCTTGGTATCCCCGGAGGATTTCAAGTCCTTCAGTACATCGAAACCATTGCGGTCGGGAAGGAGGATGTCCAGGAGAATCGCGTCGGGTTGCATCTCACGCGCCATGTGCAAAACGCTGTCGCCGCTGTAGCAGCCCACGCTGTCGTAGCCCCGCGGTTCCAGAAAGCGCGAAATGGCGCTCACCACTGTGGGTTCGTCATCCACCACCAAGAGTCTGGGCCCCGATGCGCTGCGTTGCACCGCGTCGGCCAGAATGCACTGAGCTTCCTCGGCCGCTCGAACTTCATCGCCCTGCAGTTCCGGATCTTCTGACTCGAAGGTGTGCGTCACTACGGGAAGCGAGAACGAGAAGCGGCTGCCTTTGCCCTCTTCGCTCTCGACCCAGAGCGCACCTCCGTGGTGCACGATGATCGTCCCGCAAATGGTGAGTCCGAGTCCGGTCCCCTTCGGCTTGTCGGTGAGTACGTTGCCGACCTGCCCGAATTTCTCGAAAATACGTTTCTGGTCCTCGGGCTTGATGCCGCAACCGGTGTCCTCGACTTTGACGATGAGATATTGCTTGGCCTCGGGAGCGTCCGCCTCCATGCCCGCGAAGTCCATTTCCTTCCACGAGTCGCCCCGGCGATGGCCGTGGACCTTCGCGCTGACGGTGATGGTTCCGCCCGGATCGGTGAACTTCAGTGAGTTGCCGACCAGATTGGTGATGACCTGGCTGAGCCGGTCGAAGTCCGCGAGGACGGTAGGGGAGTCGTCGCCGACCTCGTTGACCAGCTCGATGTCGTTCTCTTCGGCCAGTCTCTGCAGGGTCTCCAGGACGGGATGAACCACGTCTTCGAGATCCAAGCTCTGCAGATGACAGCGGAACTCTCCCGCCTCGATCTTGCTGAGATCGAGCAGATCGCTGATCAGGCGGGTCAGGCGTTCGGATTGGCTGGAGATGATCTCCAGAAATTCTCTCCTCTGTTCCTCCTCGACCGAGACGGTCCGGTCGAGCAGGATCTCGGTGAAGCTACGAATCGAGGTTAGAGGAGTCCTGAGCTCGTGGCTGACGTTGCTGAGAAAGTCGCTCTTCAGGCGATCGAGTTCCTTGAGCTCGGTATTCGCGCGCTCCAGTTCCCGCGCCTTTTCCCGCAGCGCCGCGGTGCGTTCCTGCACCATGTTCTCCAGATGATGGTTCTGGTACCGGATGGCGTCGCGGCTGCGCTTGAGATCGTTGGTCATCTTGTTGAAACTGTGGGCGAGGTCCCCCAGTTCTCCCACGATGTCCTCGTTCACGGCGTGCTCTAGATTCCCGCTGGCCACCGTGGCGGTCGCGCTGGCGAGTTGCTCCAGAGGTTGCGTGATCTGGCGCGAGAAGAAGCGTACCGAGATCAGGACGATCATGATGGCGCCCAATCCCAGCGCCACCAGCAAGGTACGAGTCCGCGAGAGCTCCGCGCTCATTGCTCTGAGCGAGAGGCCGATGCGAATGGTTCCCCATTTCACTCCGCCTTGCGCAGAGCGAACCGGAACCGCGATGTCCAAAAGCGACGCGTCCGCTCCGTCGTCGAGTCTGCGATGGATGCGGTTGATCACTTGCTCGTTGGCCTTCTCCACCTGCCGGCTGTAGGGGTCGACCGGGGGGTGGCCAACGCGTTCGGGGTGACCGCTATAGGCGGCGACGGTGCCTTCCTTGTCCAGGATGATCACGTAGGCCACGCCCTCGTCGCGCGCCGCCGTCTCGGCCGCCTGCTGCAGATAGACGTAATCGTACTCGTACAGGCTCTGCAGAACCACGGAGGCGATCGAGTGCGCCACCGCTGCGCCGCGGATCTCGGTTTGTCGCAGCATGGTGTTGGATTGCCGCGTCTCCATGAGCAGAATCACGCAGGTCATGAGCAGCACGACCACTACACCGAAGTAGGCCATGAACCTGGTCTGCATCCTCATTTGCCGGCGATCCCAGGCAAATCGTTTACGAATATCCTTGATCACTGCCCCGCTCCTTGCGCCAGCTGGACCGGTTCGAACCAGATCTTTCTGAAGTTGAGATTTCCGATTCCCATCGGCGTCAGATCAAGACCTTGAACCTGGTCCCGCGCTGCGAGAATCGTCACGGTGTGGAATAAAGGCACCATGGGTGCGTCATCCACGATCATTTGCTCCGCCTCGCGATAGACCTGCAGGCGATCGAGCGAAGAATGGGTGCGGCGGCCCGCATCGAGCAGCTCGTCCACGTTCTCATTCTCGTAGTGCACGTAGTTGGCGGCGCCGTGGCTATGGAAAAGCGGATAGAGAAAGGAATCCGGGTCGGGGATGTCCGCGACCCAATTCAGAGTGAAACAGCCGCCGTCGCCCGCCTTGAGGCGGGAGAAGAAATCCAGCCAGCTCAAGTGCTCGTTGGTGACCCGGAAGCCCACTTCGGCCAGCTCGTTCGCAAGCTTGGCGTAGAACACGGTAGCCTGTGCGGACTGGTCCGCGGTTACGAGTTCGATGGGCGGCAGTCCCTTGCCATTGGGATAACCTGCTTCCTTCAGCAGCTCCATGGCGCGATGGTGATCGTGAGGAAGCAATTTGGAGATGCGGGTGTAGCCCGGCATGCCCGGGGGGAGAATGCCGCAGGGGACCATGCGAGAGGAATCGTGAATGCCGAAGAGGTTCTTTCGGTCAACCGCCATGGCGAAGGCCTGGCGGACCCTGCGGTCGTCGAAAGGCTTCTTTTCCAGGTTCAGGGCCAGGAAAGTGAGACTCAGCTCCTGACGCGAGGTGAGCTTGATCCCCGCGCGTTGCTCCAGATCGTCGACCTGCCCCGGCTGCACCTCGAGAAGATCCAGCTGGTAGCGCAGGAAGGCGTTGGTGGCGTAGTCGCGGCGGTCGTTCTTGGGGGTTTCGAACACCAGCGAATCCAGGTGCGCGCGGCCCAGATGATAGTCGTCGAACGCGGTCAGAACGATCTCCTCGTCCTGCACCCATTTCTTGAATACGAACGCGCCGGCGCCGACCGGATGCCGTCCGAATTCCTCTGCGCCCACGCTCTGCACGTAGTGTTTGGGCACTACGCGCCCGCAGTCCATGGCCAGTACCATGAGGAAAGCCGCGAAGGGACGCTTGAGAGTGATGCGTACCTCGTAGGGCGAGAGCACCTCGATCCCCGTGATGTGATCGGCCTTGCCCTCGGCGAATTCGTCGGTGCCCTTGATGTGCGAAAGGTACTCCCTGGCAAGTTCGGTCTGGTCCACCGGCAATTGGAAGGTCCGGGTGATCGAGTAGGCGAAATCATTGGCCGTGACTTCGCTCCCGTCGTGGAAGTGGACGCCGTGCTTGATGTGGAAGGTGTAGACGGTGCCGTCCTGGGAGATCGTCCAGCTCTCGGCCAAGGAGGGAACGGTATTGAGATTCTCGTCGAAGGCGATGAGCCCATCGAAAATCTGATTGACGACCGTGCTCTCGTAGACGCTCTCCAGCCGCGCTGGGTCCAGATTCCGCGGCGAAGCCTGGGCGAGACGGAAAGTGCCTCCGTTGTGGATCACCTTCTTGGGTTTGGGAGCGACCTGGCGCGCGGAATCATGGCAACCCGCGAGGAATCCCAGAAAAAGCAGCGCGGCCAGACCGAGGAAGCCCCCCCGGGCTCCCCAGGTGGCCCTCCGCATGGCGCGGTGAGGTCTTGGTCCTGATTCGAACAAGGTTGGCGAGTTCCCCTGTCAGAGTTTCTCTCCGCAAAGCTCTCAGACCCTCGCGGCGCGCTGAGTCCCAAAGCCTTGCAGGATGAATTCGGAAGTGTGGCCGCATCGTGCAACGCGAGTCCCAAAGCTCCCGAACGTGGCGCAAGTTGCCAAAAATCCCCACGGATTCCCGGCGCTGCCTCGTCGCAGCAAGGAACGGTCCAAAACCGGACCAAATAGGCGCTTTCTCAGTCGTCTTTGGGGTCTTCGCCGCGGCGCGCCAGGATTTCGCGTACCGGACACCCCCCACGGATGTGCTCTCGCACGATCCGGGGGAGATCTTCGGGGCTAAGTCGATGGTAGACAGCGCCTTCCGGGTACACGCAGAGGTTGGGGCCGTGCTCGCAGAGACCCTGGCAGCTGGTAGTGCTGATGCGCACCCCGAGGGCCTTGCGATCGGGGAGAAGCTCCTTCAGCTGGCGCTTGAAGCGCTCCCCGGTTTCGGCGCCGCAGCGAGGTCCCGCGCAGGGAAGGAGGTGGTAGCGATAGGGCTTTTCCATAGGGATCTCCGGCCATGCGGACCGGGGTTCGGGGGCTCGGGTGCGGTTGGCGCGCCGCCGCGCTCAGCGGTGGTAGGGATGCCCTTTCAGGATAGTCAGACCGCGGTAGATCTGCTCGGTGAGGATCAGCCGGGCCAGCTCGTGGGGGAAGGTGAGGGGGCTGAGGCTGAGGCGCAAGGCGGCTCCCTCCAGCGCTTCCTGGCTCAGCCCGTCCGGCCCACCCACCAAAAAGCAGGGGCTGGCGTGCTGGCCCAGAAAGCGCGCGAATGCGGGCGAGTCCCAGGCATCCCCCTGCACATCCAGCGCCACCAGGGGCTCTCCACGGGCCGCCGCCAGGAGACTCTGGCCCTCGGCCTGTGGGTCGCGGTCGGGGACTTCGAGGAGCTGAAAGCGCGCGAAGCGCCGAATGCGCCGCTCGTACTCCTCGCTTGCCTCCCGCAGAGAGCGCATCTTGATCCTGCCCACCGCCACGATTCGGATCACGCGGGGACCTCCTCGGTGCGGCGCAACACTCCGCCCTTCTGCTGCAGCCAGCCGCGCGCGACCAGTTCCTGGAGCACTGCCTCCTCATTCCGACACGCGTCCAGCAGGATGCGTCGCACCTCGCGCTGAGGATAGATCCGCCCCGATTCGAAGCGCAGGACGATCCAGCGCAGCACCAGGGTCGCATGGCGCGGCGATTTGGGCAGCCTCGTCACGCGCCCCTCCTCGTCCAGCACACCGCGCAGGGCCTGTTGTGTCAGCATCTCCTCGCTGGGTAGCCCAAAGGCTTTGGCCCACTCCCCGGCTCTCTCCAAAAGGTGGCAGAGGCGCGGCAGCACCTCTGGCCGCAGTTCGTAGCGAATATAGGGCGGCTCCTTGTGCGAGCGGATGAGCATGCCCTCCCGCAGACGCCGCAGATGGTGCGAGACCGTGGCCGGGGAAAGTTCGAGGATCTCCGCCAGCTCTTCGCCATAGCGGGGTCGCATGGCCAGAAGGCCCACCATTTTCAGCCGTGCGGGCTCGTTGAGGACCCGGAGGGCGTGGGTGAGGAATTGCATTTCGTCCTTGGGGCTCATCGCGGGCTTGGCCTCGGGCTGCGCGCTTCTATCATTGGCAGCGGGCCGGAAGGGCACTCCTCTGGCCCGCGGTGGCTCGGGTCAATTCGACGATTCGATGGTAGTCGAATTGAATGCCACGAACCAGGGTTTTGGTCCGGCTTGCATGGATGCTCATGCATGCTTGACTTGCGTTCGCAAGCGGGCTCTATATGGATTCTCTCCACGCGGGACGCGGGTCCAATACTCGCGCAATCTCGCGCGGAGTTCCTCCAAAGGAACGATCAAGGTGCTCAGTCGCTTCGCAACCGTTCTGGTCTTTCTCGCGCTCTCGGTGGGCTTCGCCGTCATCACCCTGGCCATCTCCTGGGCGCTGCGGCCGCGCGCGCGGTCGCGCAAGGACGAAATCGCCTACGAGTGCGGGGAAGTTCCGGAGGGATCCCCCTGGGTTCGCTTCAACGTGCGCTTCTATCTGGTAGCCCTCTTCTTCATCGTTTTCGACGTCGAAGTGGTCTTCCTCTTGCCCTGGGCCGTGGTCTTCAAGGACATGCTCGCCCTGATGGGTAGTTTCGTGTTCTGGGAAATGGTGCTCTTCGTGGTGATCCTGCTGGTCGGCCTGGCCTACGTCTGGGCCAAGGGCGACCTGGCCTGGGTGAAGAGTCTGGCGCCCCGCGACGAGGATGAAGTGGAGTCCCTCTCCTGGTACAGCTCCGGACAGTACCCCGCCGATGCGCACTCGGCCCACAAGAGCGCGAAGCCGGAGGGGGTGTGAGCGATGTCGGATGAATCCAAAGCTCCCGTTTGGCTCCAGGGTCCACACATTTCGCGCGATCCCCAAGACTGGGAACACATGCTCGACTTCCAGACCGACGAGGACTTGAAGGAAGTTTCCGCGCCGGGGCCTTCCAACGTGATGTTGAGCAAGGTGGACGAGCTCTTCCGCTGGGCGCGCCTGTGGAGCATCTGGCCCATGACCTTCGGTCTGGCCTGTTGCGCAATCGAAATGATGTCGGCGGCGGGCACCCGCTACGACATGGACCGCTTCGGCGCGGGCGCCATGCGCGGCACTCCCCGCCAAACGGATCTGATGATCGTATCGGGTACGGTAACCGCCAAGATGGCGCTTCGGATCAAGCGCCTGTACGACCAGATGCCCGATCCCAAGTGGGTCATCGCCATGGGAAGCTGCGCCATCGGCGGCGGACCTTACTTCAAGTACGGCTACCACGTGGTGAAGGGCGTCGACCTCATGGTGCCGGTCGACGTGTACGTGCCCGGATGTCCCCCGCGCCCCGAAGTTTTGCTCGACGGGCTCATGCGCCTGCAGGACAAGATCCGCGGGAAGAAGGGCAAGTGGCGCAAGCCGAAGTGGGTCGACCAGTACATCACGACCATCCCCGATTGATCGCGAAGATCTTGGAGCGAACTCAATGTCGCCTGCGGAAATCCGAGAACTCATCGAGAAGCGCTGCCCCAAGGCGGTAGTGGGCGGCGAGTTCGAAAGCTCTCAGCCCTATCTGGAGGTCGAACCCTCCCGCATGCGTGAGGTCGCGCGAGTGCTGCGCGACGAGCTAGGCTTCGACCGCCTGCTCATCGCGGCGGGAATCGACTTCGAGGGCTGGGATGAGAAGGGTCGCGGCAAGCACCGGGCCATTGCGCAATACAGTGAGGACGGCAAGGTCGAACCGGTGGTGGAGCCGGCCACCGGAGACTTGGGAATGTCCTACCACCTGGAGAGTCTGTCCGAGCGCACGCGTTTCGTGGTGAAAATCAGAACCAGTCGCGAAGAGCCCAAGGTCGCGAGCGTGAGCTCGGTCTGGCCCACCGCGCTCTGGCACGAGCGCGAGGCCTACGACATGTACGGGATCGAGTTCGAAGGACATCCGGACCTGCGCCGGCTCCTCTTGCCCGAGGACTGGGAGGGCTGGCCCCTTCGCAAAGACTATCAGATGCCCAAGGAGTGGCAGGGGGTGCCCCTGGAAGGTCTCCCCTTGGCGGTTCGTGAGAAGAGGGGGGCGGAAGAGGAATGACGCGCAACCCGAGCGACACGACCAAGCTGGCCGTCGAGCGCAGCGATGACACGGCCCGGCCGCTGAAGAGTCAGCTCCTGCACATCAACATGGGTCCCCAGCACCCGGCGACTCACGGGGTGCTTCGACTCTTCGTCACCACCGACGGAGAGATCGTCAACGAAGTGGTTCCCTATCTGGGATATCTGCATCGCTGCGCCGAGAAGATCGCCGAGGGAAACACCTACCATCAGTACGTGCTCTACACCGACCGCATGGACTACCTCGCGGCCATGAACTGCAACTGGACCTACTGTCTTGCGGTCGAGGCCTTGATGCGCGAGACGGAGATGGAAGCTCGTCATCCCCGAGTATGCGGAATACGTGCGGGTGATCGTGGGCGAGCTCAACCGTATCGCGAGCCATCTCATCGCCTTCGGAACCTATGGTCTGGACATCGGCGCATTCACGCCCTTCCTCCACGCCATTCGAGAGCGCGAGGCCATACTCAACATCTTCGAGAAGATCTGCGGCGCGCGCCTCATGTATACCTACTACGACGTGGGCGGAGTGAAGTGGGACATCCCCGACGATGCCATGGAGGAGATCAAACTCTTCGTGGAGATGTTCCCCAAGAAGCTGAAGGAGTACGACACTCTACTCTCCACCAACGAGATCTTCATCCAGCGCACCGCGAAGAGTCGGCGTGATCAATCGACAGGGACGCCATCGACTACGGATGCAGCGGTCCCGTGCTTCGCGGCGCCGGAGTCAATTTCGATCTGAGGAAAGACGAGCCCTACAGCATCTACGAGCGCTTCGACTGGCAGCCGGCGGTAGGGAGCGGGAAGATGGGAATTACGGGTGACTGTTGGGATCGATACAAAGTCCGCATGGACGAAATGGAACAGTCCACTCGCATCGTCGCCCAGGCCATCGAGCAGATGCCCAAGCGCGGCGAGGTGATGGCGGAGATGCCCAAAAACCTCAAGATCCCGCCCGGCGAGGTCTACTTCCGCGCCGAAAACCCCAAGGGCGAACTGGGCTTTTGGATCGTTTCCGACGGGGGGACGGTGCCCTTCCGCTGCAAGACGCGCAGCCCATCGATTCACAACCTCAGTGTCATCGAAAAAGTGGGCCGGGGTCAGATGATCTCCGACCTCGTGGCCACCGTGGGATCTTTGGATCTGGTCTTGGGAGAGATCGACCGATAGGCGCCCGCGGGACGAAAAGGTCCGGGCAAAGAGGAGACGAAGGCAGCCTTGGAATTCTTTTACGCAGCGTTCAAGAGCATGGGGATCTTCGCGGGATGGCCGCAGCCACTCCTCCAGGGCATGGCCATGTTGACCATTGCGGTGATCATTCTGGCCGGCGTCGCCGTCGCGGTGATGATCTTCAGTCTCGCGGAGCGGAAGGTCGCCGGCTTCATGCAATCACGCTACGGGCCGATGTACGTCGGTCATTGGCACGGGATCCTTCAGCCGATCGCCGATGGCATCAAGTTCCTGCTGAAGGAGGACGTCGCGCCGGCCAGCGCGGACAAGATTCTGTGGCGCGCGGCGCCGGTGGTTTGCTTCACCGGAGCTTTCCTCACCTTCGTGGTGCTTCCCTTCGGTCCGAACTTCGTCGGCGCCAAGCTCGACGTTGGCCTCTTCTACGCTTTTGCCACCAGTAGCCTGGTTGTCATCGGGATCATCATGGCGGGCTGGGGGAGCAACAACAAGTGGGCCCTCTACGGGGCGATGCGCGGGGCGGCCCAGGTCGTCTCCTACGAGATCCCCTTGGTCTTGGCGGTGCTCCCGGTAGTGATGACCACTGGCAGCCTGAATTTGGGCGTCATCACCCAGGCCCAGAGCGGCTGGATCTTTCATTGGCACGTCTTTCATCCGCTTTTGCTTTTGAGCTTCGTGATCTATCTCATTGCCTCTCTGGCCGAGGTCAACCGGATTCCCTTCGACTTGCCGGAATCCGAATCGGAACTGGTGGCGGGATATCATACCGAGTACACCGGGATGAAGTTCGCCTTCTTCATGTTGGGTGAGTATGCGGACATGTTTGCGGTGGCGGCCATTGCGGTAGCCGTCTTTTTGGGTGGTTGGAATTCCGGCGTTCCGGCGCTCGATCGCGTCATTCCCGCTCCGGCCATTTTCGTGGGCAAGAGCGTACTCGTGGTGTTCTTGCAGATGTGGCTGCGCTGGACCCTGCCGCGCCTGCGGGTGGACCAACTGATGTCGGTGTGCTGGAAGGTACTCCTTCCCATCGTGTTGGTGCTGCTCTTGGTCTTTGGTCTGTTGAAAGTCTTGTTCTAGGCGCGCACAGGCGTCTCAAGCGAGGACGATGTGGTGAAATTAGCCGGTGACATCCAGCGAAGCCTGAGCTCGATCGCCAAAGGCATGCGGATCACCATCAAGTATTTCTTCAAGAAGCCGGTGACGCAGCAGTTTCCCCAGGAACGCTGGTCGCTGCCGGAGCGCTTTCGGGGCTTCGTTCATAACGACGTGCCGCGCTGTACCGCGTGCCAGCTCTGCGCCAAAGCCTGTCCAGTCGATTGCATCTACATCGAGATGGAGGGCAAGGGCAAAGAGAAGAAGATGTCGCGCTTCGCGATCGACTACAACAAGTGCATCTGGTGCTCCCTGTGCACTGAGCCATGCCCGACCAACTGCATCACGATGAGCCACGACTACGACCATTCGCTCTACAAGCGAAGCCGTCTGGTATACGAGTACGTCGACGAGCCCGTGGTGCCCTACAAGATTCCCAAGGAACCCAAGAAGAAGGACGAGGGCGCCGCCTCCGCTCCAGCGGCTTCTTCCGATACGAAAGACGAAGGGGGGGCGCAGTGACCGGAGATCTCATCTGGTATCTCCTTGCCGCGATCACCGTCGCTGCCGGTTTGGTCGTTGCCTTCAGCCGCTCGGTCGTGCACAGCGGGATGTCCCTGCTCTTCGCTCTCTTGGGCGTATGCGCCATGTACGTTTTCTTGGGCGCCGACTTTTTGGCCATAACCCAGGTGGTAGTGTACGTGGGGGGCATCCTCGTCCTCGTGCTCTTCGCGGTCATGATGACCAACCGCATCATGAGCACGAACTTGGCCGACGAGCTGGTCCAGCCCGCGCCGGCCCTGGCGGTGTCGATCGTAGTGTTGGCCCTGATGCTCTTGACCATTTTCCGGACGGCATGGCCTCAGGGGACGGTCAGCGCGGCGCAGCCGACAACGGCGGCTCTGGGGCAGAAGATCCTCACGCAGTACCTCTTTCCCTTCGAATTCACCAGCATCCTCTTGCTGGTCGCGATGATCGGAGCGGCGATGATCATTCGTGAGAGGCGCGCAGACAAGGAGGGTCCCCGCTGATGCACGTAGGCCTCGTCCACTATCTGAGCTTGGGGGCGATCCTTTTCGCGCTCGGTCTGTTCATCGTCTTGAGCCGGCGCAACGCCATCGTCATGCTCATGGGCGTCGAACTCATCTTGAACTCGGCCGCGCTCAACTTCGTTGCGTTTTCGAAGTACGGCGCCGCGGATCTGAGCGGACAGCTCATGACGATCTTCATCATCGTCTTGGCCGCCGCGGAAGCGGCAGTTGCCTTGGCCATCGTCTTGGCCATCTTTCGTAACTTTCAGACCGTCCACGTGGAGCAAGTGGACCGTCTCAGGCACTAGGGGCGCAGGCCGTGGACCAAAACATCATTACAATGGCGCTCGTCATCCTGGGGCTCCCGCTGCTCAGCTACGTTCTCACCTTTTTCTTCGGGGAGAGGCTGCCGCGTCGCGGTGATTTCATCGGAGTGACCGCGCTCGCAATCGCCTGGATTCTCTCGCTGCGCATCTTTTTTCACTTCTGGGCGCTGGATGATCCGGCCTACAAGATCGAAGCTAGCTGGACCTGGTTCAACATCGCGCGCTTCCACGTGAACGCGGGTATTCTGGTCGATGGAATGACCGCGATCATGCTAGTGGTGGTCACCACCATATCCTTCTGGGTGCATGTCTTCTCGATGGGATACATGAAAGGTGATGAACGCTACGCGCGGTACTTCGCCTTCTTGGGCTGGTTCACCTTCGCCATGCTGGGCATCGTGCTCAGCAACAACGTGTTCTTCCTGTACATCTTCTGGGAACTGGTAGGTCTGGCCAGCTACCTCCTCATCGGCTTCTTTTTCAAGAAACCCTCGGCGGCCAATGCGGGCAAGAAGGCCTTTCTCGTCAACCGGGTGGGGGACTATGGATTCTGGCTGGGCATCCTGATCTTCTTCACCGCCACCGGCAGCTTCGGCTACACCCACATCTTCGAGAGTGTGCACAGCGGAGCGCTTTCGGGAGGGCTTCTGACTGCGGCCGGGGTCCTGCTCTTCATGGGCTGCATCGGCAAGAGCGCGCAGGTTCCGCTGCACATCTGGCTGCCCGACGCCATGGAGGGCCCCACTCCGGTCTCCGCGCTCATCCATGCCGCCACCATGGTGGCCGCTGGCGTCTACATGATTGCGCGGCTCTTTCCCCTGTTCACCCCCGACGCGCTGCTCTTCATCATGTACGTGGGCGCGATCACCGCCTTGGGGGCGGCGACGGTGGCGGTGGTGCAGACCGACATCAAACGCGGCCTAGCCTACTCCACCATAAGCCAGCTGGGATACATGGTGATGGCGGTGGGCGTGGGCGGCGTGTTCGCGGGGATGTTCCATTTGACCACCCACGCCTTCTTCAAGGGACTGCTCTTTTTGGGCAGCGGCGCGGTCATTCAGGCCATGCACCACGAGCAGGACATGCGCGAGATGGGGGGCCTCCGCAAGAAGCTGCCCATCACCTTCATCACCTTCCTCTTGGCCACCCTGGCCATCTCCGGGGTGCCCCCGTTCTCCGGCTTCTACTCCAAGGACGCCATCCTGGCCGCGGCTCTCGCCTTCGGGATGGAACATCCGGTTCACTGGCTTCCCTTCGCGATGTCGCTGCTCGCGGCGGGCTTCACTTCGTTCTACATGTTCCGGATCGTCTTCATGACCTTCACCGGAAAGCCGCGGAACCAGGAGAAATTCGACCACGCGCACGAAGTGGGCCTGAACATGACGATCCCCTTGATCGTGCTCGCAACTCTGGCCGTGATCGCCGGTGGACTCACCGCGCAGGGATCCGCTTGGTTCCACCGTTTCGTGACCAATCCCGGAGCGCACGAAGCGGCGGAGCACGGAGTCCATCACAGCGCCCACATCATTGCGATGTGGTCCTCGCTCACCATCGCCGGTCTCGGGATTCTCTTCTCCTGGTTGACCTACCAGGCGAAGCTGATCGACAGCGCCCGCGTGCAGCGCGCATTCCCCGGGGCCTACCGCTTGCTGTGGAACAAGTATTGGTTCGACGAGATCTACCGCGACACCATCATTCGCGGAACCCTGGCGAAGGCTTCGGTCATCGCCGGCTTCGACAAACTGATCATCGACGGCATCGTGAACGGCACGGGCTACTTTACGCGGGCGATCGGATGGCTCGTCGGCGCCTTCGACAATGCCGTCGTCGACGGTCTGGTGAACGGCACGGGCGAGCTGCTGCGCAGCTTCGGCAGCGCGCTGCGGGGACTGCAGACCGGACGGATCCAAACCTATTTGCTCGGCCTGATCTCTGGGCTGGTAATCCTCATTCTCGTGTATCGAGTGGCGTGGCCCTCGTAGCAGGACGCGGCTGAACCGGACGGCAGCGCCGTCCACCCATGAAGGAGCACTCGACCGATGACCGAACTCGCGAACCCCAGCGCGCTGTTGACCTGGATGACATTCGTGCCGCTTCTGGGCGCGGCCATCCTGGTGATGCTGCCGTCGAACAACAAGACGGCGCATCGATGGACGGCTTTGGTGACCGCTGCCATCCCACTCGCTCTCGCATTCCAGCTCTTGTTCAGCTTCGACCGGGGAACCTCCGCCATTCAGTTCTGGCAGAAGACTCCCTGGATCCGCGGCTTCAACATCGATTACTTCGTGGGGGTGGACGGTATCTCGGTGGCGATGGTTCTGCTCACCGCACTTCTGTCGTTTTTGTGCATCGGAGCGAGCTGGAAGATCGAGAAGGCGACCAAGGGTTACTTCGCCCTCTTCCTCATGTTGGAAACCGGCATGTTGGGCGTGTTCGTCGCGCTCGACTTCTTCCTCTTCTACGTGTTCTGGGAAGTAATGCTGCTTCCGATGTACTTCCTCATCGGTATCTGGGGCGGACCGCGGCGCGAATACGCGGCAATCAAGTTCTTCCTGTATACCCTGGCGGGGTCCGTCTTGATGTTGCTCGCCATGATCGCGCTCTACCTCAACGTGCGCGATCCAAATACCGGGCAGCACACCTTCAACATGCTCTACATGATGAACCAGGTGAACCACGGCGCGTGGCTTTTGAACGTGAACGTGCGCCACTTGATCTTCATGTTCCTCTTCATTGGCTTTGCGGTGAAGGTGCCGATCTTCCCCTTCCACACCTGGTTGCCCGACGCGCACGTCGAGGCGCCCACCGCGGTGAGCGTGATCCTCGCCGGGGTGCTCCTGAAGATGGGCACCTACGGCATGCTGCGGATCTGCTATCCCATTCTGCCCGACGCGGTGCGCTGGTTCGCCCTTCCCCTGGCCATTCTGGGGGCGATCAACATCATCTACGGGGCCTTCTGCGCCTTGGCGCAAAAGGACATGAAGAAGCTCGTGGCCTATTCCTCGGTGAGTCACATGGGATACGTGCTCTTGGGAATGGCGGTGTTCAACGAGGCCGGTATCACCGGGGCCATGCTGCAGATGTTCAACCACGGTACGATCACGGCCATGCTCTTCCTCATGGTGGGCGTCATCTATGATCGTGCCCACCATCGTGAGATCAACGGCTTCGGTGGTCTGGGCTCGGTCATGCCACGCTACACCACCGTGTTCAGCCTGGCTCTGTTCGCGGCCCTGGGCCTGCCGGGTCTCAGCGGCTTCGTGGGTGAGGCCCTGGTGTTCTTGGGCGCTTTCCCCGTCTACCGCGTGGTGACCATGGTGAGCGCGGTGGGAATCATCATCGGCGCCACTTACGTGCTATGGATGCTGCAGAGAGTCTTCTTGGGTCCTCTCAACGAGAAGTACGTCGACATTCCGGACATCAACGCCCGCGAGCTGGCGACGGTGATCCCCTTGGCGGCCATCGTGATCTTCATCGGGGTCTATCCGGCGCCCTTCATCAACATGGTCAAGACTTCGCTCATCACCCTCATCGGGATGATTCCTGGCTAGGAGATGACGGTGAGTTTCAACTGGCTTGATGCGGCATACTTCTGGCCGGAGGCAATCATGGCCCTGAGCTTCGTGGCCTGCTTGCTGACGGACTTGTTGACGCGCGAGCGCCGTCATGGGGTAACGCTGAGCGTTCTCATTCTGGGCACGGTGGTCGCGCTCGCCATGGCGGTGGCCAATCCTCCTCGGGCGGCGCACGACATCATGGGGACCATGATCGTGGTCGACCCCTTCGCGCAGTTCTTCCGCGTGCTCTTCTTGGCCGTCACCCTCATCGTGGCCGTGTTCAGCTTCAGCAGCCGTGAAATCATGGGCAAAGACCGCGAAAACAAGGGCGAGTACTACGCCTATTTGGCGGTGCTCTGCTTTGGCATGATGGTCATGGCCGAAGCGAACAATCTCGTCATGCTGGTGCTGTCGATCGAGCTGGTTTCGATCACGAGCTACATTCTGGCCGGCTACGCCCGCATGAGCCTCCGCTCCTCGGAGGCCTCCTTGAAGTACGTACTCTGGGGCGCGGTGAGCAGCGGCCTAATGCTCTACGGGGCCTCCATCCTCTATGGTCTGAGCGGCGCGATGTCCTTTTCCGGATTGCACGACAGACTGGTGTTCGGTGGCAACGAACTGGCAACTCTCACGGCCTGCGTTTTCATCCTGGCCGGAATCGGTTACAAGATCTCCGCGGTGCCCTTCCACTTCTGGACCCCTGACGTCTACGAAGGCGCGCCCACCCCGGTGGCCGCGATCTTCGCGGCCGGACCCAAGGCGGCCGGATTCGCTCTGCTCATTCGTTTCTTCTACACCGCCCTGGTGCAGTCGGACGGTGCGGGCACCATGGCGGCGCTCTCGAGCATCCAGTGGCCGTGGCTTCTGGCGTTCTTGAGCGTAATCACCATGACTTGGGGAAACCTGGCCGCGATTCGTCAGAGGAACGTAAAGAGGCTTCTGGCCTATTCCTCCATCGCACACGTCGGATACTTGCTCATCGGTTTCGTGCTCTTGAGCGAAGCGGGTCTGGCCGCCATTCTCTTCTACCTCATCGCCTACGCGATCATGAACCTGGGCGCTTTTTTGGTCGTGATCGCGCTCAACAACCGCTTGGGCAGCGAGGACATCGACGAGTACCGGGGTATCGGCTTCCGCGAGCCCCTTCTCGCGGTCATCATGGTGGTCTTCTTGTTGTCGCTCGCGGGGATTCCGCCCACCATCGGATTCATCGCCAAGTTCTACCTCTTCGCGGCGGCGATCGACGGGCAGATGGGTTGGTTGGCGTTCATCGCGGTCCTCAACAGCGTGGTCAGCCTTTACTACTACATGCGTATCGTCAAAGCCATGTTCTTCGAACACTCCGAAGACGAGGGAGGCTTGGGGCTTTCGCCGGTTCACATGGTGCTTCTGGTGGTTCTCGCCGTGCCGACCTTGGTCCTGGGGCTCTACTGGAGCCCGGTGAAGGCCTTCGCGGACGCCTCGATGCACTGGCTGCTCGGGGGCTGATTCGGCTCCCTGCTTTGAGATGGCATCAAACGTGCTGTCCCACTGTCGCGGATATTCACGCTGCTTGTCTTCCCTTCCGTGACGGTGCATGATGACCACCCGTACCCAGACGTATCTCATGTTCTCGATCGTCTTCGCTCTCTCGCTGTCGACCCTGATCGCTTGCGGCAATCAGGCTACTCCCACTGCGACTTCGCCTGATCTGAACATCCCCACCGAGGATCCCAACCCCGGCGGTGACGGCTCGGGCACTGGCGGCAGCGACTGGAGCGGACCCTCGATCTACGTCTCCGTCAACGGCAGCGATACCTCCGATTGTGGCGATCCCGATCATCCCTGTCGCACCATCCAAAAGGGAGTGAATCAGAGCGAGGCCGGAATGGCGGTCATGGTCAAGGCCGGCGAGTACGAGGAGAACTTCATCTATATGAAATCGGGGGTGCGCGTCATCTCCGCCGACGGTCCGCTGGCCGCGTCCATCTACTCGAAAGACCGCAGCGCGGTGCGCTTGGAGCAGGTTCAGGGGGCGGCCATCGATGGCTTCGAGATCCGGGGCGACTGGAACCAGGGGCCCCAGGGCGATGGTCTGGTGCGCGTGTTGGATGCGAGCGGTTGCGAAATTCATAACTGCGTGATCTACGATGCACCCAACGACTGCGACCTCATCAAGGTGTCCGGGGTGGTCGACGGCCTGTTGATCGAAAACGTAGTGGCCTTCAATCCCGGCCAGCGCGATCCCTCGATCGACCCCTGCGGCAACGGAGCGTGGTACCAGGAGAACATCGACATCTTCGGTAGGGGACTCGACGGAACGAGTGACGCGGAAATCCGTAATGTCGTGATTCGGGGATGCTGGCTCTTTCACACCACCGACCACGGGGGCGATTGGCTCCTGTATTCCAAGATCAACTGCGAAAACGTGCTCTACGAGAACAATGTCTTCGGCCCCTCGGCGGGTGGCGGTTGTGGGAACGCGGCGGTGGGGATCGGCACCGAGGAGGCCGGGATTCCCGATCCCGGCCAGCCCGTGGTGCGCGGCGCCATCGTCCGCAACAACATCTTCGTTGGATGCAAGGGCGATGCGGCACTGGCCGTCATGAACAGCGACGATGTTTGGGTCTACAACAACACCTTCTGGGGCAACAGCGGAGCGCAGCTGCGGGCGGTCCTCGAACTGCGTGGCAACCGCGTGCCCGTCGGCAGCTGCTGGATCTTCAATAACATCTTCCAATCGAATCAACCCTCGGCTTCTGGCGACGGCCGGCTGATCTGGGTGCGCGAGGGCGGTGCCGACGGCGTGAGCCACGACTACAATCTCAGCGATGGCAACGTCGCCAGCAGCGACCTCGACTTGAGCGCCGAGGCTCACGGAGTCTTGGGCGCGGCGGCCGGACTGAGTTCCCCGCGAGTTCCCAGCACCGCGGTCCTGAGAAGCGATCGCGTGCTGGAGATTGCGCGCGACTTTGCGCTCTCCGCGCAGTCGCCCGCCAAGGGCGCGGGAATCTCGGCCTTCAGCTACGCCCAGCACCCCAACTGGGATCCGGGCGTGACCGATCGTGGCTGGGACATTCTGCGGCAGACGCGGGAGGGTACGGCCTGGGACTTGGGAGCGGTGAAGGCGCCCTAGTCGTGCGACGCGCCTGCGGCATTGCGTGTCGGGAAACTGGATGCGGCTCTCCGAGCCGGATCCGCCCCAACGGTTGCCTTCCTCCCGAGCTGCTGTAAGGTCAAGAGCATGAACTCAGGCCCGGGAGGTTCCGGTCATGACTTTCATCCCGCCCGCTTCTTTGCCCCCTGCGTCTCCGCGTGCACGGGAACTCGCTCAGAGCCTCATCGCCCAGATCCAGGACTTCAAAAAAGAGCACCCCGATGCGAGCGAGCGGGAGGTGTGGGCGGCTCTCCGCCTGGCGAGCATTTCGACGCGATCCAACCCCCGTGCGAACTGGGGAGCAGTGACCATTGCTCTCATGGTCACCGCGATTCTCCTCGTCGGCCTGGCCGTGTTCGGCCTGCAGAGTGGGGTGATTCCCCACGCGCAACAGATGCTGCCCTTGGCGGTGGTGGTCGTTTCAGTCGTCGTGGTGGTGGCGGCTCTGATCATCGCGCGAGCGTCCGGAGACGAGCAGCGTCCTTTGCAAGCTGCGATCATGGTTCTGGGAGGGGTCGCGCTTCTGGCCGCCTTGGCTTTACTCTACATTTTCGCCACACGGATCAACTGATTTCCCCGCGGCCGTCGAAGAGCTCGGGGCGTTTGCGGCGCAGCCAGTAAAATCCACAGATCACCAGAGCGTGCTGAATCGTTCCCTCGGCGACGAGCCGGGGAATCTCGGCCAGAGGCACGCGCACGACCTCGATATCTTCCCCGTCATCGAGCTGCAGCTCTCCCACTTTCCGGCAGCCCTCGATGAGATAGGTGTAGCAGAGATTGTTCAGGAAAGCCGGATTGGGCTGCACCACTCCCAGCTGCACGGGATCCTGCCCCGCAAAGCCGGTCTCCTCGCGTACCTCGCGAGCGGCTGCCGCCACCGGTTCCTCGCCGAGATCGACCAAACCCCCTGGAATTTCCAAGGTCATCGAACGCGTTCCGTGCCGCCATTGCCTGACCAGCACCACTTCCCGCTTCTGGGTGAGAGGGACGACGTTCACCCAGTCGCGAGTCGAGACGAGTGCGAGATCGCGCAGCTTGCCGGTACGCGGATTTTCCGCGCGCACCGAGTGCAGCTGAAAAATTCCCATGTCGGCGAGGGTTTCGTCGCGGTGGATGTTCCAGGGTGCGAGGCTCAAAACGTGACTCCCATGGACTAGGATTTCCGGGTCTTGGTGCGTGACTTGGCGCGGGACTTCGGTTTGCTCGAGCTGCTTCGGGCGGACCGGCCTGACTTCCTTTTGCCGATCTCCTTCTTCATGATGAACAGATAGTTGAATCCCCGCAGAAAATAGCCGCCTTCCGCCGCGCTCTCGTGCCAGTGATTCCGTTTGAGACTGCGGTTGTGTCGAACCACGGCCACGATGTCCACGGGCAGAAAGTGACGCCTCAGACGCTGGAAGAGTTCGAAGCCCAAAGGGACGAAGCTCTTGCCCTTGCGCGCAGAGTCGCTCACGTACAACGCCATGTAGCGATCACGGCGCAAAATTCGGTGAATTTCCGCCATCACGCTTTCCATGGCGGCGTAGTACTCGGGCCCGACTCGAGCATCGAGTTCCCCGATGCACTCCTCCTCTTCGCTGTACTTCAAGTGCGTGGAGTAGGGGGGGTCCAGGAAGACGAAATCCGCCTTTTCTGACTCCAAGGGCAAGTGTCTTGCGTCAGCGCGGAAGATGTCCTTTCGCGTGGGCTTCAAATCATAGCCCAGGGCGCGGCGCGAGAGATCGCGCGCCACGTCCAGGGTGGTTCCACTTCCCGCCATGGGATCCACTACGAGCCACTTGGGCTTGGTATAGCGTTGCAATAGGTTCCAGATGATGTAGCTGGGAGTGGCCCCGGCGAAGTCGGGGTTACCTTGAGGTCTTCCTGGATAGTTCTGCGAGCGGTAATCCCACAGGGTCGTGGTCATGAGGGGCGCGCCCTCTCTCTTCACGTAGCGGCGTTCCTGAGCCATGGTCCCACTCTCTACGGCAACAAATTCGTTTCGGCAGTCTCTCCTCGCGAGATCGCAGCCCAGGATAGGCGCAAACTCGCGCCCCGTCGAGTCCGTGCAATTTCTTCCGCGACTGCAGTGGGGATCATGAGGGATACTGGCTAGGTCCTTTCAGAGGGGAGAACATCGCCATGAGCAGAACATTAGACCGTCGCCGGTTCCTGGGCAGCGCCGCGGCCTCTTCCATCGTACTTGCGCTCATGCCCCAGTTACTTCAGGCGCAAGACACAGAGATCGACGAAAATACCATTGCCTGTGCCGAACGTCTCGCCGGACTGCAGTTCACCGAGTCCGAGCGCGAGCTGATGCTGAAGAGCGTGCGAGACCATCTGGCGGATTTGAAGGCGGTGGAGAAGCTCCAGCTCGCCAACGAGGTGCAGCCGGCCACCAGCTTCTTTCCTTTGAGTCGGCAGTCCGTGTCGCGCGTGCCGCTCCCAGAACAACGCGACTACAAGGCCATCTCGAAGGCGCTCGACCCCTACGGCCCGAAAGCCTCTCTCGCGCGACCTCTGCCGGAGAAACTGGCATACGCTTCCCTCTTCGAGCTGTCGCATCTTCTGCGAAGTCGCAAGATCAAGAGTGTCGAGTTGACCCGCTTCTTTTTGGATCGGCTGCGCAAACTAAACGAGAAATTACTCTGCGTGATTAGCTTCACCGAGGAGCGGGCGATGGAGCAGGCGGCCAAGGCAGACGAGGAAATCGCGGCCGGGCACTATCGGGGACCTCTGCACGGCATACCCTGGGGGGCGAAGGACTTGTTGGCGGTGAAGGGATACCCGACCACCTGGGGGTGCGCCCCCTATCGCGAACAGATTCTCGACGAAGATGCCGAAGCGGTAAAGCGCCTGGACCAGGCCGGGGCGGTCCTCGTCGCCAAGACCAGTGTGGGCGCGCTAGCCTGGGGAGACGTGTGGTTCGGTGGAACCACTAAGAACCCTTGGAAGCTCGAGCAGGGAAGCAGTGGGTCCTCCGCTGGAAGCGCGGCCGCGGTGGCGGCCGGAGGACTTCCCTTCGCTCTGGGGACGGAGACTCTGGGTTCTATCGTCTCCCCCGCCACGCGCTGTGGCGCCACCGGCTTGCGTCCCACCTTCGGGCGCGTTCCCCGCACCGGCTGCATGGCGCTCTCGTGGACCATGGACAAGATCGGGGCACTGTGCCGCTACGCGGAGGATACGGCCTTGGTGGTCTCGGCCATCCACGGCGCCGACGGAAAGGACCACGACGCGGTCAGCGCGCCCTGGCGCCAGTATTCGCTGGACGAGCTGAAGGACCTGCGCTTCGGCTTCAACAAGGCCGCGTTCGAGAGTGAGTATGAGAACTCGAAGCTCGACCAGGATGCGCTTGCGGTTCTCGCCCAGTTGGGGATCGAACTCACTCCCATCGAACTTCCGGATTTGCCCGTGGCCAAAATGTTGGTGGTGTTGGAGGCGGAAGCGGCGGCGGCCTTCGACGAACTCACCCGGAACAATCGCGACGACGAAATGGTGCGGCAGGCCGAAGATGCCTGGCCCAATGTTTTCCGCGCTGCGCAGCTCCTGCCCGCCGTGCAGTATTTGCAGGCGCAGCGGGCCCGCACCCTCCTGCAAGAGCGCTATCAGACGATCTTGGGAGATTTGGACGGCTACGTCTGTCCGAGCTTCGCCGGTCGCAGCCTTTTGGACACGAACCTCACGGGCAATCCCTGTGTCGTCGTGCCCAACGGTTTCAAGAGCGACGGCACTCCCTTCAGTTTCACTTTCGTGGGACGCAATTATGAGGAAGGGGCCATCGTGGCCCTGGCCACCGCTTACCAACGGGCCAGCGGTTGGAATTTGAAGCACCCCACTCTCTGACCCTAGACCAAGTCGCCACCGGAGGGGCGGCCGGGCGAGAAGACGTGAAGGGCCCGGGCGCCGGGACGGTGCAGGGCGTCCAGCCAGCGCGTCCAGGCGTCGCGCGGGGTTTGCTCATAGGCTTGCGCGTGCGCCGCCAACCTTCTCTCCAGCTCACGCACTAGGGCCCACTTGAAGACGTGCTCACGCGGCTCGAGACCACCGCCTTCCAAATACGCTTCGTAGAACGCGCGTCCGAGCGCCGGGCGCGGCTCTCCTTCGGTGATTGCCATCTCTACCAGATCGCTCTCCGGGGGACCCCAGTGACAGAAGCTCCAGTCGATGAGTCCCGAGACCCGCACGTTTTCCTTGGCGTCGGCTTGCACCATGAGGTTTCCGAGGTGAGCATCACCGTGGAGCAGGCGTTCGTTCCCCGTCACGAAACTAGGACTCAAGAACGGGATGAAGGTGGGCTCGTGTACCGGAAACTCGATGCCATGCAGATGGGCAAGCTCTCGGCCCAGAAGCTGGCAGAGCACTTCGACCCGCCGGACATAGGTATCCTGCGAGCGCAAGTCCTGCGCCCGGGTTCCTTCGATGATCGGCTGGATGCATGCCTTGGGACGGTGCAGAGATGGAATGAGGAGGGTGGGATGGGGTACGGGAACGGTCCCCGCGGCGCGGCGAATCGCCTCTTCCTCGCTGCGCAGCCGCGGCCCGGCCTCGTTGTCGACGGGCATGCGCAAAAGCTGCAACGGACCTTCGTCCAGCTCCACGATGAAGAGATGGTGATTGCTGCCACGCCCCGCGTTCTGGATCTGCAGAGGGGGGAGGCCGCTCTGGCGCAAGAGCTCGTGGGCTCGCAGAAGGGGGGACTCTTGACTCGGCACCGAAGGTCCTCAGTTCAAATGCACGCAATTCGATCCAGAATGGGCACTGCCCTACTTCTCAAGGGTATACGAAGTGTGGCCCTTAGCGCTAAGGGCTTTTTGGAAAAGGGCTTAGGTGTGCGGTTGGGGTCGAGCTGTGCTATTCTCTACCCGAGTATGCTGGAGCGAAAATCCTCGACTTACGGCTGGCTCGGCTCTCCTAACTATTTCCTGAGATGATGACATTCAAGAAACTGCTGTCTGCGTTTTTCCTCCTGCTGCTCGTTGTGGGAGGGGCCCTGAGCGGCTGCTCCTCACGCAGCAAACCGGACCTTTGGATTATCGGCTTCGACGGCGCCGATTGGGACATCCTCGAGCCCTACATGGCCAAGGGGGAGATGCCCAACCTGAGTCGCTTGCGCAGCGAGGGAGCGTGGGGGCGGCTCCAGACCGACAATCCCATGCTCTCCCCCATCCTCTGGACCAGCATCGCGACGGGGAAGACCGCGGACCAGCATGGTGTCACCTGGTTCATGAGCGATGGACCCGATGGCTCGAAGATCCCGGTCAGCAGCCGCAACCGATGGGTGCGTGCCCTGTGGAACATCGCCAGCGAACACGACATTCCAGTCGGCATCATCGGTTGGTGGGCGACCTGGCCCGTGGAACCGGTGAAAGGTTTCATGGTCAGTGACTACGTGGCGTTCCACTCCTTCGGGGTTACCGGAACCAACCTGGACGTGCCGGGAAAGACCTGGCCCCCCGAGCTCATGGACAGGGTCCGGCGCGACTTCATCAAGCCCGAGGAGGTTCCCTCCGACTTGATGCTGTCGATGATCAACTGCAGCAAGAGTGAACTCGAAAACCAGACACCGAGCGGTCCCTACGGGGGTCCAATCCAGCACCTCAGAGAAAACATCGCCACCAGTCTGGGCTACACGAAGATCGGTTCCGAATTGTTGGAGAAGGACCATCCGCGTTTCTTCGCGATCTACTACGAAGGAACCGACGCCACCCAGCATCTCTTCAACGAGTATGCGCCGCCGCGGCTGTCCTGGGTCAGCGACGAGGACTACAAGCGTTACAGCGGAACCCTCGAGGCCTACTGGAAATGGCAAGATCAACTCTTGGGCGAGCTCTTGCAGCATCGTGGAAAAAATACCGTGGTGATGGTCATTTCCGACCACGGATTCCGCACCGGCCCCGAGCGACTGAAGGAAAAGGAGTTCAACATCGACACCGCGGATCAGAGCCACATGCCCGATGGCATCGTCCTGCTGAACGGGCCGGGCATCCGTCCGGGAGACAACATCAAGGGCGCGGATATTTACGACGTGGCGCCGACGGTTCTGCATGTTCTCGGTTTGCCGGTGGCAGAGGACATGAAGGGCCACGTGTTGAAGGATGCGTTCACCGAGGAATACCAGAAGGCACATCCGGACCAAACCGTCGCCACTTACGAAACCGGTCCCTGGGATCGGGGTGACGACATCGTGGTCGATCCGGCGGTCGGAGAGAAGATGGAGGACATGCTGCGTTCCCTCGGTTACATCAAAGGAGGCAAGGAAGATGCGCACGGGAGCGACGTGGTCGCGCCCAACGTCGAACAGGCGATCAACATGTCCATCGTCCTGTGCAACCAGGGGAAGTACGACGAGGCAATCAAAACCCTGAAGGACATCCTCAAGGACGACCCCGGCAACCTCAAGGCCCGTTCCAACCTCGCCTTGACCTACGCGAAGACGGGGCATCTGGATGAGGCAAAGGAACTCTATGAGAAGCTCATCCATCAGGATCCCGACAACGAGCTCAACTATCAGAATCTGGCCATGGTGTACGCGCGGAAACACGACGATCAAAAGGTCCTGGAGACCTATGACCTTGCCCTGCAACACCATCCGGAATCGCCCTTCCTCGTGGGTGCGCGCGGTTTCGCTCTGCACAAGACCGGCCGCGACAAGGAAGCTGAAGCTGCGGTCGAGAAGGCGCTCACGATGGATCCTCGTTTGGCCGACCTCTACTACTTCAAGGGCGTAATGCTCAAGGACGAGGGCAAGCCGGCGCAAGCGCGCCAAAACCTGGAGAGAGCGCTGCAGCTGAATCCCGAGCTGACGGATGCGCTACAGGCCATGAGCGGACTGCTCATGGAAACGGGTCAGGAGCAGCAGGCCCAGGAGCTCATGAAGCAGCACGACATGCTATCCAGTCCCGAATCGGCGGCACGTCTCGGAAGCGCGGCGCTGCAGGCGGGCAAAGTGCAAGAAGGACTGAAACTTCTGCAAGAGGCCGCTCCAAAGTTGAATGATCCGGAAGTCTGGGGCAATCTCGGGATGGCGAATCTCATGGCAGGGAACGTGGCTGCCGGAGCCGAGGCATTCGAAAAGGTGCTCAAGCTCGATCCGAGCATGGTGGACGCGCGGAGCCAGCTCGCGGCGATCTACGCCCAGATGGGCCGTCTTGTCGAGGCTGAAAAGCTGGCGCGTGAGGTGGTGGAGCAAACACCGGAGGACGGTACATCGAGGCTCCAACTCGGAGCCATCTTGGCGATGCAGGGCAAGAAGGACGAAGCGCGCGAGGCCATTCAGAAGGCCCACGAACTGGATCCCAGCCTACCCATCCCACCGGGTTACAAGTAGGCCGCCGAGGGAGCTTGATGACCTTCGTTTCTCTAGGCTTGAAGAAGCTGTCCCAAGCGCGCGGCTCGCTTCTGTTTCTGCTTTTTGCATTCCACGCCTGCCTCTTCAGCGTGGATTCCTTCGCTGAAGACCAAGACACTACGGCCGGCGCAGCTCAGAGCGAGCTCTTGGCTGTTCGCTCCCTGCGTGCGGTGCGCGTGGCCCATGCGCCCAAGATCGATGGAATCCTGGACGAACCGCTCTGGAAAGACGCCGCGGTGGCGCGCGATTTCGTGCAGCAACGGCCGCAGAGCGGCGAGCCGGCGAGCCAACCCACGAAAGTGAAGATCGTCTACACCACCCACGCCCTCTACCTGGGCTTCGTCTGTTACGACGATCATCCCAGTAAGATCATCCATCGCGTTCTGGGACGCGACGCGGACATCTCGGCCGACGATTACTTCACGGTGGTGCTGGACACCTACCACGACCTGCAGAACGGTTTCTTTTTCCAGGTGAATCCCAACGGAATGCGCCGCGATGCTCTCTTTCGCGCGGAGGGAGCCAGCGACCAATTCAACGTCGATTGGGATGGCGTCTGGAACGCGGCGTGTCGACTTAGCGATCGGGGTTGGCAGGGAGAAATCGAGATCCCTTGGCGGACTCTGCGCTTTTCTCCCGCGGGGACGCTCAGCATGGGAATCAACTTCGAACGGCAGCGTCGCCTGGGAAACGAACAGAGCATGTGGGCCCCCATCGGGCGGCATTTCGACATCATGCGCGTGAGTCAGGCCGGTACCCTCGACGGCTTGCAGGACATCGCTCCGGGGAGCAACATCTTACTTCGCCCCTACGCGCTCGGGACGCTCTCGCGCGGGGACACCGGCGATCCTTCGGCCTTCAGCCGGGACGATTGGTCCACCGATGGAGCGGTGGGTTACGATCTCAAGCTGGGACTCTCCTCCAATCTGACCCTCGACCTCACCGTGAACACCGATTTTGCCCAGGTGGAGGTCGACGATGAGCAGGTCAATCTCACTCGATTTCCCCTCTACTATCCGGAGAAGCGAGAGTTCTTTCTGGAGAACCGCGACTATTTCTCTTTTGGCTCGCCGGACAATCGTGCCTTTTTCAGCCGCCGCATTGGTCTGAACCCGAACTTCGAGACGGTTCCCATCGAATATGGTACCCGTCTCACGGGAAAACTGGGCCGAACGGACGTGGGGTTCCTCGATCTGAAATCCAAGGGCCGTGCGGAGACGCCAGACTATCGTTTTGACGTGGCGCGGGTGAGCCAGGACATCGGGCAGCGCAACCGGGTGGGGGCCATTCTCGTGTCGCGGGCGGCCGAAGGAGGGAGCGTCTACAACCGCGTCTTTGGTTTGGATTGCGATCTACGGCCCGGCGACGACCTGGACATCGCGGCCTACGGCTCTTTCAGCAACGAGAGCAAAGAGGGGCTTTTCAACGACCCGCAGGCTTTCTCCGATCAGCCGCGCGCGGGACCCGATCACGGCAGCTGGGGAGCGCGAGTCCGTTACAGCCGTCCTTTGTACTATGGAAACTACCTCTACGAGGTTTACGGGCGCGACTACGCGCCTCGGGTGGGCTTTTTGCCGCGTCGGGACATCGAGCGCCACATCACCGAGCTGGGTTGGACTCCCGAACCCAACTGGGGGCTCTTGCGCAGCGCGGAGACCTTCGTGTACGGCGAGTGGATCGATCAGCGCGATGGCACATTTTCCTCACGCAACCTGTGGCTTCAGGGAAACCTCATCGGTCGCGACGATCAAGTTCTCTCGCTCTATCTCAGTGACTCCTTCGAGCGGCTCTTTGAGGTGTTTCCCCTGGGCGAGGTCGTGTTTCCGCAGGGGGACTATCACTTCCGCCGGGTAGGATTCAGCCTCGGCTCCAACCCCTCGCTTCCCTTCGCCCTAAAGGCCGAGGGTGAACTGGGGGACTACTTCGACGGTATCCTCAACAGTCTGAGCGCGGAAGCAACGGGAAGGATCGCGCCCCATCTGGCGCTCTCGCTTCAGGGGGAAAGCCATCGACTGCACCGCGACGAGCTTTCCAGCGGCGTCGAGCAGCGCTTTCGCGCCAAGATCGTACGCGTGCGGCTCGCAGTGGACTTCTCGAATGCGCTCAGCTTGGCGCTGTTTTCGCAGTGGAATAGCGCCTCGAACGCCGTTTTGAGTCAGGCGCGCCTCCACTACCTCTTTGGCGACGAAAGTGATTTCTACCTGGTGTTCACCGACGAACGGACGGACAACGAGCAGAATTTCGCGCCTCGCCGCGGCGATCTCACCCTAAAGCTGAGCTACGCGATCCGACTGTGAGCGCCTGCGTTCCGGCGGGGAACGCTTGACCCCTTGCGATGGAGCGGGTTACTTTTCCCGAGCGCATTAGCAAAGCGCGCGGATTTCCCCGAACACGCCCCCGCCCCTCCTGCATGCTCCAAGAGATCACTATCATTCTCAAGGCCATCTCGAGCTTCCTGTGGGGACTTCCGCTGATCATCCTCATCTTGGGGGGAGGCATCTATCTCACCTTCTTGTCGCGCTTCATTCAGCTGCGTCACTTGAAGCATGCCATCAACATCATTCGCGGCAAGTACGACGACCCCGAGGACGAGGGGGACATCAATCACTTCCAGGCGCTCTCCGCCGCACTCAGCGCAACCATCGGGATCGGGAACATCGCCGGTGTCGCCACTGCGATGCACATCGGGGGGCCGGGCGCTCTGTTCTGGATGTGGGTCTCTGCCTTCGTGGGCATGGCCACCAAGTACGCCGAGTGCACCCTGTCCCATCATTTTCGCGACATCCAGCCCGATGGCTCCGCAGCGGGAGGAGCGATGTACTTCATCGAAAAGGGCATGGGACCGCGCTGGAAGTGGATGGCAGCCAGCTTCGCATTCCTTACCGTGGTGGCGAGCATGGGATCGGCCAATATCGTCCAGAGCAATACTGTCGCGGGCAATCTCCAGGCCGATCTCGGCGTACCCACCTGGATCACCGGAGTGGTTCTGGCCTCCCTTCTAGCCCTGGTCATCGTGGGCGGCATCAAGCGCATCGGTCAGGTCGCGAGCCGTCTCGTCCCCTTCATGTCGGTGTTTTACGTGGGTGGAGCGTTGACCCTGCTGGTATTCAACTATCACCAGATCGTGCCCTCCTTCCGCCTCATCTTCTACGACGCCTTTCATCCTACCGCGGCCGCGGGCGGGTTTCTCGGCGCCGGCGTGGCGATCACCCTGCAATGGGGCATCAAGCGGGGGCTGTTCTCGAACGAGGCTGGCCAGGGAAGCGCGCCCATCGCGCATGCCGCGGCCAAGACGAAGGAACCGGTGCGCGAGGGATTGGTGGCGATGGTGGGGCCCTTGATCGATACCCTGGTCATCTGCACCATGACGGGGCTCGTGATCATTCTCACGAATTCATGGCGCGAAGCAGTGGATCCGGTGACGGGGGAAGCTCTCAACGGGGCAGTCCTCACCTCGTGGGCGTTCACCAAAGGACTTCATCCGTTGCTCGGGGAATACGGAAAATACATTGTTACTCTTTCCATTCCATTCTATGCTTTTTCTACATCGGTGACTTGGTCCTACTATGGTGATCGAGCCGTTGATTACCTTTGGGGCGCACAGGCCCGGCCCATCTATCGTTGGGTTTTCGTGGTCTTTCAGTTCCTGGGTGCGATTTGGTCCCTAGAGCTGGTCTGGAATTTCGCGGACATCACGCTCGGGCTCATGTCGTTGCCCAATTTGATTGGCGTGTTCGCACTCTCGGGAGTTTTAGTCAGGCTGACGAAGGACTATTTCTCCAGACAGCAGATGCGAACACGTTGACGGGGGAAGACGGAAGCCCCTGAGAATCCGGCGGCCGTACTCACGGTCGCCGGGTTTCGTTTCGAAAGGCCCATCGACGTGAGCTTGAGCTTTCTGCAGCTCTCCGACCTTCACTTCGACGCCCCTCTGCGCGCGGGCAAGCTGCGGCTGGATCCGCGCAAGGCCTCTCAGCGCGAACGGGAGCGGCGCGAGGCCTTCCGTACCGCCTTTGCCCTGGTAGCGAGCCGGGATCTGGACGGAGTCCTGCTTCCGGGCGATCTTTTCGACGACGAGCTGGTCAAGAGCGACACCCTGCGCTTTGTTGCCGAGACCTTCGCTTCGATCGCTCCCAAACCGGTCTTTCTGGCTCCCGGCAACCACGATGCCTATGGCGGGGTCTCTCCCTACCGTCAGGAACAGGTCGAGGGTACGCGCGACTTCCGCTGGCCGGAGAACGTACAGCTCTTTGCGCACGAAGACTTCCGCAGCGTGCTATGGCCCGACCGGCCGGAGATCTCGGTCACCGCCTGCGGGGTGGCGGCGAATCTCCCCAGCAAGCTGCGGCGATTGGCGAGTCGCGTCGAGCGGCCGCAGAGCAAGTTCCCACTCCTTCTCTTCCACGGAAGCCGCGATGATGGCGGTTATTTGCAGAGTCAAAAGGCGACCTATCCCTTTAGCGAGGAAGAGCTGCGCGCCCAGGACTTCAAGTGGACCGCTCTGGGGCACTACCACCAGCACCAGCTGCTTCAGGGGGATGACGGCGCACCGATCGGCGCCTACAGCGGGAGCCTCCTGGCCGCCGGCCTGGACGAGCTCGGCAAGAAAGGCGCGCTCGTAGTAACGCTCAGCGAGTCCGCGCCCCGGGTGGAGTTCGTAGCCCTGGATCCACGCGAGGTCCACGCGGTCGACTGCGATCTCTCGGCCTGCGCCTACATGGACGCGGCACGAGCCAGAGTGGAGGAGGCCCTGGGACAGAGCGCGGCGCGCGCGCAGGACTTGGTATACCTGAAGCTTTCGGGGCGGCGGACGCGGGGACTCGAACTCGGTTTTCTCGAAGAGATCGCGGAGCGTTATTTCCACTTCGTGAGCGACCTCTCGCAACTCACGGCGGATATCGACCTGGACCGCTATCCCCCGCTCGAGCAGGCGCGCACCACCGAAGAGCGCTTCGTGGCGCAGTTGCGCCAGCGCCTGAAGGAGAGCGAAGGGGAAGAAGCCGAAATCGTGCGCCGCGCCCTGCTCTACGGTCTGGATGCTCTTTCCGAGGGACGTTTGGACAGCCACTACGAGGCCTAATGCGCATTCTACAGCTGAGCATCAAGGGTTTTGGCCAACTCTGCGGGGAGTATTCCCTCGATCCCGGCGCAGGCAAGCTCGGACTGCTGCTCGAGCGCAACGAGGCGGGAAAGACCACGCTGATGGAGGCCATCCTTGCCGCGCTCTATGGACTGAACAAGGACAAGCGTCGCGCCAAGGGCAAGCTGAGCGAATGGGAGGTCTACCGCCCTTGGAACGGGGGGCCTTACGGCCTGGTATTGAGGCTGCGTCACGGCGCGGACGAACTCACCATCGAGCGCGATTTTCGCGAGGATTCCATCCGGGTGCTCGCGGCGGGCCAGAACATCAGTGACCGCTTTCGCAGCGGGAAGAACGTGGTGGTCGGCGAGCGACTGCTGGGACTCTCCCGCGAACACTTTCTGCACAGCGCATTCATACGCCAGGGCGAAGTCGGTTGGGGCGATGCCTCGGGACTGAGTGAGGCCATTCAGCGCATGGCCGATTCGCAGTCGCTGGAATCGACCGCTGCCGCGGCACTGCGCGCCTTGGAAAAGGGTATGGCCGAATACGAGGGCGCCACCCTCGCCGGCAAGGGCAAAGTCGAGACGGAAATCGCGCGTTGCGACACGGAAATCGGCGAAATCGAGCACGAACTCGCCGAGCTCCACCGGCAGCGGCAAGCTCTGGGCGATCGCATCGAAGCGCTGCAAAAGAGCGAGTTGCGCAAGCAGAAGCGACAGGCCCTCCGTACGGCGATCGAGCGGGCTCGTTCTCGCCTGCGACTGCGCGAGCTGGAGGAGGAACTTCTCGCGTTCGAGCAGCGGCGCGAAGAGCTGGCGAAGTTGGAGCGCAAAGTGGCGGAGGAATCGGAGCTCGCCGCGCTGAGTCCGGAGAGCTTTCCCGAGGCGGAAGCCCTCTGCAATCGCTGGCAGGGGGCCCAGAAAACCGCCGAATCCTATTCCAAGGACGCCGAGGAGGCCGAAGCGGAATTTCGCGAGAAACAGCGTGCCCGCGATGAACTTGGCTTGAAGCGGCTGCCTCGCGCCGAAGACGTCGAGGCGCTCTCGCACGCCAGCGTCCGGCTCAAGGACATCCGCAAGGACCAGGAGCGCCTGTTGGAGCAGGCGAACAGGGAGCGCGAGGCAATCCGCGAAGAAGGATTCGATCCCGATCAGGCGAGCACCATGCTCGAGGCACTGCAGTATCTCACCGAGGAGGATCGAGAGCTCCTGCAAGGCCACTCCCGCAGGGATCTGGAGATCGACGAGCTGAGGGCGGACTCGCAACAGGACCTGTCGCTTTGGCAACGGCAACTCCACGAAGTCCTCGTGGCCCGGATGCGAAGGAGACGATTGGGGGGCGTCATGGCCGCGGTCGGCGCCGCGCTCCTCGCCACCGGTCTCCTTCTGTCGGGGAGTTCCTTTGCGGAAAACCTCTCCTGGATCACGAAGGTCCTTCCCTATCTGGCGGGAGCGGTGATCACTCTGGGCCTCTACTTCCTCGTGAGCGCCAACGGATTGCGGACGGAAGAGGAATCGGTCGCGGCCCGGCGAGTGGAAGAGGGCAGCAAGAAACTACACGAAATCGAGGAGAGAAATCAGGAACACGAACTGGCCTGGCAGGATCTCGCCTTTCGTCTGGGCATTCCCACCGACGAACTGTACACGCGCTATCAGTCGCTTCGTCTCGTAGAGCCCAAACTGGATACTCTCAGTGGGATCGACGAGCGCAAGCTCGAGACCGAGAGGCAGGAAGAAGAAACTCTGAAGAGCGCGCGCGAGGCCTGGGAGGTCTTTGGCGGCGAGCCCGAGGCGGACGAGCTCACGCTCAAGCTGAGCGAGCTCCGTGAAGCGCTGAAGCTCACCGCTGCCGCCGAGGTGGCCGAAGCCAATGCGCGCAGCCGCCGGGAACTTGCCGAAGAAAAGAACCGGGCCCTCTCAGAGCGCCGGGCGCAGGCGAAAGAAGCGCTCGAGCGCTGTCGGGTGGAGATCCTCGAGGAAGACGACGCTCACCAGAGTGCGCGCAAATTGAAGGAGAAAGCGCAGGCGGCACAGGAAGCCAGGTCCCGCCGCAACCTCAGCCTACCCAAGCTCAAGGAGAGCACGCCGAGCGAAGAGTCGCTGGCGGAACTGCGGCAGAGGGTGGAGGAGGCCAAGGCCGCACTGTTGGCCAAAGAGGAGGAAGTGACCCAGGAGATCGCACTGCCCGCCGAGCTTCAAGTTCGAGAACTGCGCGAGCAACTCGAAGATCAAGAGCGCGAGCTGGCGGGGGAGGATCAGCGCGATGCCCAAGAACGCGAGGATTCTCTTACCGCGGTCCGAGCTTTCCTGCGTCTCTACGAGGAGAAGGTGGGGCCGCTGAACGCGCGGCTCGAAGAGCTGCTTACGGCCCGCCGACGCGCCCGCGAGTTCAAGGACGCGGTGACTCTGGCCCACGACGCACTCAGCGAAATTTCTCGCGAGACTTACGCGACCTGGGCGCGGCAGCTCAACCAAGAGGCCCAGGTGCTGCTTGCTCAGCTGGGCACGGGCAGTCGTGACATTCGCTTCAACGAGAAACTCGAGTTCGAATTGATGCATGAGCAAAAGCTGTTGACCAACGTCGAGGTGGACCAGCAACTCAGCGCGGGCGCCCGGGACGGAGTATATCTCGCGGCGCGCTTGGCCGTGAGTCGCCTTCTGGGCGGAAACGAGGGAACTCTACCGCTAATCCTCGACGATCCCTTTGCCCACGCGGACGACGCAAGGCTGATCGCTGGATTGAAGATGCTTTTGGCGACCGTGGCGGACGAGCAACAGGTTCTGCTTCTGGCCTGTCAGCGTTCCCGTTACGAGTGGGCCATCCGAGAGCTCGGGCAGCCCGCCACCCTTTCCATCCTCAGCTTCCGCCGCCAGAAAAACCCGACTTGAGCGAACCCATGCTCTGGCCCTTGGCCGGGAGTTGGCCGTCCGGGGCACCGTTGTCGAACACGATGCGCTGGAGCTTCTCGGCCATGTCGAAGCTGAGTTTCGTGCGAGCAGCATAGCCGTCGGTGGAGGTCAGGCCGTCCTTTGAAAAATCGACACCGCCCCCTCCGGCCGAGGGATGGATGCCGTCCGAGGAGATCAAGGAGTTCACCCACGAGTCGGGCTGGTAGTACATGACCAAAGCGTGGAAGTCGACATAGGGCACTTGCATTTCGCTGGAGAGCTCCAGCACCTTCTGGTTGGCGAGATCCACGCGCCCATCGTCGAAGTGCTCCGCCGAGGGAGGTATCGTGCTCAAAACGGGAATGACTCCCAGGTCGATGTAGCCCTGGATGAAGTCGTGGTACTCGCTCTTCCAGCCGTTGGCGTTCCAGTTGGGATCGTTGATGTCGTTGGTGCCGAACATGATGAGCACCCAGGAAAAATTGCCCGGCGTCGTGCCGTCGCCGACCAGAACCGATTTCTCGGGATGTCCGTCCGAAATGGCACGGAAGAGGGTCCAGCCGCCCTCATTTCCGTAGCCGCTTCCCTTTCCATGATCACGGTAGAAGGAATTTCCGTCGGCGGGCTGCGTACTGTCATAGGCGATCCATGAGCGAACCGGGCCATAGTCGTGTCCGGTCTCGTTGTTCGTCAGGTCGAAGGCCTCTGCGTTGCGAAAGTACGCGTCGGAGTAGGTGATGGAGTCGCCGATTTGCCCCATGCGTCCAGGGGTGCGGCCCTGTTGCTGGCCGCTGCTCAGGATGGTCTGCAGATGTTGCTTCATGCCCGAGTCGATGGGACCCAAGAACTGCGAATAGTCGGCCCAGCTCTGCCCATCCCAGCTGGCAGCCGCCGAAGAAAATGGAAGGCTCGGTGCGAGAAGAAGGAGAAAGGCGGAGAGGCGGAACGAGAACGGAATCTTCATGTCATCTCCACTACCGCGCCGTGCGAAGCGCAGCTCGAGCGAGAATGTTGCAGTTTCATTGCCAGAGGTGTCTCGCATTGTATAGTGAAAGACTAGGACGGAGGCAATCCCGCGGGGCTCGAACCCCCTCCGGGGGACCGCGCCGAGGAGGCGAAGGTATGCATGCGGAGTTTTGGCGCTCATGACGCTACTCATCACCGCGCTGACCGCGCTGATTTCCTGGCAGGGCTTTTCGCGTCCCGCTCTGGTCGAGCGTTATCTCTTCGATCGCGAACGGATCGTCCGGGACGGGCAGTGGTACCGCACGATCACCAGCGCGTTCTTTCACGCCGATTGGGGGCACCTCGCGTTCAATCTCATCAGCTTCTACAGCTTCGCTTCGGGCATCGAGAGACTCTACGGCGGGGCCATTTTGCTACTCATTTACTTCGCCAGCATCCTGGGCGGAAGCGCGCTCTCCTTCTGGCTGCATCGCGGCGAGAGCTACCGCGCCCTGGGCGCCTCGGGAGGGGTGTGCGGTGTCATTTATGCCTCCATCTTTCTTTTGCCCGGCAGCAGCATCTACATCTTCTTCATACCCTATCCCATTCCCGCCTCCATCTACGCCGTACTCTTTCTCGTCGTCTCCATCTGGGGCATCAAGTCGCGGATGGGAAACATCGGTCACGACGCGCATCTCGGTGGAGCGTTGGTGGGACTCTTGGTCACCAGTCTCCTCTATCCTCGGATCATCCAGGCCCAACCCACTCTCTTTGCGACCATTCTCATCATCTCCATTGCTCTCATGATTTGGCTTTTGAGACACCGCAACCCCCGGCGATCGTGAACGCGCGCCGCGCACCAAGGAGAGTGAAACATGAATTCGCCTTCGATGGATGAGTTACGAGAAGAGGCCCAGCGCTGGTTGAACGAAGATCCCGATCCAGTAACGCGAGAGGCTCTGAAGAAGAGCCTCGCGGCCGATGACATCCAGTCTCTGCGCGAAGGCTTCGCGCAGAGCTTGCACTTCGGAACCGCGGGTCTGCGGGGAGTGCTGGGTCCCGGGCCGGGACGGATGAATCGCGCCCTGGTGCGTCGCGTGAGCTGCGGCCTCGGTCGCTATCTCTTGGAAGAGGTGCCGGATGCCCGCACCCGCGGCGTGGTGGTGGGATACGACGGACGGCAGCTTTCGGACGAGTTCGCGCTAGATGCGGCCGAGGTCCTGGCCGGACTGGGAATCACCGTCCACTTCTTCTTGCGGCTTTCGCCCACTCCTTTGGTGGCTGTCGCCGTGCGCGCGCTGGGCGCGGCGGCCGGAGTCATGGTCACCGCCAGCCACAATCCCCCCGAGTACAACGGCTACAAGGTGTATTGGGGAAATGGGGCACAGATCATTCCTCCCCACGACAAGGGGATTGCGGCCAAGATCGACGAGATCGAGAGCCTTCAAGAGGTTCCCCTCGCGGTGATGGAGGATGCCCGGCGAGCCGGTTTGGTGAAAGACATCGACGAGAAGATCTTCGAAGATTATCTGGATGACATTTTGCGTTTGCGCCGTCACCCGGAGCAGAAGAGCGAACTCTCGATCGTCTACACTCCCCTGCATGGAGTCGGCGGAGCTTCGGTGGTCGAACTCTTCCGACGCGCGGAGTATGCGCCACTCCATCTCGTCGAGCCTCAGTTCGAACCGGACGGGAACTTTCCCACGGTGCGCTTTCCCAACCCCGAAGAGGAAGGCGCGATGGATTTGTCTCTGGACTTGGCGAAAAAGACGAATGCCGACCTCGTGCTTGCCAACGATCCGGACGCCGATAGGCTGGCGGTGGCGGTGCCCGATGAGCAGGGCGAATATCGCATGCTCAGCGGAGACCAGGTGGGGGCCATCCTCGCCCACTATCTTCTCAGCGAGAACTTGCCCGCCGACTGCAAGCCTCTGCTCATGACGACCATCGTCTCCTCGCGTTTGCTCTCCTCCATGGCGCAGGCCAGCGGCGCGGCGTACGACGAAACGCTCACCGGCTTCAAGTGGATTGCCAATGCTTCGCAGAGACACCGGCGCGAGAAGGGGGAGGAGCTGCTCCTGGGCTACGAGGAGGCCCTGGGTTACTCGGTGGGCATGGTGACCGCGGACAAGGATGGGATTTCGGCTGCTCTCCTCTTCGCGGAACTCACGAGCTTCTATCGGGCACACGACCGCAGTGTGCTGCAGGTACTGGAGGAGATTTACCGGCGGTTCGGCCTACACCTCACCCTTCAAAAAAGTTTGACCATGCCGGGAGAGAGAGGCGCCGCGCGAATCACTTCCATCATGGAAAGTCTGCGGCAAAATTCACCACAGAGTTTCGGAGACGAATTCGATGTCAGCGTGATCCACGACTACCTCAGCGGCGAGTCGCGAGTTCTTCGCGAGGGGAAGAACATATCCGTGGCCCGCGGGGAGATTCCCCGCGCCAACGTCCTGGCCTTCTATCTGAGCGACGATTCGCGGATTCTTTTGCGGCCCAGCGGAACCGAGCCCAAGATCAAGTTCTATTTCGAACTCATCGAATCCGTCCCGCAGGAGGAAGAGCTGAAGGCCACGATGAAACGCGCCGAAAACCGTATGGCGAAATTGGTGGACGGTTTCATGCGTTCGGTGGAGTCTCTCTGAGTTCGGGACCACCCTCTGAGCTGGGAACGACACCAAGAATTCGGGACCACCCCTGCGAATCGGGACCAAGATGGAAACTCCCCTCACTTTCCTGGAGCTCCCCAATTCCACTCTGGACGAAGCGGAAGTCGCGGTCATTCGCGCGCCGTACGAGGGCACGGTCAGTTACGGGAAGGGAACCGCAGCGGCGCCGGATGCAATTCTGCGCGCGAGCTTGCATCTGGAGACTTTTGACGAAGAACTGGACTTCGAACACGAAGGGAGTATCCGATACTGCGTGCTTCCCGCGATCGTGGCCGACGAGGACGAAAGGGTGGAGGCTTACCTCAACCGGGTCACGCGGGTCTGCGCGGGCTACGGACTGGCGCCACCCTTTTATCTGGGATTGGGTGGTGAGCACTCGGTCACCGCGGCGCTCCTCAAGGGAATCCTCAAGCAGCCATCGGAGGTGACGGTGGTACAAATCGACGCGCACGCCGATTTGCGAGAGGAATATCAGGGAAGCCGCTTCAACCACGCCTGCGCGATGCGGCGCGTGCTCGATCTCGGGGTAAAGAAACTTCTGGCCATAGGGATCCGCAGCGCAGAAAAGGGCGAGTATGAACTGGCGCGCGAAGACCCTCGCATCGAGACCTTCTATGACCACGAACTCGGTCGAGCAGAGCGCTTCGAGGAACTCCTGGAGAGACTACGGAAGTTGGCCGGACCGATCCACCTCACCATCGACGTGGACGGGCTCGACTGCTCTTTATGCCCTGGAACCGGCACGCCGCAACCGGGCGGCCTGAACTGGGAGAAAACCATCTCCGTCTTGCGCGCGCTCATCGTCGAAAGCAAAGGAGATCTTTTGGGAGCCGATGTCTGTGAAACGGTTCCCGTGCCTTCGACCCGCGTCAACGAACAGACCGCGGCCAAACTGGCATTCAAGATCGTCGGGTATCGTTTCGCTCCGCTAGGGGGCTAGTACTCCATCTCGGGCGTCACGACCTGCACGCGCACTTCCGGTGGTTGACGTTCCCAATCGATTCCCACTACTTGCACCGGGACTTCTTGGCCCACGCGGTAGTATTGGCCCGCGTCGGCAACGTAGCCCCGGTTCATGTCCTTCACGTGCAGCAGAGTTTTCACGTTTTCGTGGAGATCGAGAAAGATCCCGTATTTCTTGACCGACTGCACGGTGCAGCGAACGATCTCGCCCTCCTGGGGCAGAACGATGTCCTGGTTGGGGGCGCTCGGTGGGTGTGGATCCAGAATGGACGTCACCTTGTAATCATCTTCTGGAAGTCTCACGTTTCCGTTGGGCTCGCCGGCGAAATCTTCCGCCTGAGAATCGAAGCTGCGGCTCGAAGCGCGGCCGGAGTCTTCGAATCTCTCGCTGCGATCGGGAGGTCGTTTGTCGCTTTCGATCTCGTCTCGCAAGTCGCCGAGATCGATGTAGTTGACGCCGATGGCCTGCCTCAGGTCGACGGCGACGTTTTGTTGCGTGGCGGCCACCAGGACGCGCTTTCCCCGCGAGCGCAGAGCCTCCACGAGGGGAACGAAATCGCTGTCACCCGTGACGAGCAGAATGGTGTCGTAGTGTGGCGCATCGGTCAGTGCATCGATCACGAGTTCGATGTTCAGATTTCCCTTCACCGAATTCTGGCCGGTTTCCCGGTCGTAGATCGATTTGAGGACTTTTTTGCGCACCGCGTAACCGACGATGGTGAGATGGTGCAGGAAGCGCTCCTGCTCGGGCTCGGGGGCGCGGCGGTAGGACTGATACCAGCGGGCACTGACGAGTTCCTTGTCCCGCTGGACCCACTCCAGAAAGGAGGGCCAGTCGATCCACCAGTTCAGTGCTTCTTTCTGGGCAAAATATGCATTCGCACCGTCAACGTAGACGGCGATTCGTTCGGCCATTGCGACTCCAATCCATGACGATGGTCATTCATTTCGGCAGACTCGCCCACATTTTGATGGGAGCACAAAGAGACGAGCTTGGTTCGGTGTGAGAGCCCAATTGTCACAGCGTTCCAAGGTTCAGATTCTTCGAAACAACACTCCGATCAATTCAAAACAGTGAGATCACCGCGCCATCTGAATGACGGCGCGGCGAAATGTGGGAGCCTGTGCAAGAGATAACTGCCCTCCACTCCTCACGCAAGCGGTCCATATGCTTCTCATTCATGAAATGAGGAAGATCTTTCAATCGTTTGACCCGTTTTGCGAAATGTCGCGGCTCAGGGCAGGACGCGCAGTGGGCGCTCGGCGGGGCCGCCGACCTCGCCCACGATGGCAGCCGCGTGCCCGCTTGCCTTGAGGCGGGTGAGGACTTTGGAAGCTTCATTTTTGGGGAGCGCCATGAGTAGACCGCCGGAAGTTTGCGGGTCGTGCAAAAGATACTCCTGAGGTAGTTCGATTTTCTCGGGCAGTTCCATCTTTTCCAGGGCGCGTTTGCGGTTGGCTTCCCCGCCGCCGCAAGTGTAGCCCGCCTCCAGCATCTCCAGCGCGCCTTCGAGCACCGGGAGCGCACTCAACCGGATCTCGAAACTGAGTTCGCTTCCGCTGAGCATTTCCAGCATGTGCCCACTCAGACCGAAACCGGTGACGTCAGTGAGCGCGCGGGCGTGATACTCCTGAGCCAGCTCGCTCGCCTCCCGATTGAGCCGGGTCATGGAGGAGACCATGGCACCGTAGCGTGAATCGGATTCGTCGAAGGCGCCGTTCTTGAAAGCGGTAGCCAGGGCGGAGGTTCCCAGGGCCTTGCTGAGCAAGAGAGCGTCTCCCTCTTTGGCCCCGGTGTTGCGCAGGAACTTCGCGGGATGCACCTCTCCGACCACGGCCAGACCGTACTTGATCTCCTTGTCCTTGATGGTGTGACCGCCGAGGATCACCACGCCGGCCTCTCGGGTCACTTCTCGCGCGCCCTGGAGGATCTCGCGGTAGATACGCGCGGGCAGTTTGGGCTCGAAGCCGGACACGTTCAGCGCCATGAGAGGTTTTGCGCCCATGGCGTAGATGTCGCTGATCGAGTTCGCGGCGGCGATGCGTCCGAAATCGCGCGGATCGTTCACGATGGGCGTGATCAAATCGACGGTAAACACCAACGCGCGCTCGTCGTCCAGGCGATAGACTCCGGCGTCGTCGGCGGACTCAAAGCCCACCAATACTCTTGGATCTTCATCCAATTCGACCAGACCCTCCAAGATCGAGCCCAGATCCTCCGGGCTCATCTTGGCGGCTCAACCGGCGGCGCCGGCGTACTGGGTGAGGCGGATTCGCTCGGCCTCGCTCATGCCCGCACCTCCTTTCGGTCGAGGGAAGGATCGCCAGAATCAGAAGGTGAATCGATCAGCGAAGATGAAGCTGTTGCCGTCGTGATCGCTGAACGCCCATTCGAAGCGCAGATTGTAGGTGTTCAGATTGAGGTGAAGGCCAATCCCCCCCGAATGGCGCATGTCCGCGTCACCGATGCTCTGCGCGGCTTCCCAAGCGGTACCCCAGTCGACGAAAGCGTGGAATCCCAGGCCCACCGCCCTTCCTTCGCGTAAGGGCACGAGAAAGACGGGTCGACGCAGTTCGATGGTGGCCAAGAAATTCTCGTCACCGCGTACGCTGGAAAAATCGACGCCACGGATGTTGTCGGGCCCGCCCAAATAGCTGCGTTCGTAGACGGGCAAGCTGTCCCCGGTACCGCGGTAGCTCACCCGGGAGGCGAGAATGCCCAGGTGGGGAACCGCCTGGTATCCGGCCAAGGAGAGATCGAAGTAGGAATAGCTCGAAAGGTCCCCCGAGCCCAGCGCGCCGAGCGTGGCCATCGCGCGCGCGTGAACGCCGTGGCTGGGATAATAGCGGAGATCGCGACTGTCGTAGTCCAGACCGGCCCTCAGATAGGGATCGGTGATGCTTCCATCGACCAAGGACGAACCGGAATTACTGATCTTGACGCCCCGGTAGGTGTAGTTGCTCTCTGCCTTCAGATTTTTGGTCAGTGCGTGCCAGAGGTCCACGCTGCCGCCGGCGTCCTCGAAACGGAAGGGGAGATAGACGAAGCGGTATCGTTCGTAATAAGCGCTCACGCCCACTCCCAGGTGCGTTCTCCCCAAAATCCAGGGGTTCTGCCAGCCGAGGGAGAGGTGTTGCTTGTGTCCCGCGTACGCTCGCGCCCACAGGCTCTCCGCGCGGCCCCGGAAATTGATCATCTGTCCTGAGAGTCCATAGAGCCAGTCGAAGCGCCGTTCCCAGCGCAAGTAGGGCCGCCAGTCGAATCGATTGTCCTCCTCGACCTGGATCTTCAGGACGACTTCGCCCGGCCCGTTGCGCTCGACTTGGATGTCCACGTATGCGATGAAATTCAGTTGCTCCAGCCGGAACCAGGCGTCGTTCAGCGCGTCGTCGTCGTAGACATCGCCTTCTTGAAATCCGAGCTCTCGCCGCAGCACGTATTCCTTCGTCGTGGTGTTGCCGGTGATTTCGATCTTCTTGATGACCCGCGGAGCTTGCTCTTTCAAGAAAGGATTCTGGGCGGTCGCCAGACTCGCGCCGCCGAACAGGAGGCTCACGCCGAGAAGGATGGAAGCGGCCAGGCGCAGGATGAAAGGGGCCTTCATGATGGACAGAAACTACAACGAAGATAGGCGGACGGAAAGCACCGGATTCTGCTCGGGCTAGAACAGCTCGAGACCGGGCTGCTCGCGATCGCGTCTGGCCGCGCCGCGGAGGCCGAGCAGCAGATTGCGGTCGAGAAGCTCCCGTTTGAGCCTGCGCAGCTTGCGGTAGAATTCCCGCGCGTCGTGCTCGAGCCATTCTCCCGCCCATTCGGCGCGATGCATCCCGTCCAGAAGCTCGCTTTCTTCTTCCAAGAGACGCAGGACCCGCGCGTCACAAGCGCGCAGCTCGTCCTGAGTGGAGGGGGCCACGGGAACGCGGCGAATCTGACCGCCGCAATTGAGGATGCTGAAGATGTCGGTCACCGTGCTCACCATGTGGTCCACCACGCGCAGATCGCGCCGAGGGAGCAGGTTGCCTTGAAACTCCGAAAGGTCCAGAAGTCGCTCGCCCCAGTCCTTCACGTGGCGGCCCACCGCCATGCGGAACGGCGCTTCGCCACGGTACGAGCTTTCCGCGTCGCGATATTCCTCATATTCAGGGAGAACGTTGAGTACTTCGCCAAAATGGAGCGGGTAGAGGCTTGCGCTATCGGTCATGAAGCTTCCTCATTGCTGCGTCGAGTGTCCTTTGGGTGCAGGGAAGGCTCTGTCAATCCCCACCCCCCACGAGGCAATCTCCGTTCCACCCGAATGCGGCGTGCTGTGGAAGCACGGAAAGGGGCCCACCCCCAAAGGGGATGGGCCCCATGTCCGAGCGATTCCAAGCGCGAGCTTGTTTGCGCTTACTGGACCTCGATCCGTTTCGGCAGCGCCTTCTCCCGCTTGGGCAGAACCACCTGGAGCACACCGTCGCGCAGTTCGGCCTTGATTGCGTCACCGTCAATCTCGTCGCCCAACGAGAAGGTGCGGCGGTAGCTGGCGCGTGCGACGCGCTCGATTCGGATGGCCTTGCGGGTCTCTGCCGTGGGCTTCACTTTGCGTTCGGCCTCGATGATGAGGGTGCCGTTCTCAACCTCGACTTTCAGGTCGTCCTTGTTGACGCCCGGAAGGTCGACCTCGACCATGAACTCCGCTTCATCCTCGTGGATGTCGACGCGGGGCGTCAGCAGGGTCTCGCCTTCCTCGGCCAGGGAATAGCGGCCCAGACCGTCAAAGAGGGCATCGAATGCATCAAAGGGAGTCAGCATCTTGTTGCGCATGATTTCGTTCCTTTCGTCTCTCGCCGCAGTGCGAGGGGTTTGTTTTGTCCTGCGCTCGTCTTCATGCCATATCAAACTGGATGCCAAGGACGAAAGGCTTTGCTTGCCATCCTCTAAGGGATTGTGCACCCTTCACTTAGAACTCCACCCGCGGGTAAGCTCCGCGCTGGACGGGCGCCGAATGCTGACAGCGACACCCCGCATACTGTCACAATGACATGACACCTCTTACGATCTGGACGGAAATGTCAGTCTCGAATCCCGGGTGGCCGTCACGGGGGGAGCAAGCGCAAGGGAGGGGCGTTCCTGCGTGGAATGCGGCCCTGGTCCTGCTCCTGTGCCTTTTCAGCGTTGGTGGGGTGGCGTGGGCCGCCGAACGCTCCAGTCCGCCCGCGCCCTACATCCGGCAGGTGATCTACGAACGCGAACCCATCTTCACCGAGATGGATCAGGCCCGCGTCCCCTGGTTGCCCCTGGGCCTGGTGAACGCCGTTCACATCGACACGCGCGAGAGGACCATCCGCCGCGAGCTGTTGGTCCACAAGGGCGATCGGGCCGACCCGGCGCTCCTCGCCGAGAGCGAGCGCAAACTGCGCCGCACCGGTTACCTGGTGGAAGTGAGCCTGGAGACCGAGCACGTGGCCCCGGACAGCGTCGACCTCTACGTGCACACGAGAGAGGTCTGGACCACGAACTTCGATATTCGCTTCGAAAAGTTCGAGAACACAACCCTGCTCTCGTTCCGCGCAATGGAGTCCAACCTCTTGGGCACGGGACGGCAGGCCTCGGTGGCGCGCAACGAGGATCTCGACCGCATCAGCTGGGAACTGGGGTACCGCGACCGCCACCTTTTCGACGGCAAGTGGGACGGCGGGCTCGATTACAGCGACGCCTCCGACGGAGGCTCCTTCGCCTGGCATCTGGATCGCCCCTTCTTTCAGCTCGAATCGCAGTGGGCATGGCGCGCCCAATACCTGCACGCGGGAACCTCCCCCCGCTACTACCTGAGCGGCGATGAATACGTACGCCCGCACGGCGATTTCTCCCAGGCGCGGCTCGAGCTGCAGCGCCGGAGCGGGCGCTGGGGCGAGGGAGTACTGCGCCTTGGTGTCGGGCTCCGGGTCGAGACCCAGCGCTTTAGTCCCCTGGCTGCGGCACCGATCTACGATCCATCCGGGAATGCCGTGGACAGCATCGATCTCACCGGCAAATTCGCCGAGAATCGCGATGTCTTCGGACCGATCGTGAGCCTCGATCGCACGCCCCTGCACTACGCCTCCCGGCGCTATCTGGATCGCATGGGCCAGCGCGAGGACATCGCCAAGGGGCACCAGCTCTCTCTGGCCTTGGGCTGGATCAGCCGTGGCCTGGGCAGCAGTTTCGATGGTTCCTGGTTTTCGGGAATGGAGCAGTGGAACATCATTTCCGGAGGCACCGTGGTTCGGCTCGATGCATCTGCTACGGGACATCTGGCCGCGGGCAGCGATCCCAACATGCGGGGCAGCTTCCGCGCGCGGGTGAACCAATATTTTTCTGATGCCTTCAGCGCCGCCGGTTCCATACTCGCGGCCACCGGCAGCAACCTCGACCGCAACTCGGTCTATACTCTGGGGATCGACAATGGATTGCGTTCGGCCCGACCCAGTGAATACGCGGGAGATCGTCTTTTACGAGCCAACCTGGAAATGCGCTGGGTGTATCGCTCCGGCTTTGGCAGTCTGGTGACGCCCGGCATGGCGGCGTTTGCCGACTTCGGCACCGCATGGTTCGAGGACGAGCACGATCTCCTGCTGGGCGATATGCGCGGGGCCCTGGGTTTCGGATTTCGCCTGGGCATGGATCGGGCCTCGCTCAATGCGCCACTCCGTGTAGACTTCGCCTGGCCGATCCTCTATTCCACGCATCGATCGGCGCCAGTTGTCAGCATCGGAGTCGGACAGGCCTTCTGAACGGGGAATGATGGCAGACCGAGGGCGCATCGCGCGGAACACCGTATTCTTGAGCCTCGCCCACGGCGCGTCGAAGTTCTTCAGCATCCTTTTGACCATGTTCGCCACGCGCATCCTCGGCGCGGCGGGCTATGGATTGTACACGGCCGGGAATACCTTCATCGAAGTCGGAAGAACTCTGGCCGGCGGCGGCCTGGATTATCTGGTTACCCGCGAGGTCGCGGACGATCGCAGGGATACGACGCGCGTGGCCTCGGCCGCGGCCGCGGTCAAGACCCTCCTGTCCGCGGTGGCCTACGGCCTCTTGATCCTCGCGGTGTGGAAACTGCACTACCCGAGTGCCGTGCTGCACGTGGTTCTCATTCTGGGGACCATCGTCTTCCTGGAGAACATCAGTGACATCGCGGACGCCGTGTTTCAGGGCGCCCAGCGCATGGACTACATCACGCGCACGATGCTGCTCTCCTCGGCCAGCATCTTCGTGTTCGCCACCGCCGCCTTGCTCTTCGGACTCGGCATTCTGGGATTCGTGACTGGAATCACCCTGGGCTGCTTGGTGCGCACTCTGGTGGGCACGAGCTTCCTGCGGAGGAACTTCGGCCGGCTCTCGGTGCGCGAGGTCGAGAACGACGAAGTTCGACGGCTCATGCGCGCCGCGGTACCTCTGATGGGCGCCACCGTGCTGAGCCTGCTCTTTCACCGCATCGACATTCTCATGTTGAGCCGAATGGTGGATGAGCGGTTTTGGGGATATTACGGGGTCGCGGTGCGTGTGATCGACGTGGTCGTGCTCGCTCCGCGCATTCTCGCCACCGCGGTCTATCCGCAGCTGCGGCTGGCACGGGAGAAAGGCGAGACGCCGACCGTCGCGCTGATCGGCGGCAGCACACGACTTACCCTGGTCTTTTGCTCGGCTTTGGCGCTCTTGGTGTGGATTTTCGCCCCTTTCATCGTGCATGTGATGGCCGGAAGCGAGTTCGCGCCCGCGGTGGGCGCCTTGCGCATCCTGGCCTGGGCGATCGCCCTGCAGGCCGGTTGTCACATGATGGTGCGCCTCCTCTTCGCAGCCGATCGCGAGCGCGATCTGCTTCCCATCGGCGCCATCGGAATCGTGACAAACGTGATCCTCAATGCCTTCTGGATTCCACGCATGGGGATTCAAGGTGCGGCCCTGGCCACCTTCGCGAGTTATGGTCTGACGCTGGCCCTCTATTTCTATTATGCCCGTCGAGCGGGATTCAAAGTGCCGTTGTGGTCCTCGGCCGGCGGCGCGCTCTCGGCCCTGGCCGCCGCGATTGCAATCACTGTGGTTCTGCGGGGGCAAGCGCTGTGGCTGCGCGCGGGCCTGAGCGCGCTGGGGTGGCTCTTGGTATTGACGGTGCTGCGCGTGAACAGCGTGAAGGAGCTTCAGGAGGCGGTGCGGCTACTGCGCAAACGTTGATCCGCGCCTCAGGAATCGTCCTCCTTCTCCCGCTCGATTTCCTCGAGAAAGTTCCCGATGGGATCGCCGCCGAAACGATGCCCCACCTTGGGAGGTGGCGGAGGATAGTCCTTGTCGGAGGTGAAAAAGCCCGGCGGGGTCGAGGAACTCCGGCGCGCCCGCGCCGCCGCGAAGCCCTTCCCGAAGGGGTCGCCGTTCGCAGTGCCCTCCGCCGGTCCCGAGGCGACGCGTCGTCGCGCCAACACCAAGTCCTTGGCCAGCCAGAAGCGCAAAGTGAGGTAGCCGGCCGCAAAGCCGCCGATGTGGGCCCAGTGGGCCGTTCCGCTTCCGCTATGGCCCAAGCTTCCCAGGCCGGAGAAGAGTTGCAAGATGATCCAGAAGCCCAAAAGCACGACCGCAGGCACCTCGATGAAGGTCACGAAGAAGAGCAGAAAGAGCAAAGTGGTGACGCGCGCCCGCGGATAGAGAACTATGTAGGCGCCCAACACTCCGCTGATCGCGCCGCTGGCTCCCACCACCGGAATGGTGGAGGAGGGGTGGAGCATTACGTGGGTGTAAAGCCCCACGAGACCGGTGACGATGTAGAAGACCAGGTAGCGCAAATGGCCCAGGAAATCCTCCACGTTGTTTCCGAAAATCCACAGAAAGAGCATGTTGAACAGAAGGTGGGCCCATCCTCCGTGCAGAAACATGCTGGTGATTCCGGTGATCCAGAAGGGCGCGGCTGCCGGCGTCGCGGGAAGGTTGTTTCCCACGGTCACAACCCCGCCAAAGTGCGTGAAGGCGTAGGGGACGGCGCCCCAGCGGGCGAGGAAGTAGGGTAGACTGGGTCCGTGGCCGAGTTCGATGAGGAAGACAAAACAGTTGAGCGCGATGAGCCCGATGGTCACAAAGGGCCGGAGGGTGGTTGGGTTGTGATCCTTGAGGGGAAGAAACATACGCTCGCTCCCGCCGAGTCTTCAGCTTGCCCCTAATGGGCTCTTTGCGGAAGATGGCTGAGTGGATGTCGGCTGGCGGGGACCGCTCCTTGTTTTCCAGCGCCGGATCCAAGATAGGTTCAGGCCCCAGGGCCCGAAAGTCTCGCCGGCTCGCTGGAACGAACTGCTGCTCGCGCGCGATGGCGCGCTTGCCCAGGGGGAGTTCGCTTCCACCTGCACGGGTTCGGCGGGATCGGACCCGCCCTCAGAGGAGGTCGATGATTCGCAGCAGACTTTGGCTCTTGAAGCACCGCCCGCTCGTGCGCCAGCTCAAGGAGAGCGCATGGCGCCGGCTCCTGCAGGCGGGGACCGCCTGGGACTGCGTTCGGGGACAGATTCTGTGCGGCCCTGAAGAGGAAGGGGGCCGCGTGTATCTGGTGCGCGCGGGACGCGTCCGCGTCAACACCTTCGGCCCCGACGGACACGAAGTCGTGGCCGGCATTTTGGAGGAAGGCGAACTCTTCGGACAGCACGCGCGCGCCGATGGTCCATTCACCGAAGGTTACGTGGAAGCGATCTCCAGTTGCCGCGTATTGATCCTGCCGCTGGCGGAACTTCACGCGCTGCTTGCGCGCGAGACTCCGTTGCTCGCGGAGCGCCTTGCGCGCGCCATGGAGAGCGGCGCCTCGCGCGACTGAGCGCGCCCGGACGGTGCGGCCACGCCGCCGAGGCGCCACAGCCCATGGAAATCGCGTGAAATTCTCGTGAAAACCGGGGTCGGGGCCGCGCCGGACGCGATACGCTGCGAAGGGGAAAGGGAGTGTCCCGCTTGCGCTTAGGGTCTCCCCTCCGCGCCCGCCGTTCTCGCGGTGCCGCCCGACGGCGTCCCCGCGGCGTCGGAGCCGGAAGCGAGTTTGAGTGGCGACAAATTCTTGTGCTATACTGCCACTGATTTCCTATAGGACGCATTTAGGGTTCGCGGCGGCTGGAGATTTCCCTCCAAGCGCGTGTAGGCGTCCACTGGAATAACGAAGATCGCGGGTTTGCAGCCAGAGCTTCACTCTCTCGATTCAGCTCATCCGATTCATCGCAGGAGGCATCACGAGAATGTTGCGAACGACGCTGGCAGTCGCGCTTTGCGCGCTCCTCTGCCTCACCAGCACCGCATTCGCCCAAATCACAAACATCGATGACATCCAGGCCTACGACGCCACCGGCGCGCCGGCCTCTCCGCTCGTAGGTAACGTCGTCACCGTTCGTGGCGTCATCACCATGCCGGCCGGAGTTCTCAACAGCGGCGGTCACTACGTCCAAGATCCCACCGGCGGGATCACCTTCTTCAGCACCAGTTCAGGATTCGCGCTCGGGGACTCGGTCGAGGTCACTGGCGACGTGGGATCCTTCAACGGTAGCGAGATCGATCTCGGTACCGGCTCGGGCCTCACGCTCACCTTCCTCGGCACCTCTACCGTTCCCGCGCCGCAGGTGTACACCGTCCAACAAGCGTTGGACAACGACGGCAGCGGGACCCAGACCGCGGCCGACTACGAAGTGATCGGTTGGCTGGCCTCGGTGACCGGTGACATCGCGTTTCTGCCCGACGTGGCGGCTCCGCCTTGGGGTGGAGGAACCTTCCAGCAGGGGACGGTGGGTTTGACCGACGTTTCGGGCGACACCCTCATCGTCTTCGTCGACGGCACCACCGGCATCGACGCCACCTCCATGGGCAATGGCGACCACTTCCAGATCACCGGGATTCTCTCGCCCTTCAACGGCCTCATCGAACTCAAGCCTCGCTATCAGACCGACCTGGTGAAGAACCCGGGCGATCCTTACCCGGTGGTCAACGACATCACTCCTTCGCCTTGGGCACCGCACACCAACGAGGCGGTCACCGTTTCGGCCACCATCACCGACAACGGCAGCATCTCCGCGGCGACGCTCTACTACGCCTATGGCGGCAGCGGGAGCTTCAGCTCGGTGGCCATGAACAACACGATCGGTGACACCTATGAGGCCACCATTCCGGGCACCAGCATGGCTTCCATCGAGTACTACATCCTTGCGACGGACAACAGCGCCCAGACCACGAACGTGCCGGGCGACGCGCCGGCCTCCAGTCTGCATCTCGCGGTAGGCACCACCTCCATCATGGATATCCAGTCCAGCGTGGACGGCACCAACGGAAGCACCTACGCGGGCCAGCTGGTCAACGTGGAGGGCATCGTGACGGTAGCGCCGGGCGAGCTGAACTCTCCGGGCAGCCAGTGGATCATCGAGGATCCTGAGGGTGGTCCGTGGAGCGGAATCTTCGTCTACGAGAGTTCGGGGAGCAACGTGCTCTTCCGCGGCGACATGGTCAGGATTTCCGGAACCATCAGCGAGTTCGATACCGGAACCGAGCTCAATCCCCAGCGGGGCGACGCGGTCCAGGTGCTCAGCTACGGCAACGCCCAGCCGCCCATTCTCGCATTCACCAGCACCGACCTGGACACCACGGAGGCGCTGGAATACGTGATGGTGCGCAGCTTCATGTCGACCGTGGTGGATACCATCGCGGCGACAGACAACTACTACCTGCAGGACACGGTGAGCGACAGTCTGCTGCGGGCCAACCCGATGACTGCGGTCTCCCTCGCGCCCCTGCCGGACGACACACAGATCGCGACCGGTCTGCTCGACGTGCGTTTTGGCGGCAATGCGATCGCGCCGCGCGACGACAACGATCTGCAGCTCTTCGCCACCGGTATCGAGAGTGGAGCGCCCGCCACGCGTCGCGCTTCGTTGACGAGCATCTATCCCAACCCCTTCAACCCGATGACTCAGATCGAGTTCAATCTGCCGCGCAAGGGCATGGCTGAGCTCGCCATCTTCAACGTCAAGGGGGAGAGGGTTCGAACTCTTGTCAACGGTGTTCTCGACGCCGGAGACCAAACCCGCACGTGGAACGGTCGGGATGGTTCGGGCGCGCCAGTCGGAAGCGGCGTGTACTACGTACGCCTGCGCTTCGAGACCGAATCGAGTGTGGTGCAGAAGGTCACTCTGTTGAAGTAACTGTTCGGGGTCTTTCCCCCGCGCGGTTAGGTTGCGAGCGACACCGAAGGCCCGGCAGTTTTCTGCCGGGCCTTCCGTTTGCTGAACTTCGCTCCGATCTGCATTGCCGGAGCTCGCTCCGCGCGCGCAACTGCGATTTGAACTTGCCTCCACCGGCGCGCGACGGCGCGATTCAAAGACGCCCCGGAACCGGGCTTGCATTTCCTGGAAAAAAGCGCTTGGAAGCAGCTCCTTTCAGCCCGAGATTCTAGCTAGGCGCGCTCGACGACCAGTTTCCTCACGATCATGGAGCTTTCTCATGTCCGCTTCCCTTCAGGAGACTTTGCAGAGGGTTCATCAACAGGGACGCGATCATCTGTTCGAAGGAGAAGCCTATGCCTTCCTCGAGGAGATCGGCATCGAGACTCCGCGGCACTTCTTTCTAGAGCAGGGGCGAAAGCCGAGCGCCGAGCAGTTGGAGGCTCTGCGATGCGAGGAGGTGGTGCTGAAAATCGTGTCGCCACAGATCCTCCACAAGAGCGACGTGGGAGGCGTTCGCATGGTGGCGTGCGAGGCGTCGGCGGTCAGCGCCGCGCTGGACACGATGTACGAGGAGGTCAAGAGCAAAGCCAAAGGAGCCCAGCTCGTCGGCATCCTGGTGGTGGAGCGGGTGCAGCTACCGGCCGATCTTCCGGGCAGTGAGTTCATCCTGAGCGCGCGGCGCGACCCCGCAATGGGACCGTACCTCATGTTTGGACTGGGTGGACTCTTGAGCGAATGGTACGGCGATCTCGCGCAGGGGCGCGCGCACATGATCATGAGCGTGGACGCCTTCGACAAAGACACGGAGATGGATTGCCTGAGAGCCTCCGCGCTGGGAGCGATCGCCCTCGCGCCGAGCCGTCTGCACAAGACGGCCCCGCTGGATGCCAGCATTCTTGGTGACGCCCTGCAGCGCCTGGCCAAGATTTTTCAGGAAAGAACCGAACTCGGACAGCCCCGTCTCGCCGAATTGGAACTGAATCCGGTGGTGGCGCGCGATGGTCGGCTCTTGGCTCTGGACGCCTTGGCCTCGATCGAAGCGACCCCCGCGCCCGGTCGCACGCCACGTCCGATCGCCAACATCGAGAAGCTACTCCATCCGCGCAGCGCGGTGGTCTACGGCGCCTCGTCCAAGCACATGAACGCGGGCCGGATCATCCTGGACAATTTGAAGCGTAGCGAGGGCATCACCTACGGAAAGCTGTGGGCGATCCATCCCAAGGCCGAGCGCATCGACGGGGTTCCCTGTGTGCCTGACGCGGCGGCGTTGCCCGAGCCGGTCGACTTGGCAGTGGTGTCGATTCCCGCGCCCATCGCTCCCGACGCGATCGAAGAGTTGGTTGCCACCGGCAAGACGCGCAGCATCATTCTCATTCCTGGCGGTTTCGCCGAGACCGGACAGGGTGATCTCGCGAGTCGTATCGAGGAGAGTCTGGCCTCCTCGCGCAGCCGTCCCGACGGTGGTCCGGTAATGGTCGGCGGCAACTGTTTGGGCATCGTTTCCAAGCGCGAGTACAACACTTTCTTCCTTCCGCACTACAAGCTGCCCTTCCACAAGGCTCCGGGCACCAACCTGGTCGCGGTCAGTCAATCCGGTGCGTACCTGGTCAGCTTCACCTCCAACTTGGACGGGATCATCTTTCCCCGCGTCTCCATTTCTTACGGCAACGAGATGGATCTCACCGCGAGCGATTTCTTGCAGTACTACCTCGAGTACGAGAGCGACACACAGGTGTTCTGTTTCTACATCGAGGGTTTCCAGCCCCTGGAAGGCGAGCGCTTCTTGGGCCTGGTGCGAGCCGCGACCGCAAAGGGCAAGGCGGTGGTCGTGTACAAGGCGGGAAAGACGGCGGGTGGAGCCAAGGCTGCCGCCAGCCACACCGCGAGCATCGCCGGCGACTACGAGATCGCGCGCGTCATGCTCAAGGAAGCCGGCGCGATCGTCTGTGAGACTCTCAACCAGTTCGAGGACTACACCAAGATCCTCACCATGTTGGGGAGCAAGCGGGCCAAGGACCGGCGCCTGGGCGTCATCACCAATGCGGGCTTCGAAGCCGGAGCAGTGAGTGATCATCTCTACGGGCTAAGACTGACCGAATTCTCGCAGACGACGCGCGAGCAGCTGCGCGAAGTGTTGCCCGAGATCGCGCACGTCGGCAACCCGGTGGATGCCACCCCGATGGCAGGAACGCGGCCCTTTATCAAGGCAGTGGAAATTCTCGCGCACGCGGAAGAGGTGGACGCGCTGGTCGTCTCGGCCATTCCCGCCACCCCCGGTTTGGACATCCTGGCCCCCGACCTCAGCGGAAAGCACAGCGAGAACATCTTCTCCATGAATTCTCTGCCCAGCGAATTCATCCGCGTGAGTAAGGAGACCGACAAGCCGATGGTCGTCGTGATCGACTCGGGCCGGCTCTATGATCCCAGCGTGCTTCTCTTGGAACGGGCCGGTCTGCCGGTCTACCGCAAGATCGACCGGGCCAGCCGCGCGCTCTCCGTCGCCGCCGACTATTGGATCGGCTCCAATTGTTGAGCGGCGAATTGCGATGCGGCCACCGCTTCGTGGGCCAGCTTCGTCAGCAAATCCCGAGGCGCGCGGAAGCACGGCAGGGCTTTCAGTGCTCGGAGGAGAAGATCCGTTTGAGCAGTCCAGGACGCGAGAGTCGCAGCGGGACATCGCACGGGCCCAGGACGATCCAGCCCGCCCACAGGCCGGGCTGTTCGGGCTCCTGCCGCGCCATGGCGCGCTTGGCTTCGGCGAGCGCGAGGGCCGGAGGATCCCCGGACCGTAGCGCCGCGATCCACACCTTTGCTCCCCGCTTCACGGTTTGATCGTTGCGCGGCCAGAGATCCACGATCACACCATACCCCCCGTCCACGAGCCTTTGTAGCTGCGCCAGGCAGCGGGCACGTGTCCGCGCTTCGCCCTCATATCCGCGCGAACGAGCTTCGTGGGGAGGGCGCACCCACCAAACGAGGGAACTGGTGTCAGAGAGAGAAGAGAGTAGCGGCTCGGCTTCAGCGGGTCGCGCCCGCAGGAGGATGAGCGCGTAGCCCGAATTCCCGGTGGCGGCGGCCAGGACCGTCTCGAGCTCGCCAGGGGAGGTCTCGGCGCGCGGAATGGTGTCCAGGCGCCGCAGCCGGGAGCGCAGGGTCCACAGCAGAGTGTCGGGGTCATCCTCGACCGGGGTCAGATCGGGGGTGTAGGGAATGAGGGCCAGGACTCCGTGTCCCGCCGGCGCTTGCGAATCCGCGGCGAGCGGACATGGCGGGGGCTTCTTTGATCCGTCCTCGTCGGCGCGGGGAGTATAGCTCACGACGAATCGCTGCAGGACCCGCGTGTCGCCGCTGCCCCAGGGCAGGATGAGCGCCTCCAGCGGTGCCGCTCTCGCGGGACTCACGATCCAGCGGGCCGAACCCGAGAGCAGGGCAGCTTCGGTCCCCAGGAGCCGTCGCCCCAGATCGTGGGCCAGAAAGTCGAGCCGTTGGCTCTCCGGGAGCTGGAGCGGAGGGCCGATTCCTGCCTGCCGAGCCAGGAGAATGCGAAATTCCTCGAGATCGGCCTCCTCGCCGCCGGCCAGCGGCGCCCAGAGGGTGTCGCTGGCGGAGCCGGTGGTCTGCAAGCGGTGACGAACGACCCGAAGTCTTCCTGCGCCAAAGTCGAAATCGAGGTGAAGATGGGATGAGTTCGCGAAGGAGTGCTCGGCTGAGGACACCCCGTCGCCGCCGGCCGCCTCGTCCGCAGTCCCGGTGCCTTCGCCATCGTTCCGGCAGGCGGCCAGTGAGAGGAGAGAGAGGGTACAGAATGCGAGCAAGCCGAGCTTCAGGGAGGAGGACGCGAGAGCAGAGAGCGGAAACCGAAGTTGGCGGTGCATAGGGACCCTGGACACATGCGCGGGGGAGGACTACGCTTTCCTGAAGCCTAGAACGAGCCCCAATCGCTTCCCAGGAAAAAGATGCCGCGCCGGACATTGACGATTCGCTTCCCCATGCTCTGCAAGTTTGCACGAATCCTCAGAGCGCTCGACCCCTCGCGCCGCGTACTCGTGTGTGCTGTGTGGCAAGTGTTTGCCGCCCTCTCCGTCATGAGCGTTCTCGCGATGGGGTCGGCGATGGCGGGACCGGGCGATTGGAGAGCCGATCCCCTCGCGCTCAAGCGCACTGCGACCTCGGTCTACACCAACGTAGGTGCGGTGGGACTCAACGTGACCAACGTGGGGTACTTCGGAAACCTGCTCAATCCCACCCTGTCCTCGCCCAGTTTCGAATACCCTCTGAACTCGAACGTGGAGCACATGTTCGTGGGGGGAATCTGGGTGGGCGCGATTACCGCCGAAGGCGACTCGCTGGTCTCGGCTGGAGCGGATGACACGAGTTCAGGGCAGTCTTCGCCCACCCAGGAGTACGGCCCGCGTCCCGAGGACGGTATCAAGCTGCTCTCCACCAATCCGCTCAGTCCCAACTTCTCCACCTCGGCGCTCGCCGATCAGGAATTCGACTTCTCCATTTATGACGAACTGGGTCCGGGCGATTCAAGCAACGACGATCCACACATCGCGATGGGACTGCGGGTCGACACCAAGGTTCTCGCCTACGCGCCGCCCTATGCCGACGACTTCGTCATCATCGATTTCACGGTGGAGAACGTGAGCGATCAGGAGCTGAGTCAGGTCTACATCGGCTGGTACAACGAGCTGAGCGTGGGAAACACAACCGTCACCATCCCCGGAGACGAAACCAACGGCTGGAACTTCTACGACGATCGTAACGGCTTCATCGCGCCGGGCGATTACGGCACCGATCCCGATGCGCGCATCATGTGGTGCCACGACGCCGACGGAGAAAATGGTAAGGCCGAATCCTGGGCCGGCTGCCGCATTTTGGGTTATGACGGTGTCCGTCCCACGCTTTCCTACCGGCAGTGGCGTTTCAACGATGCGCGTCGCCGGCTGGACAAGGGGAAGTACGAATTCATGGCCTCGGGAGAGATCGATCGTGGAAACGACGGGCAGGGGAACAACTTCGACGCGAACGGCAACTGGACTTCGATGCTGGCCGTCGGTCCCTGGGACCTCCTGTTGCCCGGCGACCAGGCGCACTTCACCATCGCGATGGTGGCTGGACCCGATTCCGCCTCGATGGTCAACAACAGCCAGGTTGCTCAGAGCACCTTCGATGCGGGTTTCCAACTACCTTCGGGTCCGCCCAGCCCCATATTGGAAGTGAGCACGAAGGACAACGAAGTCATTCTGCGTTGGGATCCCGGCACCGAACCCACGGGCGATTACGATCCCACGACCGCATCCCCCGAATACCATCGCAGTGAATTCACTGGCGACTACGACTTCCAGGGCTACCGCATCTATCGCATCGACGGGGCGGAAATCACCGGCGATCCTTTCAAGCAGGCCTCGTTGATCGCGGAGTTCGATCGCGTGACCTGGCCCGACGGAACGCCCGACACCTGGGGCTACAACCTCGGCCTGCCACACATGACCGCCGACGGCAAACGCGAATTCATCGACCGGGGGGTGCGCGACGGTTTCAAGTACTGGTACTCGGTCACTTCCTACTCGAATCGACGCCCCCGGCAGGGTCTGGAGGAGCTCGAGAGCGGATTCAACGAGAATTCGATTCTCGTCACGCCGGGTTCTGCTCCCGGAGGCCCATCCAATCCCAACGCGGTGGGCGTGTATCCCAATCCCTATCGCGGCAGCTCGCTCTTCGATGCGCGGCGCCCCACCGGTGAACCCGCGGAGCTGGGCCGGAAGATCTACTTCACCAACGTTCCTGCGCGCGCGATCATCTCCATTTATAACGTCAGCGGCACGCTGGTGGACAAGCTACAGCGCGATGACGCCTCCACCGGACAGGTCGCCTGGGACATGCTGAGTGAAAACACTCGCGCCCTCGCCCCGGGTCTCTACGTCTACGCGGTCGAAAATCTCGACACCGGCGATACGCAGACGGGGAAGCTCGTCATCTTGAAGTGAGGTTGGGTGTCGCAAGAACCGAAGGGCCCAAGAGCCCAAGAGCCTTAAGTGCCGCAAGAGCTAAGGGGACCGCGCCTCGGAAAGCGCATTCGTCTTGGAGCCGGAATTCCTCCAATCCAAGCATGCCATGAATCCAAACTACCGCATTCTGCTCAGGCCGCGCGAAGCTCAGAATCAAGAGCTCGAGTGCGCAGCGGTGCGCGAGAAGCTGAGAGCGGTGCCGGGCATCTCCGCCCAGGACGGACGCCTGCACCACTTCGGGGAAGAGGACGAACACGGCGTGATGACGATTAGCCTGTCGGCCGGGAGCGCCGAGGAAGGAACTTCTCGCGCAGATCGCTCTCCCGCAGAAGGAAGCTCGTCCGTTCGCGGCGTCGAATCCGCGCCGGACACCTTGCGCAGCATCGAGATGTCCATTCCGCGCTATTGGATCAAGGCCCGGGGACCGCAGGTTTTCGCCATTGTCTTCATGATACAGGGCTGGACGGGCTGGGAAGTCTACGACCCCCAGATCAAATCGACACTCGAGCGAGAGACGGTACTGCAGGGCATGGTGGCCATGCGCCAGGCCCAGTTGGAGAACCAGGGACTGAGAGTACCCAAACCCCGCTTGAAGGACGACGACTGAAGCAAGTCAGAACCGACCGAAGGAACTCCGAAGCGAGAAGAATAATCTTCGAAAGGAACAAGATGCGTCTGCGCCGTGAATTTGCCTCGTCCACCGCCACTCGATTCCTCCCACTGAGGTTCTGGGCTCTGCTCCTGCTCGCTTCGACGCTGTGCTTGGCCGCAGCGCGGGCAGCGACGGCGGCCGACGAGACCGAAGGCCGCGAGATCCCCGTGAGTTCGTGGCTCGTGACAGGGGCCTCGGCGCTGCCCCTGCCGGCACTCTCAGGTGAAGCGGGGCACGAGATCGAGCTGAAAGACCTGCTAGCCCAGGATGCCATCGATGTGGACGAGGTCTATCCCGCCGCGGGGGCGAGCTGGAGTTGGCCGCGGGAAGAGCTCAAGTGGCAGGAGCGCAAGGCCACCGATGGCGCACTTGATCTTTCTTCTCTCTTGTCAGCCGCTGCGCAATCGTCCGCGAATTCCCTTCCGGTCCAGTGCTTGGCCGCCTTCTACCTGAGCGTGGATCGCTATAGCGACGCAAAGCTGGTGCTCGACAGCCCGCACCTTTTGCAGGTCTACCTCGATGGCGAGAAAGTGAAGGACAAGACGGACAAGGACCCGGCGACCGTCGATCTGAAACTCTTGCGCGGCAAGCACCGCGTCATCGTGCGCGCGCTGCGCGATCCGTTGGGGGCCAAGGAATGGACCCTGTCGGCCAAGGTGAAGATGGCCGCGCCGGACTCGAGCGTGAATGTCGCGGTGGATCTCTCGCCACGGCACGAGCTGGAAGTCAAGGAACTGCTCGACGCGCGTTCGATCAGCGGACTGAAGCTCTCCAACGACGGCGAGCTGTTGGCCTACAAGCTGAGCTACCCCGGCGTCCCGCGGGACGATCGCAAGAGCTGGTACGAAATTCGACGTACGAAGGACGGGGGCCTCGTGCGCTCCTTCGAGGGCGACGATGGGCCCTCGAGCTTCGCCTGGGTTCCGGGAAACGGTCACCGCTACAGCTTCACCACCAAGGACGACAAGAAGACCACTCTGTGGGTGGCCGATCTCGAAGGTAGCCCGACCGAAAGTGTGCTGAAGGGCGTCGAACATTTCGGTTCGTACCGCTGGCTCCCCGACGCCAGTGCCGTGGTCTATACCGTCAGCCACAAAGAGGAGCGCAAGCACGAGGAGTTCAAGCACTACGAGAATCTCGCAGATCGCTGGGCCACCTACCGCGATCGCAGCTACCTGTACCTGGCATCCTATCCCTCGGGCGCGAGCCACCGCCTCACCGCGGGCGCGGAAGCGACGAGCCTGCAGGACATCAGCCCGGATTCCTCCACCTTGCTCTTCTCGCGCGAGGTATTTGGCAGCACCGAGCGGCCATTCAGCGTGCAGGAGTATTACGAGGTCGATCTGAAGACTCTGCAGTGCAAGAAAGTGTTCGAGAGCAAGTGGGCCGGTGGCGCGAGTTACGCGCCCGACGGCAAGAGCATCGTGGTCGAGGGCGGACCCGATGCCTTCGGAAGCATTGGCGTGAACCTGCCGGAGGGAGTCATCCCCAACGACTACGACTATCAGCTCTACTCGATGGATCGCGCCAGCGGCAAAGTCACCGCGCTCACGCGCGAGTTCGATCCCGCGGTTGGATCGTTCGAATGGTCCAAGAAGGACAATGCCGTGTACTTCATCGCGACCACGGCCGATCGCGACCTGCTCTATCGCCTGGACGCCAAGAGCGGGGAGATCGCCAAGCTGAACTGTGCGGGTGCGGTGGCGAGTCGTCTTAGCACGAGCCACGATGGTTCGATGCTAGCCTATGTTGCGGAGTCCACCAGCCAGCACGAGAGGATCTTCGTGCAGGAAGCCAAGACATCGGGGAAGCCCCGTCTTCTGGCCGATCCCAACGGGGCGCGCTTCGACCGCATCGAGCTGGGGAAGGTGGAGGACTGGAACTTCACTGCGAGCGACGGCACTACCATCATCGGGCGCGTGTACTATCCGCCCAACTTCGATGCGAACCGGGCCGAAAAGTGGCCGTGCATCGTCTACTACTACGGCGGGACGGTTCCCATCACCCGCGATTTCGGCGGCCGCTATCCGAAGAACTACTGGGCCGCCAACGGCTACGTGATCTACGTGCCCGAGCCCAGCGGCGCGACCGGTTTCGGGCAGGAGTTCAGCGCGCGGCATGTGAACGATTGGGGCAAGCGCTCCTCCCAGGACATCATCGAAGGCACCGAGAAGTTCCTGGCCGCGCATGACTTCGTCGATCCCAAGCGCGTGGGCTGTATCGGTGCCAGCTTCGGCGGCTTCGAGACCATGTATCTGGTCAGTCACTGCGATCTCTACGCCGCGGCGGTGAGCCACGCCGGAATCTCCTTCATCGGCTCCTACTGGGGGCAGGGAGACTGGGGTGCGTTCTACAGCGCAGTCGCGACGGCCGGCAAGTACCCCTGGAACGCTCCGCAGTTCTACGTGGAGCAGGGAAGCCTCTTCAACGCGGACAAGATCCATACCCCGCTGCTGCTTCTGTGCGGAGACATCGACAACAATGTGCCGCCGGGAGAGAGCGAGCAGCTCTATACCGCGCTGAAGGTATTGGGAAGGGATGTCGACTTCATCCGTATCAACGGCGAGCAGCACTGGATTCTGCGCTACGACCGCCGCTTGCTCTGGAGCCGCACCATCGTCGCCTACTTCGACAAAAAGCTCAAAGGCGACGAGCGCTACTGGAATCACCTATGGGGCACGAAGGCGGATTCGAACAGCGGCACAGCAAGCGAGAAGTCCAAGGACGACTCGGACGACAGCGGCGATACGGACGACTCGAACTAGCTCGGGCAGCTCAGTCTCGCCCGGGCGGCAGGCACTTGCTCGGGCGGCGCGCACTAGAGCTGACGGAAGGCAGCGTTGCGGCACCTGACAAGCGCTCACTCGAGCTGGCGGCTCGTGCGCTGCAACACCCTGCTTCGCTGCGTTGCGCTGAGCGCATGCAGAGCCCGATGACAAGCCCCGCAGAGTGTGATGAGGTTGCTCGCGCGGTTCTTCCCACCATCCTCCCGCGCCACGATGTGGTGGACCTGCAAGAACTGCCGATTTCGGCATCCCGGCATGCGACAACGAAAGTGATCGCGTTCCAACACCTCGCGCCGTAAACGCGGCGGAGTGGTGGAGACGGTGCGCGGTCTCTTCGAGCGCACCGTTTCGCGATGCAACTTGGCATCACAGAGCGCGGACTGCAGGGTGGCGCGGTCGATGCGCCGGTCGCCCCTGCTCGTGGAGACCGTCGCGGCCTCGCAGCGCGGACAGTGTTGGATGTGAACCTGATACGAGGGCCCGGCCACGCCCTGCCGGCGCTTCTGACGAGTGCCTTTTTCTCTGCGGGTGGTTCGCAGTTCGGAGTTGTGGCAACTCGTGGACTTCTCACTGCCGGTGGACTTCTCACTGCCTGCGGAGTTACGAGTGGTTCGCAGTTCGGAGTTGCTCAACAAGTTTTCTAAAGCTGAGAGAATCAACTCGGCCTTCTTCGCACGATGCCCACGCTGGCGGAGCTTGGCCACCAGAGCTTCGTAGCGGGCAAACTGCTCTGCGGTGAAGGTCAGCCCGACGTTGAGCGGCATCTCCGCGGCCTCGGAACTTGCAAAGTCCAGTTCAGCATCGCGATCGGTATCGGCCTTCCCGCGTTCCGCATCTGTGTTTGTCGTCCCGCAGCTGTTTCCATCATCCTTCCGCGAGTTCAGCTTCGCCGAAACGGTCGACGCCTTGGCCTGCTGCTTTTCCGCAATCCGGGCGGCAAGCGAGACCTTCTTCTTGGATCCCATCTGCATCTGAGCGTTGGAGCTTCTCAGCGCGCTCTTCGTCTGGCGCCGGACCGCGCCGATCTCCTCCTGCAACTCGCGTCGGTTCAGGATCTTCGCTCTCTCCAGCCACCGCCGCTCGCTCATCGGGGTCGCAACGGACGCGACGACCTGCGCCTTCGTCCAACCGAGTTCGCCCGAAGCCACGGCCTTTTCAAGCGCCGGGAGTTTTCGCAGACGCTCGGCGAGCTGGAGAAATTGGTAGGAGCGCGCCTGAGAGAATCCCAAGACCTCGGTGGCATAGAGATGAATGCTGCCGTATCCGAGTTCCTTGTAGAGTCGACGCCGGCTGAGTTCGGCGAACCAGAGTACGACACAGTGTTCGGCGGACTGCCAGTCGCGTACGGCCGCCTTCAGCTCGCGATCCACCTGCGCGGCGCCAAGCCCCGGCCGAAAGGCACAGGCAGCAAGCTCGGTGGTGGCCGTAGCTGTGGCCGTGGATTGACTGGTTTCGGAGCGAAGAGTGGACATGGCGGACCTCCTCGAAACGAGCTGTCGCGAGCGGCTCACGGACTCGACGTTTCCTTGGGGAGGTAATACAAACATACTATTGGTATATAGAACCAGGCGCAAGTGCAAATTCTTGGAAATAATGGAATTCGTGCGCAAGATGGGCAAGAAATCTCACGAAAGCATCCATAGTTTCGAAATTTATTCGTATTGAAAATTATAGCCGGCTATAGAATCGAGAGGATTGCAGCACGGATCGAATGAGTGGCACGGTTAAGCATCTTTTAGCGCACCAGGGTGAACTTGGTCGAGGAAAGGTGTCCACCGCTTTGAGAACGCAGGAAGTAGACCCCGCGTGCCACGGCGCGCCCGTTTGCATCGCGACCATCCCATTGAAAATTGTGTAAGCCACTCGGCAGGACCCCGCTCTGCAAGCGGGCGATCCTTCGTCCGGCAAGATCGATCACATCGATGGAAACGCGGCCGGAACGTGGTTGGGCGAAGGCCACGTGCAGGCTGCCACGGGCCGGGTTCTGAAGCACTTTCGGGCCAAGCCAAGAAAGTGCGGATCCGGCGACGTTTTCTTCATGAAGGACGATCCAGCTTCCATCAGTCTGCTTCTCCAACAGGCGGTAGGTGACCTCGTGAGTACGGAGTTCATCCCAGGCCTCGTATTGAATTTGGCTCGTACGCTCGAGCTCGAGATCCTTCTCCAGCCCATCCTCCGCGACGATCAACCTCATCGAGGAAACGGGCAAGGCTGTGCCCAAACTCCAGACGAGGTGTCTCCGGGTATCAGTTGGGAAAACTTCGAAACTCTCGAGCAAGACCGGAACCTTCACGTCCGGCAGTTGCGCAGGATAAACACGAAGAATTCGGCCATGGTACGAATCGCTGGTGAGGAGAGCGAGACTACCCCCGCGCGCGCTCAGTCCGTAGGCTGAATAGGCAGATGAACCCTCTTGCAGACCCAGTAGTTCAGGATCGCCTTTGTTCCATCGCCAGACCTGTGTTTCATCACTGTTTGTGGCGTAAAGAATTCCATCCCGCAGGCAAACTAGCTTGAAGGCACTACTGGGGAAGTATTCCCCGAGATCGTCTACCCCCTGTATGTCGCTGAACCGAAATGCACGCAACCCGTAAATACTGCTCAGTACAATCAGTGTACCCTGATCGATAGTGAACGAACGCACGGGGGCTCCCAGAGGAATCACGGCTACGATCTGCGGGGCCTGTGGCTGGGCGATAGAAACTCCGATCACTTCGGTTGCACTCCCGGACCCGGAGACGAACCAGACCATGGTACCATCGGCGTGCAACTGCTGCAGATTCGTGAAATTTTCCGAGTCGTAGCGGCCAAGAAAGGGAGTGCCCTGCCCGGTCCCGTGGATTTCGAGATCGTCTTCTTGGCTCAGGTTAACAAGGGTGCCGTCCACGAACGCACCCGCACGGGCAGCAATCTGGGTGAGAAAGCTGGTCTCGTAAGTGGGCACTCCGGTCGCGGCATCGAAACCATACAGCTGGACCTCTCCCGGATAGACGATAGCAATGCGATTCCCCAGTACGGAAAGAGAGTTGATGTTGGAAGATGTACCCAAGTAGGTGCGGGAAATGAGTTGAGAACCGCCTGAACTCTCCAAGTCCCAACTGTCGAGAAAGCCGCCGGTTTTCGCGAAGAGAAAACGTCCGTCCGCCGACATGTCGAGATGCGAATACGTCTGCCGGACCAAGCCGATCCTCGGGGGAGTTTCCACTGGCGGGTCCAGGACAATCTCCTGACTTCCCGTGAGTCCACTGATCATCCAAGCGCGATCATTCTTCACGAGCGCGAAGTTCGGCGATTGAGTCACTCGCCAGATCGGAGCAGAGGAAGCATCAGGTCCAAAGATTTGCACTCCGAAACTTCCTAGAGCCAGAGAACCCTCTTGCCACGGAACGATGCGGAGAATTCCATCCGCCAGCTCGGAAGTGAGTCGTCTGACAAAGTTCACAGCGTCCGGACTGGCACGGAAACAGTCGATCGTGGACGATGAGGTGCGGATCCAAACGCGATCTCCCACACTCGAGATGAGTTCGCTTCCGAGCGGAATTCCGCGATGAACGCTCCCCTCCGTCGAATCGGTCGAAGGATAGGCGGTGAGACGGTCCCCCTGAAGGGTCCAAAACCAAAGACCGCTTCCCATGAATTCCTGGTCAGAGCGGTCTCCGGCGTTACCAACAAATACCTGAGTGGGGCCAGAGAAGTGGAGGATTTGGCTTGTGTAATAGGCCAACCAGCAATGCCCACTTGGAGGCTCATCGCAAACCTGGTGATAGACGTTATAGATCAGCGCCGTGCCCCAGCTGGTAACTTGTCCAGTGCAACCCGTGTTGTAGACTTCGACGCTGACTGGGGAATCTGGATTGCTCACATCGATCCAGTACAGGTGACCCCCGGTGTCAAAGTACCCCCCTCCTGTATCTCTTGCGTATCGCGCAACAAGATACGATTCACCATTGTGCTCGATGAGCTGTACCGCGTCGGGATCGACCGCTACATGTCCCCGCTGAACGGGATTGGAGAAATCGGTGTAGTCCCATACGGTGACAATTGCGCGGTACAGGGAAAGTACCAGATCATCGTGCTGGACCGCCGAAACAGCCGCGCTCTCGGGCAACTCCTTCTCGTAGAAGGTGGGATAGGTGGCGTAGTCGATCGCTCCGTTTGCGCTCGCCCGTGCCTGTAGCAACAAGAGAAGAACGAGACATAAGAAAGCAGCCCTGAACATGGCTTCTCCTCAGTGGAGACAGTGGACTAGCGGATGAGCATGATCGATTTCGAGAGTTTCTTCCTCTGTGATTCGAGGACTACCCGATAACTGCCGCTGGCAACGGCGTTGCCGCGCGCGTCTGATCCGTCCCAGCGGACACGATGCCACCCTTCACCCCCGAATTGCTCGTGCGTCCATACTAGACGTCCCCGGGTGTCATAGATCTTCAGTGCAGCTTCGGTCGGGGTCGATTGGTAGTAGACGATCTCAGTGCTAGGGTTGAAGGGGTTGGGAACCGCACCCTGCAATAGCAGGGAGGGCAACGGGGGCGGATCGAAGCGAATTTCTTCCGATCGGTAGTCTGCACTTTTCGTATGACCCAGCACCGAGTAGTAGCCTGCGCGCTGCTCGAGAGGCAAGGTGATGTCGGTGTTCAGTGCTTGGGAGGAGATATAGGGCAAAGTCGCTACAGTTTGCGCAGCTTCGAGACCGCTCCTCCGCAAGATATCGAAAGAATCCCAGGAAAGAGAAACCGTCAAATTCCAACTCAGGCGAAGACCTCCATCGATGGAAACCGCGCGGAGTTTGGCGAAGGGCTGGAATACAGGGACCTCGATGTCGAGTCCGCAAGGGAATGGGTACCGCAAGAGACCAAGGTCCGAGTCGAGCACGAAAATATCGTTGGGGTCGATGGCCACGCACAGCGCCTTGTGATATGCGGGGGCAATCCCAATCCACGAGGGAGTCGTGGGGTCACTGAGATCGTAGAGAGACAGCCCCAACCCACCGCGGGAAACCGCCAGGAGATCGCCCGCAATCGCGGCTTCCGAGCCGGCCGCATAGGGAACTTCAACGGAGTTCAGGACCGTTAGTGACTGTGGGTCGCTTGCATCGAGAACTACGATGCCCTGGGTACCCAAAACGTAAAGATAGTTACCCGACCGAATCATCCAGGTAGCGCCATCCAAAGGAAGCGGAACGGTCTTCCCACTTCGGAGATAGTATGTACTCCATTGAGTTGGCTCGAGGAGATTCAGCTGGGAACCACCCAGTGCATACCATGCTCCCTTGACCGGGAACACCGCTGAAAGGGCAGTTTCCGCCACGACTTTGGGCTCTTCTCCCACCTCATGTTCGATACAGAAGCTGTTATCTTCGGGCAAGTTAATGACTACCTGGTTCCCATCTCGCACTACGTGATAGGGTGGATCTGCCCCCATGAAGAGATAACGTAATACATTTGGGCTCTCAAGGATCCTTCGTTGCTCGAGATCATAAACGAAGAACCAGAGATCGATTCCACAGCATGGGTCATTGTGATGAAATGCACTTGCGTAAAAATAACGGCCGTCACAGACGATGTTTGCAACCTCGTAGGGAGAGGTGGGAATCATCGCAGTATCGATCCAACTTCCGTCGGGTTGACGGTCGAGGATCTGAAGGCCGGCGCCTTTGAAGGAAGCGATTGCGCGCTGCCCACCGTTGGTCAAGCGCAGCTTGGAGAGACTCAAGGGTGGAACAGAACTCAAGGTGTACTCGAGATTGTCTATGTGAGAGAGGTCAATAGTCTTGAGAACCGCCGAGTTGCCCGAAAGCACGTGAGCGTAGGGACGAGTCTCTTCGATGCTGACTCCACTGAGGATACACTGCAGATCGAGGTAGCCCGCCTGTTGAGGGAGGAGAGGATCGGATGTGTCTACTGCGCACATGAATCCCGGCGCCCAGTAATAGGTTCCTTCCGCGAAGACGAGCACCGTCGAATCGATCTGCCTTAAGATGGGGTTCTTAAGAGAGTAAGGGTCGTGCAGCACGGGGAGAGTTCCCAGCTCTTGCGGATGCGCCAGATCGGCGATCGAGACGATTCGAAAAACTTGTGAGTCGATCAGATATAGCCAGTCCCCGTTAAGAGCCCCAGCCAGTTGAAATGGCCAGGCTGTGATCGCCGCTTCGAGCTGAAGTGTGTCCGGATTGGAGGCATCAAACAGAGCGATTCCTACGTTGGAGTCTCCTACAATCCGATTTCCGTCAATATCCCACAGTACCATTTTTCCCGGCAGCTTGAACGACGCGTGCCGCCGGAGGCCATTGCCGCCGGCTAGCTCCAAGATGTGCAGGGAATCCTCTGCGACTGCGACGAAGTAACCGTTTGCCAATGCTCCCAATCCGATCGTGTGATACGACACCTCGACTGCAGGTACGAATCCCCTGCCCTTGAGCCTGGAGGGTGGCCTCAGCTCGAAGGCATAGATGCCTCCTCCGGACCCGCTCGTAGAGAGCAGTAACGCGTCTTGCGTCCAGAGAATTGCGTTCGGCCTTATCGGGAGCGCAATGCTTCCTTCTTCGATCGGCAGTTTCGGATCGCTCAGATCCAATAGGCGGAGAGTGTCTCCCGCGACCACCGCGGCTTCTTGTCCACGCAGACTCAGAAGGCTTCCCTGAATGTCCATTTCGTGGGAGACATGCATCAATCCAGAATAGTCGATGCAATCGGAAGCATCAGCTGAGGCGGGAGTAGACCCAAGGCTCAGTAAGAACAAGAGAACGGGAGCAAAGAGGGCGTTTCTTCTCATGACCCTTCCTTTGTCCCGTCAATACTATCCTATTCGTGACACCCGAATCAAGGATGGCCGGCGCATAATCAACCTCAATTCGTTGAGCTTCCCCCCAAATCCATGCCCCTCGCGTGCTGAGCGCCGCGAGAACCCGGGTGCGGATCGCTTCAGCGCACGAGCATGATCGCCTTGGTCCGGCGCTCGTGCTGCGCCTCCAGGAGAACCCTGTAGCTGCCGCTGGCCACGGCATTCCCATGTACGTCCGTACCGTTCCACCGCACGCGGTGCCAGCCCTCGCTTGCAAATCCCTCGTGGGTCCAGACCAGCCGTCCCCGTGTGTCATAGATCTTCAAGGCGACTTCCGAAGGGACTGCCTGGTAGTAGACGATCTCGGTTGCAGGATTGAAAGGATTGGGAACCGCGCCCTGCAACATTAGAGATGGCAAAATCGGGGCGGCGGAGGATGGGGGCGCCGCCACCGCGGTGAGCTGGCAGGGCAAAGGATACTGCAAGAGACCAGCGCTGGGATCGGTCACCAGGATATCGTTCAGCCCAATCGCGACTCCCATGGCCTTGTGATAGGCGGGGGCGATACCGATCCACCTCGGAGTTGTTGGATCACTGAGGTCGTAGAAGGAGAGTCCGATTGCTTCGCGCGGAACAACCAAGAGATTGCCCTCGATGGCCGCATCCGTTCCCGCCGCGTAGGGAACCTCGACAGAGTTTATGACTACAGGCAGCTGGGGGTCCGACACGTCGAGGACTACGATCCCATTCCCCAAAGCATATAGATAATCGCCCGCACGGATCAACCAGCTGGCGCCGCTATGCGGCAGTTCCACTGTATTGGCAATGCCGAGATAGTATGTATTGGTTTCATCCGGACCGAGGATACGGAGTTGGGCGCCACTCAGAGAATACCAGGCTCCCTTCACGGGAAAGACATTTGCAGAAAAAGAAAAGTAGCCGACTCGTTGTGGGTCCTGCCCCGGGGAATGGTCGATACAATAAGCCCATTTGTCATAACCCAAGCCCATGCACGAGACGACGACCTGGCTTCCATCTCGCACCAGATGATTTGGTAAGCCAAAGCCATATTGAACTCCCAAATCACCGAGATTTCGCTGTTCTTGGAGGTCGTATACGAAGAACTCGGGAGTCGTGCCACAACAGGGGTCGGGAATGTAGTAAGTACCCGCATACACATAGCGACCGTCACAAACGAAATTCGCGACGCTCGACGGATAAGTGGAGATGGACGAAGTGCTAATCCACGTGCCGTTCGGATCAGGTTCGAGAACCTGGATGCCGCTGTCCTGGGAGGAGAGAATGGCGCGCAGGCCCCCATCCATCGAGCGCACTTTGTTGTAGCTTGGAGGGCCTGGATAGGTGAGCGCGTATTTGATGTTTTCGACCTGGTTGAGGTCGACAGTCTCCAAGACACCCGAATCATTAGACAGAACAAAACCGAAAGATCGGCTTTGTTCGATAACGGACGCACTGACTAAACACTGTAGTCCGGTGGAACCGACGCGCTTTGGATGAAATGGGTCTGAGACATCTAGGGCGAGCAAAGTGCCGGGGTACGAGGTATTAGTACCCTCTGCGATGAAGAACAGAGTAGCGTCGCCCCACTTCAGCTTTGGAAAAGTAAAGTAAGATCTCATGTCACCAATCGCTAAGCGTCCCGTTTCCTGCGGATGCATGAGATCGGCGACATACAATACATGGAGGTAGTCTCTGTCCGTTAGGTAGATCCAATCCCCCTTGAGAACGGCGGATGCCCCTCTCCAACCGGAAAGTGTCGTCTCCACCTGAGGTTGGTCGGGGTGAGAAAGGTCAGCCAAGTAGCACGATCCAATGTTGTGTTGTCCCATGCAGATTCTGTCGCCATCAATGCTCCACAAAGTCATCCAAACCGGCAATTTGATCGAAGTACGTCGTTGAAGATCGCCACCTTGGGGAAGCTCCAGCACATGCAGGGAATCGATCGCCACCGCCACGAAACTTCCGCTCGCCAGTGCGCCCAATCCGATTGCAGAGTAATCCGAAACTGCGGCGACAAAGCCCCTGGGTTGCAGAAGGGGAGGTGAATCCAATCGGAATGCGTAAATTCCGGCCTCAGTACCTTGGGTAGAGAAAAGGATTGTGTCATCCTTCCAGACGAGGTCGTCTGGCGCAACGGGCAGCTCGTAGACACCTTCCTCCAGGGGAGCTTCGGGATTGCTGAGGTCGAATCGGTGTAACTTGTTGCCATCGACAACGAGCGCCTCATGACCCTGCAAGCACAAAAGTTGCCCATGCACCGGGGTTCGAGCGACAACGCGCATCAATCCCGAGTAATCCACACAATCCGAAGCGAGGACCGACGCGGTGTCAGCAAAGAGAAGACTAGAAAGAACCAGGATGGCTATGGATTTCATGTCAACGCAACCATACAAATTTTGAGGAAGATACATGTCCTGCGAATTGGGATCGCAAAAAGTACACTCCTTTAGCGACCGAACTACCCTTCTCATCTCGTCCGTTCCATAGAAATTGGTGAAGCCCAGATTGCAGGACACCGCTCTGAAGTCGAGCGATGCGCCGGCCCGCCAGATCGATCACATCCAGAAAAACCGGTCCAGTTCGAGCCTGCATAAATGCCACGTGCAGGCTACCTGAGGCGGGATTCTGTAGAATCCTCGGGCCAACCCAGGAGAGGGTCGTTCCAGCTACGCTCTCCTCATGGAGGACGATCCAAGTTGCTCCTTCCTGCTTTTCCATGAGTCGATAGCTAACCTCATCCGCATACACTTCGTCCCACGCCTGGTATTCAGTCGTCCCCATGCGCTCCAAATCTAGCTTCTGTTCCATCCCCGGCTTGAGAACGATCAGGCGAAGACGCTCAACAGGCAGCGGTTCTGCCAGTTTCATCGTCAAGCGACATTGGGCCCCGGTAGTCTGTACCTGGAAATTTTCCACGAGCACAGGAACCCGGAATGGAGAGATCTGTGCTGGATAAATGGGAAGCAAGTGGCCGGTATGTGAGTCGGCAGTCAAGAAGGCGAGATTGCCGCCGCGATCCAGAAGTTCGTAGCCCACGTTCGTGCCAGATCCCTCTTGCAAACCCAGCAAAGCCGGAGAGCCACCGCCCCAGAGATAGACACGGATTTCCTCTCGGCTCGAGGTATAGAGAATGCCATCGTGGAGAAGGACCACTTCGAAGGCATCGCTAGGAAAGGGTTCGCCGAGGTCGCTGACTCCCATTCCACTCTCGTAATGATAGGCATGTGGTGTGCCGCCATTCGGTGCAGTTATGAGGTCTCCGGCGGAAACGCTGAAGTGGGGGACATAACTTGACAGGGGAATCTCAGCTGCTTTGAAGGGCGCATCGAGTTGAGAGATGGAAATTCCGACCAATTGGTAGCCGTTAAGCGGGTTTCCCGAGAGAAACCACACCATGTCCCCATCGACGTGGAGCTGCTGCAGATTGGCGAAGCCCTCTTCGTCGTAAAGGCTGAGTAGAGGATTCCCCGCCTCGAGACCGTGAATTTCAAGGCCCTCTGTCTGGCTTAGAAGCGCGATGCAACCGTTCCCGAACAGACCGTCACGTGCCGTAATCTGCGTGGGCAAGCCGGTCTCGAAGGTCGGCAAGCCGTTCGTGGTGTTGAATCGGAAGAACTGGACCTCGTCAGAATAAACTACGGCGATCTCATCGTTCTGAATGGAGATTGAGAAGATACCGGCAGTCGATCCCAGGCTCGTACGAATAGCAAGCTGGGGACCGCCAGGACTCTGCAAGTCCCAACAATCCAGGAACCCGGCGGTTTTCGAGTAGAGAAAGTGTCCATCAGCCGTAATGTCGAAATGCGCATACTCCTCGTCGATCACTCCAATTTTCGGTGGGGTTTCCACCGCCGGGTCCAAGAGAATCTGCTGGATTCCCGTGATCTCGCTCGCCACCCAGGCGCGATTATTCTGCGTGATCGCCGAATTGGAAGACTGAGCAACTCGCCAAATGGAAGAAGCTGATCCCGGAATTCCAAACACCTGCACCCCAAAACTTCCCAGAGCCACCACGCCATCTTGCCAGGGAATGATGCGACCCACGTCGTCGGCTTGGTCGCAACTGAAAATTCTCTCAGATATCACTTCGTCCGGGGTTACACGAAAGGACTCGAAGGTGGACGAAGAGGTGCGAATCCAGGCCCGATCGCCGTCGATCGAAATCAGCTTACTTCCCAAGGGAAGAGCGCGCTCGATCCCATTCTGCAAAGAGCCGGTTGGTGCATAAACCGTGAGCAGATCTCCGTGGATGACCCACAGCCAAGGGCCGCTTCCCATGTAATCATCAGTTTTGCCCAGGCCAAAGTCCCCGACAGAAATGTCGGTAGGAGATGTGAAATGCATGACTTTGGTTCCGCTGTAATCGAACCAGCAGTTGCCGAGTGGAGGAATGTTGCAAAATTCAGCGTAGGTGGTGAATATGAGATCGTCACCCCAACTGGCTGTCCCAGCTACATACCCCGTATCATATAGCTCCGTGCTGTGTGGAGAATCAGGGTTGCTCAAGTCGATCCAGTAAAGGTAGCCCCAGTATTCGTGAAATCCGTCGTTCAGGTACTTGAGATGGCGTGCCAGAAGATAACACTCTCCACGATGCACGATGAGCCGCAACGCATCCGGGTCGACAGGCAAACTACCTCTTCGAATTGGATGTGAAAAATCGCCAAGATCCCACACGGTAATGTGCCCGTCGTAAAGGCTGACCGCGAGGGTACCAACCCGAACCATCGAAGATGATGCGCTATCTGTGAGTTTTGATTCGTAGAGGGTAGAAAACGAAGCGTAATCGACTGAATCATTGGCACGTGCCGGCAGTGCCAGCAAGAATACGAACGAAAGTGCTAGGAAGATACTTCGCTGCATGGCCACTCCTTAGTCGGTAGGCCTCCATGACAATATGATCTTGATGAGATTTGAGTGTTACTGTTGCCGCACCCCGAGGCGCTCGGCGGCACCTTGACTTGTTCGTTCCACGAATGGTCAGAGCAACAGGACCTCACCGGAACGCGGCATTTTCCATGATGTTCGAAGGGTAGCGAAGCGGGATCCACATTAGTGTGGTCGCAGCCCGAAGCCCGCGGTGGGCAGAAAGCAACCAGAGACTGGATAGTGTGCCGTGACATGGCATCTCCCTCGTCAGAACGATTCTATTGCAAGCGGGGTTTGGATTACAAGAACAGCCGGCGTAGGGCCTGCCGGTCCTCCGTTGGGATGTGGACGGGAGTCAAGTGGTCACTTCGAAAGATCCGAGCCAAGATGATCGCGTCGAGACGATCGGCCTTGCGTCGATCTCCAGGCTTGCGGGGAATAAGAGAAGGCGCGATGACTTCACACTGGAAGCCGTCGCGGCTCAGAACGCGCTGCAGCACCAAGCCCGATCCCGAAGCTTCATGGCAGTCACGGATTGATCCCTTGGAGGACAAGCTGCGAGAGAGCCGGCGAACCCTCATCAGATCCCCAGAAAGTGTCAGAACCTCGAGATCCGGAGAATCACCCTCAAGAATGGCAGCGGTAATGGATTCGGCGTGCACATCGAGACCCACAGAGATACACTGATTCATGGCCGGAATCCTCCGATTTCTTGAGTGTCATCACCACTCGTGTGGCTCTGGAGCTACAGGACCAACCTACGATAACGGAGATTCCAGTCGTTTCCATCCAATCTGAGAGCGGGTCGAATCACAAATACCTCTTCAAGACTCTCGACACCGTGGTGCCCTGCACCAGAATCGAGAACAGCACCACGACGTAGGTGCAGGTGAGGAGCAACTGCTTCTCGGGGATCTGTGGCAGGGAAAGAACGAGCGCCACCGAGATGCCGCCGCGCAGGCCGGACCAGGTGAGAATTCGGATCACTCCGTCGGAGAACTCGCTCCAGCGGCGCATAAGGTTGATGGGCACCGCCACCGAAATGAAGCGCGCTAAGAGCACCACGGCGATGATGATCAGACCCGCCAAGGCTCCCCGCGTCTGGAAGTCCACCACGATGACTTCCACCCCGATGAGCAGAAACAACACCGCGTTCAGAATTTCATCCAAGAGCTCCCAGAACTTCTCCAGATAGTCGGCAACCGTATCGCTCATCGCATAGCTGCGCCCGCGGTTTCCGATCAAGAGTCCCGAGACCACCACCGCGATGGGTCCGGAAATGTGCAGACGCATCGCCAGCGCATAGGAACTCATTACCAGAGCAATGGTGATGAGGACCTCCACCTTGTAATCGTCGATGGCCAACATCATGCGGTAGGCCAAGAAACCCGAGACGAAGCCAAGCAGGATCCCGCCGCCCGCCTCGCGCAAGAAGAGCCACGCGATATCCAGGGGTCCCAGCGACCCGCCGCCGGCGAGGTGCGCGCCGGCGACGTCCAATGACTTGGCGACCGCGCCGTGTGTTGCCGCGGCTCCGTGTACCGCCGCCGCACCGAGTGCGCCTGGAGCGCCTCCCATCGAGGAGTGCAACATCTCCAAAAGAGCGGTGAACACCACCACGGCCACGCCATCGTTGAAGAGCGACTCGCCGGCGATCTTTGCTTCCAATCGCGGCGGGGCATGCAGGGTTTTCAGAGTGCCCATCACCGAAATCGGATCGGTCGGCGAGATGAGTGCTCCGAAAAGCAGGCACACCAGCCAGGGCACGGCGTAACCCAGCCAGGCGAAGAGGAAACGGCTCATCACCCCGATCAAGGCGGTGGAAATGAGAAGCCCCACTGTCGCCAAGAGAGCAATCGTCCAACGTCGCTGCGCGAAGTAATCGAGGTCGGCGTGCAGCGCCCCCGCGAAAAGGAGAAAGCCCAGCATGCCGTGCATGAGGGCTTCGTTGAAATCGATGTTCTGGAAGTAGTTCCGGATGACGTCGATGAGTCCCAGCCCGGGGAAACAAAGGTGCACTAGCATGACGCCCAGCGAACTGCCCAGGCTGATGAGAAGGAGCCCCACCGAGGGCGGCAGGCGAAGATAGCGTGTGTTCAGATAGCCGAAGACTGCGGCCAGAAGCAGCAGAATGGCGACGATGTCGAAGAGACTCATGACGCCTCAGCTTAGCCAAGGGCCCTCGATCTGTCTGCAACGGAGTCTTTCGGGAACCCCCCAGCTCCCCCGCGGGTTCCAAATGGACCTGGTGGCGATGCCGGGCTATGCTCGAGGAAAGGTCGCCGAAATACCGGCCAATTTCCCTAGACCACGCCGGAGAAGGGGGAGCCCTCTCATGAAGACCCGATCCCGTTCGAAGCTGAGAACGCGCTCCTGGATGCCACTCGCCGTTTTGGCTTTCCTGAGCATTCCCCAACTTGCACTGGGAATCACCGAGGAGAAGAGCGGCAAGAGCTACCCCGACGAGATCACGATCGAAATTGCCCAAAAGCCGGTCGAGCTGGTCGCCACCGGCACCGCGCTGCGCGAAAAGACCTTCATGAAGGTCGACGTGTACACCATCGTATCGTACGTGGAAAAGGGCACCGATCTGGGAAGCGATCCCGCCACCGCTCTCATCATGGCCGATGTGCCCAAGCGCTTGCAGATGGATCTGCGGCGCGGGTTCTCGCGCGACAAACTTATCAACGCTTTCCAGCACGACATCGAGAAGAACTACGGCGACAAAATGGACTCCTTTGCCGTGGAACTCGAGACCTTCAAGTCCTACTGGACGCGTGACGCGCAGGACAAGGACCTCATCATCTTCGAGTACGTGCCCGCGAGCGGGCTCCACACCTCGCTCAATGGCAAGGAGCTCGGCGTCATCAAGAACCCCATCTTCACGCAGGCCCTATGGAGCGTGTGGTTCGGCAAGGACCCCGCCTCCAAGGACATGAAGAAAGGCCTGCTGTCGGCGATTCAGGAGTGATGCGAGTCGCGCTTGATCACCACTAAGGTGATGTCGTCCGACTGCGGGATGTTCCCCACGTGCCGCTTGACCGCGTCGAGAATGGCGTGCTCGATCTCCTGGGCGCTCCGGCCGCGGTTGGCGAGGATGACGTCGATGAGCCGCTCTTCCTCGAAGAGGTTTACCCTGTCGTCTTGGACTTCGGAGGCTCCACTTGCGAGTTCTCCTCCCTGCGCGCGCTCCGCCGCGCCAAGCACTCCGCGTGCAGCCGGCGCGGAATTTCCCTGCTTTGAGGACGGCAGTTGGGGCAGAGGTCCCTGCGCCTCGGTGATCCCGTCGGTGTAGACCACCAGGACGTCCCCCTCGTTCATACGCAGCGTGCTCTCCTCGTATTTGGTCTCATCCATGATGCCCAGGATGAGGCCTCCAGTGGAGAGGCGCTCGATGCTGCCGTCGGCGCGGCAGAGGATGGGCGGATCGTGGCCGGCGTTACTGGAGGTGAAAGTGCCCGCCCGGGGATCGAGCTCGCCGTAGAAGAAGGTGGCGAACATGTTCGTGTCGGTCGAGGACACCAGAAGTTGATTCACCAGCGCCACCGTTCTGGACACGCTGCCCCCGTGCAGGATCTGTCCCTTGAGGCTGGCTTGCAGGTTCGACATCAAGAGAGCGGCCGGAATTCCCTTACCCGAAACGTCGCCCACCGCAATCCCGAGATTCGAATTGGGAAGGCGGAGAAAGTCGTAGTAGTCGCCACCCACTTGCCGACTGGGCTCCGAGATACCGGCGATGGAAAATCCAGGGAGCTGTGGCACCGCGGAAGGCAAGAGCCGTTGCTGGATTTCGCGAGCCGTTTCGAGTTCCCGCTGGAGCCTCTCGCGTTCGAGCAGTTCGTGTTGTCCCTGTTTTACCGCCAGGGTCATCTCGTTGAACGATCGTGCGAGATCCCCGAACTCGTCTTCGTTGGGCACGCTGATGTGTGTGTCGAGATTACCGCGCGCGAGCTCCTCGGTGCCCCTGTGCAGCGCCTTGACGGCCGATGTGATCCCGGTGGAGATGCGCAGTCCAAAGAAGAGCGAAGCCAATTCCACGAAGAGAAAGAGCGCGGCCAGAATGGCCAAGAGCAAAACCAGACCCTGGCTGACCTCGTTGTTCCCCGAGACGAAATCCCGCGCGAGTTCGGCCGGACTCACGCTGAAGGTGAGGAGCACGGAATCTTGCTTGAGCTTGTCGTTCGCGAGTTCGATGGCCTGGATCTGAGTGCCCCCGAAATAGAGAGGACGCTCGAACACGCTCTTCGAAGAATCCACCACCGCATAGTAGTGGCCATCGACTACCCAATCGCCCGCGGCAACATTGGACTTTCCGAAGAAGGCGCCCGCCGTCTCGAGCTTCAATGCCAAACGCGAATTCGCATGCAGGAGCGCGGAGAGATGGTCCATCAGCTCTTGACGCACCGGCCAGCCCTGCAAGCGTGGACTACTCTCGGCACGGATCCCCCGGATGCGCAGCAACCACATTTCCTTGCCCAAGACGAAGAATGCGGTCGTGTCGCTGGGGGCCCACGCGGTGGAGCTGGGTGTCTTGGCCAGGGCTTCGCGGAATTGCTTCGTCCACCAGGGAACTTCCTGTCCCGCAGCGGGTGGATCGGTGAAGCCGGGGCCGAAGAGCAGAGCGCCGTTCTCGGGGTGCTGATCCACGAGCCGCGCCCAATCTTTCAGAATCGCTCCGCCGCGGTCGGCGGAGCGTCCGCCGAGCGCGCCGTAACCCACGAGAAATCCCAGAGTGACGACCAACACCAGGGGCACGAAGGCGATCAAGAGGACCGCGATGGCGAGCTTCGGCTTGAGGCGGAGGAAGTGCAGGCGCGCGCGAAATGCGAGCTGCAGGATGGTCATGATCCAAAACGCGGCCAAGGACAAGACGGCGTAGCGGGTGACTTCGTTCCCCAAAATGGCAAGCGCGCCCTGCGATTCGCCGGTGGAGACGCCCGCGATCAGGAGCGGGGTACACAAAAAAGCCAGTCCGAAAAGTTTCGCGCGGCGTATGGAGCTGAGCTGCCGCAAAGGCTGGTAGCGCCGAAACAGCAGGAAGGTCAGGGAAGTAAAGCTGGCCATTCCGACCGAGTGGGCCACCGCCAGCGTGAGGAGACCGAAGACGAGCCAAACGATCCACGCAATGCGCAGGCGCGTGTCGAGGAGCAGCATGCGCACCGTGGCCAGCCACCCCAGGCCGGTGATGATTGCGAGCAGCCAGATCCCCGCGATGCTTCCGTGGCCGAAGATCCAATGGGAAAGGGCGGCCAAGAGCGAGGCGCTGGCCGCGACGAGACAGAGTCTCCACACCGGATCGTCGAGAGTCGAAGTGGAGCGAGGGGAACGATCCCCTCCCGCGGCAATGAGGCTTGGAGAGGGATCCGATCGAGCTTGCCGTGGGTTTGCGTTCACGCGAAGCCTTCAAGGATGCGGACAGATTTCCCGATGGTCTTTCTGCCCGGGTCAGCGGTTGAATCCTGCGCATCGGAGGATTCGGCGCCTCGAGACGCTCCCCGCCACGGGGCGTTCGGCGGCCCGGGGAAGTTCACCGCCCCAAGAGTAGCAAATTTACCCACTTGCGAAACCGATTCCTCTTTCTTTGGCGTTCCCGTGCTGCGCGGCCTCGAGCCGCCAGTGCCTCGAGGCCATCCCGGACTGACAAAAGTTCAAGAACGGGCGAACCCGTCGAGCACGCCGCGCGTCCATCCTTAGGAAGCGGAGGAGAAAGCTCGGGGCTGAAGTCCCAGGCCAGGCTTCCCTTCCGCGGGGATTCGGACCAAGCTGGAGTGGCTACCTGGCCGGATCGAGGAGCTAGAGACGAAGCCGAACCGGCGCGAGGAATCGCCGCAAGCTTCGACCGGCGCGACGAATCGCCGCAAGCTTCGACCGGCGCGACGAATCGCCGCAACTTACAGAGGGCGCGAAGGGTTTCCATGGAGCTACCTGAGCTGCTGCAGTATTGCCAAGACGGCGATGAGATGGCATGGGAGGCCCTCGTGCGGCGCTATCAAGCGCGTGTCTGCGGCTTCGCCTACCACTTCGTGGGCAGCCGGGACGATGCGCGGGACCTGACGCAGGAGATCTTCGTGAAGATCTATCGGCATCTGGCGAGCTGTGAGGACCCCCGGCGCTTTGAGAGCTGGATGCTCTCGATCGCGCGCAATGCCTGCCGCGATTTCTTGCGCCGGCAGAAGGCCCGTCCTCCGGCCCAAGACGTTCCCATCGAGGAAATGCACGACCTCTCCGCGCCGGGGCTCGCGGCCGACGAGCTTGCCCATCTGCAGACACGCAAGCGGCTTGTGCATCGCGCGCTGGCCGAACTCGGCGAGATCAACCGCGAGATTTTGCTCCTGAAGGACATTCAAGGTCTGAGCTTCGAAGAGATCGCGAGCATGCTCGATCTCCCGGTCGGAACGGTAAAGTCGCGCAGCAGTCGCGCGCGCCTCGCACTGGCGGGACAGATCCGGCGTATGGTCTCCGGACCCGAAGCGGCGGGAGGTGCAAGGTGAATCGCTCCCACGACGACGAGCGTTTGACAGATGCCATCCTCGCCGCGACTTCCGGCAAGAGCTGCGCGCGCTGTCACGAACGACTGCTGGCTTTCGACGCCGGCGGACTGCGCGCGGCCGAGCGCGAGCTGGTCGAACTCCACCTGGAACATTGCGAAGAATGCCGCGGCATGGCGGAGGCGCTGGCCTGGTTGAAGGACGTCTTTCCCGCGATGGTCGAAGAGGAACCCGGCGAAGCGTGCACCGCAGCGATTTTAGCGCGCACCAGCTTGGCCCCGCACGGGGTCGCCGGCCTGTGGCGCAGCACCCAAGAGCGTCTGGGAGATTTTTTCTTTGGGCCGGCCAGTATTTTCGCTTCCGCCCGAGGGCGTTGGCAACGGGCTCTGCAACGCCCGCTGTTTCCTCTGGAAGCAGCCTATGTCGCCACCCTTCTTGTCCTGCTTCTGGCGGGGACCCCGGTTTCCCCCTTCCACTCGGTGGCTCAGCAGAGCTTGCACTGGCTGAAGGGCGAGAGTCAGCCCGCGGTGATGGCCGGGATTCCCCTGCCGCAGGATTTGCGACCGCTGACGAGCGAGACCCTGGACCGCACGTTCAGTCCGGCGCAGCGGCATCTTCGTGAGAGCAAGAGCGGCTTCCTGCGTGCTTTGCAAGCACGATCCGAAGCCTGGACGGGTGTGCGCGAATTGATGGATGGCGTGGGCGATCTCTTTTCCGCCGTCACCGGCCGCGAAAACGCGGCGGTCGCACCGGCACTCCAGGACATCAACGGTGGATTCCATCACATCTGGCGCGGACTGCGTCATCCTCGATCCCAAGAGGACCCAGCGGGCCTCGGGGGGAACCCGAATCCCGATCTTCCAAGGCAAGGAGCGAACCATGAGTGAGAGTCACGAGTACCAGAGCGGCTACGGCCCGGATCCTTCCTCCCAGGGTGCACCGCGCTCGGCGAATGCCCAGGGCCAGTGGCCTCCCGCGGGACCCCCACCCGCCCCGGCTCCTACAGTGGGGCTCAAGGCTCCCGGCTGGGCGGCGTTTCTTTCGGCCATGATTCCGGGGTTGGGCAACATCTATGTCGGCTATTACCAGCGCGGCTTCGTGCAGGCCCTGGTTTTCGCCGGAGTGATCGCGATGCTGTCTTCCAACGACTTCCACGATCTCGAGCCTTTCTTGGGGATCTTTTTGGGGTTCTGGTGGTTCTTTGGCATCATCGACGCCTACCGGCGCGCAGCTCTGTACAATCAATTCGTGCAGGGTCATCAGCTCCAGCAGGAGCTTCCCCGCGACTTGGAGCTCCCCAGCCGAGGCAGCGTCCCTTGGGGTGTGGTGCTGGTGTTCTTGGGGCTCGTCCTCTTCCTCCACACCCGCTTTGATTGGTCCCTGCGCTGGATGGAGGAATGGTGGCCGCTGCTGCTGGTGTACTTCGGCGGTTGGCTCATCTACAAGGGCCGGCGCGGCCGGGCCCACGGCCAGTCCGAGCGGCACGGACAGGAATAGGGCCCGGCTTGGCTGAAAATCCTACTTGGAGAGCTTGGGGCCCCTGCGGCCCCTTGCTTTTGCGGCCGGTGGACTCCACCCTATGGGGGTGCTACCATCCTCCATCTGCCTCGCCCACTGTGGGGGGGGTAGAGTGTGGATCTGCGGCTCGCCTCGCCGAAACGAGGCGAGATTGCCCGCTTGCAGTCGTCCTGAAGGAGAAACCGTGAGAGCGAATCGAGTTTGGATTGGGCTTGTGGTGGCAGTGGCCAGTTTGAGTTTTCTCGTGCCCGATGCGAGCGCCCAGTCCATGCCGCCCAAGGGAAGCGTCACCGTCTACGGTTTGGTCGGCGGCCTGAACATGAACATGGATTCGGTAAACAACTCTCTCGAGAAGAACGAGACCTTCCTGCGCGACAGCTATGTTATGGCCAACTACGAGATCTTCGGTCTCACGGGCAACTTGGGCGGTGGGATGGCCTATCAAATGATGGATCGCGTGGCGATTTCGGTGGAGTACAGCCGCATGTCGCGGGATCTGCGCAACAATACTTACGCCGGATCGCGCGGCCAATACACGGGCTTCTTGGACAACACCCATGCCAAGCTACAGGACCTCAGCTTGAACCTCACTTGGTATCCCCCCGTGGACAAGGGCATTTTCCTTGGTGGCGGCCTGGGATACGGGTGGAGTGACATGAGCGAGAGTATCGACATCGTCAGCGAGTTGGATCCGGACTCCGATACCCATTACCGCGGAAACTGGACCGGCTCGGGCCTGAGCGCACAGGCTTACCTGGGGTACCATTTCGATTTCGTTGCGGGAACCAAGGTGACGATGCGCGGCGGCTATCATTATTTGGACATGGGAGATCCCAGCGGCACCACGGTCGAGACCTCGATCAACGGAGTCTCCGATTCCCAGCAACTTCCGCTGGGAACCGTTGGTTGGGATTTCAGCGGCTGGAATGTGGTTCTCTCGGTGGGCTACAGTTTCTTCGGCGGCACCACCAAGTAGTACAGCCATGCCCGATCTCATCCTCATCGAAGGCCTGAAAGTGCGCGCCACGGTGGGAGTGAAGGAGCACGAGCGCGAGGTCCCCCAAGACATCGTCCTCGATCTTCAGCTCTCGGTGGATCTGGAGTCCGCAGCGCGTCAGGATGATCTGAAAGCCACGGTCGACTACGAGAAGCTGGCCCTTGCCATCGAAGAGCGGGTGATCGCCGCGCGGCGCTTCACCCTGGAAGCGGTGGCCTGGGACGTGGCCGGAATGTGCCTGCAGGATACCCGTGTCGAATCGGTGCGAGTCCGGGTGGACAAGCCCGGCGCTCTCCGCAACGCCCGCGGGGCCGCAGTCGTTCTCCGGCGTCAAAGCGAGGATCTTTAGCTGCCGCGCGGACCGTTTCCCCCATGCATGCGCGCGCGGACTGGGATCTCGGCCAGAATTTCCGCCTCCAGATCCAGACGCCGCGCCAGTTCCTTCTCCACCAAATTGGGCTCGAAATAGCGCGTGGCCAAATCCAAGAAGGTGGCGGCGTGGCCGCTTTCCGAGCGGGCCAAATTTTCATAGGTTTGCGCTAAATTTTCACTCTCAGGGCCCGTAGCGGTGGCTGGTAGCTCCGGGCCTGCGGCCGACACATCCTGCTTCAGGCCCAGGGCCAGCGCAGCAAAGCGTTCGCAGGAGCGGGCTTCGACCAGAGCGGAGATCAGCAAGGCGTCCAGCAGGGCGGGAATGGGATCTCGATGCCCCGCGTGCAGGCCACTCATGTAGGGTGAGCGCTGTGGGGCGCGCGCTTCGATGGCGCGCGCGGCCAGAAGCTCGCGCAGCAACTGGAAGTGTTGCAACTCCTCCTTCGCCAATCGTTGCATCCGATCCACCAGTACGTTTTTTCCGGGATTTCGCCCAATGAGGGCGAGTGCATTGGCTGCCGCCTTGAGTTCGCACTGTCGGTGATCCTCGAGCAAGGTCGGCAGATCGTTCAACGCGATCCGCAGCCAGGCCGCGCTGGTGCGAGTGCGCAGGGGCACGATCCCCAGAGTACGCTCCAGGGCGCGCGAAGCCGCGGAATTTTCGGAAGAGGGTGTGACGTTCATGAGCGCAAATCTAACACGCTCCACGGGGCTTCGCTGCTAGCCATCACCCGACGGACGGGTGTAAACTCCTCCATCCCGCCGGCCCCCACCGTCGGCCGCGAGAAGAACCAAAACCCCACGCGTCCCCGTTTCATTACCCGGACTGCGGCCGAAGCGCGATGTCGAGACCATTCGCAAAACTCCTTCCCTGGCTCTTGGGCTGTGTCGCGCTCGCCGCCGCCTGCTCCAATGAACCCTTCGATCCTTCGAGCTGGCAGAACGCGCGTCCGGTAGCGTCGATCTGGGTTCTTCCCGCCGATGCGGACAGCCTGCAACCCACCACCTACAACCAGGCGACCTTCCATTGGTCCGGGACCGATCAGGACGGTTTCATCGTGGGCTACCACGTGAGCATCGCCCAACAGGGTCAGGCCTCCAATCCCTGGGTCTTCACTACCAAGGAGGAATCGACCGCGACCTACACCACCGACGAAAGTGGTCGCGCGTTCCCGACTTTGTACGTGGTCGCCGAAGACGATCGTGGCGCGCTCAGCGATACCGTATCGGTCACCATCCCTCTGGTGAACTTTCCTCCGCTCTTGGAGTTCGCCGACAATTTCAATCCGGTGGAGACGAGTTTTGGTGCGGCTTCCTTCGAGTTCTTCGGCTTCGATCTCGACGGCGACTCCACCTTGCTTCCGTGGATCGAGTACCGTTACGAAGGCAGCGATCCTGATCTCGTCTACGACATTGGCGACCCTCTGGCCGATCCGAGTCAGGGATGGGTGCGTGAGTCACGACCGCCGACGCGCTTCTCGCTGGTGCTGCGCAACATTCCCCCTGGCGATCCCGCGAAAGATTTTGATCAAACCATCTACGTGCGCATTGCGGACGAGGCAGGAGGCGTGGCCGAACTCTCTCATACCTGGAAGGTCTATCAGGTAATCGGTGACGTCCTATTGGTAGACGATTGTCCGAACACGGCCTCCCTTGCCAGCCGTGACACCTTCTATCGCGATGCGCTCGAGGTGCTCCTGCCCGGTCAGCACAGCTTGTGGGACATCTCCGATGGTCTACCGGACCGCGACGACGACATTCGTCTCACTCTCGAACAATTCCAGTGGCTCGTGTGGTACACCGGCAATTCGGAGAGTCAGAACCTCTTACGCGTACAGGCAATTCTGCAGGACTATCTCACCAAAGACCTCGATCCCAATACGGCCGGTACGCAATCGGGTCACCTCTTCCTGGAGACCCAGAACGCGGTGGGTGCCAGCTCGAACCTGAGCACCACCTTCCGCTCGCAAGTACTGGGCTTGCAGAAGAACCCGGATCCGCGCTCGGGCTTCCGCACTACCTCGCAGGACCTTTCCGCTCTCGGCGGTTCGCTCGATGCCGAGCCACAGACCACGGATCTTCCGGTCATATCTTCGATCGGCCGCAACTATCTGGACGGAACGGGTTTCTTCTTCGGGATCTACGGCTTCGTGATGACCTCGGGTACCGCCGAGCTCTACCGCTTCGAGAACTACGACTATCTGCACGATCGTCGTCCTTCCAGTCCGCTGGTCGCCACGCGTAGACCGGACACGGGAACCGCGAATGCGGTCTGCTTCGGATTCCAACTGGAATACTGCAACGCCCTGGGAAATGCGATCGAAACCCTCGGTCTCGTTTTACAAAATCACCTCGGGCACCCGGTGACCCTGCCGAGCGGGGGGAAGCCGTGAGGAGTTGGCAACTGAGAGTCCGACTGATCGTTACACTTGCCTTTTTCCTCTTACCGGTCATGGCGCGAGCGCAGGATGAACAGATCGGGAAAGTCACCGGAGACATAGGGGAGAAGGTCACTGGCTACCGCTACCTCCACCGCTACGAGGAAGAGGCCAAGCGCAACCCGAATCTTCCCATCGTGGTCAAGGGGCGGGTATTCGCGAAGGATCGCAACGTCCCCTTGAGCTATACCAACATCTTCGTGCTGAACACCGGCAAAGGGACTCTCTCGCTGAACAACGGCCAGTTCTGGTTGAGGGGCCTTTCGCCTGGCACTTATACCATTCGCGCCAGTTACATCACCTACGGTGTTGGCGAAGTGACTCTGAGTCTTCTGCCCGGGGACGAAGTCGAGATCAACTTCTGGCTGGAACCGCACGCGGAGGTCTTTGATCCCTACGAGGTTTTGGCCCAACGCAAGTTGCTGGTGGTGAGCGAGACGGGAACCGCGCGGCGCCTCAGCGGCAGCGACATCGACGCGCTGCCCTTGGACAATCTGGTGGATGCGGTGGCCCTGCAGGCCGGAGTGACGGTGCAGGACAATGCCATCCACATCCGCGGCGGCCGCGAAGACGACACGCAGTTCCGCCTCGACGGCATCGCAGTGAAGGACCCGCTTGGCGCTGGCTCCTACGGAGTGGGCGTGAACACCGATCTCATCAACGAAGTCGAGGTTCTCACCGGCGGATTCTCGGCGGAATACGGTCAGGCGGTGAGCGGGGTCGTGAACGTCTCGACGAAGGAAGGTGGCGAGGAGTTCGAAGGCAAAGCCACCTATCGTAGCGACGCGATCGCACCAGACTCGTACCGTTACGACAAGGACATGGCGCGGCTCACCCTGTCCGGCCCGGTGGTACCCTGGAACAACCTGAATCTGCCGGGGAAGCAGTACTTCATCGTCAGTCTCACCGGCGACATCAGCGACACCTACCTCCCTACCAAATCGTTGCGCGATCCGGACCCGTCCCAGATTTCACAGATGCCCTCCAAAGAGCAAACCAAGGGCGTGCTCTCACCGATTCTCGGCAGCGACGTCTGGTCGCCCCGCGCGGACAACAAGTGGAGCGGGCTGGCAAAGCTGACCTGGGCCTTCTCGCCCCTGAGCAAGCTCAACCTCACTTACAGCAATCAGGCCACGGTGGGACTGGGCTATCTGCTCGCCGGCGAGGGCTTTCCGAAGAAGTACCAGAACATCCTCTACAACTATGACGTGACCACCACGCAGAACATCCTCACCCAACTCAACTGGCATCACGTCAACGGGAAGAGCGCCTTCTACGATGTTACCCTGGGACGGCAGTTCTCCAGGCAGCATACCAACAAGAATCGTAACGACGACTTCACCACCTACCAGGGACCCGAGCTCAACTACCATGATCCCCCCGGGGAGGGCGCTCCTTCGTATATCGCGGGCGCGCACGTGGGGGGAGATGCCGACCGCTGGCACGACCATTACTCGGAATCCTATGTGGCGAAAGCCGACTATGCCTGGCTCGCAGGCGAGAATAGCCGCTTCAAGACGGGCTTCGAATACACTTACAGCGAGATGCAGCTCATCGACCTGAGTGGATCCTTGGGCAATCCGCCGCCTGGCTTCTTGGCGCGCAGTGAGGACATTTTTCGGGTTCATCCTCAGGTTTTCGCGGGCTACGTACAGGATCGTCTCAGCTACAAGGGTCTCATTCTCAACTTGGGTGGTCGTCTCGACGCCTGGGCCCCGGGGCGGGAAGTGGACCGCGTCATGGAAAACAGCGAGGACTACGTCTTCATCTTTCCCGAGATGGTCGACAGTTATAACTCGAAAACGACCAGCGCCTTCGGAGTGCGCTGGAAGGCCCGCTTGAGCCCGCGTATCGGGGTGAGTTTTCCGGTCTCCCCGCATGACAAGTTCTTCTTCAATTACGGTCATTTCAACCAGTGGCCGCGTTACAACTACGTGTACGCGCAGCTGCAGACCAATTTCGCGACCGACCTGCAGCTCCTGGGCAATCCCGATCTCGATCCCAAGGTCACGGTGCAGTACGAGGCGGGAATTCAGCACGAGTTCGAAAATCTCTGGAGCGCCGGCCTCACCTTCTATAGCAACGACATCTACGGCTACGCGCAGAGCGTGGCCTTGGATCAGGTCGTGATCGATCCGCAGGACACCCCCGATCCCAACGACAAAGTGGCGGTGGTGGTGAATCCCATTCGCTACTTCAACGCCGATGCGGCGCGCTCCATCGGAATGGAATTGTCGATCGTGAAACGCACCACGCGCTACCTCAGCGGAAGTCTCACCTTCGAGTTGCAGCGGACCACCGGGAGCAACAGTGATGCGAACGCCACCTTCCTGAGCGCGGAGCTGGGACAGGGCAATCCCGACTTCCAGACCGAGCAGGGGATTCGCAACGTGCCGCTCCTGTGGGATCGTCCCTGGTCGGTGACCTTGAACCTGGACTTCTACGTGGGTGAAAAGCACGCGCCGCAGCTTTTGGGATGGACGCTGCCCGAGAATTGGAGTGCGAATCTTCTTTTGAAGGCCTGGTCCGGGCAGCGCTATACCGAGCGCGTGCTGACCGAGAACGGAAGCGTGCAGAACTCCTCGGATACTTACGGCAAGCTGGGGCCTTATCGAAGTACCCTCGATCTGAAACTCTCCAAGTTCTATCATTTGGACGAGAAGCGAAGGGTGACGATCTACCTCGAAGCGCGCAACATCTTGGATCACGCCAACTACCGGCGCGTCAATCCCTGGACGGGTGAGGGATACATTCGAGGCAACTGGGACGGGGATATTGCGAGCCAACGCCTCAACGGGTCCCCCCGCACCGTCTCCACCATCGACTACGTGGAGGACTACGTCGATCCTTCCTATCGCACCGACCCCCGCACCCTGATCCTGGGGGTGAGTTACCAATGGTAGTGCGCACGGTTCTGGTTCTCTGGCTTCTACTCGCCTCCCTCGCTCCGGCGCGGGCCGGGCAACTCATCACGCTCTATGGAGGAGAGCGGGCCGGATCCAGCGGTGGCCAGTTCCTGCGAGTGCCCGCGGGCGCGCGCGGAATCGCCATGGGCAGCGGCATGAGCGCCGCAGCAGAAGGCGCCTCTGCGGTGTTCTGGAATCCCGCGGCCATGATCACCGTCGAGGGCAGCGATCGCCTTCTCCTCTCGCACACCGCCTATGCGGCGGACATGGATGTCGACCACATCGCCTACGTCCACAAGCTGGGAGTTTGGCGTCTGGGAATCATGGGTGGCGTGCTGCGCAGTGGGGACATTCTGCGCACGAGCGAGCTGCATCCCACCGGCCAGGGCTTCACTTTCAGCGCGAACCAATTCGTGGGGGGAGTCTCTTTGGGACGGCAGATGACGGATCGCTTCACCGTCGCCGCCACTGCGAAATTCCTGCAGGAGAATCTGGACGAGTTCAAGAACGAGGGCTTTTTCCTCGACCTGGGTGCGCTCTATTACATCGGTTTCCACACCGCGCGCATTGGTTTCACGGTGCAGAACTTCGGCAGTGACTTGAAGCTCAGTGGAACGCCACCCGCGGAAACGGAATCGGGTTGGCAGAGTTTCGCGGCGCCGACCATCGCCATCTTCGGCGCAGCCTACGATTTTGGAAAGGGCGACGACCATCGCCTCACCCTCTGCTTCGATTTCCGCCATCCCAGCGATGAGCAGGAGTCGATGATCTTCGGTGGCGAGGCAGCCTTGCTCGATCACCTGGCGCTGCGTGGTGGATGGCGGAGCAACGTCGATCAGGGCGGACTCTCCGCCGGATTCGGAGTGCACTTCGAAAAGAAGGGCCTGCTCATGCGCCTCGCCTACGCCTACGACGATCGCGGGGCCTTCGGCGGCCTGCACACGGTCAGCTTGGAGCTGGGACGATGAAGCGGCAAGGAACGCTCCTGGGACGAAAGAGGCCGGAGCTTCTCCTCCTGCCGGCCCTGTGCGGAGCAATTGTCTTGGTTTCCTCTCTCTTGGGTTGCGGCGAGAAGATCACCGTGCCTGAGGCCAAGGGGATTCCCAGCAGCAGTCTCTATCTGGAAAAGGGTCAGTGGGACCTGACGGATCCCACGGATCTCATCGAAGCCGCGGGCAAGATCTTCGTCACCGAGGGGCAGCCGGGTACGCTCACCAAGTACAACTTGAAGGGGGCGCTCGACAAGGGACCGGTCACCGGCCTGGCCAACCCCACCGCGGTGTGCCTGGACTCTCTGGCGCGAACCGTGGTGGTGGGGGAGAACGGCGGCGACGGAATTCCGCCGCGACTTTCGTTTTACGCTCAGGGAGACCTTGCGCCGCAGGGCAGCTTTGATTTGAGCGGTCTGGCCAAGAGCGTCGCCGCTCTCGCCACGCGCGGTGATTTGCTCTATCTGGCCGATCCGGATTCGGGCGCGGTGTTGCGCTTCCGCTGGCTGGACCACCAGGGGGGGGTCTTGCAGGCGCGCGGGGAAGTCACGAACAAGCGGGGTAGCGCGGAGAGTCCGCAATTCGTCCAGCGCCCGGTGGGACTGGCCTTCGATTCGGCGGGCATGCTGCTCGTGTGCGACGCCGACACCACGCGCAACTGGGTCATCCGCTTTGATCCCACTCCCACTGGCGACGATTCCACCTCGACCGGACAGATCGTTCCCTTCCATCCCACCAACTGCCCCACCGTCGACATCTCGGCTCACGTACTGGGTAAGGCGCCCGGCTGCGGTGGAATGTTCGAACCCGGGCCGGGCAGCGACGCGGGCGAGTTCAATGTGCCCTACGGCGTCGGCATCGACCGCGAAGGCCGCATCTACGTGGCTGATTCGGGCAATAGCCGCGGGCAACGATTCACGCCCAACGGCAGCTTTGATCTCATCTTCGGGAATGGCGCCGGGGGCTCGATGCCGCTGGAATCGCCGCGCAAATTCGCGATCGTGCACGGCGTCACCACCCGCGGCGGCATCCAGGTGGAAATCTCGGGCGCAATCCTCTACGTGGTGGACGCGGCGACCGCGCAGATCCGTATCTTCGAGGACAAACGCTGGAGCGACTTCAAGGGCGGGTCCTAAACCGGCCTTCGGCAAATGCCCGCACCCGGCACATCGGAGCCCTAGGATTGCCCTTTATGCGGGAAAGGGCTACGATTCTCGCCACCTTCTGATACGAGAAAGGAGCTGTGTTGGCTGCGATTTCGCGAGAACAAGTGCGGCAGCTCGTCGAGCAAGCTCTGGACGAGTTTGCGCCCGAGACGCCAAGCGTTCTCGAAGTGGGTGTGACAAAACCCCCTATGCTCAAACCGGGCAGGACCAAGCCCGTTGTTCTCAAACCGGGAGCGGCCAAGCGGGTGGCCATCGGGAGTGACCACGGCGGCTTCGCCCTGAAGAGGCGTCTCAAGGAAGTGCTCGCCGAGGCGGGTTACGAGGCGGTAGACGTGGGAACCCACAGCCAACAGTCGTGCGACTATCCCGACTTCGCGATCAAGGTGGGTCAACAGATTCAGGCCGGGGCCTGTCGCTTCGGCGTGATGATCGACGGCGCGGGCATCGGCAGCGCCATGGCCCTGAACAAAATGCGCGGGGTACGCGCGGCGACCGTACACAACGAGGCAACCGCAACCAACAGCCGCGAACACAACGACGCCAACGTACTGGTGCTGGGGAGCGCGCAGATTCATCCCGGGTACGCCAGTCGCATTTTGAAGATATGGCTGCGTACAGATCACTCCGGAGGACGACACGCGCGACGTGTGGCCAAGATCGACGCTTTGGACGGACTACCCCCCCGCGCGTGAGAGAAGATACGAGGAGGCGTGATGACAACACCCAATCGAGACAAGCAACCGTTCTTCCTCGCCATCGCCGGCAACATCGGAGTGGGAAAGACCCTCGTCACCGATCTTCTGGGCGAGCGTTTGGGCTGGGACACCTACTACGAGCCGGTCGCGGACAACCCCTATCTCGACGACTTCTACGCCGACATGAAGCGTTACAGTTTCCACTTGCAGGTATTTCTGCTCAGCAAGCGCTTCGCTTTGCAGCGCAAGATCCTGGAGAGCGGGCGCAGCGTAGTTCAGGATCGCACCATTTACGAAGATACCGAGATCTTCGCGCGCATCCTCTACCGGCGCGGCATGATGGACGAGCGCGACTATCACAACTACAAGGACCTCTTCGCCACGATGGTGAGCTATCTGCGTGCTCCCGATCTCATTCTGTACCTGCGCGCACAGCCCGAGACCATCCTAAGGCGCATTCGCGCCCGCGGCCGCGATTGCGAGCAGCAGATCGAGGAGGGCTACATTCGTGAATTGCACGAGAGCTATGAGCTGTGGGCAGAACGTATTCCCCTGATCTCTCCACTGCACGTGGTCAACACCGAGGAACTCGATCTCAAGAACGACCGTAAGGCGCAGGACGAGCTGGTGGAAGTGATTCGCTCTCTTTCTCATCGCAAGGAACTGAAAGGCAAGGCCTGATGACGGGTTTCGTGCGACAGGATGGCTATCTGCGCGGGGATCTCTTGCGCGGCGAGGAAATCGCGACCGAGCTCATTCGCGATTTGCCCAAAGCCGATCTGCACGTGCATCTCGACGGCAGCGTGAGATTCTCCACCCTCGTCGAGCTCTACCGCGCCAAGAGGCTGGACCTTCCCGGAGGGAGCGAGGAGGGTCTGCGGCAGCTCTTGAAAGGTACGAACGAAAGCCCCACTCTGGCCGGCTACATTCCTCTTTTTGGAATCGTGCATCGGGTGCTGCAGGACGAGGTTTCTCTGCGGCGTGTCACCCGCGAACTGGTGGCCGACTGTGCGGCGGAAAACGTCAAGCATCTCGAGATGCGCTTCAGTCCCGTGCTTCATTGCGAGGGGGAACTCACTCCGGAGGGCGCGACCGACGCGGTGCTGGCGGGTCTGATGGAGGGACGCGAGCAAACCGGAATCTCGGCCGAGCTGGTGATCACGGGGCTTCGACACCACTCGCCTGAAGAGACTCATCGGCTCGCCGAGCTGGCGGTGCAGTACAAGCGGCGCGGAGTGGTCGGCTTCGATCTGGCCGGAATCGAGATGGACAACCCTGCCAAGGAGCATCGCGAAGCGTTCTATCTCATTCTGAACAACAACATCAACTGCACGGTACATGCGGGGGAGGAATTCGGCCCCCCCAGCATTCATCAGGCGCTGCACTATTTGGGCGCGCATCGCATCGGGCACGGAACGCGATTGCTGGAGGACATGAACCTGCTGCGCTACGTGGCGAACCACCGGATTCCCTTGGAGGTCGGCCTGAGCAGTAGCGTGCGTACCGGAGCGGTTGCGAGCGTAGATCAACATCCCTTACGGCGTTTTCTGCGTCACGGGCTGCGCGTGACCCTGTGCACCAACAACCGACTTCTCTTGGGAAACGACTTCACGAGCGAGCTCAGACTCGCCGTCGACACCTTCGATCTCACCTTGCTCGAGATGGAGAACTTCCTCCTGGCTGGATTCAAGAGCGCATTTCTGCCACAGAGGAGGCGGGTGGAACTCATGCGTTCAGCCATCAAGCAGATCAGCGAGGTTCGCCATCGGCACGGATTGGAAGTTGCCGGATGAGCGGATGGCGCTTGCGGGACGATTACGCGCAGCGGGTCGAGGCCGGCGCGAAGCCTCTTCGCGAAGAGGGCTTTCGCGGACGGCTGGGTGTAGTGTTAGGCAGCGGGCTGGGAAATTTCGCCGATCAGCTGGAGCTCGTGCGCCAGCGCGAGTTCGGCGCGATCCCGGGCTTTCACGCGCCGAGCGTCGCCGCTCACAAGGGACAGCTTCTCGCCTGCCGGATTCCCGGCACGGAGCACGAGCTCTTGGTGCTCCAGGGACGTCTGCACGCCTACGAAGGTCACGCGATGGAGGACGTGCTTTTTCCCATCGCGACCCTACTCGCGCTCGGAGTAGAAGTTTTGGTTCTGACCAATGCCGCGGGTGGCGCCAGCCCGGACGCCCGCGCCGGTGATCTGGTCGCACTCACCGGGCTCCTGGATGCTCACGGCGATGCTTTGCGCGGTCTGGTGTTGCCACCGGTGGCGGACGATTCCTCGGGCTACGACGCCGAAATTCAATTGCGCGCCGCAACCCACAACGGGCCCTTCGATCGAGCACTGGCCCTGCGCATGGTCGACGTCGGGGCCGCAAGCGGAATCCCGGTGGCCACCGGGACCTACGTATCGTTGTGGGGACCGAGCTACGAAACGCCCAAAGAGATCGGCTTCTATCGGTCGATAGGGGTTTCGGCCATCGGCATGTCCACCGGTCCGGAGGCGGCCTTCGCCAGCCGCTTGGGCGTCAAGGTAGTGGGCGTTTCCTGCATCACGAACGTCGCTCGCGAGCACGGAGTGGAAGAAGTCAGCCACGAAGAGGTCATCGCGGTGGGCGCCGCGCGCCGCGAGGACTTCGCTCGCCTGCTTCTGGCCTTCGCGAACGATCTGTTCGCGGGCAAACCGGACTCCTTCGGCTAGCTCATCGCCATCGGCAACTCTCAGTGAACATACCCGATCGAGCGCAGACGCTGGCGCGTCTCGCGGTCGATGTCGTCCTCCTGACGAGATTCCCCGATCGCCTGCGCTTGCGAGGTCTCGAGCCACGTGGACAGGTGCTCGCGCAGGCGCCGTGCGGCCTCGATCTGGCCGAAATCCTGTGGCGGCCAGAGATCCGTCAGTTCGAAGGGATCGTGCTGAAGGTCGTAGAGCATGCTCCGCCCGTCCGGCCAGACAATCAGCTTGTAGCGCGGCCCCATGGCAGCGGTGACCCGGCTCCCGTCCTTCAGGCCGGCGAGGGCGCAGACGATTTTCTCCTCGTTCTCAGCGGAAGGGGGAGAACTCTCTGCCAGAATCTCGGATGGGCCGGTGGGTAAGAGCGGGCCGTAGAAGCCAGCTTTGGTCTGTTCCTCGTAGGGAACATCGAGCAGCGCACAGGCGGTGGCTGGGATCGCAGCGCCGGGCACCTCTTCGTCCACGATTCTTCCAGCCGGCACGTGTCCCGGGTAACTCATCACCAGGGGAACGTGGAGATCGCCGTTCCAGATGAAACCGTGGTCGAAGTCGTGTTCCTTTTCGTAGAGAACCTCGCCGTGGTCGGCCGTGACCATCAAAAGCGTCGAGTCGAATAGGCCGAGGCGCCGCAATTCAGCGACAAGCCTGCCGACTTTGCGATCGGCCAGCGCAAGATCGCCATCGTAGAGATTGCGCATGCCGCTGATCTCATGGGGGTTTAGTGCGCCGATGCGCGCTCGTAGGGCCGCGTTGTCCCGAACCGGTTCGAGCTTCTCACCGGTAACGGGATGTGTTCTCCTGTCGTCCTCCGGCGACTGAAACTTCCGGCGCAGATCCTCCGGCGGCGCATAGGGGGAGTGCGGATCCATGATGTGCAGAAACACGAAGAAGTCGCCGGCTGGCCGGTTACGCAGCCAGTCTAGGGTGAGATTGATCGTATCATCGTTTCGGGCGCCCGGGCGGCGAGTCGCACGGATGATGGCATGGAAGAGCGCCGTCCCGCGTAGCAAGAAGCGCGGGTCCCAGGTGGCCAACTGGGAAGCACGGTACTGATCGATGAAGGTCTCGAAACCCTGATCGAAGCCGAATCGACTCTCCAGATAGTAGTTGTTGATGAAGGCGGCCGTACGAAATCCTTCGCCGCGTAAGCGTTCGGCCAGGGTCAGAATTCGATTGTCGAGTACCCCCGTGTTTACGAGCACGCCGTGCGACAGCGGCGGCAGACCGGTCAACATGCTGGAGTGGCCAGGCGCCGAGGCGGGCATCTGCACGTAGGCGCGCCGGAATGCCGTACCCCCGGAAATCAACTTGTCGATCTGCGGCGTGGTCGGCCGTGGGTAACCGAGGGCGGTCAAGTGATCACCGCGAGCTGCGTCGAGACTCACCAGAACGAATCCCCGCGGCGGGCTCTGCCCGCGAGCGAGGTGGCCGTCGCGAGCGAAGTAGATTCCAGCCAGGATTCCGTAGGCGAACGCGATGGCCAGCAGGGGAGTAAAGGGCAGCCAGAGCCGAAAGAAAGCTCGGGACGGCGCGGCGCGGTGCTCGAGAGCGCGCGTGTCTCGATCCTGAGGCGGGGTAGGATATCGGCGCAGGGCCAGGAGCGAAACCGACACGAGGGCCACCCAGCTCAGGATCGTAGCCCCCACGAATCCCAGGAGCAGGCCACGGAGTGAGGCGAAGAAGGGCACCGTGGAAGTGGTTACGAAGTATACCCCGAAGAACAGGATCAGAGCACCGGCGGTCGCGCCCAAGGCGAGGCTCTCGATGTGGCGCAAATAACTCACCCGATTGCCCATCAGTGCGGAAAGCAATCGCAGTACGACGCGGGCGAGAAGGTAAACGACGAGCGCGAAAAGACCGTAGAGGAGAGGAGAGAACAGCAGCAAACGCGTCGACACCGGGTGGAGAAATCCAGCGCTCGCGTCGACCCAGCCCGCAACCGCTCCAATCCACACCGCAGCCAGCCAGCCGGCAGCCTTCGCGCGCTTCCTGTCGTCAGCGTTCGCCCGCTCTGTCATCGAGTCAAGTTTCATCGAGCACCATTGCAATCCAAGGAACGAGAGCCCAAGTTGACGGCATCAGAGTTCTCCCCGCGCCCTAATTGCTTCCCTCGCCTCTTTCCTGGCGAAGGGGATTAATGATCTGGGTCTTGCGCAGCACGTCTCCATCCTGATCGCGCACCCAGAGGATGAACTTCTTGCCGGGCGGCAAAAAGAGCATCGCCTTCTGCGTTCCCTCGAGCTCGCAGCGGTCGAGTGGAATTGCCTCGTCCGGCTCGTCCGGCACTCGGGCTTCCACCATACACCACTCGTCCTCCGCCTCGGGAACCGCGACTCGTATCGCCTGGCGCAGCCCACCGCAGCGCATCCAGACCGGTCGCCCATCCTCGTAGCGTGTGCGCGGAGTGAAGACCTGGTAGTCGACGGCGAAGGCCGCGGGCGAGTAGGGCTTTCCGTTGACCTGAAACAAGATTAGCGCGCGGTCCTTCAAGAGTCCCGCCTTCAGGCAGGCGCGATAGGCGGGAGCCTCGTACTCGCGGCTGCTTCGTTCGCTGAGGCGCGTTTGGTCGACCGTGACCGGATCGATGCCGGTAAGCTGATGGAAATACAGGGCCATGGGGGTGAAACGCTCGCTCGCGCGCTCGAGCACGTGCGAGTATCCGGCATGGACGAGGACTTTCGCCTCGTGATCCTGCTGAACCGTCGCCCGGGCCAGATTCTTCGCTTGCGTGAAGTCCCGCCGCTGTTGGGCGGTCATGCTATCGTCCCCCGCCTCCTCCCCCTGCAGGCTCTCGTACGGCACCAGGGTGTAACCCAGACGCCGCGCCTCGCGTACGATCGCGGCAAAGACGGGATCCTGCAGGTAGGTCCCCGTCGCGGCCACCGGATAGGACCGCACGTTGAGCTCGGCGTCGCGGGGATTGAAGGCCTCCGCTGCGAGGTAGCGGAAGCCCTTGGCGCGCAGGATGGGAAGCAGAGCGAGGGTCAGCAAGCGATCGGAGGCCGCGTGATGACGCTCGTTGATCATGATCACCCGGGCGGTATCGGCCACCGCGCTCAAAGTCGCGAGCGCATCGCGCGCCACGATGCCGGCGGGAAGGGTCCCCACGGAATCCGGGGGGGTGAAAGCCGCATCCCAGGACGCCAACGCTGCATGATGGTCGCCCACCTTACACTCGAGGTAGGCGCGCAGCTGCAAGTAGGCGCTCCACTGCGGAGTATCCCGGTACTGGGCCTCGGCCTCCCGCAGGCGCAGCAGCGGTGCCCAGTACGGTTCGCCCTCGGCTTGCTTGGCCAGCTGCCGAACCGGCGTCAGCTCGTCGGTGGTCTTTTTCCCCTGCGCATCCTGCAGGGCCGCGCTCTGCAGCGGCGTCAGGGCCGTCGCCACGAGGACGAAGAGGCCGAGCAGATTCGAGCCAAGCGAGAGTCGCAGGATTCTCAAGGAAGTGGTCCTTTCAATCGGGATCGAGGCGGCGGCGCACTGCGTCGGCCTCGATCTCGCTTTCGCGCCACAGAGTCCGGCCCTCCATGCCGCCGGCCACCGTGAGCACCTCGCCGCTCAGATGGCGCGCCAGGAGTGGCGAGCTGAGGAATGCCACCGCGCGTGCAATATCTTCCGCGCGCGCGATCTGTCGCAGCGGCATGGTGCGCGCAATCCCCTTGATTGCGGCGTCGTCCTGCAGCGAGTCCTCGGCCATGGGTGTGGCCGTCCAGCCCGGCTCCACCAGGTTCACGCGGCCGAAGGGGTCGAGCTGTACGATCTCGTTTTTCAGAGTGCGCAAGAGTCCGTACATCCCCGCCTTGCTCAGGGAATAATCGCAGTGTCCGGCCTCGCCGAAGCGCCCCGCCGTCGAACCAATGAAGATGAGACTCGCACCGTGCCCGTCCTCGCGCGGCCCGCATTGGGCGAGACCCGCCAAAAACGCGCGCGCAGTCCAGGTGGCACCCAAGAGATCTACGTCCACGGTGTGGAGAATTCTCTCCTCGCTCATCTCGTGCAGAGGCAAGCTCTCCTCGGGCCAGATCCCCGCATTGGCCACGCACACATCCACACGACCCCACCGCTTGCGGGCGCGCGCGTACAGTTCCTTCAGCTCGCGTGGGTGGCGCACGTCGACACTCGCTAGCAGTGCGGGCTCGTTCCACTTCTGCGCCTCGGCCCACTTCTTCAGGCCCCCGAGCTGTGAGTATGCGCAGAGCACCAAGTGAGCGCCCTCTTGCGCAAAGCACTCCGCGAGCGCCCGGCCGATGCCGCCCGAGGCTCCGGTGATGCATACGACCTTGTCCTTCAACCCGCTTTCCATCGCTATCACGCCCTTTCAGCCTGTGATTCTCTGTCGGGCCGTTTCGAGAATCCAGGGAGAGATGGCGGTGAACCCGCAACGCCCCGGTTGCAACTCCCCGCGCCCATCGCCTCCCGCCGCCGACCCCCCCGCGCCGATCGCTTCAGGTCGCGGGCACCCTCGCGCAGCCGGAACGAATGTTTGAATGGCGTTAAGCGATCGTTTACTTCTTAAGACGACCAAAACAGCTAAATTAAGGTCATATCAGGCAGTTAAGAGAAAACACAATACCGGGACTACAAAAAGTGAAGAATCGTTAACTTTCTCCTTGCCGGCGAAAATCACGGCTAGCTAGTCTGGATACGGAAATAGCAGATCGTTTCCTCTCTTTTTAACGAGGACCCCCACGATGCCTGCGTCGTCCAAGCTGTCCCGGCGGGACCAGATCCTGGAAGTCGCCCTGCGGCACTTCTCCCGCTACGGGTATGCGGGCACCTCGATGCGGCAGCTGGCGGAAGACGTGGGCATCACCGCCGCCGCCATCTACCGACACTTTCCCAGCAAGCTCGACCTCTTCGAAAAGGCCGTCGAATCTCGTTCGCGCGGTCTGGCCATCAGCAGCTATCTGGAAACCCTCGGCTCCTTGGAATCGGTCGAAGACCTCTTGCGTGCCGCCTCGCTGCACTTGCTCTCCACCGCGCAGCAGGACCCCCAGCTGCTTCGCTTGCTTCTGATGACTTCGGTCACCGACGACGAAGCCGCTGCGAAGTTATTGCGCGAGTTCCGCATGCCCTACGTGAACTTTCTCGCGAAGGAATTCAAGAAACGGATCGAGAGCGGGGAACTCCGCAAAGTCGATCCCGGCATTACCGCGCGCTGTTACGTCGGACTCGTAATCGGCTGCGCGGTCAATGCCGAGTTCTGGAACAGGCTCGAAGACGTCAGCTACGAGACTCTCGACATCATCTGCAACAACGTACCGATTTTCGCGCGCGGGCTTTTGGCGGAAGTCCCCGAAAAAGCCGCAAACGAAGAAAACGACTCCGCCGGCCAATCCGTGCCTGAGGCGAAGAGCTGAGAAGGGAGCCATAGGAATGGTCTCACATAAGTTCTTGTTCTGGCTTGCCGCAGGATCGCTGGCGCTGGGTGGCCTCTGGGGCTGCGGCAGCAGCGATTCGGGGGATGGCGGGGGTGGAGGACCCGCCCTCCAAGTTGCCACCTGCCAGGGTTGCCATACGAACCAGGCCATGCTGATGGCCACCGCCCTCCCCGACACCCTCCCCGCCGACACGGGGGAGGGCTGAGGCGGATCGATCCCTCAGGTTGAGGGATGGAAGAAAGTTCTGATCGATGGTACGGACGGTGCTGCCTTCTTGGCCAGCACCCATGGTTCCCTCGGCTGCATCTATTGCCACGGGGGGCAGAGCGGCGAGAACACCAAGGACGATGCACACGCTGGTCTCATTGCCGATCCCAGCGACGGCGCGAACAATACCTGCCTGGAGGCGAGTTGCCACGGAGCCAAAGGGACCTACACGACCGCCATCCACTCCACGCAAGCTGCCTACTATGCCCTCTTCGAAAAACGATCGGGGCAAAAGATCAGCGATAACGCGGCGTACATGGCGGGCTTTGGCTCGGCCTGCGGGGGCTGTCATGTGAGCTGTGGCGATTGCCACATCTCCTCGCCGAAGCCCGTGGGCGGCGGACTCGTGAAAGCACATCGCGTGAACCGCACTCCGGACATGTCCTTGAACTGCACGGCATGCCATGGATCGCGAATCGGAGACGAGTACTACGGCAACAATGACTATGCCGGAGCCGACTACCACCGCGTTCCCTTGGCCATGAGTTGCATGGATTGCCACGACGGCGCGGACATGCACGGCGATGGTAGCGCGACGCAATCTCGTTACGAGGCGCCGGGGCTGGCCAAGTGCACGGACTGCCACGGACCGGGCACCGACGCCAATTGGAACAACATCTACCACACCACGCATCTGTCGCAGTTCGCGTGTCAGGTCTGCCACAGCCAGAACTACAAGAGCTGCAACGGATGCCACGCGGGTGAGGGTATCACGGGTTCTTCCTATGAGACCTTCAAGATCGGTTACAACCCCAGGTCGGATATCCGCTCCGAGAAGTACGTAGTCCTGCGCCACGTGCCGGTGGTGGACGACACCTATGCCGCTTGGGGTATGAGCACGCTGCCCAACTTCAGCAGCGAACCGACCTGGAAGCTGGCCACGCCGCACAACATCCGGCGCCGTACCGATCGCACGCCGGACCCGGCGGTGAGCGGGACAAGCTGCTTCGACGCGTGTCACAACTCGCATCTCGGAGCGAAGGACTTCTTCCTGCGTGCTTCGGACCTGTCCGCTCTGCCGGTAGCAGAGCAGCAGGCCAATCAAGCTCTCGTGGTGCCCGACGGGGCGCCCAATTCATCCTGGTGATCGAGAGGATCACCATCGTGAGTGAGCGGGTCCCTTTCGGGGATGATCTTCGCGAGGGATTCGCTCATTGCAGACCAGGAAAGGAATGACCATGAATCGCAGTCGTTGGAGCAAGCTGCTTCTCACAAGTATGATGATCCTCGTCTTCGCTTTCGTCGGTTGTAGCGACGACGACAACGGAACGAATCCCCCGCCCGCGGCGGACGGCTTCTCGCTGGTTTCTCCCTACACCGACGCCTATCTGAGCACCTACGTGACGCCGAACCGTGGCCTGGGGGTCAACATCTCCGCCCAGGCGCTCTTCGACGCCAATTTCGGCAACGCCGATCCCTCCGACGATTACTTCATCGTCGACTGGCGCTCGCCGGCGGTCTACGACAATGCGCACATCCAGGGCGCAGTGAACTGGTCGCTCTCGGAGATCATCGACCATGTCAACGCGGGGGACTTCCCTACCGACAAGGTGATTTGCAACGTGTGCTTTACCGGCCAGACGGCCAGCACCGCGACCGCCATCTTGAATCTCTTGGGAATCGACACGGGCTACGATGCCGTGAACCTGGTGTTCGGGATGAGCAGCTGGACCTCGAACACCGATTACATCGGTACTGACTACATGAAAAAGACCTCCAATGACTACAATACCTGGATGACTCCCGATCCTTGCGCCTGCAACGCTCCTGGTAGCTATCCGGCGCTGGGTACCGGCTTGGGCACCGGTCTGGACGTTCTGAAGGCGCGCGCGGATGCCTACGTCAGGGGTACCTACAACGAGTTCGGCAGCGGCTGGAACTCGCGCGGGATTTCCAACGTGTACGACTCGATCGCGGCCGACGACGGAACTTGGTACGTGGTGAACTACTTCCCCACGGCCGAATACAACGCGGGCCACATGCCCACCGCGGTGCAGTACGCTCCCAAGGCGAGCCTGCAGACCGACAATACCCTGAACACCCTGCCCACCGACCAGAAGATCCTCGTCTATTGCTGGACAGGGCAGACCTCGGCGCAGGTGACGGTGGCGCTGAACATGCTGGGCTACCATGCCTACAGCATGGTCTACGGTGTGCAGTCGCTTTGTTACGAGAACTCGAACGTCAACACGCATGCCTTCAATGCGGCGACGACCGACTATCCCTGCGAAGGAACGGGCGTGACGAAGAACTGAGAGGGTCAGCCACGCCCATCGGTGTGAGATGCGCTGGTCGAAGGAGAGGCCGGTCACCTCAGGTGCCGGCCTCTTCTGTTTCAGACGTTGAGGAGTTCCTCGCCGGGAACCGGCGAATCGGGCAACGGCTTGCCCCTCTCGTCGGTGAGCGCCTCCCCGTCCACCGTCGTGATGATGGGGATGGGGTGCTTCGCGACGTGCTCGTCCAGAGCGCGCTGCCACTTCTCCTTCACTTCCGCGTCGAGCTTGGTCCAGGCCATGCGGCCGCGACACTTGGGAAAGCTCGAGCACCCCAACCAGGGTCCGCGCAAGCCGAGGCGCAGATTGAGCGGCTTTCCGCACTTGGGACAAGGCAGATCGGTCTGGAGAGGAGGTTGGGAGGGTGCCACCACCTTGTGCGTCTTCTTGTCCAGATTGAGAATGCCGTCACAGGGGTTCTTCTCGTCGTTGTATCGCCGGCATCCGAGGAAGGGACCAAAGCGACCCACCCGTTTGATCATGGGCTCGCCGCACTTGGGGCAGGCCACGTTCGTCTCCTCCACCGGCCGGGGCCTTCCGTCGCGATCGATGGGACTGGCCCAGCGACACTTGGGATAGGTGGAACAAGAGAGGAAGCGCCCGTTTTTCCCGAAGCGGTAGACGGTGGGAGCGCCGCAGGCACCACAGCGATACTCGTCGGGCGCGGGTTGGGTTTCCGCCTTGGCGTGCCCCAGTTCCTCCAGGGCCTTCTCCAGCTTTTGCGAGAAGGGTTCGTAGAACTTCTCCAACATGCTGATCCAGTCGTGGTGCTCCTCTTCGATCTTGTCGAGCTCGGCTTCCATTTTCTTGGTGTAGTCCACCCGAAAGATGCCGGGAAACGCCTCGCGCAGTTTGTCGATGACGATCTCGCCCAGATCGGTGGCATAGAAGCGCCGCTCGATTTGCTCCACGTACTTGCGCAGCTGAATGACCTGGATGATGGAGGCGTAGGTGGAAGGCCGTCCGATGCCTTCGGCCTCCAGCTTCTTGATGAGACTGGCCTCGGTATAGCGCGCAGGCGGCGCCGAGAACCGCTGCTTGGGCTCGATGGCGAAGGGCGAGAGTGAGTCGTTCTCCTTCAGCGGAGGAAGCGACTGTTCATCGCTGGCCAAAGGAACCCCCGCCACTCTGTAAAAGCCGTCGAATGCCAGGGTGCGCCCCTGGGTCTTGAAGGTGAGCGGTCGTTTGGGGTCGATGCCGCCCTCGATGAACACGCTGGTGGAGTCCCACTGGGCGGGCTTCATCTGGCAGGCCACGAAACGACTCCAGATGAGGGAATACACCTTGTACTGATCCGGCCGCAGCACCTTCTTGAGCTTCTGCGGAGAGTGCGCGAGTGAGGTGGGGCGGATCGCCTCGTGCGCGTCCTGGGCCTGGCGATTCGAAGACGAGAAGAAATTGGGCTTCTCGGGCAAGTACTCGTGGCCGTATTCCTTTGAGATGAACTCGCGCGCCATCGCCAGCGCATCGCCACTCAGGCGGGTGCTGTCGGTTCGCATGTAGGTGATCAAACCGGTCGGTCCCTCGCCAGGAATGTCGACTCCCTCGTAGAGCTGCTGCGCCGCCTGCATGGTGCGCCGCGCAGCGAATCCCAAGCGTGAGGATCCTGCCTGCTGCAAAGTGGAGGTGATGAAGGGAGCGGCGGGGCGTGTACTGGTGCGCTTGGATTCGATCGAACTCACCCTGTACTTGGCCGCGGGATCGATTTCTCCGCGGACCGTGCGCCGATAGCGCGCCGGGCCCTTGCCCTTGGGATCTTGAGTGACCTCAGTCTGGATGGACTGCAAACCGGCCAGCCGCGCCACTTCGAGCACGGCGGGCGTGTTGTCCTGGGCCGACGCGTCCTTGAACTTCTCATCCTGGGACACGCCGTCGATCATGCCCTTCAGTTCGAGTTCGAATTTCTCTCCGGCCACTTTGACCAACTCGGCGCGCACCGCTTCCTTCTTGGCGAGCCACGCATTGAGCTCCTTCTGCGTGGGGGGTTTTCCCTTGTCGTCGCGCGTTGCGAGCAGGGCCGCCCAATCGGTGCTCAAGCTCTCGCCCACCGCAGTATCGCCGTGGAAATTGGCCAGGATCTGCCAGCTCTCGTCCGGCACGAAGGCGCGGATCTCGCGTTCGCGCTCCACCACCAGGCGCACGGCGACGCTCTGTACGCGGCCCGCGGAAAGTCCGCGCGCCACTTTCTTCCACAAGAGCGGAGAAACCTGGTAGCCCACGATGCGATCGAGGATGCGCCGCGCCTGCTGCGCGTTGACGCGATCCATGTCGATGGCACGCGGGTCCTTGAACGCATGATCGATCTCATCGCGGGTGATGGCGCTGAAGATGACGCGCTTGGCTTCCTCCGGGGTGATCCCCACGAGTTCGGCCAGATGCCAGGCGATGGCCTCGCCCTCGCGATCGAGGTCGGTGGCGAACCAGACCTCGCGCGCGTTCTTGGCGGCGCGCTTCAGCTCGCTCACCAGCTTGGACTTGCCCTTGAGTACTTCGTAGCGCGGCTCGAAGTGATTCTCCAGATCGATTCCCGGGACCGGGGACTTGTCTCCCTTGGGGTTCTTGCTGGGGAGGTCGCGTACGTGGCCCACGCTGGCGACCACCACGAAGTCCTTTCCCAGATATTTGTTGATGGTTCGCGCCTTGGACGGGCTCTCGACGATGACGAGCTGCTTGCCGTCGGTCTTGGGCATCTTGCTACGGGTGGTCTTCTTCGCCATGAACTTCAAAACCCCATCATTCTTCGTAGGGAGACCAATTTGGCCGGGGCGCAATGCTGCTCCAGGCCTCAGATCCGCGGGCAGAGCTGAGACGGGGGGAGAATCGGCGCCCGGCGCCGCCTACTGCTGCCGCAGAGCTACCTATATATAGCGGGCAGCCGAAGCTGTCCAATCGTCGCTACCGAGCGCGCTTCGCCTCCCTTCTTCTGCGCAGGTCTGGGGCGTCGCTGCGTCGGAGCTTTCTCGCTGGCCCGGGGCGGGGGTGTGGTGCCAGCAAGTTCGCGTTCCGTAGGGCCAAAAATAAGAAGATAAAGCGCAAACATAATATTTTGTAGAACCAAAGACCTCCTCGGAGGGCGCGTCCCCCAGGCGCTTTAACTCAAGCCTTTAGAAGAGCTTGAGAAAACTATTTCGAAGGTACAAGGATCGAGCACGGCGGAGGGTCCCGGCAGAATGCGAACCCTCCCTGCCGGGGGCGCTCCCCCTGGAGACCGCGGTGGCGCAGCGCGCGAAGGTTCAGATCATGAGGCCGGCGATGGTGGCGGTCATCCAGGAGGCGAGCGCGCCGCCGATCATGGCCCGTAGGCCCAGACGGGCCAGGTCCCCGCGACGTTCGGGGGCCAAAGGTCCGATGCCCCCCAGCTGGATGCCGATGCTGCCGAAGTTGGCGAAGCCGCACAGTGCGTAGGTGGCGATGACCGAAGCGCGCGGGCTGAGGGCTGCGGTGTGCTCGTATTTGGCCAGGTCGGCGTAGGCCACGAATTCGTTGATGGAGATCTTGGTGCCCAAGAGTCCGGCGAACTTGAAGCAGTCGTGGGCCGGAACCCCCATCACCCACGCGATGGGCCACAGCAGGTAGCCAAAGAGCTCGTGCAGGCTGGACGGCCACCAGCTGAGTCCGATAAGAGAGGCCCCCTTGCCCAAGATGGCGTCGAAGACCGCGATGAGCGCGATGAACCCGATGAGCATGGCGGCCACGTTCAGGGCCAGCTTCATCCCCTGCGAGCAGCCCTCGGCCGCCGCTTCCACCAAATTCGCGGTGGTCTTGGGCAGATGGAGCTGAACCTTGCCCCGGGTGAGGCTCTCCTCGGTCTCGGGGACCATGATGCGCGCGATGACGAGGGCGGCGGGCGCGCTCATCACGCTGGCCGCCAGGAGATGGCCCGCGTCGATTCCGAAGGAGATGTACCCGGCCAGGACGCTGCCGGCGATGGTGGCGAAGCCCCCGGTCATCAGCACCATCAATTCCGCCTGGGTCATCTGCGCGATGTAGGGCCGCACCACCAGGGGGGCTTCGGTCTGGCCGATGAAGACGTTGGCCGCCACCGAGAGGCTCTCGCTGCCGCTCACCCCCATGACGCGGGTCATGAAGCGCGCCATGACCGAAACCACCCGCTGCATGATGCCCAGATGGTAGAGCACCGACATGGTGGCACTGAAGAAGATGATCGAGGGCAGCACGTAAAAGGCGAAGACCATCCCCACGCTTCCATTGGGCCGGGCCAGATCGCCGAAGACAAATTCGCTGCCCTCGTAGGTGAAGGCCAGAAAACGGGTGACGACCTGGCGAATCAAGTCGAAGAAGGCCCGGCCGGGAGGGAGGAGTAGGACGATCGCGGCAAAGGCAAGCTGCAAGAGGAGGCCGGAGCCGACCAGCCGCCAATCAACAGCCCGGCGGTTGGTGGAGAAGAGCCAGGCGAGCCCCATGAGAACGACGAGGCCCAAGAGCCCCACGAGATGTGTCATGGGTTTGATCATCCGCAACGAAATTCGCAGTGTCAAGCCGGTCCTGGACCATCCTGGCCTCGAACACGGCGCGTCTCGCCACGGCACGAGGGCTCGGCAGCACACGACGCGTCCCGTTGACGCCCCCAGCTTGCGCCGCTAGGCTACTCGTGTCCGAAGTCGTGGAAGCTCGTCTCGGGCAAACCAGCTGCTCTGCAAGGATCCACTGCTGCGGCGATCACGAAGAGTGACAACCATGACCACCTCGGACATCCAGCATCCCCCCGTCATCATCGGAATCGGTGGGGGGAGCGGCAGTGGCAAGACCACGGTCGCTCTCAAAGTGCGAGAGCGCTTTCCGCGCAAGACGGTGGAGATCATCCACCATGATTCCTACTATCTCGACCGGCCCGATCTGAGCGCATCGGAGCGCCACCGCATCAACTACGACCATCCGGGAGCGTTCGAGACTTCCCTTCTGGTGCAGCACCTGGCCGCGCTGCGCGCGGGCAAGAAAGTCGCTGTTCCTGTCTATGACTTCACCACCCAGCGTCGCAGCGACCAGGTGGAGCCGGTGACGCCCGCTGACATTCTCTTCGTGGAAGGCATCCTCGTCCTGGAAAGCCCCGAGCTGCGCGGACAGATGGACATCCGCCTGTACGTCGACGTGGAAGATGACGAACGTTTCATTCGGCGCCTCGAACGCGACATTTCCGAACGCGGGCGCAGCATGGATTCGGTGATTCGCCAGTACCGCGAGACGGTGAAGCCTATGCATCTACAGTTCGTGGAGCCGAGCAAGCGCTACGCTCAGCTCATCATTCCCGAGGGAGGCCACAATACGGTGGCGATCGACATGATCTGCGCCAAGGTTCAAGACATCCTCATCCAACGAGGTCGGGCCGAAGCGGGTTACCAAGGAGCAAACGAGTGACGTTCGACGACCAGGAATACGTGGATCGTGATCCCTTGATCGACCGTGTCCTCATCTCGAGCGAGGACATCCAACGGCGGGTCACGGAATTGGGCCGGGAGATCTCGGCCGAGTACGAAGGCCGCGTCCCCATCGTGGTGAGCATTCTCAAGGGCGGGGTGATGTTCCACGCCGATCTGCAGCGCCGGCTGTCCTTGCTGCACGAGATCGACTTCTTGAGCGTAAGCTCCTACCACGGCCAGGCCGAGTCCAGCGGCGTGGTGCGAATCGTAAAGGACCTCAAGGAGGACATCACCAGCCGGGATGTGATCCTGGTGGAGGACATCGTCGATACGGGCCACACCCTGGCCTATCTTCTGCAGATTCTGAGGGCTCGGCGCCCGAACTCGCTCAAGGTGGTGGCCCTCCTCAACAAGGTGAAGGCCAGGGTCATCGAGGTTCCGGTCGACTGGGTCGGCTTCGACATCCCCAGCGAGTTCGTGATCGGCTACGGCCTGGACTGGCAGGAAAAGTACCGCCACCTCCCCTTTGTGGGGGTCCTCAAGGGCTGAGATTTTTCTCTTGCGGCGCCCTGGGCGGAAAGACTATCTAGCGGAAGTGTCTCTGGTTGGATCCCAACTCAGATCGTTCAACGTTCAGATCTACGGAGAGGTACGATGAGCGTGGAAATGAAATCGGCCCGGCGTTATCTCGCCATCGCGGACGACTTCGATGATGATTTCGACAACGAGGGATTCGAGGACGAACTCGACGACGACGAGCTCGACGATGAGGACCTCCTGGATGATGATGATCTCGATGACGAGGACCTCGATGACGAGGATCTGGATGACGAGGTTCTCGACGGCGATTTCGTCGACGACGACGACGATTATTGATAAGGCGCGACCGCGCCGACAGTGAACCGCTAGAACAAAATGCCGCCGTGGAGGCTTCCCATCCACGTCCAGATCTGTGAAGCGGACACCTGGTTATCCTTGGATTCCCAGCGGAAGGTAGAGGTCCGCACATCGATTCCGATTTCGATCTTGCGCCAATTCCAATCGAGTCCGCCTCCCAATTCCAGGGTCAAGCGGCTGTCGCTGTTGTCGACGGCCGGCCGGTAGGTCGCCTGAAAGCCCTCGTCCTGACTCGTGAGCGTCCATCCCACACCAGCGTGCACGGTGGGCGAGATTCGCTGCCACTGCAAGGAACGGAAGTGCCAACCCGCGCTGAGAATGTCCTGGCGCACATGTACCTTCGGTAGGTCCACGCGCGGAACTCCCGCGGGATCGGAAACCTGCTCCTCGCCGTCCACCCACACCTGGTAACGGCTGTCGGCAGCCATGCGCGTCCAGTAGAGATCGAGTTGCTCGCGCAGGCGAATGCCGAGCCGGAAACCATTCGTGTTCTCGCTGCGCAGTGCATAGCGATAGTCGCGATAGGTGTCGAGCGTACCCGTGCCGGTGATGCGGTAGCTCGAAAAGTTGGCCAGATCGCTCAGAGCGAGATGACCGTACTCGTATTCGAGCAACACCTTCAGATTCGGAGAGAGAAGCCGGGCGCCGGCGACCACCGCGGGTGCGGCAAAATGCTCCCAACCCACCGTGGCGCGCGCTTCTTGCGCCGGGGCAAGACTCAGCATTGCGCAAAGCAGCAGAAGGCAAATTCGAATGCGGCTCATGAATCGATCGAGTCCGTGGGTAGGAGAAGGAATGCCAAGTTAGGCAGAGAGGCTAGCACGTCGCTCCGGCTGCATCAATCTCGGTGCTTGTGCTGCGTCCTTGCCCTGACGCGAGAGAGGTCACTACACTGAAGTCATCGTATTCCGACGCGATGGCTACGAGATGGCACCACATTCCCCAGGAGCCCGAGCATGCGCAAGCTACCTTTGGTGTTGGTCGTTTTTCTGAGTCTTCTCGCCGCAAGGGAGGCCTGGGCGCGCGAGGCGACCGGCGTGCGACTGCGGTCGACCCCGGCGACCGTCGTGCCCTCGCAACTCTCCCGGCAGATCGCGGCCCGCTCTCGTCCCTCGGGAGAGGCGGCCGCGCCGAGCGCAGCCTTCCCCGCGATTTCCCTTCAGCCGCGCGTTCTGAACTGCGGGAGCGATGGGGTGCCCAGCATCGATCATACGCTGGGGCTGTACCCCACGGAAGCCGCCGGGACCATCTACCCGCCGCAGGCCGACACGGACTCCCTCGATCTGAAGGGGGTCAGTTTTGCCGTCATCGACTTGGGCGCCTCCTACCCCGGCACCATCGCGGTCGACTTCTACAGCGCGATCGACCAGAGCAACTTCGGCTTCGTGACCGGGGTCGACGTGCCCATCCTCAGCAACCCCGGATTCTCCGGAGAGAACTACCAGGTCGATCTCACCTCCTACAACATTCATACCGGCAACGAACTCCTGGTGCTGCTGTCCGATCCCAACGCCACCATGGACGCGTCCATCATTCCGGCCGGAGACAGTTCGGCCAACTGCTACGACGGCACCAACGCCTGCAGCTTTCTGCTGGACGGCACGAGTGGCATGCTGTACTTGTACGGCATTTCCGACCCCCAAGCCTGCCCTTCCATCCAGGACAACATCCTTCTCTTCGATCTCGTGCTCGAAGTGCAGATCGACACGATGGTGCCCAGCGAAGCCCCCAGCTTCGGCGTCTTGAAAGCCCGCTTTTTCCACTGAGGTTCCATGGAACATTCCCTCTTGAGCATGCAGGTGTTGACCGATCTTTCGCAACCGAGTTGGGTGCGGGATCTGGCCATTCTCTTGGCGCTCACTCTTCTCACCTATCCCCTGGCGCGCCTTTTCTGTCGCCCTCTTCGCCGGCGCATCCAGGGCGAGCCCCCCGGCCAGCGCAGTTTGAGAATGCTCTCGATGGTCGTGGTGCACGTGGCGATCTGGCCCCTGGTGGCCGTCGCGGTTCTCTCCCTGATGGATTGGCTCATCCGCGCGTACGCGCCCCAGGTGGCGGTCGAGGAAAGCCGGGTTCTGCCGGTTTTGGGGTTCTTCCTCGTGTTCCGGATCATCAGCGCGCTCTCGCGCGTTCTGGTATCCGATCCGCGTCGCAAGGCCCGCATCCGCTTCGTGGTTTTGCCGGTGCTCTTCGTGCTGGCCGGATTGCAGCAAATCGGAGCCCTGGGAAGCTTGCTCGCCTGGCTCAACCGGCCTCTGTTTCACCTCGCCGAGCGCGACATCTCCAGCCTCTCCGTGCTTCTGGGGATCGCTCTTTTGCTCCTCTTCTTCGCTGGGGCTCGCTTTCTGGGGGACCTCCTGGGCGGACGAGTGCTCCCGAGAATGGGGATGGACCGCCCGTTGAGCGAAGCGCTGGGGACCGTGCTGCGTTACGTGCTCATCGTGGTCGGAGTGATGGTGGCCCTGGATACCATCGGTTTCGACCTGGGCACTCTGCAGATTGGCTTGGGCGCTTTGGGCGTGGGCATCGGCTTCGGGCTGCAGGATTTGGTGCAGAACTTCGCCAGCGGCCTCATTCTGCTTTTCGAGCGCACGATCAAGCGCGGTGACATCGTCTCGATGGAGGGTGGCGTGGCCAAGGTACTGCGCATCGGACTGCGCAGCTCGGTCGTGCGCAACCGCAGCGGACACGAGATCGTGGTGCCCAACAAGCTCCTGGTCGCCAACCCGGTGACCAACTACAGCCTGAGCGATTCGAAGGTCCGCATCGACATTCGCGTTGGCGTGAGTTACGGATCCGATCCGAGGGAAGTGGAGAAGGTTCTCGTGGACGCGGCCAAGGAGAACCCGGAGCTCTTGCCCCAGCCCAAGCCGCGTGTCCTCTTTCGCAACTTCGGCGATTCTTCGATCGACTTCGAACTGCGCGCCTGGTTGAACGACGAGATGCTGGAACCCAGAGTGCGCAGTGAGCTGCTCTTCAGCATCTGGTACAAGCTCAAAGAGGCCGGCATCGAGATTCCATTTCCTCAGCGCGACATCCACCTGCGCAACGGCGACGCGGCTCGCCTGGCCGAAGCGGCCGAGCAGCCGGCGCCTGAGAATCGCTCCCTGGTGGAGGAATCAGGCCAAGAGGACAGCGAGGACGTCTTCTAGGGCGGAGAGATCGGGGAAAAGAGAATCGGGCCGTGCCTCTAGCAAGAGATCCGCCGGAGTGGGGCCAGTTGCGACCGCGAGGCACTTCACGCCGACTTCGCGGGCCGCCTCGATGTCGCTGACGGTGTCACCGACGATCCATGAGCGCTCACGCGCCCCGCTCCAGCCGAGTTCCTCGCGCGCCAGCTCCAGGGCGGACGCGAAGAGTGGAGCCCTCTCTTCGTGAAGATCTCCGTACACGCCGTGCACGAAGAAGGTGTCCAGTCCGAAGCGCTCTAACTTGACTTGCGCGGTCTGTGGCAGATTGCCGCTGCCGATCATCAGCACTACCTCGGGCTTCTCTTGCAGCGCGAACAAGAGTTCCTTCGCGCCGGGCATCAGGCGGGGCCCTCTCGCGGTGGGGTACTGTTCGCGCATGAGCACGGCGTAGCGCGCCGCGAAACGCGGAAACTCGCTGGCGAGCCGTTCGCTCGCCTGCGCGCGCTGCAAGAGGAGAGACACCACGCCGCGATCGCAACGTCCCGCGAACGAGAGATCGTTCAGAAGCGGCGGCATTGCAAAGACCTCTTCGAAGGCCCGCTCAAACAACTCCCGAGCTACCGTTCCGCTCAGCAGCAGAGTTCCGTCGATGTCGAAGATGATCAGGCGGTCGCGGATTCTCTTCAAAGTAGCCTTCTTTCGCTTGCGGCTTAGCTTCAAGCTAGACACTGAGGGCTCTGGGTCTCGATACTACAGGGCCTCCGCTTCAGACCTGGAGTCAAAATATGAGTAGAGCCCTGTTCCCCGGGGAGCTGGAGACTCGTCAGCGCTACAAGCTCTTGATCCAAGGCATCGCGCCGCGTCCCATCGCCCTCGTTTCGACCATCTCTCCGGATGGGAGTCTCAATCTGGCTCCCTTCTCCTTCTTCAACGGCGTGGGAAGCGATCCGATGAGCCTGCTCTTCTGTCCCGCCAACGACGCTCGCGGCGCGGAGAAGGACACTCTGCGCAACTGCAAGCCGAAGAGTGAAGGCGGCAGCGGCGAGTTCGTGGTGAACGTCGCGGTCGATTCCATCATTCACCGCGTCGTGGGATGCGCCGAGCCTCTTCCCTACGGGGAGAGCGAATTCGAGTTCTCCGGACTGAAGCAGAAGGCGAGCACGGTGGTCACTCCGCCCCGGGTGGCCGCTTCTCCACTGGCCTTCGAATGCGAGACCCTGCAAGTGATCCACATGAATCCGGGCGCTCCCGCCGGTGGGAACGTCGTGCTGGGGAAAGTGGTATGTATCCACCTGGAGGATGGCCTCGCGGACGAGAATCTCTATCTGGACAAGGAGAGACTGGACTTCATCGGACGCATGGGTCACTACGACTACTGCCGCACCCGTGAGCGTTTTTCCCTGAAGCCGGGGCGGCCCGCATTGGAAGAATTGAAGGAGTGAAACGATGGCCGAAAGTCCCGGCGAGATCCCGCAAAGAACGCCTCCAGAGCCGCCCCCTCCCATCCATCGTCTCGCCATCCGGGCTCTCGTCTTCTCCGCGCTGGGCTTCTCGGTCATGCCGGTGGTAGGAACGATTCTCGGCTTCATCCTGGCCGCGCGCGCGCAACGCGCGTTAGAGGCGGCCCCTGGCCGCTATCGGGGTGAGGATCAAATCCGCTGGGCTCGCCTCTTGGGCTATCTTGCCATGGTGTTGTGGGTAGTTGGCGTGTTCGTGGTGATGGTGGCGCGCTACTTCATGCATCACGAGCCGATGGTTTAAGCAACTTCGCTTCAATTCGGGGCGAATAGTCCTTTTCTTCGAGCCAATGAATCCGGATTTTGTATTGCCGCGTCCTTGGGTGAAGCAGCACACTCGCAGTGCTCTGCCCGATTCCCTCTGATCCGGAGTTTCATCTTGAGTGAGATTCGCCCCTACATTCCGGCCGAGAAGAGCCTGCCGGAGCTGACCGCGGTCGCTCTGGGCCTGGGCCTGATTCTCAGCATCATCATGTGCGCCGCCAACATCTACGTCGGACTGTACGCCGGCATGACCGTGAGCGCCGCGATTCCCGCCTCTGTCATCTCCATGGGAGTGCTTCGTGGACTGCTGCGCCGCGGTACCATCCTGGAGAACAACGTGGTCCACACCATCGCCTCTTCGGGCGAGAGTTTGGCGGCGGGGATCATCTTCACCGTGCCCGCGATCGTGCTCCTGGGTATCTGGCAGCACTTCAACTACTGGGAAACCACTCTCATCGCGATTGCCGGCGGAGTCATGGGCGTCGTAATGATGATTCCGCTGCGCCGTCCCATGATCATCGAACAACCCGAACTCGTGTTTCCCGAAGGAGTGGCCTGTGCCGAGGTCCTAAAGGCGGGCGACAAGGGTGGCAGCGAGATGCGCGGAATCTTTGCCGCGCTGGGTTGGGGCATGCTCTTCAAGGGCCTGGCCTCGGTGGTGGGGATCTTCAAGGGCACCGTCGAAGTGGGTTTCAGGGTGGGCAAGACCGGTTTCTACCTGGGGACCGACATTTCGCCCATGCTGGCCGCGGTGGGTTTCATCGTGGGCTGGGAGGTATCTCTCCTGGTGTTCTTGGGCGGCGCGGTGGCCTTCGTGGGCGCACTGCCGTTCTTGGCCAACGGTATGGATTTCAGCGGTGGCACTGCCCAAGTGTTGATGGACGTGTGGGACGCGCAGATTCGTTACTTCGGCATCGGCGCCATGGTGGTGGCCGGCATTTACTCCATCATCAAGATCGCGCCGAGCATGGGCACCGCCCTGCGCACCGCGATGCACGGCGTCATGGGGCTGGAAGACACTTCGAAGATGCCGCGCACCGAGCGCGGAATCACCGGCCGCACGCTTCTCACTCTGCTCGTCGCGAGCATCATCTTGAGCTTCCTCGTTTACTGGATGATGACCACGCATCTGAGCACGGCCGCACTGGCCACGGTGCTGCTCTTCATTCTGGGCTTCTTCTTCGTGGCGGTCGCGGCCTACATCGTGGGACTGGTGGGTTCGAGCAACAGTCCCGTGTCGGGCATGACGATTTGCACCGTGCTCTTCACCGCGGGCCTGCTCTTGGCCCTGGGCTATACCGGCAAGGCGGGCATGCTTGCCACCCTGGGCGTGGCCGGAGTGGTGTGTTGCGCCACTTGCACCAGCGGCGACATCTGCCAGGACCTCAAGATCGGACACATCGTGGGCGCCACCCCGCGCGCGCTGCAGACCGGCGAGATCTTGGGGACCATCGTTCCCGCCTTCATCATCGCGCCCACCATGACGCTCTTACAGAAGGCCTACGGAATCGGGGAGCCGGCCCGCGCCGGAGTGGAGGCGCTCAAGGCGCCCCAGGGAGTCATGTTCGAGAAACTGGTGGGAGGAATCTTCGGCAAGGGCGAGCAGATTCCCTGGAACCTCGTCGGCTACGGCGCCCTGGTTGGGGTGGCCGCCATTCTCATCGACCGGATCTTCCTCGAACCCCGCAATACGAAGTTTCGCTTGCACGCCATGCCCCTGGCGGTGGGGATGTACCTTCCCTGGACGGTCACCTTCCCCATCATCATCGGTGGCGGGGTCTACAAGTATGTCGAAGCGCGCACCAAGCGGCGCGGCGACGATGCCCAGGAGCAACAGCAAGCGATCCAACGCGGCCTCTTGTTCGGCAGCGGGCTGGTGGCCGGAGAGGCGATCGCGAGCATTCTCATTGCCATCTTGATCGTCTCTCACGTCCCGATGCCCTGGATGCCGCAGTCTTGGGTCACCGGAGGGTGGTGGCTCGACCTTCTCTCCCTGGGTGGTCTCGCGGTGATGATGTGGATGCTTCTGAACAAGTCCCTGGCGCGGCCGCGCGCTTAAGTGACGCACGCGAAGCTTGCGCGCGTCGGGAAAGGAACCGTCATGCACGCCCGTGGAATGTCGTTTTCCCTCTGTGCCCTGGTCCTGTTTCTCGTAGCCTGCGGTTCGAAGGATGAGGAGACCTTCGAGCCGCCGCCGCCCAGCGACTATGCGGTGCAGTGGTCGATCACCGGCGACCTGCAATCGCAGGCCAAAGGCGATGTCGCCGAGCTCATGGTGCCCACGGGCGGCAGCGACGCCCGCCTGAGCCTCGGTTTCGAGATGCAGGGGGGGAGCACCCTCAGCCTGAGTGGGCCGGTGGGCGATCTGATCGTTCGCAAGGCCTCGTTCCCCGTCAACAACGCGCTGGAAAACGCCTGGCATGGCCAGCTGACGGTGCGTTCGGCGGACACGCGCCAGGATTTCCGCACCGACGACAGCGACGGCCTTCTGGTCTTCACCAAGGTCAATCCGGCGCAGGTGGAGGGCACCGTCAACTTTCCCGCCTGCGAGACCGACGCGTCTGGAGTCGACCTCCCGCAGGGCAAGCACGTCACGGTGGCGGTCATCTTCTCCGCCCAGGTGAAGTCCGTACAGCCCTGAAGCCCGCGGCGCGGGCGCGTCGGTTGACCCTGTCCCTTCCCGGGCCTATTCTACCGGCCACCTGCCGTTCCCCTTGCGTCGCACCCATCCGCGGGAGCTGAGCTCCGATGAGCGATAGAATCCAGGGTGAGGGACTCACCTTCGACGACGTCCTCCTGGTACCGCGTTACAGCGAAGTCCTACCACGTGAAACAAAAGTGCAAACCTACCTAACCCGGCAGATCTCCCTGGAGATCCCCCTGGTCTCGGCCGCCATGGACACCGTGACCGAGGCGGAGATGGCCATTGCCATGGCCCGTCAGGGGGGACTGGGCTTCATCCACAAGAACATGAGCCCCGAGGAACAGGCCAATCAGGTCGACCGGGTCAAACGCAGCGAGAGCGGGATGATCAGCCGGCCCATCACCCTGAGCCCCGAGGATCAGGTGACCCAGGCCCTGGAGGTCATGCGGAAGTTCCGCATTTCCGGAGTGCCCATCACCCGCGAAGGCAAGTTGGTGGGCATCCTGACCAACCGCGACCTACGCTTCCTGGAGGATCCCCACCAGCCGATCGAGGCGGTGATGACGAAAGAAAATCTCATCACCGCAGCGGTGGGCACCACCCTGAAGGAAGCCGCGCGCATTCTGCACAGCGGCCGCATCGAGAAACTGCCGGTGGTCGACGAAGAAGGGATGCTGCGCGGGCTCATTACCATCAAGGACATCCAGAAGAAGCTGGACTACCCCAACAGCTGCAAGGACGAGCACGGGCGCCTGCGTGCCGGCGCGGCGGTGGGGGCCGATCCTCTGCTCGAGGAACGCCTGGAGCGGCTGGTGGAACGGGGAGTGGACGTGATCGCCCTCGACTCCGCGCACGGACACAGCCGCAACATCCTGCAGGCCGCGCGGCTCATCAAGAGGCAGTATCCCGAGCTGCCGCTCGTGGTGGGCAACATCGCGACCCAGGAGGCCGCGCGGGCGCTGCTGGATACCGGCTGTGATGCCGTGAAAGTGGGCATGGGACCGGGCAGCATCTGCACCACTCGCGTGGTGGCCGGGATCGGGGTGCCTCAGATCAGCGCCATCTGGGAGGTCGCGAAAGTCTGCGGCGGAGCCGGCATTCCCCTCATCGCCGACGGGGGCATCAAGTACAGCGGAGACATCGTGAAGGCCCTGGCCGCCGGAGCGAACTGCGTCATGGTGGGCGGGCTCTTGGCCGGCACCCAGGAGAGCCCGGGCGAGTTGATTCTCTACGAAGGCCGCAGTTACAAGGTCTACCGGGGAATGGGTTCGGTGGGGGCGATGCAGCAGGGCTCGGGAGACCGCTACTTCCAGGACGAAACGGAGGCGGCCAAACTGGTGCCGGAGGGAATCGAGGGTCGCGTGGCCTTCAAGGGTCCCCTCAAGGATACGGTGCACCAGTTGATGGGCGGATTGCGCGCCGGAATGGGTTATTGCGGGGCAAAAGATTTGGAGACCTTAAAATCAGATACGACATTCCTAAGGGTGAGCCCGGCCGGATTGCGGGAGAGTCATCCCCATGACGTCCAGGTCACCAAGGGAGCCCCCAACTACCCCTCGGCCTAGGCTCGTGCGCGCGGGGCTCAGCCCGCGCGACCTTTGGGCGGAGGCGGATAGTCGGTTCGAATCTGCGTCTCCATTGAGGATGGACTGCCATGGATCAAGCCAAGAAACACGACGAAAAATCGCGCGTGGTATTGAGCGGTGCCGCCCAGGTCTTCAGCGAGAAGGGATACCATCACGCGTCCATGCGCGACATCGCCAAGGTCACCGGCATGTCACTGGCCGGGATGTATCACTACTTTTCCGGCAAGGAGGAGATCCTCTTCTCCATCCAGAGTTTCTGCTTCCGCGAAGTGCTGGACCGTCTCAAGGAACGCCTTGCGGGAATCAGTGATCCGCGGCGCCAGCTCGAGGAGATCGTGCGCAATCATCTGGAGTTCTTCACGCAAAACGTCACCGAGATGCGTGTGTTGAGTCACGAGGCCAATTCTCTGGACGGGGGCTATCGGCAACACATCGACGACATGAAGCGGGAGTACTACCAGATCGTGTCCAAGGTCATCGACGAATTGAGCGGCGGTGCTTGGGAGGAAGAGGAGCGCCGGCGTGCGACTCTCTCGGTCTTCGGCATGATCAACTGGATCTATACTTGGTATAGCCCCCAGCGTGACGGCTCCCCCGAAGAACTGGTCCGCACGATGATGGGAATTCTCGATCACGGAATCGCAGCACAAACCACGGCGCGATGAAACCCGAGGGAGACGGCATCACGCCGGAGGAAGCGGCGACACGTCTCCTGATTTCCAAGCTCGCCTCAGAGTGCGGCTTCTCCGCCGCCGGGGTGGCTCCCTGTGCTTTGCCACAGGAGGAGTCGCGTCTGCGGGACTGGCTTGCCAAGGACTACCAGGCCCAGATGGAATGGCTGAAGAGCAGCGCCGAGGTCCGTTTGGATCTGCGCAAGCGTTTTCCCTGGGCCCGGTCGGTGCTGATGGTAGCCAGCGCGTATCCCGCGCGCCTCTTGCCTTTGGATGAGGAACACGGCATTGCCCCCTTCGTGTCCAGCTACGCGCGCGGCAAGGACTATCATCAAATCCTCCTGGAGCGTCTGGAGGAACTCGGCAATCGCCTGGAGTCCGCTCTGTCACCGCGTCCTGTGAAACGGCACGCCTATGTCGACACCGGTCCCGCGCTCGAGCGCCAGCTCGCGGCAGCCGCGGGTTTGGGTTGGCTGGGAAAGAACGGACTGCTCTTGAGTGCGAGGCACGGGAGCTGGGCCTTTCTCGGCGTGATGGTCTGCGACCTGGAGTTGTCGGTGGGGCCGCTTCAGGAGGAGCGCGCCATGGGCTCTTGCGGCACTTGCCGCGCCTGCCAACCCGCCTGTCCCACCGATGCCTTCGTAGCTCCGGGAGTTCTGGACAGCAGCCGCTGCATCAGCTATCTGACCATCGAACATCGCGGCACCATTCCGCGCGCGCTGCGTCCCTCGATGGGAGCGTGGCTCTTCGGCTGTGATCTCTGCCAGAGCTCGTGTCCCATCGCGCACCGCGCGAACCGCCGCGGGCAGGATCCCGCGCAGGAGGACTTCACCGCGGCGGGACCCGCAGTGAGCGGAATCACCCTGCCCGAACTGCTCGGTTTGAACGAAGAAAATTTCCGGCGCCGCTTCAAGAGTACGCCCCTGTGGCGCCCGCGCCGCGAGGGCCTCTTGCGCAACGCCCTCATCGTGGCCGCCAACCTGAGGCGTTCGGATTGCCTCGATGCGGCCCGCGCGCTCCTGAAGGACCCCTCGCCGGTGCTGCGCGAGACGGCCAGCTGGTATTTGGCCGAACTGGGGGATCCGACCGGGGCTTTCGAGTTGAAAGCGGCCTTGCAGCGCGAGAACGAGGCCGAGCTCAAGTCTCTCATGGCGCAGGATCTCATCCGGCTGGCGGCCGGCGCGGCGCGCGCCAGTTGAGAGACGAGGAAAGGGCGCGCTGGAGGCGCAGCTGTGCTACATTAGCCCGTCTTCAGAGCCGCCAAGGACGAAAACCCGAACGAACCAAGACGAGGACCAAGGGCGTGAGCGAGGATACCGAACAGATTCTGGGTAAGAACATCTGGGAACTGGAAAACCACATCAAGGAAGGCCAGGGCGACCCGCGCAGCCGCCTCGCGCTCCTGCGGGCCTACGCCCAGCAGACCGCGCTCACCGAAGAGGCCCTCGGCATCGCGAGCGAGGACCGCGCGTTCCTCAAGGTGAACGAGCGCTCCCGCGGCGGCGTTTTGCTGCTGCACGGCAGCACCGGGGGCCCCAAGCAGCTGAAGAGCCTGGCCGAAGCCCTGCACCGCGCCGGATTTTCGGTGCTCTGTGCGCGCATGCCGGCGCATCCGGCGGGCGATGAGGAACTCTCCACCCACTCGTGGCGCGCCTGGCTGGTGGAGGCCGAATTGCGTTACCGCATGCTGGCCGTGTGGTGCCGTCAGCTCCACGTGGTCGGCTTCAGCTTCGGTGCTTCCGTCGCGCTGCAGATGAATGTTCGGCCGCGTCCGCGTTCGCTCATTCTGCTCGCGCCGGCCATTCACATCCACCTGGGTTGGCGGGCCCGCCTCGCGCTGGCGCTGGGGCTGCACCGCAGTCGCTGGGTGCGGCGGCGTCTGGGTTGGAAAGTGGAAGTGCTGGAGGGAATCGAACAGGCGCGCAAAAGCGATTGGTGGCAGAAGACTCCCATCTACGGGGCGATCTGCCGCGACGACCCGCGCGTCGACGCGAGCAGTCTGCGCTTCCTGCGCAAGCAATCCACCAGCGACCACACCGTGCTGCGCGAATTCGAAAGCGGGGGACACGTCTTCATGGACGAGGCCCCCAAGGAAGCGCTGCACGAAGAGGTCTTGAATTTCCTGCGTGAGCGCTGAATCGTCTCAGGCCCCGGGCTCGTCTTCTCCAGGAACTTCAAAATGGAAGGAATCGTCCGCCTCGCGTAGACGCTCCGCCGCGCGCGCCAGGGCCTCGCGGCGCTCGGCGTCGGGGTTCTTGCGCCACTCCGAATAGCGATCCAGAAAGAGATCGTAGAGTTCCTGAGTGGAGGTGGTGGGGGGATCCGCTTTCTCGGTGGCGCGCGCGAGATGGTAGAGCGTTCCCTCGCCCAATCGCCGGGTGAGTTGGAAGTAGCTCGAACGCAGATAGCGCAACACCTCCGCGTAGCGAGAAAAACCGTCTCCCAATTTGCTGAGCGCCGTTTCGGTGCCGCTGCCGCTGCGCTTGAGGTGACGCAGGCGCGAACTGGCGATTTGATAGTAGAGACCGCCGCGGCCTTCCAGCTCGCGAGCCTGCCGCTCGAGGTAGGGCCGCGCGCCCTGCTGGAGCCCCTCGACGCTCTGGAAGAGGCCGATGGCCAGGAGCAGATGGTCGGCGTTGACCTTGTAGAGTCGGTAGATCTGGCGCGGATCCTGGCTCTCTTCGACACACCGCCTCAGGTCCAGATCGAAGGAGTGCACGTAGAGCCGCGCCTCCTCATGGTAGCCCGATGAGAAGAAGCGACCCAAGAGGCCCACCAGATACACGTTGACGTCCTCGTCGAAACCGCCCTCGTTGCTGGGGAAGGAGGCCTCGCGCCGTGCTCCCAAGAGGCAGCGCAGCAGGAAGTCCTCGGTGTCCCCTTCCAGGGGCGCCCGCGAGGATTCCGCAGAATCGAGCAAGAGGTAACGGCGTTGCACCATGGCCCTTCCTTCCGACGGCCGGGCAATCGGCCGCCCTTTCAGGCAATCTGGCAGGAGGCGTGCCAGCCGGGCAAGCGGGCGGCTCGTTCCGAGCCGCGCCAGGCCGACGCGGAGCGCTAAAGAGGGGGCGCGCGAAGGGCTTCAGAGGGGGTTACGACCGCAAATGGCCGATTTCGGGCGCATGCGCGGGAATTGCGTCTCTTCCTTTCCCTCCTCACCCAAGGCTGCCGGTGGCATCCATCTTGCCTTTGATCCGGTGTCGGACGTTCCGCTTGTGCTCAGAACTATCCTCCAAGGAGATCAGCCGTGTCGGCGCAGAGAATCGTTGTCACCTCGCCCTGGAAGCTGGGGCTCTTCGTCTTCTTACTCGTCGCATCCTGTGGTTTCGGCCTCATCTACGCGTATTTCACCTATTTCGGAGGCCATCTGGATTTCTCGGATTCCATCGCCCTGCGGAATTTCTACGCCGTCTGCGGCGGCGTGGCCTTGCTGGGTCTTCTGGGCTATCTGGCAGTGGTGACGGCAGCGCAACCGGCCAATCTCGTTGCAAACGAGGGTCGGCAGCGCCGCAATCTCATGAAGAAGGCGGCCAAGATCGACGATCCCGGCGCGGTGGATTTGGCAGCTTTCCAGGACGAACCCACCCTGGTCGCGATTCTTGAGCGCTGGCGCGAGGATCGCAAGCTCGTGGAGGAGGCGCGCGCGAAGGCTAAGGCCCCGGAATCGCCCCCCGCAGAGAGCGCGGCCGATTCGCAAGACGCGGCACCCGCGCAGGACCCCTTGTCCTCACAAACGCTTCAGACCGGGGTCCAAGACGCCGCGACGCGCGAAATGCCCCCGAAATCGGCCGAGGAAGAACTGGCCGCGGTTCACGAGGAGCTTTTCCACCCCCAGCCGCAGGCCCCGGCGCCATCCGCGCCTGGCCCCGCCGTCTCGGAGGGCTTTGCCGCCCCGCAAGCGGCGGTCGCCGCCGATGCGCGCCCCGTTTCCGCGGATTCTGCGGGCACCGAGTCCACGCGCGAGGAGGAACCAGTGTATGATCTCAGCTCCTTCGGCGCGGTGGAGCTATCCGCCGTGCCGACGAAGGCGACCCGCGACGAGCGTATCTATGATCTAAACGAGTTCGGGGCCGTCGAACTTTAAGCGCAGGTTGCTCGACGAGGGGGGCGGGGACCCATGCCGGAGAACTCATCGCAGCCGCTGCAGATCCATCTCTTCTCGGAGCAAATCTCCGAGCAGATCGGCCGGCTGCGTCTTCTCACAGGAGCGGAGTCCAACCGTTCGGATCTCGTCGCGATCAAGCGCGCCGTCATGGCCACCCGTCTTTTGGCCGGTGGAGCCCGCGCGCTGCGTCTGTCGAGCCTCCCCGCTTTTCTGGAAGAATTTCTGCAATGGCTGCAGAGCATCCAGCGCAGCGAGCGGCCAACCTCCCCCACCCAAGAACTCATTCTCGACGGAGTCATCGAGTTCGAAGAAGAACTCCTGCGCCATCTCGAGTCTCAGCAGGACGACGCGGACCTGAGCCCCTTCGAGCAACAGATCGGCGAGCTGCGCGCTCTGCTCCGTCACAACCAAGAGGGCGCCGCGGCCAAGAAGATCCTGGACCTCGAGGAGATCGCGGACGAAAAGGACGAGCCGACACTCGCAACGAGCGAAGACGAGGACGCGAGCGTGGAGGAAACTCCGCGGCCTTCGGCGGAACTCGAGTCTTCCGCGCAGGGTGAGCGAGAGACGAACCCGAGCGATCCCCAGGAACCCATCCTAAAAAGCGCAGAGGAACTCACGCAGTGTCTGGGCACGGTCGATGAGGAGCTCAGGGAGAGATTGCGCTCCCGACGCGAGCTGCGCGAGAAGCTCACGCAGCTCCAAACGACCCTCAGTGAATTCTTGCAGCTCGAGAGTGCGCCGGATCCGAGTCCTCCTGAAGAGAGCGCTGCCACGATCGAGGAGGAGACGGCTTCCATCGAAACGGCGCCTCCCACCACGGTGGAATCCACCCTCGACGAGTCGGACGATCCCTTCGTGCGCAAAGTGGCCCTGCTTTTGGAAGAGCGTCGCAACGCGCTCCAAGGACGACTTGACTACCGCGTGCGCGGCGTCTTGCAGTGCACGCTCGACTCTGCGGTGGAACGCAAACTGAACCGGGTGGTCGATCATCTCTTGGAGGATTCCTGCGACATCTTAGATCAGATGTTGCAGGAGGAAGATGCGCCACCACGCGGACGGCTCGAACTTCATCTGAGCGGCGAGAGCGATCGCCTGCGGATTTCCCTGCGCGACAACGGGCCCCAGCTCGAGGGCACGCCCGCGCTCACCCACTCCGATCCTCTGGGTCTGTACCGCGGCCTACGACGCTGCCGAAGACTCATCGAGGAGCTGCACGGAATCATCGTCGTCGAACCGGCCGATCAGCCGGGCACGCGTTTCGTGCTCAGCTTGCCCCGCGATCCGCAGCATCCCGTGGTCAAGTTGGTGGACCTGGGTTCGGTTCAGGCCGCGCTTCCGGGATTGCTGATCGACGAGTATCTGAGTACGGACGGCCTGCTTTTTCATCGTGACACCGACGGAGAACATTTCATCCGCAATGGACACACCGTCCCTTTGGTCGACCTCGCCCAGTACGTGGCCGGGGTCGATCCCATGGCGGAGGAAGCCACGGGCATCGTCATTGTCGGCTCGGTGGAGAAGCGCCTGGGGATTTACTGCTACGGATTGTCGGAGAACATGGCGCTCGAGGCGAGCAACGAGACCCTGGACGGCTGGGACGAAGTGTCCACCAAGCTGGTACGGCGTCAGGGGAAGACCCTTCCACTTTTGAGCATCGCACGTCTTCTGCGCCTGCGCATGGCCATGCCGGAAGCGGCCGAGCCGGGCAGCGTCCACGATCCGATGCTGGACATGTATCCCGAATTTCAAGAGCCCGCTGCGCCAAGCGCGCAACAGGAGCCCGCTGCTCCCGTCACTCGAAGGGTGCTCTTGGTGAACCACAGCGAATTCCGCCGGCGCGAGTTGGCGCGGATCCTCGAACTGAGGGGCTATGAGGTCACCGCGGCGCAGGACATCGCCCGCGGAATCTCGATGGTGGAAGGAGCGCGGCTCGCTTTCGTGCTGAGCGATCTGCGGCTGGGTCGCGAGGATGCGGCCGGCTTCGCCGATTTGAGACGCGCGTTTTCCTCCACTCCCTTGATTCTCAGCACTTCGGTGGAGCGTCAGCATGCCGAGGCACTCGTCCAGCGCACCGGCGCGGACGCTTGCTGGCTCGAACCCTTCCACTGGGGCGCGCTGCATTCCCTGCTTCAGGCTCTGGGCGTGAACGGTCCGGGGCCTCAAAGCGGCGGATTTGTGTCACCCGCCTCCTAGGATGAAAGCTTTCCCGAATGCGGTTGGCACCTTGCAATCCACCCAAGCGGCTGGTGGTTTCCAGCAACGGACGGCAAGGGGCACGTGCTTCCTCGAAGCGGCTCAAAGTGCTCGGAAATGGACGATTGGACGATCCTGATTCTAGCTCGTCCGTTGGCATACGGGTTGCTGATTAGTTTGCGAGTCCAAACATCCTGGGGACCACACCTAGAGGTAACAAGGGGAACGGAATGAGCGAGAAGAACTTTGGCGATTACGCCAATATCTACATCGGTGGGGAGGACACCAGCTCTCCCGTCATGACCTCCACGGAGGCCGCGGACTATCTGAAAATGCACGTGAAGACGGTCTGCCGGCTCGCGAAGGAGGGCAAGATCCCCGCGAAGAAAGTGGGGAGTGAGTGGCGCTTTCTGAAGAGCGTCCTCGACCGTTGGCTGACGAAAGAACTCGTCTGAGCCTCGAGTGCGTCGCTGACCCACCTCGAATCAGGGTTTCGTCGCGGCGGTCGGCCTCAGGGCGGACCGCCGCAATTTTTGTCAGGGACTTTATGCCCAGAGCGAAGTTTTCCCACGTCAAACTCGCCGATCCCGAGCTCTTCGTGATCAAGGTCTCCGGACACCTGGGCGTCAAGGAACGCGCCAGTGTCCAGGAGCTGCTGCAGAAGTGCGACGAAAGGCAAAAGTCCAAGGTCATCTTCGAATTCTCCGAGTTGGAGAGTCTGGGGGGCGGCGTCGCCAAGCTCTTGGGTGACTTCGTCGGCGAGCGCAATCAGCTCGGGTTCCGTCCCGCGTTCGTAGGCTGCTCGGATACGGTGCAGAACTTCTTGAGCGCGCGTTGCGACGGAGGCGTGCCCTCCTTCTTCTCCTCACTCGAAGAGAGTTCGGAATATTTCGCCAACGCTCCTACTCCCGCTCCCGCTGCGAATCCTTCCCGCCACGAGCCGCTTGCGGCGAGCGAAGAGGAGATCGTGTGGAGTCCGGAAGCGGACGCGGTGGACCAAGAAGAGCGGGCAGCAAGCGAGTCCTTCGAGGAATCCCTCATTCACGATTGGGTGGAATTCGACGCGGGCGCCGGCGGCGGCGAGCCTGCTCCGCCCGCGACGCCTCCCGATCCTAGCAGCAAATTGCGCATTCGCGAGGTGGATAGGCCCGTTCCCGCTGCGCGCTATCTGAGCCTGGCCGAGGCCGAGCAGGCCTTCGGCGCGGCCCAGGATCTGGCGGGCATGAAGGGCGCAGTGGCGGCGCTGCTCTACGGTGTCGACCTGGCGGATTCCTGCCATCTCATGACGCGCAAGGGCAAGAAGCTGGAAGAGGTCGGCTACAAGGAACATTCGCTGAATCTGAGCGGCGCCATCGCGATGAGGCTCCTCAAAGCCAACACTCCGGTGCCCATGGACGACCTCGATGCCGACGAAGCGACACCCAGCGAAATCCAGCTGCTCACCGAACTGAACTGTCAGATGGCAGTGCCGATCATCGTCGGCGAGAAGCTCGAGGGCGCTCTCTTTCTGCGCAAGGAGCACGCGGGAAACGAGTACGGTCCCAGCGAAGTCTTGGCCCTCGACCTGCTCGGCCGCAAGATCGCGCACGCGCTCGCGATCGGCGGAGAAGAACTGAGTGGACGAACCAGAACGAAGGGCTCCGGCTCCAAGAGCGAGGATCGCGATCTCAACCGCAAAATCCACCAGCAAAAGGCCCTCTTCACCATCGGCAAAGAATTCAACAGCACCCGGGACGAAGACCATTTGGTGAACCTCGTCTTGCTCACCACCATCGCTCAGGTGGGCGTGGGTTCGGTGGCCTGGTTCGAGATGGTGGGGGATCGCTTGGTGCCGCGCAAGCAGCGCGGGCCGGAGGAGATCTCGCTCAGCGAGATTGCCCTGGAAGATCCCCAGCTCATGGGCGGGGTGAACCACCCACTGCAATTGGATCCGGAAAATGTGCCCAAGGGTCTGGAGAAGGTCATGGGTTGCCTGCGCGAGTACGGCTTTGATCTCGTAGCGCCCTTGACCGGCAAGAACAAAATGTACGGAATTTTGGCTCTGGGACCGCGGCTTTCGGGCGGGCGCGCCGAGGGGGTCGACCACGAGTTCCTGGAGATCCTTTTGAACCAGGCCGGGGTTGCGCTGGAGAACGCGCGTCTCATCCGGGACTTGCACGACCGCAACCTGGGCGTGGCGCAGACTTTCGTGAATCTCATCGAGAAGCGCAGCGGCCCCGGAGCGCGCGCCAGCACGGAGTTGATCTCGCACTACGTGGGCAAGGTGGCGACCAAGATCAACTATCCCAGCGATCAAATCCGCGACTTGGTATATGGCACGGTGCTGCGCGACATCGGGATGATCGAGATCAGCGACCTGGTCCTGAAGTCTCCCCGCAGTCTCTCGCCGGAAGAGTGGCAGCTCATCAAGCAGCATCCGCTCACCGGGGTGAACATCCTCTCGGCGATGGAGTTTTCCCAGACGATCACCGATGTCGTGCTCTACCACCACGAGCGATTCAACGGAGAAGGCTATCCCCACGGTCTGCGTGGAGCGGCCATTCCCCTGAGCGCGCGCATCGTCTCGGTGGTGGAGTCCTTCGTCGCCATGACGCGCGACCTACCCTACCGCGCGGCGCTGAGTCGCGGCGAGGCGCTGGAAGTCATTCGCGAGAACTGGGGGATGCGTTACGACGCCGAGGTCTTGCAGGCGTTCCTGGAAATTATCGAGGAAGAGGGGGAAGTCGAGCCGGTGACGAACATCCTGGTCGGAGCTCACTGAGTGAGACGAGATGGTCCCATGAGCGGATTTGCCACCAAGCCCACAAACCCTTCAGTCTTGACTCTCGCCGCTTCGGCACCGGCGCAGCGTGTTCTTCTGATCGATTCCGACCCCGTGCACCGCGGGCTGATCAGTCGCGTATTGGTCGAAAGCGGATTTGAAGTTCTGGTGGCCGTGGACGGGAGCCAGGGTCTCAAATATTTCCATGCCCAACCCATAGATCTCGTTCTGATCGAGCGCGAACTTCCCGATCTGTCCGGTTTCTCGCTGTGCTCGCGTTTGAGTTCGCGTGAGGGCGAGTCCGGAGGAGTCCCGGTGCTCGTGTTTGGCATGGGTGGCGATGAGAGGGCCACGCGCCAGGCTTTTCAGGCCGGGGCGCAGGACTATCTCGTGCACACCATGAGTCCGGTGGAAGTCGCGGCGCGCGTGGAACACGCACTGAACAGTGTTGCGCTGCGCAAAGATCTATCGCAGCAGAACGTCGAGCTCTCGAGCGAACTGGACGAGGGACAGCGCGAATTGGCGGTCGCGTACCGGCAGCTCAAGGTGCAGCTCTTGAGTCAGCGCGCGCTTTTCGACGTGAGCCACCAGATCAACTCCTCCATCGACGTCGACGACCAGATCAACATTCTCCTGCTGACCGTCATGGGGCAGCTCGTCATCGAATCGGCCGCCATCTTCGTGAGCAAGAACGATCAGGAGTTGCTCGAGCTGCACTCGGCCAAGGGCGTGGACCGCATCGAGATTCAGAGCGTTCACTTGAAGCGCGAGATCTCTTTCCTCAGCTACATTCAAGAGCACGCGCGCAGCGTCGATTTCACCGAGATCCCCTCGGGGGTGACACTGGGCCGCGACCTGCGACACTTGCAACAGATGGGCTTCGCGCTGGTGGCGCCCATTCTCACCGGGAACAAACTCGCGGGGCTGCTCTTCTTGGGACCCAAGCTCGGAGGTCGTCCGTTCGAGCTGGCCGATCAGATGCTGCTCTCCAGCTTGCTCGCTTCGACCGGAATCGCGATGGAGAAGGCCGAGCTCTTCCAGAAGCTGCAGGAGAGCTACGTGGCCACCATCCAGAGTCTGATGTCGGCCATGGAAGCCAAGGACACCTACACGCGCGGCCACACCGCACGCGTGAGCCGCTACGCGCTGGCCATCGCCAAGGCGATGAACTTCTCCCGGGAGGCGCTGGAGGACGTGCGCTTGGGCGCGACCCTGCACGACATCGGCAAGATCGGCATTCACGAGGGAATCCTGAACAAGCCCGGCCGTCTCACCGACGAAGAACTAGAGATCATGAAGGAGCACCCCGCCCTCGGGGATAGAATCCTGCGCAAGATTCTCTTCCTCAAGCAAGCGCGCAAGATGGTGCGGCATCACCACGAACGCTGGGATGGCGAGGGTTACCCGGACCAGCTCAAGGGCGAAGAAATAAGCTTGGGCGCGCGCATCGTCACCGTGGCCGATTCCTTCGACGCGATGACCTCCAACCGCACCTACAGCGAGGGCATGGGCCTGACGGAAGCCATCTGGCATCTCTCGACCAAGGTGCGGACCCAGTTCTGTCCCGATACGGTCGCGGTCTTCGTGAAACTGCTCCAGGATCGAATCGTCGCCCTGCCCACCTGGCTGAAGGACTGAGGCTGTCCCGCTTCGCGAACAAAGTCTGCCCATCCCCAGGCGCTGTCAGCTCTGAGGGCCCTGCGTCGTGTCCGCGCTCGCGTGGGTTCTCTCCCTTAACTTGTTGGTTTTTCAACACTTCGCGACCGAGCTGAGGGTTGCGAGTTCCGCTGGTCCCACCCCTGCAGAGGGCAGAGGACGCAGGCCGGCGGCGCCGGGGCGCCATCGCCCTGCGGATCGCCAGCCCCACGCCTTGGAGCGGTTCAGGGAGCGGAGCGAGGGCGGGGTTGGTGCACCCGCCGCATCGCTCCCCGGGTCGGCGGAGTGGCTCTTGGATGCCGGGGGCTCTCCGCCGGCACCGGAGTTTGTCGGTGGGGGTTCCTTCTCACAGACTGCGATGGTCGGGACGCTCGCTCGTGGCGTCTTCGCCCCCCAGTTCCTCGTCGGCCAGGTTGGGCAGGGTCTCGGGCTGACCGTAGATCTCCAGCAGCCTCGCCTCGAGATCTTCCAGACTGAGGCGCCGCCGGAGCCGTCCCTCCTCGGCCACACTGAGCTGACGGTTTTCCTCGCTCACCACGATGGCCAGGGCGTCGCTCTCTTCGGTGATGCCCAGGGCGGCGCGGTGCCGGGTGCCCAGGGTATAGGCCAGGTGCTCGTTGCGCGACAGCGGCAAGATGCAACCGGCGGCCACGATGCGATCGTGTTGGAGAATCACGGCGCCGTCGTGCAGCGGAGTGGGCGGCGTAAAGATGGTCTCCAGCAGGGTCGCCTTGATCTTGGCGTCGATGAGGGTGCCGGTTTCCACGTGGGTCTTGAGGCCGGTGTTGCGCTGGAGCACCAGGATCGCGCCCAGCCCCGCCTTCTGCAGCCTGGAGATCGCCAGCAGAATTTCATCCACCATTTCCGGACGACTCTCGGCCAAGAAACGGCGCAGATAACGCGTCTGTCCCAGGTAGGTGAGAGCGCGCCGCAGCTCGGGCTGAAAGATGATGATGAATCCGATGAGCCAGACCGTCTGCAAGCTCACGATGATACGGTCCAAGAGGGTGAGGCCGAAACTCTGCGCGAGAGAGGAAAAGAGAAACAGCACGCCCAGCCCCAAAAACATCTGAATGGCGCGGGTGCCGCGGATGATCAAGTACAGGCGGTAGAAGAGGAAGGCAACGATGAGAACGTCGAGGAGATCCAGAATGTAGTAGCTGCGCAAGAATTCCAGGACAGTACCCAATTCCGCGTTCCTTAGCTTGGTTGGTCCCGGCCGGCCTACTCTTCGTCGTGGGTGGTAGGGGCGGGATACTCTTCCATTCGATCCAGGCCCGAGGGTTCCCAGGGTAGGGGCGCTCCGGCCATGAGCGCGCGCCGTACCGTTAGATATTGGCGCGTCGCGGCCACATCGTGGACGCGAACCACGCTTCTGCGCAAGCGAAGACAGAGACCAGCCGCAGCTAAACTGCCCGCGAGTCGGTCCACACTCTGCTCACAGTCGTACAGTTGCGCGAGGAAGCGTTTCCGGCTGGCTCCCAAGACTACAGGGTAGCCTAGACGCGCGAATCGGTCGAGCGCCGCGAAAATTCGCAAGTTGTGTTGCAGGGTCTTTCCAAAACCGATTCCCGGGTCCAGCCAGATGCGCGACGGATCGATGCCGGCTTCCTCAGCCACGGCGGCGCGGCTCTGCAGGCTGCTTGCGATCTCTTCCACCACGTCTTGGTAGTGCGGATTCTTCTGCATGGTGGCCGGTTCCCCCTGCATGTGCATGAGGATAACGCCAGCCCCCGCTTCGGCCACGACCTGCGCCATGGCGGGATCGCCAAGGGCGCTGATGTCGTTGACCCAATGCGCGCCGCAGGCCAGGGCTTCCTTCGCTACCGCCGCCTTGCGCGTATCGATGCTCAAGGGAAGGTCCACCTCCCCCTTCAACACTCGCACCACCGGGAGCACGCGAGCTAGCTCTTCTTCGAGTTCGACCGGGGGCGCGCCGGGCCGGGTGCTCTCGCCACCGATGTCCAAGAGGTCTGCGCCCTCTTGGGCCAGCCGCAGGCCGAAGCCAACCGCATCCTGCCAGTGGTAGTGGCGTCCCCCGTCGCTGAAAGAATCGGGGGTGACGTTGACGATCCCCATGATCAGGGGTCGGTGGGGCCAAAATCGCGGCGAGTGGGCCAGGACTTTGTCAGATTGGGGCATCGCGACCTTGCCGGCAAAAAAAGTAAGGGTCCGGGGGACACTCCCCCGAACCCTCATTCTAGCAAATCAAAGGCCGTCAAAGCGCCGGATCGGGTCCCGGCTGCCCGTGAAGGCCCTTGGGAGTCGGAGAGGATTCCTGGCCAGTGGGCGACTCCTTCGGAGGCAGGTCGGCGGGTTCTCCCTCCTCGACGGGTTCGGGCGGGGCCAAAGGCGGAAGCTCCTCGCCCTTGAGGATCATGTTCACGTCCTCGCCATCCAGGGTTTCCCGCTCCAGGAGGGCCTTGGCCATCTTGTGCAGCGCATCGATGTTCTCCGAGAGGATGTTCTTGGCCCGGTCGTGGCTCTCGCGGATGAGACGGGAGACCTCGTCGTCGATGGCGATGGCGGTCTTCTCGCTGTAGTCGCGGTGCTGGGAGATCTCTCTTCCCAAGAAGATCTGCTCGTTCTGCTGCGCCAGCGCGATGGGACCGAGTTGACTCATGCCCCAACGCGTGACCATCCGCCGCGCCAGCTCGGTCGCCTTCTGAATGTCGTCGCTCGCACCGGCCGAGATCATGTCGAAGATCAATTCCTCCGCGGCGCGCCCACCCAGAGCATGGGCAATGCGAGCCTCCGCCCAGTCCTGACGTGGGATGCGATCCTCGTCGGGCAAGACCCAGGTGAGCCCGGCCGCGCGGCCGCGCGGAATGATGGTGATCTTGTGGACCTGGTCGTAGTCGGGGATCGAGGCGGCCACGATGGCATGACCGCACTCGTGGTAGGCGGTGAGCTCGAGTTCCTTCGGGCTCATCACGCGGCTGCGTCTCTCCGGACCCAGCAGTACTTTCTCCTTGGCGTCTTCCATGTCGAGCATGGTCACCACTTCGTGACCCCGGCGCGCGGCCAGGAGCGCGCCCTCGTTGACCAGGTTCGCCAGGTCGGCGCCGCTCATCCCCGGAGTCCCCTTGGCCAACACGCGGGTGTCCACGTCGGGTCCGACCTGCACCTTGCGCATGTGCACCTTGAGGATTCCCTCGCGTCCGCGAATGTCCGGCAGATCGACCATCACCTGGCGGTCGAAACGGCCCGGGCGCAAAAGGGCGGGATCGAGCACATCGGGACGGTTGGTCGCGGCGATGAGAATGACGCCGTCGTTGCTCTCGAAGCCGTCCATCTCGACGAGCAGCTGATTGAGGGTCTGCTCACGTTCGTCGTGACCGCCCCCCAGTCCGGCACCGCGATGGCGGCCCACCGCGTCGATCTCGTCGATGAAGAGAATGCACGGCGCGGCGCGCTTGCCCTGCTCGAAGAGGTCGCGGACTCGCGAAGCGCCGACCCCGACGAACATCTCGACGAAGTCCGAACCGGACATGTGAAAGAATGGAACCCCTGCTTCACCGGCCACGGCGCGGCCCAGAAGGGTCTTGCCCGTGCCGGGGGGTCCCACCAAAAGCGCGCCCTTGGGCACACGTCCCCCGAGGCGCTGGAATTTGCGCGGAGATTTCAAGAACTCGACCACTTCCTCGAGTTCCTGCTTGGCCTCGTCACAGCCCGCCACGTCGAGGAAGGTGACGGTGGGCCGGTCGGCGTCGATGAGTTTCGCCTTGCTCTTGCCGAAACTGAAGGCCTTGTTCCCGCCGGATTGCATTTGCCGCAAAAAGAACACCCAGATCGCGATGATGAGGATGAAGGGCAAATAGGTAAGGACCGCGCCCCACCAGTTCATGCCGCTGAGTTTGCCCTTGATGACGGCATCGGGATTCTTGTCCTGAATACGCTGGATGAGCTTGGGATCCTGAACGGGCAGGATGACCTTGAACGACTCGACCTGTTGCTGGGAGCCGTCATCGGTCTTGAGCATCTCCTTCTTGGCCAGACGTCCGGTGATCTCGCGCTCGTTCTGCGTGGCCTCGGCGATGTTTCCCTTGTCCACCTGCTGGATGAAGGTGGAATAGCTCAGGTTGTATTCCTTCTTGCTGTCCAGATAGAGCAGTTGGAAGCCGAAGAATAGCAGGACGATGATCACGAGCCAGAAGCCCATGGTGCGTCCGGGGGGGAGTGGTCTCGGTGATCCACCGCTGGGAGCGCGGCGGCGCCGGTTCCGCGGAGGCGGCGTGCGGCGATCACGATCAGGTCCGGTCATCGAGATCGGATTCCTTCTTTTGGGGTTGCAAGCTCAAACGCAAGACTCTCTGCGTTGCGCTCGTGATTCGACAGTGTTGCGAGGTCGCGACCCCCACGGTCCAGACGATGCCTTCCTCGTCCTCCACGATCCACATGGAATCGCGGTGGTCGGCGGGTACTCCGTGTTCGCGGTAGAGCTCCGCCACTTTCTTGCGTCCGGGCATTCCTTCCACTCGCATGCGGTCTCCCGGCCGGAAGCACCGCAAGTTCAAGTTTCCATGGATCTTGTCCGCGTCAATCTGGGTGCAGTTCCTAGCTGTCATAGTAGTCTCAACGCCTTCGGCGGGCAAAAGCTCCACGGAAAGTCGCATCGAGTCGCGATCGGCCTCAGCGCTCGCCCCGGGTGGCTGAAATCGCAGCTGATCGCGGTCGATCACGAGCCAGCCCCCCTGGGCCAGGGGAAAGCGGCTTCCCACGGGCGCTTTGAGCGCGAATTCGCGCAAGCGCAGCAGATTCTCTCGATTCCAGTGCTGGGGCCCCGCCGGCTCCAATTCGCGCGCGATGTGGCGCAGGATCTCCAATTGTACTGGCTCTTGAAGTGCGCAAAATCCAGGCCGGTGGAGGAGCTCGCAGGCGGCGGGATCCAGGGGGGGCTCCGGCTCGCGGTTCAGGGTGGCGCGTGCCTCCTCGGCCTGCTCGGCGAGCCAGGCCGCCAGGGTGGCGCAGTGCTCCGCGAAGTTTCCCAGCCGCTCCGGCGCGCCCTCGTCAAAAATCTCGTTCAGGAGGGGGACGAGCTCGTGGCGCACCCGGTTGCGGCGGAAGTCCGCGCTCGTGTTGCTCTCGTCCTCTCTCCACTGCAACTCGCGCCACTTCAGATACTCGCGAATCTGCGCGCGGGAGAACTCGCGCAAGGGCCGCAAGCGGTCGACGGTGCGCGCGCGAATCCCCTCCATCCCGGCGGGACTGGTGCCACGGAAGAGCCAGAGCAAGAGCGTCTCCAGGTGATCGTCCCGATGGTGGCCCGTGCACACCCGGTCGAAGCCACGAGCTTCGCGAAGGCGGTCCAGGAACTCGTAACGCAGCTGGCGGCTGGCCGCCTCCAGTCCGGTCCCCGTCTTTCGCGCGAGGGGGCGCGGGTCGGTGCGTTCCAGCACGAACTCTACGCCGCGCGCCTCGCAAAACGCGCGACAGAATTCGCCGTCCTGTGCGCTGCTCTCTCTCAGACCGTGGTCGAGGTGCGCCGCCAAGAGACGCAGGCCTCTTTCTTCTCGCAAGCGCAGCAAGAGGTCGAGCAGGGCCACCGAGTCGGCGCCGCCGGAAAGCGCGATCACCAGGCGCTCGCCCGAGAGAATTCCTCCGCGCTCAGGCGGAAGCTCTCGCAAGAGTTGCAGCAAATCGGCTTGGTGAGAGGAGGAGGCCATGCCGGTCCTCCAGTTTCATGGCGGGAAATGGTGCCGGCGCAGGGATTCGAACCCCGGACACGCGGATTATGATTCCGCTGCTCTAACCAACTGAGCTACGCCGGCCCCCGAGCTGCGCCCGGAATCCCGGGTGCGAGTAAGGCTGTACAAGGCGCTGAGGCCATTTGGGCCGTGCATGGCGCCAGGGCCGTTTCGGCAAGGGGCAAAGGTATCTTCGCCGCCAAGCGGTGTCAAACCCGCCCTTTGCCTTGTCCCCACCCCAAGGCGGGACTAGGATCTAGAGCAAGGCCCCAACTCACCTCCGCGCCGCGGCTCGACACCGCAAACCACCATGTCGCAAGCACCTACCAGCCGCCGTCAGTTCGATCTTCAGGACGGCGATCTTTCGCTCCTTGCGGGAAAGCGCATCGCCATCCTGGGCTACGGAAACCAGGGGCACGCCCACGCCCTCAACCTGCGCGACAGCGGGATGGAGGTGGTGGTGGGCCTGCGGCCCCAGAGCTCCCACGCGCAAAAGGCGCGAGAGGCCGGCTTTCTGGTGGAGGATTTCGCCTCCGCCGCACGCGGGGCGTTTCTGGTGATGCTGCTGCTTCCCGACGAGCTCCACGCGAAGATCTACGACGAGCATCTGCGAGAGGCCATGGACCCCGAAGCCTACCTCGCCTTTTCTCACGGATTCGCGGTGGCCTTCGAGTTACTCGAACTCGAGGAGAGCCGGCGCGTACTCCTGGTGGCGCCCAAGGGACAGGGGCATGCGCTGCGCGCGTCGTTTCAGAACGGAGGCGGCCTGCCCGGGCTCATCGGCGTGCAGGGACCTGCGCCCGAGGAGAGTTTGCAAGTGGCGCTGGCCTACGCGAAGGGGTGCGGTGCGCTCGCGGGCGGCGGCTTTCTCAGTTCCTTCCGCGAAGAGGCAGTGAGCGATCTCTTCGGCGAGCAGACCGTGCTTTGCGGCGGCCTCATCGAGCTCATCACCGCGGCCTGGGAGCTGCTGGTGGCGCGCGGCTACAGCGCCGAGGGCGCCTACTTCGAGTGTCTACACGAGGTGAAGATCATCACCGATCTGGTGCACGAAAAAGGGGTGGACGGAATGCGCGAAGGGATTTCTCCCACCGCCGCTTTCGGTGGACTGCGCGCCGGCCCGCGGGTGATCGGCAAGGAGAGCCGCGCCGCGATGGAGACGCTTCTGGACGAGATCGAGGACGGGAGCTTCGCCCGAGAGTTCCTGAGAGAGCGGGCCGCGGGCTCGCCTTGGTTGAAGAAGAAGCGCGAGGAAGAAGCCAAACATCCCATGCAGGAGACGGGCAGGGGACTGCGGGCGTTTCTTTCACGCTGTCGTCTGAATGGACCAAAGGAGCAGAGATGACATCGGATCACTTTCCCACAGAAGAACCCGTGGCGCCCGCCCCGCCGCAGCCTGCGGCGGAAGCCAAAGGACCGCGGGGTTTCGCGCGTCTCTTGAGTATCATCGTCTCGCCGCGCGCCACCTTCGAGGCGGTGGCGCGGCGCACCCAGCCCTGGGTGGGCGTGGTGGCGGTCGTGCTCTCGGTCGGTTTGGGGAGCGCCCTCATCGCGCACATCTCCGGACCCGAGCAAATGGAAGCCGCGTTGCACGGACCCTTCGGGGACAAGCTGCAAGGGAACGAGGAGTACCTGAAGAAAATCGAAGAGGCCAAGACGCCCACGGTGGGCAAGCGCCTGATCACGGCGGTGCAGGCCGGTCTCGGCGGCACGGCCGCGTTTGCCATCGGCGCCGTCTTCTACTGGTTGGCCTGCATGGTGGTGGGCGGCAAGGCGGGCTTCAAGCTCACCCTCGACGTGGTCTTCCTCTGCACTTGGGTGGGAGGTGGTCTGGCGCTCCTTGCCACGGTGCCTTTGGTGCTGGCCAAGGGCTCGGCGATGACGGTGGGCTACAGTCTGGCCCCGCTCTTTGGACTCTTTGGAGCGGGAACGGACACCTCGAGCATCGGCTATCACTTTCTGCAGTCCTTCACCAACTTCTTCTCCATCTGGGAGCTCTTTCTCTTGGCGATCGGCTTTCAAGTCGTGCACCGGCTCTCCAAGGGCAAAGCATGGTTCGCGGCTGCCGCGCCCTGGGTGCTCGGCAACGGCATCGGCCTCTTGATGTACGGATTATTCATGTAGGTGGAGGTGAGAGTCGCCGCCTCGCGCTGCGACGAGCCAGATGAAGAAGAAGATTTGGATTGCCATCGGCGTCGTCGTGGTTTTGGGCGCACTCGTGATCGCCAATCTCGCGAGCCGCGAGAAGCTCACCAAAGTGCGCGTGGATTCCGTCACGCGCGGGCCCTTGACCGAAGTCGTGAACGCCAGCGGGAAACTCGAGCCCAAGAGCAGCATCGACGTGAGCGCCACCATCATGGGCAAGATCACGCGCGTGGCGGTAGAGGAAGGCGACGTGGTGCACAAGGGGGATTTCCTCTTGGAAATCGATCCAGAGGAATACCGCTCGGTGGTGACGGCGCAGGAGGCCGCCCTGCAGAGCGCGCAGGAAGATCTCGCCCTGGCCAACGCGAACAAGGAGAAGGCCGAGCTCGACTTGAAGCGCGCCAAGCGGTTGCTCGATCAGGGTCTCAATACGGAGGACCAATACGAGTCGGCGCTCACCACGGTGAAGGTGCAGACGGCCCAGGTGCGCGCGGCGCAGGCGCGAGTGGATCAGGCCAAAGCCAACCTCTCCCGCGTGCGTCACGACCTCAGCAAGGTCACACTCAGCGCGCCCATCAGCGGCATCGTGACCCGGCTCAACGTGGAGGTCGGGGAGAACGCCATCATCGGCACCATGAACAACCCGGGCACGCTACTTCTGACGGTGGCCGACCTGGACACCATGGAAGCCGAAGTGAAAGTCGACGAAACCGAGATCGTCCGCGTCAAGTTGGGCCAGAAGGCCAAGGTGGAGATCGACGCCTATCCCGACACGACATTTACGGCGGTGGTCACCGAAGTGGGCAACAGCCCCATCTTCTCCTCGACCGGACTGGGCCAGGAGGCGGTCGACTTCAAGGTGGTGTTGCGCCTGCTCGACAAGATTGAAGGGGTGAAGCCGGGACTGTCCGCCACCGCTGACATCACGGTAGCGCAGCGCGACAGCTGCCTCTCCATTCCCATCGCCTCTCTGGTGGAACGGGACGGCAAGGAGGGCGTTTTCGTCCTGAACGATTCCAAGGAAGCGCAGTTCCGCGCGGTGGACGTGGGCATCGCGGGCGAGGAGCGCTTCGAAGTGCCCTCCGGACTCAAGGAAGGCGAAGTGGTGGTCAAAGGACCTTTCACCGCGTTGCGCACCCTGAAGAGCGGCGAGCGAGTGGAAATCGAGAAGGAAGAGAAGAAGCCCTCCAAGAAGAACGCCGAGTCGGACGAGGACGAAGGCGCTAGCAAGGACTGATCGTACTCTTCCGATCTTTTGGAGTGAGCCGATGAAGGCTGTTCAGCTGAACGAGGGCGTGGGGATCGCCCTGTCGAACCTGCGTGTCAACAAGCTGCGCACCTTTCTCACTCTGCTCGGCAACATCGTCGGTGTCATGTCGGTCATTGCGGTCGTGTCGCTCCTGGACGGTATCGACCACTATGCGCGCCAGAAAGTTCTGGAGGAGGGCAGCGGAGTTTTCAGCATCGAGCGCGTCAATGGCCTTCAGTTCATTACCGACGTCGACGCCTTCCTGGATTCCCTCTACAACCCCAAACTCACTCTGAAGGACGTCGACTACCTGCGCGAGCACGTGCCTTCAGCCGCGGCAGTCGGCGCCAAGCAGTCCACCAGAACTCTGGTGCAATGGCGAGAGGAACGTCTGGAAGACATCGAGGTCGAGGGACGCACCGAAGTCTATCCCGCGATCGAAGACATTTCTCTGAAGGAGGGGCGCCATCTGGCGCGCCTGGACGTGGAACGTTCCCGTCCGGTGTGCGTTCTCGGCTACGAGATCGCCCAGAAACTCTTCGGAAAAGACCGCGATCCGGTGGGAAGGAAAATCAAGATCGCCGATCGGCGATACACGGTGATCGGCGTCTTGGCCAAACGGGGTACCGTGTTGGGGAGCAGCCGTGATCGCTTCATCATCATTCCCGTGACCACCTGGCAGAAAGTCTTTTCCGCCCACCAGAGCGTGGAGATTCGCATCAAGGCCAAAGACGTGAACGATGTCGCTTTGGCCATCGACGAGGCGAGCGTCGCGCTGCGCATTCGGCATCGCCTGCATCCCGCGCAAGACAACGACTTCGCGGTGGTGACCAGCGAGATCCTTCTCGAATTGTGGCAGAAGATCCAGGGCTACATCCGCAACGTCCTGGTGGCCACGGTCAGCATCAGTCTCATCGTGGGCGGGATCGTGCTCATGAACGTGATGTTGGTGTCGGTGACCGACCGCACGCGCGAGATCGGTGTGCGCAAGGCGCTGGGCGCCACGCGCACCAACATCCTCTGGCAGTTTCTGGTGGAGGCGGTCACCCTGAGCGTGGTGGGGGGAATCCTGGGGACCCTCATCGGGTTCATTCTGGCGCTGCTCGTGAGCGTGTTGACCCCCATCCCGGCCAGCATTCAAATGCAGGCGGTGGGTCTGGGCATCGGCGTCACCCTGGTGCTGGGCATCCTGTTCGGGACCATCCCCGCGCACAAGGCGAGCCAACTCGACCCGGTGGAGGCGTTGCGGCATGAGTGATCGCAGCCGCTGGCGTCAGCTTTCCGGCGAGAACCTGCGGATCGCCTTCGAGGCCCTGCGCTCACAGCGCATGCGTTCGCTCCTGCTCATCCTCGGCGTGTCCATCGGCACCGCCACCCTTTTGGCCATGATATCCCTGCTCTTCGGTCTGAAGGAGAAACTGCGCGAGGACATCGTTTCGGCGAACCAACCCTACCTCACCATTTCCAAGTACGACTTTCTCGATGCCAAGGAAGCCAAGGAGGCCGCCAACCGGCGTGACTTCACGGTGCACGATTATGAGCAGCTGAAGGACCGCGCCAAGACTCTGGATGCCGTGGTGTACACACATGAATTGGGACAGGGCGTTACACCCCCCATGTTGTTTCGGGGTAAGGAGCGTTCGGAGTTCATCTGGATCTGGGGTTCATCCCAGGGCGCCACCGAAATTTTCAGCATGAAGATCGCGGAAGGACGCTTTCTCAACTTTGACGACATCCAGCGCCGCCGCCGCGTAATCGTCCTGGGCTATGGCCCCTGGCAGCAACTCTTTCCCCATGCCGATCCTCTGGGGAAGGCAGTGCGTGTCGGCAACGAACGCTACCGGGTGATCGGAGTGTTTCAGGAGCGAAAACACATCACCGGGCGCCTGGGAGAGAACTACGCCACCGTTCCTTACACCACTTTCGAAAAGGACTTCGCAACCGATCACGACCAGATCACGATGCAGGCTACGGTGCGCCGCGGCTTCACGCTCGATGAGGCCAAGAACGAAGTCATCGCCATCATGCGGCAGCTACGCGGGTTGCGCCCCGGGCAGAAGAATGACTTCGCGGTGGTGGAGAGTCGAACGCTTCAGAAGCTACTCGACTCGCTCACCATGGGCGTGATGCTCGCGCTGGTGGTGCTCTCCTCCATCGGACTTCTCGTGGGCGGCATCGGCGTGATGAACATGTTTCTGATCTCGGTGAGCGAGCGAACGCGCGAGGTCGGTGTGCGCCGGGCCCTGGGGGCTCGCCGGAGCGATGTGATGCGCCAGTTTCTGGCCGAAGCCACGTTGCTCACTGGACTGGGCGGGGTCGCGGGCGCGATCCTGGGATACCTCTTGGCCCGCGGTCTCAACGAGCAGCTCAGCTTCCCCTTCTACTGGAAGGCGTGGATGTTGGCGCTTGCCCTGGGTTTTTCTATGATGGTTGGACTCATTTTCGGAGCGTATCCGGCCCGCCGCGCGGCGCGGATGCAAATCACCGACGCACTCAGAAACGAATAGGTTCAGGTATGTCGCCGAAAGCTATCGTTCTCGTTCTCGCAATCGCTTCTCTTTCTCTTTTGGGTGGATGCGCGAGCACTCCGGGCACACCGAGTCCCGGGCTGGGGCTCTATCCCACTTTCGATGCGCCACGCATTGCGGAGAAGGGCTACCCCAACAATCTCGATCAGCCCTACTGGTGGCCGGCGGAATCTCAGGGCGAGTGGGGAATTCTCTACGACGACGAAGGAGTCCCCTACGGACCTAATACCTACTACCACTTCAAGACGCGCTTGAATCATCCCGACCTGGTGGTCACCGACAGCACCATGACCGGCCGTTGGTTCACGATCAATCGCAGTGACAACGTTCGTGAGGAAATGACGGGACGCTGGCTCGAATTGCACGACCTGTTCCACCAGGACATGAAGGACGCGCTGCACTTCACTCCGAAGGGGAAGATCCAGATCTACGCCGCCCCGACCTTGAAGGACTACAAGAAGGTCACGGGAAAGGACTTTTGGGTTACACAAGTGGTCGATGGACCGTTCATCGCCTACGAGCCCATCGGCGTCCTGTGGAGCCGCACCCTGGCCCTGCACGCCATTCGCAATGGGGTGGCAACATCGTTTCTGGACATGAAGTGCCACGGAAACCTGCCTCAGTGGTTGCGCGCCGGCTTGGCGAGCTATCTCGCCGAAGAAGGGGGAGTGCTGGAAGATTTCATGGTTCAGTTTCGGGGAGATCGCTCGGTGCTTCTCTCTTCAGGGGAAGTCTTACGCACCATCTATCCGCTCACTGGCAAGGAGGACGGTCGCATCGCCCAGTACAACGCCTTCCTCATGGCGTGGCATCTGGCGCAGGACTACGGTTGGGCGAGAGTCGTGCAGCTGCTCGACCTCCTGCAGCAAGGGGTGCTCTTCGAGGAAGCGGTGCCTCGGGTGTACGGGGTGAGCGTCCCCCGTCTGCTCGAGCTCTTGGATCCGCAGAAGCTGGGAGATCCGGGTGCACCGAGGAGCGAGAGTCCCGCCGTGCCCGCACAAGAGCCCGATACCGCACCGAAGTCCGGTTCTGCGCCGCAATCGAAGGACGGTGGTCGATGAACCACATCCGCGTCCGCTTCGCGCCAAGTCCGACCGGCACCCTGCACGTCGGAGGCGCCCGTACCGCCATCTTCAATTGGCTCTACGCGCGCGGGCAACAGGGTGTGTTCATTCTGCGCATCGAGGACACCGATCAGGAGCGCTCCACCGAGGATAGCCATCAACAGATCCTGCGCGCGTTTCAGTGGCTGGAATTGGATTATGACGAAGGCCCGGGGGTCGGCGGTGAGTTCGGCCCCTACGTGCAGAGCGAACGACGCGAAATTTACGACGACTACGCGCAGCAGATGCTCGACAAGGGCTTAGCCTACCGCTGTTACTGCACGCCCGGGGAGCTCGAGGCGATGCGCAAGAAGGCCATCGCCGAAGGCCGGCAGAAGATTTACGAGGGTGTGTGCCGCGATCTCAGTCCAGAAGAACGCGCCGCCCGCGAGGCGGACGGCCGCAGTTCGGTGATTCGCGTGCGCATGCCCGACGAGGGCGCGATCAAGTGGAGCGATATCGTGCACGGAGACACCGAGTTCGAGTGCGCGGTGCTGGACGACTGGGTGGCGGTCAAGAGCGACGGCTTTCCCACCTACAACTTTGCCTGCGTGGTCGACGACGGACTCATGCAGATCAGCCACGTGCTGCGCGGCGACGATCACATCAGCAACACCCCGCGACAGATTCACCTCTTCAACGTCTTCGGTTTCAAGCTGCCGAAGTTTGGACACTTGCCGATGATCTTGGGGCCGGACAAGCAGAGGTTGAGCAAGCGCCACGGGGCGGCCAGCGTGGAGGAATTCCGTGAGGAGGGTTACCTGCCGCAGGCTTTGGTGAACTACCTCGCGCTTCTGGGCTGGAATCCCGGCGGCGAGCAGGAAGTCTTCGAGATGCCCCAGCTCATCAAGGCCTTCTCCTTGAAGCGCCTGAACAACACTGCCGCTGTCTTCGATCCCGAGAAGTGCCGCTACATCAACGCGCAGCACATGAAGAATCTCGACGATCAGCAGCGCGCGGCGCTGGTGTGGCCGCGCATGGTTCGCGCGGGTCTGGTCGGAAAGGACGACGAGGCGGCGCGCGCGAAGCTGAAGGAAGTCGTCAAGATCATGGGCGCGCGCATCAGCTTTTTGGGCGAGGCGGCCGAGCGTCTGGCGTGCTACTTCAGCGAGGAGTATCCGCGGGATCCGGAGACCGAAGAGAGTCTGGACGCGGAGGCGGTGGAGCGGCTCCGCGAGCTGGGGCGGCGGGTGGATGGTTTGGAGGAGTTTCGCTCTGCCGCGCTGGAGGCGTTGTTGCGGAGCTATGCCGAGGAACTCGGCGTGAAGCTGGGCGAGCTGGTGCACCCCACGCGCGCGGCCCTGACCGGCCAGAGAGTGGGGCCTAGCCTGTTCGCCAGCATGGAGGTGTTGGGCAAGGAGACGGTGGTCAAACGCCTGCTCGGCGCAAAGGAGAGCTAGCTTCGAATCGGCGTTCGCTGCGCGGAGGGCCCTGAATCGCGGCGCGACGCATCGCAGCTTGCCAAGCGGGCCCCTCTTGTCTAATTATTGACGCTCATTGCCCGGTCGTCCAACGGCAGGACAACTGACTCTGGCTCAGTCGATGGGGGTTCGAATCCTCCCCGGGCAACCACAGTTTTGGCGCGAAAGAGCCCAGCTTCGGCTGGGCTTTTTGCTTTGAGGACAGTGTGGCCACTGTGCCGGGCTTTTTCGCTTGGGCGAGCTTCTGAAATCAAGTCCGAGGAATCTCCCCGACATCACTACGCGGAATGTTTCGCTCAGAAACGGACATCACGGAAAGCTAGGGCAAACAAGATCGTGCCAACAACGGCTACCGTCATGATGGCAACTGCCGCGACGCCAATTGGCGAGAGTTGCGGAGAGTAAGTCTCTTCGGGAGGTGGATTGACGCGAAGGCGGGCGATCTCCTCGATCGTATACTCCATCTGAGCGCGATGGCGCCGGTTGTCCCGCTGGTAGGTCCGTCTGTAGGTCTTGTTGTCGACGGTGAGAGTCGACGCTTCGTAGGACACGAAGGTGGCCTCGAAGCACTCGCCGCTCTTGGCCCAGACTTCGATGCGATCACCGGGCTTGCAGGAGGAGAGGACCTCCGGCAAACGATCGGCTTCGGAAGTTTCGGTATCGGTCTCCACGGGGGGCGGTGCGCCCGAGGCGCAGGCGCTGAGGGTGAGGGTTCCAAGGAGCACCCATGAGAGGAGACGCCGCATGCTGACCTCCATCAGAGATCAAAGTGAGGATTGTCTGCGGCTTGAGGGAACCGCGCCTGGCTGCGAGGACATTTTCTGCCCCTTATTAGCTCAGCCTGAAGATTTTTATCGCCGGCTATAAACTTGGGAGATGATACAACAGTTTGCAAAATTTGGAGTTCCAATCTCTCTGCGGGTATCCAGCTATCCTTCACTCACAGTGTACCCGGGTAGACAAGTCCCAGTCTTTCCCAATCTACCCGGCGTAACGAGTCCGCGGCCGCGAGGAGCTCTCAATGATAATTCAGGCCTACCATTAACCAGACCAAAGTTCCCAAAACCGTCATTCCCGCGACAGCTGCGACGCTGATCGCGATTCCACCAAGCGTGAGCTTCTTAGCGGCAGATTTGCTCAAAAACGGAGCGGCTCGCACCCTTGCAAGCTCTGCGAGCTGATATCGAGTCTGATTGCGATACCCGTGGTCGTCACGCTGGTAAACGTGCTCATAGCTCTTGTCGGCCACGCTAAGTGTCGTCGAGTCGCAAGCTTCGAATGTTGCCTCGAAGCACTCGCCGCTCTTGGCCCAGACTTCGATGCGATCACCGGGCTTGCAGGAGGAGAGGACCTCCGGCAAACGATCGGCTTCGGAAGTCTCGGTATCGGTCTCCACGGGGGGCGGTGCGCCCGAGGCGCAGGCGCTGAGAGTGAAAGCTGCGATGAGGAGCCACGAGAGGAGACGATGCACTCTTACTCCAGTCAGTAATCAAAACGTAGATGGTCTGTGATTGGTTCGATCCATCGCGCGCTGCGCTGAGATTCCCCTTTTCTTCGGCCTCACGGCCCGTCGATTTTATAGCCGGCTATAAAAATTGGGTCTCGGTCGGGCGCTTGCCAAGGCTCGGGTTTCGATTCTCCAGCGAGCTGCCTTCGTGGGGCCCGTCGAGAGTGTACCCGGGTATACGGCTGCGCGCCTGATCGAGTGTACCCGGCTACACCGCTGCACGGCTCACCGAGTGTACCCGGGTACACAGAGCGCCGTCACGCTGAGAGCGAAAGAGCGCGCCGGCCCGAATTCCCCGCGGGAGATTTTCGTTCTCGCCAAATGATCAGGGGCAAGCGGCCCCGATGAGTTCCCCCCGGTGCCGATCGAGGAGGAAGCGCAGATGTTCCGACGCTTCCTGGTCCTGCTCAGCCTGACAGCAGTCTTCGCGATCGCCCTGGGGGCCGTCGCGCCGGCGCAGCACGAACTCAAGCGCGAGTTCCTCGGTGCCGGCGGCCGCAAGGCCGTTCGCCTGGACCGAGAGCTTCGCCACAGCGTGGGCCAAGCGATCACCGGCCGGTCCAGCAGGCCAGAGCGCATCGTGCGCCACGGCTTCTGGGCAAAGAAGAACTCGGGTACGGCCACCGCGGTCCTAGATCCGACGCCCACGCTGCCCAAGAGCACTCGCCTGGACCAGAACTACCCCAATCCCTTCAACCCCCGCACCACCATCCGCTACGCGCTTGTCGAGGACGGACACGTCTTGCTCAGCATCTATGACGTCCGCGGACGCCGCGTCGCCACTCTGGTGGATCAAAACCAGAGTGCGGGAGAACACCGTCTCGTCTTCGCCGCCGACAATCTGGCGAGCGGAGTCTACTTCTACCAACTCAAGGCTCCCGGTTTCGAGCAAGTCCGGCGCCTGGTCCTGGCGCGCTGAAGCGCTGCTATGTCTTGCGAAAGGAGAAGCCCATGCGCCGGTTTGCATTTTTCAGACAGCTCTCTTTGGGGCCGTCCCTCGGAGTGTTCACTTTCCTCGGGATGCTCACATTCCTCGGACTCCTCGCGCCTCTCAGCGCACTCACCCCCCTGGCCAACTTGGCCTCCCCCGCCCACGCCGCGGTTCCTCAGACCATCGGCTGGCAGGGAATCGTCGAGGACGGCAGCGGCACCGCGCTGCAGGGAAGTCACACCCTCGTATTTCGTCTCTACGACGATCCCTCTGCGGGGACCATGTTGTGGGAAGAGACCCAAGTGCTCGACCTGGTGGACGGCCTCGCCGAAGCCACTCTGGGCTCTTCGACTTCGCTCGCAACGGTCGACTTCGACCAGAGTTTGTGGCTGGCGCTCACGGTGGATGGCGGCAGCGAACTCGCCCCGCGCAGTGAACTCAGTGCGGTGCCCTACGCTCTGGCCGTCGACGAGCAGGCCGCGGTGAAGACCCTCAATGGTCTCACGGGTCCGGTGAATCTGGTGGGTGGAACCAACGTCAGCGTGGTGCCCAACGGCAACGACCTCACCATCAACGCCACCGGCGCAGGTGGCGCCGACGGTGACTGGAACATCAACGGCGACGACCTCACCTTAGGGGTGAGCGGCAACGTGGGAGTGGGAGAGACCAGTCCCCAGCACAAGCTGGATCTCCACACCCCCATGGAAGTGCCCGTCTCGATGCGCTTGCGCTCGGGAGGATCTTGGGGACTGGTCTTCGAGCAGAGTCCTTCCAGCGTCTTCACCATTGAGAATGGCGGCTCGCAGCGCCTGGCGATCGAACCCAACGGTCAGGTGGGCATCGGCACCACCACGCCCGACGCGCTTTTGCACCTGAACTCCTCCAGCCAGCCCAACGAGATTCTCCTGGGACGCGATACGGGCACTGGCGCCGCGCCCTATGAAGATCTGGGCGTGCGCCTGAGTCCTTCGAAGTTGGAGTTCACTCGCTGGTACGATCTGGGTGAGTCGGGCGTGGGGCTCGCTCACGGAGGAATCTACTCCACCGGATTGCAGTGGGTACTCGACGGAATCTACGGAACCGCGGCCGGGTTTACCGTCGGCGGAGTGTTTGGCGCGAAGGACATCATCAATCTGAACGGGAGCGGTAACGACGTCGACATCCGCTTTCACAACGGTGTCGGGGTCAAGTGGTACCTGCGCAACTCGGTCACCGACGGGGACGACTTCGTCATCCGCGCCGGCAGCAACAGTCTGCCCGCCATCCAGATCGACTACGACACCCGCACTTCGGTCTTCGGCGGCTCGGTGCTGCCCTCGGCGGGTAGCTTGTGGACTCTGGGAAGCTCCAGCAAACGCTGGAGCGTGGTCTACGCGATGGCGGTGGACACTCCCTCGGACCGACGTCTCAAGAAGGACATCGCGGACCTGGATTACGGGCTCGACGAACTGATGAAGCTGCGCCCGGTGAGCTTCCGCTGGAAGAAGCTGTCGCAGCGGGGACGGCAGTTGGGACTGATTGCGCAGGAACTCCGCGAAGTCGTGCCCGAAATCGTCCACGAGGGCGACGATGCGCAGAAGAGTTTGAGCGTGGAGTACGACCAGCTCATTCCCGTGCTCATCGCCTCTCTGCAGCAGCAACAGAAGCAGATCCAGGCCCAAAAAGAGGAACTGGCGCGCCAGGGCGCTGTCCTCGAGTCCTTGCGTCTGCAGGTGGCCGCCCAGGCGACGGCCGGGGAAGTTGATGCGAGCGTCGTCGCGGCGAGCGTAAAGCGCTAAACGAGAGGAGCGCGGAAGCTCACGCGGCGTTCGAGCGCCGTCGTCTGATCTGCCAGAGGAGGGAGCCCGAAAGTAGGATCAGCGCGGCGATGACGAAGAGCCGGGCCCGATCGTGGTCCGGCTCTTTGTTCATCAGGAGCGAGAGCACCGGCTCGGTCGCCACCCCGGCCAAAACGAAGGCGGAGCGGTCGCGGTGCGGGAAGCCTTCCTCGCGCAGGCGCATGCGTGCGTTGCGCATCGCGGTGGCGCGGTCCTCCCCCGACTCGAGCGCGGCGTAGAATTCCTCCATGAAACGGCGCGCCGCTCTGTCCTCCACGTCCCAACGCGACATGACCACGCTGCGCGCGCCGGCCACGAAGAAGGAGCGCATCAGGCCCAGGGTTCCCTCGCCCACATAGGTGAGCCCGCCGCCGGTGCGGCAGCCACTCAGGGTGACGAGATCGGCGTGGAAAGGATGCGCCTCGATCTCGCCTGCGGTCAGACGGTCGTCCTCCCCACCGGCCAATAGCAAGGCCGACTGCTCGGGATAAACCGGATCGACCACCGCGTGCGTGGCGAAGTGGAGAACCCCAAGATCACGATCGATGAGCTGCAGAAACTGTGCTTTGGAAGCCTCCTCACCCATGAGCGAGTGTCCGCCCCCCCGGGTGATCGCGCGCGCCTCCTCGCGCGCCTGGGGCAGGGGCAAGCCCAGGACGTCGCGGAAGCGGGTGATGGCGAGAGAGCCTCCCTTTGCGAGATCGGCCTTGGGGTCGGCGAAGGCGTAGACGCCCTTGCTGGGCGCGGGGCGCTTCTCCAATGCGTTCCAGGTGGTGGCCGAGGGGACCAGCGCGGTCGCGTATCGTTCGCCGAATACCTGCGCGCTCCCCCCTCGCTCGTAGCGTAGAGCATCGAGGGGAAGATCGCTCAAGCTTCCCGGCAACGAAAATAGAACGCCACGCCCATCCTCGGGCAGATCCTCGACCAGCGGTCCCACCAGGGCATCGCCCAGACGCGTCAGTGGTGGATCGCACAGCTCGTCGGGCGATCCGTTGGCCATGTGGTAGACGGCGATCTCCAGATCGGTCATCAGGGAGTGGGGAACCGCGAGCCGCACCACCTTGATGCCCTCGCTGCTCACGATGAAGGCGAAGCTGGCGCCGGCCAAACTCTCGGCCAAGTGCACGTAGACCGCCCCCGAGGCGCGCAGCCTCTCCTGCAGACTGGCAAGTTCGAGGATCGCGGCCTCGGTATTTGGCGGTGCGAGCTGTTCGCGCAAGAGCCAAGCCCGGCCGCGTTCGGCCACCGCCCAGGCCTCTTCCACCTTGCCCTGGCGCAAGAGGCAATCGGCCAGGTCGCGATGGGCCAGTCCACCGCGGCGGTAGAGACCCATGCGGGTCTCTTCGTCGAGGGCCTGGGCGCGCAGGCTTTCCAGGATGGTCAGGGTCTGCTCGAGATAGGACTGCGCATCCTCGAGGCGATCCGATTCGAGGTAGGCGGCCCCGATGAGATTGCGCACCGGCAGCGCATCGAACTCCTCGCCGGCCGCTTCGCGCTGGGTGAGCACTTTCCGCAGGTCCGCCAGGGCCTCTTGGCCATGGCCGGTTTCCACCAGCACTTCCCCGCGCATCATGTGCACCATGAGCAACTGCTGGCGGTTGTCCATTTCCTTCCACAGGGCGAGAGCGGAGTCGACGTCGGCCAGCGCGAGTTCGACCGGCTCGCCGCGCAGCATTTTGAGGCGGCCGCGATTGGCCAGGGCGGTGGCAATGAGGTCCTTCTGGCCGAGTTGGTAGGCCATCGCGGCTGCAGCCTCGAAGGAGGCAAGGGCCTCTTCACTGCGCTGCATCTCGAGCCGAACCAGACCGCGCAGGATGTAGACGCTGCCCAGCCCGCGATCGAATTGCACATCCTCGAAACAGACCTTCGCCGAATCGACGGCCGCCGAAGCCTCGGGCAGGCGATTCAACTTCATGAAACAGTTGGCGATGTTGTTCCACGCGATTCCCTCGCCGCGCCGGTCGCCGCTCTCCCTGCGTAGGGCGGTGAGTTCCTGGAAGAGTTCGATTCCCCGCGCGTAGTCGCCAGCCTGGCTCACGCCCACCGCGTTCATGTTGAGCAGGGCCATGATCTGTGAAGTCGAGTTGGCGGCGCGGGCGGCCGTCAGTCCTTCGGCCCACAGCGCCCGCGCATGGTGCAGGTCGCCGTGGCGAAAGGAGAGCAGCCCCGCGGTCTCCAGGACCTCGGAGCGCAGGCTGTCCTGTCCACTTTCGGCAAGTTGCGGCTCGAGAGACTCCAGGCGCTTCGCCAGCGCACTGGCGCTCTTTGCATCCAGATCGGAGCGATACTCTGCGAGGGCTTCGCGTACCTCCTCGCTCGCATCCTGGGCCCAGAGCGGAGACCAGGTCGCGAGCAGACCGCACACGAGCACGAAGCTGGCGAGCCAGGAACGACGCGCACGCGGAGCTGCCTCGCGTGGGCTGGCAAACGGGACCGGGCGGCAATCCATGGGCACCTTCGCAAGGGGCGGGGAAGGCGGAGACCGGGCCCAGTGTAGCACGTAGCTGCGCGCGGGGGCGAAGAAGAAACGCAATTGTCCGCTAGCTGCGTTCTTGGCACTTCTGCTAGCATCGGGCGGCAAGCCGCGAGAGATTTTTTCCCGAGCCAAACATTCAGGATGGACCGCGCACCGATCAGCTCCGCCGCTGAAGACTGGAGCCAGAGGCTCCGGGAGCGTTTCGTGGAAATCGCGGCGCGGCGCGTACCGGCCGCCGAAGTGGAGGACGTGGTGCAGGAGGCCATGACCACCGTCCTCTGCCGCGCGCAGCAGATCGAGAGCGCGCGGCTCGTCGAAGGGCTCCCGCCCATGGCCTGGTGCTTTCAAGTTCTGCGCAACACCATCGGCAATTTCTACCAGAGGCATGCGCGCGCGAGACAAGAGAGCGAACTGGTCGAGCCGACGAGTTTGGCCGCGGAGGGCACGCCGGCGGAAGCGCTCGAACAGAAGGAGTTGCTGCAGCATTTGAGCGCGGCGCTGCAGGAGTTGCGCGCGGGCGACAGCCAGTGCTGGGGTTTCTTGAGTCGACTCGCCGATGGGGAAAAGCCGCGGCGCTTGGCGGAGGCCGCCGGCCTGAGCGAGACGGTGCTCTACCGCCGCCTCTACCGTTGCCGCCAGAAGTTTCGCCGTCTTCTCTTGGAGAGAGGGGTACGGGTGTGAAGGAAAGCAATCGGCCGCCCGAGCGCTTCGAAGAAGCGGAAGGACTCAGCGAAGAGCAGGGGGCGCGAGTTCTCGCCTATCGCGAGGGCAGGATGAGCGCGAGCGAGCAGCGGGACTTCGAAACGGAGTTACGAAACTCTCCCGAACTGGCGCGCATGCTCTATGAAGCCGAAGGGCTGGACGCGGTGCTGCGCGCGCGGCGGAGCTTCGCCAAGAAGCGCTGGCCTCTGCCCAAGCGTCTGCTCATCCCGCTGGCAGCCGCCGCAATTTTGGCGGTGGTGCTGCTCCCGCATCCTTCGCTGCGCACCCCGCTGGAACCGGCGCCGGTATATCGCGGCGCGGAGGGCCAACTGAGCGCGCTCGCGCCGGTCGGTAGCGTGGCCACCCCGCAGCTACGCTTTCGCTGGAGCAGTTTCCCCGAGGCACAGCGTTACCGCATCGAGGTCTTCGACGCGAACTCCCACGAGGTCTTCGAGCTGGTGAGCCAGGACACCACTGCGGTGGTGGACGCTTCAGAATTGGCGGAAATGGGGCGCGGCGCCGGCTTCTGGCGGGTCACCGCCCTCGGCGAACTCGACACCCAACTGACGCGCTCGGCCCCGGCGCCCCTGCGCCTGGTGGGCGCCCACTGAGGGCGCGCATCGTCTGCGACTCTTCGCACTCAGTTCTTCTTCTGAATCTTGGCCCAAGTGTCGCGCAGTCCCACCGTGCGATTGAACACCAGCGCGTCGGGCCGCGTGTCGGGATCGAGGCAGAAGTAGCCGTGGCGCAGGAACTGGTAGCCCTGTCCCGCCGCGCCTTCTTTGAGCGAGGGTTCCACGCGACAGTCCTTCAACACTTCGAGCGAGTCCGGGTTCAACACCGAGTGCAGCTCGCGCACCTCGCCCGGGTTCTCCACCGTGAAGAGCTTGTCGTACAGCCTCACCTCGGCCTTCAGGGACTGTGCCGCACTCACCCAGTGCAGGGTTCCCTTGACCCGCCGCCCGTCGGGCGCTTCGCCGCCGCGGCTTTGGGGATCGTACTCGCAGCGTAGCTCGACGATCTCGCCCGCGTCGTTCTTCACGAGATCGGTGCAAGTGATGAAGTAGGCGTGCTTGAGGCGCACCTCGCAGCCCGGCGAGAGACGGAAGAACTTCCGCGGGGGATCTTCCAGGAAATCGCTGCGCTCGATGTAGATCTCGCGGGAGAAGGGGACCTTGCGCGTGCCTGCGCCTTCGTCCTCGGGGTTGTTGATCGCTTCCATCCATTCGACCTCACCCTCGGGATAGTTTTCGATGACCACCTTGAGCGGATCCAGGACTGCCATCACCCGCGAGGCGTTGGCGTTGAGGTCCTCGCGCAGGGTGTGCTCCAGGAGCGCGATGTCCACCACACTGTCGCGCTTGGCCACCCCGATACGTTCGGCGAAGGTGCGGATGGCAGCCGGGGTGTAGCCGCGCCGGCGCAGTCCGGCCAGGGTGGGCATGCGCGGATCGTCCCAACCCGCCACCACCTTCTCCTGCACCAGTTGCAGCAGCTTGCGCTTACTCATCACCGTGTAATTCAGATTGAGGCGGGCGAATTCGATCTGCTGCGGGTGACACTCCACTTCGAGTTCGTCGAGAAACCAGTCGTAGAGTTCGCGGTTGATCTCGAACTCCAGGGTGCACAGCGAGTGGGTGATGCCCTCGATGCTGTCTTCCAGACAGTGCGCAAAGTCGTAAAAAGGATAGATGCACCAGGTATCGCCGGTCTGGTGATGGCTCGCGTGCCGGATACGATAGATCAAGGGGTCGCGCATCTTCATGTTGGAGGCGCCCATGTCGATCTTGGCCCGAAGCACGTGGGTTCCGTCCTCGAACTCGCCGTCTTTCATGCGGGTGAAGAGATCCAGGTTCTCCTCCACGCTGCGCTCGCGATAGGGACTGGGCGTGCCCGGACTCTTGACGGTACCGCGGTTGCGGCGGATCTCCTCTTCACTTTGCGAGTCGACGTAGGCCTTGCCCTTTTTCACCAGCTGCAGTGCGTACTCGTACATCTTCTCGAAGTAGCTGGAAGCGTAGTAGAGCCGGTCCTCCCAGTCGAAGCCCAACCAGCGCACGTCGTTCTGGATGGACGCGACGTACTCGGGATCTTCCTTGGCCGGATTGGTGTCGTCGAAGCGGAGATTGCACAGTCCGCCGAATTCGCGGGCGACCCCGAAATTCAGGCAGACGGACTTTGCGTGCCCGATGTGCAGGTATCCGTTGGGTTCGGGAGGAAAGCGGGTGTGCACCCGGCCCCCGTGCTTTCCCTCGGCGAGGTCCTCGCGAATGATGTCGCGGATGAAATCCCGGCTCTCCTTGGCATCCAGGGAGTTCTCGGGCTTGGAATTAGGGTCGTCGGGGGGAGTCATGATGGGTGGTTTCTCGGAACACGGACTCAGGACAAAGGCGGCGCGGACCTTATCTTTTTCTCCTGCCGCCGCATGGAGGCCACAGACTAATCCCCGCGAGGGGCCCTGTCCAGAGGGCGCCAATCGGCGCGCGCCGCCGGTTTCCGCCCTTTGTGCGGTCCCGCGCGGAGTGAGGCAGACGCGCCCGCGGCGCTCGCGGTGGCTTGCGTCCCTGGCCCCGTTTTATATACTTCACGCTCCACGACATTCGTGGCCCCTTCGTCTAGTGGCCTAGGACGCCTGGTTCTCAGCCAGGTAACAGGGGTTCGATTCCCCTAGGGGCTGCCAACTCGAGAGCCCTCCGCCCTTGCGGGGGGCTCTCGTTTTGCCCGCTCTCCTGCGCGTGCCTGAACTCGAGGGCCAGTCTGCCCGGTTCCCTCGGGACCCCGGTGGGGCCCTTTGCGCCATCGTGCTCCGCCTCGGGGAAAGCCCCGCCTGCCGCCGACCCGGGCCCCTGGGCGGCACGGAGTCTGCTCCACCGTACTTTTACCAGAGTGCCTGCCGAGTGCCCCCGATGCCGATCGGGAGCTCATTGTGAACATCGTCCACACCCTGCCCGTGCTGGGACTCAGTGCCTTGACCCTGGCGCTCGTGCTTCTTTTGCGCAGCGTCGTCAGCGTGCACCGCCGCCGTCAGCGCGAACAGGAACAATTGGATCTGGCCATCCTGGCCGAGAGCCGCGGGCTGAACCCCCAGGAGCAAGGACTGCCCCGCTCCCTGGTGGACGCGGCCACGGCTCTGGGCGGCAAGGGGCGCCACGGAGGAATCTCCTGTGTCCTGCGCGGGAGCGACGGCCTGGGCAGCTACTACCTCTGCCGCCGGCGACTGGGACCTAGCTCGCAGCAGGCCTTTCTCTTCGAAAACAAACTGCTCACTCTGCGCGGACTGCAGATCTCGCCGGTGAACCAGGGTACAGGCCGCCTGCGCGCGCTGCAGCGCAAGCTACGTCACGCGCCGCCGCCCGGTTTCGCTCTGCGCATGGAATGGGAATGCCAGACGGACAGCGTGGACCAGCGCTCGGTGTTGATGGCGCAGGCTCTCTATTTGTTGATGGCGGACGCGCGCGAGGTCGTGGAACCGCTATCCATTCATTTGCAGGTGGAGGATCAGCGGATCGCGATCCACACGCGCCGTCCTCTCAGCGGGGATGCTCTGCGCGTGTTCACGGATGTCGCGATCGAATTGCGCCGTCTGGTGGCCGAGATCCCGCGCAGCAGCGGGGCCTTGCGACTCTCGCCGGGCGAGAGCGGCTCCTTCGCGGCGGCCGAGAGCGAGATCACGCGCGCGGTGCGCATGACCGAGTTCCCGGCCACTCGCAGCGGCGCTGCGGTGCCCTACGGTTCTCTGGCCACGGTGGAGGAGATTCCTGCGCCCAAAGTGCCTAACGCCACTTGAGCAGCAGGGTCTTGGGATCCAGTTCGATGTGCAGGTCGGCCAGGTCGGGATTCTCGTGGTCCTTGACCAGCTGCAACCGCACCTCGTTGCCCTTGGAGACCAGGCGCACCACCACCGAGAGGACCTCCAGGTAGGGCTGCAGGCGCAGCGGCACTCCCATCTCGTCGCGTTCGTCCTCGCGGTGACCCTGCGCGGAGATCCAAATTTCGGTCTCGCTCTCCACCGCCATCTTCTTCACGGCGGTGAGGCTCTCGCGAAGCTCTTCGGGGCCCAACTGCTCCCAGGCGGGATAGCCGTCCAGGATGATGCAGCTGGGGACGAAGTCGATGTGTTCCTTCATGTAGATCATGGCCTGCTGCAAACGCTCCAGGCTGAAGGACCCGCGAAGGAAGCTGTGAATCATGCGGCGGCGCTCGACCTGAAGGTGCACCTCGGTGCGGTCTTCGAGTCCCGCTCCCTGCGCGAGATCACGGAAGACTTCCTCGTAGTACTCGCGCACCCGTTCCGCCGTGTGCTCGGTGTCGACGTGGAGGACCTTCTCCCCTCCCATGCAGACGTCCAAACCCACGTCCACCAAGAAGGCGGTCTTGCCCACGCCGGCGCGGCTCATGACCAGACCGATGTTCCCCTTGCCCAAGCCACCATGGATGGAGCGCTCGAAGACCCTCAGGGGGCTCCGGTTCTTGAGATCCTTGCCGTAGATCATGCGAAGACTCCTGTCCCTTAGTTCTCGGCCGGCTAGCTCTTCCCGGCGGCGCGCTTCTCGAGCCACTTGGCCCTGAGTTCCTCGGCCACTTCCTGCGGCGCCTTGCCGTAACGTTTGAACTCCATGCTGAACTCGGCCTTGCCCTGCGTGCCGCTGCGCAGAATCGTGGCATAGCCAAACATCTCGCTCAAGGGGACCTCGGCATCGATGCGCACGAAGCCCGCGTCCTCGGTGGTGCCCACGATCATGCCGCGGCGCTGCATCACCGTGGCCAGGATCTCGCCCTGGAACTCCGACGGTCCCTCGACCGAGACCAGCATGATGGGCTCCAAGGCGACCGGCTTGCCCTTGAGATAGTTTTCGCGGAACGCCCCCTTGGCCGCGGCCTGGAAGGCGGTGTCGCTACTGTCGACCGCGTGGTAGGCGCCGTCCTTGAGATCGACCTTGATGCCCACCACCGGGTACCCGATGTACTCGCCGCGGTCCAAGGAAGCCCGGAAGCCCTTCTCCACCGCGCTGATGTACTCGGAGGGAATGCGTCCGCCCACCACGTGGTTCTCGAAGAGGAACTCGCTCTCCTCACCCTGCGGTCCCAGGGTTCCCACCACGCGACCGTATTGGCCGCTGCCCCCGGTCTGCTTCTTGTGCACGTAGTCGAAGTCCACCGGCTGGGTGATCGTTTCGCGGAAGGCGACCTGGGGCGCGCCGGTTTCGACCTCGGCCCGAAACTCGCGCTTCATGCGTTCGACGTAAACTTCCAGATGCAGCTCGCCCATGCCCGCGATGATGGTGTCGCCCGTCTCCTCGTCGGTGCCGGCGCGGAAGGTGGGATCTTCCTTGGTGAAACGGGCCAGGGCCTTGGCCAGATTTTGTTGGGCGTTGTTGTCCTTGGGAGTGATGGCCAGCTTGATCACCGGCTCGGGCACGTGCATCGAGCTCATGGAAGCCTCGAAGCTGCCGTCGGTGAAAGTGTCGCCGCTGGCGCAGTCCACTCCGAAGAGGGCCACGATGTCGCCGGCCCCGGTCGCCTCGATGTCCTCCATCTGGTCGGCGTGCATGCGCACCAGACGACCCACCTTGACCCGATTTCCGCTGCGCGCGTTCACGATGGTGTCGCCCTTGCGCAGCTTTCCCTGATAGACGCGCAGGTAGGTGAGCTGTCCGTAGGGACTCACTTCCAGCTTGAAGGCCAAAGAGAGCAGGGGTTTGTCCGGCGAGACCTCGACCGGGAAGGTGACTTCCTCGCCCTTCTCGATGCGTACCGCCTCGTTCTGGACTTCGGTGGGATCGGGCAAATAGCGAGTGACCGCATCCAAGAGGAGCTGCACCCCGCGGTTCTTGTAAGCGCTGCCCATGAACACCGGGGTGAGCTCGCGCGCAATCGTGGCGCGGCGCACCGCTTCGTGGATGAGTTCCTCGGTGACCGTGTCCTCCAGCATCGCCTCCATCAGTTCGTCGGAGAACATGGAAGCCGCGTCCAGCATCTGCTCCCTTCGCGCCTGCGCCTCGGGCAAGAGTCCGGCGGGAACTTCTTCCTCGCGCAGAGTTTCGCCGCTTTCGCCGTCGAAGTAGATGGCCTTCATCTTCACCAGGTCGACCACGCCCTCGTGCTGCGCTTCCAGGCCGATGGGAATCTGCATCATCACCGCGTTGTGCTTGAGCTTCTCGCGCAGCTGCTCGGTCACCCGCATGGGGTTGGCGCCAGAGCGGTCGCACTTGTTGATGAAGGCCAGACGCGGAACGTTGTAGCGGCGCATCTGCCGGTCGACGGTGATCGATTGGCTCTGCACGCCGGCCACCGAGCATAGCACCAGGACGGCCCCGTCGAGCACTCGCAGGGCGCGTTCCACCTCGATGGTGAAATCCACGTGGCCCGGAGTGTCGATGATGTTGATCTGGTGGTTCTTCCAGGTGCAGTAGGTGGCGGCGGAGGCGATGGTGATCCCGCGCTCGCGCTCGAGTTCCATGGAGTCCATGGTTGCGCCGACGCCGTCCTTGCCCCGTACCTCGTGGATGGCGTGGATGCGTTGGGTATAAAAAAGGATTCTCTCGGTGAGGGTGGTTTTCCCCGAGTCGATGTGCGCGGAGATCCCGATGTTGCGGACCTTCGAGAGATCTGAAATCACGGTGGACACGGCGTCCTCCTACAGAGCCAAAAATTCTGCCGAAAAACCGGCGCAAGATAGGTCGATTTGAGGGCTTGGCAAGTTTTTCAACGATCGAGGCGGGCCCGCGCCACGCCCAGCCGCCCGGACTCAGCGGCGCAGGACCTTCAGTAGGGTCCCCGCGGGGATCGAATCCTGGGGCCCGTGGCCATTGAGCAGGGCCAGGCCCCCGCTGCCCAGATCGACATCCTCGGGAAGGGGCCAGGCGGAGACTTGCTCCGCGAAGGAAGCCGTGCGCGTGGTTTTGAGGATGTGCAGGGTCACCGGCTTCAGCTGCAAGAGGGCCGGATCGGTGAGGGCGGCGAAGCCCTGCGCCACATTTACGAAAGTAGGGCGAAAACGCTCGAAATCACTGCTGGCGCTCAGACCATGAAAGATGAAGAGATGGTCGCCGCGGTTGATGAAGGTGGAGACCAGGCTCAAGGGGGTCTGCTGCTGATCGCTGGAGCTGAGGCTGCCGAACTGCTGGGTGGCGGGCCAGCCGCCGATGCTCAGGCTGCGGGTCTGCCCCACCGTGACTTCGGCCTTCTGGGCGAAGTCCCGCGCCGCGCTGGCCGGATCCTGGGCCGCCTCGGCCCCGAAGAACACGGCCGCGTCGCCCTCCGGCGGAGCCATCTGCACCTGGCTGGAGGTGTTGACCACTTGCCAGCCGCCGGGTACCGGGAAGCGGAAGCGCAGCATGGGGTGCACGAACTCGTCCCCCTTCACCACCCCCTGGCGTGGATCGGTCCCGAAGACGAGGCCCTCCAGCCGGCTCAGGTAGTTGTTGCGCTCCACCTTGAAGGGGCCGGGCAGCTTGGCCTGCCACTCCTGGGTGAGGGTGTTCACGGTCTGGTAGCGTTCGCCCGGATCAGGATGGGTGCTGGTCCAGTTGGCCAGGCCGGCGCTGCCGCCGTAGAGGGAATCGAGGGTGTGGAAGAAATCGGCCATCTCGTGGGTGTCGTAGTGCAACTTGCTGGCGTACTCCACCCCCAGGCGGTCGGCCTGGCGCTCGTCGTCGCGGCTATACTTGAGCATGAGGAGTTGCGCGGCCGCCCCTCCGAGCTGCGCGTATTGGGCCACGGTGGAATTCAGCGCTGCGCCCAGGGAGAGCCCGGCCCCGATCAGTACCTGCTTGGTGTACTGCTGCGCGCTGTGGCGCGCGGCCACGTGCCCCACCTCGTGCCCCATCACCCCGGCCAGGGCGGCCTGGTCGTTGAGGTAGGCCAGGATGCCGCGGGTGACGTAGACGTAACCGCCGGGCACGGCGAAGGCGTTCACCACCGCATCATCCAAGAGCCGAAACTGGAAGCTCTCGTTGGGGACGTGACTCACCGGGATGATGCTCTGACCCAGGCTGTCGATGTAGGCGGCCAGTTGGGGATCCTTCACCAGTCCGTACTGGTCCACGATCTGCGTGTCGCTGCTCTCGCCCAGCGATTCCATCTGCGACTCGCTCATCAGCGAGATCTGGCGCTTGCCGGTGACCGGATTCACCGCGCAGGCGACGAGCAGCAGGGGCAGAAGGAGGGCGAAGAGCCCGCTCCAGCGGGCGCTGTGCCATCCTGCGCCGCGGCGCGTGGGCGGAGTTACGGGGTTCATAGCGCGCTCTCGGTCTCGAGGTCCGGACGGCTCAGAGTGTGGTACAGGGTGTCGCGCTGTACCGGGATGCGCCCCGCCTCGCGGATGAAGTTTTCGATCTGCGGGCGCGTCATGCCCTTGCCGGCCACGCCGCCCGCGGCCTGGGTGATCCGCTCGTCGATGATGGTCCCGTCCAGGTCGTTCGCGCCGAAGCACAGCGCGACCTGCGCGATCTTCTGGGTGAGCATGACCCAGTAGGCCTTGATGTGGTCGAAGTTGTCGAGCATGAGGCGGCTCACCGCGATCATCTTCAAGTCGTCGAAGCCGTCGGTGGTGCCCATGTGTCCCTCGAAGGGCGTGTTCTCGGGATGGAACGCCAAGGGAATGAAACACTGAAAGCCGCCGGTTTCCTCCTGCAGCTCGCGCAGCTGAATCAAATGGTCGACCCGCTCTTGGTAAGTCTCCACGCAACCGTAGAGAATGGTGGCGTTGGTGCGCACCCCCGCCTCGTGGACCATCTTGGCCACCTGTAGCCAGCGCTCGCCGGTCATTTTGCGCTGGGCGATGATGTCCCGCGCGCGCGGTGCGAAGATCTCGGCTCCGCCGCCGGGACACGAACCCAGGCCGGCCTCGCGCAGGAGGGCCACCGTTTCCGGCACGCTTCTGTCTGCCAAATGCGCCAGCCAGTCGATCTCCACCATGGTGAAGGCCTTCAGATGAACTTTGGGAAAGGCCTCTTTGAGCGCGCGCAGAATCTCCAGATAGTGCGGAAACTTCCACTTGGGATGCAGTCCGCCCACGATGTGGAATTCGGTGACCTCGGGTGAGTAGTCCTTGCGCGCCAGCTCCACACACTCCTTGGGGCTGTAGGCCCAGGTGCCCGGCGCGTTGGGGATGTCCTGGTAGGCGCAGAGTTCGCAGCCCACGAAGCAGACGTTGGTGGGATTCAAGTGGCGGTTGACGTTGTAGTAAACGCGCCGTCCGTTGCGCCGCTGGTTGGCCAGATCGGCCAGACGTCCTACCTCGAGCAGATCGGCGCTCTCGAAGAGCGCGACGCCGTCCTCTGGGCTGAGCCTTTCACCCGCTTCCACTTTGGCCGCGATGGACCGCAGTGAATTGCCGGGTTGCGGCGTCTTCAGCGGACGCTCGCGCGGGAGGTCTCTGAGTTTGCGTGCCATGATCGAGTCAGTATAGAGGGCCGTGAGAATGCGGGCAAGATGGGCTCGAGGCCGCCGGCGGGCTGCAAGGAAAATGGTCTAGCGGTATTCGAAGGGGGGCTCTCGGTAGAAGATGCGCGGCGCGGGATGGGGGTTCCACGGCAAGCTCGCGGCTTCGCTTCCCGGCTCTGCAGTTTCGTCCGCTGTCTTTTCGGCCCGGGCGCGGTCGCGCTCACGGGCCCTTGCGTGCAGCTCCTGCAAGAGATCGCAGAAGGAGCGAAGGTCGACCCCGAGGTGGCTCGGACCGTAGGGAAGGAGCTTCGCGCGCGCCGCGGCCAGAAGGCGCGCCGGACCCTCGAAGCGGTCGCGATGGAGATTGTGCAGGGCGGCGGCGGCCTGGATGATTCCCTGCAAGAAGAGGGCGTCCGATCCGGATTCCTCCAGCCAGATCTCTTCGAGGGTCTCGTGGCATTCGAAGTAGAGGGCGTGGTTGAACTGCCCGACCGCGAGGGTGAGCGCCTTCTGCTTGCGTCGCTCGTGGTCGGGACGCGAGGGACGGCGGGGCAGACTGGAAGCCACCGGCCCTAGCTCGCCTCTTCCTCTTCGGCCGCGTTTTCGCCCTCCGCTTCGAACTCCGTTTCCAGCTCGGGGCGGAAGTAGCGCTCGAATTCGCGCTCGAAGGCCAGCTCCTGGCGGTTCTCGATGCGGTCCAAGAAGAGTACCCCGTCCAGGTGATCGCATTCGTGCTGGATCACGATGGCGGCGAATCCGTCCAGCTCGAGCTGGATCGTTTTGCCCGCGCGGTCCAGTGCTTGCAGCCGTATCCGATTGGGACGGCTCACCTTGCCACGCAGGCCGGGCACGCTGAGGCAGCCCTCCCACATCGAGGAGCGATCCTTGGTCAGGACGGTGATGCGCGGATTGATGAGCACCGTGAGCGGCTGCTCGCCCTCGTTCGCGATGCCGGCCTCCTCGTGCAGAACGACGACTCGCAGACTCTGGTGCACTTGCGGCGCGGCCAGTCCCACGCCCTCGTACTCGTGCATGGTCAGGATCATGCTGTCCAGAAAGTCCTGGAATTCGGGCTCTGGAATGCGCGCGAGCGCGACCTCCTCGGCCTTGCGGCGCAGGATCGGATTGCCCATGCGAGCCACGTTCAAGAGTTGTTTCATGGTCTCTCCCTCGGCCGCCTTCTCTCTCTCAGCCATCTTGCCCGATGGCTTCGACGGGACACTCCTCCAGGGCCTCCTGGCACTGCTCGAGCTCCTCTTTGGTCTCGGGCTGCTTGTAGACATAACTATAGCCCTCGTCCTCGTTGCGCTCGAAATTCGACGGCGCCGTCTGGCGGCACAGGTCGCAATCGATGCACTGCGAATCGACGTAATAGGGGCCGGGAACGTTACTCGCGACCTTGTCGGTGGGATCGGCCATGAATCCGCCTCAGGACATCGGCGCCGGCGCGGGCGCCGGCTGGAGAATTCGCCCGGGTGGCTGCCCGGGAGGGGGTTTTGGCAGCGAGCCGCCGCTTGGGGGAGGAAATCGAGGGCTCGGCGCGACGATAGAGGCCACGCCGAACTCTCGCAAGCCGCGATCCAATCGCGGAGCTTCAGGGCAAGCTCTCTGCGCCGCCCTGGGAAATTTGGCTCGGCGGGGGGACTTGCTTACTTTAGCTGGCAATCCAGGGGCTTTCACCACGAAAGGTGTTCCATGCGTTCCTTCCGGTGGTTTCCATCTCCGACTCCGGCGCTGACTCTGGTCTCGTTGCTGGCCCTTCTCGCGACAAGTGGCTGCGGACGAAGCGATTCTTCGGCCCAAAGCGGCAGTTCCCAGAATGCCAGTGCCCAGAACAGCGGCGTGCCGGAGAACGGCGCCCCGAGTGCCGAGGTCCCCAGTGCCGCGGCCGAAGCGGTTCCGCAAGCGGAGACCGTGCCGCCTCCTCCGAACGCGGACGAACCGGAAATCGTGCTCGCCCATGGGGCGCCCATCGAACTTGCCAAGCATCTGGTCAAGGGCCAGATCAACATCATCGACTTCTATAGCCAGTATTGCGGGCCCTGCCGGCAGATTTCTCCCCATTTGCGCCGTCTGGATGAACAGCGGGACGACCTCACGGTGATCAAGGTCGACATCAACCGGCCAGGGGTCACCGGAATCGACTGGGGATCCCCGGTGGCACGCCAGTTCAAGCTGCACAGCGTGCCCCATTTTCGCGTCTACGATGCCCAGGGGCGACTGCTGGCCGACGGTCAGCCAGCCTACCAGATGGTGATCGACTACCTGCAGGGGAAATCCTGAGGGAATTAGTTCCCTAAGTCATTGTTTTTTAAAGTGATTAAGCGGGATTTCCCGCTGGCACTTTCCCCCCGCCCGCCTTATACTTGACAAAAGAGTAGAGTTTTGTACTTTTGCTTCGCTCCGGGCGGAACCGGATGCGGAAAGACAGCAGGTTTTTGGCTCATGAAGATCTCTTCACAGGAAGAATATGGCCTACGCTGCATTCTCCAGCTGGCGCGTCCCCCCCTGGGGGCACGCAGCCTGAATGAGATCGCCAAGGAAGAGGCTCTCACCCCCTCCTATGCGGCCAAGCTCCTGGGTCAGTTGCGCGATCGCGGTTTGGTGGAGGCAGTCCGGGGAAGGAGTGGGGGGTACGTTCTCAAACGGCCCCCCGCCGAGATCTCGGTCCAGGAAGTTCTGTCCGCGTTCTCCGGACAGCTCTTCGAGGGCAGTTTTTGCGAAGACCACAACGGAAAGGGCGAGGCCTGCGTGCACGCGGGTTCGCAGTGCAACATCCGCTCGCTCTGGGGTGTGCTCGACGGTTTGCTCTCCACGGTGCTCTCGGGCACCTCGCTGGCGGACCTCCTGTGCTTCGGCCGCGTGCAGGAGCGCTTCGAAGAACCGCGGCGCCTCATTTTGAAGAGTTTCGAACACGAAATGACCCCGCGCTAGAAACGAAGGCGACGACGGGTCGAAGCCGTTTCCCGCTTCACGCGGGCAGGAGTTGGACGATGAACGAGCGGAAGATTTTGCTGCAGATCGAGGACCTCCACGTTTCCATCGAAGACAAGGAAATCGTGAAGGGTCTGAATCTCACCCTGCACGCGGGCGAGAAGGTCGCGGTGATGGGTCCCAACGGGAGCGGCAAGAGCACCCTGACCAACGCGGTGATGGGCCATCCTTCCTATACCGTCACCGGCGGCAGCGTCAAACTCCTCGGCGAGGAAATACTGGGGCTGCCGGCCGACGAGCGCGCCCGGCGCGGGCTCTTTCTCGCCTTTCAGTATCCCTCTGCGATTCCCGGAGTGAGTGTGGCCAACTTTCTGCGTTCGGCAGTCAACGCTCGGCGCGGCGAAGAGGTGCCCGTCCGCGAATTTCGCCAGCAACTCATGGAGCAGTTCGAGTTGCTGGAGATTCCGCGCGAGTTCGCTGGCCGTTACGTGAACGACGGATTCAGCGGAGGAGAGAAGAAGCGCCTGGAAATTCTACAAATGGCCATGCTGCAGCCCAGCGTAGCGATGCTGGACGAGACCGACAGCGGGCTGGACATCGATGCATTGAAACTCGTGAGCGATGGCATCAACCGCGTTTGCGGGGAAGAGACCGGCGTACTTCTGGTAACCCACTACCAGCGCATCCTCAACTACGTTAAACCGCACACGGTGCACGTCTACATGGACGGCCGCATCGTGCGCAGCGGAGGCCCCGAGTTCGCCAAGGAACTCGAGGAGAAGGGCTACGAGTGGATCGAGAAGGAAGTGTTCGCCGGGACGAAGGGGGCTTGACCATGGAAACGCCAACTGCCAAGGCACGGGGCGCCGGATTTCGCGACGACTACGCGGAAAAGTACGGATTTCACGATCCCGAGGAATATTTTCACAAGGGTGCGCGCGGTCTGAACCACGAAGTGGTGGAGATGATGAGCCGCATGAAGGAAGAGCCGGAGTGGATGCGCCAGTTCCGCCACGACGCGCTGGACATCTATTTGGCCAAGCCCATGCCCACCTGGGGCAACACCCGCGAGTTGGGCGCGATCGACTTCGAGAACATCTACTATTACATCAAGCCCATGGCGATGCAGGGCAAGACTTGGGACGATGTTCCGGCCAACATCAAAAAGACTTTCGACCGCTTGGGGATTCCCGAAGCCGAGCGGAAATTCCTGGCCGGAGTGAGCGCGCAGTACGAGAGCGAGGTCGTCTACCACTCGGTGAAGAAGGAGCTCGAGGAACAGGGCATTCATTTCTTCGGCATGGACGAAGGGCTCAAGCGCCATCCGGAGATCGTGAAGAAATACTTCGCGACGGTGATTCCTCCCGAGGATAACAAGTTCGCAGCTCTGAATTCGGCGGTGTGGTCCGGCGGCAGCTTCATCTACGTGCCTCCCGGAGTGGAGGTCGAGATTCCCCTGCAGGCGTACTTTCGCATCAACGCCGAGAACGCGGGGCAGTTCGAGCGCACGCTCATCATCGCCGACAAGGGGAGCCGCGTGCACTACATCGAAGGGTGCACCGCGCCGAATTACAGCACCGACTCGCTGCACTCCGCGGTGGTCGAGCTCATCGCGCAGGAAGACGCGTACATCCGCTACACCACCATCCAGAACTGGTCGAACAATATCTACAATCTGGTCACCAAGCGCGCGGTAGCGCACAAGAACGCCACCGTGGAATGGGTGGATGGCAATATCGGCAGCAAGCTCACCATGAAGTTCCCCTGCATCTATCTGATGGGGGAAGGGGCGAAGGGCGAGATTCTCTCGGTCGCGTTCGCGGGCGAGGGGCAGCACCAGGACGCGGGCAGCAAGGTCATTCATGCCGCGCCGCGCACCACTTCGACCGTCACCTCGAAGTCGATTTCCAAGGACGGCGGCCGCTCGAGTTATCGCGGGCTGGTGAAGGTCCATCCCGGCGCCACCGACTGCAAGGTCTCGGTCGAGTGCGACGCGTTGCTGCTGGACGAGGACAGCCGCAGCGACACCTATCCCACCATGGAAGTGCGCGGAGAACGCGTGCAGGTGGAACACGAGGCGCGGGTGTCGAAGGTGGGCGAAGAGCAGCTCTTTTATCTCATGAGTCGCGGTATCAGCGCGCAGGAGGCGCGCCTGCTCATCGTCAACGGCTTCATCGAACCGTTCACGAAGGAGCTGCCCATGGAGTATGCGGTCGAACTGAACCGTTTGATCGAAATGGAAATGGAAGGATCGGTGGGCTGAGCCACGGCTTGTGAGGCCGCGCCAAAGCAGGGCGAGCCGAGCTTGGCCGCGCGAAAGCTCTCAGGGCCGAGCCAGCATCCGCCAAACTCCCGAGGATTTTCAAGCAGGAAGACCATGCCACAGTCTCTCGTCAAGCCCATCTCCAGCCACGAGGAGCTCGAGGAATTCTCGCGGCTCCGCGAGGAACCCGCCTGGCTCCTCGAGCAGCGAAGTTCCGCGCTGCAGAGCTTTCTGCAGGGGGCCGCTCCCGATCGTGCGGCGCATCTCTGGCGCTATAGCGATCCCGCCCAATTCGAACCGGTGGGGCCGCTGTCGGGCGATGGCGCCGGGCTCGTTTCCGAAGCGAAGCGCGCCGCAGCCGTTCCCGCCGCCCCGAAGCTCAACGAGGAGGCGCGCGCGAAGGGCGTCGTCTTGCTCTCTCTCGCCGCCGCGGCGGCGCATCTCGAGTACGGCCCGCTGGTGCAGCAGCATCTGGGAGCGCTCATTGGTGCCGAGTTCGGTCGCTTCGAGGCCCTGAATCAGGCGCTGTGGAGGCACGGACTCTTCCTGCTCGTGCCCAAGGGAGTGCGGCTCGAGAAGGAGCTGACCCTGGACTTCAGCAGCGCGCGCAGCGAGGCCTGCCGGCTCTTGGCCTTCGTCGGCGAAAGGGCGGAGCTGACCCTGGTCGAGAAGCATCACGATGCGAAGGCTCCGGCGCCGGGTACGCCGGGGGGCGACGGTGCAGCGGAGGCTCGCACTGGCGACGGTGCAGCGCGCGGCAACGACGCGGCCCATCAGCTCTACGGCGTGAGCGAGATCTTCGCTGGCGCGGCATCCAGGCTCACCCACTTGCTGGTCCAGACCATGAACGAGGGGACCATCGCGCACCTCACCCAACGCATCCGCCTCGCCAAGGACGCCCACGCGCTTTCGGCGATCCTGAGCCTGGGCGCCAAGTCCATGAAGTTGGATACGGGGACGCTCCTGGCGGGCGAGGGCAGCGAGGTGGAGACCATCGGTCTGCTCTACGGCCGGGGCCGCCAGGCCTTCGATCATCACACGGTGCACCATCACAGCGCGCCACATACCAACAGTAATCTGGACTTCAAGGCGGTGGTGAGCGGCCGCGCGCGCAGCGCCTACACCGGCAACATCACCATCGAAAAGGAGGCGCCCTTCAGCAGCGCCTACCAGCAGAACAACAATCTCCTGCTGAACGAGAAGGCGCGCGCGGAGAGTATTCCCGAACTGGAGATCAAGATCGACGAAGTGCAGTGCAGCCACGGGGCCACGGTGGGCCAAGTCGATCCCGACGAGCTCTTCTATCTCATGAGCCGTGGAATTCCCGAGAAAGAAGCAATCCGCGAGATCGTGCGCGGTTTTTTGGAAGCGATTCTGCAGCGGGTCCCCGAGCACTTGCAGGACCCCTTGCGCCAAGAGCTGGATTCACGTCTTCAGGAGATTTGACATGGCGGAGTTCGTGCGCGTCGCCAAGAGCGACGAAATCCAAGACGGCCAAACCCGCTCCTTCGATCTGGGAGATCTGCGCGTGGCCCTCTGCCGGGTGGGCGAGGAGTATTTCGCCATCGAGGACGTCTGCACCCACGACGGCGCTCCCTTGGGTGAGGGATGCCTGAGGGGGTTTGAAATCGAATGTCCCCGTCATGGCGCGCGCTTCGACGTGCGCGATGGTCACGTCACCCGGATGCCCGCTGCCGCCGCCGTCGACAGCTTTGCGGTCAAGGTGGAGGGTGGCGAGGTCTTCGTGAAAATCGAGGATGATTGATGATGCCGAAGTCTTCCCTCGCTGCGAGTGCGGAACATGCGCCCTTGAATATCGCGAGAATCCGCGAGGACTTCCCGATTCTGACGCGGAAGGTCAACGGACAGCGTCTGGTCTATCTGGATAGCGCCGCCACCACCCAGAAACCCAAGAGCGTCCTGGATGCGCTGCAGTATTACTACACGCACAGCAACGCGAACGTGCACCGCGCCATCCACACTCTCGGCGAAGAGGCCACCCAGGCCTACGAGGGGGTGCGCGATAAGGTCGCCAAGTTGATGGGAGGGGTGCCGCGCAGTGGCGTGGTGTTCACGCGCAACGCGACCGAGTCGCTGAACTTGATGGCCTATTCGTGGGCGCGCCCGCGTTTGGCGAAGGGCGACGAGATTCTCGTCAGCGAGATGGAGCACCACAGCAATCTCATTCCCTGGATCGAGGCGGCGCGGGTGACCGGCGCCACCCTGCGCGCGATTCCCATCACGCCCGAAGGTCTCCTGGATTTCGAGAGCTTCGGCAAGCTCTTGAACCATCGCACCAAACTGCTGGCGATTTCGCACAAGTCGAACGTGCTGGGCACCGTGAATCCGATCAAAGAGATGGCGGAGGCGGCGCACGAAGCGGGCGCGATCGTGGTGGTAGACGGCGCGCAGGCCGTGCCGCACTTGCCCGTCGATCTCAGCGAGCTGGGGGTCGACGCCTACGCATTCAGCGCGCACAAGATGCTGGGGCCGACCGGAGTGGGAGTGCTGTGGGCGCGGCCGGAATTGCTGCAGGAGATGGACCCGTTTTTGGGCGGAGGCGAGATGATCCGCGAGGTCTTCCTCGACCGGGCCAGCTACAACGACCTGCCCTGGAAGTTCGAGGCGGGCACTCCCAACATCGCGGGTGTGGTCGCGTTCGGCGCCGCGATCGACTACCTCGAGCAACTGGGCTTTGACAAGGTGGCGCAGCACGAGGCGATGCTCACCCTCTACGCGCGCAAGAAGCTGGAAGAGATGGGGGGCTTTCGTCTCTTCGGACCGTCGGACACCTCGCGCGGAGCGGGCGTGGTGACCTTCCACGACAAGAACGTGCACCCGCACGATCTCTCGACCATCGTCGACACCCACGGGGTGGCGATTCGCGCCGGACACCATTGCGCGCAGCCCTTGATGCGTCGTCTGGGCGTGGTTGCGACCGCGCGCGCATCCTTTCATTGTTATAACGACCGCGACGACGTGGATGCTCTCGTCGCCGCTCTGCACGAATGCCGGAAGTACTTTGGTCATGAATGACGCACTGGATGGAATGTACCGGGAAGTGGTGCTCGACCATTACAAGAACCCGCGCGGACACTGCCCCTTGGACCGTTACGACGTGGAAAACGAGGGCTTCAATCCCGTCTGCGGTGACGAGGTGAAGGTCGGCCTGCGTATCGTGGATGGTAGGATCGTCGGAGTGCACAGCCTGGGCCGCGGCTGTTCCATCTCCGTTTCTTCGGGTTCGATGCTGGCCGAGATTCTGCGTGGAAAGACCCTCCAGGAGGCGCGTGATCTCGCCGAACACTTCAAGCGCATGATGCACGGGGAGATCCGTCCCGAAGACTACGATCTGGGCGATCTGGAGGCCCTAGAGGGAGTGCAGAAGTTTCCCGTGCGCATCAAGTGCGCGCTTCTGCCGTGGACCACACTCCTGGACGCAATCGACGCTTACGAGCATGGCGAGCACGCCAAACCCTCTACCACCGAAGATCCGCAGTTCGGCAAGCGTCCCAACATGGTCAAGGATGAACAAGACGAAAAGAGGCCGGTGTGAACGAGACACGTGAGATCGATTTCGACGAAGTGAAGACTCAGCTGTTGCCGGTGAAGGACCCCGAAATCGGATTGAGCATCGTGGACCTGGGCTTGATCTACGGCCACGAGTGGGACGCCGAAGAGCACAAGTTGAAGGTCATCATGACGCTCACCAGCCAGATGTGCCCCATGGGACCGGAGATCATCAGCGGGGTGCAAATGATGGCGCAGCAAATTCCCGACGTGCGCCAGGTCGAGGTCGAATTGGTGTGGAACCCGCCCTGGGACCCCAAGACTCATTGCAACGAGGACGCAAAGGCGTTCTTGGGAATCTGGGACTAGGCGCGAGTTCGTATCGCCGGCGCGAGGCCGGCCACCGCGGCTTACTCCAGCGGGCCCTGGGCTTTTCTTCTGAGTAGAATCAAGGTGATGTCGTCCGAAGCGTGTCGTCCGGCCAAGTAGTCGGTGACTTTCTGTAAAATCGCGTCCCGGATTTCCGGAAGCGGCGCTGAGCGCATCTCCTTCAAAATTTTCGTCACCGGATCCAGCCCCATGAGGTTCTCGCCGTCACGCGTGGCCTCGGGGATTCCGTCGCTGAAGATGGCCATGAGGTCCCCCGCTGCGAACTGCATCTGTTGCTTTTTCACCACGTTCACCGGCAACAGTCCCATGGGCTGACCGGCCGAGGGGCACTGGTCGATCCTGCCGTCGCTGCGGGCAATCAGCGGTGGTTCGTGGCCCGCGTTGAGGTATTCGAGGATTCCGCTCTTGGGATCGAGATCGCCCGCGAAGAGGGTGACGAACTGTTCGGCGGAGAGACTGTCGAAGAGTTTGCGGTGCAGGACGTCGCCCAGCCGCTCGAGATCGTCCACGATCTCGGCCAGCGCGTCGAGCAACACCATACAGGCGGACATGGCCAGGGCGGCCGGCGTCCCCTTGCCGGTGACGTCCCCCAGGGCGATCAGGGTGCGACCGTCCTTGCGCGGCAGAAAATTATAGAGATCGCCCCCCACTCCTCGGCACATGTCCAGATGCGCGAAGAGCTCGAAGCCTTCGAGCACGGGGAGTTCCTCGGGGAGCATCGCGGTCTGAATGCGCGCTGCGGTGCGAATTTCTTTTTCGAGACTCTGATTGCGCATCTTCACCGCGACCGCGTTGGCCGTGGCGCTGAGCACTTGCAGCTCGTCCTCACCGTAGCGAATCCCACTGCGTGCGGAGTCGACATAGAGAATGCCGCGCACTCGCTGGTTGTCGAAGAGAGGGGCCGCCATCGCACTGCGCAGGTTCAGGGCCACCATGCTCTCGCTGGCCTTGAACTGCCCTCCGGCGGAGGCGTCGTTCACCAAAACTGCAGAGCGATCGTTCAGGACTTTGTCGACCAGGGTGGTGGAGAGACGGAGTCGCTCGGAGCTCTCCTCGCCGCGAGTCCACTGCGCGCTGGGCTCGGGCATCGTGCCTTCCCCGGAATCTTCCAGAAGAACGACGCGGTCGGCGTCCACCCAGCGGCTCACGAAGTGACAGGCTCGTGTGCCCATCTCCTGGTCGGATTCGTCGCTGGCGATGAGTTCGAAGAGACTGCCGAGCATCTGGGTGATGCGATTCTGAGCCTTTTCACTGAAGTCCTGCTGACCCACCTGGAAGAGCGAACGCGTCATCAAGCTCTGATCGGTGCTCAGATGATGGAGGATCGACTCTCCGGTATGCGTGTCGACCGCGGCGTCGCTGCCCGAGTTTTCCTCGCGCCAGAGGGGAACGCCGGCAAAGCGCACCGTGCGTCCGTTGGGCAGCTCCACCTCACCCTGGGTGGGAGTGAGGTTGGAACCGTCGATGTCGGTGCCGTTGGTCGAGCCGAGGTCCTCCACGAAGACCTTCTCTCCCTCGATGCGCAGCCGGGCATGGTGTCCGCTCACGGTGCGCACCGGAATCTGTAGATCAGTATCGGGGCCGCGGCCCACGAGATAGGAGCCTTCTTCGAGATCGGCGTGGTGAATCTGGCCCTCGTAGGTCAGCACGAATCGCATGATGAGAATCCTCTTACCGGCGCGGATCAATCCGGGGCGCAAAGGCGCGAAATGGAGTGAAAGTCGAAGAAGGAGTGTATCCCCTGCGGGCCCAGGGGACAACGGGCAGAGCGAATGTTCTTCTTGAAGTTGCAGAGGCGAAGGGTTCGTGTCTATCGTGGGCCCAGAGACCGTACGTGGAATGGGGATTGAGATCGGGTAGCCGGCGGCAGACGGGAGACCGCGATGCGAATCCAGAGCCAATGCTTTTGCTTCTCGAAGTCCCGCGAGAGCCGGACCTTCCGCTCCTTCGTGAGCCCCGTCCTGCTGGCCCTTGTAGCCCTCCTGGCTCTCGTAGTGGTGGCCCCCGGGGCTTAGGCGCAGAGTTCTCCCGCGGATTCTGCGGCCGCTTCGTCCTCGAGTCAGGCTTCGTCCTCGGACCAGGCTTCGCCCGCCAACGCCACCTCGGGCCAGCCCGCCGCCCACCACCACATGAACGTCTCCAAGACCGGGCCGGGTCCCACCGGCGCGCTGGTCCATCGCAGCGAGGCCATGAACGAGCGTCTCTACCAGCACTTGAAGGGCCTGTACATGAGCCCCTACTGCCCCGGCCTCACCCTGGGTTCGTGCGGTTCGACGGGGGCCGAGCTCTTGCGGGCCGACCTGCGCGAGTGGGTCTTCGAGGGCCACAAGGAAGAGGACATCACTCGCTACATGATCGCCACTTTCGGCGACGAGATCATGGGGCGGCCGCCCTTCCGCGGGACCGCAATCCTGGTCTGGGTGGCGCCGGGGTTGGCCGTGCTTCTGGGTCTGTGGGTGGCCATGGCGTGGATTCGCCGCAATTCGCGCCGGAAGTTGGAGGCGCGCGTCGCCTCGCCCCGTGGCGAAGCGGGGAAACCCGGGGACGAGGAGCCGCCGGATCCGCAGCTGGAGGCGCGGCTCGAGGCCGAGATCCGCGCGCGCGAGGTTTGAGCAAGCGCGCGAACTACTCGAAGTTTCCAATACCGTATAGCGCCGGAATTCTCCATCGATCCTTGCAAAAGCCTGAGCGCGCGTGCGCCTTGCCCGTTTCCGCCGGAGATGGGCGCGGAGTTCGTCTCGGCGAACTCGGGACGAATACTCTCCTAAGTGAATTGATGCGAGGAGCTTGACGCGACGGGCCCGAGGGCCCTCGCGCAATCGGGGGACTGGTCTCTCGCTTGCAGGAATCTGTCGATCCGGGCGGCGCTGCTCGCAGCGCGATTCGTCGTAAATCCGCACCATGAGCCCGCCGCCCGGAACATTCGACTCACGGCCACCTTTGCCCACCTGGAGTTCCACCATGCCTCAACTCGACCGATTCCTTTCGGCCATGGCGCAGTACAACGCCGACACCCTGGTTCTCACGGCGGACTCCCCCGCCTCCTTTCGCATCAACGGCGCGGACAAACCGGTCAGCCAACAGGTGCTGCAGGCGGAGCAAATCACCTCGCTGGTGAGCGAGATCGCTGGTCCGGAGCAGATCGAATCGTTCCACCGCGACCGCAGCGCCAACTTCCGCTACGAGCTGCAGGGAAAGCGTTACGAAGGCGTGCTGGAGGAAGAGGCGGGCAAGGTGGTAGCCCGCTTGTGGTCGTCGACGGTGTCGAGTGCGGCGGTGCCGGTGTCCGAGAAGGCAGAGGCGGAAACTCCCGTGGTGGAGCCGGTGTCGCTGGAGGCCCAGCGGGAATCTCGCGCGACCAGGCCGGTTTCCGAGAAGGCCCGGGGGAAATCCAACGAATCCACGGCCACGCCAGCTTCCTTCGAACTGGCGCACGCGAAACCCGTCAATGCGAATTCGATAGGGGTCGATTCGAGCCTGGACGCGATCCCGAGCAACATCCCGGCGAAGTATCGCGAGGAGATGGACGGACTGCTGCGCGAAATGGTGAAGCTGGGCGCGAGCGACCTGCACCTGAGTTGTCAGTGCGGCCCCATCCTGCGCGTGGACGGGTGCATTGGGCCCATGGAGGGCAACAGGCCGCCCTTCACTCCGGAGCACATGACGCAACTGCTCTTCAGCATCACGCCGCAGCGCAATCGCGACGAGTACATGCACGCGTTCGATACGGATTTTGCCTACGCGATCGAGGGGGTCAGTCGTTTCCGGGTGAATCTCTTCTGCGATCGGGTCGGTCCCGGAGCGGTGCTGCGCGCCATTCCCAACGAAGTAATTTCCGCGGAGAAGCTGGGACTGCCGCCGGTGGTGCAGGAGCTGGCGCGCCTGAACAAGGGACTGGTTTTGGCGACGGGTCCCACCGGAAGCGGCAAGAGCACGACTCTGGCTTCCATCTTGGACATCGTCAATCGCACGCGCGAGGAACACATCATCACCATCGAGGATCCCATCGAGTTCGTGCACCAGCACAAGAAGTGTCACGTGAACCAGCGTGAGGTGGGCGTCCACACCGGTTCGTTCAAGAAGGCGCTGCGCGCGGCGCTGCGCGAGGACCCCGACATCGTTCTGGTGGGTGAGATGCGCGATTTGGAGACGGTGGAAATCGCGATCGAGACCGCCGAAACCGGGCACCTGGTGTTCGGCACTCTGCACACCACCACCGCAGCGTCCACCGTGGACCGCCTGATCGATCAGTTCCCGGCCGATCGTCAAGCTCAGGTGCGCACCATGCTGGCCGACAGTCTGCGCGCGGTGGTTTCCCAGACCCTGTGCAAGAAAATCGGGGGCGGTCGCGTGGCCGCGCTGGAAATTTTGCTCGGTCTGCCGTCGGTGAGTAACCTCATTCGCGAGGGCAAGACTTTCCAGATCGAGAATTCCATGCAGACCGGGCGCAAGCAGGGGATGCAGACCCTCAACGATCATCTGGTGGCGCTGGTGAAGTCCAAGCAGGTGGAGCCGATGGAGGCTTATCTGAAGGCGGTCGACAAGCTGGGTCTGGCCAATGCGCTGCAGCGGCAGGGGATTACGCTGGATTTGTAAAGACATCGTCGCGCTGGGCGCCGGGTCGCGGATGGCGTACCCTGTAGTCTGCCATGACCGACCGCAAGAGCATCATCTCCGCTCTGGAAGAAATCGCGCTGCTTTTGGAACTGCAGGGCGCGAATCCCTTCAAGGTGCGCGCGTATGAAAACGGCGCGCGAGCCCTCTCCAACTACGAAGGTGACCTGGCCGAGGGCTTCAAGAGCGGCGAGTTAGCGGAGATCAAGGGCCTGGGCAAGAGCCTGTTGGCCGAGATCAAGGCCTTGCTCGATACTGGCGAGAGTCCGGCCCTTCAAGAACTGAAGGAAGAAGTCCCCGAGGGCCTTCTGGAGATGATCAAGGTCCAGGGACTGGGCCCCAAGAAGGTTCAGGTCCTGCACGAAAAGCTCGGCATCACGAATCTGGGCGAGCTGGAATACGCCTGCAACGAAAACCGCTTGCTCGAACTCCCCGGTTTCGGCGAGAAAACCCAGCAGAGCATCCTGAAGGGAATCGACCGGCTGCACCGCTTTCGTGGGCACTACCTCTTGAGCGACGCCTGGGAGTTGGCGGAAAAGATGCGCGAACGCGTGGCCGGGCTGGAGAAGGTGGGGCGCTGCGAAATCGCGGGCTCGATCCGGCGCCGCAAGGAGATCGTCAAGGACATCGATCTCTTGGCGGTGGCGAAGGAGGACGACGCGCCGGGCATCATGGAGGCTTTCTGCGCGCTCGAGGAAGTGGAGCGCGTGGTGGGAACCGGGCCGAGCAAGACGTCCGTGCTCTTGCACGAGGGTCTGCAGGTGGATCTGCGAGTGGTGAGCGAGGAACAGTTCCCCTTTGCGCTGGTCTACTTCACCGGCTCCAAGGAACACAACGTGGCGTTGCGGGGTCGGGCCAAGCTGAAGCAACTCAAACTCAACGAGTACGGACTGTTTCCCGCCGACGATTCCGGCCCCAGCGTGTCCTGCGCGAACGAGGCTGAGATCTTTCAGGCCCTGGATCTGGTGGAGATCCCCCCCGAACTGCGCGAGGACCGGGGCGAAGTTGCCGCGGCCGAGAAGGACCGCTTGCCCGAGCTCTTGGAGGAGGGACAGCTCCGCGGTGCGCTGCACAACCACTCGCGCTACAGCGACGGGGCGGCCACCATCGAGGAGATGGCGCTCGGCGCCCGCGATCTGGGCTGGGAGTACATCGGCATTTCCGATCACAGTCAGAGCGCGTTCTACGCGCACGGACTCAGCCCCGACGACGTACGTCGCCAGCACGACGAGATCGATGAACTCAACGCGAGGCTCGACGACATTACCATCTTCAAGGGAATCGAGAGCGACATCCTGGTGGACGGCTCCCTGGACTACGACGAGGAGCTACTGGCGCGTTTCGATTTCGTCGTCGCAAGCGTGCACTCGCGCTTCGGGCTGGACAGTAAAGAGCAAACGAAACGTTGCGTGCACGCGGTGCAGAATCCTTTCACTACCATTTTGGGACATCCCACCGGCCGGCTGCTGCTGGCCCGCGATGGCTTCGAAGTGGACATCGACATCTTGCTGGAGGCGGCGGCGGAGAGCCACTGCGCGGTGGAACTCAACGCCAATCCGCGCCGACTCGACCTGGACTGGCGGCTCTTGCGGCGGGCCGCCGCCAAGGGAATTCAGATCAGCATCGCACCCGATGCGCACCGGGTGGAGGGAATGGCCGACCTGCGCTTCGGGGTGGCGATGGCGCGCAAGGGGTGGTTAGGACGGGACGAAGTCCTGAACACCCGCAAACTGAAGGACATGCGAGCCTACCTGAACGCGCGTCGCGGCTCGCTCTAGCCGGCCTCATTCCGCGGCGATTCGAAGCGGAAGATGAGGCGCTTCCCTTCGAGGCGCACGATCGCCGTCACGGGAAACACCAGGTCCTTGCTCTTGAAGTAAGCCCAATAGGGCTTCTTTTCCCCGGGCTTTACCACCAGAGTCTGGGGGGCCAATGCGTTGAAGCGCCGCACCTTGATGGGATTGGTCAGCATGTCCAGTTCCGCGGAGTTGTCCTCCAAAGAGGAGTGGGCCTCGGGATTGGCGGGTGCCACCCGGCTCGCACCGGGTTTGTTCGGGGTGTTCGCGCTGGAACTCTCCTGCCCGTAGATGCGGGGCGACTCGGGGGGCTGATCGAAGTAAGTGTACTCGTCCTCCTGCTTGAGCAGTTTGCGTAGACCGTAGTTCTGTCCGTCCGGCCACTCGTCGAGCGATGCAAGACGGCTTCCCATGTAATCGAAGATGTAGACGTCGGCACGATTCAACCGCAGCTCTTGCGAGGAGTGGTTGGCGACGATCATGTCGAGGGTGACGTTCTCACCCCGGCGGAATACCGTGGCTGCCACGGTGAACTCTTCGTTGCCCGCGAGCAGCGCACCGGGGAGATCCTGTACCAGCGCTTCGAATTTTTCGGTGTGAAGTTCGGACGCACGGACCGAGTAGTCCGAGTCGATGCCGTGAAGATAGAAGACATCACCCGGCGGTCCCTGCGGGGAAGTCGACGCGCATGCGGCGAGCAGAGGCACAACCAATAGAGTGGGGTAAAGGCGTGCCATGACTGCCTCCTCTCGTTGTCCGAGGGTCGGCAAGAGACCCTCGGCCTCTTAACTCTAGAGTAAACCGTCGCGAGCCGCGTGCCAAGTGACTTCGTTGAAGGGCCTTGCCTTCCGCGTCGCCCCTTGGGCTCGGCCTTGGAACTACGGAACCCGCTTGGTGCAGGGTTCCCACTTGTTCGAGTCCTGAGCTGGCGGTACATTGAGCGTTACACGCGAATCTCGTCTCCATGGGGGCGATCTCCCGGGTTCTCTGTCATCGATGATCCACTCATCTCACAGCCAGAGAAGAAAAAACGAAAACGATCGCACCGCGCCGATTCGTCTCTATTTCCTGTTGATTGCAGTCCTGGCCCTCTTGTGGATGGTCTTCTCGGGCAAGTTCGATCTGCAGCACCTGAGCTACGGGGTGCTCTCCATCGCACTGGTCTTTTTGCTCTCGCACCAACTCCTCACCGGTGCGGGAACTCCGGCTTCGAGGGAGATGTTCCAGGGTCTGCGCATGGGCCGCGCGCTGCGCTATCCCTTCTGGCTCGTGTGGCAGATTCTTCTGGCGAACGTGCAAGTGGCATGGATCGTCATCAACCCCAAGATGAAGATCGACCCGGTGCTGGTTCGATTTCGTTGCGGAATGCAAGGGGATCTGGCCAAGGTGGTGCTCGGAAACAGTATCACGCTCACTCCGGGGACCTTCACTCTGCGCATCCGCGGGGACGAATTCTTGGTGCACGCCATCCGTCCCGACCTGGCCGCGGGACTCATCGATGGTTCGATGCAGAGGCAAGTGGCGGCGGTGTTCGGGGAGGAAATTCTGAGTTCGGAGGAAATGGAGTTGGATGTGCTGCGGGACATGGACGCCTTCGTGGAGGAGGGCCTGTGAGTTTCTTGCAGTGGATCACCATTTTCGTGGCGATCTCCCTGGCCCTGCCTTTCTGGCGGGTGGCGCGCGGCTTCACGATCTACGATCGCATGGTGGGGATTTCCGTGGTGGGCACCAACACGGTGATCCTGATTTGTTTGGTGGGCCAGATCTACGGGCGTATCGACATGTTCGTGGACATCGCCATCGCCTATGCGATGCTCAATTTCAGCGGCGGTTTGGTGATGGCGAAGTACCTGGACACCACGGGGGGTGAGCCGCGGTGATGTTTGTGGCCAAGACTCTCATGGTGATCGGGACGGCCCTGCTCTTCATCGCCGCGATCGGGGTGAACCGCCTGCCCGATTTCTACACGCGCGCACATGCCGCAACCAAGCCCGACACCCTGGGATTGATTTCCCTCATGCTGGGTCTCTCCATTTATCACGGTTTCGATCTGAGCAGCGTGAAAATGCTCTTGATCGTGGTGTTCGTGGCTCTGGCCAATCCAGCCGCGACGCATGCGCTGGGAAAGGCGGCGATCCACAACGGATTGTTGCCGGTGACGCTGAAGCAGTTGCGGGGTGAAGGGGAGAAACCATGATGGTCGAGCCGCACCCAGGAGAACAGCCATGAATGGCGACTTCGCTGCGATCTTCTTCGTGCTCGCGCTCGTGGCCGCGTTGGTGGCTTTGCGGGTGCGCGACCTTCTAGCCGCGGCGGCGGTGCTGAGTCTGTTCTCCTTCTTGGTCGCGCTACTCTACATTTCCCTGGGAGCGGTGGACGTGGGATTCAACGAATCGGTTTTGGGCGCGGGAGTGACCGGGATCCTGTTCATCGTGGCCATATTCAACACGCGACGCCGTTCGCGGGATTGAGGCGGATTCGTGACGCGGTACCTGGGTGTGCTGGTAATTCTGTGCGTGGGAGCGGTGCTCGTGTATGGCGGGCTCGGCCTTCCTGCGTTCGGTGATCCGGATGCGCCGGCCGCCGTGCACGTGTCCGACCAGTACATCGAGCACGGCTACCACGACACGCACACGCCGAACTTCGTCACCGTGATGATCGCCGACTACCGTTCCTTCGATACCCTGGGCGAGACCATCGTGGTGTTCACGGCGGGCCTGGCGTGCTTCCTCTTGCTCCGCGCGGAGCGTCGGCGGAAAGAGAACGAGAACGAATGATGCGCGAGAAGGACGGCAACGAATGATCCACCCCAAGGACAGCGTCATCGTCGAAGTCGTGACGCGCTTCATGGTGCCGTTCATCCAGATCTTCGCCTTCTACGTCATCTTCCATGGACATTATTCGCCGGGCGGGGGCTTTCAGGGTGGGGCCCTTTTGGCGGGGAGCGTGCTCCTGCAGCGCGTGGTGTTCGGGAAGAAGGGCTCGCAGTCGGGCTTCGCCACGCGCTTTGGAATTCCCTTCGGGGTGTTGGGAATTTTGATCTATGCGGGCACGGGCTTTTTGGCTCAGGTGGGCGGGGGAAACTTCCTGCAGTACGATCACCTTCCCTTCGGGCTGTCGCCGGTGTACTTGCGTAACGTGGGCATTTTGATGGTGGAGATCGGCGTGGCCTTCGCGGTGATGGGCACTCTGGTGTCGATCTACGACGACCTGGTGGGCCTGCAGACGCGCGGTCCCGATGCGCGCATGCACTCGGCGGGGCCGGTGGCGGGAACGTCGATACACTTCTCCGATCCGCTCAGCGAGGTCCGTTCGGGAGCGGTACGAGCCAGGCGCTTGGCCGAGGAGGAGGAGGGCCGCGATGCTGATTGACAAGTGGCCCTACTTCGCGACGGTGCTGATGCTGCTCATCGGTCTGTACGGAATGGTGGTCAAGCGGAACCTGGTGAAGAAGCTCATCGGAATGAACATCTTCCAGAGCGCGATCATTCTCTTCTTCATCGTCTACGCGTGGAAGGGAAAGGCCACCGTGCCGGTGTACGAGGAGAGCCTGGGGGATGTACCTTCGCACTATATCAATCCCATTCCTCATGGTTTGATGCTGACCGCGATCGTGGTGTCGGTTGCCACCACGGGAGTCGCATTGGCACTGCTCTCCTTGATCTACAAACGCTTCGGGACTCTCGAGGAAGACGAACTTCTCAGGGAGTTGCGGACGGATCGAGAACGGGGCTGACGCGGTGACGCAGATTGCGCAGAGTTTCCTCGCGCAGGCGATGGTGGCGGTGGAGAGCACGGTCCACGGTGCGGCGCTGCAGACCCCCGACGCGAGCAATCTGCCAATCTTGATCGTGTTGCCGCTCATCGCTGGAGTCATTTTGGTGCCCGGCTTGGGTTTGCTCAGGCGGCGTCTGGCGCACGCGACGCTGGTGGTGGTGGTGTTGGCTCTTTTGGCGGCGAGCCTGGCCGCGCTGCGGCAGGTGCTCAGCGCGGGGCCCTTGCACTACAAGCTCGCGGGGTGGACGCCGCCCATCGGAATCGAGTTCGTGCTGGATCCCCTGAGTGCCTTCGTGGTGCTGGTGATCGCGGTGGTAGCGTTGATGGTGACCATCTACGCGGGCACTTCGGTGCGGCGCCAGAATCCCGAACGAGAAGTGCCGTTTTTCGCCATGATGGTCCTGCTGCTCTTGGGCCTATGCGGCATGGTGATGACGGGCGACCTTTTCAACCTCTACGTGTTCTTCGAGATTTCGAGTCTCAGCGCCTACGCGTTGATGGCGATCGGCGACCGCAAAGCGCCGGTATCGTCGTTTCGCTACCTGCTGCAGGGGACGATCGGGGCCTCGTTCTATCTTCTGGGCGTGGGCTATCTCTACGTGCTCACCGGAAGTTTGAACATGGCCGACGTGGCGGGCTTGTTGCCGCAGCTGACGTCGAACCCCGCGCTGACGGTGGCCCTGGTGTTCATGGTAGCCGGCCTGAGTTTGAAGGCGGCGCTGTTTCCCATGCACCTTTGGTTGCCCGACGCCTACACCTATGCGTCGTCGACTTCGACATCGATCATCGCGCCCGTGATGACGAAAGTATCGGCCTACGTGCTCATCCGCATGATCTATTTCGTCTATGGGAGCGAGTGGGCGCTGACGCACTTGCAGCTGGGGACGGTCATTGCATGGCTCTCGATGTTGGGAGTGATCTGGGGTTCGTTCATGGCCATTGCCCAGAGGGACCCGAAGCGCATGCTGGCCTATTCGTCGATCGCGCAGGTGGGGTACATCGGGGTGGGGATTGGGACGGGGAACGCCTTGGCGATGGTGGGCGCCATTTTGCACATCATGAACCACGCGGCGATGAAGTCGTCGTTGTTCATGACGTGTGGAATCGTGGAGATGCAGACGGGGCGGCACAGTCTGGACGGGTGGACCGGTTTGGGACGCAAGATGCCGTGGACTTTCGTCGGTTTCGCGTTTGCCGCGATCGCCATGGTGGGACTGCCGCCGACCAACGGGTTCTTTTCGAAGTGGTATTTGGCTCTGGGTCTGGCGCGGGCGCATGCGTGGGTGCTGTTGGTGCTGTTGATACTCTCGGGGCTTTTGACGGCGGGGTATTTCTTTCGGGTATTGGAGCGGATCTACGCCAGGGTGGAGGGAGATGAAGGTGCAGTTGCTGCGGCCGGGGCGGTGGGTGCGGCCGGCGAAACGGCAACGCTCGCCACGACGCCCGGTGATCCCGGGCTGTCCTTGGTGTTGCCACCTTTGCTCTTGGGCGTGGGAACTTTGGTGTTGGGCCTGGTGAATGCTTGGTTCGTGAGCGCAGTCATTCTGAAGGCGTTGCCGGTGGCGTTGCAGGCGCAGGGGCTGGGGGGGTGAGGGTCTGATGCACGAATTGCAGACCTTCACCTCGGCGCGGCCGCTGTGGGCGCTCTTGGTTTCGCTCTTGGCGATTCCCTTGATTTTGCTGGCCGGGGAGAAGCGGCGCAATCTGCGCGAGGGCTGGACTCTGCTCGCGGCGCTGTTGAAGGCCGGACTGGTGTGGTCGATGTTGCCCTGGGTGCTGTCGGGGAGAGTCGCGCAGATTTCCTTGTGGCGCATTTCACCGGGAGTGGAGTTGGCGCTGCGGGTGGACACCCTGGGCTTCGTGTTCGCGGTGGTGGCGTCGACCCTGTGGCTTCTGACTTCGCTGTACAGTATCGGCTACATGCGCGGCGCGCGCGAGCACAAGCAAACGCGCTATTTCGCTTCGTTTGCGCTGTGCCTACACGCGACGATCGGGATCGCCTTTGCCGCGAATCTGCTCACCTTCGTGATCTTTTTCGAGATGCTGAGCCTGGCGACCTATCCCCTGGTGATTCATAAGGAGACGCCCAAGGCAATCGATGCGGCGCGCAAGTATCTGGCCTTCGTGTTACCGGCGGGGCTGATGCTGGTATTGGCGACGGTGTTGACGGCGACGATTCATCCGGTGGGCACGGGCGCGCTGGGGAATGCGGCGGCTGTCGCCGGCTCGGGCGCAGCGAGTTCGTTGGGCGCGCTGGATTTTCGCGCGGGGGGATTTCTTTCTCTGAACGATGCGTCGCGGCGCATGCTGCAGTTGATCTTTCTGCTGTTCATGTTGGGAGTGGGAGTGAAGGCGGCGTTGATGCCCTTGCAGTCGTGGCTGCCGGCCGCGATGGCCGCGCCTACTCCGGTGAGCGCTCTTCTACATGCGGTGGCCGTGGTCAAAGCCGGGGTGTTCGGCGTGCTGCGGATCGTGGGTTTCGTGTACGGGCCGACGCTGTTGGCGCAGATTGGGGTGTGGCAGATGCTCGCCTGGGTGGCGGGCATCACCCTGACGGTGGCGTCTTTCTTGGCATTGCGGCAGGACAATCTGAAGCGGCGGCTGGCCTACTCGACGGTGGGACACCTGAGCTACATCGTATTGGGAGCGGCGATCCTGACGCCCAACGGGATGGCCGGATCGGTGATGCACCTCATGTTCCACGCCACGATGAAGATCACTCTGTTCTTCTGCGCGGGGGCGATCTACGTGCGCACGCACAAGGAGAACATCTCGGAGATGGTGGGGATCGGCCGGCAGATGCCGGTGACGATGATCGCCTTCGGGATTGCGTCCTTGGGGCTGGCCGGAGTGCCGGGGGTGAACGGCTTCGTGTCGAAGTGGACCCTGGCGGTGGGAACGGTGGACGCGCGGCAGTGGTGGTTCTTGGGGCTCTTGGTGCTGTCAGGCGTGTTGAACGCGGCTTACTTCTTTCCCATCGTGCACCAGGCTTTCTTTCGCGAGAACGCGGAGTACACCGGTTATGGAGAGGCCAGCTGGTGGATGGTGGGACCCTTGGCGGTGACGGCTCTGATGTCGTTGGTGCTGGGGCTGATGCCGAACCTGGGCGCGCACGCAGTGGACCTGGCGCGCGGGGTGGCGGCGATGGTGTGGGGAGGTGGGTCATGAATGGTTCCATGAACGGCCCGATGAAAGGACAGACGAATGGCCAGACGAATGGCCCGATGAAATTGAAGATGCAGTGGCCCGGTGCGCGCGGGTGGATCTTCGCGGTGATCAGCGGGGCGGTGGTTTTGTTGCTGCCGCTCGTGGTGTCGTGGATTGCGCCGCACGAGGGCGAGGGGCACGGATTCTGGAATCACATTTTCGGTTGGTGGGCGTGGTACGGCGCGCTGGGATGCGCGGCAATCGTGGTGGTGAGCAAGTGGCTCGGTCATCTCTTCTTGCAGAAGCGGGAGGATTTTTATGATGACCGCTCGTAGCGCGCGCGAGAAGACCTGGCTGGCCGGGATGCTGATGCTGCTCATGGTGGTGTTGGTGGTGGGGCTGTCGGGGTTTGGGGCTGGGAATGAGGCTGGGAATGAGACTGGGAATGAGACTGGGAATGAGGTCGTGTCGCATGAAGCAGGGGCTACTAGCTCCCACCATTCCGCGCGCGTTCTTGCCCCCGAGTTGAATCCCGAGATCGTCTGTACTTCGGCCTGGCCGCCGGCGCTGGTGCTTTTGCTCGGGGCTGTGCTCGTGCTGGTGTTGCCGGGTCGGGTGCGCGCGGCGGCGGCGATCGGCGCGCCGATGTTCGCGCTGTGGTACATCTGGGGTCTGCCGGATGGGACACGGGTAACGCTGCACTTTTTGAATCTGGATCTGACGGTGCTGCGGGCGGATCGACTCTCGCTCGTGTTCGGCAAGATCTTCTCTTTAGTGGGAATCATCGCCGGGACCTACGCCTGGCACATCAACGACCGGCGCCAACAGGTGGCGGCGCTGCTGTACAACGCGGGCGCCTTGGGCGTGACCTTCGCCGGCGACTTCTTCACTCTATACACATTTTGGGAACTGATGGCCGTGTCCTCGGTCATTCTGATCTGGGCGCGCGACCGGGCCGAGTCGCAGGCGGCGGGGAATCGATACATCCTGGTGCACCTCACCGGCGGCGCGGTGCTCCTGGCGGGCATTCTGCTCTACCAGCATGCGACGGGAAGCATCCTCTTCGAACGCTTCGCGCCGGGGACGGGGGGTGTCGCGGTCTGGCTGATTCTGTTTGGGTTCTGTCTGAATGCGGCGGTGCCGCCTTTGGGTCCGTGGCTGCCCGACGCGTATCCGCGCGCCACGGTGACCGGGGCCATCTTTTGTTCGGCGCTGACCACCAAGACCGCCGTCTACACTCTGCTGCGCGGTTTCGCGGGCTGGGAGATTCTGCTCGTTTTGGGCGTGATCATGTCGCTCTACGGCGTGGTCTACGCGGTGCTCTCGAACGACATTCGCGAGCTTCTCGCTTACCACATCATTTCGCAGGTGGGCTACATGGTGGCCGGCGCGGGGATCGGCACCGCGATGGCGGTGAATGGCGCGACGGCGCACGCGGTGAGTCACATTCTGTACAAGGCTCTCTTGTTCATGGGCGCGGGGGCGGTGATCCACACCACGGGCCGGGAGAAGTTGAGCGAGCTGGGTGGGTTCTGGCGGCGGCAGAAACTCATCTTCGGGCTGTATATGATCGGGGCCTTCTCGATTTCGGGTTTCCCGCTGTGGAATGGCTTTATCAGTAAGTCGATGGTAATTGCGGCCGCGGGCGAGTCGCATCTGAATTGGGCGTACTTGCTGTTGATGCTGGCCAGCGTGGGGACTTTTCTGCACACCGGCTTGAAGCTGCCGTACGGAACCTGGTTCGGGGAGGACAAGGGTATCCAGCCCAAGAAGGCGCCGAAGAACATGATCGTGGCCATGGGTTTGGCCGCGTTCTTCTGCACCCTGATGGGAGTGGCGCCGGGAGTGTTGTATCGCTACCTGCCGTATGCGGTGCACTGGAATCCGTGGACTTTCCCGCACGTGATGGAGAGCGTGCAGCTGTTGCTCTTTACGTACTTCGCGTTCTGGGTGTTCATTCCGATGCTGCACGGGGAGCGGACCATTTCGATGGATACCGACGTACTGTACCGCAAGACCGCGCCGCTGTTCCGGGCGGTGTTCGTGGATGGGGTTGGGTGGGTCTTCGATGCGTCCGAGGCGGCGACGCGCTGGGCCGCGCGCAGAGTTGTGCAGACCCTGCGGGATCCCGTGCGCTACGTGCCGGGGTATCCGCATCGGGTGCATACCGATGAGCCGGACTTCGACGAGGATCGTTCGCGGCCACCCTTGGCTCTACCCTTGAGCTTGGCGCTTTTGGTGTTCGTGATGGTGTGGTTGGTGGCGAAGTTGTCGGGGTGATGGGTAGGGTCGTGGGATGGGCCGGGCGGTGTGCGCGCCGACCCATCTCGGACTTTCTATCGCGCCGGCTTGGCGTCGAAGAGATCGCCCTCCTCCATACGCAGCAGAGCTTCCTTGCGCCACAGTCCGCCGCCGTAACCGACGAGCTTTCCCGTCGAGCCGACCACGCGATGACAGGGAATGACGAGCGACACCGGATTGCGGTTGTTCGCCAGTCCCACCGCGCGGGAGGCCAGGGGCTTGCGGATCTTCTTGGCGACTTGGCCGTAACTCGCGGTGCTTCCGTAGGGGATGCGGGCGAGTTGCTTCCACACTCGTTTCTGGAAATCGGTGCCGTGTAGATCGAGCGGCATCTTCAGATCTTCCGGGGTGCTCTCCTGCTTGGCAAAGTAGCGCTTCAACCAGGCGCGCGCGGGGGCGAGTTTGGTGGGCGAGGCTTGGAGGGGCGCGTCCTTGAGGTCGGCGGGGAGGTGAGTGCGGAGGGTCTTCTCCAGTATTGCCTTGCTGGGTTTGGTCTTCGACTTTGCACTGGCTTTCGCGCCGGAATTTCCGCCCACGAAGTAGAGGGCGCAGAGGCCATGCTCGGTGGCGCCCAAGACGATGGCTCCCAGTGGGCTCATGTAATGGTCGTAGTAGAGGGTGGTCGATTTAGCTTTCATGAAGGGGCTCCTTCTCGGGAGGCTTTCGAGATGTCATGGGGTGGCGTCGGTTTGAGAAGTGAGACGACAACGACCAGGATCAGGGCCACGACATAACCGCTGACGCGTTCGGTCAGGGTGTGATCGAGGCCGAGGGACTTCCAGAGGATCACGGTGAGTGCACCGCCGATCATGCCGGCCAGCACTCCATAGCCGCTCACGCGTTTCCACCACAGAGTCAAGACGAGGGCCGGACCGAACGCCGCCGAGAGTCCGGCCCAGGCGAAGGATACCATGGCGAAGACCAGGTCGGTGCTGCGAATTGCCAGCACGAAGGCCAAGATGCCGACGACGAGGGTGGCGAGGCGGCTGAAGGAGGCAAGCCGTTCGGGAGTGACCTCCTGCTTGAACATCTTGTGATAGACGTCCTCGCTGAGGGTCGAGGTGGTGACGAGGAGTTGCGAGTCGGCGGTGGACATCATGGCGGCGATGGCGCCGGAGATCATGATGCCGGCCAGCCAGCCGGGCAGAAGCGTCTGGGCCAGGATGGGCATGAGGCGCTCGGGGTCCTGGAGCGTGTCGGGACCGTAGTGGGCTAGGCCGATGATGCCGATGAGGAAGGCTCCCCAGAGGGCGGGGACGGCCCACCATCCCGCGATGAGGGTGCCGGTGCGGATGTCGCGGCTGTCGCGAATGGCCATGAAGCGCGCGAGCAGATGGGGTTGCCCCATGTAGCCCAGGCCCCAGGAGAGTCCGCCAATGACGCCGAGGAAGGCGGCGCTGCCGCTCTGGCCCTCGGTGACGCTGAGGAGTTTGGGATCGAGGTGGTGGAGTCGCATTGCGACTTCGTGCCAGCCGCCGAGAGCCTGGACGCCGACGATCGGCAGAACCACGCAGGTGAAGACCATGATGATGCCCTGGACGACGTCGGTCCAGGCCACCGCCACGAAGCCGCCCATGGTGGTGTAGAAGAGGACGATCGCGGCGCCGATAAGCATGCCGATAGTGGTGGTCTGCATGGCGAGGCCGCCGCGCGCGAAGAAGTTCTGCAGCTCGACCATGAAGTCGCCGAAGGTGGTGTCGAGGACTTTGCCGGCGGCGTTGAACTGCGAGGCGACGTAGAAGGTGAAGAAGAAGGTGATGATGACGCTGGCGACCAGGCGCAGCCAGCCCTTGGTCTCCGGGAAGCGCAGGTGGAAATAGTCGGGAAGGGTGAGGCTGTCGGTGCGGCCGACTTCCTTGCGGAGCCGGCGCGCGACGACGGTCCAGGAGAAGAGGATACCGGCGCAGCAACCCACGGCAGTCCACAATTGCACGAAGCCCGCGGCGAAGGCGGCGCCGGGCAGGCCGACGAGCAACCATGCGCTCTCGCCGCTGGCGCGTTCGCTGAAGGCGATGACCCAGGGACCCAGTTTGCGGTCGCCCAGGATGAAGGCCTTCTGGGTGCTGGTTCGGTTGTAGGCGAGGATGCCCACGACCAGGACGACGAGCAGGTAGATGATGAAGCCGATGAGGATGGGATTCATCGGCGAGGCTTCCCGGTGCGAGGTGGCTTCCCGGTGCGGATGTAGAAGATGGTGGTGAAGGCCAGGAGGGCCACGGCGGGGACGATGAGCCAGAAGACGGTCCAGAAAGGCATGAGTTCGCGGCTAGGTGGAAGAGCCGGGCTTGGGGGAAGGGCCAAGTTCGAAGTATTCGTAGGTCGAGAATGGCCCAGCCATGCGCTCGGGACAAGGGTTGCTTGAGATTAGCGGACATGGGTCCCTCCTCGCTTCACCTGGCGCTCGCCGTGATAGAAGGCGAGCGAACGACGGCCCGGGCGCAATCCCAGCGAATAGTCGAGATCTTCACCGCCGCGGCGGGCTCTCCCCTTGATGGCGATGAGACCCTGGTGCACCCCGATGAGATGATGGAAGGCGCAGAGGGTAATCTGGTTTTCCGGTTCGTCACCTCCGCCGAGGCTGCGGAAGTGGATGTGGTGGCGTTGCAGCGAGCGGCGCGCGCTGCATCCCGGAACGGCGCAGCGCCAATCGTCGCGCTCGAGGATGGCCTCATCGCGACGGGAGTGCGGCTTTTCGATGGCGGACCAGGCACGTCGGGCTTGGTAGCACAGGAGGACGAGCGCGCGCCACGGTTCGCAGTTGCGCAGGGCATTTCGCTTCACCCGATCCTGGGTTGAAGCCAGCAACTGAGCCAAGAACGCGCTGGTGTCTTCGCTCAGCACCCAACTGAGAGTGACGCGGCGCTCGGAATGCAGCGGGGCTGCGTCCAGGAGGGCCGGCGGATCCGGATGGGTCGCGAGCTCGCGCAGCGAGTGTCTCGACGTTCGGAGTTGTTCGTCGGTCGGCGGCGGGCAGCCCTTCAAGGACCACGCGCGGTAGTCGGTGTCGGCCTGACGGCGCGCCCAGGCGATGCGATCGCGCAGGGCGCGCACGGTCAGGGTAGACGCTTCGGCGATCCAGCGCGGCAGATCACTGCGCGCGGCGCCGATGCGCGGGAGTTGCAACAAAAGGGTGGCCTTCAGGGAGGTGATCGTGCCCTGGGCATGCGCGAGGGCAACGGGATCGTCGCGGCGCCGTTTCTCGGCACGGGTGAGCATCTCGAATGTCGTCGAGGACGCGAGGCCGAGTTGGGCACGCGCGAAGTCGTCGAAACGGCGATAGCCGATCCGGTGATGGATGGACCGGTTCTTGAAACTGAGCAACTTGTCTTCATGTCGAATACGGAGGCGTCGACGTCGGGAGAGCAAGCGGCGCAAGGAGAGGTCGAGGAAGTGAGCACGTTCGCGGGCGTTCGGTTGGGACGGGGAATCAGCGCGCTGCGGCTGGCTCTCGCTGCTGTGGGCCAAGCGCGCGTCGCTTGTCCGGGCTTCGACGGCCGAATGCGGAGTCGCGCATGCTGAGGTGCCGTCCGCTGCATTGCGCGTGCGCCGCGCCTTCGCGGAACGTCGCGGGCAGATGCGATTCAGGGCCTCCGTCGCCGGGACGGTGAGTTCCACCTCGGTACTGGCTTCGGCGAGGATGGCGGCCAGGCGCAATTCGTCATCGCCCTCGGTGCCGATGAGAGCCTGGGCAAGGCGTAAGGTGTCGCGCACATACGGTGCGAAGAGGGACGGAATGCGCAGGCGGACCAGCCGGTCGCGGTGCTCTTCGGTCCTGGCAGAATTCGTTCGGGTCGCAGCATCGGAAGAAGCGGTCTCGCCCGGATGCTGTCGGGACTCCCGGACCTTCTGCCGCAACTCGCGAACGGTGAGACCGAGAACTTCCGGCAGAAGGGCCTCGGCCTGGGCCGGCGACACCAGTTGTGCGAGTTCCTCGAGCGCGCTGGCGCTGAGGTGGCCTTCGGCATGCGCGCTGGCCACATCCGGGGATTCGCGCAAGAGCCGGGCCTGACGAATCCATTTATAGAAGGTGGAGACCGGAACCCCGAGACGTTCGGCGCAGTAGTCGCGCAGCGAGGCGTAACCGCACCATCGCGGTCCCTGTACCGAACGGAACTCACTGGCGCTTTCGCACAGCGCGGCATGGCCAACAGCGGCCTCGCGTCGCATCGACTCACATTCCTGCTGAACGCGCGCGCGAGTAGAGGCCAGCTCACTGCGGGTACGGGCGCGGACGCTGGACCAGAGATCGCGCACGGCAGCCGGGGTCCGCGAGCGCGGAAGCGCTCGATCGAGAATCGCGGCCGCGCTCGGATCGAGGCGGTGTTGGACCTGGTGCAGAGTGTCATGCGGCGTGGTCTGCATTGGATTCGTCCCGCTGGGAGGCGAGGTATGATACAAACAAATGTATCTATTCTCGAAGAGGGCGCAAGGGAGAAATCGCAAAAAACGCTAGAATTCTGGCCAAAACTCAAGGTTTTGACCAGGTATGTTTGCGCTTTATTTGTGGCTATCGAAGCAACTGCGCGTAGATCAAGAGTCCCGCGACCACGACCAAGAATGCGATGCCGAGGCGGGCGAGGCCGAGGGCGGCGCGCGAGGGGCGCAGCGCCACATCGTCGATGAGGTGGGTGACGGCCCAGGTATTCAGCAGGTAGTAGAGGGGGCTGAAGACGAAGGTGATGGCACCGAGCAGGGTGAGCAGAAGGACGGGGTCGGGTACGGCGCGAACGATGCCGACCGAAAGGACGGTCATCGCGACGAGATAGCTCCAGTAGAGGCGGCTGCGGTCGGGGCGTTCGGGATCGCGGTCGTTTCGCAAATGCCGCACCGTCGCCACCAAAGTGCGCGGCATGCCGTCCATGATCGCGTAGGTGGTGGAGAAGGTGGTGAAGAAGGCCACCGCATAGAAGAGCGGGCGCATCCAGGCGCCGAAGAGTTCGGTGTAGAGGCGCGCGAGAGTGGCGGCGAGGTCGAACTGTCCCGGCACCAATCCGCGCGGATGCAGCACCGCGGCACCCAGTCCCAGGAAGAACACCGCGAGCACGGCCGACAGGAGATAGCCGACGCGTAGGTCGACGAGCACCGCGCGCAGTCGCTCGCGCGGGGAGCGGGATTCGTCCGGAGAGCGTCCGTTGAAGCGCGGATCTTCCAGGGTCCACAGGGACTGCCATATCGAGACGCCGATCGCGGTGGGCAGAAAGCCCAGGATCGATGCGACCAACAGCAGACTCCCGCGCGGTAGCGAGGGAATCAACCCGCGCACGAACGCGCCGACCGGAGGCGGTGCTGCGAAGAACGCCACCGTGGTTCCCAACGCGAGCGCAACCATCATCCCCAAGTTGAGATTGCGTAGCAGCGGATAGCGTCCGGTCAGAAGCAGGAGGAAGGTGAAGCCGATGACGAGCGCGGTCCATCCCCCCAGACCAAAGCCGCCGAAGGCCGCCTGCAGGATGGATCCGGTGAGCCCCGCGACTGCGGCCAAGACGCCGACGCTCTCGAGCACCATGTCAATGAGGCCGACCCACAGCGCCCAGTCGCGCGGGCCGGGCAGACGGCGGTAGGCCGAGAGCAGACTGTGCCCTGTGACGACGGCGAGGCGTGGACCGAACTCGAAGGCGTGGTACTTCAGGAGGTGGGCGAGAACGATCAGCCACAGGAGGCGGTAACCGAAGCTCGCACCGGCGGTGGTGCAGAGCACGAGGTGGCTTCCGCCGATCGCGGTGGCGGCGAGGAGGATGCCGGGGCCGACGGGACGAGGGCGCAACGCCAATTCGAATGGACCTACTTCGAATCAGCAGGTGGCTCAGGAAGCAGTCCTACCTGCCTCAAGAAAGCGACATTATCCCAGCTGACCCAGGTCTCGACGATTTTTCCATTTTCGAGCCGTTGCATGATGATGTTCACCACCGTAAAGGGTTTGCCTGTGGCCGGAAGATCTCCCAGCGGACCGGTCTGCGTTCCCTTCATCGTGCTGATATAAGCCACCTTATCCCCGTCCGCGATCATCTTGCTGAGGGTGTCGGTATAATGAGGAACCGCCTTCATCCACTCATGCAGAAAGCCGAAAAATTCCTTGGTGCCGTGGAGTTCTTGCTGGCCAGGTGGCATCGCTTGGCAATGTCTCACGTAGTTCGGCCCTATCAGTGATTCAAATGTATCGAAATCGCCAGCGGCCAGACTGGCGTGCGCTTGTCGGACGATCTCCATGTTCTGCTTTTCGATCTGTTCCTTGGCTGGTTCGGCCGCGAGGCTGGCGGTCGCCACTGCGAGAACCAGGATCAGCGAGTTGAGGACGGCGAGCGATTTTCTCATGTGATTCCTCCTATAGGCAGGGCGCTGTGACCCTGGGAGGGTAGCGCACAAGGCGGGGTCGGGACCATAGCAGTAGCAGCCGGCGGCAAATATGGAGCGGCCCAATGGCGCCAAGGGCCTCGGGGGGAAGGATTTAGGCCGCCGCGGGCAGCCTGGCTTGACACGATTCCGTGGGATACCTATATGTATAGGCCCGTCGGGCGCGGGTTTTGCAGCGCCTGGCCACAGTTTGCTCCTCGGTAGCTCAATGGTAGAGCATGCGGCTGTTAACCGCAGGGTTGTAGGTTCGAGTCCTACCCGGGGAGCCACTTATCGAGGCCGCCTAATCTGGTGGCCTCGTTTTCTTAACGGAGGCCCTCCTCGCTCACCGCAGGTGGGCCTTTCGTTTGCCACATTCGGGCACGTTTCGAAGGCTTGCGCAGCACGGCGTCTCTGTTTTGCTGAGAGTCACGAAAGGGGTCGTTCGTGAAATGTTACGAAATTCGCGTAGCGGCGTCTCACCGTCTCTGATTCTCTGCATTGGGGGCTGAAAAACTTAACGCACACTGGTATCCCAAGGCTCGGGGAAATGGGCCTATTGTGAAGGCTGATGTACCTGGCGTACACTCACCTGGGAGAGCATCGTTCCCGGGAGCAGAGCATAGCAAACTCCTGTAACGGGAGGTAGTTCCCGGCGTCCTTGCACTGGGCAATGTGATGCCGCGTGAGCAGGCCATGATCGACGCGCGAACGAAGGAGGGCTCAGGGGCAGATTGATTCAGGCGGGTCGGGTGGCCTGGTGGTCCATGAAGGGCAGCCAGCAATGACGAATTCCTAACCTGACCACAAGGGGTGACTATGTCTAAGCACCAATGCCTTCGGACTCGATCTACCTCCCTAATTACCGTCGCACTCGCATTCGTGTTCGCGTTCTCGTTCACCAGCTGCAACGACAGCCCCAATGAGCCCCCTGGAGGAGGTGACAGCTGGTATGACATGTTTGACCCCGCAACGGGGATCATAATCATTGCCGCCCCAAACTACTACACGACGACGGATACGATTATTGTCACGGTAACAGTACGCCCGAACAACACGGGCGTGGGATTCTGGTTGATATCCGGCTACAACGGTGGTGGGAGTGACCCTATTGGTACCGCATACTCTCCAATCGCTGGAGCGTTTGGATTGCTGGCTGCGCCAATAGCTTTTGAGGAGGGAAGGGAGGTGAGCATCGCGTGGAAATTGACCTTAAACCAAACGATGACCAACTCTGCCAGGCTCGGCTTGGCCGCAGTTTTTGATTCCGTCTTGGTGGACGGAACCATGTATGCGGTCGAGTCCCCTGAACTAATACCGTACTTTGGATTCGATTTCATCACTAGCACCGCAGATCTACTGACACTTCGCTAACCGCAGCGCTTTGGCTCCTTTATAACCACGCCAAAGTGATATTGTTGCTATGACGTGAGTTACGCGAAAGCTGTAGACCCGACAATTCAGGCGCGCCCAAACTGGGAATCCAAAGGGCTCGGTACCGCAGTTTTCGTCCGGCCCCGCCGCAGTATTCGCCCGGCGATTGCAGATGTATGCTCTAGTTTGGCACTAGAGACGAAATAGACGCTAGCCAAGGGTGGCAGATGGAAAAGTACGATTGGTCACGGCTCAATCACCTTCGTGTCGGGAAATACGCAGAGTACTTCGCCAAAATGGAACTCACCCTGTATGGCATCGACATCTACACTGTTGATGTTGACGATAGGGGAGATAGATTTTGTAGCTCGCGCGAGCGGTGGGAACTATTTCGAATTCCAGGTCAAATCGATCAGAGAATCCGGATACATCTTCCTTCCGAAGTCCAGCTTCGAGCTGCGTCCAAATCTGTTTGCGGCGGTAGTGGTCTTCAAGAACGGCAAAGAGCCCAATCTCTTCCTTATCCCATCGCTAGAGTGGCTAAAGCCTAATGATCTTCTTCGGGACCGTAAATACGAGGGAAAGAAGAGTGCTCCAGAGTGGGGTATCAACATCTCAGCGAAGAACTGGGACCTATTGGAGCAGTACAGGTGCGAGAAGGTCATACGCGTCTTGGGAACCAGGTGATATGGGATGCGTTGACTTCCTGTCGCGAACCGGCCCGGAGCTAGACTCATGTTTCGTAGGGAGGAGGGACGCGATGGGGAGACAGAGGATACAAAGCGCCTGAAATATCACCTGGGTTGTCGAATGCCTCTGATCAATACACCATAGCCATTTGGGTCCAAATGAAGCACTCTACGCCTCATGAGAGACTCAGTAGAATTTCGTTAGGCGATCACTAAATAATGAAATAACCGATGAGTGGGCCGAAAGCGATTGGAGGAATCCAGTGAGAGATAGAATGAGACTGTTAACTACCGTGTGCATAGTAGGTTTAGCGGTATCGGGGTGTTCCGGATCGAAACTCTCTGAAACAATTCGGACCGACTACTCAGGCCCGCCGGTGACCGCGATAGCTATCTCGCCCGGCGGAGGTCCCTTTGCAGATGCCGTTGGCGTAGAGCTCTTTAATGATGGGCTGACAGTGCTCGATGCGGATCAAACTCAAGGCATCATTGGGCGTGCTGGGCTAACAGATCTGCAAGTCGCAAGCCCAACAAGCTACGAAGCGCTTAGTGAAGCGGGTGCAGATGCTCTTCTGGTTGTAAAAGCAGTAATGGCTTCTGATGGCTCGCCGGAAAGCGCGAGCGTACGACTTACCAGTACCCACACTTCCGACGTTATTGCCGGCCTTACTTGGCAAAACGGCTGGGGGGGAATGCGCGGTTCTATTGCAGATCGTACGATGAGAAAGAACCTTGCCGAGGCAGCTGGCCAGATTGCCGATGGGATAATGAAGCGTATTGGGGAGTAGACACCACGAGACTAGCAAAATTTTTGGAAGGACCCCAGATTCAGCGCGGTTAGTCTGCTTCAATGAGGCGTATCTCATCGGCGGTCAGGCCATAGAGCCTGTAGATGAGGGCATTCATGGCCGTTTCCGCTCCAGCGATCTTGGAATCGAGCTCAACAATCTCTGAGTCAAGACGGACGACCTGATCTTGCAGTGCCATATTGTCTGTCTGCCGAAGGGAAAGGAGCTTGTTCACGAGAGATTTGGCCGCAAACTTCTCAGTGATATGTGTTGCGCGGGCGATCTGTCGCCACTGCGCTGCGATGAAGGGTGCCTCTGCCTCGTTGACAACAATGGAGGCGAGGGATACGCCCGAGGCGAGTAGGCGAACATGTCCGTCGCGCTCCTCGACCATTAGTGCGGTGCCTGGAGTCATAATTGCCTCAAGTCTTTCAGTACGGGCTGCGATGTAAGATCCTCGTCGCTCCTTTGCCCAAGAGGTCTTCTCGCGAGCGGAAAGTGCCACAGGGGCCTCAGCCTTCCAAGCTGCCACTGTCTTAACTTCAGCCCAGAGCCAATCTTCTGAGTGCTCGCTGTCCAAGCATTGATCAGCATTCAAGCGGTCTTGAAGGAGGACGATTTTATCCCGGCGTGATGTATAGAGAGTCTCGAGACGATTTGCCTGCGCACCTATATCGACCCTTTCGTCAACTGTGGCCGCCGGAATGGGGAGGGGGGATATGTACTGCTTGTTGGCCTCGAAATAGCCCCCGCCTTTGGGCTTTGCAATACGCTTGAAGATAAAATCAACCACGGGGGAGTTAAGAATTCCGAGCAGAAAGTACAGATCCTCCTCTGAGGCAGGTAAAATTCCGTTTACCCGAACATTGTTGAAGTAGTATTCACCCTCCGGGTCTGCAAACACGTTCATGCCACGAACCGTTTCGGCGACACCTAGCTTCGCAAATTCCTGCTTGTCGATGTTCTGGTTGCGACCAAAGCGGTACCAGCGGTCGTCATCAAATTTGTTCCGCTCACGGGCTCGGAGTTCGGACTCAAAACGCTTCAAATAGCTCCAAGCTTTTGGGTATTGGTCCGCCAGCTCTTGTTGTGACAGCAGGTGGAATTTACCATTCGTTGAAACGTAAGGGAACAAAATGTACGTATCCGTGGCTGGGCGCTGGTACCGCTTAGCATCAGAACCAGAAACCAGTGGATGCATGATCGCGTCTTCAATCTCATATACGATGGCATCACCCTTGTGCCCCTGTTGGCGATAGCGACCGGGTGCAATCCGGCGAAGATGATAGATCTGATCAGCGCTGGTCTGGATACCGACAGTAATTGCGTCAGCAAAGTGCCCAAGATTGGTACAATCCTCGGAAAGATGCTGCAGCAATGTGCGGTCACTCTTTCGGTACAGATTCCATGCAGCAGTCTCAGGGAGTTCTTCGTATCTGATTGATTCAGTCGTGCCTTGCCAGTCTACAGCGGCGATATCCCCATCGGGCGCGAGATAGAAGCGAACAGCATCATTTGACTGGTTGCCAAAAAATTGTAGAGCCGTATAGGTCGTTGCCTCTACGAACACCTGAAAACTCTTGAAGTCAATCCAGCGGTCCAATTTTCGGAGTCGCTTTAGCTTCCGGCGTAAGTCCGAGCCCGTATTCATTCTTCAGCCAGAGGCTCGGAGCAATGTATCCCATGCGCCCGTGTGGGTTGAGCAGGGAGATGCCCTTTTCAATAAACGGAAGATACAGGTCAAAATTGCCTGTCTGTGTGCTCTCATAAAGAGGTGTCCCATCGGACTTGTCGCTTCAATGTAGTAGTCGCTTTCATCCTGCCTTACTTTTCGGAAGTTCTGTAACTTGACATATGGCGGATTGCCGATCACGCAGTCAAAGCCTCGTTCGGACTCCGGGATATTGGAGCCAAGAACCTCTGGGAATGCTTGCTCCCAATCGAAAACGTTTACGGTCTCACGGGTCTGGTCATCCAACCCCGCGAACAGAGTGTCTGGATGCTTGCGATTGTAGAAAGCCTCAAAATCCGGACCGACCAAGCTGTTGCCGCAGCGAATATGGGCGTCCAGGTTACTGAGAGGTTTGCCGGGCAGGGCAGTGTTGAGCCAGAGAGCGAGCTGGGTGATTTCGACTTACTCGGGGTTAATGTCAACACCGTAGAGATTGTTTGAGAGAATCCCCCGCATAATAGCATCGTCGTCAAAGAGGTCAGGTGCTCCCGTAATACGTTCGCGCTCAGCCGCGATAATACGGCGTTCCTTGAGGAGGAATTGGAGGGCTTGGATCAGAAAGGCCCCTGAACCGCAGGCGGGGTCGAGGATCCTCAGGTTGTCTAGCGTTTCCTCATACTGGTCTAGCGCCCGGGCCATTCGTGATGCCTTGTTGTCGGGACGGCGCTTTCTACGCTTGGATATGAAGAAGTGACGATAGTCAGCCAGGTCCGATTCTGGTAGCTCGACTCCTAGCTCTAGTCCTAAGTCGGCACGAATGTCAGCCAGCCGAGCACCGACCGCTTCCTTCACTATGTAATCAGTAACCCACTCCGGGGGGTGATACACCCCATTGCGCTTACGCCGATTGACTGTGGCTAGCGTATGCTTGTTCTCAGCTTCAGCTTCCATGTATTCGAGATCCGTAATGGACTGCTCGAAGATACGACCGAAAGCATAGAGCGTAATTGTGCGCTCTCCGAGCCATGGGACCGAAGTTGTAATGTGCCGACAGGTACAGGAGGGTATCTTTGTGAGAGGCAAGGCTATCGGCGCTTTCTCCTTGACCCTTGGCACAAAAGACGTGATTTGGAATGGAGAGGGACTCCAATTCTGGCGATTCTTCGAAAAGGCCGCCGTTAAATCTGTTGATAGTGTGGCTAGGCGGAAATGGTCCTCCATCCCGCATCGTGCGGAATAGCTGCTTCACCATCTCCCAGATGCTAGTGAACTCCGGCGAATAGTCTGGGCTCGTGCTGGCCCGAGCAAGCATATCGCGCAGGAGGTCGTTCGGGAATTCAAGCCCCCTTCCCATATCCTCGCAAAAGAGGATGAAGATACAGCGGTCAAGAAAACGCTGCGTAAGCCGAACGAGGGTTCCGCGCGTCCCGTGGAAATTGGGGTTTGCCTCGATGATCGCCTGATAAACGGACTCTCGATAGGCCTGATATTCTTTGTAGAACCCCTTTTCGAGTTCCTTTTCCTGGACCCATTGATCTTCAAGGACCTTCTCAAGGCCACTCTTGCCGAACTCGGCCAGCAACATGGAGCGGTGGAAGAGCTTTTTGAACAGGAAACGTTGAAAGGCGGGACCGTCACCCTCATCTATGAGTGAAGTCTCATTCTCACTCGCCGACCTGATAAGGAACCTCTGATAGTTGGAGTCACCGACCCGCCGCGCGTAAAGGCGGAATTCATTCATATCGGTGACGATGCCCCAATTCGGGGAGAGCGTCGAATGGCTATCCGTTGAATCAAACGCATACTTGAGATAGTCGAAGCACTGCTTGACCGGTGAGCGATCGTTTCCCTTCCGCTCTGGGGCGCATCGAGGCCTGACCGGATGTCTTTGAATTCACACAGGACCTGAGGAACCGACGGGACATCCTCTCTTCCCCACCAGCCGAGGGCCAGATCCGCTGCTCCCGTGCCACCGCTCTGGCCAGCACCGACGACACCGTGCTGGGGATTCAAGCAATAGCCGGGCTCTTCAGCGTCCTCTCCGGTCCCCCAGTATGCCCAGATTTGTCTGAAGAATATGTGGTCAAACTGAGTTTCAAGTTGAAATTCGGTTCGAGAGGTATCGCCCGTACCATCTGCGGAGACTATCCTGCAGGTGGGCGTCATCACCTGATTTAAGGAACCCCCTGATTTCAGGCTCCCAACGGGATCGAAGATAGTCGTCAGAGAAGAGAGGGTTGTAATCCACTGGCGTTCCATGAGTCTATAAATGGCCCTAACTGGAACAACCAGAATATGGTACGAGAGGGCCGGCAAATTGGGTCAATCACTGAGGCTGCTGGGAATGAACCCTAATCCCCACTTGCGTAGCATCTGCGAGCGCAGCACGCTGCTGGACAGAGTCAATCGAGAGGCACGGCCTCTGCCCAGGCTTGGTCCTGCGCTGCAATCGACAATTATAGATAGGATGGTCCTCGATTTCACTGATCATGAATCCACGTTTTCCAGCATCCTTAATGGAAGCGCCAATGTGGTAACAGCGACTTCCATCAATGACAACAAAACGAT
>CAVSGG010000002.1:0-43075 GCA_963727455.1 Candidatus Krumholzibacteriota bacterium | reverse complement strand
GGAATGGGGCTGCAGATTCCGGGCACGGTGCAAATTCGAAAGGTCACGTTCGCACACTGAGCACGGGGAGCTACGGGCGAGGGCGAAACCGTGACTTGAGTCCGCCGAAGTGCACTTGGGTGGTCGGGATTTGATCTGGACTGAATCGCGCCAGGAAGATATCGCTTCCTCCCGAGGCGCCGCCCGCTACCGTCAAGGGGTCGCCACCCAGGTCGATCTGGGGCCAAAAATCTCCATCCACGTAGATACCGCCCTGTGCGTCACAGGCGGCTCGTCCATTCACCAATACGCTGGCCTCGTAGCCCCGGCTCCAGATCGCATTGCCCATGGCATCCAGACGTGCCACGACGAAGAGTTTGTTGCCGTATCCAACAGGACTCAGGACGCCGGTACCGAAGTCGATGGATCCCGCCGCATACCCAGATAGGACACATTCTCCTCCGAGCTTCGGCGTGGCCCAGAGTCCATACTCGACGCCGTCGCCGTTGTATGCGCGACTCCAGAGGTGACTACCGTCGGAGGCGAATTTGGCGGCAAAGACATAGCCGCTTCCTAGAGTTCCTCCCCCGAGGTCCACGGAACCAGAGGTATGGCCGGTCACCAGAATCTGACCCGTCTCGTCACATTCCACGCTTTGCGTGTATTGGGCGCTAGCATCCCCGTAAAGCGCGCTCCAGATGTGGGCGCCGGCAGATGAGAACTTGGCCAAAAACGCGTCGGAGAATTGTGTTCCATTCGTGGTCAGTGGACCACTGCCAAAATCGATCGTGCCCTTGCAAAGGCCTCCGATCACGACATTGCCATCTGCATCCATGCCCACGGCATCGCACGACTGATCAGCCGCATCGCCGAAGAGGTGGCCAAAGAGCAGATCCCCAGTTCCATCGAAGCAGGCCACGAAAGCATCCTGCCCCTGCGCGACCAACGAACCACCGCCAAAATCCAGCGTTCCCTGGGTATCACCGGCAATGGCAACTCGCCCATCCGGACTCGCAGCGACATCCCAAGCAACCGTGTGATCGCCGCCGTACGCGTGGCTCCACTTATGGTTGCCATCAGCGTCGAACTTCGCCAAGAACGCCCCGCTCGTGGGAGAGACGGCCAAGTTGCCGCCCCCAAAGTCCACTGAACCGTAGAAATATCCCGCAGCATAGACGTTGCCCAATCCGTCCGCTGCAACCCCGTTTACGATGATCGTCGAGCCGGTGGCGGAGTAGGTTGCACTCCACTGGTGCTCACCCTGTGCGTTCAGTTTTGCCACATAGGCGCCAGCTGGGAGCACGCCACCACCGAAATCCACGTTTCCGACGACTGAGCCTCCAATGATCACGTTTCCTTGAGAGTCGCTGCAGATCGCGCGTGTAATTGAGCCGGATTCGTCACCGAAATTTTTGCTCCACTGATGGACCTGCGATGACGCTGGATTTGCGAAAAAGAGAAAACAACCAGCAATGAAGGAGCCGATGAACCATGTGCGCATACCGTACCTCCCACCGTTGGGATTTTGTTTTATCATAGCACCTTGGATCTCCGAGGCTCAAGGGGTAGCCGAGATCGACCAGTCGCTCTCCTCAGGACGAACGAACTCACCGGTGCTATGATTCGCGCCGGGGATGCGACTGAACGCGTTTTTCACCTATTCGGTCTTCAACGTGAGGACGCTGATTCTGAAGTCCATTCCGGCCCAGATTCGCTTCGCGGTGGCCAGGCGAATCAGGGGCGCGTTGATCCTCGGCATTCTCGTGACGACGCTTCTGGCCGTGCCGATCGGAAGGCTCTCAGTCCACGGATAGTGGATTGTATACGGCGTTTTGGGCACCAAGCGCGCAATGACCTTCGAAACGGGCGTCCCTCGCATGCTGTTCTCGGTGCGATGGTTGGCTCGAGCACGGGTCGTCGCACACCGACTCACTCCACCGCAACTCTGTTCACCGGGCATGCTCCCGCCGATGGGGTTTCTCCGTATCCTCAGGCATACCCCACCCCCGGCGCCCGTGCCCCTGCGCGTTAAATGCTGGCGCGGCGCGGGAATCTGGGCGCACAGACGGCGAATCATCTCCAGAACGTCGAGTTCGAGATTGCGTTGACCGGTGTTGGGATGGATCGGTGTCCGAACCCGCACTTGCTCGGCATCGATCGGCGTGATCGCGTCGAGCCGGATCGGCGCGCGGGTGATGTACCGTGCCAGGTGCTCCTGACGCCCGGTGTCATCGGGCAGCACCGGCTCGCCGGAATGAACCCCGAAGCCTGAGTGCTGCCACGACAGGAGCATGGCCTCGGTCTCCTCGCGGAGGCGATTCGCGCGCCGCAACTCTCGGAGCACCAGCCGTCGGAACAGCTCAGTCAGTGCCTTTTGATCCCACCACTCGACGCGCTCGAACCACGGATCGCCTTCGGTACCGTGAACACCGCGTGGCGGTGCGCGACCGGGCTGAGCACATCCTCCACGAGATGCTCGGCGAACAGTGCGGCGTGCTTGGCCTGGCAGCTCGGACAGAAGTTGCGGGTCTGGCAGCTGAACGCCAGGAGGTGCTCACCGCGACAGCTCGGGCAGCGGATGCGCGCGAAGCCTCCCTCGGGGCGACCACACTCGAGATATTGGTCAACCACGCGTCGCACGACAGCGCGCAAGGGACCGTAATGGTGCTCGAAGCGCTCGTCGTACTCGCGGAAGAAGCGCTCAGCGTGTCGGTCGAAGAGTTGGTAGAGCGGCGTGCGCTCGGGACGACGGGGCCGGTAGAACCTGGCCAAGGATGCGACCGCGGCGCCTGGCAAAATACCTCCCAGAGAGAGAGGCATTCGTGCACTTCGATGCTCCTGGATGGATAAGGGAAGCCAAAGAGCATGGCAACTCGACCCTTGGGCTCGAGGCTCAGGAGGAGGGCGACTCTGCGAGCACTGCGATAAGGATGAAGCAGCTGGAGAGTAAGTAAAGGCCCCTCATCAGAGTGGAGAGGCGCTTCCGCGTGATACGAAGAGGAAAGAGCCCTCCATCGCAGAAGCAGAGAGGCTTCGCTGTGCGGAATGAGTAGGAAGAGGCCCATCATCGGAGTGTAGAGGCGGTTCCGCGCGCTTTGGCGCGGCTTAGCCTCGGCTCCGATGATGGGCCTCTTCTATCTCAGGGCACAGAACCGCCTCTCCGCTTCTGCGAAGGAGGGCTCTTGCAAACTACTTGGTCCAGCGATCCAGCCACCCGATCACTTCATCGTGCCACTGAATGCTGTTTTGCGGCTTCTGCACCCAGTGACTCTCGTCGGGGAAGTAGAGGAACTTGCTGGGAATCCCCAGGCGCTGACACGCGTTGAAGGTGCCGAGCCCGCCAGCGAGTTCCACGCGATAGTCGTGCGCCCCGTGGATGATCAGCATCGGCGTCTTCCAGTTCTGCACGAAGTTCACCGGGTTCTGCTTTTCGAAGTGCTCGGGATCGGTCCAGGGCTTTCCCTCGTGATCCCACTCAGGGAACCAGAGTTCCTCGGTCGAGAAGTACGCCGCCCGTTCATCCAGGTTGCCGTCGTGATCCACTAGGCAGGTGAAGCGATCGGGCCAGTTGCCGGCGATCCAGTTGATCATGTAGCCACCGAAGCTCGCTCCCAGGGCCGCCACCTTGTCACCGTTCATCCAGGGATAGCGCCCCAATGCGGCCGCCAATCCCTTCTGCAAGTCCGTGAGCGGTTTGCCGCCCCAGTCGCCGCGAATCGCGTCACAGAAAGCTTGGCCGTAACCGGTGCTTCCGTGGAAGTCGACCATGACCGCGGCGTAGCCCGCGCCGGCGTAGGCCTGGGAATTCCAGCGGTAGTGGAAGTCATTGCCGAAGCTACCCTGCGGTCCGCCGTGGATGAGGAAGGCTACCGGGTACTTCTTCGTCTCGTCGAAGTTGGCCGGCTTGACCACGTAGCAATACACCTCGTCACTATCTGCGCCGGCAAAGGTGAACTGCTCGGGATCGCCCATGGCGACCTGCGCGATTCTTTCGTCGTTGATGTACGTGATGCGCTTGTAGTTCTTTCCGTCGAGCTGGATGGAATAGAGCTCCACCGGCGACTGAAGGTGGTCCAAACCAAATATGATGAGGTTCTTGGCCAGAACCGGACCACGCACCGTACCCATCGAATGCATGAGGGTGTGCTTGCCGTTCTTCGCATCGATTCTCCACAGCGCAACTTGACCTAGGTTCGCGCCATAGGCATAGATGTTCTTTCCCTTGGGCCCGAAGAGGAAGCCGCGGAAACTGCGATCGAAGTCCTCGGTGAGCGGCTTCGCCTCGCCCGCGCTCATGCTCGAGCCGTTCCAGTCGCGCTGCACAATCCGCAAGCGATCGGACTCGTAGCCCGCTCTCTCCATGGCAAGGTACGCCAGGGTCTTGCCGTCGGGAGAGAACACGGGAGCGGTATCCCAGGCGGGATTGTCCGCGGTCAGGTTCTTGGGAGCCTGTGACCCGTCGATGGGCGCCACGTAGAGATCGAAGTTGGTCGACCAAGCTTGTTTGCTCCCTCCGACCTTCATGCTGAAGACCAGGCCCTGGCTGTCGGGAGTGAACGCGATCTCCTCGGGGCCACCGAAGGGTTGGCTGGGGGTATTGCCGTCCAGCTTCACGCTCACGTCGACGCTCGGGCCGTGTTCCACCGAGCGCGCGAAGAGATGACTGCGGCGTCCATCCTCCCAGGTGTCCCAGTGACGGACGAAGAGCTGATCGTAGACGCGTCCGGTGTAGGGACGATCCGCGATCTCCTTTAGCTTCTGTACCGTACAATCCACGTCGGGGCAGTCCACGAAGACGCGCATGGTGTAGGCGATGGTCTTGCCGTCCGGAGAGAGTCTGAGGTTGCCCACCTCGAGGGGCTCGTCGGTGACCTGCCTGGCCTCTCCCCCGTCGGTGGCGATGCGCCACACCTGACTCTTCCCGCTGCGCGAGGACAAAAAGTAGATCCACTTTCCGTCGGGCGACCAGAGCGGCGAGCTGTCGTTCTCGGGATGAGTAGTGAGCTGCCGCAGGTTTGAACCATCGACATTCACCGTCCACAGATCACTGCGGCCGCGGTTGGCATCCAGGTCGATGCTCGTCACGGTGAAGGCGAGCGTCTTCCCGTCGGGGGAGGCCGTCGGACTACTGAGGCGCTTCATCGCCACCATGTCGTGCACGGAGAAGGGATGAGTGTCCGTATCCTGCCCGCGGGCAGGGGTAAAGCCCAAGAATAGAATCATCAACGCCAAGACGAGGCGGCTGCTAGTACGCACCTTCAGCTCCCAGAGTGGTTGGAGGAAAGGAGATCATCGAACGTTCACGGAGAACCCGAGCAGAGTAAGACGATCCCTGCCCGGGTTCAAGATTTCAGGCTTCCGCGTGCTTCAAAGCTACTGCTGCGCGCCCTGCATTTCCGTTGCGGGCTGCGGCTCGAGCGGGTACTCCACTTGCGTGGGCGGCTCGGAGCGCGCTCCCTTGCCCAGATAGCTCGTGAGCCAGCGCAGCATTCTCAGGTTGTAGTCGTAGCGCGCCGCGCACTTTCTATTGCCGTGTCCCTCACCGGGATACAGAACCAGACGCACCGGAGTCTTGGTGCGCGTCTTGATGTGGCGGTACAGCTCACGGGCCTGCCCCACGTTCACGCGCGGGTCGTCCTTGCCGTGCACGATCAGAAGCGGCGTGTGAGCCTGTCCCGCATAGTAGATGGGGCTGCGTTCCAGGAAGAAATCCCAGTCGTCGAAGGTGCGCTTGCGCTGGTGCACCAGGAACATCTCCTCGGGAATGTCACTGGTGCCGAACTTGGAGATGTTGTCACTGATTCCAGCGAACATCACTCCGGCCGCGAAGTGGTCCGTATAACGTGTGCAGAGCCACGCGGTGGCATAGCCTCCATAGGAGCCACCGGTCACCCCCACTCTATCCTTGTCGACCAATCCGGCCGCGACGAAATGATCGACCCCATCCACGAGATCGTTGAACTCGGCGCCGGCAAAATCCCCGTGATCCGCCTTCGAGAAGGGCACTCCGTATCCGGTGCTACCACGGTAATTGATCATGAGCACCGCCATGTCGCGTCCGGCCAGCACCTGACCAGGGTTCACGTATCGTGTCACCCATCCGTTCGAATGGTGCGATTCGGGCCCCCCGTGGACGTAGAGGACGAGCGGATAGCGCTGCCCCGCTTTTTCGTGCAGCGGATGAATGAGTACTCCCTGGATCTGCTGGCTGTCGCGCGCGGCGTAGTGCACCACTTCCTGGTGAGCCAGATCGACTTCCCTGAGCCAGGGGTTGGAATCGCTCATGCGGGCGGGCTTCTTGTGTCCGCGATCCATGAGAAAGAGTTCGCGCGGAAAGGTGGGAGAATCCCCCGTGAAGGCCACCGTCTTGCCGTCGCTCGAAGCCTGTATCCCGTGCAGGATCGGCCCGCCCACATCGACGAGGACCCTTGATTTCCCGTCCAGGCCGACTTCCCCCAGCTGCGTCCACACGCCTTTGGAGGCGAGGTAGAGAATTTCGTGCGTGCTCTTCCAGGCGATCGAATTGACTTCGCCCGTATCGAACAGTCCTGGAAGGAGATCGCGGAACTCCCCTGCGCTCGCATCGGCGAGCATCAAGCGTCCCGGAGAAGGATCGTGAAGGTCGCTGGCGAGGAGCATGGCCAGATGCTTCCCGTCCGGACTCCACCTTAGATCGCCGATCTTGCCCGGATTCTCGATTTTCTGCAGGGTCTCGCCAGTCTTCGCGTCCACGATGCGAATCCGACGTTTCATGTAATGATCGTCGATGAGGGGGGTGGGCGCGACTGCCACGACCAGTCGTTCGTCCACCGGGCTAAAGCGCAAGAGTGAGAGGTCCCCCGCCAAGGGCAGCTCTTTAGCTTCGCCAGCCGTTTGCGTTGCGGGATCGAATGCGGCCACGTAGACGTGCGTGAAACGCAGATCTTCCTCGTAGACCTCCGGCGCAATTCCGTTCTTCTTCAGCTCATCTTGCCGCTTGGGCTTCGGGTCCGCGGCCAAGAATGCCACGCGCGAGGCATCGCCGCTGAAGGCGTAAGACCGAATGTTAGTGTCGTGCGTGAGGATGCGGCGGGCCTCGCCACCGTCGAGCGGAATGGCATAGAGGCTGGTTGTTTCATCGCCCTCCCGCTTGGCGAGGAACGCGATCTCGCGCCTGCCCAGGATCCACTGTGGCTGTGAGACTCTCACATGACCGCTCAGGTAGGGACGCGTACTTCCATCACGCGTATCGAGCACATGCAGCTCGACCCAGGCCGGGCCGTCCTCTTCGGCAAAGGGAACGCGCGGAACGATGACCGTGTACGCCACCCAAATGCCGCTCGGCGAGACCTGTACCTCACTCACCAACTTCGTTTTTGCCACTTGCTCGGGAGTGAGGGGATCAGCGAGACCGAGCCTCACCGAAGCGAGCAATAGGAAGAATGCCATCCACAACGCGCTGCGAAGCGTAAATTTTCGCATGACCCTCGCATTCCTTTCCACTTGGCGGTGTTGAACTGTGAATGCCGAGGGTATCACTCTCCGCGGGGTTCCCAAAGGCCGAAGGCGCAGCGCCACCGAGGTCTTCATGGAGTGCGGCTTGCCACGTCTTGGATGAGCCGCCAGGTGCGCAGAAGATGCTTCCGCTGGGTGCGCAGGTTTCCGATGGCCAACCGCAATGCGAACGATCCCCTCACGATCGTGTGCGAGAGAAAGGCCTGCCCAGAGCGATTGATCTCCTCCAGGATCGACCGATTGTGAGTTTCGAGCGCCGCTTCGTTTCTCAGCTCTTCAGGATGGTGGCGGAAGAGCACCGTGCTCATGGGTGCTGGGGCAAGTTGCTCCCAGTTCTTTGCCTTCACGATCCAATCCTGGAGTTCTCGCGCCAGTTCGAGGTGATAGTTCACGCGGGCGGCGATGCCCCCGGTTCCGTAGGCTCGCATCACCATCCATAGTTTCAAGGCGCGAAAGCGGCGGCCCATTGCAGGTCCGTAGTCAGTGAGATTTCTGGCGATCTTGTCTTCGGGAGTCTCCAGATACGATGGAACCAGAGAGAAGGCCTTGCGGAGGTCTTCCGCATCCTTGCAGAAGAGGACGCTGCAATCCATGGGCACGAAGAGCCATTTGTGCGGGTTTACCACTAGAGAATCCGCGTGCTCGCACCCGTCGAGCACCCAGCGATATTTCGCGACCGCGGCCATTGCGCCTCCATAGGCCGCGTCGACATGCAGCCACAGTTTCCGCTCTTTGCACAGCGGGGCGATCTTGGCGACAGGATCGATACTGGTCGTCCCCGTGGTCCCCACGGTGGCGACCACCGCCATGGGCAGAGAGCCCGCCTGCTCGTCCTCGGTGATCGCTTTCTTTAGGGCTTCTGGAATCATGCGAAACTCGCGGTCGGCCGCGATCTTGACGACGTTTCCGCTTCCCAGTCCCAAGACGATGGCCGCACGCTCCACCGACGAGTGCGCCTCCTCGCTTGCATAGACGCGCAGCGGGGGAAGCCCACGCAATCCTCGTTCGCGCACCTCGCCGTCTGTGACGCGATGCCGTGCCGCCGCAAGGGCGGCAATGATGGCCACGCTTGCTGTGTCGTGAATCATGCCAAAGAGGCCGTCCGGCAGACCAAGAATCTGACGCAGCCAATCGCATACCACGATCTCCATTTCGGTCGAAGCCGGGCCGCTCCTCCACACCATTGCGTTGTTGTTGAGCGCGGCGGAGAGAGTTTCTGCCACGATCCCCGGCGCACTGCCTGTGTTGGCGAACCAGGCATGGAAATTCGGATGGTTCCAGTGCGTGGTAGCGGGCGGAACCAGGCGCGCGAAATCGTCGAGAATTCGCTCCATGTCTTCGGGCTCGGCAGGTGGCCTGGCAGGGAGTTGGTGCGTGAAGGCACCGGGCTCAATCCGCGGAAAGACATCCTGCTCTTCGATCTTCGCGAAATAGTCTCCAATCCACTCCGCCGTGGCTTGAAGATGCCTGGTGAGTTCTTCGGGGGGAAAATCTCCCAAGTACTCGTCCTTGTCCATCGAGTGTGACTCCATCCAGGTTGTGAGAAACTGGCACGAAGAGTGTGCACCTCAGCTGGACAAAAGAAAAGGCCGGCCGGGCATAGCCCGGCCGGCCTCCAAACCGAAGTGGGTCTGATTTACTTGATCAGAGCCATCTTCTTCACGATCTCCGAATCCAGGGTCTTCACCTTGTACAGGTAAATACCGGTGGATACGGAAGCACCGCGGTTGTCCTTACCACTCCAGATCACGTTGTGCTCGCCAGCATCCTGGATGCCGTCGACCAGAGTCGTGACCAGTGACCCACGCAAGTTGTACACCTTGATGCTGACCTGTCCGCGGACCGGCATCGAGTACTTGATGGTCGTGCTTGGGTTGAAGGGGTTCGGGTAGTTCTGGCTGACGACGAGCTTCTTGGGAAGCGCGCTGGTGCCAACCGCAGGAGTTCCAACCGTACAATCGAACGCGCTCAGGAGCTCACCGAACAGGAAACCCCGAGCGGTGATCGGACCCGAATTCTGCGGATTCGTGAACTCGTCACGAATGTACAGAGGATCGTACGGGAAGGTGACGTCAACCTTACGATAGGTGGCAGTGCCGTCCAGACGGTCGTAGTAGACGCTCGCGACGCGAGGCGTCGTGTAGGGAGCGCCACTCGGATCCGTAAAGACGTGAGCCACGACAGCGCCACCGACCGCCTGGATCTGATCCCAGTCGTTGATCACAAGACAGCCACCGTAGGGGCTGTACGAGGTCACAAACTTACCGGCAGAGTTGCCGTTGCCAGTCGGCACGACGACCGAAGCCACCTGATCATCCAGATTGTGGCTGAAGTTCAGGTCATCGTTGACCCACTGCACGCCCAGGTAGCTCGACATGAACGTCTCCGTAGCCGGATCGGTCGCCGCCTGGTTGTGCATGGCATCTGCGAAGTTCTCACCGAAGAACGCGGCGTGGCGATCGGCATCCTGATCATGCCAAAGCGTGAGCAGTCCGACGTCGTCGCTCCAGTCGTTCCCGTCCGTACCCTTCTGGCCGTTACTCAAAGCCGGCTCCCGGAGGGTCTGCATGGTGTAGAACAGGCAGTCATACCCTGACAACTGACCCGCGGTTGCCCCGTGCTCACCATTGGAGCCCAGGCCATTCCCCATCCCAGAGGATGCACCCTTCGTCACATACGTGTCATAGTCACGGCCTTCCAACATTCCGTTCTGCGCAAAGGCCTGAACGATCTCGTTGTCATTGCCGCGAGAGTCCACGTCATTCCACCACAACACCCCCGGCTGAGTGCTACCGCCATCATTCGACGGCAGTGCACGCATGCTCCACTGACGGCTCCAGGTGCTCTGGTAGCTGAAGTCAGTGAAGGAACTGACGGGGGCACCACCCTGACCACTGACAACAACAGCGCCAGGCGCTGTGCTCCAGCCAGAGGCATTATCGTCGAACTCCAGGTAGTAGTGCAGAACGTCGCCGGGGAAGACCAGCGCGTTTTCACTCGTACCATGGTAGTTGTCGACCGGCCCATCAGGTAGATCGAAGTAGTAGTTATCCGCGACCGGTGAACCGTTCAGGGTGCACTGCTGACCGTTCACATAGTAGGTGTAAACGTGCCAGGTCGGGTGAGCCAGGTCGGCAGCAGCCGCCGCTAGGCTGCTCGCTGTACCCGCATCGCTCACGGACAAGATATCGTTGATACCCGGACGAACCGTGGTATTCCAAGCATACGCCGGGTTCGCCATGTGAGCGACGTACATCTGACCGAAGTCCACCAGGCTGGTCCCCGCGATAATGGGCTTCACCTCGACGGCCAACGAGTCCTGCGGGACATAAACGGTCGTCGTGGAACCAGTACCACCAATGTTGGCACCGGGGTCCATGCGGACGGCCGAAGTGGTCGTACCGTCGGGCGGGAAGCTGTCGTTGAAGAGGCTGTTGGCCGGAACGGAGATACTCGGTCCACCAATCTCGAACCTCTTCACCCACACGTTATCGAATTCAGGAGCCGCCGTGGCGTTCGGGCTGGGTGAGCCGGTAAACGCAAGCGAAGCATCGCGGCCCATGAAGGCCACCTGCATACTGTCGGCACCCGACACGATCTTGTCCGTGATGCTATAGATTTGGTTACTCCAGGTAACGCTCGCACCATAGTAATGGTACGTGCAGTCGTTCCATGGGGTCCAACCGCCAGCCTGAGTATGGCTACGGACACTCCAGCGCCACATGATGAAGTTCGGAACGGGGGGCAGATCCGACCAGATCGTGAAACCCATCCAGAACCCACCGTTCGTGGCCGTACTGCCAGCAGGATTGACTCTGATGACCGGCGACTCGAACTTGTTGTAGACAGCGTCGATACCCGGAGCCAAGAGTCCGCCCTGATACTCAAACACGTAGTAGTCCGGAGGCAAACCATAAGGAGTACCCGAGGACTGGACGGACGGACCCACACCGGCCACCTGCGTGCCAGTATTGATGAATGACAACATCGGGGTGTTGTTCTCACGGCAGACGTCGATGTCACCCTCGATGAACGAAGGAATGACATGCGAGAAGTCACCGCAATAGCTGGCAGATTCCGGCGTCCAACCAGCGGTACCCTCTTGGCCACCCTTCCCAGGATAACCACCATTGTTCAGTCCGAGAATGGTACCTTCTGCCTGATCCGTGATCGTGGCACCTTCCCAATCAGCGAAGCTGACCTGGGTAAATCCGCTGCCATTCGCATCCACATAAACATGGATGTTATCGACGAAGGCACCACCGCGGGGATAGGTCCCACCGCCGGAGGGGCGACCGTCTTCATCCGACCAACCACTGTCGGAGAACACCTGGATACGCAGGCTGATATTGGTGCCGCCGAGAAGCCTACCACTGGGGTAGGTGATGGCGCCGGCCGCACCATCGTGGTTCGGATCTTCTGAGTCGAAGAGCCTGGCCTTGTAGATGTCGGTCCCCGGGTTGTTGGGGTCATCGCCAAAGGTCGAAACGTCCAAATCGGCAACGCTGTGCCACCCGGCGTCCACATCATTCCCAGCCCACTCATACTCGAACATCAGGTAGTCGCAGCAGTGCTCGAGGTCGCACTTGTACTCGGCCGTGAGCTTCACGTTGACCGGGTCGCCAGGGTTCCAGGTGACGACAGGATTAGCATTCGACATGTCATACTGGAAGACGAGCCAGTCCTTCCACAGGTTCCCGTAACCGGAGTAGTCATTAGACCCGGGCACCTTCTGGTGATGGGAAGCGACTACTTGGTTGCTCCCGGTACCGGTGAAGAGACTATCGGCAGCTACGCCGCCAGCCGTGGCATCGGCCCAAATGGTCGAACCGTGCCAGTGCACAATCGGCCTGGTCAAGTCTTCCGAAGTCCATCCCTGCACCTGGAGAGTTCCAGGGGCAAGAGCAGAAGTGTACTGCGAGAACATTCCCAGCGGCCAAGGACCCAGATTCTCGGGGGCATTAGCCGGGGTTGGATGGACGTTGGCGTCCGTAAAGGAGGACGGGCCTCCATAGAGATAGAAGGTGTCGGTGCCGGCCTTCATCATGCCGTTATTGACACCCGTAAAAACTTGATGAATCTGCTTGCCATCAGCCGCCATCTTCAGCGGCCCTTCGTCCCCCCCGTTGTTGGCGAAAGCTGCGCTTACACCAACCACGGCGAGGAATAGGCACAACGCGAGAATACTGATTCTCTTCATGCTTGGTCCCTCCCACGTTGATTTCTCAACGACGGTCTGGATTTCAAACTGAGTGAAAGCGTCATGATGCGAGCACGACACCCCACGATGAGAAGCACGGCCAATGGGCCCACATTCCGCGATCACAGACCGCGGGATTCAGGTGCGGGATTGGAGACTAGCTCTTCCGAAATGAAGCGCTTTTCTCCAGCGTCGAGTAAGGATCCGGCCTGAAAGAGTGGTGGAACGACATTTCAGGGAAAAACATACATCCCGTTCCATTTGACCGTAATCGCCCCACCCGAGATCACGGTTGGGACGAAGCTGCTGAGTCGCCGGGAGAAGTATACCGCAATTCTCCGTGAGGATTCAAGTGAAGGAATTCCCCTGGCCCCATCTCCCGCTATGCAGTATTCAATGATGCGAGGCAAGGAACGGGCAGGTCTCATAGTTCCTTAAAAATCAACTAGTTATAGTTTCAAGTCCTTCGAGGGGAAGTCCGGTATGGAGCAGCAAGGGAGCTTCGGAGTCATCGGCGCGGGCAACATGGGCAGTGGGATCGCCCAAAAACTGGCCACAGAGGGGTGTGAGGTGGTTTTGGTCGATCTGGACCAGGCGGCGGTGGACCGGGGAATGGAACGCATCCGGGCTTTGCTCGGCGAGGCAGTGGAGCGCCGCATTTTCCGCGCGGAGGAGGTCGCCCGCATCCTGAGCCGTATCCACCCAAGCTGCCGGCTGGAGGACTGCTCGCGCTGCGAGCTGGTGATCGAAGCCGTGTTTGAAGAGCTCGAACTGAAACGCAAGCTCTTCGCGCAATTGGATGAGATCTGCTCTCCCTCGACCCGCCTGGCCACGAACACTTCCTCCTTCTACGTGAAGGATCTCGCAGCCGTCACCAAGCGGCCGGACCGCGTGGTCGGAATGCACTTTTTCTACCACCCAGCCAAGAACCGCCTCGTGGAGGTCATTCCCCATGAGGGTACGAACGAGCTCACGAGAAGCTGGGCCTGGACCTTCGCCGAGATGGTGGGGAAGACGCCCATTCACTCCGCGGATCGCCCCGGTTTTGTGGTCAATCGCTACTTCGTCCCCTGGCTCAACGAGGCAGTGCGACTGCTCGAGGAGAAGATTGCGCCCCTGGCCACGATCGAAGCCGCTGCCAAGAAAGCCTTCCGCATCGGGATGGGACCCTTCGAGTTGATGAACGTCACCGGCGTGCCCATCGCGTGGCACGCAGCCACCACCTTGGGAAGAGAACTCGGTCCCTTCTACGAGCCCGCCCCCCTGCTCGCCGAGAAAGGTGAGCGCGGTGAGAACTGGGATTTGGAGGGAGAAGTCGACGAGTCGAAGTTCGAGGCAGTGGCCGATCGGCTCCTGGGGGTCAGTTTCCAGATCGCCTGTGCGATGGTGGGCGAAGGGGTGTGCAGCATCGAGGACTGCGACATCGGCGCGCGGGTAGGTCTGCGCTGGAGCGAGGGGCCCTTCCAACTCATCAACCGCGACGGTATCGAGCGGGCACGCGCACGCGTCGAAGCGCAGGTCGCGCGCTATCCCGATCTGAAGATGCCCCCTCTCTTGGAACAGGCCAAGGGTCCCTTCGCCTTCGAATTGGTGAAGGCCAAGGTCGAGGATGGGCTGGCCGAAATCACCCTGAATCGTCCCGACGCGCTCAATGCACTCAATGAGGAAGTCTTCGCCCAACTTGCGGCGAAGTTCGACGAAATGGAACACCGCGACGAGGTGTCCACCATCGTCCTGCGCGGCGCGGGCAAGGCCTTCGTGGCCGGAGCCGACATTCGCTACTTCGTGAAGCGAATCGAAGCGAAGGACTTCCAGAGGATTCAGGAGTTTACCGAAGAGGGTCAGGAACTGTACCGGCGCATCGACGAGAGCGAAAAGCTCGTCATCGCGCGCCTGGACGGACTCAGCCTGGGCGGCGGCAGCGAGCTCGCGCTGTGCGCCGACTGGATCCTGGCCACCGACAAGGGCAGCATGGGCTTCCCCGAGACCGGCATCGGCATCTACCCCGGCCTGGGCGGAACGCAGCGCACGCGACGCCGTATCGGATCCCAGATGACGCGCTATCTGCTGCTCACCGGCGACAGCGTGGACGCTCAGAGCGCGCTGGCCATGGGATTGGTGGACGAGATCGTTCCCGTCGAACAGCTCTCTTCGCGGATCAAAGCCCTACACACGGCGGGGAAGTCCGCCCTGCCAAACTCGAAGGCGAAGGCCGAGTTGCCACTGCGCCTGAAGGCGCTGCGCGATTTCTTCGGCGCGGCCGAACTCGACGCTCTGCTCACGGGCCAAGCGCAGGCCGAGGATCCCGCGGTGGCAAAGGCCGCGGCCAGAGTGGCGCGCAAGGCGCCGCTCGCCTGCCGCGTGGTCGACGCCGCCATTGCACGAGGAGAAGAGGCAGGGCTTCAGGCCGGCCTGAAGGAGGAGCTGGCCCACCTGAAGGAGATCTTCGCCAGCGAGGACGCCTATGAAGGTCTCAGCTCGCTGGGACGTCGGCGACCGGAATTCAAGGGGCGCTGATTCCCAGGTGGAAACTCTGCGAGCTGCCGCTCAGATCCGGCAGGTACATGCCGAAGATCCGCGCCACCGGTACCCTGAAGGTTCCCGGGCTCTCGGCGCGCAGATCGTAACTGAATTCGTGATCGCCTTCGCTCAGGTGGCCAAAGAAGAAGACGTTGCCCTCGTCTCTCACCTCGCGCCTCCCCGAAATGCCACCCGCGGCGAACCAGCCGCTCAGACCCTCCACCGCTTCGCAGCCTGCGGGGCGCGGATCTTCCAGCGCCACGTAGTCCAGTTCGCGGTGCGCGTTCAGTCTCAAATGCACGCGAATGCGCTCTCCGCTCGCCACCTCGGCGCCGTCCTTCAGCGGCTCCTCGCGCAAGATCACGTTGCCACCGAGAGTGCGCTGGGGAATCAGCCGCGCGTATTCGCGCTCTACTCCCAACCAATTCTCGGTGCTGCGCGGATGCTCCTGTGCGGTCCAGGTGTCGAAGGAGAGGCTGGCGTAGGCGCTTCCGCGTCCCTCGAGTGCGAGATCGACGCGTGCTTTGGCGCGCGCGAGGGCCTCGACCTCGATGGGCCACGAGCCGCCCGCGTCGAGCAGGTTCTCGCGAGAAACCGCGATGCGCAGCACTTCCTCTTCTCCCACCTTCGCAATGAGTGTGAAGGAGGGATCGGTCTCACCCTGAGCCCGCGCGAAGGCACAGAGTGCGAAGATGGCATGCGCCGAGGCGCGCGTGCTGTCCCAGCGTTCGCCCTCGCGATTCGCCACGAGCCAGCGCGCGGAGGCGCGGGTCAAGGGATCGTCCGGGGCGAGTTCGAGCAGGGCCTCAAGGGCGAAGGAGGTGGCCTCGACCGCTCCATCGCCGCGCCACCAATAGCCGTACCGCTTTCCCCAATGCGCGGTGCCGTACTTCTTATCCTGCTGCGCGTCCTCTTGCAGCTTCGCCAGCACCAGCAATGCCTGGTCGTGGTGTCCGCTCCGCTCCAAGTAGGAAGCCAGCAGGGCGCGCGCGTAGTCGCGTAACGAATCGCGTTTCTCGAAGAGGAGTTGGGCGAATCGCGCCATCGTCTCGTCTTCGTTCAGGATGCTGCCCCGTGTGCTGGACCTCGTGCTGGCCTCATCGACCGCGGCCAGCGCGTACAGCGCGTAGCTGAGATCGTCCGGGTTGTTTTCCAGCGAGGGCAAGAGCTGGCGCAGGCGATTGCGTCCGCGCGAGAGCATCTTCGGGCTCAGTTCTTGGCCGCTGCTTTGGGCCTGGGCCAGAGCCAGCAGCGCGTAGGCCGTCAGATAGGGTTGGCTCTCATCCTGCGACCACCATCCCCAACCTCCGTCGGGCCGCTGCATGCTCGCGATACGGGCCAGACCCTCTCTGATCTTCTCATCGAGCTTCGGGTCGAAGCGTGAGCTCTTCACGCCGAGCTCTTTTGCCGCGGCGCGCACCGCCAGAGCGGGTACGAAACGCGAGAGAGTCTGCTCGGTGCAACCGTAGGGGTAGTCGGCCAGATAGGGCAGTGCGTCGACGCAGGCCGCGAGCACGCTGGGCGAAATCGTCAGCACCGCGCGACTGAGTTCGTCGCGGCGCTGCGTCGGCAGGTCCAGGGCCAGGGATTGGTGCTCGTTTCCCTGGCGCAGCTCGCCGGCCGCGACCACGCGTAGGGGCGTGCCCCAGGGATGGACCTCGACGGTGCGTACGAAAGCATCCGATCCCTTCTCGCTGCGGGCTTCGATCGTCACCTTCACCCGGCGCGGTGAAACCACGATGCTTCCGCTCTCGTCGTCACGGCTCAGGCTGAATCTGGCTGCGTCCTTGGGCACCGTGGCCACCAGGTCCACGCTGGCCTGTCCATCGGCGGGCACGTCGACTTGTGCATCCTGTTGCTGCAATTTTAGGCCTTCAGCTTTCAGGTGCAGACGCGCGTCGATCGAAGTCGCACTTTCGTTGTGCACGGTGGCCGTGAAGTGAAAGCGATCGCCCTCGCGGAAGATCCGCGGATGGTTCAGACGCACCATCAACTCTTTGTGGGTATGGGTTTCGGTTTCGGCCTGGCCTCCGCGGTTCTCGGAGTCCAGGGCGAGCGCCCATGCGTTCCAGGTGGTGAGATTGTCCGGCAGGGTGACTTCGAGTTGCGCGGTTCCGTCCTCATCGGTCGTCACCATGGTGCGCCACAACGCGGTGCTGCGGAAATCCTGACGCAACTCGACCGGAGCCTGTGCAGTGGCCGGTTCGGATGCAGGCGCCAGCGTGGGTTGCTGCTTGGCTATTTCGGCCGTGGCATCCTTGGCCACCCCCCAGCTATCCGGAAGTGCCTCTGCCAGATCGACACCTTCGGCACGCCCTCCCGTCTTATAAAGTTCGGGTCGGCGCTGCGTCTCGCGTCGCTGGAACGGATCGAGGGCCTCGTCGTGATTCGAGAACTCACGGAACGAACCGAAGCGTTGTGCAGAGAACGTGGGACGAGGCAACTGACGAACCGGAAAGTTCTGGAGCAGGGAATTCAGATCGAGGGAGGGGCGTGGCACGAGCTGCAGGATCGCGTCGTCCACCACCGCCACCGTGAAGCTCGTACGCACCGGCCTTCCCTGAACATCCGTCGCGCTCACATTCAGTTTCGCGGTGTCACCGGGATGGTACTCGCTGGACGCGAAATCGAGTTTCAGTTTCAAGAAGCGTTCGGGCGCGGGAGCGTCGATTTTGAGAGTGGCCTCCTGGAAGCGATAGTCCCAGGCCGCGACCGCTCGCAGATTGAAATAGGGGCGGTGAGAGGCATCGAGCGGAATCTCGAGCAGGCGTGCGGTACCGCGCAGCTGCACCACTTCGCTCGTGATCTCGGTGCCGAAACTTTGCGTGAGGTGGACCGAGATCCCGGAGCGCTCACTTACAAGTAGAACGCGCGCGACATCGCCCAGGAACTGGTCTTCCTGCGCGATGAGGGTGAGTCCGGTACCTCCACCCACTAGCAGCTTCTCGCGCGGATCCGCGCAGTACACCGTGGTCTCCGCCTCGACCGCATTTCCTCGCGTATCCTTCGCATTGAAATGTAGCTCGTAGCGGCCAGGTTTTTTGGGGCGGAAGTTGTACCAGGCCTCTCCTCCATCGCCGATGCTCACACCGTGCTTCTGCACTTGCGTGCGCGGATCATCGCTTCTGACGAACCACAGAGTGCAAGCTCCTTCGATCGCGGCCGGCCGTCCCATGAGGTCTTCCACGTGCACGCGAACGCGAGCCGAATCGCCCGGGGCCACGACGTAGAGTTTGGGCGCCAGGGACGCGTACACCTCCTGCGCTCCTACACGCACCTGAGATGTAGTCGTCTCTTCTCGTCGACTCGCGTCGGTGACACGGGCTTCGATCGAATACTCGAAGCGGCCGTTCGGCATTTCGGCCGGCGCCTCGGTGGGGAGAATCAAGTCGGCTTCGCCGTCTTCGTTCAGGTTGAGCGTCTGTCGAAGGACTTCCTCTCCAGCGGCATGGCCAGGCCAGGGCCGCAAGGATCGGTCACCGCTCCCTTGCAGATAGAACGGCATCGGTCGCCAGATCCCATAGTAAGGACGTCGGCGCACCACGACTTCAGCACTTCCCTGTACGGCGCTGCCGAAGAGATATTCGGCCGACACCTTCACTTTCAGGGAGTCGCCTAGGACGTAGCGCCGCTCCTGATCGAGCTGCACTACCACCCGAAACTCCGGCAGACGGTATTCGTCGACTTGGAAACGCCCGTAGCAGAGCGTCTGTCCTCCCGATCGCAGTTGAACCGAATACCATCCCAGTGCAGGTTGGGTGGAAAGAGGGAATACCGTCTCGATGCTGCCATTTGCGTCGAGAGTCTGCATTTCGCGGAGGACCTGGCTGCCGCCGGGCGCGGTCACCACCAGCTCAACTTGCTGCGGCCTGGGCAATTCCAGCTTCCGCTCGTGCAGATTCGCGCGCCGCAGCAGTCCCTGCAGATGCACCGCCTCGCCCGGACGATAGAGGGGACGATCGCTGAGGATGTGGCCCCGCCAGGTGTAGGGCTCCTGGTTCGAGAACGGGCGCGCATACATCGAGGCGTTGAACACGATGGGATGTCCGTGAAGCTCTCCCACCGCCAGGACTTGCTGGGGGGAGTCAAGCCAGGACAGAGCCTTAGTCCGGCCAAGACCCTCGCCATCGAGCTGGACCTTGGATTCTTCAAAGGACCACTCTCGTCCCTGTGTCGTGAAGTACTGGCGCACCAGAAGCTCGGTGCTTCCATCCAGACGGCTGCCATTCATTTTCGTGAGCCAGAACTCGATTTCTCCATCCCCCACGGGACTCGCCAAGAGCCCTAGATCAGTGACCTGAATCAAGAGGTGTGAGACATCGGGTTTCCATTGCTCAGCCTTACCCGAGCTGTCGCTACTTGCCGATACCGAAGGGGCAAAACCGGAACCCTGCAGCACGGCCCAGTACAGACCGATTTTCAGGGGCTTCAACACCACCGTGGTGTCGCGCGGGACGTGGGCTTCGCCCGCGCCCTCGCGGGCGGCAAGCTCCGCGTCATCCTGTCTCGCCAGCTCGTAGACCAGAGTTCCCTCGTCGTCGCGGTAGAGGGGTCCGGTGGACCGCGGATTGCTCCGCGGATCCCGCTTGCCCGCGGGAAGGAGATTCCGCAACGGATCGACCCGGCGCAGCTGGAGCCTCCACTTGCTGAGATTGCGCCACTTTAGGTGCAGGCTGTGGTAGGAGCCGGGCCGGTACAACTGGGAGCCCTCGATGCTCAACGCGGGCGTTACCAGCCGGCGCAAAATCTCTCGTGCATCACTGGCGTCAGCCGTCTTGTTCTCCCCCAACTCAACCGCGAGTTGAGCCTGACGCGCCGCCTCTTCGTAATGGCACAGAGTTTCCTCCGCGACGGCCAAGACCAGATGACAGCGCGCCGCCAGCGCGTCTTCGGGGGAAAGTTTCAGAACATCGCGCGCGATCTCCTGTTGCGTGTCGAGTTCTTCGGAAAGGGCGGGCGTTTGCTCCGCCGCATTGAGGATGGGCCTGGGAAGTCGACCACTCAGCAGAGACTCCGCCAACGAGAAGAGTACCTTCCGTGATGCGGGGGCGCGGTAGAGGTTGCGCCACATGCGTAAAATGCGGCCGTCGACGGGGATTCCTCGAGTGCGGCCCCCCAGAGCGGCAAAGAGCAGATCCGCGTAGGCGGCCGTGCTCTCCTTACTGACGGTTTGACTCTCCCAGTACGCGGCTGCTTCCTCGAAATAGCGAGCTCCGTCGGCATCGATTCCCGAAAGCCTCACGATCTCGGCCGCGACGCGCGCTTCGGGGCGACCCATTTCTTCGCCCCGCAGGAACAACTTCGCCTGCAGCAGAAGCGCAGCGAGGTCCTGCTTTTCGGGACTCTCCTGCGCCCATCGCAGCGCTGACGCCAGGCGCCAGGATTCGCATTCGCGCGGACGCCAAGCCGGCGCGCTCTTGCGCAGAGTCTCGAAGGCATCGAGGGCGGCCTGGTAGCGCTGCTCCTGAAAGCTCGCGCACCCTTCTTCGTAGAGGGCGGCGGGCGTCTTCGCATTCGAGTCCGTGGAGGGACGTTTCGCTCCGAGTAGACCCACGGCGCACAGCAGCAGGATCAGCCCCAGCAGCTCCAAGCGAGGTTTTCGGCTCGAGTTGGCGTTCATCTCAGCTCCCTGGTTGGATCTTCGGCGGGCTGCGAGCGGCGGGCCCCCTGTTCCAATCTACCTTTACAAGCGCCGCTCTATTCCCACCCACCCCACTTTTCTGCGACTTTGGCCTCATGTCGCTCAGAATCGGCCATTCTCGCTCGCCGCGATCGAGGCGAGGGCTTAGACTGTGGCTCCAGAATCCTCCCTTCCCAACAGGATCTTTGAATCCGAGCTTCGAGGAGACCGGTTGATGTCCCGAACACGTGCTACCTGGATTGGCGTTCTTGCCGTTATGTTTCTCGGCTGCCTCGCCCGCACGAGCGCGGCAACAGACTACGGCAAAGATGTGAAGGGCAAGGACTACAAGTTCTGGGATTTGGATACGGGCGACGGTTACTCCATGCATCTTTCGGGCATCTTCTGGGATCCCACGGTAGGGCGCCGCCTCACCTGCCTTTCCCCAGAGGACTTGAACTCCACGCTCTACTTCAACACGGTTGACGGACAAAAAGGCTGGGCCTATTGGTTCGGGGATCGACACTGGAATTTTTTCGCAGCCGACCTCCCAGGAACCGAGCTTGCGCAACCCCCGGCCAATCGCGACATCGTCAAACTCACCGAGGATGCCGTGGCCGCAACCTACAAGTTGGGGGTTGCCACGCAACCGCGCGCATTCTACGCCCAAGGAATCGGCGCCGCGTTCTGCATGAAGCTGCGCTCCACCACTCCGAACGCCATTCCAGCCGCGATTCTCGTCGATCCGATCGGCACCAAGGGGGTCCAGCCGAAGATCAAGGACACGGTGGAGCAGGTCGCATCCTGGGATGACAGCCTGGAACAACACCTGTGGGTGAAGTGGGGACTGGGTCCGCGATACGGGGAGCTGTACCCGGATTCGGACCTGGGAGAAGCGGGATTCCACGCCCTGATGGAGCAGTACGACAATGGCGCGCCTCCCTACTGGGCGACGGTGCTGACCGGGCTTCAAACCTGGATGGAGATCAAGAATCCCACGAACATCGCGGAGTGGCCCGTTCTTTTGGTGAGAGGCCCCCATCCCACTCCAGAGATGGATGCCCAGCGGGAAGCGGTCAAGGCGTGGCTCTTGGATAACGGTGCCCTGGTCGAGGATATGGACCTCGGTAAGGAGGGTCCGGCCGGCCTGAGCAATTTGCCCATGGCGGGAGCCAAGGCCAACCAAGTTGCGGCTCTCTTCCTCGAATGGCTGGAAAATCTCCCCAACAATCCCGACTTTCACGTTCAAAAACCCCAACCCTGAACGTTTCATGGCCAGCTGCGTCATCGACATCGAGACTTGCGCCCTGAGCGATGATGAAATCGCGCCCGCCCTGGTGGAGAAACTGAAAAGTGCGTGCGAAGAGGACGAGGATTGGCGCGAAAAACTCGCGCTCTATGCGCTGGGGGCCTCGGTGGTCACCATCGGAATGTTCAGCCCCGAGACAGGTCGTGCCGCAATGCTCTACGACGACCGCAACGGCACCATCGACTCGATCGACAAGGCATCGCGCGTCGAGCAGGTGACCCTGGTCGGGGGCGACGAGAAGAAGATCCTCGAGGAGTTCTGGGGAATGGTTCCTAGCTTTGGCTGCATCGTCAGCTACAATGGGCGCGGTTTCGACATCCCGTTCCTCATGCAACGCAGCCTTGTCCATGGACTGAGGGTGAGCCGCAACCTCATGCCGCCCCGCTTTTCGTCCATGCGTGAACACATGGACTTGGCCGAGGTCTTGAGTCAGTTTCGTGCCACGAGACCCTACGGACTCGAAGCCTGGTCGCAAGCGCTAGCAGTGCAGAGCCCGAAGGAAGGCGAGGTCAAGGGCGCGGAGGTGAGTGCGGCATTTCGGGAAGGACGAATCCGCGAGATCGTCGAATATTGCCTGCGGGATGTCGTGGCGACCGCGGAGATTGCGGTGAGAGTGAGCCGAAGCTGGGGGAAGGCGTTCCATTTACCCAACATTCGATTCAACGACGGTTAGAGCAAGAAAAGCCGGAGATCATGGATCCCACCCTGCTGACTGCCCCCCTTGCCCGTTGCAAAGAGCTGACGGTTCGTTCTCCCAATCACCTCCACCATGCGGCGCAAAGACTGAAAGAAAGCACGCGCTACGATTTCTTCCTCAGCGCTTACGCGTGCATGCGAACTCTGGACGATTTGGTCGACGAGGAGTTTCTGCGGCTACCGCAGCGGGAGCGCCGGCAAAACCGCTCCGGCATCCTCGATCGAGTGAGTCAGTGGGAGGCACAGGTGAAGGCCGCGGCGCACGCGGAGTACCTGGCAAGAGACGAGGACTTCGAGCCCATGGTCTTCACCGCACTCAATATGTGTCTCGGTCACAGCGATCTCAGAGAGGGTCCCTTCCTTCGGCTTGCCCGCAGCCTGCGTCGCGACGTGTTGGAAGAAGAACTCGCGGGCTGGGACGATCTTCTCGACTATTGCGAGGGGGCCGCGGTGGCTCCGGGAGCGGTCTTCATCTACTTGCTGGCGGCCCGAGAAGAAGAACCGGGACGGCTCGTCCTCTCCGGCGAGATCGACGCGATGGCGGAAGCGCGCGACTTGGCGCACTTCTGCTATTTCACACACATCGTGCGCGACTTGCGCCAGGATTCCGCCTCGAGCGCGCAACTCCTGACGCTGCCGGTCGATTTGCTGCGGGAGTACGGATTCACGCGCTCCAGTTTTTCGCAGGCCGTCCTGCGACAGGAGGATCGCGTACGCCCGGTGGTTCGCCACATGCTCGAGGAAGCCCAAGCGGCGGGAGACAGAGCGCGCCAGCGCGTGGAAGCGCTGCGCGGGCAACTCCCCGTGGGCAAGAGCGCCATTCTGGACTATCTCTTCGAACTCTATCGCGAGGCCCACGAAGCCGTCCGGGCGCTCTGGACGCGATAGGCTCTCCCATCCGCTTCAAGGAGCAATTCTGTGTCGCAGTTGGAGAATCTGGTGGAGGTCTCCCTCCATGGCATGGCCCATGGCGGAGAAGCGGTGGGGCGACTGGCCGATGGCCGCGCAGTTTTCGTCGCGGGCGGAATCCCGGGCGAAAAGGTGCGCATCCGTCTGCTCAAGGAGCGCAAGCGATGGGCCCGCGGGGAACTCGTCGAAGTGCTCGAGCAAAGTGACGATCGCGTGGAGGCGCCGTGTCCCTATTTCGGGGAGTGTGGAGGATGTCAGTGGCAACACATCTCTCTGGTGCGGCAGCGCGTCCTGAAGCGAGAGATCGTCGAGGGCCAGATCCATCATCTCGGCGGCATGGAGTCCGCGAACGTGGAAGAGACGCGGAAGAGCGGGGAAGCCGACGGCTTCGGATACCGCAACCACGCTATTTTTGCCGTCGATCCTGAAGGACATACTGCCTATCATCGCGCGCGCACGCGCGAACTCGTGGCCATCGATCGCTGCCTGCTCCTCCACCCCATCTTGCGCGAGAGTCACGAAGCGCTGCCCCTCTTGCCGGGACTGCGCCGTCTCGAACTTCGCGCGGGCGTGCGCACGGGGCAGCGCTTGATCATGGCCACCGGGGAAGTCGACCCGGCTCCCGTCGAGGAAGCAGCCGCGCGCGGGGTTCCGCTGCGTGGTCCAGGGCAAGGTGAGATCACCGAGATGGTGCACACCGAACGCTATCGTATTTCCTCGAAGTCCTTCTTCCAGGTCAACACCGATGGCGCGGAAGTCCTGGTCGACCTCGTCCTGGAAATGTTGGAACCCGGCACGGAGGACCAAGTGCTCGACGCCTACGCGGGGGTCGGGCTCTTCACGCTTCCCCTGGCTCGCAAGAGCGCCCGCGTCTACGCCGTGGAGCGCAACAGGGCGGCGCTGCGCGACCTGCGTCACATGGTGAAGGGCTTGCCGGTCCACGTGGTGGGAGTGGACATCACCCGGGCGCCGGAACAGCTCCCCTCGAAGGTGGATTTGGCCGTGGCCGATCCGCCCCGCGAGGGTCTCGGCGAGGGGACGGTAGCGAGCTTGGTCGGGATGCAGCCGCGTCGCCTGGTCCTGGTGAGCTGCGACCCCGCCTCCCTGGCCCGCGATCTGAAGTCTCTGCGAGCGGCGGGCTACGCTCTGAAACGGGCGGTGCCCGTCGATCTCTTCCCCCACACCTATCACGTGGAGACGGTGGCCCTGCTGGAACGCGCCTGAGCGGCGGAAAATCGGCACGAATCTTCCCTCTCGACCCTTTCGCAGAGTTTTGTGCGCGCCCGCCCCGCTGTGGCGGAGGCCGACAGAGCCGGTCGAAGGAGAGGATCGTCCGCCCGATGGACTCACTCAACTTGTTTTCCGACAAGCCTTTGGAGCCACCGCCCCCGCCGGTCGTGCCGCGGCGAAGGCTGCAGCGACCGCTGTGGTTGATTCTGGTGGCCGCGGCCCTCGTGCCGGGAGCCGGCCACATTCTCCTGCGCAAAGTGCGAGAGGGCGTCGCGATCCTGCTCCTCTCCCTCCTCGCCCAAATCGTGCTTTCTCTGGGCTTTACGATGGGTTGGCCGCTGATCTGCTGGATCGGACTGCGCGGAAGCGGCGCTCTCTACCTCTACGCAGTGGCCGACGCGGCCCTGCTGCGCTACGAGAAGGCCGATGGGCGCATCGCGCAATACCCTGAGTCGCCGCGCAGAGTCGCGTTCTGGAATCTGGTGGGCTACGGCGCGGGTTACGAAATGCTGGGCATGCGCCTTTGGGCTCTGATCGGCGGCGGAGCCGCCTTCCTGTTTCATTTCGCCCTGGCCATCTTCGCGCCGAAACTGGCGATCCTCGGAGAACTCATCTTGGTGTCGTCCGCGATCCACGCTTACATCGTGGCCTACGGAGACAAGAGAACGCTGTCGCGACTTCCGGAAGATACGACACCACGCTGGCTGAGACGATCGCTCGTGATCAGCTGCGCGCTGACTCTCGTTCTTGCAGTGACGGGGCAATGGGTGGCGTTGCAATGGCGAGACAGCCTGCACATCCAGCGCCAAGACGCGGTCTCGATCGAACCCTTCTACGACAATCCGCACTATGGACTCCATTTGGAAATGCCGTCGCCGGGCTGGGAATTTCTTCAGCCCACCGGCGACGAACTCTTCGCCGCCGCCCATCTCACCGAGAACGCGTTGATGGACCTGCGGATCGCGCCGCGGACTCCCACCGCCTGGAGCAACCGGGGCTGGGCCCGAAAGACATTGAACGATGCGCAGCGGAAGGGCTGGAATCTGCAGGTGAGCGATAGTGGAGCCTCCACTCTGGGTACTCTCACCGCCTGGTCGCTGAGCGCTAGAGGAAGCTACCGCGGCAGCAAGCGCGAGGTGCGCATCGTCACCGCCGCCCGCGGCCTCCAACACATCACCCTCTGGTATGAATGGTCGCCCAGCCAGAGTTCCCCCGCGGCAACTCAGGTGGGACAACTTCTCGCCAGCGTGCAAGTGCACTGAAATCCCCGAAAATTTTGTTCCGTTTGCTGCTTTCGCGATTCGGGTAAGCACGGAACGGCGTTCGTCCGCTTGCGCGACCGTGACAGAAGTGCCATCTAGGTCTAGGATGCGGCGATGTCTCGGGACCGCTTAGAAAACCAAGCTCCATGCATTCCAAGAGGCGAACGGATGGCAAGACGAACGAAGACGAGGACCAAGGCGAGCAAACCGCGCGGAGCGAAAGCGCCGCGAACCGTCGCCACTGCGGAGAGCATGGCCAGCCAGCAGCGAGAGATCTCGGTGAGCGAATTTTTCACCAAGAATCGCCACCTGCTGGGCTTCGATTCACCGACCAAAGCTCTGCTCACCACCATCAAAGAAGCGGTCGACAACTCGCTGGATGCCTGTGAGGAAGCCGGGGTTCTCCCCGAACTGCAGGTGGAAATCCTCCCCGCCGGCGAAAACCGCTATAGGGTCATCGTCGAGGACAACGGACCGGGTATCGTGAAGGCGCAGGTTCCGCGCATTTTCGGCAAACTCCTCTACGGTTCGAAATTCCATCGCCTCAGGCAGAGCCGAGGACAGCAGGGAATCGGAATCTCGGCCGCTGGAATGTACGGGCAGCTCACGACAGGGCGTCCGATCGTCGTGGAGAGCCGCATTTCTCGCCGCGCGAAAGCGCATCGCTATGAGCTGGTGATCGACATGCTCAAGAACGAGCCGATCATCAAGAAGGAAAAAGAGGTGGATTGGCAGGACAAACCGCGGGGCACGCGAGTAGAAATCGAACTCGAGGGCATCTACAAGAAGGGTCGCCACGGAGTAGACTCCTATTTGCAGCAGACCGTTCTAGCCAATCCCCACATTTCGTTGAGTTACCTGGCGCCAGGCGCCACCGAGCCGCAGGTATTCCAACGCGCCAGCAAGAAACTCCCGGACGAGGCGCTCGAGATCAAACCGCACCCCTATGGAGTGGAAGTCGGGATGCTCATGCGCATGCTGAAGGACACCAAGAGCCGGCAACTCAAGGGCTTCTTTCAAAGCGAGTTCTCGCGCGTGGGGCCCAAGACCGCGCTCTCGATCATCGAGCCCACCGGTTTACAGCCCACCACCTCACCGCGGCGCGTCTCGACCGACAAGGCGGAGAAGCTCATCGAGGGCATTCGCAAAACGAAAATTCCGGCGCCCTCGGTGGACTGCCTCTCTCCCATTGGCGAGGAGAGAATCGTGGCGAGTTTGCGCACCCAGATCGAAGCCGATTTCTACGACGCGGTCACGCGAAGTCCATCGGTCTATCGCGGCAATCCCTTCCAGGTGGAAGTGGGGGTCGCGTACGGCGGACAACTCGAAAAAGACGAGCTCATTTCGCTTCTGCGTTATGCGAATCGGGTGCCCCTGCAGTATCAAGCCGGCGCGTGCATAATCACCAAGAGTGTGGTCGGCACGCGCTGGAAAGCCTACGGGCTTTCGCAGAGCCGGGGAGCGCTACCCGCCGCGCCCATGCTGCTCATGGTGCACCTCGCCAGCGTTTGGGTGCCGTTCACGAGCGAGAGCAAGGAGGCCATCGCGAGCTACGATGAGATCAGCAAGGAGCTGCGTCTCGCCCTGCAGGAAATCGGCCGCAAATTGGCTCGCCACATCCGGCGTGGACAGCGCGAACGTGATGCGGCCAAGAAGCGCGCTTACATCGAAAAGTACATTCCGCACATCGGCGTGGCTTTGCAGGAGATCCTCGGCCTCTCCGATCCTCAGGAAAAGAAAGTAGTGACCACACTGACCGATACGATGTACCGGAGCCGGCAAAGCTAGCGGGAAGGTGCGCCGGTCCGCATCGAAAGCAAGGGAGGAAGAACAATGGCAAAAGTCGGAGTAATGATCTCGGGATGCGGTTTTCAAGATGGCGCAGAGATTCAAGAAACGGTATTCACTCTCTTGGCGCTCTCGAAGCGGGGGCATGAAGTCGTCCCCATCGCGCCCGACGTGCCACAGCATCACGTTACGAATCACAAGTCCATGCAGACGATGAAGGATCAAACCCGCAACGTGTCAGAAGAAGCGGCGCGTATTTTTCGTGGCGCGCCGAAGACTCCGAAGGAAGTGGTTGGACTCGATGCTCTGATCATGCCGGGTGGATTTGGCGCGGCGCTGAATCTCTGTGACTTCGCCCTCAAGGGCGCGGACTGTAAAGTCCAGCCCGAGGTAGGCCAACTCATTCGGTCCACCGTGGAATCGGGGAAACCGGTCGGCGCCTGGTGCATTGCGCCTGCCCTCTTGGCGGCAACGCTGCGCGGCAATCCGAGCGTACAACTCACTATCGGCAATGATCCGGCCACCGCGAAGGCGCTGGAGAGTATGGGCGCCAAGCACGTCGACTGCGTGGTGGACGCTTGCGTCGTCGATGTCGAACACAAGATTGTCACCACTCCGGCCTACATGTACAAGGCGCAGGTACATGAAGTGCAAGCGGGAATCGAGAAAGCCGTCTCGGCACTGGATGAGTGGCTGCGTTAGGAGGGAATTCGTCGATGGCGAAGAAGAAAGTTTCGAGCCTCATCAAGAATGAGGCAAAGGACATCCATCAGAAAATTCTGGCGCGAAAGAGCCCCTCGCTGAAGATGCCGGTACGCAGTCTCGCCAACGTGACCTACCGTCCGGCAAAGGGCTACTTCCAGATGCGGGGCAAGACCAAGGAACGCGCGCTCACCGTGAACACGGTGAAGACCTTTGCGCAGAGCCTACGCATGATGTCCCTCTGCAAGCAGCTGGTGGAGACCGACGACATCGCCACCAAGCGTGAGGCCTATTACGTTTCGAAGAACTGGGACGACGCGCGTTTCAACGAGCAGACGGAGAGCGACACGGTGATGGATGACGTCGAGGCTCTCTTTCGAGTGAACCGCGAGCAACTGGGCTTCATTCCCGAAGAGAAAGGCGGCGATGTCGCAGGCAAGCTGGTCGTCATCGATCGCGACCGGGAGACGGGTGAGGAGCTGCGCATCGACTGCACTCGCTTCGGGAGCGGGGCCTACAGCATACCGTCATCGGTGGAAGACTTGAAATTCGAGACCAAAGCGAAGTTCATTCTCGCCATCGAAACCGCAGGAATGTTCCAGCGACTGGTGAAACACTCGTGGTGGCGAACCGCGAACTGCATTCTCATCAGCATGGGAGGAGTTCCCACCCGCGCGTGCCGCCGCTTCATTCGTCGCCTCAGTGACGAGCGCAAGATTCCGGTGTACGTGTTCGTCGACGGCGATCCTTATGGCTACGGGAACATCTATCGCACGCTCAAGGTGGGGTCGGGAAATGCGGCGCATCTCAACGAGTTCTTCTGCGTACCACAGGCACACTTCTTGGGCGTGACCCCGCAAGATATCATCGACTACAAGCTTCCCACGCACCCTTTGAAGGATGTCGACGTCAAGCGCGCAAAGGACGCGCTCAAGAACGATCCTTTCATCCGGCACTACAAGCCGTGGCAGAAGGCGATCACACAGCTCATCAAGATGGGAGTGCGCGTGGAGCAACAGGCACTTGCAAAACACGGATTGAACTACGTCATGGACGAGTATCTCCCCAAGAAGCTGGCCAACACCCGCGCGTTCCTGCCCTGAGGCAGACAGAAAACGGCGCGGTGAACTCGGTCCACCGCGCCACCACGAGAAGGGATCTCGGCAAGGGACTCAGTAGTACTTGGGTCCGGGCTCTTCGTCGCTGCCGTACTCGTCCGATTCGTCCGACTCGTCCACTACTTCGGCGTCCTCGACCTCTTCCGCTTCCTCGACCTCCTGGTCTTCCAGGGGATCGGCCGGTTCGACTTTCTCCACTGGAGCAACGGGAACCGGTTCGGGCTTGAGCTCGTCCGAAGCCGAGCCTCTTTCAGCGCGGCGCTCCACCAGCATCAAGATACCCCATGCGATGAGTCCTAGGGGCAAGAGGTAGCGCACGAGGAATCTCAGAATTCCCAGCAGCAGCTTCACGATGCCCGCGAGAATCCCCAGGGTGAAGAGGTAACAGATGACGGAGATGCTGATGAGGGTTATGGCCGGTCCCAGGGCATCCTTGTTCTGCCGGTCCGAGGCGGCAACCGAGAGTAGAGCCAATCCGGGTGCGAGGAGAAAGAAGGGCCAGGAGGCGCGAAACCCAACCCAGCCGATGCGCAGCATGAAGAAATGCAGCGCCAAAAGAGTGATGAGAACGCCACCACTGAGGACCGCGGCTTCCCTGCGTCCCCGAGAAAACACTACCAGGAGGGCCACACCTGCCGCGAACAGCAGAAGCAGCCAGAACACACTGAAGGCTTGCCAACGAATGGAATGTCCCACGAGCAGCAGGATGCCGATCACAATGAGAATGGGACCTGTTATCAACTTGCCGCGGCCCGACATCATTGTCACCTCCACGGGCAGAAGTCCCGAACGCGCGGGCGAGCGCACCCGGGAAGGAGAGAACGAGGAGACGGAGCGGAGCCCGCCCCGTCTCAGATCAAGTCTAGCCTGCTAGCGCGAGAGTCGCACGGGAATCTTGAGCTTCACCGCGTTATCTGTGGTATCCAGCAAGTTGAGTGCGCCACCGTTCTCGAATCCGTCCGGCGCCATGGGCGGGGTTCCGTCCGCCGAGACTTCCACTGGAAGCTGCGCCTCGGGATAGACCCGGAACCTCGACTTGTCCCGCACCTTTCCCACCAGACGGACTTTCTTCGCGAGATGAAAATTCTCCTCCAGAGAGAAGCCCCAATCGGCCTCGTCCTTGGCCATCGCAAAGCCCGCATCGACCCTCAGGGTGTAGGTTCCCGGAGAAGCATTGTGCAGACCGGTGCGCAGATCGCGCTGGTTGAAGCCGTCGACGACCACGGCCTTCCCCGTGGAATCGTAGATGTTCACCGGAACGTCGGTCATCAGGTTGTAGACCTCTCGGCTCATTTCCAATTTGAAATCGACGCTGGGAACTTCCTTCGAGAGCTCGAACTCGTAACTCCACTCGTCGTCGTTCTTCACCTCGATCTTCCGTTCGCGCCGATAGGAGTCGATGCTGCCCTCGAGGCGGCCTGTGAAGACATCGTCGAAGAGCGGCGTGATGCTGAGCTTGGTCGTGGGCGAGGACGCCGGCGCGTCGAAATCCATGCTCTCGATGGTCGCGGGGTCGGCCGCGAAGGCGGAGAAGTCCACGCTGAGATCGTAAACCGAGGATCGGGCCTGGGTGCGAGAGCCGCGTGCGACGAGTTCCCACACCCCCGGCGTGAGATTTTCCCCGCTGAAGTCATATTCCACGGAGCGCTCGCCCCGGCTATCCGCGACGCCCCGGAAGTATCCGCGTTCGTGTCCCGCGTTGTCGTAGAACACGGGCCAGGCCAGCCCCTCTTTTCCCTGGGGAATCTCCAGCTTCGCGTGCATCGCGGTGGCGCCGGCCGGGATCCGCAAGAAGTAGTGCTCGACGCCGCCGGCCTCAAGCGTGCGCCCCGGCCAACTGCGGGTGTAGCCCTCCTTCGGACCGAAGGTGTAGGGCGTCACCACCGTCACCACGATCTCGAAGTCGTATGCGGCATTCCCGGAGCGGCCCAGTCCCTTCGACTCGGCGAAGATGCGGCCCACGTGCAGACCGGGCTCCTCGAGCTCCTTGCCGGAGTAGGACGCGCGGATGGTCTGATCGGCATCTCCGTTGATGTAGGTCTCGCCGCGGTCCAGGTGGATCCAGGACGAATCGGCTCTGAGTCGCCAGGCGCGATAGAATTTGTTCCGCTTGTCGTTGCTCAGCCAATCGGGAAAGCGCGGGCTGATGGTGAAACTCTGATCATAGCCATCGTGGGGATACCATCCGCCGCGCCAGTAGGCAGCCGGCGCCTTTCCGTCGGGCTGGAAGGGCGCCTCGGTGCGAACCTTGATCACGGTCAGCTCATCCGGCTCACCCGCGTCGGAGTATGCGCTGGCCGCCGCGAAGGCGCTCGAGATATCGACCACGCCGCCACCCACTTCGATGGGAGTATAGCCGGGGAGCCGCTTTCCCGTGTGGCGCAGCGCGCGTTGTATGGTTCCGAAGTTCCAGCTCTTCCCCTCCTGGGATAGGCCCGAGAGAATGCAGGCCACGCTGCCCGTTGTCATGGGCGAAGCCATGCTGGTGCCATTGTAGCGGTCACGGTCCCCCCACAGGGGCACGGTGCTGCTCGCCCCTCCCGGCGCCACCACGTCCGGCTTGGCCACTTCCCCACCGCGAGAGCTGAACACGTAGAGCTGATCCTGCGGAAAGCTGGCTCCATAGAGGTCCTTGGCCATGGCCTTGGTGAAGAGCGCGCCGGCCGCGATGACCCCGTCCGCCGAGGCGGGAAGACCCACGGTGGAGATGCCGGGACCGCTGTTGCCCGCGCTGTTCACGATGACCAGGCGCGAATGATCGTCGAGAAGCTTGTCCAGGTAGTTCTCCATGCGGGCATCGCCCTCGATCTCGCTGTCGATGCCATAACTCATGTTGATGACGCAGGGCATCTTGTACTCATCCATCCACTTCGCGGCGTAGTCGTAGGCCTTCTTCATGGATTCGGTCGTGGTGCTTCCCCCGGCGAGCAGATTGTCTCCGATCTTCAGACTGTAGACGTACGCGCCCGGCGCCACGCCATTGAGGCCCTTCTGGCCGTGCACGGAGAATCCGGAGGCCATTCCCGAGACGTGGCTGCCATGCCCCCCGTCATCGTGATGCAAATTCAAGTGCGGCGTGTCATCGCCAGTGAGATCGATCGCGAAGCTCATGCGATCGCGGCTCTTCTCTACCGATTCGTCGCGGAAGTGAATGGTCTGGAAGTCCGTCGTGTAATCGCGCAGGAGGGTCTCGTCGTCGAGATGTCCATCGCCGTCGACGTCGATCACGCAGAGCCACACATTCTTGCTCGCGTCGGCCTTGGCTTCGGCTGCGGCGGCGTCCTTGCCCCAGGACTTGCGCAGGGTGACCCCGCGACCCGTTCCCAGCTTCGCTTCCACCGCGCTGCGTGGCGCGGAATACACGACGATGCCCCACTGGTCGTCGGTGGTGCCGTTGTCGTTCAGGTCGGTGATGCTCTCGCTGTTGAGGAATTCCGATTCCTTCAGCTCTCCCGTCCAGACCTCATTGGAATCCGAAGGAGCCACCGGCAGCGCATCGAAGCCCTCCAGCCGCAGGCCGTCAGCAACCTGCAGAACTCGCGGCGTCTCCTTCTCCACCCACTCGGCTTTCTTCAGCTTGACCTTTCCCTGCCCGGAAAAATCGCGCGCGCCGATGACCTTCACCTCGCCAGTCGAAGTCTCGGTCAAGCCCGGAATTCCCATGTCCACTCCGGTATCCAGAACGAAGATTACCACGCCGCGTCCGTCGTACTTGGGATGGGCGGCGAGAAACTCGGGGGCCCCGACCTCCCCAACCGGGAGGAAGTTCCAGATGTCCGTGGTGTCCACGGCAAGAGCTCCGACGCTGACGCTGAGTGCCAAGAAAACGATCAACGCCGCAAGACGAGAGGGTGAAAGCGAACGCATGAGTACCTCCAGAGACTGCGCGCGAGAAGAAGGGTCGCGGGGTTCGCGTTTGAAAGTGGCACTTTGAGCCGTTCTGCGCAAGACGCACCGCCACGGCGCAATCGAAAGCTCGCTGAAGTGCCGTGAAGCAAACTGCGGTGGAAATGGAACTCAGCGCGCGCGGACTGAGGGAGTCGCCTTCGAGTGGTTGATGCGTCCGCCCACGAACTGACCGCCGAAAAATGCGGCCACCAGGAAGGGCACCGAAGAGAGATGCCAGCCCAAACCAGAGAGAATTCGCAGGGCCACTACCAGCGGTACCGGGGAATGCACCGCGAGAAACCAGTTGCGCGAGAATTTTTCGGTGCTCGCCCGCCAGTAGCCAAAGGGGAGATTCAGCAGAAAGACCGCCAGCGCCACCCACAGAAGCTTCGTCGTCAAGATCTCAACCTCCCGCGTGGAGAGCGCGCGCCGGTGGAAGGCAACAGAAAGGCCGGCACCCGCAGGGTACCGGCCTCTCCCATGGAAATGAACCAAGCATTTTCCACCAAGGGGACTCGACGACTTTCTCCGGCCGGCGCCCCGGCCGGAGAACTTCTGGCCGTGCGAGCACGGCCCCTTCTTCGGGTGTCCCCTCGGCGGTTCAACTGTCCCCCTTGAGCTACAGTTGACGCCGGGAGGCTTTGGGCTTCCGTCTTCACCGGCTAAGTCCAAAGTCACCCTAAAGTGTTGTATGCCAAGTATTTCCGGAGCCGTGTCGAGATTGGTAGAAAGAGCTTCGGACTCGCAGGGCATTCAACGTCCTCTTGAAGTATCACAAGCCGTGCCATCGTGAGGGAAAGACCTGGGCGGGAAAGAGCGAAACCGAGCTGTGCGGCAAAAAATTCGTCCATATCCTTGCGTGACAGCGAGTTGAACCGGTTGGGCCCAAAGGGTGAGCGCGGCGATCCGCCGGGACCCAAGCAAGCGATACCCGCAAGCGGTCCCTCCCAGAGTGTCCTCCCGGGAGTGCATTTCCTCCGTAGCTAGACTGTTTCGCGGATGCGGTAGGTGTTATCGCGGATGGCGGGAGTGAAGCCAGCGTCCTGAATCATACCGTTCAGCTCCTCCTTGCTCAGGCGGAAGCGCACGCCGGCTTCGCTCACCACGTTCTCCTCCATCATGGTCGAGCCCAGATCGTTGGCCCCGAAGAAGAGAGTCAGTTGGCCGATCTTCTTACCCTGGGTGACCCACGATGCCTGAAAATTGTCAATCGAGTTCAACGCCAGACGCGAGATGGCGAGCGTGCGCAGATAGTCCTGACTGCCCTTGAACGCGCTCACGGGTAGCTGGGCCAGCTGCTCGGGTTGCTTTTCTGTCATGGGAGTGAATCCGGGTTGGAAGCTCCAACAGATGAAGGCGGTATAACCGCCGGTGCGCGCTTGGCTCTCGCGAATGCGCAGAAGATGCTCGACCCTTTCGGGGAGAGTCTCCACGTGTCCGAACATCATGGTGGCGGACGTCCGCATGCCCAGAGAATGGGCTTCCTCCATGATTTCACACCAGCGCGAGGCGCTGACCTTGGTCGGCGCCAGAATCTGCCGGACGCGGTCGTTGAGGATTTCCGCCCCCCCGCCGGGAATGCTGTCCAGACCGGCCTCTTGGAGCTCCGCGATCACTTGCCGGGTCGGCATCTTGAAGAGCTTGCCGAAGTGCTCGATCTCGCTGGGGCTGAAGCCGTGGATGTGGATGTCCGGGAAGTGCGATTTGAGATCGGCGAGGGTTTCCTGATACCAGGAGAAGGGCAGCTTGGGATTGTGCCCCCCCTGGAGCAGGATCTGCGAGCCACCGATCGCCCGCAGCTCCTCAATCTTGCGGTGCAGCTCTTCGGTGGAGAGCACGTAGGCTTCTTCGTCGTTCTTGTGCCGATAGAAAGCACAGAAGGTGCAGTCGACGTAGCAGATATTGGAGTAGTTGATGTTGCGATCGATCACATAGGTGACGTATTCGGGATCGCAACGACGCAGACGCAATTCGTGCGCGGCTCTTCCCAAAGCGTGCAGTTCGGCATCCTCGAAGAGGCAAAGAATCTCGCCGCCGGCGAGGGTCTCGCCGTCCACCGCGGCATGCAGAATCGAATCTACCCGGGAATCACTGCTGTAGGTCGTAGCCATAGATTCATGGAAGATACTTCAGAGCCGCCCGCATGACCACGCCCAGCCATCGATTTCTAGGCTTGTGCTCTCTCCTTGTTCTCCAGGGCCGCAATCAGGATTTCCATGAGATCGGTAACGGTGATCATCCCCACCAGCTTGGGCCCGTCCATCACCGGCAGTCCGGTGAATCGGTTGGACAGCATGAGTAAGGCCGCCTCACGAACATCGTCGCCTGGCTTGACGGTGGTGACCTTGGTGGTCATGAGCTCCTTCACCCGCACTTCCGCGTCCGTGGGACGGTGCGCTTCCGGGTTGTCGTTCATGGCCTGGAGTGCAAGTCCGCGAAGATCACGATCGGCAATGATCCCCACCAATGCTCCGTCCTCATCCACCACGGGGAGCCTGCGGATCTGATTCTCCAACATCTTGCGGAAGGCCAAGACGGCCGGGCAATCTTCGTGCACGGTAATCACGGGATGTGACATCCAGCGCTTGACTTGCATCGTCTCAGCTCCTTTCGCTCACAGCGCCCTGAATTCCCTACGAACTCGGTGCGCAAAGTGCCGTTCTTTTCTCAAGTGTACAATGCGCCCACCCCCTTGAAAAGAAGGCAGGAAATTCCTATCCATATTTGTGTTAGGATCGTATGCGACCCTTAGAGGTATGCCCTCTAGAGGTCTTTTCCGAGCGGATCCTACGCTCCCTTCCCCGTGAAGATCGAGGTTTCATGAAACCCGCACTGCTCTGGTTGGGCCTTGCTGTCGTCCTCTTGTTGAATACACCCTCGAGTGCCCTGCAGGGCCGAGCTCAGGCCGCGCCCAAGTTCGACGACACCCCGGGCAATTCTTTTCACCGTGAGGAGGCCGCAAGCAAAGCCAAAGCCCTGCATCTTCTGCGAGCCTCGAGCAAGGCTCCCTCCACCAATCAGACCAAGTACGATGTGGGCTACTACAGCCTCGACCTCCTGTTGGATCCGAACACTCCCATTTTAAGCGGGACGATGGAGATGACGGCCAGCGTGGTCGATGGTCCGATCGACCATGTCGAATTGGATTTGGACGGCGCGATGCTCGTGGGGGCGGCGCGAGTCAACGATGCAGCGACGACCTTCACGCACGGCTCGGGGGTCCTCGACATCGCTCTCGGCCAGAGCTACGCGAATGGACAGAGCTTCAAGGTGAGCGTCGACTATTCGGGCCATCCCAACGAGAGCTTGGGCGCCTTCGGCTTCGACACCCAGGACGGCTATCCCATGATCTGGTCTTTGAGCGAGCCCTACGGAGCGCGCACCTGGTGGCCGTGCAAGGATACGCCCTCGGACAAGGCCGACTCCGCCCGCATCAAGCTCACCGTTCCCAGCGCGCTCACCGCCATCAGCAATGGAGTTTTGCAGAGCACCAGTACGCAGACTGTGTGGAAGACTTTCAACTGGTTCGAGAAGCATCCCATCGCAGCCTATCTCATCTCGTTGGCGGTGCACCGCTATATCGGACACACGGCGTATTACACCTCCATGGATGGAAACACCGTCATGCCGGTGAACGCCTGGAGTTACCTGGGAAGCTCCTCCTCGGCCGCGGCCGCGGTGAATACCGTCGTTTCCGAGCTCGAAGCCTTCGCGCCGCTTTTCGGAGAATACCCTTTCGTAGACGAAAAATATGACCAGGCTCAGTTTCCCTGGGGCGGCGGAATGGAGCACCAGACCGCGACCAGCATCTGTTGCTTCCTGGATTGGATCATGGCGCACGAATTGGCGCATCAGTGGTACGGCGACGCCATCACCTGCCGCTCCTTCTCCCACATCTGGCTGAACGAGGGCTTCGCCACCTACGCGGAAGCACTCTGGCAAGAAGCGAACGGTGGCTCCTCCGCCTATCACAACGAAGTCGAGGGCACGAAGTACTTCGGACCGGGCACCATCTACGTGCCGCCGGAAGATCTCTCCGACGAGAATCGCATCTTCGATAGCAACCTGAGCTACGACAAGGCCTCTTGGGTCTTGCACATGCTTCGCGGAATGGTGGGCGACACGACCTTCTTCGATATCATGCGCGCCTGGACGGCGGATCCCTCAGTGCAGTACGGCACTGCGACCACCGAGGACTTCCAGGCTCTTGCGGCCAGCGTGAGCGGGCGCAACCTCTCCAACTTCTTCCAGAACTGGATCTACGGCGAGTACTACCCCACCTACACTTACTCCTGGAATGCAATGGACCAAGGTGGCAGTTGGGACCTCACCGTCGACATCGACCAGCTTCAGTCGGACAAGCTGTACGAGATGCCGGTGCCCTTGCGGGTGACCACGACTTCGGGCGTGGAGAATTTCAAAGTGGAGAACAACGCCTTCACCCAGACCTTCCATCTGACGACTTCGGCCGAGCCCGTGACCGTCGAGCTCGACCCGGATGACTGGATCTTGAAGTCGGTGGAGCAGAAGGTCGAATCCCCGGGCTTCAACCGCGGCATTCTGGTGGTGAACGGCGTGGCCTGGAGTACGTACGGCAGCACGATTACCTCCGAGTACGCCGACAGTACCCTGAGTGGAGGTCTTCCTTTTTCGTTCTGGGATGCATTCAGTCCTCCCAGCGGTGGCTACATCCCCGAGTTGCCGACACCATTGGGAAATGGGAGCATTCCCGCGGATTCACTCGGTCAATTCTCGACCGTCGTGTGGGTGGGAAACAACTACGGAGGCGATCTCCTGGTGTGGAACAACGCCTCCATCCTCAGTTACCTGAGGCAGGGCGGCAACTTGCTGCTTCTGTGCCGCACCGGTCAGACTTTCCTCCCCCCTCTCCGCGCCGGTTACGCGGGAATCCGTTTTGCCGAAGGCACCACCACAACCATCAACCAAGCGCATGCGGTGTATCCGAGCTTGGTGGACATGCCGCTCATTGGCACCCAGGATCAGAACGCGGTTTTCGAGACAACCTACGACCAACCCGAATCGATCACCCTGCTCGAGGATGACACGAGCTTCTCCGTTCCCCGCGCGATTGCGGTGTGGCGGCAGCCGGACGGCGGCGGAGTGCTCCGTCACAGCGGTGGACATTTCGCGCACATTGCCGGGCGGCCCTACTACTACAGCCACCCCGAGCTGAAAGCCAACATCCACACCATCCTCACCGACATCTTCCAGGAGGACGCCTTGGTCACCGATGCGCCTCCCTCTACGCGCCGCGAGTTGGTGCTGCACGAGCCGGTTCCCAATCCCTTCAACCCGAGGGTGACTCTGCGCTACGCCTTGGCGCGCGCCGGCCATGCCAAACTCTCCATCTACGATCTGAGAGGAAGGCTGGTGCGCGTGCTTCTCGACCAAAATCTGCCCCAAGGAGATGGCAGCGTGCAGTGGGACGGGAGAGACGGCTCGGGTCACACGGCGGCTTCGGGCGTGTATTCCTTCGTTTTGAAAGCCGAGGGGCAAAAGCGCAGCCAGAAGGCGACTCTGATCCGCTAGCATGCGGCGCGTTGGATGCGGCGCGCCGGGTTTTTCCGCCCGAAGGGCTTGCCTGTGAGCCCGGTTCGTTCCATCCTCCAGGAATCAGGAGGATGAAATCGTGCCGGAAAGAAAATCGCTCTTGGGAAGCTCTCCGCTGCGCCGCGATGGCGAGGGCAAGACTTCTGGCAAGCTGCAGTATCTCGACGACCTGCCAGACAGAGGATTCTGGCACGGTGTGACCGTGCGCAGCCCTCATGCCTGCGCGAAGATCCGCTCCCTCGAATTCGACGCAAAGGCCGCCCCCAAGGGAGCAGTGTTCGTCACGGCGCGCGACATCCCCGGCGCCAACGGTCTGCAGATCCTGGATGACGCCTGGCCCATCCTGGCCGAGAGCGAGGTCCACCATGTGGGCGAGGCGGTGGCCTTGGTGGCGGCGCGCACGCGGGAAGACGCATTGCGCGCGGCACAAGCGGTGAAGGTCGAGTACGAGCTGCTGGATCCAGTCTTGGGCTTTGAAGGCGGAGACACCGTCGATCCCCTATACACGCTGTCCCTGGTGGAAGGCGAGTGCGATCAGATTCTCGCCGCGCTCGAGAGTGGGAAGTCGGCGTCGGGCGCCGGCGGCAGCGGGCACGCCGCGCCAGCTGACGGCGACGATGAAGGCGACGAGCACGCTGCCCATGGCCACGCGGACGAGCTCGTCCTCATCGAGGGCGAGTACTTCAGCGGGCACCAGGAACACATCTACATCGAATGCCAGGGAATGATGGCGCGTTGGGAAGACGACGGCGACCTGTACATCACCGGTTCGCTGCAGTGTCCCTACTACGTGAAGAATGCCCTGCAGCACGTCTTCGGTCTCGGTCCCGAGCAGCTGCGTGTGGTCGGCCGCCCGATGGGCGGCGGATTCGGCGGCAAGGAAGACTATCCCAGTCTGATCGCGGCGCACACCGCGCTCTTGGCGCGCGCGTCCAAGCAGCCGGTCAAGATCGTCTACGAACGGCACGAAGACATCGTGGCCACTACCAAGCGCCACCCCTCGCGCACTCGCATCAAGAGTGCGGTGAAGCGTGACGGAACTCTGGTGGCGGCGCGAGTCGACTTCGATCTGGACGGCGGCGCTTACTTGGGGCTTTCGCCGGTGGTGCTCTCGCGCGGTCTGCTGCACGCGACCGGCGCCTATCGTCTTCCCCATGCGCGCGTGGAAGGGCGCGTGCTGCGCACCAACACTACGCCCACCGGCGCCTTCCGTGGATTCGGCGCGCCGCAATCGGAGTTTGCGTGGGAACGGCACATGGATCGCATCGCGCGCACCCTCGGCATCGATCCTCTGACCCTGCGGCGCCAAAACGTACTGCGTCCGGGCGACAAACTGCCCACCGGCCAGGTCATGGACGACTCCTGCAGCGCGGCCGCAGTCCTGGATCGAGTGGAGACCCTGACTGATTTCTCGAAGCGCTGGCGGAAGCTCGAATCGGAGAAGGCGCGCACGCTGCCCTTCGGACCCGGAACCGCAGCGCCGTTGTGCGGGATCGGTCTGAGTCTCTCCTTTCACGGCGCGGGCTTCACCGGCTCGGGTGAGGAGAAGATGCGCTCGCCGGTCACCGCGCGGCTTTCTCCCGAAGGAAAGGTCGAACTGCTCACCGCGGCCACCGAGATGGGACAGGGCGCCATCTCCACTCTGACGATGCTCGCGGCGGAGGAAGCGGGGCTTCTGCTCGACGACGTGCTCATGGCCGATCCGGATACCGCAGTGGTGCCCGACTCCGGACCTACCGTGGCCTCGCGCACCAGCATGATCGTGGGCGGCACCGGAGCCAAGGCTGCGCGCGGCTTGGTGGATCGCGTGCTCTCCTGGAAACAGCAGCAACTCGGCGAGAAATCCCTGCGCGTGGAGGCGAGCAGGGTGCTCGGCAGCAAGGGCGCAGTGGGAAACTTCTGTGCAATCGCGCGCGAGTACGCCGAGGCGGGAAACGAATGCGAATTCACCGCGCGCAACGAACCGCCGAAGTGGCAGACCTTCGACGACGATACCTACCACGGTTCGGCCTATCCCACTTATTCGTATTCCGCGCAGGTCATCGAGGTGGAAGTCGATCCGGACACCCTGGAGGTGGGCGCCAAGAAAGCGACGGTGGTGAGCGAGGTCGGCAAGGTGCTGCACGAGGTGCAGTGCCGCGGCCAAATCGAAGGCGGCGTGTTGCAGGCGATCGGTTGGGCGCTGCTGGAAGACCTAAAGTTCGACGAGGGCCGCATTCTCAACGACCGCATGGCCACCTACATCGTGCCCACCATCCTCGATGCACCCGAGATGCAAGTGGAGATGATGGAGCAGCCCTGGAGCGGTCCGCCCTTTGGCGCCAAGGGAGTGGGCGAGTTGCCGATGGATGGCCCGGCTCCCGCCGTGTGCGCCGCCATCGAGAACGCGACGGGCATCGTGGTGGACGCCATTCCGGCGGTGCCCGAGCGATTGCTGGAGAGGATGGAGGCGAACCCGTCATGAAGGTGCACTTTCGTTTGAACGGGGAGATGGTCGAAGCTGAAGGGAATCCCACGGACCGCCTGCTCGACGTGGTGCGCCGGAAGTTCGGACTGACCGGCACCAAGGAAGGTTGCGGCGAGGGCGAGTGCGGCGCCTGCACGGTTCTGCTCGACGGCGAGACCGTGCTCTCGTGCCTGACACCTCTGATGCAGGCGGATGGACGCGAAGTGGTCACGGTGGAAGCGATCGCCCAGTCCGCCGAGGGCCAAGCCTATCTCGAGCGCTTCGTCCGGGCCGGCGGCGCGCAGTGCGGGGCCTGCACCCCGGGCATCGTGCTTTCCGCGGCGCAGCTCTTGGAGACTTCGCAGTCCAATTCGCGCGAGACGATCGCGCAGGCACTGGCCGGCAACATCTGCCGCTGCACCGGCTACGAAGCCATCCTACGCGTCCTGCAGGAGGAACCGGAAGCGGTGCTCGGGGGATTCGACACCAGCGCAGCCGAGGGCGCGGGAGCGACCCGGCCGGCGGGCGATGCCCATGGCAAGGCGCGGCCCGAAGGCACGAAGGGGGAACGCCGATGAGCGAAGTCTTCTCCCCCACCAGCCTGAAGAGCGCGCTGGAACGCTTGCGCGAAGATCCCACGCTGCGGCCCTTGTCCGGATGCACCGACTGGATGGTGCGCGGCGCCGTCGAACGCCTGGAGCAAGTGGGCGTGCTCGACCTTCTGCGAGTCAAGGAGCTACGCGGCATTCGGGAACTTGAAGAGGGTGAAGAGTTGCACGCTGCGTCGGGTTCGGCGCGCGGTTCGGCCAGGAGCTTCAAAGGGCTTCGCATCGGCGCCACCACCAGCTTCTCGCAGATCCGCGAGCACCCATTGGTGCGCGAGCACTATCCCATCCTCGCCGAGGCCGCGTCGCAGATCGGCGGCCGCCAAATTCAGAATCGCGCCACGGTGGGCGGCAACGTTGTCAACGCCTCGCCCGCCGGCGACAGCCTGCCGGTGCTCTTGGCCTTCAACGCCGAAATGGAAATCGCGGGGCTCGATGGAATGCGCCGGGTCGCCTACGACTCCTTCTATACCGGATACCGCGCCACGGTGCTGAAGCCGGGGGAGTTGTTGAGCGCGGTGCTGCTGCCGCCGGTTCCGTCCTATCAGCGCTTCAAGAAGGTGGGCACGCGGCGTGCGCAGGCGATCTCCAAGGTGGTGCTGGCGCTGTGCGCGGAGCGCGGCCCGATTCCCGACGCGAAGGACGAGGAAGAACGCTGGTCGCAAGTGCGCATCGCGGCTGGCAGCGTGGCCCCCACCCCTGTGCGCTTGCGCGCGGCCGAAGCGGTGTGTGAGGGCG
>CAVSGG010000001.1:0-130742 GCA_963727455.1 Candidatus Krumholzibacteriota bacterium | reverse complement strand
GGGGGAAGGGCACGGCTTCCGCCGCCAGAAAAACATCGTGCGGAGCTTCGCGGCGGAACTCTCGTTCTACGGCCAGATCTTCGGATTCAGCCCCGAATCGGCCGATTTCGTGCTCGAAATAGAAAATTTGGCCTGACTTGGCTCAAAAGGCCCGCGATTCCGTATAATGAACATGAGGCTGGAAACGGCTTCAGATGTTAGCCGAACACTCCGGGCTGAGCGAATCGCTCTGCTGGGACTCTGGTAACAGACCTGAGCCTCGGAGTCTTGTCACTACAGCATCGGACATGTCGGGAGGCGGCCCTTTGGGTCGCCTTCTCTTTGCCCGAGAGTTTCTTTCAGCGCAGGGAATCGGCGTAGGCCACGAGGGATTCTCGCGGGTAAAAACGAAAGCAGCTGTTGGCATCCCAACGGGGGCCGCCGCGCGTCTGCGCCATGCGGTAGCCGGCTCGCAGCGCCATGCGTAAGTCGCTCATCTGGGACCCGATCAGCGCGCTGGGAACGCCCCGGCGCGCGAAAGCCACCGCGCCCGAATCAAACCACGCGCTCTCATCCCTGCTCGCGCGCACGGCCAGCCCGTCCATTCCCGCCGCCTCGCTCAGGAACTTCCCCAACTCGTTGTCGCCCGTGCCTTCGACCTGAAGAGTGTCGGAGGAGGCCGCCCGGTGCGCGCCGCTTGCTGTCGGGACGGCCGCCGCCCCTGTCGCATCCTCGATCTCCCCGCGAAGAACCAAGGCCCCGGCGCAACGCTCCAAAGAGCGCGAGGAGAAGTGCGCGAAATGTTCGGCGCCGAGCTGGCCGCGCGTGCTCAAAGTGGTCGCCACGAACACGACCGAACGCGCCGGACGCTGCGGCAGCGCCGAGAACGAAGTGGCCAGAGCCAAGAGCCCCGCCGTGGCCTGCGCGTTCGCGCTGCCGCCGTCCCACGGCGCGCAGACGACGATGCTCTGTTCCGCGTCATAGCGGCCCGGAATTTCCCCTACCACGTTGAAGGATCGGGACTGGCGCACATCGAGTTCGACCGTGCCTCGAACCTTGGGCTCGAGCATGCGCCCGCGAAAGCCGCGCGTGTGCGCGGCCCAACGGGCGCGCGCGAATTCGATCTTTGCTTCTTTGAGGATGCGAGTGCCGGCCTCGGCGGAAATCCAGGCCTGAAAGCGGCAGTGCTCCTTCAGCTCCTCGCTGCGAAAGAGCGCGAAGCTCTCGAAGCGATCCTTATATAGCTGCCATTCTTGCGCGCTCCGCGTGGAGTCGGGCATGAGCAACACTCCCAGGGCCCCGTGGCGCTTGGCTTCGGCGACCTGATACTGCCAGTGCGAATACCAGTCCGTGGTGTCGGGCGAAGCGGCAGCGAAATCGGCGAAGAGCAGCACGACGCGTCCCGCCACCAAGAGTCCGCTGTAGTCGTCGCGACGGCGTTCCGGCGCCACCACACCGCGGCCGGCAAAGACGAGTTGGCTCGAAGGGATCGTGATGCGCGTGCTGTCGCTACGGGCAGACAGCAGCAGATTGTCACCCTGGCGCAATTTGATGGAGCCCACCTGAAGTTCAGCCTCGCGCACCTGCGTGGCCACGGCGGGAACGGCCTCGAGGAACTTCCCGTTGTCGCCGGCTCCCTTCAGGCCGATCTGGGCGAAGCGCCGCGTGAGGTGGCGCAGGGTACGGCGTTCCGTCTCGCCGAAGGGAGGACGTTGGGCGTGGCCCTCACCCTCCAGCGCGTGCAGGTCCTTGGCGATGTCCTCGGCTTTCATGGTGGCGAGAACGGCCGAGGGCACCTTGGTGGAGAGCCGGTCCCAGCCGAAGCGCAGACAGCCTGAGGCCGAAAGCGCGAATCCCGCGAGCAGAAGAATCAGCCCGCGCCGGCGCATCATGCCGCCTTCTTGCCGTGTGACTTTGCAATGAAGCTGTGCTGTACCGCGCTGCGGTGGATTTCCTTGATTGCGTCCAGGCCGAGTTCCTGCAAGAACAGCGCGCTCTCACGGTTTTGGCTGGTCGCGCTCACCGTGGTGTTGTCGGTGCACAGCGCCACGGGGATGCCGTGCTCCAGGAAGGTGAAAATGGGATGGCGCTCCCCGCGGGCGACGGCGCCGGTTTGGTAGTTCGAGCTGGGGGCGCATTCCACGAGGATCTGATCCTTGGCCAGTCGCCTCAAGAGCGCCTTGTCCTGCACCGCGCTGCAACCGTGGCCGATGCGGGTGCAGCCCAGGGTATCGATGGCCTCCCAAATGTAGGCCGGGCCCTCCGCCTCACCCGCGTGCGCGGTGAGTCCCAGTCCCGCGCGGGCGGCGATTTCGTAGGCCTTGTTGAAGAGGTGCGGCGCGTTGCCCTTTTCCGCACCGGCGATGTCGAAGCCGATCACCCCGCACCGGTCGTGCAAGTGCTGGACGTCTCCCGCGGCGCCGCGGGCCAGGATCTTGGCGATGTGCGGACCGTGATGACGCATGGCGATGACGATGAGGCCGGTCCTGATCTTGTATTCTCGTTCGGCGCGGTTCAGAGCCGAGAGTACGGCGCGAATGGACTGACGAATGGTGAGCCCGCCGTAGATGTGGATGATGGGGGAGTAGCGCAGCTCGAGTGTGGTCACCCCGTTCTTGGCCGCTTCGGCGCAAATGGCGGAAGTGACCTGGGTGATGTTCTCGTAGAACTGGGTGATCCACATCGGGTAGTGGAACTTGTCGAGGTAGCTCAGCAGCGAGCCCTCTTCTTGGGGCTGCAGCACCAGGAGCTTCTTCATCTCGCGTAGGTTGTCCACCGGGTTGAGTCCGTAGCGTTTCATGATGCGCCAGGTCACCGCGGCAGGAATGGATCCGTCGACGTGCTGGTGGAGCTCGGTCTTGGCGAGCTTGCGAATGGAGGCGGGGATGGCTCTTGTCATGTGGACTCCTTTTGTGGCGGTTGTGTCTTCTCCGCGGCTTCTTTCTCTTCGTTTTGGTTGGGCAGTAGTCTAAGCCCGTCTTCCAGGCCCGCCAATGGGGGATCGGCCTCGCCGCAGGCTGTGCTAGAATGGAGCTCGAGAACTGGCTTCGAGCGCTGGGGGAGGGCAGCGCGTTGGCCGATTGCGGCCCTCGGCGAGCTTGAAGCCCACGGAACTGCGACTGAAGGCCCTTTTATGCGCAGGCTCATCGCAATTGCAGGGAACTGGAACTCGTCTTTGGCCGCGGCAGTGCTTTGGCTTCTCTGCCAGAGCGCCGGCGTGGCCTGGTCCAACACCATCACCGTGATGAAGGACGGAAGCGGAGATTACACCTTACTGCAGCCAGCAGCGGATGCCGCAGCGGCGGGAGACACTCTGCTGATTGGGCCGGGACGATACGAAGAAGTCACGGACTTTGCTTTCAACAGCGGAGTACCCCGCGATGCCCATCTCGTAGTGAGGGTGGACAATCTGACCATCATGGGGATGGACCGAGATTCTGTCATTATCGGCCCGAGTGTTCCCGCTACCGCCCAAGGAGATCCTGTGGGACTAGTGGTCGCCGAAAACGTCGGCACCACTCACATTGAAAAACTGACATTTGAGAACACTTGGGTTGGCGCATACACGCTGGGTGACTTCTATATCGAAGACTGTGTAGCTCAATACTGTATGGAAGGAGTTACAGCCGAGGGTCCAGTGACGATTGACAAGTGCTTCGTAAGCACCAATGACAATGGAGTTGGCGTTGTTTACACCTCTTCGGCGGCGCAAATCACCCATTGTGACTTTGTCGACAACAAGAGCGGGATTAGCTTTAACTCTCACGAAGAGGCTCATGTTAGCGGACTACCATTTTGTAGGTGGAAGGGGAGGCATCTTGTTCGACAACTGTCCCGGAGTTGTGGAGAATTGCATAATTGAGAACGTTCAGTACGGAGGGATCACTCTGATCGAGAGCGGCACGGTAGTGACGATCGCCGACAACACCCTGCGCAACAACGGCTGGCACTTCGACATCAACAGCTATGCCACAGTCGACATGCATCAGAACAGACTGCTGGACTCACAGCTCTATGGGATATGGATTCGCTCTCCAAGCACAGTTCACATCAATTCCAATGATCTGATCTCTCCACAGGGATATCTGGCCTATCTGACCGGACACCCGCAGTACGAGATTAAGCACTACGATTTCACGAACAACTACTGGGGAACGACAGATCCGGCGGTAATCGCCGATCGCGATCTGGGACAATCACGATGACAGCATCACACTGCGCGGCCTTGATTGATTTCGAGCCCTTCGCAGGAGAGCCGGTCCCAGCAGAAGGCACGAGCTTTGGGAAGCTCAAAGCGCGTTTCAGTGGGCACTAGCGCGAGCCAAGGCGCGCGCGGGTTCGCACGCACTTCCGCCCTCCGGTTTATAGCCGGCTATAAAAGTACCTTACGAGACGAGTGTACCCGGGTAGATCGCGGAGCCCTGCGGGCGTGTACCCGGGTAGACAAGTACGCCACGGAACGAGTGTACCCGGGTAGACAAGCGGTCCCCGCCCATCGGCTTCCATGACAAGGACTTGAGTTTTGTCGCCGGCGAGAAATCGGCGGCGCCCGACCCGGGGACCCTGAAGCCCGCCCGTTGGATATGCATCAATCCTGAGACCAATTGCTTGATATCCAACACATATGCTCTGGGGCCGAGCCCCCCTCGGCCAGGGAACCTACAGTCATAAAAGAACTTACTGGATGCTCCTTGCTCTGGCATCCTCAATGCCCTGCAAGGGATTATTCTCCCCTCAGCCCGGGAATCCAGTATGAGCAATGCGCGCACGCTCTTCTTCTGTATCCAATCCAAGATCCACGATCCGCGGGGCCGACTCAGCCTCCTCGCGCTGTTTCTCGGCCTCCTCATCTGCTTGCCCCTCCGCTCCCAGGCGAGCGCGAGCGCTGCCATCGCGGAAGCCAGCCCGCCCGCGTCCGCACCCGCGTCCGCGCCCACGCCCGGTCAAGAGGCGCAGCTGCCGGCCAACCCGCGCCTCGAGGACTTCTTCCACCTGGCCGCGCTGAACAACCCCGGCCTGGCTGCGCGTTACGAAAATTGGCAGGCGCAATTGAGCCTGGTGGCCCAGGCCGGCGGCTGGCCCGATCCGGTGCTGAGTTATGGCTACTACCTGCAGTCGGTGGAGACCGCGGTCGGCCCGCAGGAGCAGCGCATCGCCCTCAGCCAGGCCATCCCTTGGTTCGGCAAGCTCTCGGCGCGCAGCGACGCCCAGGCAGAACGAGCCAAGGCCGCCCGCGCATCGCTCGAGCAGGCGCGACTCGATCTCTTCGAGCGGGTGGCCAAGGCCTACTATGAGTACGCCTACCTCGGCTCGGCCATCGCGGTCACCCAGGAAAACCTGGAGCTCATGCGCTACCAGGAGAGCGTCATGCGCGCGCGCTACCGCACCGAGTCCGCTTCCTACGCGAACGTCATCAAGGCCCAGGTGGAGCTGGGAGTACTCGAAGATCGCCTGCGCACTTTGAAGGACCGCCGACGGCCCCTCGCCTCACGCCTGAACGAAACTCTGGGTCGCGGCGCCGATGCCCCGCTTCCCTGGCCGGTCTCACTCGAGCAACCTGCGTTCACTCCTCCCACGGAGGACGAACTCCACCGCGCCCTCGCCCAAAACAATCCTGAGCTGAAGGCCATCGATCATCGACTCGACGCTCTGAGCAAGAGCATCACCGCCGCCAAACGCGACGGCTATCCCGACTTCACCTTGGGTGTTTCGACCATTCTCACCGGCACGTCCGAGCTGACCAGCTTCCCCGGCCAGGGCAAGGATGCCTGGATGGCGACCGTGGCGGTGAAGCTACCTCTGTGGCGCGGGAAATACTCCGGCGAGGTGAACGCGCAGCGCGCGCGCAAGCGTCAGGCACAACACGAACGCGCCGCAAAGGAGCTGGCGCTGCTCGCCAAGGTCGACGAGACCGTCTTCCAATTGCACGACGCGGAACGAAAGATCGAGCTCTACGGGAAAGATCTGGTGCCCAAGGCCAAGCAGGCGTTGCAGGCCAGCGCGACCGGATTTCAGACCGGCAATCTCAGCTATCTGGATTACATCGACGCGCAACGCACCCTGCTGCAATTCGAATTGGAGCACGCGCGCGCCGAAGCCGATCGCGGGGAGCGAATCGTGCAGCTTGCCTCGCTGATGGGGAAGTCCCTGGATGACGAAGGAGATCCGCAATGACACGCCGCACCGACGTATTGATCGTTCTCGGCCTGGCCATTCTGGTCGTGGGCTTTCTGGGCGGGCAACTCCTCCACACCCACGGACACGAGGACACCGCGGTGAGCAACGCGCATGACCAAGCCGCGTCCGACACCGGCGGCGGCGCGGAGACCCTCTGGACCTGTTCGATGCACCCGCAGATCAAGTTGCCGCATCCGGGCAAGTGCCCGATCTGCGGGATGGATCTCATTCCGGTGAAGACCGAGTCCGGCGCAGCCGGAGGGGGCAGCGTGAACGCCGGATGCGAAGACGAGCATGGGGGAGGGCACGGAGACCGGCCCTCCCACCCTGAGCCTCTCCAGGGACGCGGTGGCCCTGGCGGAAATCCAGACCACGCCGGTGGTGCGCGGGGACGCGGAGAAGCAGGTGCGCCTGGTGGGGAAGATCGACTTCGACGAGACCAAGCTGAAGACCATCTCGGCCTGGGTTCCCGGCCGCCTCGACCGCCTCTACGTCGACTACACCGGCATTCGCGTGCGCAAGGGCGATCACCTGGTCTCGATTTACAGTCCCGAGCTCGTGAGCACGCAGGAGGAGCTCATCCAAGCTCTTCGCGCGCAGGAGAGTCTTCAGGGCAGCTCGATCAAGCTGTTGAAGAGCACGGCCAAAGAGACGGTGGGTGCCGCGCGTGAGAAGCTGCGGCTGTTCGGCCTCACCGAAGAGCAGATCGCGCGCATCGAGAAAAGAGAGCACGCCGAGGATCACGTGACCATTTACGCGCCTCTGGATGGCGTGGTGGTGAAAAAGAGCGCCATGCAGGGGGATTACGTGAAGACCGGGCAGGTCATCTACGAGATCGCCGACCTCACTCAACTTTGGGTGAATCTGGACGCCTATGAGAGCGACCTGGTGTGGATTCGCTACGGTCAGAAGGTCGAGTTCACCGCCGAGGCCTATCCGGGAAGGAAATTCGAGGGTCGCATCTCGTTCATCTCGCCCGTGCTCGATCCCAGGACCCGCACCGCCAAAGTGCGCGTGAACGTGAAGAACGAGGGCGAGCTGCTCAAGCCCGGGGTCTTCGTACACGCTACCGTTCGCAGCACCATCGCCGCCCAGGGACGCGTGATGGAAGCGGATTTGGCTGGCAAGTGGATCTGCCCCATGCATCCCGATGTGGTGAAGGACAAACCGGGCAACTGCGACATCTGCGGCATGACTCTGGTGACCGCCAAGAGCCTGGGCTACTCGGTGGTGGGCGCGAACGAAAAGCCGCCACTGCTCATTCCCGCCTCCGCCCCGCTCATCACCGGTAAACGCGCCGTGGTGTATGTCCGCCTTCCGGGAGACGAGCCGCGCTTCGAGGGACGCGAGGTGGTGCTCGGCCCGCGCGCTGGCGACCAGTACATCGTCAACGAGGGCCTGCGCGAAGGCGAACTCGTGGTGACGAACGGGGCATTCAAGATCGACAGCGCCATGCAGATTCAGGCAAAGCCCTCCATGATGTCCTCCCCCGACGAAGACTCGGCGACGAGTAAGGACTCCACGCAGAAGTCGATGCCTTCCATGCACGAGCACGAGGGGGATGAGCAGTGAGTCTGACCGACCGCATCATCCGCTTCTGCATGGACAACAAACTGGTGGTGGTTCTGGGCCTTTTGGCGGTGATCGTCTGGGGTATCATGGTGGCGCCCTTCCCCTGGAACGCGCACGGCCTGCCGCGTGATCCGGTTCCCGTCGACGCCATCCCCGACATCGGGGAGAACCAACAGATCGTGTTCACCGCCTGGCCCGGCCGCAGTCCACAGGACGTCGAGGACCAGATCGGTTATCCGCTCACGGTTGCCCTTTTGGGAATTCCGGGCGTGAAGACCATCCGCAGCTATTCGATGTTCGGCTTCTCCACCGTCTACGTGATCTTCAAGGAAAACGTGGAGTTCTACTGGTCGCGCTCCCGCCTCTTGGAGAAGTTGAACAGTCTGCCGGCGGGAACCCTGCCGCAAGGGGTGCAACCGCAACTCGGTCCGGATGCAACGGCGTTGGGACAGGTGTACTGGTACACCCTGGAAGGGCGCGATCCTCAGGGAAATCCCGCCGGGGGCTGGGATCTCGACGAACTTCGCTCGGTGCAGGACTGGTACGTGCGCTACGCCCTGCAGGGGGTGGAGGGAGTCTCGGAAGTTGCCTCGGTGGGTGGCTTCGTCAAGGAGTACCAGATCGACGTCGATCCCGATGCGATGCGCGCCTATGGGGTCACGCTCGAGCAAGTGTTTCAGTCGGTGCGCGAATCCAACGTCGACGTGGGCGCGCGCACCATCGAAGTAAACAAGGCCGAGTACGTGATCCGCGGCATCGGCTTCATCAAGAACCTGGGGGACATCGAAAAGTCGGTCGTCACCCAAGTGGACAACACTCCGGTCACCATCAAGGACATCGCCACCGTCAGTCTGGGGCCGGCACTGCGCCGTGGCGCCCTGGACAAGGGCGGCGCCGAAGCGGTGGGCGGAGTGGTCGTGGTTCGCTACGGCGAGAATCCGCTGGCCACCATCGATCGCCTGAAAAAGAAGATCGCCGAGATCGCCCCCGGGCTGCCCTCCAAGACCCTCCCCGATGGCACGGTGTCGAAAGTTACCATCGTCCCCTTCTACGATCGCACCGGTCTCATCCACGAGACCCTGGGGACGCTCCAGGAAGCCCTGATTCTGGAAATCCTGATCACCATCATCGTGGTGATCTTCATGGTGCGGCACTTGAAGACCAGCATGCTGGTCTCGGGGCTCTTGCCGGTGGCGGTGCTCATGGCCTTCATCGCCATGAAGCTCTTTCACGTCGACGCCAACGTCGTCGCACTTTCGGGCATCGCGATCGCGATCGGCACCATGGTCGACATGGGGGTGATCCTGAGCGAAAACATGTTGCGCCATTTGGCCGAAGCTCCTCCCGGCGCGAACAAGAGAGAGATCATCTTTGGCGCGGCCAGCGAAGTCGGCGGGGCAGTGGTCACGGCAGTCGCCACCACGGTGGTGAGCTTTCTGCCCGTCTTCACCATGACCGCCGCCGAAGGAAAACTCTTCAAGCCCCTGGCCTACACCAAGACCTTCGCGCTGGTCGCCTCGCTCATCGTCTCTCTGACCCTGATGCCGGCCTTCGCCCACATGCTCTTGGGAGGACGCGGCAAACTACGCTTGCCCTTCAAGCCCGAGCGCTCAGCGCAAACCGGCTGCGTTCTTCAAGCCGGTGCTCGCCTGGAAGTCCGGTGCGCCCGGGAGACTCTTCACGCGAGTGCGCCGCGCGCTGTCCGCTTCCGCCAACTGGATCGTTCTGATCGCGGTCGGCCTGCTCTTGACCTCCACCTGGCTTCCGCTGGGTCCGGCCAAGGGCTTCGCTGCGCAATGCCATCTTCCTCTTCGCCATCATCCTGGGACTGCTCTTTCTTTTCTCGTTCTTCATCCGCGCCTACGGCCGCATTCTTCGCTGGTGCCTCTCGCACAAGCTGCTCTTTCTGAGCCTGCCCGTCATTCTCATGGTCCTGGGTTGGCAGGTGTGGCGCGGGCTGGGCAAGGAGTTCATGCCCGATCTGGATGAGGGCAGCTTCCTCTACATGCCCACTACCATGCCGCACGCGTCCATCGGGGAATCGCTCGACGTCGTGGCCAAGCTCGACGAGGCGATTCAGTCGATTCCCGAAGTGGAGTCGGTGGTAGGGAAGATCGGCCGCGCCGACACTCCGCTCGATCCCGCCCCCATTTCGATGGTGGAAGCGGTGATCAACTATCTCCCCGAGTACCGCGTCGACGTGAACGGACATCGCCTGCGTTTCAAGTACCGCGACGGTGATTATGTGCGCGATGACGCCGGACAGCTCATTCCCGACTCCCGCGGGCGTCCCTATCGCCAGTGGCGCGACTCCATCCATTCCGCCGACGACATCTGGAATGAGATCGTCAAGGTCGCCAAGATTCCCGGCACCACCTCGGCACCCAAGTTACAGCCCATCGCGGCGCGCATCGTCATGCTGCAGAGCGGGATGCGCGCCCCCATGGGCATCAAGGTGAAGGGTCCCGACCTTCAGACCATTCAGGATGTCGGCCTGAAGCTCGAAGGGATTCTCAAGACGGTCCCCTCGGTGGAACCCTCGGCGGTGTTCGCCGATCGTATCGTGGGCAAGCCCTACCTGGAGATCGAAATCGACCGCGATGAAATTGCCCGCTACGGCTTGCACGTGCAAGACGTGCAGAACGTGATCGAAGTCGCGATTGGTGGCAAACGCATCACCACCACGGTGGAAGGCCGCGAGCGCTATCCGGTGCGCGTGCGTTACCAGCGCGAACTGCGCGACAGCATCGAGAGTCTGGGCGGCATTCTCGTGCCCTCACCCCAGGGCGCGCAGATTCCCCTCATCCAGCTCGCGAAGATCCGCTACGTGCGCGGCCCCCAGGTAATCAAGAGCGAGGACACCTTCCTCGTGGGCTACGTGCTCTTCGACAAGAAGCCCGGACATGCCGAGGTGGAGGTGGTGAACGACGCGAGGAAAATCATCCAGGGGAAGATCGACTCCGGTGAGCTGGTTCTGCCCAAGGGTGTGAGCTATTCCTTCGCCGGCAGCTACCAGAACCAGGTGCGCAGCGAGAGACGCCTGAAGGTCGTCTTGCCTCTGGCCCTCTTCCTCATCTTCCTCATCCTCTACTTCCAGTTCCGCTCGGTCTCCACCACCCTGATGGTGTTCTCGGGAATCTTCGTGGCCTGGGCCGGCGGCTTTCTCATGATCGGACTCTACGGCCAGCCCTGGTTCTTGAACTTCTCGGTCTTCGGCACGAATCTGCGCGACCTCTTTCAGGTCCATCCCATCAATCTCAGCGTGGCCATCTGGGTGGGATTCATCGCGCTCTTCGGAATCGCCAGTGACAACGGAGTGGTTGTCGCAGTCTACTTACAACAGTCCTTTCGCCAGCACCGGCCACAGTCGGTGGCGGAGATTCGTGAGGCCACGGTCGTGGCGGGCACGCGCCGGATTCGTCCCTGCCTGATGACCACGGCGACCACCGTCTTGGCCCTGCTACCGGTTCTGAGTTCGACGGGACGCGGGAGCGACATCATGGTGCCCATGGCCATCCCCTCCTTCGGGGGAATGGTCTTGGCGCTCATCACCCAATTCATCGTACCTGTACTCTATTGCTGGAAAGCCGAATTGGGGCAGAAGTTCAGGAAAGTCGGAGAACTAGCATGAGGGAAGAGACCTCCAAGACGATGAAAGATCCCGTTTGCGGGATGACGATCACTGCGAACCCGGACAATCCGCATTCGGTGCACGAGGGCCAGCGCTACGAGTTCTGCTGCGGCGGCTGCAAACAGAAATTCGATGCCGAGCCCGAGAAGTACCTCAAGTCGCGCACCGCGGATGAGTCCCATGCCGCGCACCACGAACCCGCACGACACGCTGCAGGGGGCGATGGACCCGCCAAGTCGAAGGCGAGAGCGGCCGCCTCGGGCGCGAAGTACACCTGTCCCATGGACCCGGAAGTGGTGAACGATGGCCCCGGTTCCTGTCCCAAATGCGGGATGGCGCTCGAGCCGATGGAAGTGAGCGAGGAGGAGGACGACTTTAGCCGCGCGGAGTACCTGGACATGAGGCGCCGCTTCTGGATCGCGGCGGCCCTGAGTCTGCCCGTCTTGCTGAGCGCCATGGCCGGCGACTTCGTGTCCCACGCCTTCGGCGGACTCATCACCCACCAGGGCGCGCATCATTTTGGAATTCGCCTTGAGCACGCCGGTGGTTCTCTACTGCGGCTGGCCCCTCTTGGTGCGCGCCTGGAACTCGATCCTTCATTTCTCCTTGAACATGTTCACTCTCATCGGATTCGGCGTGGGGGTGGCCTGGAGCTACAGCGTGGTGGCCATGAGCATCCCCTCGCGTTTCCCGGCCTCCTTTCGGGGCGAGGGAGGGACCGTCGCGGTCTACTTCGAGGCGGCCGCAGTGATCACCACTTTGGTCCTTTTGGGACAAGTGCTCGAACTGCGCGCGCGCAGCAGCACCGGCGCCGCCATCCGAAGTCTCTTGGGCCTCGCGCCCAAGACCGCGCGACGCATCGATTCCAGCGGCAACGACGAGGAGATTCCGCTCGACCAAGTCGAGCTCGGCGATCGTTTGCGGGTACGTCCCGGAGAAAAGATCCCGATCGACGGAAGCGTCGAGGAGGGGCGTAGCTCGGTCGACGAGAGCATGGTCACCGGCGAACCCATGCCGGTGGAGAAGGGGCCGGGCAACTCGGTCATCGGCGCCACCCTCAACGCCACCGGGTCCATGGTGATTCGGGCGGAGAAGGTGGGCAGCGAAACTCTCCTCTCGCAAATCGTCCAGATGGTAGGCGGCCGCCCAACGCAGCCGCGCTCCCATCCAGAGAGTCGCGGACAGGGTGGCCGCGTACTTCGTCCCCAGCGTCATCTTGGCCGCCATCGTGACCTTCGTCGTCTGGGCCCTCGTCGGCCCCGAGCCCAGAATGGTCTACGCGCTCATCAACGCGGTGGCAGTGCTCATCATCGCGTGTCCCTGTGCCCTGGGACTGGCCACTCCCATGTCGATCATGGTCGCGACGGGAAAGGGCGCCACCGTGGGCGTGCTCTTCAAGAATGCCGAGGCCATCGAACATTTGCGCAAGGTCGACACTCTGGTCGTGGACAAGACCGGGACTCTGACCGAGGGCAAGCCGCGCCTGGTCGCGGTGCACCCACTGCGTGGCCATCCCGAAGAGGAAGTATTGCGCCTGGCCGCCAGTCTCGAGCGCGGCAGCGAGCACCCCCTGGCTCAGGCAATCGTCGACGCGGCCCGTGAGCGTGAACTCGAGCTGGCGGAGGCCAAGGACTTTCAAAGTCATACCGGTCAGGGGGTCAGCGGCAGAGTGCAGGGCAGGAATGTCGCCCTGGGCAACGAGAGCCTTCTGCAGGATTTGGGCGTGGGGGGAACTCAGGATGATTCCCGCGTGAACTCGCTGCGTTCGAAGGGCCAGACCGTGATGTTCGTCGCTCTCGATGGCGCCCTGGCGGGGCTGCTCGTGGTGGCTGATCCGATCAAAGAAGGTGCGACCGAGACGATCAAGGAACTGCGCGAGAGTGGAATGCGGGTCGTCATGCTCACCGGCGACAATCCGGTGACCGCGCGCGCGGTGGCGTCGGAACTGCAGATCACCGAAGTCGAGGCCGGCGTGCTCCCGGACCGCAAAGAGGAAGTGGTGCGGGAACTCCAGGCGCAGGGAAGAATCGTGGCCATGGCGGGAGACGGCATCAACGACGCGCCCGCCCTCGCGCGGGCGGACGTGGGAATCGCCATGGGCACCGGTACCGACGTCGCCATGGAGAGCGCTGCCGTCACGCTGGTCAGGGGCGAGCTGAGCGGCATTCTCAGGGCCCGTCGCCTGAGCGAGCTCACCATGAGCAACATCCGGCAGAATCTCTTCTTCGCCTTTGGCTACAACACGCTGGGAATCCCCCTGGCGGCCGGCGTCCTCTACCCCGTGTTCGGATTGCTCTTGAATCCCATGATCGCCGCGGCGGCCATGAGCTTCAGCTCGGTCTCCGTCATCAGCAACGCACTGCGCCTGCGCCGGCAGGAGCTGTGACCGAAGGCGAGAGAATTTTTCCTGCCGCCGAGAAAGTTCGTAACTTTCGCTCGCTGACGGCTTCTCATCCACAGAGGCCCACCTTCGGTTCGGCCTCGCACGGCCGAGCGCTCAGAACGGGGACATCGATGACCCGAAGCGACGAACAGATCGTGGAGAGCGTGCGCGGCGGCGACACCGAGGCATTTCGCCATCTGGTCGAAAGGCACCAAAATACGGTCTACGGGATGCTGCTGCGCCTGGTGAACGATCCCGACAGTGCGGAAGAACTCGCCCAAGAGACTTTCGTGCGGGCCTATCGCTCGCTGAGCGGCTTTCGGGGGGAGGCGCGCTTCAGCACCTGGCTGGTTCAGATCGCCCTCCACGCCGCTCGCGACCGGCAGCGCAGTAAGGAGCGCACGAAGATCATCTCCTTGAACGAGCTGGAGGAGCGCCGCGGACACGAGGCGAAGCTCGAGGAAACCCGGAGCGCCTTCGACCCGCTCGCTGAACTGAGCGAGAGCGAGTTCAATGCGCGGCTGCAAAAGGGGCTCGAGAGCTTGCCCGCGGACTATCGAGAAGTTTTCGTGCTCCGGCACTTGGAGGAACTGGGCTACGAGCAAATCGCCGCGTTGACCAAAAGCAGCGTGGGCTCGCTCAAGGTGCGATCGCACCGGGCGCGCAAGCTCCTGCGCGAGTTCTTGCGCGAGCGGCCGACCCCGCGCTCGCTTCGCGCAAAACGATCCTGACCGCGGCACAAAACGCCCGACCTTTGGGCATGTGGGTGAGAGGAGAATGGACATGGACGCACTCTTGGCTCGTTATCTCGACGGCGAACTCAGCGAAAACGAGGGCCGCGCGCTTTTGCAGCGGCTGCAAGAGGACCCGGAATTGGCCAGCGAACTGCACGATTACGAGCGCATCCTGGCCCGCGCCCATCAACTGAAGCAGTCCGAAGCCCCTCTGGGATTTGCCGACGCGGTAATGGACCGTATCGCCTCGGAGCCCGCGCAGCTCGCGGCGCAACGGCCTTCGCGCGCCTCGCAGAAACTGCCCGGTACGCGCGCGCGCGGCTTCTCGCTTTCCTGGCGCCAGGGCCTGGCGGTGGCCGCGGTCCTCGTTCTGGCCTTCGTCTTGGGCCGCTTGACGGTCTCCGGTTCGAATGAGCGCATCGAAGCCCCGGCTTCCTCCGCGCGGATCGCGCAGCTCCCCGCCACGCTGAATTTGGCGCAACAACCCCGAGCGGAGTCCGCCTCTTTGGTGAACGCGGGCGCTGCCTCGAACGCGGAGAGCTTTCGCGTCGTGCATCTCATTTACGCGCCCCAGCACGAGGATGTGCAATCGGTCACGGTGGCCGGCTCTTTCAACGGATGGAACGCGCACGGTCTTCCCATGCAGAAAAATGGCGCCGTGTGGACGATGAATCTCGTGCTCCCTCCGGGAGCCTACGAGTACATGTTCGTCGAGGACGGCAAGCGTTGGGTCACCGATCCCTTGGCTCCCCTTACTCGCGATGACGGATTCGGGAATCGTAACGCCGTGCTTGAATTGGGCGCCTGAGCAAGAACGATCATTGGCACTCGGTCTGGGGGGGCGAGGTCGTGCAGGGGATTGATTACCACTTCGCTTCGGGCGAGAACTCTTGGGCGCGGCATCGTGGGACCGGCTCCCTCGCGGTCATTGCGGGCTCGTTTCTGACCGCATTCGTGCTCCTTTTCGGTGCCGCGCCCGTCATGGCGCAAACCCCCTGGACACTCTCACCCTTCGTCTGGGTCTCGGGAGGTCACGAAACCAACTATCTGCTCGACCCGGCCGGGGCCGCCATCGTGGTTCCCGGAGGGGCGTTCCTGGACTTTTCGCCGGGAATCGAAGCGACGCGTCAACCCACGCCGCGGCTCGATCTGCATTTGGGCATGCGCGCCACCGCGGAGCGCTTTCTCAATGACGAGGATCGCACTCTCTACGGGCAGGTGGCCTGGGGCGATCTCTTCTATGCCCTCTCCGTACGGACGCGTTTGCGCTTCTCGCTTTCGGGCGACTACTTCAACGACACCCAGCTGAGCACTCTTCGCCGCATTGGAGGCGGGGGAGAGGTCGGCATCGGCTACATGCTCAATCGTCTCAGCGTGGAAGGCTTCGTTGGCGGACGCGGGACCTCCTACCCTCGCGCGGACGCTCTGAACGACTCGGGGCAGTCCACCAGCTACCGGGAGGCTCGCCTCAATCTGGGACTGGTCGTCACCGCCTCGCTCACTCCGAGAATCTTCGCGCGAGCTTCCTTCGTCGGGCGCAGCACGAACTCCGTGGATCCCCTCTACGACGGCAACGCAATCCTCAGCGAGCTCAGCTTGCGCTGGCTGCCGCAACGGCGCCTTCGGCTGGACCTGGATTACGGACGCCAGGACCGCAGCTTCGGCAAGCGCGCAGCTTCTCTCGACGACGATCACTACGAGCAGTGGGGCGTAGGCGCCAGCTACGAGATCGTTTCCAAAGCCAGTTTGAGCCTGCGCTACTCCCAGGGCAGCTATACCGATCCGCAGGGACTCCAACAGGATACCGATCGCATCGAATTCGCTCTGCGTTTGGGCTCCTCGTCGCCCCAGAGCTCGCGCCCGCCATTGCCCTCGACTTCGGATTTCAGGAGTGTCACCCCTCCCGGTCCGAGCAAGTGGCGGAGGGAACGGTGTTTCGCGTGCTGGCCCCGAAGGCCCACCGGGTCAGTGTCAGCGGCGATTTCAATGGCTGGCGGCAGAGCGAATACGAGCTGAAACCCGAGGGAGACGGCTGGTGGCAGCTGACGGTGAAGATTCCGCCTGGCCAGTACCAGTACCTCTATTTCGTGGACGGGAAGGCTCTGACTCCGCCGGAGAGCGTGTTGCGGGTGGACGATGGCTTCGGCGGCCAGAATGGCCTCTTGGAGATTCCTTGAGGAAGGGGATCGACCAGGCCGTGGAGGAAATCTCGGGGAAGCTCTCCGGACCCACTTTTCTCGTAACGCGCCAGAGCTTTGAGCGTCTCATTTTCTGAGAGCGGCGAACCGGGAGCCCACGGTCACGCCGGAACCAGGAAAGGAACTCCGTCATGAAAAAGCGTTTTCACACCCTCGTGAGCCTGGCTCTGTTCGCCCTGCTCGTTCTCACGAGCAGCGTGGCCTGGGCGCAGTCGCCCGGCGATCAGCTTCAGACCCGCGACCAGCTTCTCACCCGCTACATGGACCGGGTGAACGAGTACGACAAGACGAGCGACCAGCAGCGCGATCGCCTGCGCCAGAATCTGAAGGATTGTGTCGAGCTTCAGATTCCGCAGGATCAGCTCGAGGTTCTCTTTCCCGAAGATGCGCAGCAATACTCCGCGCAGGCTCGCCTGAAAATGCAGAACTCCGTGCTGGAACTCGCGCGCAAGGGAATGCCCACCGACCTCCTCTGCGACAAGATCGCCGAAGGTTCCATGAAGCATGCGCCCGAAGCGGCGGTGGAAGGGGCGGTCACTCGCATGGAGGGCTTCACCCGCCACGCCCACCAGTACTTGAATCAGGCGCGTGAAGAAGGGATCGAGGAGCTGGGAGGTCCCCGCGTGCGGCGTCAGCTGGAACGCGGCGTGGCCCTGAACATGTGGCGCGGTCTGAACGAAGCGGAACTGGATCAGCTGCGCGACCGGGCCCGGGATCGTCTGCGGGATGGTTCCTGTACGCTCGTCGATCTCGCGGCGGCGAGCGAAACCGCCACCGAGCTCAAAGAGTTGGGGCTTCCTTCCGAACGCGCGCTCGGACTCTGCGGCGAGGCTCTGCAACAGGGCTATGAGGGTCGCGAGATGCGGCAGATCGGTCAGATGTTCATGGCGGCTCACATGAACGGCGGCGACGAGAATCAGCTCTGCAACGAATTGCAGCAGCGGATCCAGCAGCGCGAGCAGATGGGTCAGATGATGCAGGCCATGCAGGGCCAGGGTTGGATGGGACCGCGCCAAATGGGGCACGATTACGGCGGTGGAAGCCCGGTGGATGAAGTGATGGGTGGCGGGCACCATGGTGATGGCATGCAAGGTGGAGGTGGCATGGGCGGAGACGGTGGCGGCATGGGTGGTGGCGGTGGCGGTATGGACGGGAGCGGCAGTGGCGGATCCAGCGGTCAGCACTGAGATCCAAACTCCGTCTGAGTCCGTGCCAATTCGATGGCAAAAGGGAGGCCGGCCCCCTGGGGGGCCGGCCTTCTTTCGGTGGGGTCCTTCGTTTGCCCCACTCGCCGCAAAGCAAGGTTCTAGCGGGTCATGCGAACTCCTTGCATCACGGCCTCAGCGAATTAGGAGTGCGCTTCTTCCGCGCCCAACACGCCGATCTGCTTGCCGCAGCTCAGCTTTTTCGAGCCCAGATAGGGATTGCGAACGTCGCCTTTGGTCTGAATCCAGTCCGCTTTGACCACGGGACAGTTCATGACGACCCAGGTGGGAGCATTCCCGCTCTGGTGATACATCTTTTGCGCCATGGGAATGAACTGCGCGCTGAGATCCTCGAAGGCGCTACGGGCCTTTTCCAGACCGAGGTCCTTGGAACTCAGGGTGGTCAGCGCAGCGCGCATCTGCATGTCCGGACTCTGCACGTCCGTCTTCGCTTCGGCCGCGGGGTCATCGCTCATCATCTTCTTGTGCATCTCCTTCATGTTCTGACCCTTCATCGACTTCATCATGTCGGCATGGTCATCCATGAAGGCGAGCAGCGCGGTGGCATGTCCCTGGATCCCCTCGGTGGAATCCTGCGACAGCGTTCTCGCCATGGCCGCGTAGTGCGCCACGGCGGCCTGCATCGGCATCGCTTGGGTGTCAGCCAATGCCAGCACCGGGAAGAGAATGATCATGGTCGCGAAGAATACGATTCTCCGTCTATTCATCGTGTCCGCTCCTTCCAATCGTCGCTGCGGCTGAATTGCCGCCTCTGGGGAATGTCTTGCACGGGGATTTGGAGGCGTTCACCAGTTTCACGCTTCGCCTCGCGCGAACCGCAAGCTTGGAACTCGGAGTGCAAAACCGCAGGGGGGAAGGAGTCGAAGCATCGAATGGCTTCTGCAGCATGAGGGTCCTCCGGGGATCCAGGTGACTGGGCGCCATCTCTTGCCCCATGGACCCCTCTTGAACTCGGCCCTGGGGGGGCGAGTTCCGATTTCTCGCCGTCGCAATAGCGAGAAATGGTGAAAGTCCGCATTGCATCGCTCCAATTCGGACTTCTTGGAGCTCTCCTTCACATTCTCGATTTCGCGATTCGGGCTCCCGGCCGCTCCCTCCCTGCGAAGCGCCGGCAGCTTGCCCGAAGACATGGAGGGCTTAGATTGGGCGACACGGCTTCCACCCCAACCAAAGAGGCGATCGTGAATCCTTCGTACGGCATCACCCGTGAGTTACCCGACACCGAGTTCGACGAAGCCGTCGAGCGAGTCACCGCCGCGTTCAAGGAAGAGGGCTTCGGCGTACTCTGCGAGATCGACGTGCGGGCGACCCTGAGGAAGAAACTCGATGTGGACTTCCCGCCCTATCTCATCCTGGGCACTTGCAATCCGCCCTTCGCGCACCAGGCTCTTTTGGCCGAGCCGGGCATCGGACTTCTCCTCCCCTGTAACGTGATCGTGGCCGCGCGCAAGGAGGGGGGCACGACGGTGTCCGCCGTCGATCCCAGAGAGGCCTTCAAGATCGTGCAGAACGAGGGCATGAACGAGCTGGTGGAGCAAGTGCGCGCCAAGCTGCAGGCCGCCATCGACAAGCTCTAATCTCTAGGGCGTCAGCCTCAGTCCGGATCACTGATGCCGTACTTCTCCAGGCGGTAGTTGAGGGTATTGCGGGTCAGCCCCAGATAGCGCGCGGTCGCGCTGCGGTTTCCCTTGCACTTCACCAGAGCGCGCTGGATGAGCTCCTTCTCCAGCGCCGTGAGGTCGAGTCCATCCTCGGGCAGAGCGATGCTCAGCGGCGAAGCGTTCTCCTGGCTCCGCAAGCGGGCGGGAAGGTCCTGCGCTTCGATGGGACCTTCCGGGTGAAGCGCCAACGCGCGTTCCATGACGTTTTCCAGTTCACGCACGTTACCCGGCCAGTCGTATGCGTTCAGCGCCCGTTCCGCCTCGGCGGTGATCGCAGGAACGGACTGATCGTTCGCCGCGGCAATCCGCGCCGCGAAATGGCGCGATAAGAGGCAGGATGTCGTCGCGTCGTTCGCGCAGAGGAGGAAGAACCAGGGTGACGACGGCGAGGCGATAGTAGAGGTCTTCGCGAAAGCTGCCCTCGGACACCATCGCCTCCAGGTCGCGATTGGTGGCCGCGATGACCCGTACGTCGACCTTGACCGAGGCACTGGCGCCAAGGGGGTCGACTTCCCTCTCTTGCAGGGCCCGCAGGAGCTTCACCTGAAGTTCGGGGTGCAACTCACCGATCTCGTCCAAGAAGAGCGTGCCCCCCTCGGCCAGTTCGAACTTCCCTTTGCGATCACGATCGGCTCCGGTGAACGCGCCCTTGCGGTGCCCGAAGAGTTCGCTGTCGATCAGGGATTCGGGGAGCGAGCCGGCGCTGATCGCCACGAAGGGACCCTCGCGTCGTTCGCTGGCGTGATGGATGGCGCGCGCCAAAACTTCTTTCCCGGTGCCGCTCTCGCCCAAAAGAAGAACGGTGGTGGTGCGGGGAGCCACCTGCGCCGCCATCCGTAGAAGCTCGTCCATGGCCTCGCTCGATGCGATCATGTTCTCCAGGCGAAGCCGATCGCCCGCGAGAGCGCGCAGACGCCGATTTTCCCGCAGCAATTCGCTCAGGCGCAGCGACTTGTCCACCGAGAGCCGCAGCGTCTCGTGCTCGAAGGGCTTCAAGAGGTAGTCGTGCGCGCCCGCACGCATGGCGTCAACCGCGTCCTCCACGCTGCCGTGGGCCGTGATCACGATCACTCCCAGCTGGGGCCAGCGCTCTTTCAAGAGTCGCAAGAGACTGAGCCCGTCCATGCCGGGCATGCGCACGTCCGTGATGAGAATCTGGGGGAAGGCCGATGAGGGAAGCTTGCGCTCGGCCGCTTCGAGAGCCCGGAGCGCCTCCTCGGCCGAGGCGAGCCGGGTCACGGCGAATCCGGCCTGCTCGAGGTGATAGGAGGTCACCCGACGCAGACTCTCATCGTCGTCGACCAGAAAGATGCGGGCGGCAGTCATGGTGGACCCAGCATCGTCCGCCAAGCGGCGCCGGTCAAGCGCCCGAACACGCGGGAGTACTCGACGCGCAGCTCGAGCAAGCAGCGGGAAAGCTATGGAGCGTGAAATTCAGCGGCCGCAGAGCCTGATCAATGCGCTCCCGCCACAGCGTGTGCTTTCATCAGAGCCTGATCGAGATCCGCGATCAGGTCCTGGGCATCCTCCACTCCCACCGAAAGTCGAATGCATCCGGGAAGGATCCCCACCGCCTCGCGCTCTTCTTGCGTGAGCTGGATGTGCGAAGAATTGAAGGGCATGCTGATCAGCGTCTCCACTCCACCCAGACTCGTCGCTTCCCGAGCCACTTTCGTCTCGTGACACACGGTGAGTCCGGCCTCGTCTCCGCCCTCCACGAAGAAGGTCACCATTCCGCCCGCCATCCCGGCCAGTTCGCGACTCGTTCGCTCGTACTCCGGATGGCTCCTCAGAAGGGGATGGATGACCTTGTTCACGTGGGGATGGCCCTCGAGGAAACGAGCGATTTTCAACGCGTTCTCGTGGTGCGCGCGCATGCGCAAGTGAAGCGTCTTCAATCCGCGTTCGAGCAGAAACGCCGCGTGCGGATCGAGGGATCCTCCGAGGTAGATCATGCGACCCCAGATCTCGTCGACGAGCTCCTTGCTGCCCGCGACCACGCCCGCGCAGAGATCACTGTGTCCGTTGAGGTATTTCGTCGCGGAGTGAATCACCAGGTCGGCACCCAGCGAGATGGGCCTGATTCCGATGGGGGTGAGGAAGGTCGCATCGATCACTAGCTTCAGGCCGTGTCGCCGGGCGATGGCCGCGAGGCCCTTGATGTCCGCGTACTTGAGCAGGGGGTTGGTCAGGGCCTCGAAGTAGAGCAGCTTGGTCTTGGGGGTGATGGCGGCTTCGACGGCGGCCAGATCCTCGAGATCCACGTAGCTCGCCTCGATTCCCCACTTGGGGAAGTGGTTGATGAGCAAACCGGAAGTACCCCCATAGATGTCATGGGTGGTCACCATGTGATCGCCGGACTTCATCAGGCTCAGGAGCGTGGTGGAGATGGCGGCCATGCCCGAAGAAAAGAGGAGCCCGCTCTCCGTGCCCTCCAGCGCGGCGATCTTCCGCTGCACGGACCATTGACTGGGATTGCCGTATCTCGTGTAGAGGAGATGATCGCGCTGCTTCCCGATGCGCATGGCTTCGTAGGTTTCGGCCGTGAAGTGAAAGGTCGAAGTCTGAAAAATAGGAGTTCCGACGGCGCCGGTGATGGGATCGTCTTGAGTGCCCGCCTGTACGCAGAGAGTCGCGGGGGCGAAGCTCGGGCCGTGATGCTCGTGTGATTTCGTGCGCTCGGTATTGTCGGCTGCCATCGTGCTCTCCTGGGTTATGGGGAATCTCTGAGAGCAACAATAGAAAACCGAGGAGGTGGATTCCAGGGAATTGCGCGCAGCTCTAAGCTCCGGGAGCCGCTTCGTCGGGATAAAGAGGCAGACTGATGGTGAAGCGCGCGCCACCTTCTTCGGATTCTCCCACCTCGATCTCCCCTTGGTGCAGCTGTACGCACTGGTAAACGACGGCCAGACCGAGTCCGGTGCCCTTCTCTTTGGTGGAAACGAAGGGCTCGAATAGATGGGAGCGCACCTTGGGCATCGATTCCCGGCCCCGTATCCTCGACCACGAGCACCAGAGCTCCGGCGCGAGGATCGTGTTCGGTCATGAAGCGCAAAACTCCACCCTTGGGGCATGGCCTCGACGGCATTGAGCGCCAGATTGAGAATCACCTGACGCATGCGCGAAGAGTCCATGCGCGACAGAGGAAGATTCCCGGCCAAATGCCGTCTCGATCTTCACCTGATGTCGTTGCGCCTGTTTCTCCACCAGGCGCGCCACCCCCAGGACCATCGCGTCCAGATCGTCCTCCGCCCAGGCTCGGACCAGGGGGCTTGGCATAGTTCAAAAATTGGCCGGTAAGCCCCTCCAGTCGCTGGATCTCCTTCTCGACGATCTGCACGAATTCCTGCCGCGAATCCTCGCTCGGGATGCCCTCGGTAAGAATGGGCATGCTGCCCTTGAGGCTCGCCAAAGGATTGCGGATTTCGTGGGCCAAGGAGGCGGAGAGCTGACCCATGGCGGCCAGACGCTCGGCCTCTTTGCTGCGCTCGAAGCTCGCGGCGAGTCGCTCATAAGCAACGCGCGCTTCCTCGCGCTTGGACGCGCAGCTCTCCCGCGAGAGTTCCCGTCACCAAACCGATCACGTTGAACATGATAATTTCCAAATACTGATTCCCGCCGGCCATGCCCCCCCATTGAAAGAGGACGTGGGGAAGGTAGAGAAGCGTCGCCGCGAGTGCGGTGAGTACTCCGCCCTTCAATCCGTAGTGAAAGGCGCCCAGGACGATGGGTACGTAATACAGTCGTCGCCAAACATCATGCAGCGCATGGTAAGAAGCTCCGCGCGGCGTACCGTAGTGCAGCGCCGACACCAGCAGTAATGCAAATGCAACGAGTAGAATGAGAAGCGCGAGGCGAAGAGTCCGGCTCGCGCGGCGTGTTGGAATCCATGGACAGAGCTTAAATCCGCCCCCGTCAGCGCGACAAGTGAGAGCCGCCATCCTTTATTAGTAAGTCGGCTGAAATCGCCCGTACCGGCGCTTCCTTTCTCAGCAATACCCATTGGCGTGAATCCGCCGTAAATCCGCTGCCAACCGGCTGGATCGGGGCGAATCCGGCCCCCTGCTTTCCCGTGCTTTCCTGCTTTCCCCAGAAATCTTCTGGCGGAGGCCGAACTTCGTTCCTGCATTGTAGGCGCCCCCTTGACTTGCGCCCCCCGGATGGTTCAAGCTTTTTGGCAGGGGTAATGTCCTCTCACCCGAATTCGTACTTTCACGAAGCCCCTTACCTTTCCTCTCACCAAGTCACCGAATCATGACGCCACGCCAACGGCAGGACCATTTGATCGCACAGTGGATGCTTCGCATCATGGGCGGAGGTGTGCTCTTTTCGGTGGCATTGCTGGGTCTCTTGTCCTCTTGCGGTACGCAGGCCCCCCAACCAGGTCATGAAGAAGCCGATACCAGCATCGCGGTGAGCGAACCCACGGTGGATCGGGATCTCGACGCGATTCGCGCGTCCGGCGTTCTGCGCATTCTCACTCGCAACAACAGCAGCTCCTACCTGATTCTGCGCGGCGAAGAGCTGGGCTTCGAGTATGAGCTGGCCGACGACCTGGCCAAAGAGCTGCACGTGAAACTCGAAGTCGTCGTGGCCGACAGTCAGAGTAGTATGTTGAGTATGCTCAACCGCGGCCTGGGCGATCTGGTCGCTGCTCCCATCGTTCCCACCGAGTCCCTGAAGAAGGCAGCCGCCTTCAGCCGGCCCTACAATGAAATCCAGCCGGTTCTGGTGGTCCCGCACGACTATCTGCACTTCTACCGCAGCGAGAAGGATCTCCAGGGCCGCGTGGTGGCGGTACAGCGCTATTCCAACGAGCAGGAGCTCTTGACTCAGCTGAGAATCCGCGGCATCGACGTGGGCATCGTCTACCTCCCGCCGGACGTTTCGACCGAAGATATTTTGGACATGGTCGCCGACGGAACCTATCAGGCTGCGATCGCGAGCAGTCGCGTGGCGCGCGCCGCAATGACCCTTCGTCCCGAGCTATCCATCGCCTTCGCTCTAGGAGAGAATCAGAGCGTGAGTTGGGCCACGCGAAAGAACAGCCCCAAACTACTGGCCGCGGTCAACCGCTTCCTCGCGCGCAACTATTCGATCAAGGAAAATGGCGAGGTGGCCGGATCGAAACTGTACAACGTTCTGGTCGACAAATATTTCAAAGACGAACGGCAAATCTTGCGGCGCGCGGAGAACCCATTTCACCTGGCGCGCACCGGCCGCATCTCTCCGTACGATGATCTCCTGCAGAAAGCGGCTGAGGATCACGACCTCGATTGGCGTCTCTTGGCGAGCGTGTGTTTTCAGGAGAGCCACTTCGATCCGAATCGCACCTCCTGGGCGGGAGCGGTTGGACTCATGCAAGTCATGCCCACCGCGCACGGCGCTAGTGCAGACAGTCTGACGATTCCTAGCGTGAACCTCGACGTCGGCGCGGCGTTCCTGCGCAAACTCTACGACGCCTACGGCTACCTTCCGGACAAACAGCGCTTGAAGTTCACCCTCGCCGCCTACAACGCGGGAATGGGCCACGTCGACGATGCCCGCATCCTCTCGGTCATGCGTGAAAAGGATCCCAACCGATGGGATGGCTCGGTCGAAGAGAGCTTGCTGTTGTTGCGCAAGCCCGAATATCATCGTCAGGTACGCTACGGTTACGTCCGCGGCACCGAGACCGTAGCCTATGTCCGGCAGGTCCTGCGGCGCTACCAGCTCTTCAAGGACCTGACGAGGCGCGAATTGGCGCGACGAAGCACCAGCCCGCGGCCGGTGGAAACCGTGGTATCGTCCATGCGCTGAAACGGCGCTCCGTCTAGATTCCGTTTCCCCGTTTCGAATCGCCGAGCTCATGTCCAGTCTGCAAGCGCATCCTTACGCTTCCTTCCTCCACGAGGTCGAAAAACCGGCCCGATACATCGGTGGGGAATACAACCAGATCGTGAAGGACCCGAAGGCGGTCCGCGTGCAGTTGGCCCTGGCGTTCCCCGATCTCTACGACATTGGGATGAGTCATCTGGGCACAAAGATTCTCTACTCGCTGGTCAACAAGCGGGAAGACATGCTCTGCGAAAGGGCCTTTGCGCCCTGGCCGGACATGGAGGCCCAACTGCGTACGCGGGGACTTCCCGTCCTCTCCCTGGAGACTCACCGCAGTCTCGCCGAATTCGACGCCGTGGGTTTCTCCCTGCAGTACGAGCTCACCTTCACCAATCTTCTGAACATCCTGGATCTGTGCGGCATTCCCCTGCGGGGGGAAGTGCGAAACGAAAGCCATCCTCTGATCCTGGCCGGCGGTCCCGTGGCGACACAGCCCGAGGCCATGGCTCCCTTCGTCGACGTCTTTCTGATTGGCGACGCAGAGGAAAAGTTGCCCGAGCTGCTCACGAAGCTGGCGGATTGCAAGCAGGAAGGACTATCGCGTCACGACACCCTAATTGCCCTCGCCAAACTGGACGGGCTCTACTGCCCCGCCCTCTACGAAACCGCGGTGGTCGATCGCGGCGGTTTCGAAGTCGTGACTGCGCCTCGCTACGCGGAAGTACCCGCCCATCCGAGGCGTTGCATCGTCGAGGATCTCGACCGCTACCCTTTTCCGGACGACTCGCCGGTTGCCGCGGCGGAGGCCATTTTTGACCGGATGAGCGTGGAAATCGCGCGCGGTTGCACCGAGGGTTGCCGCTTTTGCCAGGCGGGAATGATCTACCGTCCGGTCCGGGAGCGCGAGCCTCAGCAGATCGTCGACACCCTGGTCTCGGCTCTCGAGAAGGGCGGCTACGACGAGGCGGGACTCACTACTCTGAGCACCGCCGACTATTCCTGTATCTCTCCGCTCATCAAGCGGGTCATGGAGAAGCTGCGCCCGGACAAGGTCTCACTCTCCATCGCGTCCCTGCGCGCTTACGGCTTGGACGAGGAGCTTCTGGACGAGATCTCCAGCGTCCGCGCCACTGGCCTCACCTTTGCCCCAGAAGCGGGCAGCCAGCGCATGCGCGACGTCATCAACAAGAACATCAGCGAGGACGACATTACACGAACCGCCCATCGCGTGTTCTCGCGCGGCTGGAGCCGCATGAAGCTCTATTTCATGATCGGTCTCCCCAGCGAAGAGGATGATGACGTGAGCGGGATCATGGAAATGAGTCACAGAATGAAGGAGATCGGGCGCGGCTATCATCGCGGCAAGGCGGGCGTTACCGTCGCCGTGAGCAGTCACGTGCCCAAGCCCCATACTCCCTTCCAGTGGGCGGCCATGGATTCCATCGGCGAAATCGAGCGCAAGCAGGACATCCTCTTTCAACTTGCCCGCCGTTATCGGCTGGAATTTCGCCGGCACGATCCGCGCACCTCTTTCCTGGAAGGGCTCATCGGACGCGGTGACCGGCGCGTGGCGCAAGTAATCGAGTCGGCCTGGCGAAAGGGTGCGCGCTTCGACGGGTGGAGCGAACTTCTGCAATGGGACGCATGGAAGGAAGCCATCGAGGAGAGCGGCATCGACCCCGCCCTGTATCTGGGGACCATCGCCACCGACGTGCGGCTTCCCTGGGATCATCTTGACATGGCGCTCGATCCGAAGTTTCTGCTGCGTGACTACCGAATTTCCATGCGCGGCCGTTTGGCTCCGCCCTGCGGGAAACCGGTCGGCGCCCAGGTTCACCACACGAATCTGAAGGAGCACGAAGCCGATCGACGCAAGCTTGTCTGCTACAACTGCGGCGTTACCTGCGACATGACCGCGATGCGCGAGGAGCGCGCGGACTACTTGCGATCCCTCGGCGCCCTCGAGCCCGGCCACCGGCCAAATGCCGAGCCCGAGGAGCTAGGCGCAAGTGCAAGGTCCAACCCCGGGGCAGCGCCCCACGATTTTCAGCAGGGAAGCCCCGTGCGCGTGCGGCTCCAATTCCAAAAGACGGGTGCCGACGCCCTCACCGGACACCTCGATCTGGTGCGCAAGTTCCCTCGCACCCTGAAGCGAGCTCAGCTGCCGGTGTACTACACGCAGGGCTACCACCCCAAGCCCGCCGTCTCCTTCGGGCCCGCCCTCTCCTTGGGTATCGAGAGCGCGGGCGAACTGGCAGAGGTGAAACTGCGCGAGCGAATTGCTCCGCAGGAAATTCTGCAGCGTCTCAACGAGGTGAGCGAAGAGGGGCTCGTCTTCACTGGATGCCGCATCCTGGAGGAAGGAGAGAGGGGACTCAGCAAGTGTTTGGCCCGCGCCGATTATTTTTTGAAGATCGATGGGCTCAGTAGGGGCTCGTCGGACCGATCCGAGGAGGGATGGAAGATGCGCATCGCGCGCTTTCTCGCCTCCGACTCGCACGAGATCACCATCGTGCGCAAACGCAAGCAGCGTGTCGTCGACGCACGTGCCGTGGTGGAGGAATGTCGTATCGCCACTGAAGAGGACAGGAGCAGCCTTCCCGGGGCCTTGGCCGCGCACTTACCCTCGCTCTGTCTCTTCTTGCGTTTGCGCATCGACCTCAGCTATTCCATCAAGCCGGTAGAGGTGCTTCGAGCGCTTCTGGGCGACGACTCGCTGCAGCTTGGTCCTCAAGAGATTCTTCGCGCCGGCCTGTGGGACCTCCGCGACGGCGAAACGGTACCGTCGCTCATCGCCTGATCAGGCCCCATCCGCCGCCTCGTCTTCCGTGCCCTTTTCGTGCAGGAAAATCTCTGCCTCGATCTGTTCTCGGATTGGGTGCGCGTGGAGTTTCATACTGATGGTCCGTGCTCGCTCGAGCACAGTCAGGGCCTCATGCTTTCGTTGACAGCCCACCAGCGCCCGCGCCAGTCCCAACAGGCTCCGGGCTTGTTCCAAGGGGAGCTTCAACTCGCTGAAGCCCCTCACTGCTTCGTGGAAATGCTCGCAAGCTTCCTCACTCCGACCATTCTGAAGAGTCTGCTCGGCGCGTACGTAAGCAAGCGCGGCTGCACATTCGGGATTGTCACCCGCACGCTGCATGGTGATGATGGTGTCGAGGCAACGCGTGAGTTGCAGGAGATCGCTTTGGCGCACGAAGAAGCCCGCGGCGGCGCAGATTCCCGCGACGAGGTCGTGCCGATCTTCGCAGCGTTGCCAGAGCCCCAGCATGCGGCGATAGTTCTCCGCCGCATCCGACGCGCTTCCCTCGTGTTCGTAGTGAACCGCCAGACCCCAGAAATCCAAGAGTTCCACCAGCACGGCATGATGGCGACGCGCGTAGCGCAAGCTCTCCTTCAAATGAGCCCGGGCGGCGAGGTTCCCGCGATGCGCGGCGATGAGGCCGAGGATCCCCTCGAAGATTCCGCGCAGGCGTTCGGCGTGCAGCGGGTCGCGCAGAGCGGCGCGCGCCAGCGTTGCCGCATCTTCCCACTCGCCCAAACGAAACAGGACCCAGGACAATCTTCCCGAGCTCAGCTGCGCCATGCCCGGCAGGCCGCTCTTGTCACACACTTCTTGGGCCGTCCGATAGAGCACACGCGCGCGCGGGTACAACGAGGCATATTCGGCCGTCGTCGCCAAGCCGTGACTCGCCTCACAAACCAGGCGAGCGCTTTCTCGCTGGCGGGCGGAGTCGAGTGCCGCCTCCAACTTGGCCTGCCCCTCTTTCCCGCGGCCGCGCATTGCCAGCACCTGACCCAGCAGGATCTCGACGCGCGTTCTCAGTTGGAAGTTCTCTGAATCGGAAGCGCAGCTATGCGCGCGTAAGCAGGCTTTCTCGGCATCGCCGTGGCGCAGGCCGACGACGAGCTGATTGGCGATCCCAAGATATTCTTCGGCCGCTTCCGCCGGCTCCTTCGCCTCGAGGAAGGCCTCGGCCGCGCTACGTTTCGTGGTCAAAGCGTGCTCGTATAGACCCTGTTCGTATCGTACCTCGGCCAGCGCGCGTAGCGCACGCGCGCGGCGTTCAGGCTTTCGGTGCAGGCGCCGCGAGCTCACCACTTCGCGTAGCGCACGCGCCGCATCCTTGAAGTGACCGCTTTCGCGCGCGCAATGACTGAGCTGTTCTAGGACCTCCAGACGATGCTCTTCCTCCACCTCCTCCGGCCAGAGTTCGAGCGCCTGGTTGGCCCAGAGCATCGCGTCGTGATACGCGTGAAGATCGCACGCGGCTTGCGCGGCCTCCATGAAGCTGCGCCTCGCTTCCGTCGTCTGCCCCGATGCCAACAGGTGGACGCTCAGGATCTCCGGTTCGGCGTGGCGTGATTGCAAGACCTCGGTGTATCGCTTGTGTAAAAGCTTGGCCCGCGTCCACGAAATCTGGCTGAGAATGGCCTGCCGGGTGAGGCAATGGCGGAACGAGACCTTGCCGGGCTGGGTCTCGAGCAGGACCCCGGCTTCGAAGAGCTCGGCGATCCCCTCCGAGCTTCCCGCCACCGAGAATACGAGCTCGAGTTCGCGGTCCTGTCCCACGATGGCGGCGGCTTCGGAAAGCTCTCGGGCCGCGGCCGAAAGCCGATCGATCTTGTTGAGCATGGCATCCTGCAGGCTCCCCATCTGAAACGAGGACGGCTCGGATACCAGGACGAACCCGCCCTTCTCCTCGCGCAAGCGGCCACTGTGGTACAGCGCGAGAGCGATCTCCTCCAAGTGCAGGGGAATCCCGTGGCTGCTCTGCAGCAGCAAATTCAGGAGCTGAGGGGAGGGCGGTGCTCCAAGCGTCCTGCGGACGAGCTCCGAGGCATCTCTGGGTCGCAGGGGTTCCAGAACGATTTCGTAAAGCTGATCGGTTCCAAGCAAGCCCTCCCTCAGACCTCGCAGCGGATGTTCCCCGCGGACTACGTCGTTACGGTAGGTCACGAGAAAGAGAATGGATTCCCCGCGGAGACGCGGCGGCATGAGACTCAGCATTTCGATGCTCGCATGGTCGGACCAGTGCAAGTCGTCCAAGAAAATACAGAGTGGCGCCTTGCGCGAGAGGCGCCGAAACACCTCACAGACTGCATCAACCAACTCGGAGGACTCGAACTCTCCTGGAGCCGGCCCGCGCGCGGGCAAGAGCAGATTGAGAAAGCGTGATCCGGAAAGCTCTTCGATTTCCCGTGCCTGCAAACGATCGAGCGCTTGCTCCAAGAGGGTCCGGAAGATTCCGTAGGAGGGAGCGTGATCTTCCTGGGCGCGGGCGATCAGAGTGACCAGATCCCCGTGTCCGAGAAACTGCTGCGCGAGGTGGGTGGTGCCCATTCCCGCCTCACCGCAGAGCAGAACGAGCCCCCCGCCGCCCGAGAGCGCATCCGCCGCTGCGGACTCCAGATTGGCGCGCTCACGCTGGCGGCCAAGCATTTCGGGCAGTTCGGACATGGGCGCGTCCTCATGCGGGAGAGACCTCCACCTAATTTACTCCACTCTGGGTAAATGCGACACGGGAGATAGGAGTTCCCCAGGTCCCCTACTTGATGAAGCCCTCGATATAGGGGCGCAGGCCGTTGAGAATGAACTGAACGGCGATGACCGTCAGCAGGAGCCCCATGAGCTTCTCGACGATCTTGAGGCCGGTGTGTCCAACGCGGCGCAAGACCATGTCCGCACCGATGAGGATTCCTCCGGTGAGCAGCAAAATTAGCAGGGTGGCGGAAATCACGATCGACTTGGTGAGGAGGGTCTGATCGCCTTCGGCGCAAAGCACCATGACCGTGGTGATGGAGCCGGGACCCGCGATCAGAGGAACGGCCAGCGGAGTGATGGAAGGATCTTCTTCCTCAAGCAGGCCCGCCTCGATGTGATCGCGGCTGGCCGCGGCGTTGATCCCGGTGCGCCAGCGTCTGGCCCGGGACTGCAACATGTCCAGACCGATGCCGAAAAAGATGACTCCTCCGGCAATGCGGAATGCACCCAGAGTGATGCCAAACACGGAAAGCAGGGCCTGTCCGGCCAAGGTGAACACCAGGAGCACCAGGAAGGCGGTGAGAAGCGCCTTGCGCAGCACGCGCTTGCGCGCACGCTCCTCCATGCGCGCGGTGAGCCCGCTGAAAAAGGGGATACAGCCCGGTGGGTCGATGACCGCGAAGAGCGAGCTGAATGCGAGTACCGCGAATCCAAACATGGGCTGAAGATGGCCTACCCTGGCGCGCGGTCAAGGCCGTTCTTGCGGCCAGGGGCCCATGGAAGAGAGGCCCGTGAAAGGATAGAATCTTTTTCTGGTTTTCCTCGTAAGAGGAGGACTTGCTCGTCTACCACCTTCCCCCTCGCCTCGGGCGGCGGCCGCCCAGCACCCTTGGACCTACTCACCAGGCTCACCCGCGTCGAAAGGAAGGAGCTGGGCACGGTTCTGCTCGCCGCGGCGCTATTCTTCTTCCTCCTGTGCAGTTACTACATCCTGCGCCCTTTGCGCGAAGAAATGGGAATCGCCGGCGGCACACGGAACCTCCCCTGGCTATTTCAGATCACCCTCTTGGCGACCCTCTTGGCCACCCCCGTATTCGGCTGGATGACGCGACGATTTCAGAGCCGCAAGTTTCTCGTCTACACCTACCGCTTCTTCGGCGCGAACCTGCTCGTCTTCCTCTTGCTCTTGAAGGTCCTGCCGAAGGACGCGGAGATCGTTCTCGGTCGGGTGTTCTACGTCTGGATCAGCGTCTTCAACATGTTCTTGGTCTCCCTGTTCTGGGCGTTCATGGCCGATGGTTTCGGCTTGAACCAGAGCAAGCGGCTGTTTGGGGTCATCGCGGTAGGAGGCAGCTTGGGTGCGACCCTCGGGGCTGCCCTCACTGCATTTCTGGTGGGAATTCTGGGGCGCGTAAATCTCATTTTGATCTCGGTGGTACTCTTGGAGGTCGCAGTTCGTATCGTAGGAACTTTGCGACGGCGCTTCGATCGAAGACGAAAGGAGAGCGAGTTGGCTTCTTCCGGAAGACCGCCGGCGCCGACTCGTAGCGTACGGTCTCTAAATCCCGCTCCTCGTCCTTCGTTGTGGGAAGGACTCTTGCTCGTCATCCGCTCGCGGTACTTGCTCGCGATCGCGATCTTTCTCTTTTGCTACAGCTTTGCCTCCACGATTCTCTACTTCGAACAGGCCAACATCGTGGCCAAGGCCGTCGCAGATCGCGCCGCGCGGGCGGCTCTCTTCGCCCGCATCGATCTCTGGGTGAATCTCATCACCGTGCTCTTGCAGATCTTTGTCACGGCTCAGATCATGAGCCGACTGGGCGTCGGCTGGGCTCTGATTCTCGTTCCGCTACTTTCAGCGCTGGGATTCTTCATGCTCGGACTGAGCCCGAGCTTGAGCGTGCTCGTCATTTTCCAGGTCTCTCGCCGCGCGGGAAATTATGCGATCATGCGGCCTGCGCGAGAGACTCTGTTTACAATTTTGGGCCTTGCTGAAAAGTACAAAGCCAAGAGTTTCCTCGACACCTTCGTCTACCGGGGAGGGGACGCCATGGCTTCCGCGCTCTTCGGTATCTTCAGTGGAATCGGCGTGAGTCTCTCCGCACTCGCGTTCGCGGCGGTTCCTCTGAGCTTGCTCTGGGGGATCGTAGGACGCTACTTGGGTCTCAGACAAAAGGAGCTGGCATATGAGTCTGGATCGTCGTGACTTTCTCAAAGGTGCACTTACCGGCGGCGTCCTGGCCGCGGGTTCTTCCCTGGGACTGGTAGGGCTTTCGCCGCGCTTCGCAAACGCTCACTACACACAGGCGGAGAGGAAGCTGAAGATCCTCATCTTGGGCGGAACCGCGTTTCTGGGACCGGCCGTGGTCTACGCCGCTCGCAGGCGCGGTCATACGCTCACACTCTTCAACCGGGGACACACGAACCCGGGCCTCTTCCCCGACATCGAGACTCTCATCGGCGATCGCGACGGAAAGCTCGACCCGCTGAAGGGCAGGGACTGGGACGCGGTGGTGGATACTTCGGGGTACTTCCCTCGCCTGGTGAAGGACTCCGCCCGTCTTTTGGCCGATCACGTGGGACAGTACGCATTCATTTCCACGATCTCCGTCTACGCGAGCTTCGACAAACCCGGCACGGACGAGAATTCCCCGGTGGGAACGATCGAGGATCCCACCGTCGAGAAAATCACCGAGGGGAGCTATGGTCCTCTCAAGGCGCTGTGCGAGCAGGCGGCGGAAAAGGCCCTCCCCGGACGCGTCACGAACATTCGTCCCGGACTCATCGTGGGGCCGCGAGATCGCAGCGATCGTTTCACCTATTGGCCGGTGCGCGTGAGCAAGGGCGGCGAGGTGCTCGCCCCAAATTCACCCAAGGACGGCATCCAGATCATGGATGTGAACGATCTGGGCGAGTGGATCGTCTATTGCCTGGAGAACAAAGTAGTGGGCGTTTACAACGCGGTTTCCCCTCCCGGCTGGCTCGACATGGGCGGACTTCTGAACACCTGCAAGCGGGTTTCCGGGAGTGACGCTTCCTTCACCTGGGCCTCGAGCAAGTTCCTCGAGGATCACGAGGTGCAGGGCTGGTCGGAGATGACCTGCTGGATGCCGCCCGAGGGCGAGTACGCCGGCTTCAACCAGGTGAAATCCGAGCGCGCCATTCGCCACGGCCTCTCCTTCCGTCCCATCTCCGAGACGGTTCGCGATACCTTGGACTGGTGGCGAACCCTTCCTAAGGAGCGTCGCGAGAAGCTACGGGCCGGTCTTGCGGCGGAGAAGGAGGAGAAAGTGCTGGCAGTCTGGCACGAGGCGCAGAAGGAGTGATCGCGACGGCATTCTTGCGTCTCTTCGGAGAGAATCTCCTTCCCATCTTCCTCATCGCGGGTATCGGCTGGACTCTCGCGGTGTGGAAGGGAGTTTCCGCAAAGCCTCTGAGTCAGGTGGGATTTCACGTTTTTTCCCCCTGCCTCATCTTCACCTTGATCACGGGCAGCGCGATCTCTCCGCACGATTTCCTGCGTCTGAGCGGCTTTGCCTTAGCGACCTACGGGGCGACCTCCGGCCTAGCCCTGCTGGTCGCCCAGCGGCTGAAGCTCTCCCGCTCCCTCAAGGCCGCGATCTTTCTCTGCGTGCTCCTGCCGAACTCCGGCAGTTTCGGAATGGCCGCCAGTCTCTTTTCCTTCGGTCGCGAAGCCGAAGCGCGTGCCGGCTTGATCTTCGTGACCATGTCCATCCTGGGGTATTCCCTCGGCGTCGTGGTCGCCTCGATGGGGAAGGAGAGCATCGGCACCGCACTGCGCAAACTGGTAGCCGTGCCCGCGGTTTGGGCCGTTCCCCTTGCCTTTCTGATGCGCGGAACCGGGACAGAACTGCCCTCTGGTCTTCAGCGTACCGTGGATCTCTTGGCCGAGGCGACCATTCCGGTATTCCTGGTGATTCTGGGCATGCAGCTGCGCCGCGCCAGCCCACGCCACCACCCGAAGGCCCTGTGCACCGCGGTGATCTTCCGGCTAGTGGGAGGCGCCGGCGCCGGACTCCTCCTGGCACAGCTCTTCCATCTCCAGGGCGCCAACTACCAGGCCGGGGTACTGGAGATGGCTATGCCCTCGGCCGTCCTGAATACCATCCTCGCCACCGAGTACGATGTCGAACCTTCGTTCGTGGCAACCGCCGTGTTCTGTACCATGTTGGCGAGCCCTTTGACCCTCACTCCTTTGCTCCACTTCCTTCTGGGCTGAGTTCGATCGGATCTCGCTCAGGGAACAGGGTCAATCCCGACGACGCCACCTCCGTCCTGAAGGCAGCAACCTCGTTCTCGAAGAAGTGGTTCAGGTCGTCCAGCACGGGACGCGTATCATCTTCGGCCAACTGCAGGTAGCGAAGTCCGGCTTCGGTGGGCTTCTGCCAGCTCGGACCGAGCAGCCAACGCGCGCGGTCCATGCGTCGTGAAGGCCATTCCCCGCCGATGTAGCCCTTGGGTTTCAGGGGCCCGCGCAGGCGCTCTTCCAGTCCCTTGAGTCCCTTCTGTAGGTCCTCGGTTTTCTTCTTCAGATCCTGCCAGCGTGTGGAATCCACGCCCGCATCAGCGGACTCGTTCTCCTGCGACTTCGCCTCCGACTTCAGTCTCGCGATCTTGGCGAGCACGAAATCGCAATCCTTGTCCGCCGCGTGGATTCGTTCGACCGCCTCGGCGATGGTCTCCTGTAGGTGACCCAAACGCTCCTGAGTGGACCATGCTTCTTGCCGATCCTTCTCGCCGATCGGAATTCTGGGATCCGGAAGCACCCTTAGCTCGCCCTCGACCTTGGAGTCCTTGTAGCTCAGAGTGACGGTGTAGGTGCCGGGCATTACCTGCGGACCACCTCCCTTGACGTCGGATTCCTCTTCCTCCTCGCTCTTGTTCCCGGGAATCTTCTTGAAGGCATCGCTGTCCAGGGACCAAACGATGCGATTGACGCCCTGTTTCACTTCGCGCTTGAAGTGGCGCACTCGCTCTCCCCGCGCATTGCGCACCGTCACCTGCAGCTTCTCGGGTTTTTCGGCCTCGGTATCGTCAGCATCGCTTTCCTTCTTCTTGCGCTGCTTCTCCACCTTTTCATCGGGATAGGGAAGCTCCGCATCGTGCACCGCCACCGTGATCATGGCGCCACGCGCTTGGGATTTGCCGCGAAATTCCCCGTCGCCGGGAAAGCGTGAGGCTCCGGCTTGCTTCACCTGATACTCGACCGCGCTGGGAATGGAAAAAAGATGTAGGGGCTCCTGCAGAAGAGATTCACTCATCGTACGAAGCGGGCGTATGTCGTCGATCACGTAGGCTGAGCGTCCGTGTGTACCCACCACGAGGTCGTTCTCGCGCGTCTGAATGGCCAGGCCCATGACGGAAACCGTGGGGATCCCGTGGGTCCACTTCATCCAGTGCTCACCGCCGTCAAGGCTGAAGTAGAGACCGAATTCAGTGCCCAAGAACAAGAGCTGCGGGTCGACGGGGTCCTGCACCACGCTCAGGCAGTAGCCCCGGATATCGTCGGTGGCCAAGTTCCTCCAGTGCTTTCCGTAGTCGTCGACTCGGTACACATAGGGGGTCCAGTTACCTCGTCGGTGGTCTTCGAAGAGCACGAAGGCCGTGCCGGGCTCGTGGGTCGACGCGTAGATACAGGGAATCCAGGTGTTGTCCGGAACGCCCTTCGCATGGCCCTCCAGGCTTTCCCAGTGGTCGCCGCCGTCGCGGGTGAGCTGCAGTCTCCCGTCGTCGGTGCCCACCCAGATTACACCCTTCTTGAGCGGGCTCGGTTCGATGGCGACGATCGTGGTGAAGTTCTCCGCGCCCGTCACGTCGGGGGTCAATCCGCCGCTCTCGTCCTGATTCTGCCAATCCGGGTTGTTGGACGTAAGATCGGGAGAGATGATGGTCCAGTGTTCGCCACGATCACTGCTCTTGTGCAGATACTGGCTTCCTAGATAAATCGTATCGGAATCGAAAGGGTCCAGGGAGAAGCCTGCGTTCCAGTTGAAGCGCAGTTTTTCATCGCTCGGCGGGGCGGGGCGGATGCTCTTGCGTTCGCCCGTGTGCAGGTTCCAGCGGATGAGATAGCCCTCTTGACTCATGGAATAGCCGACCATGGAATCGCGCGGATAGGGGCGGGTATCGAAACCATCGCCGTAGCCCACCTCTTCCCACTGGTAGTTCCGGATGCCGCCGTTCTCCCACACCGTGTTGGGGCCGCGCCACGAGCCGTTGTCCTGCATGCCCCCGTAGACGTGGTAGGGCTGATCGTCGTCGACCGCGATGTGATAGTACTGGGCCAGAGGAAGATTGCTGACGAAGCGCCAGCTCTGCCCGCGGTCTTGACTGAGATACACTCCACCGTCGTTGCCAAGGATCAAACGGCGCGGATTCTTAGGATCGATCCACATGGCGTGGTGATCCGGATGGGCCTTGCTCCAGCTCACCAGGACCTGAAAGCTCTTGCCCGAGTCCATGCTCACGCTCACCTGTGACCAGAGGCTATACACCCGGTTGGGCCAGGCGGGATCGACATGGATGTCGCTGAAGTAGAAGGGGCGGTTGCCGATATTGTCTCCCTTACTCGCGAGCTTGAAGGAGTGGCCCCCATCCTCGCTGCGCAGAAGTACATTGTCCTCGGCCTCGACGAGCGCGTAGAGGATCTTCGGATCGCTGGGAGAGAATGCCATCGCGATGCGGCCCAACTCTCCCGCGGGAAGCCCGTCCTCCTCGCTCAGCTGCTCCCAGCTGTCGCCCGCGTCGTAGCTCACGAAAAGACCGGATCCCTTTCCGCCACTCTCGAAGAACCAGGGCCAGCGGCGATATTCCCAGAGAGCCGCGAAGAGCTTGTTGGGATTGGACGGATCCATGACCAGTTCGGTGCAACCGGTGCGATCGTTGGCTCCCAGGATCTTCTTCCAACTCTTGCCGCCGTCCGTGGTTCGGTAGAGGCCGCGGTCCCCGCCATCGCTCCACGCCGGGCCCAAGCTCGCCACGTACACCCGGTCGGGATCGCGCGGGTCGATGACGATACGGCGGATGTGCTCACTCTTCTCGAGTCCCAAGTGGTGCCAGGTGCGACCACCGTCGAGACTCTTGTACACGCCGTCGCCGACCGAAGCGCTGTTGCGCGGATTGGATTCACCGGTGCCCACCCACACGACGTCCGGGTTGCCCGGCTCCAGAGCGATGGCTCCGATGGACGCGACCGCTTGGTCGTCGAAGACGGGTTCGAAATTCAGGCCGCCGTTCACCGACTTCCACAGTCCCCCCGTCGCCGTTCCCAAGTAGATGAGGTTTTCGTCTTGGGGTACCGAGGCGATGGCAACGATGCGGCCCGACATCCCGGCCGGCCCGATCGAGCGCGCCTTCATGCCCGCCAATAGTCCGGGGTCGAACCTAGCCCGGCAGAGAGAAGGGGGGGCGAGCGCGAGTAGAGCGAGAGCAAAGAGAAAATACAGCGTGAGACGACGAACGCGCGGAGCTTCGCGAAGCATGGATCCTCCCAAAACTGCAGATCAATGGAATACCTGGGGATTCGAGCTGAACCCATGAAACACCATTTCGCGGCGTAATTCCAGTGGCGGATCGTCCGGCCCACGCGCGCGATCTGAGTGCCATTCACCTTTTGGGGGGAAGAAGCTGGATCTTATCGTCTTAGAGAGTATTGAGCTCTCGCCTGGATGGAGAACCGTTCCTTCGAAGGAACTTCTCATTCATTCACCTTCCATTTTCCCCGCGCCCGCGAGGTCTCAAGATGCAAGCCCTCAGAGTCAACGACAAAACCCGGATGAGGAAATTCACGACCCGCTTGCGCAGGATCAAGAGGGGGCAAGGCACCGGAGGAAGCGGCCCGTCCTTCGTCTCGACCGAGAAAAGGCTGCTCTCCAACCAGCAACGCCTTCAGGGTCTCATCGATCGCCTCCCTGCCGTCGTATGGACGACGGACTGCGCTCTGCGCCTCAACTCGGTCCAGGGTTCCGGCCTGGCTCTGCTTCACCAAGACCCCGACGAGATCGTGAATCGGACCATGCAGGAGGTCTTTCGCACCAGCGATTTCAATTTCAAGCCCCTGGCCCATCAGCTCAAGGCCATCGAGGGAATATCTTCTTCCTACGAATGGCATTGGTGCGGGCGCGACTTCGCGGTCAGCGTCAAACCCTTGTTCGCCAGCGACCGAACGATTTTCGGCAGCGTCGGGATCGCACTCGATGTCACCGCCGACCGCCACAACTCGCGGCAGCTTGCCAGCGCGCGTCAGATCCAGAAGCGGCTTTTTCCCGCGAGAGCGCCCCACTTGAGCGGTTACGAGATCGCGGGGCAGACCAACCCCGCCGAATCCGTGGCCGGCGACTACTTCGACTACATCAGCATGCAAAGGGAAACCATTGGCCTCGTGGTGGGAGACGTGAGCGGCCACGGCGTGGGGCCGGCCATGTTGATGGCGGAAACCCGCGCCTACTTGCGAGCCCTGGCGCGCGAGGGGCATGGGCTGCACGGAATTTTACAGCGCGCCAACGATTATCTCTACCGGGACACGGATGCGGACAAGTTCGTCACCCTGTTCCTGGGAGAGCTCGACCCGCATCGCCGCCGTTTCCAATACACCAGCGCTGGGCACGAAACCGCCTACATTCTGAATGCTTCAGGAGAAATCCGAACGAGCCTGAGAAGCACGACCACGCCGCTCGGGCTGTTCGAGAAGATGTCGATCACCCCGATGGAGGCGATCGAATTCAAATGCGGCGACATCCTCGTCGTGCTCACCGATGGAGTCATCGAGGCGGCGCGAGGAGAGGAAGAATTCTTCGGGCCAGAGCGCGCTGTGGACGTGGTGCGACAGCACCGCTTCGAAAGCGCCGCGAAAATCGTGGGCGCGCTGCACCGCGCGGTTTGCGAGTTCCTGGGTTCCTACCTCCAAGAGGACGATCTGACCGCACTGGTTGTGAAGGTCCTGGACTCCTGAACGGTGCTTGGGAGCCCAGGACTCAACACGCGGAAAAGAACGCGACTCAACCCTGATACTCTGGCACGCGTCCCGGCGTCCACGGCGCGCCCAGCTCCTCGAGTTTCTGCTCGAAGTCCGGCAGTACCGAATTCATGAGCTCTTGGAGCTCGGGTAGTACCTCGTTCTTGAACTGGTCGCGCGCGATCTGGAAGGTTTGGCGCTGCGTCTCCGTCGGAGCCGAGGAGTTGCTCCAGCCCCAGGTCGCTCGATCCATTCTCTCTACCAAACCCGGCGTGGTCGCTTCGCTACGCGAGGAGATCGTGTGATCTCCGTTCATGAGCGTGCGCAGCTTTCGCAGGCGCGCCTCGATACCGTCGAGTTCGTTGGTGAGGGATTTGTCCGCGCCCGGCGTATCGCGGAGCGCAACTCGCATGTGATCGATGCGATCTTGGATTTCTTTCATCGAGCGGCGCGCGCCCAAAACCGCGCGTCGCAGTTCCGCAGTCTCTTTGCGGAATTGCAGGTTCTTTGCGCCGTCCTTTGCGGGTAACTTCGCCAGATTCAGCGCTTCGACCGTGAACGGAACCTCCTCACTCAGAGTTTTCGTCTCGCCGCGCACCCGAGCCATGAGCTGCACCGTGTAGGAACCGGGGAGGACGGGAGGCCCCGCGGGTTGAGCAGTCCAGGGATCGGGCGCCTTCCATTCCTTGGTAGAGGAAGGATCCGGAGCGGGAAAGCGCAGGTCCCAGGCAGTACGGTGGATCCCCTTCCCGCTTTCTCCCACGACACGCCGGACGACCTTGCCGGCCTCGTCGCGAACGACCAGGACGACGGCCGGTGCCTCCTCTTCGTCTTCCTTCCGCAACTCTTCCCAAGAGGGATAGGGGTTGTCTCCGCCCTTCTTCTCGATCTCCTTCTCATTCTTCCTGCGCTCCTCGCGCAAACTCTGATAGCCGTCCTTGAGGTAGTAACTGAAGACAGCGCCGAAAGGAGGGTTTTCCGCCACAAAGAACGCGTCGCCCAAGCTCGACTTGCCGTTGCCGCCCAGAGGAGTCGCGGGATGATAGAGTTCCGCCTTCTTCACCGGAAACAGAAGCGCCTCGTGCTCCAGAGTCTCCCGACTCGCCGAGCGCAGCGGGCTGTAGTCGTCCAGCACGTAAATCCCGCGACCCATCGTTCCCACCACGAGATCGCTCTCGCGGCGTTGGATTTTGAGATCGCGGCAGGCAATGGTGGGGATGCCTCCCTCGAGCTGGATCCAGTGCTCGCCTCCATCCACCGTGAAGAACACGCCGAACTCGGTACCGGCGAAAAGAAGATTCGGATCGAGGTAATCCTCGGCGATCGCGTAGACACTGCCGCGCTCGGGAAGGTCTCCGCTAATCGAATCCCAGCCCTTGCCCCGATTCGTGCTCTTGAGAAGGTAGGGCTGGAAGTCGCCTCGTTTGTGATTGTCGAAGGATGCATAGACGGTGTTCACGTCGTGCGAGGAAGCGATGATGTAAGAGACATAGCTCATGTCGGGAACGTTCGAGAAGCTCTCCTGCTTTCGCCAGTGTTGTCCTCCATCCTCGCTCACCTGAATGAGGCCGTCGTCGGTACCGACGTAGAGAAGTCCCTCCTGCAGAGGCGATTCGCTAAGGCTCACGATGGTCCCGTAATACGAGGTCGAGTTGTTCTTTGCGACTGCGTCCACGCTCCAAACCCGCCCCATCACCCCAAGCGCGTTCCGGTCGAGCTGGCGTGTCAGATCGCCGCTCACCTTCACCCAGCTGTCCCCGCGATCGTCGCTGCGGAAGAGTTTGTTCGCGCCATAGTAGAGGCGATGCGGATCGTGAGGACTGATGAGGAGGGCCGACGACCAGTTCCACTTGAGAACTTCGCCCTTCTCGGGTTGAGGCTGGATGTCCTGCACTTCGCCGCTGCGCCGGTCGTAACGGGCGAGATTGCCGTACTGCCACTGCGAGTAGACGATATCGGGGTCCTCGGGGTCCACCGCCGGCCCAAAGCCGTCGCCACCGAGCGTGATGTACCAGTCGTAGTTGTGGATTCCACTGGCGCTGTTGGTGCGGGTCGGACCGCCGATGGTGTTGTTGTCCTGGGTGCCGCCATAGACATTGTAGAAGGGTGAATCGTTGTCGATGGCGATCTTGTAGAACTGCGTGACCGGCAGATTGGCTCTGAACAGCCAGGTCGCTGCGCGGTCCCAAGTTTCATAGAGACCGCCGTCACACCCCACGCGCATGTGGTCCGTATCGTCGGGGTCAATCCACAGAACGTGGTTGTCGACGTGCTTGTACTTGCCGGGCACGCGCGAAAAGGTCGCCCCGCCGTCTTCGCTGACCTTGAGGAAAGTATCCATGCTGTAGACGCGGTCCGGGTCATTCGGGTCGCAAACTAGCTCGTTGTAGTACTGCGGGCTGGTCGACATGGTCGAGGACATCTTCTTCCAGGTGGCTCCGGCATCCGTACTACGGAAGACTCCACCTTCTTTGTCCTGGGCTTCGATGATGGCGTAGACAAAGTCGGGGTCGGCGGGGGAAATCGCGAGCCCGATGCGCCCCTTGTCGACATCGGGAATTCCGTTCGTCAGTTCCTCCCAGTTCTCTCCACCGTCGGTGGACTTGTAAATGCCGCTGCCTGGCCCGCCGTCCAGAAGGACCCACACGTGACGGCGCCGTTGGTAGGTGGTGGCATACATGACGTCCGGATTGCGCGGGTCGAGATGAACCTCGTTGACGCCTGTGTTTTCGTCGATGTCGAGGATCTTGTCCCAAGTTTCCCCGCCGTCCTCGGTGCGGTAGAGACCCCGATCTCCCCCGCTACGCCAGAGAGGGCCCTGGGCCGCGACGAACACCACGTCGCTGTTGCGCGGATCCACTGCGATCATTCCGATGTGTTCACTTTCCTTCAAGCCCATGTTCTTGAAGTTTTGCCCACCGTCGGTCGATTTGTAGACTCCGTCCCCGTAGGCCACCGAGCGCTGCGAGTTGTTCTCTCCGGTTCCAACCCAAACCAGGTGCGGATCGTTGGGATCCAGCGTCACGCAGCCGATGCTGTAGGAGCCGTATTTGTCGAAGACAGGCTCGAAGGTCGTCCCGTCGTTCTCGGTCTTCCACACGTTGCCTGAGCAAACCGCCACGAAATAGCGCTTGGGATTGTTGGGGTCGACCGCCAGATCTCCAACTCTCCCGCTGGTGAGAGCCGGCCCCAATGCCCGAAAGCTGAGGCCTTTGAAGGTGTCCTCGCTCATGACCCCCTTCTTCTTGGCCTCCTCGTTCTCCTGGTTGCCCTTGCGCTCATAGCGGGGTTTGACTGCGCGCGAGGACTGGGCCCAAACCAGGCTGAGTGCCAGGCTCAAAGCGGCAACGGTCCACGGAATGCGTCTCATCGGAATTCTCCTCACTGTGGTTCGCTCGGCGAAGTCGCGCGCCTTCCTAAGGCTGGATCAACTGCTCGGATCTTCATGAAACCCCATCACGACCAAGGCGCAGCTCCCGTCTCCAATGACTCCGAGGCCGGCCCGCTTGCCGCTCTCGATCGCCTTTTCACTCTCGGCGCCCGGCTGCATCCACACGTAGCTCACCCCGAGCTCGGCCGCTTGAAGGACGACCTTCTCCGTAACGGAGGGCGGGGTGATGATGGAAATTCCGCGGGGTACCAAGGGAAGACTGGCGAGATCGGGGTAGGCCTTCAGCCCCTCGACCTCTTCCGCCTTGGGATTGATCGGATAGACATCACGACCGGTCTGTTGATACGCACGCAACACTTTGTTGCCGTACTTGTTGCGGTCGGTAGAGGCGCCAACGACTGCGTAAGGGCCTTCTTCCAAATATTCCTCGATCAGTTCTCGAGTGCTCTTTTCGCTCATGGGCTCTAAGCTCCCCGTGCGTGGTGGTCGATCGGCGCTGAGTAGGATACACTCAGCCCCGAGTCCATGCGAGGAAGATCCGCCGAGGAGAAGGGTGTCGTGAACGAGAACGGCTATTGGTACGGAATCCAGGGGGTGCGGCACGGTCCCGTCTCCTTTCAGGAAATCCAGCGACTCGTTCAGTCCGGGCGCCTAGGGCCAACGGATTACATCTGGAATGAGCAGCACCAGATCTGGACGCGCGTCATGGATTTCCCCCATGCCATGGATCCGCCATCCGCGCAAGAAGAGCTTTCCGCGCCCGCAGTCTCGGGCCAAGACCAGCCCGCAGCTCCCTTCGTGCAGGAAAGCGCGGAATCTGCTGGTTTTTTGGCCGAAGAGGATGAGGCCCCGGTGGAGTACGCGGGCTTTTGGATTCGCGCCGGCGCCTTCATCATCGATGGCTTGGCCATGGGCTTCGTAGGGATGATCTGGTTCTTCATCGCCTACGCTCTCGGTCTACTGGACAATTACATGGCCCTGGCCGACTCCGCTGAGCACCTGAGTTTTCACGAAATTTGGGCCTCGCTGCCCTGGGTCTACTACGCGGTCTCCACCGTCATCGCCTGGCTCTACGAGGCGCTGCTCTTGTCCTCGAGTTGGCAGGCCACGGTAGGAAAGCGCGCCATGGGAATTCAAGTGGTCGACACCGAGGGTGGCCGCTGCAGCTTTGCCCGAGCGAGCCTCCGCTTTTTCATCAAGAACTTCGTGTCTGGCTGGTTCTTCTTCGGCTATTTGTTGGTCCTCACCAACGAACGCAAGCAAGCCCTGCACGACATGGTGGCGGGGACCTTCTGCGAGAAACTCTGAGATCCTCCGAGCGCTCATGAACGAAGGGGCGACCTTGGGGGCCGCCCCTTTCTGAAAACTGTCAATGTCTCCCGCCCCTCGGCGGTCGACACTAATCCTCGTTCGGTTCGAGAGCGACGTAGAGCGTCACCCTCCCGCGCTGCACTAGCAGGACCACCGGGCGCTTCGCATTGTTCTTGCGCACTTTGGCCACTGCCTTTTCCAACTCGTCCACGTTCTTCACCGGCTCCCGGTCGACCTGAAGAATTACGTCGCCCTGCTGGATCCCCGCACGCGCGCCCGGGCTTTTGGGCTCGACCGAGACGACCACGGGTCCAGACACGTCCATGGGAAGTCGCAGCTGCTGCAGAAGCAGGGGAGTGGCGTCGTGCAGGCGCATGCCGTCCAGCACCGAGTTCGCCGATTCGGCCTCGGGAGAAGTCTCGCCCGCGGCCAGCTCCTCGTCGCTGGGACGCGTGCCCAGAGTTACCGAGATATCCTTGGTCTTGCCGTTACGGTTGATGGTCAACCTAACCTTCGTCTTGGGCGGAGTGTGTCCAATTTGCATGCGCAGCTTTTGCATGGACTTCACCGGCTTGCCGTCGAGCGCGACGATGACATCGCCGACCTTTAAGCCCGCGTCCGCCGCCGCGCTTCCATCGACGACCGAAGTGACCGCGGCGCCGTGGGTGTCGGAGTCCAGTCCGAGTCCGCGTGCGAGATTCTTATTCACATCCTGCAGACTCACTCCAAGGTATCCCCGCACCACTTTTCCATGCTCACGGAGATTGTCCATGACCACCTTGGCGAGGTTCACCGGGATGGCGAATCCGATGCCCTGACTGCCGCCGCTTCGACTGAGAATGGCGGAGTTGATCCCTACCAATTCTCCGCGGAGATTCACCAGCGCGCCGCCCGAATTGCCCGGGTTGATCGAAGCGTCGGTCTGAATGAAGTCCTCGTAGTCGGCCATGCCGATGCCGCGATTCTTGGCGCTCACGATGCCCATCGTCACGGTCTCTCCCACGCCAAAGGGATCGCCGACCGCCAGTACGACCTCGCCCACGCGCAGCTTGTCGCTGTCCCCGATGAGAATCGGGGTGAGGTCCTTTCTATCCACTTTCAAAAGAGCGAGGTCGCTGGCCTTGTCGGTTCCGATGACCTTCGCATCCAGCTCGTCGCCGTCTTGAGTGTGGACGCTCACTTCGTCTGCGCCCTCCACCACGTGGTTATTTGTGAGGATATAACCGTCGCTACTCACGATCACACCTGAGCCAAGGCTCTTGGATTCTTGCTGTTGGGGTCCGCCGTTTTCGGGCATACCGAAGAAGCGGCGGAAGAAGGGATCGTCTTCGAAAGGACTGTGGACGTTGACCGTGCGCGTGGTAAATACGTTCACAACGCTCGGCGTCACCATTTCCGCCACGTCCGCGGTGTCGCGCAGACGACCCAGGGGCTCTTGCGCGTGCGCATCCGTCGCCAAAAGAGGATTGTTTGCGGAGCGCGAATTGTGTCCGATCAAGACGCCCGCAGAGAGAATTGCCAGTGCAAAGAATGTGAGGCCCAATACCCGAAGCTTTCGGGGGGCAATGTTTCTCGGGTTCAACATGGGGTTCCACCTTTCCGTCTCGTTACCAGGCTCACGGATTCAACGAGCGAGGTGAAAATGAGTTCCCGTCTTCTCCCCCTTTTTGCCTCCGGCCTGTCCAAGAGGCGCGAAGGGAGGACACAAAAACCGGCCCCCGTGAAGGGACCGGAATTCCATCTTAGCGATGTGTTCCAGGGAAATTTCGCCCTGCCGTCAAACTCCGGCGGTGGCGGGAATCCACCCGAAGTGACGCAATCCATCGAGCACGCCGGCGGGGCCATCCGCCTCGGCCACGTACACGTTGTGGAAGCGCGTGGCCTCCTTGATCATCTCTTGTGGTCCGTGTGGAAAACAGACTCCGCGCCACCCGCGGCCGAAGAGTGAAACGTCGCCGAGGCTCTCGCCGTAGGCCAACACGCTCATGGGATTGTGGTTTTCTTCCACGACCCATCGACCCAGGGACGATCCCTTGTCCACGCCGTAGGGCAAGACGTCCACCCGATTGTTGCGACGCAGTACCAGGTGGCAACCGATCGAGTCCGTGCCCTTCACCAGAGCTTCGTAGGCTTCATCGTTGTCGTAGTGGACTGCCTGGCGGCAGGGCGAGTCGTCTTCCAGAAGCTGTGCACCTTCGATGGCCTCGACCACACGACTCACCGCGGCCTTCCCTGGCCACAGTTGAATAATGTTCCGCTGCAAGGTGTCGATGGTCCCGCTTCCATCTCCCTTAAGAGCGGTGGTGCCGCTGTCGGAAAGGAAGACATCGGGAACCGGAAGCTCGGCCTTCGCGGCCAGGCCGATCAAGCCCTCGGCCGTGTCGTGGCTCATGTAGATGAGATTCAATTGCTCCCGCGAACCGTCGAGAAGGTCCAGGAGGTCTTGCTTGGAGCTTGCATCCGCCTCCAGGAAGGTCTCGTCGAGATCGATCGCCAGAACGAGCGGACGGGTCAGTTCGAGTGTTGCCATGGGATTCCTTACGAGTCTCTCGCTTGAACGTGGGGTGCGAACCACCGCTTCCAGTGGCCGCGCATGAAAGTCGCCGCAAACGGCACAAACCGGCTAGGAAGTGTAGGGTGGCGGGCCGCAAGACGCAAGTTCGAGCGCTTCGACCGCAACGGTGGAGCGATTTTCGCCTTTTGGCCGCTTCAGCTCTGCGCGCGCATGGCCTTCCAGCGTTTGATCCACGCGTCCTGGTTCTTGACCACGAACGCGCGGTCGTAGTGCATCCCTCCACTGCCGGTCTTCAAATCGGGCAGCGAGTGGTCCAGATAGCCGGGGAGATCGATGTCGGTGCGCAGCGGCACCCGATGGCCCACCTCGGCCTGGATGCGCCCCGCCTCCTTGCCGGTGAGAAAATCGAGAAAGCGCTGCGCGGCTTCCGGGTCGGTCGCGTTGGCCAAGATGCTGGCCGCCCCCACCTCGAAGCCGGTTTCGCGCGGAATGGTCATCTTCACCGGGAGTCGCTCGCTCTCGATGCGTCGCAGGACGTCGTGCGCCCAGGCCACTCCAAGATCCATGGTTCCCGCCGCCACGCGGGAAATGGGCACGCTCGAGCGGTCCTCCCAGTGGACTTCGTTTTCGTCCAAGAGCTGCAGGTACTCCCAGCACTTCTCGATCTCTTTCTGCCGCTGCAGCTGGGTGGCGAGAAAGACCAGGCCCCCGCCGGATTTGTCCGGTGCGGGAATGGAGACCCGGTTCTTGAAGCGGGGTTGAATCAGACTGAGCCAGTCCGGCGCGCGTGCCTGGAACTCCGGCAAAGGCCGGTAGACCAGTCCCAAAAGCCCGAGATAGAGCGGAGTCCAGCGCCCATCGGGGTCGTCGTAGAGACTGGTGCGCCTGCTATCTGGGCGAATGACGTGGGGGGCCAGAAGCTGCTTCTGGGCCAGTTCCTCGTGGATCTCCACCGTTCCCCCCAAAAGAACGTCCGGGTGGAGCCGCCCCTGGAGAATCAGACCCGCCGTGGTCTGCGTGCCTCCAGCGAAAGGATCCACGTCGCAGACAATCCCGGTGCGTCGCGTGAAAGCCTCGGTCAGGGCCTGGGTCGTGGGCTGGTCGAGAACGCTCACCACGCGGACGCGCCTCGGGCGCGTCGCCATGCGGGGACCCAGGAGGGCGGGGGGCACCACGGCCAGAGCCAGGACCACCACGAAGGCCAGGGTCAGACCCGCCGGGGTGCTGCGCCGCCGCAGAAAGAGCAGGGCCGCTAAAAGTCCGAGCGCCACCCCCAGCGCGAGCTCGATCGTAAGTAGAACGGACGGACCCACCTCTTCTGCCTCCTCAAGCGAACACGGGGGCGAGCGAACCGCGCCAGCTTAGAGCCAGCGTGTCGCCCAGGCAAGCTCCTCAGAGATAGCGTTCCTGGATGATGCGGCGGTGGTGGCGTTCGTGCCCGGCGAGAATCCAAGCGATGGCTGCCACCGTGAATTCGCACCCATTGGCGACGCCGCGACGCTGCCAGGCCGCCTCGGGAAGACCACGCCAGAAGCGGAGATGGCCACCCCTCATCCATTGAAATTCTTCGATGAGTTCTGCGGTGGGACGAATTCCCGCGTTACAGTGCGTTACATAGTGGTCCTGGTCGTATCCGGGTAGCTCGGTGGCGTCGCCGCGAGCGAAACGCAGGGCCCTCGTGACGAAAATTCTCTCCGTGTCCATCAGATGCACCAAAATTTCTTTGATGCTCCACTTTCCCTCCTGGTAGCGGTGCCCCGCCCGCTCTTCGCTGAGCCCGCGCAACAGAGCCTTGGTCTCCGTCCACGCCACGGCCAGGCTCAGAACGATGTCCCCCTCGGGGACTTCGGCGAGATATCCGCGGTAGGCTTCGGGAAGGTCTTCTGCGGACGGTCGCTTGGAAGAATTCATGACTCTTGATCCCAGGACGGTTGCGGGCCCATCACTCGACGAATGCTCCTCCACAGAGCGAGCGCCTTGGAGCTCACGGTGTGGGCGGCGCCTTTGCCGGCTTCCGCGGTGAATTTCACCAAGTTGAGCGACTGCACTACCGACTTGTTGAGCTCCTCCATGAAGAGCGCGGCCGAATCACCGACCAGATGAAAGGTCCGCCGGATGATACCGCGCTTGGTTCGGCCGTCCCAAGCCCGAAACGAGCGACACCGCTCCTGGGCCAGGTATCCCACCTTCATCGTCATGAGTCCGTTGATCGTGCCGTCCAGGACCGGCCCCACCAGCGCCCCCAAAAGGGGAATGCTGCGCCCGCCCTCCCCGAGCTTGCGCAAGAGGCTGCCCCCCATGTCGCTGATCTGCTCCAGCACGCTGGAGAGTAGGATGGCGGAGGAAACGTCCCGCAGGATGAGTCCCGTTCCGATCAATCCTGGACGTCCGTAGTAGAGACGAGCCAGGGCCGCGACGAGATTGATGTTGCGCCATAGCACCAAGAATGCGTCGAGGGTGCCGTTGGGAGAGAGAGCGGTCATCGACCCGATGGCCAGGGCCTCGCGATGGATGAGGGTCTCGGCACGACGATCCAGTGGCTCCAGGAGCGGGAGCACATATTCGCGCTCCACGTGGGTGATGCGCGCGGAGAGCTCCCGCGCATCGTCGAGCTTTCGCGCCGTCTGCCGCAACTCGCCCACCGCTCGCAGTGACTCCTGCAACTTCTCCTTCTGCGCACTCAGGGCCGGATTTCTCTGCTGCGCGCGCAGGTAGCGCTCCAGGTACTTCAGCTGGCGCCGGGCGTCAGAAGCGGTGCGTTGCGGAGCCGCGGGCATGCGCGGCGGCGTCACCACCCCGGGAAGACGCAGCGCACTCGCGAGGGGGCGGCCCACCAGCCAAGCCAAGAGCCCCACGAACACGAGCACCCCCGCGAGACCGAGCCAGGGATGCAGGTCGGCGAGTGCGCGATAGAGCGCGAAGAGCTGGGCGACGAGCAAGACTCCCGCGCCCAAGACCAGAAGGCGGACGGTCCAGCGGAGCCGCTTCCAGAAGCTGCGCGCCATGCGAACCAGCTCCCAGCGGGGTTCCTTGGCGTCCGTTTCGTTCTCGGCCGGAAAATCGGCGTCGTGGGCATCTGTTCCTTGGATAGCGTTCTTTTGCGACATATCATTCACCTTGGCGGGATCCTTCGAAACGACTGTTTGAATCGAAGCTGCCCGTAAATGTCGAGGCGCCATTCTCGACTTCACCGCCCCACTTCAGAACAGGGAGCAGTTTCATGTCTGATGTCGCCAAGCTGATCGTTGATGGAAAAACTTTCGAGTATCCCGTCTTCACCGGCAGTGAGGGAGAAAAATCCATCGACATCTCCACCTTGCGTAGGGATACCGGCTACGTCACCCTCGATCCCGGCTTCGTCAACACCGGGTCCTGCACCAGCGATATTACTTTCATCAATGGTGAAGAGGGAATCCTTCGTTATCGCGGCTATCCCATCGAACAGCTGGCCGAAAAGAGCACCTTCCTCGAGGTCGCCTATCTCCTGCTGAAGGGGGAGCTCCCCAAGAAGGATCGCCTCGCGGCCTTCACGAGCAACATCACACACCACACTCTGCTGCACGAGGACATCCGGCTGATGTTCCGGGCGTTCCCACTTCGCGCGCATCCGATGGCAATCATGTCGGCGGTCATGGGAACCCTCTCGACCTTTTATCCCGACAGCCTCGATCCCTTCGACGAGGAACAGGTGCGGGTGAGCATCCACCGCATCCTAGCCAAGATGGGTACCATCGCCGCGTACTCGTACAAGTACAGTATCGGGCATCCGTTCATCTATCCCCGCAACCGGCTGTCCTATGCCGCGAACATCCTGCACATGATGTTCGCCACGCCCTCCGAACCCTACGAAGTCAATCCGGTTCTGGAACGCGCGATCGACGTGCTGCTCATCCTGCACGCCGACCACGAGCAGAACTGCTCGACCTCGACGATGCGTCTGGTGGGAAGCAGTGATGCCAACATCTACTCGTCGGTGAGCGCGGCGGTGAATGCGCTGTGGGGTCCGTTGCACGGCGGTGCCAACCAGGCCGTGATCGAGATGCTCTACGACATCCGCGACAACTACAACGGTGACGGACACAAGTATCTCGAGCTGGCCAAGGACCGTTCGAACAACATCCGTCTGATGGGATTCGGCCACCGGGTCTACAAAAACTATGACCCGCGCGCGCGGATCCTCAAGCAGATGACCCAGGACGTGTTGAAGGCGGTGGGAGGAAGCAGCGACATTCTGGACATCGCGATGCAGCTGGAGGGAATCGCTCTGGAGGACGATTATTTCATCGAGCGGAAGCTCTATCCGAACGTCGACTTCTATAGCGGGATCATCTACAAGGCGATGGGAATCCCGGTGAACATGTTCACCGTATTCTTCACCTTGGGGCGTATGCCGGGCTGGCTCGCGCAGTGGAGTGAACATCACGCGAATCCCCACGCGCGAATCGGACGCCCGCGTCAGATCTACACCGGTCCCCTAGAGCGCGATTACATCCCGCCGGAAAAGCGCTAGCTTCCGGACCTCGACACAAAGGATGAAGGGCGGCCCGCGCAAGAATGAGCATCTGACGCGTTCCTAGTAAGGAAGGCTTACCTCGATTTTGGGAGTCGCTTCCGCAGTTCGGCCGCGAGAAGCTCGCCCACCACCCGATGTCCCCGTGCATTGAGGTGCCCCTTCCCCATCTCGCTGTTCTGGAATCCGTGGCAGGGCTGCCCATGGAGATGGTACTCGGCCAGGAGCGCGTCGGTGGGATCAATGAACACGGCGCCGGTACGCGCGGCAAATTCGTGATAGATCGCGCGGCGCCGCGGATAGGCAACGGTGTCATCCAGGTACGAGATGCGCGGAATGCAGACGTAAATGGGATCGGGATAGCTCTCGTTGAGTCTCCAGTGCAAAGCACAGAGCATGTCCGTTGCTTCGAAAGGTACCCCCTGGCTATCCGTCGCAGTCCGGGATTTTCCAGTCAAGCCGGCAGCCTGCACCGCCCTGGGCACGAAGCGTTCGCGGAGACGCCCCCTCTCGAGATTCAGCAGGGTCCTACTGCGCCACCCCAGGAGGGTGATCAAGGAAGAAGACTGCATCAACGAGCGCAGCAGGGCATGGCTCCAGGAGGCATCCGCTCTTATCTCAGGAACCACCAATTCCCACCCATCCTGATCCGGAATCATGTGGGCTGACCCTGGCCTAAAAAACTCCCTGAGATCGCCGTCGTTGAGCTGAATCACCACCACGTCCGGCGAAAATTGCCTTCCACGGATTTTTGCGAAGGCCACAAGATCGGGCGGCCCCCACCCCGCGCGTCCCGCGTTGCAAACCTCCAAGCCATCTACCAGAGACTCGGCCACACTGCCGAAATTCTGCCCCGGGTAGACCTGCATTGCTTCGGTATAGGAATCGCCGACAAGCAGGGCGCGGCGCCGCGGTTCCTGCTGCCAAGGATCTTCGTCATTGAAACCGAATTCGTTCATGTGCGTGCGGCTATAGCCTTCCGAGCTGTGCACTTGCCGCGAATAGGGGCGTTGAAAGTACTCGAACTGTGGATCAGGCTCGGTGGTCGCGGGTGTCGCAATCCACAAACGCAGCACGAATTCCATGGAAAGCAAAACGAAAGCGATCGCGCCTAAACGGGCGATGGCCTGGCGAAAAAGGAGACGCGGTGGTCTGATCATGGCAAGAGAGAGTATAGCATAGGGTGGCTGAGAGGCGCGGAGGCGTGTCGCCGTAAGCTAGAACTGGAAGTAGATGAAGGGGCTGTTACCGAAGGGGGAGTAGAGGAGGATGACGATCATCATACCTACGGCCACGCCCCACATGATGGGCCGTCGGAAGTCGATGACGAGCTCGCGGTCGTCGCGCATAACCACCGCGATGTGCAGCGCCGCCCCCAACGCGATGACCACCATGGCCTGCACGTAATACCATTCGATGCCGCGCGCGTTCGCGAAGGCGAGCTTCTGCAAATAGGTCCACGCGGTAGAGAAGTTCTGTGCGCGGAAGAACACCCAGGTCACGAGCACGAACACGTAGGTCGCGGCCCAGGAGAAGAACTTGCGCACGAAGCCGGGGGCGGGGGCATTCTCTCCCCGCAAGCTCATGTAGAGTTTGTGAACAGCCAGAGCCGCTCCGTGCAGCCCGCCCCATACCACGAAATTCCAGGAGGCCCCGTGCCAGAGACCGCCGAGCAACATCGTGAGCATCAGATTGACGTAAGTGCGCCCGCGGCCCTTTCGGTTTCCGCCCAAGGAAATGTAAAGGTAATCACGCAACCACCCGCTGAGGGTGATGTGCCAGCGGCGCCAGAATTCGGTGACGTTGAGACTGCGATAAGGGTGCCGGAAGTTCACCGGCAGCTCGAAGCCCATCATTTTGCCCACGCCAATGGCCATGTCGCTGTAGCCGGAGAAGTCGTAATAGATCTGGAAGGCGTAGGCGATGACAGCCATCCACGCCGTTCCCGAGGAATACGCGGCCGGGTGTGCGAACACGGGATCCACGTAGGTCGCCAGGGTGTCCGCGAACAACACCTTCTTGGTGAAACCGCGCAGAAAGATGTCCAGTCCCGCGTGGATGTTCGAGCGTTTCAGGGGATGTACGAACGCGAGTTGAGGCAGGAATTCGGCGCCACGGACGATGGGTCCCGCCACCAGTTGCGGGAAAAAGGAAACGAAGAGCGCGAAGTCGCGAAAATTGTGCGTGGCGGGCAACTTCCTGCGGTAGACGTCGATCGAGTAGCTCATCGTTTGGAAAGTGAAGAAGGAGACCCCCACCGGCAGAATGATGTTCAGGTGAGGAAGGTTCACCCCCGCCGCACCGAACAGCGGCCTGAAGTTGCCCAAGAAGAAATTGGCGTACTTGAAGACGCTCAAAATGCCAAGGTTCGCGACCAGGCTCACCACGAGCCAGCGCTTGCGCGCGACTTGCGTCGAGCTGCGTTCCATGAAACGGCCGGCTGCATAGTCGATGATGGTCGAGGCGAGAATGAGGAAACAGAAGCGCCAGTCCCACCAGCCGTAGAATACGTAGCTGGACACCAGCAGGAGATTCCGCCGGCCCTCTTCCCTGCGCAAGAGTCCCAAGCCCAAGAGGACCAGGGCCAAGAACACGAAGAATTCGATCGAGGAGAAGATCATGGTAGATGTTTCCTCAACTCTTCAGCGAGCAACTTGCCTACCACTCGGTGACCGCGCGCGTTCATGTGGCCCTTTCCCATTTCGCTGTTTTGAAAGCCGTGACAGGGCTGTCCGCTCCGATGGTATTCCTTCAAGAGGGCGTCGGTGGGATCGATGAGCGTAACCCCACAGCGCCTGGCAAACTCCAAGTACACCTCGCGGTTCTGCGGCGTGGTGAGCTCTCCCCCGTTCTTGGAATAATCGATTCGCGGAATGTAGAGATAGATGATGTCGGGATAAATGCGGGACATTTGACGGTACAGATACACCAGCATGTCCACCGCGTCGGAAGGAAAATTGGTATCGGAATTCTCGGCCGCCTGCGCGGGCGGTGGAGAAAAGTGTTTCTCGAGCCGGTCTCGCTCCAGGCGAGTCAGGACGTCGATTCGTCTCTGGATGAGCGTGAATAGGGCAGAGGCGCGCTTCAGGTCGGCGCCCCAGCGCTGAACCCCACTGCTGGCGGCGGGCTTCTTGGGGATGACGAGCTGGTATCCATCGTCCGTCCGGCGGAGATGGATTTCCCAGTCGCGCGTAAACTCCTGGAGATCGAGATCGTTGCATTGGATGACCAGGAGGTCGGGGCGAAACTCGGCCGCGCGCAGCTTCACAAAGGCCGCGATATCCGGTGGTCCCCAACCGGAACGCCCCGCGTTGCAGACTTCCAGGCCGTTTACCTGCGACTCGGCAATGCTCCCGAAGTTCTGATCGGGATACACCTGCATCGCCTCGGTGAAAGAATCTCCCACGATCAACGCCCGCAGGGGCGGCTTCTTCGGCAGTGGATCGCTGTCGTTGAAGCCGTAGCGATTGAGGCGAGTTCTGCTGTAGCCCTCCGAACTGAATACCTGGCGTGAATAAGGGCGCTGAAAGTACTCGAACTGCGGGTCAGGTTCGGTGGTGGAGGGGGTTGCGATGAACAAGCGCAGCACGATCTCCATGGCGAGCAGCACGAAGACCACTGCGCCGAAACTGGCCAGCGTTCGTTGGAAAGTGGATGCGGAAAACCTGGTCATGGAAAGAAAAAGTATAGCACAGCGCATTCCAGCAGGCGCGCGGGGGAGGCGCGTGCAGCGAGATTCCCCGGGCGCGTGCGGGCTTTCAGCCTCCGTGCCCGAGAAGCTTCTTGAGGGTCGGAATCAAACTCGCCCGATCCAATGAGAACTGTCCGGGACGTTGTTCGACCCACTCGGCCCGATCGTCCATCTTGGAAGCCGCGCGCGCGCCTTCCTCGAGATCCTTGATCGTGACCTTTTCTTCCTTCAGCTCGTCCTCGCCCACGATGACGGCATAGGGAATTTGCCAGAAGGACGCGTACTTGAGCTGATCACCCAGACGCGCCTTGGGATTCAGATAGATTTCCGCATTCAGCCCGGCCTCGCGCAGCTCGCGAACCAGGGCCTGGTAAGTAAGGGTAAGCTTGCGGTCCATCGTGGTAACGAGCACTTCGGTGACCGTCCCGCTCTGCTTGCGGCTCTCGAGTTGATCGAGCGCAGCCAGCAGGCGGTCGACCCCGATCGAGGCCCCCACTCCGGGCAACTGCTCGCCGCTGAAGCGGGAGACGAGCTCGTCGTAGCGGCCTCCGCCCATGATCGATCCATAGTCGGGCAGCTCATCGAGCGTGGCCTCGAAGATGGGGCCGGTGTAGTAGTCCATCCCGCGCGCGAGATTGGGCGAGAAGCGCACCCGCTCGGCGCAACCCATGACTTCCAGATGGGCCCTGAGTTCGTCGATTTCCTTCAGTGCCGCCTCGGCGCTTTTCGTGCCCGCCAAGAAGCGCTTGGATTTCTCGACCAGCCCGTCATCCGTCTCGTCATGCAGCTCGAGGAACTCGCCCAGTGCGTGGATCTGTGGCTCCGGGAGGCCGAGGCCGGGGATGGGTGCGCCCGATTCCGCGTCGATGCGCCCTCCTCCCAGTTCCGCCCGTACCCCTTCGATTCCGATTTTGTCTTCCTTGTCCAGAATGCGAATGACGCCGGCGGCCCGGCTGGGCTCGATCTTCGCGCGGCGCAGGGCGGCGTTCAGTACGCCGCGGTGGTTCCAGCGAATGGTGTGCGAGGGCAGCCCCAGCGCTCTCAGAGCCTCGCTCATCGCGCCCAGGATCTCAGCGTCGGCCAACATGGACCGGCTGCCCACCGTATCGATGTCGAACTGCAGGAATTCGCGAAAGCGCCCCGCGCCCGGCTTATCCACCCGAAAGACCGGTCCCACCTGATAGCGCTTGAAGGGCCGCCGCAGCTCGGGGTGCGCGGCCACGAAGCGCGCCAAAGGCACGGTGAGATCGAAACGGAGCCCCAGCTCCGCATCCTCCTCCTCGTGCCGCCAGCTGAAGATGCGCTGGGAGGTCTCGCCGGCCTTGGCGCCCACGAGTACTTCTCGGGCCTCGATGACGGGCGTTTCCAGGGGCTGGAAGCCAAAGCGCTCGAACACACCCTGAACGGTCTCGATCATACGCTGTCTACGCCGAATCGGCGCGCCGACGATGTCGCGCATTCCCTTGGCGAGCTTGGCTTCGATACGCTTTGCCATGAGCAAGAGTTCGGGGCCCTCAAAGGCCGAGGGAGGATGCATGGTACTGGCGGGTGGATTCGAACCACCGACCCCCAGATCCACAATCTGGTGCTCTAACCAGCTGAGCTACGCCAGCACGTGGGCGTCTAAGCTAATCGCGGGCCTTGGGGGGTGTCAAGGAAGCCAGCGCGTCAAAAGGGCCGGATTCGAATTCGAAACGCCGTCCACGGATTGTCTTGGACCCCCGGAGGGGTCCGACTATCTTCTTGGGCGCAAATCGCTGCAGATCTATTCCTTTAACCGGGACGGAATCTTCATGTTGACCGCCTTCGTTCCCAGGGAAACACACCCTGGCGAGACCCGGGTGGCGGCGACGCCTGACACCGTGGCGCGGCTGATCAAGGCCGGTTTCGCGGTTTCGGTTCAAAGCCAGGCCGGTGAGGGGGCCTATATCAGCGACGACGCCTACCGCAAGGCCGGGGCGACGATCGTGACCGATGCCCCCGCGGGCTATGGCGCCGCCGATCTGGTGCTCAAATTTCATCCGCCACAGCAAGAGGAAGCGGAGCAGATGAAGCAGGGTAGCCTGCTGATTTCCTTCCTCTGGCCCACGCGCAATCTGGATCTGGTGAGATCCCTCCAGGCCAAGAAGATGAGCTGTTTGGCCATGGATTGCATGCCGCGTATCACGCGCGCCCAGAAGATGGACGCGCTCAGCTCCCAGGCCAACATCTCCGGCTACAAGGCCGTGATCATGGCCGCCAACCATCTGCCGAAGATCTTCCCCATGATGACAACCCCGGCCGGGACCATCAAGCCGGCGCACGTGGTCATCTTGGGCGCCGGAGTGGCGGGGCTGCAGGCGGTCGCCACGGCCAAGCGCCTGGGCGCGATCGTCGAGGTGAGTGACGTGCGGCCGGCGGTGAAGGAGCAGGTGGAGAGTCTGGGAGGAAAGTACATCGAGGTTCCCCCCGACGAGAATGCCCAAGAGGTCGAGGACAAGGACGGCTATGCGAAGGAGCAGAGCGCGGAGTTCCTCGCCAGGCAACGCGAGCTGGTGAAGGCACGCATCGAACAGGCCGACGTGGTCATCACCACCGCGGCCATCCCGGGCAAGCCCGCCCCCAAGCTGGTTACCGCGGAGATGGTGGAGAACATGCGGGTGGGTTCGGTCATCGTCGACCTCGCAGTCGAGACCGGCGGAAACTGCGAACTGAGCGTTCCCGGCGAGACCGTGGTGAAACACGGGGTCACTCTGGTTGGGATGATGAACGTTCCGGGGCTCGTCCCCGTCAACTCCTCGGAGATGTACGCCAAGAACATTCTGAACCTCATCAGCGACATGACAGATCGCGAGGGCAATTTCCGCGTCGATCTCGAGGACGCCGCCGTCGGAGGATGTACCGTCCTTCACGAGGGCAAGGTCATCCACACCGCCACCGCCGAGGCCTTGGGCGAGAAGGGAGAACAGTAGCCATGTCACCATTCATGATGGGGCTCACCGTTTTCGTGCTGGCCATCTTCCTGGGCGTCGAGCTCATCACGAAGGTGCCGCCAACTCTACACACCCCGCTCATGTCCGGAGCGAATGCCATTTCCGGCATCACCATCGTGGGCGCGCTCTACTGCGCGCAGACCGGGCGCCTGAGCACGGCCAACATTCTCGGCTTCGTCGCCATCACCGTGGCCATGATCAACGTGGTGGGTGGTTTCATGGTGACCGATCGCATGCTGCAGATGTTCAAGAGGAAGGGGTAATCGATGCAGAGCAACCTCATTCCTCTGGGATACCTGGTATCCACCGCGTTCTTCATCTTTGGAATCAAGCGCCTCTCGAAGGTGCGCACGGCGCGTCACGGAAATCAGCTGGCTGGCTTCGGAATGTTCCTGGCCATCGCACTGACCGTGCTCGACATCAACCTGAGAGCGACCCAAACCGTCGATTACCGCTACATGATCGCGGGCGTGATTTTGGGAAGTCTGCTCGGAGCGGTTGCGGCCATCCGGGTGCAGATGACTCAAATGCCCGAGATGGTGGCCGTGTTCAACGGCTTCGGAGGGATGGCCTCCGCTCTGGTGGGCTTGAGCGTAGTGTGGCGCGCGGTGCACAGCACCATGGCCATGCCCGGTCACACCGGAGTCCTGGAAGTCCATCAGGTCCTGGGGGGGATGGACGTGGCGGTGTCCACCGTCCTTTCACTCTTAGTGGGAGCGGTGACTCTGACCGGGAGCCTGGTGGCCTACGCCAAACTGGCGGGCAAGATGACCGGCAACCCGATCCTCCTCCCGGGGCGGCACATCCTGAACCTGGTGCTCTTCGTCTTCGCGCTGGCAGTGGCGGGGATGCTCGCCTTCGGCAGCTACTCGGGCACCTTCGTCCTCGGCCTCTGTCTCGCCGTGTTGGCAGCCTCGCTCATTCTGGGTGTCCTGGCCGTCATTCCCATCGGCGGGGCCGACATGCCGGTAGTCATCTCGCTCTTGAACAGCTACTCGGGAATCGCGGCCGCGATGACCGGCTTCGTGCTGCGCAACAACCTGCTCATCGTTTCGGGCTCCTTGGTGGGCGCCTCGGGCATCATCCTCTCGGAGATCATGTGCAAGGCGATGAATCGCAGCCTGGGCAACGTGCTCATCGGCGGCTTCGGAGGTGACACCTCGGGCGGCGGCAGCGAGGGCTACACGAACATCAAGCAGTCCTCTCCGGAGGAAATGGCGATGATTCTCGAAGACGCCGAATCGGTGGTCTTCGTGCCTGGCTACGGCCTGGCCGTCGCGCAGGCCCAGCACGTCACCAAAGAGCTCGCGAATCTCCTGGAGAAGCACGGCTCCAAAGTGTCCTACGCCATCCATCCAGTGGCGGGGCGCATGCCAGGACACATGAACGTGCTCTTGGCGGAAGCCGACGTGCCCTACGAGCAGCTCATCGAAATGGACGATATCAACCCCGAGTTCAAGACCACCGACGTGGCGATCATTCTCGGGGCGAATGACGTGGTCAATCCGGCGGCGATCAACGATCCGAACAGCCCCATTGCGGGGATGCCGATCCTCAACGTGCATGAGGCGCGGACCGTATTCATCATCAAGCGTTCGCTGTCGCCAGGGTTTGCCGGCATCCGCAACGAGCTCTTCGACTACGACAACGCGATCATGGTGTTCGGAGACGCCAAGAAGGTCCTCACCGAAGTCGTCAACGAGGTGAAGGAATCCTTCTGAGCTGCCGCTGAATTCGCGGAGGCAAGAGCCTTCGCCATCGATGAGAGGAACGCCCTCCGCCACTGGCGGGGGGCGTTTTCACTGCAAAGCCACCCAGTACAGCCGGTGCACCACCACCGGCTCCGCGAGCACCCGGAGGGTGGGGCTGAGTTCGGTGATGTCCACCAAACGGCCGGATGCGGTGCGCACGCGCAGACCCTTGCGTCCCTCGCTCGGTGAGTAGGGGCGGTAGGGAACGTCGGCTGCGCGATCCACCCACACTGCGCAGTCCGGATCCAGGCCGGCCTTGTCCGCGCGAGCGCGCTGCCGCTCGAATTCCTCCTGGAGCGCTTCGCTCCCTCCGTCGGAGGAGATACTGCGCAAGGGACGGCGGAAGCGCAGCGCCTGGGCCAGGACGCGGACGGTCAAGTCTTCGTGCGCAACCAGGGCGTCGAGATCGACCAGGAAGTGGGCGTCGGTCAGAGTGAGATACCGCTCCAAGCCGAGGGTTTCCTCGTGCAGGATGTGCATGACCCGGCACTCTCTGGGAGTCGCACCGGGGCCGAGAATCTGCAAGCGGCGGCACAGCCCGCGGAAGGCCGTCTCGAAGCCACGCCCGGTCTTGTGCAAGTAGACGTTCTGAAACATGTGGTAGCGCCCGATCAGATACTGTTCCACCGCGCTGCGTCCCTGCTCGACCACCAGGATGGCGCGGCGGTCGCGGCTGGGGACCATGGCCCGGATCAGCCAGTCCCGATCGATCGCACCGTAGCGCGTGCCGGTGTGCAGGGAATCCCGCCGCAGATAGTCCATGCGATCGCAGTCGAGCGCGCTGGACACCAGGTCTCCCAGCCATGCGAGTTCCGGATCCTCCACCGCTCCCCTCAGGAGCTGATGCACGCGATCCAGCGTGCCCGGAAGAATGTCCTCGAGGCGCATGGGGACGGCGGGGCCTCCCGTCACCAGTTCTCGAGTCCACTCCTCGTGCTTGCGCTGCACCACGGCTTCGAAGGTGTGGCTGAAGGGACCGTGGCCCAGGTCGTGCAGCAGACAGGCCAGGGCCGTGGCGACGAACCACTCGGGAGGGATCTCGGCTCCCGCAGCGCGCAGCTGGCGCATCGTACGCTGGCAACCTTGGAAGGCGCCCAGGCTGTGGGCGAAGCGCGTATGGGTGGCGCCGGGGTAGACGAGTTCGGTGAACCCGAGCTGCTTGACCTGGCGCAGCCTCTGGAGTTCAGGGGTATCGATGAGGGCGCGCACCGCCGCCGCGGGAACGCCGGGCAGGCGGTCCAGGTCGATGAGCCCTTCGACCGGATCCTTGATCTTCGTGGTGGCCATGCTACCTCCCGGGGCGCGCGTGGAGACTAGCGCCTGCGGGTGGGGCGGCGCTACCGCGGAAGAGAAGTTCTCTGCTAGAGTAACGCGCCATGGATACCCGCCCCGCCCTCAGCCCCGCGAGCATTTCCGAGCTTCTCGCCCTCGCCGAGGAAACGCGGCACTGGGGCTGTCGCATCCTGGACCTTCGCCCACCCCCTCCTTCCGCCGCCAATCATCTCCCCGGGAGCGCGTGTCTGCCTTTGGGTCAGGCCATGGATTTTGCAGCCGATCTTCCCGCCCACATGCTGCCCGTGACGGACTCCTCACTCATCGTCTTCGATGACGAGCCCGAGCGCGCGCGCGCCGCCGCGCAGTACTTGCTGCAGCGCGGCCATGACGCCCGCTACTTCGCGGGGCCGGCCAAGGAGCTGCCCCTGCAGGCCGGACCCTGTCGCGGGGCCCTGTGGAGTCCCGACCCTTACCTCCAGGAGCAACGGGCGCTGCTTCCGGCCCCCGCTCTGGGGTCCGTCGCGGATCTTGGGGCGGGAAATGGCCGGAATGCGGTGTTTCTGGCCGCCCTGGGCTACCGGGTCCATCTCTACGACCGCCTGCCTGATGCCCTGTCTCTGGCCCAGGACCGGGCGCGGCGCCACGGATTGGAGGATCGGATCACAATTCATCAAATTAATTTGACGAGTTCTGCCCGGCTGCCCGAGGCGCCCTTCGGCCTGGTGCTGATGGTGCGATTCCACGAAAAAACTTTGATGAGAGGGCTGCGCGCGCGGTTGAGGCCCGCGGGCGCCGTATTCGTGCGCACCTACGCGAGCGAATCGTCGCTGGATCCCGGGGCCCCGCACGCGGGCCCGCGCCGCACCCGCTATCGTCTTGCCCCCGAAGAGGTCCAGCGGCTCTTTCCTGCCAGCGAGTGGACCTTCCTCGCGCGTTCTTCCGCTTTCACTCGGGCTGAGGGGCCCATGATCGCGTTCTTGGCGAGTCCGCGCGCCGACTAGGGCCTATTCCGCGTCGTCCTCGCCCTCCGCTTCCAGCTCGGAGTTCTCCGCAACCGGCGCCACCGTGGCCACCACATCCTCCTCGTCCAGGTTGATGAGTCGGACGCCCTGGGTGTTGCGGCCCATGCTGGAGATGCTCTCCATGGCCATCTTGATCACGATCCCGTTGCGGGTGATCACCATGAGGCTGTCCTCCTCGCGCGCGAGCTGGACTCCCACCAGAGGACCGTTCCTCTTGGTGATGTTCATGGTGATGATGCCCTTGCCCCCGCGACCCTGCGGGCGATACTCCGTCAGCGGAGTTCTCTTGCCATACCCGTTCTCGGTCACCGAGAGCACGCTGACCTCTTCGTTGGGGTCGGTCACGATCATCCCCACCACGCGGTCGTCGCCCGAGGAGAGCTCGATTCCCTTCACTCCGCGGGCGGTGCGCCCCATGGGCCGCACGTCGTTCTCGTCGAAGCGGATCGACTTTCCCGACCTCACGCCGAGGATCACGTGGGTGCTGCCGTCGGTGAGCGCCGCGCCCATGAGGCGGTCCCCCTCGACGATGTCGATGGCCCGGATTCCCGAGCGGCGAATGTTGGAGAACTGATCCAGCGAGGTCCGCTTGACCAGTCCCGCCTCGGTGACAAACAGCACGTAATGATTCTCGTCGAACTCTCCCGGCACGGGCACGATGGCGCGCACCAACTCTTCCCGTTCCAGCGCCAAAAGATTCACGATGGCCTTGCCCTTGGCGGCGCGGCCCGCCTGGGGGATCTGGTGTACCTTCAGCCAATGGCAGCGGCCGCTACTGGTGAAGACCAACAGGTACTGGTGCGTGTTGGCTACGAAGAGGTGCTCGACCCAATCCTCGTCCTTCAAGCTCGCGCCCGTCACACCACGTCCACCGCGGCCCTGGAGGCGATAGGTGTCGACCGGCAGCCGCTTCACGTACTGACCGTGACTGATGGTCACCACCATGTCTTCCTCGGGAATGAGATCTTCGATCGAGAGTTCCCCCTCCACATCCACGATCTCGGTGCGGCGTTCGTCCCCGAATCTCTCGCGTACCTCGAGCAGTTCGTCCCGGATAATGCCGAGTTGCATACTGCGGCTGGCGAGAATGCTGCGCAGTCTTTCGATTTCCTGAATGAGTTCCAGGTACTCCTTTTCGATCTTGTCGCGTTCGAGGCCGGTCAGTCTCTGCAGACGCAAGTCGAGAATGGCCTGAGCTTGGACCTCGCTGAGTTCGAAGCGCTCCATGAGGCGCTCTCGGGCGGTCGGCCCATCCGGGCTCTTCTTGATGAGTTCGACGACTTCGTCGATGTTCTCCAGCGCGATACGATAACCCTCGAGGATGTGCGCGCGCGCTTCGGCCTTGCGCAATTCGAATTCCGTTCTTCGAACCACGACCTCTTCGCGAAACTTCAAGTACTCGGACATCATGTCCTTGAGGCTCAGAAGCTTCGGTTGCGTACCCACCAGAGCGATGCTGTTGACGCCAAAGGTCGACTGAAGGTTTGTGTGTTTGAAGAGCTGGTTGAGTACCACGTCGCGATGCGCGTCCTTCTTCAGTTGAATTACGATGCGCATTCCCTTGCGGTCGCTCTCGTCGGCCAGATCGGCGATTCCCTCGATAATCCCCGCGCGCACGTGTTGGGCGATCTTCTGGATCAACTCCGACTTGTTCACGTAGTAGGGAATCTCGGTGACGATGATCGCTTCGCGGCCATTCTTGAGCTCTTCGTATTCGCAGCGTGCGCGCATCACGATGCGGCCGCGTCCCGTCGCGATGTAATCGATGATGCCCTGCCGCCCGTGAATGATCCCGCCGGTAGGGAAGTCGGGGCCCTTCACGTGGTCCAAGAGCTGGATGGCTTCCAGCTCCGGGTCGTCGAGCAGCGCGATCAGTCCGTCCACGATCTCGCACAAATTGTGCGGAGGACAATTGGTGGCCATGCCCACCGCGATGCCCGTGCTTCCGTTCACCAGAAGATTGGGAATGGCGCTGGGAAGAACCGAGGGCATCTCGCGCGATCCGTCGTAGTTGGGAATGAAGTCGACGGTTTCCTTGTCGAGATCCTGCAACAGCTCCATCGCGAACGGAGCCAGACGCGCTTCGGTGTATCGCTCGGCCGCCGGGCTGTCTCCGTCGATGGAGCCGAAGTTTCCCTGACCGTCTACCAGGGGATAGCGCAGAGAAAAATCCTGCGCCATGCGCACCAGGGTGTCATAAACCGCGGCGGTTCCGTGTGGATGATAGTTACCCGTGGTGTCACCGGTGATCTTCGCGCTCTTGCGATAGGGGCGGCCCGGCGAGAGGTTCAGATCGTTCATCGCGGTGAGCACTCGCCGATGTACCGGCTTTAGTCCGTCGCGAACGTCGGGAAGGGCACGCGATATGATCACGGACATCGAATAGTCCAGATACGCGGACTTCATCTTGTTTTCAATGTTTACCGTCTGAATTCGCTCTTTGAATTCTTCCGCCATTCTGCGCTCCTACTAGATGTCCAGTTGCTCGAGGTCGACCGTCGATGCGTTGTCTTCGATGAACTTGCGGCGCGGCTCGACGAGCTCCCCCATGAGCATGGTGAAAACGCGGTCCGCCTCCTGCTCGTGGAATTCGTCTTCGCCCAAATGCACGCGGGTGAGGGTGCGCGTTTCGGGATTCATCGTCGTTTCCCAAAGCTGCTCTGGATTCATTTCGCCCAGACCTTTGTAGCGCTGCACGTAGACGCCCTTGCTGCCTCCGAGCTCCTCGATGTACGCGTCCCGCTCGGTCTCGCTGTGCGCGTAGAATTCCTTCTTGCCCTTGGATACGCGGTACAGGGGAGGTTCGGCGATGTACACGTAGCCATGGCGAATGAGAGGAGACATATAACGATAGAGAAGGGTCAAAATGAGCGTGCGAATGTGGCTGCCGTCCACGTCCGCATCGGTCATGATGATGATGCGATGATAGCGAAGACGCGAGAGGTCGAAGTCCTCCTCACCAACCCCCGTGCCGAGAGCGGTTATGATCGTCTTCACTTCCTCGTTACTCAGGGCCTTGTCGAGGCGCGCCTTCTCCACATTGAGGATCTTGCCCTTCAAAGGAAGGATGGCCTGGAAGGCGCGGTCGCGTCCCTGCTTGGCCGAGCCGCCGGCGGAATCGCCCTCGACCAAATAGATCTCACATTCGCTAGGATCGGTGTTCGAGCAGTCGGCGAGCTTTCCAGGAAGGTTCGAGGACTCCAGCGCGTTCTTTCTGCGCGTGAGTTCCTTCGCCCGGCGCGCCGCCTCACGACTGCGCGCGGCGCCAATTGCTTTCTCACAAATTTTCCGGGCAACCGATGGGTGCTCTTCGAAGAACTCGGACAGGGCTGAATTGACCATGGTTTCCACGATGCCGCGCACTTCGCTGTTACCCAGCTTCGTCTTCGTCTGACCTTCGAACTGCGGCTCGGGGACGCGCGTCGTGATGATACAGTTCAGGCCTTCGCGTACGTCGTCCCCCGAGAGACTCACCTTTTCCTTCTTCAGAAGTCCCGCGCCCGCGGCGTAGTTGTTGATGGTTCGGGTTAGCGCTGCCTTGAACCCGCTCAGATGGGTTCCGCCCTCGATGGTGTGGATGTTGTTCGTGTAGGTATAGATCTGTTCGTTGTAGGTGTGGGTATATTGCATGGCGACTTCGCACTCGACGCCATCACGTTCTTCGCGCAGATAGATCGGCTTGGGGTGGATCAGCTCCTTCGCCTCCACCAACCAGGAAACGAATTCGGTGATGCCGCCATCGTATTTGTAGTCGACGCGCTGCGGCTTCTTGCTGCGCTTGTCCTCCATCGTCATGGTGATGCCGGCGTTCAAGAAGGCCAGCTCGCGCATGCGCAGGGCGAGGGTGTCGAAGTTGTATTCGACCTCGTCGAAGATGGTATCGTCCGCAAGGAAAGTGACCTTGGTGCCGCTGAGAGCTTGGTCGTTGTCCCCCAATATTCGCATCGCCCCGGTGGGGATCCCGCGCTGGTAATCCTGCCCGTAGACCTTGTCGCCTCGGTAAACCTCGACCTTGCACCAGGTGCTGAGCGCATTCACTACGGATACGCCGACCCCGTGGAGCCCGCCGGAAACTTTGTAGGCATCCTTGTCGAACTTCCCTCCGGCGTGCAGCGAGGTCATTACGACCTCGAGCGCCGGCTTGTGTTCGGTCTTGTGCATGTCCACTGGAATGCCGCGTCCGTTGTCGAGAACACAGACGCTGTTGTCTTCCTCGATGGTGACAAGCACTTTGTCACAAAAGCCCGCCATGGCTTCGTCGATTGCGTTGTCGACCACTTCGAACACGAGGTGATGCAGCCCTCTAGGTCCCGTTCCACCGATATACATCGCCGGGCGTTTGCGTACAGCTTCCAGGCCCTTAAGAACCTGGATCCCATCCGCGGTGTAGTTCTCCGCTCCGTTACTTCTCATTGCATCCAAGTTTTCATCCTCGTTCTGCGTTTCGGGGGGACTCCCATGTTGCTCACAAAGGCCTGGAATTACTGCCGGTGTGAAAGCGCACGTCGCGCACGCTTCCAGGGCCCAGCCTCTTTTCGAACTCCTCGCGGATTCGCGGCACGAGCAAGCTCAGCTCCTGCGCCCAGACGCTTCCCTCAGTTCGCACCCACAGCACTCCATCCTTGAGGGCGATCGCTTCGCTGTGTTTGGCGATTTCGTTTCCCACGACCTCGTTCCATGATGCGAGAATCTCCTGCTGTTTCAGTCCCTGCCGGAGAGGGCCCTTGGATAGAACCTGTTCCATCAGCTCTTTCAGACTCTGGATCCTCGTGCCCACGTCTTCACTCATTCCCTTCGAGTTTGTCTGGCTCGAAGTGGCTCTGCATACTCTGCAAATCGTCGATCGCCTCGAGTTTCCCTTCGCGAACGAGCCAGACTTTCAAGTCCTCGAAGTCTCGCATCCCAACCACGTCGTCGAGCCGAGCGGTGGCGATGAAAAGCTGATGCTCGTGATGCAACAGACTCTGCAGAGCTCGGGTCCGCTGCTGATCGAGCTCACTAAAAATATCATCCAACAGGACGACGGGCCGCTCTTTCGTCCGCTCGTAAATCAGCGCGGCCTGTCCTAGCTTCAACGCGATCGCGGCCGATCGCATCTCGCCCTGCGAGCCGAAACGTCGCAGCGCTCTTCCCTGAAGGCGCAGCTCGAGGCGCTCACGGTGGGGACCGATCTGGGCGAATCCCAGCTTCCGCTCGCGGGCCCTTCCTTCGCCCAAGGCGTGCAGAAATTCCGTTCTCCAGAAGGCAGCTTCGTCGCCCTCGTCCTCGGGAAGACTGCGGGGACGAAACGACGGAACCAGCTCCATTTTGAGGCTCCCGCCGTCAGGAGCCAAGGCGGAATATGACTCCTGGCAAGCGCGTTCCAGAGCGCTCAAAAGCTGCCGGCGGACGAGGATCACGGGAGTCCCGTACTGGACCAGTTCCGCGTCCCAAACCGCCAATTCCCGTTCCGTGGCAAACTGTCGATCCTTCAGCAAACGGTTCTTCTGCGCCAGGGCTCGACGGTATCCCATCAGATTCTGAAAGTACGAGGCTTCAACCACACTCAGCGTGAGATCGAGGAAGCGCCTCCGGTGTTCCGGACTTCCTTTTGCCAGAGCGATCTCATCGGGATGGAAGAGTACCGCCGACAGGCGCCCTACGAGCTCGGTGTTCCGCGCGATCGTAGATCCGTCGATCTTGATCCTCTTCTGGCCTTGCGTCGTGAGAGCGGCTTCCAGGCTGAAATCTTCGCCCTCTCGATCGCATCCTTCCACTTTGAGATGAAGGTGATCGCTGCCGAAACGAATCAGCTCGCGGTCCTTTGCGCCTCGGTGGGAACGGCCCATGGCCAGGTACGAGAGCGCTTCGAGCAGGTTCGTTTTTCCCTGTCCATTCCGTCCCAAGAAGATATTGATTTTGGGAGAAAACTCCAGCGAGAGATTGCTCAAATTCCGGTAATTCAAGAGTTTAACTCTTGTCAAAATCACCGGATTGCCTCTCGCTCAGGGGGGCGGTCTTCTAGTCGTTCAACCGCAGTGGCATCAAGAGGCACAAGTCGTCGCTTTTGAGAATCTCGGCCTTGGCATCGTCCCCGGGCAGAAAGATCGCGGCGCTGTCGGGCCGGTCCAGGGCGATGAGTAGATTCTCCGTCTTGAAGTGTTTGAGAATGTCTTCCACGTAGCCGTGGTTGAAGCCGATGGAAACGTCCTCTCCCTCGTACTCGATCGCCACTTCGTCTTCCGCGCGGGAACCCTCAGTCCCGCTGGCGGAGAGTTTCATGGTCTTTCCGGAGACTCCCAAACGAATTTGGTTGGTCACCCGATCCGCCGAGACCTTGACCCGCCGGATGCCATCGATGAGGGCTTCCCGGTCGCAGACGATGCGACGCTCGTTGTTCTTGGGGAGCACCTGCTCGTAGTTAGGAAAACTCCCCTCCACCAATCGAGTATGGATGATGGTGGTATCCATCTCGAAACTCAACTGATGCTCACCCAGATAGATCGTCACCTCGTCGAGGTTCTCGGCCAAGCGCATGACCTGCTGCAGTCCACCGGAGGAGGCAATGAGCTTGCGGCTCAATTTTTTGGCGATCCCGGTCTTTCTACGGACACGACTGAGACGATGGCCATCGGTGGCCACCATGGTGAAGTGTCCGTCGGAAATCTCCCAGTAGACACCTTGTAAGGCGGGACGGGTTTCGTCCTTGGAAGTCGCATAGATACAAGTACGAATCATGTCGACCAGGGTTGACCCGGCAATGGTAAACGACTCGGCTTCTTGAACCCGCGGAAGTGCCGGAAAATCATCGGGATCCATGCAGGGTTCTTCGAGTTTTGCCTTCCCACTGCGCAGCAGAACGTGTTCTTTGTCCGCTTCGATCTTGACCGAATGGGAGCCGAGCGTTCGCACGAAGGGTACGAACTTCGCAGCGGGAACCGCCGCCTTGCCTTCACTCTCTACTTCCACTTCTCGAACTCTGGTGACCACGGAGACATCCAGGTCCGTCGCCGACAGAGTGAGCGTCTTTCCTTTCTGGTCGAAAAGTATGGTGGAAAGGATGGGTAGGGTGGCTTTGCTACTGACGACGTTCGCCACAGCTCCCAGCGCGCGTACGAGTTCGTTCTGTTGAACCTGGATCTTCACCGTGGGGCCTCGCTTGGAAGACTCTCAAGAGTGCAAAAGAGAAAGAGAGAGCTATGCTATCGCAGCTCCGTCCTACGAGCAAGCCCGCGGGATCTCTGTTTCTCTTTCATTAAGAGAAAAAGAGAGTAGTAGTACGTAGGGCTGGGGATTTCGGGGATAAAATCCTCATTTCACAGCTTAACTCGAATTGTCGCAATACCTTAACAACTAAGCCAGGGTGCGGATGATCCGGGGAGAAGAACGAACTTCCTCTTCTCTTATCCCAAGCCAGTCGAGATTCCGGGCGACTCGTGGATTTCGTCCCCGTCTTTTCCTCCGCCTTTCCCCAGCTCGTGCCCAAACTTCTGTCCCCCACGATACGATAAGAGAAAGGGGGTCTCTCTCGTCCGAGAAAGGCCCCCACGCGCGTTCAGTCGGTCGGACGGGTCACGCGCTATGCAACGACTTGATCAGATCCTCGAGCTCGGAGTGTACGTCGGGATCGATTTCCTCCAGACGCGTGATCTTCTGCCACGCATGATGCACCGTGGTGTGGTCACGCCCTCCGAAGCGCATACCGATCTGATTCAGGGAAGCACCAGTCAGCTCACGACACAGGTACATGGCGATCTGCCGAGCATGGGCGATGGGCTTGGTGCGAGTCTTGGAGCGCAAGAGATCCAAGGAGATATCGTAGTACCCAGCCACCGCCTTGGTTACCTCTACCAGAGAAACCGGACGCTTGGGACGATTGCGGTTCAGAAAGGTGCTCAATACCTCCTTTGCCATCTCGATGTGGATCTTGCTTCCCGTCAGACTGGCGAAGGCCAGAAGCCGGATCAGCGCGCCCTCCAATTCACGGATGTTGTTCGTCACACGTTCGGCGATGAGCACCAGAACTTCGTCGGGGATTACGATTTCTTCCTTCTCCACCTTCTTCTTGAGAATCGCGATCCGGGTTTCGAGCTTCGGCGCCTGCAAATCCGTGATCAATCCCCACTCGAAGCGCGAACGAAGCCGCTCCTCCAGAGTGGGAATCTCCTTGGGTGGCCGGTCACAGGTCACCACGATCTGCTTGTTGGCATCGTAGAGCGCGTTGAACGTGTGGAAGAATTCCTGTTGGGTGCTCTCTTTCCCCGCGAGAAATTGAATGTCGTCGATGAGCAACAGGTCGACGTTCCGGTAGCGGTTCTTGAATTCGAAGGTCTTCCCGCTGCGAATGGACTGAATGAGTTCGTTCATGAAGTTTTCGGCCGAGACGTAGTGCACCATGGTCCGTGGGTCGCGCGTGAGGACTTCATTGCCAATGGCCTGCATGAGGTGGGTCTTGCCCAGGCCCACTCCGCCGTAGAGAAAGAGCGGGTTGTAGGCTTGGGCCGGCTGCTCCGCCACGGCCTCGCAGGCCGCGTGCGCCAGGCGATTGTTATCTCCCACCACGAAGTTCGAGAAGACATAGCGCTGGTTGAGACCCGCCTCGCGCGGGGTGCGTCGCCGGCCGTCGGCTTCGGGCGCGGGGCTGACCGAGGCCCTCGGATCGAAGCTCCCGACCGTGCTGGGCTGCGGATCGACCAAAATCTGGATTTCGATGCTCCGGCCCAGAATCCGCTGGGCCGCCGCGCGCAGAGTTTCCAGGTGGTGCTCCGTCAGCCAATCGACGAAAAACTGGTTGGGCCCCTGGATGGCGAGGACCCCCTCGCGCAGTGAGAGGAAATGGGTCTGGCGAAACCAAGTCTCGAAAGTCTGCTGATTGACGTTTTGGCGCACAACTTCGAGGATTTCCGTCCAGAGCGTTTGCTCGTCCCGCAGAGAATCATGTTGGGTGTGATTCGCGGGCGTCGTTCGAGAAGGGGGCACGAGTGGGGCTTCCTCTCGTTGGGTCGAGGGGCAAAGCTCGACCAGAGGACACAACTTCACAGGGACTTATCCACATCCGGGAAAAGCCGGGAACTAATTAAAATGTAAGGACTTAGCCCAAAATATTCCCGTGGAGCCCCATCTTATCCCCAGGTCAGAAAAACTGGGGATAACGTTGCTGTGCCGGGTGCGGGTTATCCACCGGGGAGTGGACGGTAGCACGCGGCATGGGGCCGAGCAAGGGACTTTTGTGCCCCAGGATTACTTTCTTCCTAAGATCTTCCCAATAGGCTCATTAAGCCCTCCCGAATTGCGTGAGGCGCGAGCCGGGCGGCCTGACCCGCGGGTCTGGCAGGGGAAATCGATGCCGCGCCCGCACTGCGTGGCGGGCGGCCTTTGGGCCGGGAAACTTGACGTGGCTCGGCCCTGAGCATACCGTATTGCGCTCGTGGAGTTATGGTTAGGGGAACCGCCCGCGCCTTCAGACCTTCTGATGAGGTGTCATCGTGAAGAGGACTTTTCAACCGAGTAAAATCAAGCGCAAGCGGGACCATGGTTTCCGGAAGCGCATGGCGACGCGCGCGGGACGCACGATCCTCAAGCGCCGCCGCAGCAAGGGCCGCAAGTGTCTGAGCGCGTGAGCGTCTTCGGATTCCGCCACGCGCGTTCCTTGTAAGTAGCGCGCGGTCTTCCCGATCGGGGGTTTTCCCTTGAAGGGGACTCTGCGAACTCGGCGGCAATTCCAATGCGTGTATGAGAACGGCAGGAAAGCAGTCGGAAATTGCTGCGTGGTCTATGCTTTCAGGCCGCGCCCCGAGGAAATTGCTTCGCTGGGCAACTGTGCGCTTGGAGTGGTTGCGTCGAAGAAGGTGGGAAACGCCGTGCGGCGGAACCGCGCCAAGCGATTGCTTCGCGAAGCGTACCGCGCCCTGAGCTCGCGCCTCGAGCGACCGCTTTGGCTGGTGCTTGTCGCGCGCAGAACGCTGGCAGATTCCGGCGTTGTCACCGAAGATCTCATCGAAGAGATGCGCGGACTTTTCGCGCGACTCGATTTGTACGGCGCCGATGCGCGCGACCTGGATAATGGAGAGTTTCCGTGCTGAAGCGCCTGCTCGTGCTCTGCATTCGCGGCTACCAATTGCTGCTCTCTCCGTTGCTCGGTTCGAATTGCCGCTTCACCCCCAGTTGCTCACACTATGCCATCGACGCACTCGCGTCCCACGGCGTGCTGCGCGGCATGTGGCTCAGCGTGAAACGGATCGCCCGTTGCCACCCCTGGCATCCCGGAGGTTATGACCCGGTACCCGAGCCAGGCAAAAGAGAGAGTTCTTCGATCGAGCGAGGGGTTTCCATCCCCAGCACCCACCACTTTTGATCTTCCCGCGAGGCTTTCATGAATCAGCGCACGGCGCTCGCTTTCTTTCTGATGTTCGTGGTTTTGCTGATCTGGCAGGCCATGTTCTCGCCTTCACCACAAGACACTCAGAAGACCGGACAGAGCGACAGCCTTGCGGTTGCCCAAGCTCCCACCCAAACGGCTCCCGCCAAAGCGACGCACACTCCGTACACCTCACAAAGCGACACGAGCGCGCGGACTGACTCCACGCAAGCTGCCACGACAGACAGCATGGGCACCCAAAGCGGAATCCAATTGGAGGCCTCCGCGGAAGGGCCCCTCGTCACCCTGGAAACCGAGCAGTACGTGGCGGAGCTAGACCTCGTGGGCGCCGATCTTCGTTCGTGGACCCTCAAGAACTTCAAGACCGTCGATGGCCAGCCAGTCCAGCTCATTCCCAAGCGCAGTCTCGACCCCTACGGCCAGCGCGCGCACGCGCTGAAGATCTACCGCGACAACAAAGTCGTGGACCTGAGCCACGTCAGGTTCAAGGCCGAAGGGGCCCGATTGATGAGCACCGGAGATCCTCACAACCCCTGGCGCGTGCGGGTCGACGCGGAGAGGCCTATCGCCGAAATCACGCTCAGCGCGCAGCTCGAGGGAGGCACGCCCTTCTCTCTGAGGATTCGCCTCGACAACGAGCTCTCTTCGTTCAGCGTGCACGCCAAGTACGAACTTCCACGCACCGAGTTGGCGCAGCTGAAGATCTCGTGGCCTTCGGGGATCTCCAACACCGAACCGGACACGACGCGCGAGTACAGAGACTTCAAAGCGGCCGCGCGCGTCGGAGACGATACCTACAAGACCTCGTTCAATTCCTTGAAAAAGGGAGACGGTTCGGGCGGACGCAAAGACCACGAGGGAACCGTCGCGTGGGCCGGCGTCATGGGACAGTACTTCACGGCCTTCGTCCACGATCCAGGGCGTCGCCTCGGGCACGTGCACTTCGATGGGGACTACGCGAAAGAGCTCCAGACTTTCAGCATCGAGTTACCACTACAGGACGAGACGGGGCCGGGACTGAATTACTCGGTGTTCTTGGGCCCCCGCGATTACAACGAACTGAACGAGATCGATCCCGCACTCACTGCGCTCATCGATTTGGGCCCCGCCGTTTTCCGGCCCGTATCGAAGTTCATGCTGTGGCTCCTTTTGTATCTGCATCGCTTCATTCCGAATTACGGTCTCGTGATCATCCTGATCTCGGTCGCCACAAAGTTTCTCTTTTATCCGCTGACCAAGAGCAGCACGCGCTCAATGCGCGAGATGCAGCTCGTGCAACCCGAACTCAGCAAAATCAAGGAGAAGTACAAGGACGATCAGCAACGGCAGAGCAAGGAGATGATGAAGCTCTACAAGGAGCACGGCATCAATCCCATGGCGGGGTGCCTGCCCTTGCTCGTGCAGATGCCGGTCTTCTGGGCCCTGTTCACTGTGTTGCGGAACACGATCGAAGTCAGACAGGCTCCATTCTGGGGTTGGATCAACGATCTCTCGCGGCCCGAGGTGCTCTTTCATCTGCCATTGAAATTGCCGGTGGTCGGAGATCATTTCTCTCTTCTGCCCATTCTGATGGCCGCGGGGATGTGGCTGCAGACGAAGATCGGAACACCGAGCGCCGCCACGGGCGGCGAGGGCGCGATGGCATCGCAGCAGAAGATGATGTCGACCTTCATGCCCATCTTCATGCTCTTCGTGTTCTATAATACTCCCTCGGGCCTTGTGCTCTATTGGCTGGTCAATACGATCCTCTCCATCGTTCAGACCTGGCAGATTCATCGCAACGCCCCGAAAACGCTGGCGGAAAAAAGAGCCCTGTCCGGCGCGAGCGCATGAGAGAAAAGAGGACATTGTGATTCGTGAAAGCTTCGAGGTCAGCGCCGTCACGGTGAGCGAGGCCAAGAAAAAAGCACTGGAACTGTTGGGCTTGAACGGGAGCGAGCACGAGTTGAAGGTGGAAGTGCTGGAGGAAGGGAACGCGAGTCAGGGTTTCGCCGCGGTTCGCAAAGAGGCGCGCGTGCGCGTGATTCATCAGTCCGATGGTTTTGGTCGGGTGTCCAGGGAGCTTCCCGACGCGATTCCCGCCCAGCCCCCGGTGTCGCACGACTCCTCTGTGCGCCGCCTTGCTTGGAGTGCGTCTTCGTCGTCCCGCCCGTTCTCCGCCAAGCCCGAGCTCGTCATCGAAGAAGCGGCCCCGCCTCCGCGCGTCAGCGAGATGAAGATCGAGCCCTCCAAGGAACGACCGCGCGAGGTCTATGAACCAACACCCGAGCACAACGTCAAAGTGGAAGAGGTTGCGCGCGAGCTTCTGGATGCGATGGACCTGAGCTACGAATTGAATTTCGAGCACGCTGCGTACCAGCGTATCTTCGTGACGGTACCGGAGGACGAGGCCGGCGCGCTGATCGGTCGGCGCGGTACGGGGGTGGACGCGCTGGAGCATGTTCTTTCGCGCATGATCGCCCAGCGATGTGACGCCAACGTCCCGGTTCAGGTCGATCTGAACGGCTATCGCGAACGCGAGCAAGAGCGCCTACGGGCCCAGGCCCTGGAGCGGGCCGAGCGCGTGCTGGACGAGGGCATCGAAATGCACTTCGAACCTATGCACCCGCGCGAACGGCGCGTGGTACATCTCGCAGTCAAGCCCCTGGCCGGCGTCGAGAGCTATACCGTGGGAGAAGGTGCGCGGCGGCACGTGGTCCTCGCGCCCGCAAAGCCCCCCAAGGATTAGCATTCTTATTTATTGTATGACAATAAGTTAGCACAGAATCTCTTTTGAGGTTCTGGGAAGGGGCCATGGCGGACGCTGGGTTCAACTCGCTCTTGCAGGCGCTTTTACCGGAGGGAATTGTGCCCGAGCCTTTCGTGCGCTACCGGGATGCGATTCTGCGTTTCAATCGCGGGAGGAACCTGGTGAGCCGCGCCGGCGGGGAGGCGCTCGTGGAGCGCCTCATCCTGGAATCCGTGGCTGCGGGCAAGGCACTGTCCCTCGAACGCGGCCAGAGACTCTTGGACTTGGGCAGTGGTGCGGGGATTCCCGGAATTCCTCTCGCGTTGAGTTACCCGCAGCTGGTGAGCGTACTTTTGGAACGGCGGGCGGTGGCTTGTGATTTTCTCCGACGCGAAATCGCCAGCCTCACTCTCCCGGCGACACGGGTGGAAGAAGGTCAAGCGCACGAGGTCCTGGCGCGCTCTCCAGAAATGCGCGGGGCCTTCGCCTGGGGAGTTGTGCGCGCGGTGGCCGAGCCGCCGCGTGCCCTGGCGCTCTTGCGCCCATTTTTGGCGGCCAACGGCCGCGCCGTCCTCTTCCTGAATGAGGAGTATCGACCCGAGGCGGAGCTTCTCGCCTCGGGCTGGCAGTGGGAAGGTGCGCGTCCCCTGCTCTTGGCCGCGCGCGGCCCCCATCCCTGTTTGCAGCTCTTTCGACCGGCATACTAGGCTCTGCAGCCCCGGGTGGGAGGAATGTTTCACGTGGAACATCGCCGGCAGGACGTCCGCCGGCCATGTTCCACGTGAAACATCGTGAATCCGCCCGCCGGGGAGTTTCCGCAGGAAGCGAATTGCGAAACGGCCACGATTCCGCGGCGCAATGGGCGGAAATGCGGCCGCCTTCATCTCCGAGCTTGCAGTCGTAAGCTACCGTGTGCCAAATTGCTCCGCAGTCCGGGCCCTCGGTCCGCAGAGAAGCCTGCCGCAAGTGAGAAACTAGCATGGCGCGCGTGATCAGCATTTCGAATCAAAAGGGTGGAGTGGGAAAGACCACCACGGTCGTGAACCTGGGGGCTAGCCTGGCCGTGGCCGAAAAAAGGGTCCTACTGCTGGATTTCGACCCCCAGGGAAATACCAGCAGTGGTGTGGGGGTTCGTCCGACCCCGGAAGACCTTACCAGCTACGAATTTCTGGCCGGGGCCGGGGTGCCGGAAAGCCTGATTCGCGGCACCGAACTTCCGTATCTCAGCCTCATGCCCGCCGACCAGCGGCTCAGCGGGGCGGAGGTCGAGCTCGTGGAGGCCGAGGATCGCGAGAGCTACCTGCGGCGGGCCCTGGACGAACTGCGCGAGCGCTACGATTTCATCCTGCTGGATACCCCGCCCAGCTTGGGAATGCTCACCATCAATGCCCTGACCGCGGCCGACGCGGTGCTCATTCCCATCCAGTGCGAATACTACGCCCTGGAGGGCCTGAGCCAGTTGCTCAACACCATCAACTTGGTCCAGCAGACCCTCAATCCGAAGCTCCGCATCGAAGGGGTCCTGTTGACGATGTTCGACCAGCGCCTGCGCCTCAGCAACCAGGTAGCTGAAGAGGCCAAAGAGTATTTTGGAGCAACGGTTTACGAGACCGTCATCCCCCGCAACGTCACCCTGGGTGAGAGCCCTTCGTTCGGGAAGCCGGTCCTTCTCCATGACATCCAGAGTCGGGGCTCCCAGAGTTATCTCAGTCTTGCCAAGGAAGTGATGCGCAATGGCGAAGCGAGTCTTGGGTAAAGGTCTGTCCGCCCTCATCGGGAATTCTGTGGCTCCCGCGGCGGCGCAACGTCTGGAGCAGGCCGCGCCAGCCTGGTTGGGAGAGCGGCAGGCCACCATGCTTCCGCTGGAGGAGTTGCGGCCCAATCCCCACCAACCGCGCCATCACATGGACGAGAGCGCCCTGGAGGAGTTGAGCGATTCCATTCGCCAAAATGGGGTTCTGCAGCCGGTTCTGGTGCGCCGCACACCCGAGGGTTTCGAGCTGGTGGCCGGCGAACGACGCCTGCGCGCGGCGGCCCGCGCCGGCCTGCAGGAAATCCCGGCCCTGGTGTGCAGCTTAAAAGAGACGGAATCGATGAAGCTCGCGTTGCTGGAGAACATCCAGCGCGAGGACCTGAGTCCGCTCGAGGAAGCGGAGGCCTACCGCGAGATCATGCGCGCTCTGGATGCGAGCCACCAAGAGCTGGCCAGCGTCCTGGGGAAGAGCCGCAGCACGATCAGCAATATGCTGCGTTTGTTGCAGCTGGAACCCGCCATTCACGAGCTGATGGAAGCGGGGCAACTGACCATGGGACACGCGCGGGCCCTGCTCTCGGTGGAGGATTCGCAGGCCAGGCTGCGGCTGGCCCGGCATACGGCCCAGAAGGGTCTCTCGGTGCGCGCTTTGGAGCGCGAAGCCCGGCGCCTCATCTCCCTGAGCAGTACGGCGAGGAGTCGGCGGCGGCGCCGCCGCCGCGAGGAACCGCAGAGTGCTGCGGTGCGGGCTTTGGAAGAGCGGCTGCGCCATCACCTGGGGACCGCCGCTCGCATCCATCGCCGGGGAGAGCGCGGGCGGCTCGAAATTCCCTTCTTTTCCGATGCGGAGCTCGAGGGGATCCTGGAGCGCATGGGAATCGAGACCCAACTCTAGTGCTCCGATTCCAAGGCATTGGCCGATCTGAGTCAGATCGGCCTCCCGCGATCGGGGAAAACAATATCTCACAGTAACTCATTCTTAAAAAATGAGTTACAAACTATCCACCGGGATATCCACAGACTTTCTCCCCAACTTATCCCCAACTGGAAGCGAGGTGGGGGGCATGGGGGTGAGAACTTGCCCCAGGGCAGGCGTGGGGCTTGACGCGCACTGCCTACAGAACGAAACTCCCCTTCGTCCCGGCTGTCGGGGCGGCTCCTCGTGGGTGGTCGAGGGATGAATCGATCCTGGAACATCATCATCGTGCCCGCGGACCATTCGCGAACACGGCAATATACGGTATCGCGGGGCCTCGCTCTGGCGACCGCGATCTTGCTCGCCGCGTTCGCGCTGACCGTGATCATCTTCATGGTGAACTACTCGGGCGTTCTCGGGCAGGCGCGCCACGCCACCGCGCTCGAGCAGGAGAACCGAGATCTGCGTCGTCAGGTAGCCACGATCGATCGGCTGAACCGGGAGATCGAGAACCTGACCGCCCTGAAGGCGCAGGTCTTGACCATGCTGGGGGTGGAAGGCCGGGAAAAGGCGCAACTTCCGGACAGCTCCCTCACCCAGGCCAGCCGAAGCGCCAGCCTGGAACTGCTCGGCGTGAACCACTTGGAAGCCGCTGCCGCGCTTCGCTCTCACGCTCCAACTCGTTGGCCTGTCGAAGGTTATGTGTCCAAGGAGTTCTACGCCTCCGAGAAGGGACACGACGGCCACCCCGGCCTGGATCTGGTGGCGCCCAACGGGGCGCCGGTCCACGCGGCGGGCAGAGGCAAAGTGGTGGAGGCGAGTTATGACGAATCGCTGGGCAACTATATCGTCATCGACCATGGCTTCGGCTATAGTACCCTGTACGGTCACAACCAGCGCTTGCTCGTGCAGGTCGGGCAATCGGTGGATCAAGGTCAGGTGATTGCCCGCCTGGGCAACACTGGACGCAGTAGTGCACCGCATCTACATTTCGAAATCCGTCTCGACGGAAAGTCTGTCGATCCGCGACAGTACCTGGCACCCAAGTCGCCATAGGCGCGCATTCGCGCGGAGGAAAACAGATGTTCGGTAAAGAAAACGAAGCAGAGGTTCCGATGAAACAAGATGATCCAAATGCCACCTCGATCCTCGCCAAGGGCTGCCGCTTCAAGGGAGAGGTCGAGGTTCAAGGTACGTTGCGCGTCGAAGGCGAGTTCGAAGGCACGATCCGCAAACCCGAGAACCTCGTGGTGGGAAAGACGGGCGTGGTGAAGGGCGAGATCTTCGCCAAGAACGCGGTCGTGGGTGGACGCGTCGACGGCAACATCACCGCGGACGACAAGATCGAGCTGCAGTCGGGCAGCACCCTCGAGGGCGACATCAAGACGCGCCGCCTCGTCATCGACGAGGGCGTCGTCTTCGAAGGTTCGTGCTCGATGGGCAAGCGCCCCGTGGGCAGCGAGGAGCGCGAGATCAAGAGCGGGCCGGCCTCGACCACCCCGCAGCCCATGGGATCCGGTCAGAAGCAGAAGCTGACCAATTCCTGAGGCGGGGAAGGGGCGCGACTTCCTCCAAGCGCCCCAAACGGCACCGGCGTGCCCGTTGCGAGATATCAGAGCGCGTCGGATCCGGGCCCCCTGGCCTGGATCCGCGCCAAAGCCCGCGCGCGGTCCCCGGATAAAAACTTGCCGCATAGATTGTGGTCTCCCGCAAGGACTTGCTATACTTGGTTGGGCCTTGAAGGCCGCGTATTCCTGAATTCTGCCCGAAACGCTCCGATGCCTATCCCTGGCGGTCGGTCGGCGGGCATAGAGGAGGCTATGCATCCATGAACTTGCTCAAGAAAATCACCCTGGGCGTCTGCGCCCTGTGCCTGATCGCCCCCGCGGTGGCGCACGCGCTCGTCATCAACGAGATCCGTATCGACAACGTCGGTGCCGATACCGATGAGTACTTCGAGCTCGCCGGCACGCCCGGCCAGTCATTGGACGGCTATACCTACATCGTGATCGGTGACGGCACCGGCGGCAGTGGTGTCATCGAGAGCGTGACCGACCTCACGGGTCAGGCCATTCAGGCCGATGGCTATCTCGCCGTGCACAAGTCGGGAACGACGCCAGCTTGCAGCGGCTACGACGTCGACCTCACGCTCAGCTTCGAGAACAATGACAACGTGACCCACATGCTGGTCCAGGGATTCACCGGCGCCAATGGCGACGATCTGGATACGGACGATGACGGAGTCTTGGACGCCATGCCCTGGAGCTCCGTCGTGGATTGCGTCGCTCTCGTCGCTACACTGGGCTCGGGCGATCTGCTCTATTGCTCCACTCAGGTGGGTCCGGACGGCAACGACGTCCCCGGACACGTCTTCCGCTGTGGAAATACCTGGCAGATCGGCCCCTTTGGAGGGACTCCGTGTACCGATACCCTCGACACTCCCGGTGCCGACAACAGTTCTTCCTGCATCATTCCCAGCGAGGAAACCAGCTGGGGTGCGATGAAGTCCCGCTTCTAAACTCACGGAAGTTGCGCGCAGGTCGCGCGAAGAGTTGAAGCAAGAGAAAGGCCCCGCACCGAAAGGTGCGGGGCCTCTTCGTGTCACCAAGCGAGGCAATCAAGACTTAGCCATCGGCACGCGGGCAGGCTTGCTGCCCACGGGGCCCCCGATCGCGCATGGCATGCCTGCCACCGCGGCGGCCCCACTCTCCATGCCGGTGATGTTCGCCGCGCATCTGCACCCACTGCGCACGCTGCTCTTTGGTCAAGAGCTCGCGCACGTCCATCTGGTGCGTGAGGCGCGTCTTCGCTTTCTGCGTACGCAGTTCCTCGATCTTGTCACCGGCCATCATCACTGCGCTCCGACTCGCTTCCGGGTCGAGCAGAAGAGCCTTGAGCTCGGCCTTCGCGTTGGCCAGCTCGCCGCGCAGGCGAATCTGCTCCTGTTGATTCTTCAGGCGCAACTCGGAGAGCTTGGCCTGCTGTTCCTCGCTAAGCCCCAGCTTTTCGACCATCGCCTGGCGGAAGAAAGCGCCGGGAGCACCGCCATTGTCACGGGCCAAAGCCTGGCCGCGTTGCTGCTTGGGCGCGCGAGGCGCTTGGGAATAGGCTGCCGCGGGAATGAGGATTGCCAAGAGGGCAAGCCCGGCAATGGCCGCGGTCCAGCTACTACTTCTCTTCATCGTCTTCCTCCTTCGTTCGTACCCCGTCGGCGGGGAAACCAAGCTCCGGGCTTGCGGCGTTCCTCTGGCCGCAGAAACTGCGCTTCTTTGAGCAGCGCCTCTGTCACCAGACTGTCCAGCCGCGTTTGGAGCTGACTGATCTTCTCATGCGTTACGAGTACCGAGTCACGATCGGGAACCGGCTCTCGCAACTGCTGGGCAAACTCATTGCGCGCTTCCTCGAGACGGTGTCGTGTGTCCATCATCTCCGGTTCCAAAGGCAGGAGAGATCCGCGCAGGTCCTCTCTTCGCTTGGGATCCAGATGCAGATGACGATCGAGCCATCTCGCCCGCCGCGAAGCCCACGCTCCGTGAGATCGTGACGCGAAGCGATCACCATCCATCGCTCTGCGATGAAACTCGTGGCGCGGAAGGGGGGCCGTATCTACCGGTGTGCGACGGTGACTGAGCCAAGCCAGCCCAAATCCGACGTTGATGGCGAGCGAGAGGACGAGGGCCAGCTGCGTGAAACGCTTCACTGACTCACCTCCGTCTCCCCATCACTTAGCGCGGCCAAATAGGATTCGCTGAACGAAGCCTGCGGTGAATCCAAGAGCGAACTCTCCGCCAAGTAGTCGAGAGAGTTCGGGGGAGCCGTTCCGCTGACGCTCGTCCAGCCCGCGAATGCGCCCAACCCCAACCCCACCAACACCAAGAGCGCGTAGCCCAGACGATAGAGTCCTCGCGAGCGACTCCGTGCGGGGAGGCGCGACGCGATTTCAGGCCACAGGTTCAACTCGAACGAGTCACGCGACTCGTCGAGCCGCTCCTGCAGCGTGCGAAGAGACTGAAACTCGCGGCGACAATCCGCGCACGCGGCCAAATGATTCTCCACCGCTTCGCTCTCTCGATCCGAAAGCTGCCGGTCGAGATAGGCCAAGAGGCGTGGGGAGTGTTCGTGCGACTTCATCATTCTCACCTTTCACCTCTACCCAACGCGCGTGCGCAGCGAATCCTGCGCGGGAGTTCAAAAATCGTCTCCGAAGCCCTTCGCGCGCAGGCTTTCCTGTAAGTGCCGGGTCGCCCTTACCAGGAGCGATTCGACGGCGGACTCGCTGGCGTGCAGCATTTTGCCGATCTCGCGGTAGGAGAGATTGCCCTCATGGCGCAAGCTGAAGGCCAGGCGCTGCCGCTCGGGAAGCTCGGCCACGCATTCCTGAATGGCCCGGCCGATCTCGTGACTTCGTTGTTGCGCATCAGCCTCGAAAGAGCGCGGCGCGGCGGGTCCCACCGAAGAGAGTTCCTCGTTGAGTGGGAGCCAACGCAGGACACGGCGTCGACGGAGCCGGGAACGGCAGAGGTTCCCCGCGATGCGAAACAACCAGGAGCGGAAGCGACCCTGGGCTTGATAGCTCCCGGCGTGACGGTAAACTTTGAGAAAGCACTCCTGCGCGAGGTCTCGCGCGTCCTCTTCGTTTCCCAGACAGCGCAAGAAGAACGTGAACACCGGACCTTGCCAGCGCTCGACGAGGAGGCGCAGGGCCGTTTCATCGCCTGAGGCCACCCGCGCCACGAGTTCGTCCTCGTGCAAGGAGTGCTCGTTTCCCGTCATGCTTTTCTCATCCAGGACCGAGGGCGGTAAAGACGAGATCGTGGCTCTCCTCCGGGACGAACTTTCCGCGGTTCATTCCACCATAACGCCTGAAGTCGCGAAACCCTGCGCGCGCTACCAGAGACTCGAGTTCCTCTGCCGTCCAACTTCTCACGCGGATGCGCCGCGCCGAGCGGAGCTGGAGGGGCTCCTCATCGGCGGGGCGAAACTCCAGGGTCGCGGGATGAAACCACAGGTGCTTCTCGTCGTCGACGGACAGCAGTCGCAACCACACGATCTCCCCCTGGGTATTCTCCGGGTCCGGGCGGACGTTCAGCGGGAGCGCGCGCACGTCCTTGGCTCGGATACGCTGATAGTTCAATAGCTGCACCAGCAGGGGGGCGCCGGGGGCCAGGTGACGGGCGAGCGCAGCGAGGCGCGGTTCCAATTCCTCCTCTTCGAAATAGGGCAGGACGTTTCCCACGCAGAGGGCACCCGCGAATTCCCGGCCATCGGGTAGAGCTTCCCGCGGGAAGGCGGAATTTGCTTTGGCCCACGCACAGACCTCGTCTAGCTCGAGCATGTCAGCCTGCCGGAAATAGGGCCCGCGCGCGCCGAACTCACCCTCGTAGCTGCGCGCGCTTTCGATTTGCTTCTCCGAGGAGTCGACCCCGAGCGCGTGCCATCCCACCGAGGCCAGCCAGCGGGCGTGCTCCCCGGTGCCACAGCCCAGATCGACGATGGTGCCTTCCCCGGGGTGGCCAAAGACCTCGGAGAGAAAGGGAGCCTCCCGCCGCAGGCGGGGTGCCCAGTCGATCAGGCTTCTGTAATCGCCGCTCTGAAAATGATCCTTTTGCTGCACCGTTCTGCCTCTCTCGCGTAGAATTGACGTGATGAATGAAGTCCACGTCCGCCCCGCCACTTTCGACGATGTGCCCGTCATCGCCGAACTCTCCCCCTCCGCCGAGGACATGCGGCAGGCCGCGCCCCGGGAAATGGCCCCCCTGGACGAGGAAATGGTGACCCAGTGGATGCGCGAACGCGGCAGCGGATTCGTGCTCGAGTCCAACGGGCGAATCGTGGCCTATGGCGAGCTGAATGAAAACCTCGAAGAGCGCGATTCCTACTGGATCGGGCACGTCATGGTCCATCCACGGCGCCGGGGAATGGGAAACGGGCGCAATCTGGTGGGGGCCCTGCTCAAGCACGCCATGGAAGGCCTGCACGCGCGCGAGGTGCGGATCAGCGCCTTCGAGGACAACCCGGCCGCCCTGAAATGCTACCGGGCCTGCGGGTTCACCGAAAGGGGAAGGCGCTTCATCGACGGGCGCATCCTGGTGGACTTCCGTTTCCGCGACGAGAGTTCCGAGCGCATTTTGCCACCCCTGGTGGCGATGCTCCTCGTCCTCAGCGCGGCGGGACTGACGGCGCTGCTCTCGCCCACCTCCGCCAAGTTCTGGTTGCAGGACATGGGGCGGGATGCCCTCGGCTTCGCGTTGATTCTGGGGAGCATCGTCGCGGGTATGATGGGACTGCTTCTCCATCCACTTCTCCCCCGGCGTTCGGGCACGCGCATCGAGCGCTTCCTATTGCCCGTGATCTACGGGGCGAGCGTCGCGCTCTCCTCCGCGATTCTTCTCACGCTGATCTTCTTTGTGCTCGCGCGCTTGGGGATGGGAGTGGGCACGACGCTACTCAGCCAGCGCGCGCACTCGAGCGCGGGGGCGGTTTCCGGTCTCACGGGAGGCGCGCTTCTGTGGCGCATCGTATCGCAGAGTCTGGCGTTGGGAAGCGCCTGGGGTCTGGTGCTGGCGCTCTTGAGCCGGGGACTGGATCGCGACCGCCGCTGAAGGAGCCGCGCGGTCGTTGCGTCGAGCGGGCGGGCCTGACCCATCAGACTTTCAGAAGGTCCCGCCAATCCGATCTCATGTCACTGGAGAACACATAAAGAGGATAGAGTCTCTCGAAAGTGCTCTTGCATTCGGTGACGAAGGAACCCGGGGTCAGGCGAGACGAATTCTCGTGAATCTGCCGGCTCACTACCCACCCCAGCGTGTCCTGCCACTGGGCCCCCCGGTTGGGGAAGGCCTCGCCCTCGCGCAAGCCCAGGCGCCCCGCGCCGCGCACGAAACGGCGGAATTCGAATCCGCGCCGCAGGTAGTTCGCCTTGATGTAATCGTCCAAAAGGGAGAGATGACCGCGCAGGCGCGGCTTGAAGACCTCGCGCATCCGCCCCTTATCGTACGACCAGTCATAGATGGAGAAGCCCAAGGTCACAGCATCGGCTCCGATGCCGATGTGAAGGTGACCGTCGCAGAGGCGGGGAATCTCCGTGTTCCACCAGAACTGGTAGAGGCTCGTCTTGTAATGGGGCCCTTCGGGGGGCAGTTCTCCCGTGAGTTCGAGCCGACTGAGGTGCTCCTCTGCGGTCTCGCCCGGCGTGAAATTCTGGTTGAGTTCCAGCATGGACGGGGCGAGTTCCTGTTCCAACTCCGCGAAGGGAGTCAACACGAACTCCTCATAGACCTCGCGCTGGGACTCGAACCAAAGACGGTGGTTGTTGAGCGTCAACTCGCGAAAAAATTGAAAGGATTCCGCACGGAAGCCTTGAAATGCCATGGAACGGGTCTCCTGGTTCTAGCCTGGCGGCCAGAGCATCTGTCGGCCCCCCAACAGGTGGATGTGCAAGTGTGGAACCTCCTGCCCTCCCCCCTCACCGGCATTGATCACCAGTCGGTAGCCTTCGTCGGCAATCCCCTCGTCCAGCGCAATCTGCCGGGCGACGAGGAAGAGGTGACCCAAGAGCTCGCGATCCTCCTTTTCCGCCACCTGAATCCCGCTCAGGGGTTTGCGGGGGATGACGAGCACGTGGACCGGGGCCTGGGGCTTGATGTCGCGGATCGCCACGCAGAGTTCGTCCTGGTAGAGGAACTCCGCCGGGATTTCTCCCGCGATGATTCGGGTGAAGAGAGACGGCTCGGCCATGAAAGTGCCCCTCCCTCATCCGGGTGACCAGAGCGCCGCCTCGATTGTAGGGGGGCAATCTCGCGCTGCCAAGCAGAAGAGAGAAGCAGCTTGCGTTCTCCCCTGCGCTTGGCCCCGGCGGCTGGGCAGGATATGCTGCGTCCCATGGAAGCCTCAGGGGAGTATCGCCGCCGAATCGGACGCTGCCAGCAGGAAGTGGCGCGGCTGTCCAAGCGCTCTCGTACCCTTGCACACTTGCGCTTGGGGCTCTTTCTCCTCACGCTCCTTCTCGTGGCGATTTTGGTCAGTTCGGATAACTCCGCGCTATGGTTGGGGTTGCCCGTCGGTTTTTTCTGTGTCTTGGTGGGAATTCACCAAAGGGTAGATCGCCTTCTGGAAGCACGGCGCCATGCCCTCGAGCACTATGAGCGGGGGATGGACCGCCTCGAGGACCGCTGGCAGGGGCAGGGTCCGAGCGGAGAGCGCTACCTGCGCAGCGACCATCCCTACGCCGACCATCTCGACCTTTTCGGAGAGGGGTCGCTGTTCCAGCTCTTGTGCAGCGCGAAAACTCAAGCCGGGCAGGATACCCTGGCTGCCTGGTTGTTGCATCCCGCGCCCTTGGAAGAACTGGCACCGCGTTGGACCGCAGTGGACGAATTGCGCGCGCAGTTCGAACACCGGGAAGCGATGGATCGGCTCTGCGAAGGCGTCGGGCCAGGGGTGGATCCCTCACGCCTGCGGGGCTGGGCCGCACACCGGGTACAGGCTCCGAGCTGGCTCGAGCGCGCAGGGATGCTGGTTCTGAGTGCATGCACCGTGATCTCCCTTGTGGCGTGGTTGGGCTTTCGGGGACCGCCTCTCCTCTTCCTCTTTTTTCTGGCTGCGGGTTGGTACGCGGAGCAGCGTTTGCAAACGCGGCTTCAGCCGTTGTGGGAGGCGCTGGAGGGTGTGGTGGGCCAACTGGATTCTCTCTCTCGCGTACTTGAGGCGGTCGAGCGCTCGCACTTCGAGTCGGTGCGGCTGACGGCTCTCCGCGCCACGCTCTTTGCCGCGGGAATGCCAGCCCCCTCGAGCCGCATCCTGCAGCTCCGGCGGCGCCTCGAATGGTTGGATTCGGCGCGCAACCTTCTTTTCGCGCCGCTTGCCTCTCTTCTGCTGTGGCGCAGCCATTTTGGGCTGGCCGTCCAGGCCTGGATGGCGCACAACGCCAAGAGTGTGGATTCCTGGCTGAAGGTCGCCGGCGAGTACGAGGCCCTTCTGGCACTCTCGGCCTACGCCTTCGAGCACGCCGAGGACCCGTGGCCCGAGCTGGTCGAGAGGCCCTGCTTGGAGGCCACGAATGCGGGCCATCCGCTTTTGCCGCGCCGGGAATGCGTGCGGAATGACATCCGCCTCGACCCAGAACTGCGGCTCTACGTGATCAGTGGATCGAACATGTCGGGCAAGAGCACTCTGCTGCGAACGGTGGGGCTGAACGTGGTTCTTGCGCTAGCGGGTGCGCCGGTGCACGCGCAACGGCTGCGCCTCGGTGCCCTACGCTTGGGGGCGAGCCTGCGCATCGTGGACTCGCTCCCGCAGGGGATTTCGCACTTCTACGCGGAGGTAAAGCGACTGCGAGAACTCCAGGAGCTGTGTTCTCCTCAGCCCGGCGCGCGCGAGTCCAGCGCCGCCCTCCTCCTCTTGGACGAAATTTTCCACGGTACCAACAGTCACGACCGCCGATACGGCGCGGCCGCAGTGCTGCGCCGCTTCGTGCAGCGTGGCGCCTTCGTTCTGGTGACCACGCATGACCTCGCCCTGGCGGAGGTCGCGACGGAATTGGGGCCAGTGGCACGCAACGTTCACTTCGAGGACCAGATCCGCGAGGGCAAAATGGTCTTCGACTACAGGATGCGGCCGGGCGTGGCGGGAAAAGGGAACGCACTGCGAATTCTCGCCGCCGAGGGGTTGTTGGAGGGCCCGGACGGGCGCAACGAAACGCGGCTCTGAGCGGACACCGGCGCGGGCTCAGGCCCTTGCCGGCGCCGCTCCGGTGATTTATGCTGCACATCGCGGTGCGGATCGAGCTCCTCGCCGCCCCTCAGTCGACACCCCTCAGCGAGGATGGCGAGCGTGTCTGAAGCAACGGAATACACCTACCACCAACTCAAGGGAATGACGGTCGCGCAACTGCGTGAAATCGCGGCCGGCATCGATCATCCGGCGGTCCAAGGCTACACCCAGCTGCGCAAGGCCCAGATTCTCGAGGGCATCTGCACCGCACTGGACATCGAAATGCATGAGCACCACAAAGTCGTGGGAATCGACCGCGGCGCGGTGCGCACCCAGATCGGGGAATGGAAACGCAAGCGGCAAGCCGCCCTGGAGGCCGGAGACCACGAACAACTCAAGTTCGCGCGCACCAAAATCCGCCGCCTGAAGCGCAAGATCCGCAAGTCCCTGCAGTAAATTCTCCTCGGGCCAGGCCAAGTCCGAACTTGTGTTTGTTCGCTCACCGGCCTAATATCGGAGCATCAGATCTGATGGGCTCTTGGCGCCGCCCCGTGCTTTCCCCCCTGGGGTGGCGCCGGTCCCCTCTCGATCCCACCGAGCGGCCCTGATGGGCTCTCAGGGCAGCTCGCCTCACTCCCCTGGAGGCGGACCATGCGGAAGTTGCTCCTACTCGGCTTTATCGCCCTTCTCTTTCTCGTATCAACATTTATCAATGCGAATGCCAAGCCACCGATTCGCGCGGCATTCTTCAGCGTCTACCCGAATGCGGTGGGCACGCAACTTGACCAATTGCCCAGCAACTCAAAGCACTGCGGGGTGTGCCACTTCGACTTCAACGGGGGAGGCCCCCGGAATCCTTACGGCTTCCTGGTAGAAACCGGCCGCAACAACGGCCTCACCAGCGAACAGGCCATCCTCGCCATCGAGAATGTGGACGCCGACAATGATGGAAAGACCAACCTCACCGAGATCACAAGTACCCTCTACAGCAACACCCCGACCTTTCCCGGCCTGAGTGCATCGAACTACATGACCACGGTGAACATTCCCCTGTCAGAGATTGTCGGCTATTTGACTCCCACCGGCGCTACCGATACGACGCCTCCTCTGGTCGATCTCAGCTATCCCGACGGAGGCGAAGCTCTGCAGGCCGGTACCGAGATCACGGTCAGCTACACCGCGAGCGATGCGAGTGGAATCGACCACATCAACGTCTACCGCAGCGACGATTCGGGTGCGAGCTTCGAGCCGGTCGCGCTCAACCAGCCCGACACAGGGAGCTTCCAGCTCTTCGTGGTGAACCTCCCCGGGGACTTCAGTCGCATCAAGGTGGAGGCGGTGGATAATGCCGGCAATGCGGGGAGTGACTCCAGCGCGACCGACTTCACGGTTCTGGCGCAGACCGGCCGGGTACCCACCACCTTGCGTGACGTCAAGATGTACGGAACCCAGCCTCACCAGGGAAAGATCCTGGAGGACCCGGACGCGACCTGTGCCACCTGCCACGGGAATTATGATACCGCGGTGGAACCCTGGTACAACTGGAAGGGCAGCATGATGGGCCAGGCCGCGCGTGACCCGCTCTTCCTCGCCTGCTTGGCGGTGGCTGAGCAGGACGCGCCCTCCTCGGGGGACATTTGCATTCGCTGTCACTCTCCCGGAGGTTGGCAGGAAGGCCACAGCGACGACACCAGTGGAGCCATGCTCAACGCTAAGGATCGCCAGGGCGTGCAGTGTGACTTCTGTCACAGCATCGTGGACTTCGATTACGTCTCGGGGATCTCTCCCCAGCCCGACTCCGTAGTGGTGGCCGGAATCGATCCCCCCTTGATGGATTACGCGAACGGCTCCTTCATCATGGACCAACAGCCGGTCCGACGTGGTCCGCGCCAAGATTCCACGGCGCCCCACGATTTCCTGTATTCCCCCTTCCACCGTAGCGGCGACCTTTGCGGCACCTGCCACAACGTGAGCAACCCGGTGTACTACGACGACGGCAGCCACGATTTGGTGCTCACCGCGTGGGATCAGAACCATCCCGACGGCCGCGCCTACAGCATGGGTCAGGTGGAGCGCACCTACGGGGAGTGGACGCAGAGTGACTATGCGAATGGTGGCATCTACGCCCCGCAGTTCGCCGGGACCAAGGCGGATGGAATCGTCTCCACCTGCCAGGACTGCCACATGCACGATGTGTCCGGCTCGGCCGCCATTCTGGGCTCGACGCGTCCGGACCTTGCGCTGCATGATCTGACTGGCGGCAACACCTTCGTTCCCGACATCATCCCCGACTTCTTCGCGAGCGAGGTCGACCCGGCTCATCTGGAGGCGGGCAAGCTGCGCGCGCGCGCCATGCTGCAAAAAGCCGCGACCATGGAAGTCACCCCGACCACCACGGGGATCAAGGTGCGGGTGACCAATCAAACCGGGCACAAATTGCCTTCGGGCTATCCCGAGGGACGTCACATGTGGCTGCAGATCGAGGCGGTCGATTCCCAGGGAACCACGGTGTTCACCTCGGGCGCGTATGATTCCGAGACGGGACACATCGAACACGACGCGCAGTTGAAGATCTATGAGATCGAGGGCGGCTTCAGCCCCGCGATCGCATCTGCCCTGAGTTTGCCGGCAGGGCCGAGCTTCCACTTCGTGCTCAACGACTCGACCTACTTCGACAACCGAATTCCACCACGAGGGTTCACCAACGCCGCCTTCGCCAACGTCCAGTCCCCCGTGGTCGGCTACAGCTATCCCGATGGGCAGTACTGGGACGACACGGAATACGTGTTGCCGGCAGAGGCAGACTCGGTCTTCGTGAGTCTCTATTACCAGAGCACCTCACCGGGCTATATCGAGTTCCTGCGCGACGAGAACACGACCAACACCATGGGCCAACAACTCTATGACGCGTGGCTGGCTCAGGGCAAGAACCCGCCCGAGCTGATGGAACAAGTGCGGACAGAGGTGGAGATCACGGCCACCGCCGCAGAACCGGCGATGCCCACGATCGTCATGCTGTCACCGAACCATCCGAATCCCTTTGGCTCTTCGACGAGCTTCTCCTACAGCTTGCCCAAGACGGCAAGGGTGGAACTGAACGTCTACGACCTACGGGGAAGAAAGGTCCGGTCGCTGCGTAACGAAACGCAGAACCCCGGACGCTACGTGGTCCAGTGGGATGGTCGCGACTTCAACGGCAAGCGACTCGCTTCCGGCGTCTACCTGCTTCGTCTGCGGGCGGACGAACAGATTCGTACGCAAAGGGTTACGCTCATGCGGTGACGCTTTGGACAGCAAGGCAGAATCGATGCCTCGCGGGGCCCGGTGCGCGCAAGCGCGCCGGGCCTTTTTCTCGCCCGTTCCCCCCCGGAAGCTCATCGCTTGACAGTTTCGTCGCCTGTTCCTAAGTTGCCGCGCATTGATTGCAATTGCAACCATAGGAGTCGCCGATGGACTACAAGCCGGAAGAGTCGCTCGGACGCTGGATTTCCATCATCGATCGCTGCGCCAGCCGCTTTGCACGGAGACGCCTGCGCCCGCATGGCATAGGAAAGAACCACCTCTTTTTCTTGGGAACGCTCGTCCGGGAGGGGGACGACATTTCCCAAGAGGAACTCGCAGCCCGTCTCCACATGGATCGCGGTGCCACCACCCGGTCCTTGAGCACGCTCGAGCGGGAAGGCTATGTGCGGCGCCTCGCGAATCGCGGGGATGCCAGGGCTCGCCGCATCCTCCTCACCGCCAAGGCGCGGCGCCGATGGCCGCGTATCGTAGAGGACTTGCAGTCGTGGAACCGGGTTCTCACCGAGGGATTTACCGCCGCGCAGCGAAAGGAAGTGGGACTTCTACTCAGTCGCATGGCGACCAACGCGATGGAAAGCGTCGAACGCGACAGAGGACCGTGCCCCAGCAAGCACGGAAGGGCCAAGCACCTCTGGATCTTGTTGGCCGCAATCCTCTTCTTCGCGGCGCGCGGCACGCGGGCGGAAACTCTCCATCTCGGAGCGAGCCAGGGCCCCAACGAGGCCAGCCAACAGGAAGTGACGCTGGCCAAGGCCGCTGGGGCGGACACCCTCATGACACTGCCCCGGGTTCTCGTTCTGGCCGAGCGTCATTCTCTCGCCGCACGCGTCGCACCCTTCGATTCGCTCCAGGCCCAGGCCGAGATTCGAGGCGCCACAGCTTCCTGGTGGCCACGGATCGACGCGGACGCCTCGTACACCGTACGCGACAATCCGGTGGAGGCAGTTTTCGGAAGCGAGCGTTTTCCCTTTGCACAGAAGAGCAACGCAGCTTACGGAATCCACCTGAAGGAGACCCTCTTCAATGGGGGGCGGCGCAAGCTTTCGGTCGAGGCCGCCAGACAGAGTGCGAAGGCGAGCGAAGCTTCGAGTTGGGCCTCCATTCGCCAGGCCCAACTCGACGCCCTGTCAGCGTATCTCCAGGTTCTGCGATTGCAGGACCAGACCGCCGTCCTCAGGCAACGGCACGCCGCAGTATCCGCGCACCGCAAAGTTGCCCAGGACCTGTACGATCAGGGTTTGGTGGCGCGCAATGACCTGCTGGAGACGCAAGTGCGTGAGCGCGAGATCGACGATGCGGTGCAGGAGTTGAAGGACGCGCGCGTCTCGGCCACCCAAGACCTCAACCGAATCTTGGGGCGTGAAATCTCCGCCGAGCTGAGCCTCCCGGATTCCTTGGGTCCGGCCCCGATGCTCGATGCTTCGTGCGACGGGTTGATTCGCGCCGCGAGCGACCAAAACCCACACTTGCAAACCCTCAGGGCGCGCTTGCAGGAGGCGCGTACGAGAGAACGGCTCGCACACCGCGAGTACTGGCCCGAAATCTACTTGAGTCTCGGTCATAGTTACGAAGAAAACCGTTACATGGCGTACCCGCACGTCAACGCCGTGGTGGCGGGGATGAGCTGGAATCTGTTCGAGGGTGGCGCTCGCAAGGCCAAGATCGCAAAGGCTCAGGCCGAAATTGCGCGCGCCACGCAGGGTCTGAAGGACGTGAGCCGCGGGGTGAGTGTTGCGGTGGACTCGGCCTGGCGGCAGTGGAAGCAATCTCTGCGGGAAGAAGCGACCGCGCAGGACAACGTTCGCGCGGCGCGCACGAACCTCCAGATCGTGGAAGATCAGTACCGCTCGGGTTTGGCGCGTTCCAGCGACGTTCTGGACGCAGAGGTCCTTCTCGCGGACAGCCGTTACACGGTGATCACGCGACACTACCAAAGCTACTGGAATCAGGCGCGACTCTTGGTCACGGCGGGAGAAGATCCGGCCGAGTTCTACGCGGATGTCGCAAGACGAGGAGCACACTGAGATGAAACGCAGAACGATCGGATTGCTCACAATCATCTTGTTCGCGCTCGTGGTCGTCGCCCTGGGATGGAGACACTGGCACCACGGACAAATCTTTCCCACGACCGACAATGCCTACGTGGGCGGTGACGTGAGCACCGTCGCCAGCCGGGTTCCAGGGACCATTCAGAATGTCCTGGTCGGCGAAAACGAGCAAGTGAAGGAGGGGCAAGTGCTCTTTCGCCTCGATCCGCGAGACTTCGACCAAGCGGTAGCGGAGAGTGAAGCCAAGGTGGAAAAAGCCAAAGCCACCCTCGCCCTGGACGAGGCGGGCGTGGCCCAAGCGCGTGCGGAGATCGCTGCAGCACAGAGCGAGAGCGAACTGAGCAATGCCGACCGCCAACGCTACGCAGAGCTGAGCGAGCGCGGATCGGTACCGCAGCACCGCTTCAGCGAGGTGAAGACGCAGGCCGAGGTGGCGCAGGCACGCCTGGAAGCCATGCGGAAAGGACTCGAGGCGGCCAAGGCCAAGTTGGAAGTCTCGCGCCGCGAGCTGCAGAAGGCAGGGGCCGCCCATGATACTGCGCTGCTCCGAAGGTCCTACTGCACCATCGTCGCGCCCTGCCAAGGCATGCTGGCCGACAAGTCCGCCCAGTCGGGACAGGTAGTGGCGACGGGTCAGCCCCTGTGCCAGGTGGTTCCCCTGGATGCAGGACACCTCTGGGTCGACGCGAACTTCAAGGAGACCCAGCTGCGCCGCATCCGCCCGGGAGATCCCGCGACGATCCACATCGACAGCAACAAGGGTTACGAGTTGAAGGGCAAGGTCGAAGCGATCAGCGCGGGGACGGGCGCGGCCTTTTCCCTGCTTCCTCCAGAAAACGCGAGCGGGAACTGGGTAAAGGTGGTGCAGCGCCTCCCGGTGCGCATCGCCTTGGACGATAGCAGCGTGAACGGATGCCGTTTGCGCCTGGGCCTTTCCGCGGTCGTGACCGTGGACACGAGTGAATTCACGGAGAAGCCGTGAACGACCGGCCGGTCAGCAAGTACCTCATCGCGGCAACGGTGATGTTGGGTACTCTGATGGAAGTGATCGACACCTCCGTCGCCAACGTCGCTCTGCCCCACATGCAGGGGACCTTCTCGGCGGGTCAGGACGAAGTGACCTGGGTCCTCACTTCGTATCTGGTGGCCAACGCGGTCATTCTTCCCTTGAGCGGCTGGCTCGGGAACTGGTTTGGACGCAAGCGCGCCTACCTCACCGCCCTGGCCGCGTTCACCGTGGCCTCGGTCGGTTCGGGCGCCGCCCTGTCGATGCCCATGCTCGTTGGGATGCGCGTGCTCCAGGGATTGGCCGGCGGCGCGATGGTTCCGATGTCACAAGCCATTTTGCTGGAGACCTTTCCCAAAGAAGAGCACGGCAAGGCGATGGCTCTCTTCGGAGTCGGAGTCATCTTCGGGCCGATCGTGGGCCCCACCCTGGGAGGCTGGATCACGGATAGCGTGGGTTGGCGTTGGGTGTTTTATATCAACGCCCCCCTGGGACTCTTGGGGATCCTCCTTGGCTATCTCTTCATCACCGATCCTCCTTACCTGAAGAAGCCGGAGGGCCGCATCGATTTCAGCAGCTTCCTTTACATCGCGATGGGACTGGGATTTCTCGAGATCCTTCTCAACCGCGGGGAGCGATACGATTGGTTTCACAGCCCTCGTATCCAAATCTACGCGCTGATCTCCCTGCTCGGCCTCGCGCTCTTCGTGTGGCGCTCCTTCACCACCAAGCGTCCGCTCGTGGATCTCCGCGTCTTCAAGAGCAGGGAGTTTGCCACCGGCACCCTGCTGATGTTCCTGCTCGGATTCGGGCTCTACGGCTCCTTCACCATGCTGCCCCTTTTCGCGCAAAAGCTCTTGGGGTATACCGCCACTTGGGCTGGATTGATGTTGTCTCCCGGAGGCCTGATGTCGCTTCTCTCCATGGCGATCGTGGGGCCCTTGGTGGGACGCGTGGACACGCGCCTGCTGCTCGTGGTGGGGGTGGTCATGAACATTCTGTCCATGTGGCTTCTGCGCAGCGTGTATCTCGGCGTGAACTTCTGGTATCTCACCTGGGGACGGATGCTTCAGGGCTTTGGAATGGGCTTTCTCTTCGTGCCGCTGACTACCGCGGCGTTCGCCAGGTTGCGCCAGGAGCAAATCGGACAGGCTACCGGGCTCTTCAACCTCCTGCGCAACGAAGGGGGTTCGATTGGAATTGCTCTGTCCTCGACGGTACTCGCGAGGCACGCGCAGGCCTATCACGCGTGGCTGAGCACGAACTTTCAGCCGGGGAATCTGCTTCTTCAGGAGAGGCTGACCGAACTCACTCGCGCCACTACGGGTTCAAGCGCACCCATCCACGATCTTCTGGCAGGCGGTGGAGGTTCCGCCAAGAGTTGGCGGATTCTGGGGATGCAGGTGCAACAGCAGGCCTACGTGCGCGGTTACGACGACGTGTTCTTCATGGTGCTCTTCGTGTTCGCGATCTTCTTGCCTTTCCTTTTGCTGCTGCGCGGCTCTACGGGAAAAGGCGGGGGAATGGCGCACTGAGTGCGGCGGCGCCCATTGCCGTCGATTCAGTCTCCGTACCTCGCCTTCCACGCTCCCCATCCTGTGGATTCGTCCGCCACGGGACAGCGGTACTCCAGTGTCGCGGGAGCGCATTCCATGGCGATGGGATGGTTCTGGCCGTCGCGGAAGATCAGAGACACACAGTCCAGTGGGCTGATTCCCTGGAGAACTCCCTCGAACACCAGGTGCAGGATCGCCCCCGGGCCGTCGATGGCGCAGCCGAGGTTGGCAGCATCCACCGCGATCGTGGATTCTGTGGGTCCTGGGTTGAGCCAGTTCAGGTAGTAGGGGCAGGAGGCACCGCTCACCAGCGCCCCCGCGCTCACCGAGATCGGGTGCACGACCGAATTGTCGAAGGACAATATCAGCGAGAAGCCGCGGAGATCGAGGATGGCGTCGTCGATCACAACATCCACCGCGAGGTCCTCTCCACAACCGAAGCTGCCGTCATCGGGAACAAAGCTCAGCATCCCCGGCCGGGGACAGCGATACTCGACCGCGGAGTTCACGGGCAGGGACGGGATGACATGATTCTGTCCGTCACGCAACTCGACCGAGTTTACCTCGAGAGGACTCGAGCCGTTGGCAACACCCGCGAATTGGATCTTCAAGAGCTCGCCGCTCCCATTGAGCGAGCAGCCGAGCATGGCGAGATCGATCGAGAGGTGATTTTCCCCCGGATTGGGATTCAACCACTGCACGAACGAGCCGCATGCCGCCGAGTTCACGAAGTCACCGGCGAGCACCGCGAGCGGAGAGATGACCGCGGGATCGAATCCCAGATCCAAGCTCATCCCGCGCAGGTCATGGACCATGCCGACATTGAAAGAGACCACCAGGATCTCCTCGCAGTAAAAGCGGTCAACCGCTGGTTGCGGTCCCAATGGCACCTGGGCTGAGGCGGGAAGACTCCACCCGACGAGACAACCCATGAACAGAGCTAGCAGAAATGGCTTCAAGCCCAAGTTGGTGTTAGGTCGCATACCGAAACTCCTCGGGGGGGAATCCGCGCGTGGCGGATTCCCCCTGTGAGCAGACTTACTTCAAGAGTGTGATTCGTTGACTGGTCGAGACGTCCGGGGCGACCAATCGTACGAGATAGGTTCCCGAGCTCACGGACTTGCCGTGGTCGTCCATCCCCGTCCACTGAATCTCGTGCGGGCCGGCGCTCATCTCCCCGCTCGCGAGCGTGGCCACACTGCGCCCGCCAATCGAGTAGATCCGCAAGCTCACGTGGCCGGCCTTGGCCAGGGTGAAGCTCAGCGTGGTCTTGGGATTGAAGGGATTCGGGTAGTTCGCGTTGAGCACGGTACGGCTGGGAAGAGCCGTATTCGCACTGCCACTGACGAGAGTACCGTTGATGGGCTGCTCGTGGTTGAGTTCGTCGCGGGCGACGATCTCACCGGGAGTGATCCCGGGATCCCCATCCCCGATGCGACGGAAGTCGATGACCGCCAGGAGCGCCTCACCCGAAATGCCCGCGCCCTTCCCGAAGACGGCCGCGTCGACCTCTCCCGGCTTGGCGGAAAGCACCATGGCGGTGCGGCCCTGTTTGGCCATCAAGGAACCTTCGCGCATCGCGACCGGCCGCAGCGCGTTCGCATTCCACTGCAGCGGTACGTGTACGCCCTGCAGGGTCCCGTCGCCGGCCATGTGGATCTCCACCGAGAGACCATCATCTCCGAAGGGCACGGTCTTCAGCGTGATTTCGTTGAAGGCCGCGGCCGCAAGCGCAGGAGTTCCCTTGCTCACCTGTCCGTAGTTGATGGCGAACATCATCAGGTCTTCGAACTGGATCTCGTTGTCTGTGGTGGGCAGCGCATCGACGCTGTAGTCGGTGGTCGGTCCCACATCGAGGTAGTTCGAGTAGTAGGTATTTCCTTCGCTCGTGCCGTAACCGCCGCCCAGGGCGGAGATGTCGATCGTAGCGACCGAGTTGTCTCCAGCGCCCGGAGTAGGGCTTCCGTCTGCAACGTCACCGAGGTGATAGTTGAGAGTTCCGCCGGTCTGGTTGGAGACCGGGCTGAGGTTACAGCCGTCGTCGACGAAGGCCACGTAGTACCAGAAGTCACGGTTCGTGGGCTCGTCGTCGTAGCTGGTGGCCGAGGCGGGCAGGGTCGCCGCAATGCCCCAACCGTCGCCAGCGGCTGCCGACGGGTCGGCCGGAGTGCTCGGCACCGCGCCACCGTCATCGTCATATTCGGGATAGTGGCCGAAGCCCTTACGGTACAGAGTGATGGTGGTTGCATCCGGATCGGTAGGACCAGTCCAGGCGAGATGGATCTTCGTGGTGCCGTTCGTGCCGTTACCGGTCTTCACCTGCGAAGCACTCAGGCTGGTGACCGCATCGGGGGCGGTGGCATCGATGTCGATCGTCGCCGCACCGGCAGAACCGCCCGGCAAGGGGCCGTTGTCACAGTCACGCACGATTACGCTGAGGATGGTGATGGTCCCCGTCCCGCTGGCACTTCCGAGGGTGGAAGCCACGTCGACGGTAAACGCATCTCCTTCCTGGTCCGAGCCGCAGGCGCTTCCCAAAATGGAACGATCGACGGTGTAGGTGCCGTCTCCGTGGTCCAGAACGAAGTCCTGAACGTCGCCGCTGCTGAAGCCATTGACCCAGCTATCGGTACCATAGCTGGGAACGATTCCGCTACCGCACAGCTGCAACTCCGAGCTGAGCTCGAAGGTGATGCTGAAGCCGCGGATGGGGGTGCTGTCGCTACGGTGGAGGACCACCGGCACGGTGAGACAGGGAGCACACGGCGTGATCTCCACACCACTGGGCGGCTCGACCGCGAAAGTGTTGGGAAAGACGCTGCAGCTGGGCGTACCCGTGATGTCGCCGTCCAGCCACGGCCAGTAGGTGACGTCCCCTTCGACCGCGTCGCCGGTTCCCGCGTTCAGAGGAGTGGTGGCGGCCGGACCGCTCACGTCACCCCACCAGTTGCAAGTGGCGTCGACCGTGAGATAGTCGAGGTTGCTCCAAACTCCGTCTGTATTTCCCGAGAAGCTGTTGTCGTTGATCGCAACACTGGTGAAGGTGCTTGAGGTACAACCGCTCTCACATTGGTACACGGAGACTCCGGCCTCGAAGCCGGTGATCGTGTTGTTCGTGACGACAAGGTCGATGTTATCGGTGCCAACGAAACCGGCATCCGCCTCAACGCCATAGGTCGCGGTGTTGTCCATCCCGGAGAACGCGATCGTGTTGCCATCGATGACAACCCCCAGGGTGGCCATCTTGAGTGAACGCGCACTCTTTGCTGAAACGCTACCGGGAAGGTCGAAGGGACTCGGAACCGCATTGGGAGGATCGACGACGATGATCCCGTCAGCCGATACGCCGATCTTCTCGATCGTCATGTCGTTGCCACTGATCGTACCTTGACCATCGTAATTGTATAGACCGACATGGGTTCCGTCGATCACGTTGTTCGTCACGTCGGCCTGCGTATAGTAGGCGAGGATCGAGGAGGCGACGTACTTGGTCGGGTTGTTTGTGTTGTCATAGGCGATCGAATGGATGGTATTGTTGTTCACAGCGCCGGTGAGGAGGTCTCCATAGATTTGGATCCCGTTCTGGGCCGGGTCGCCGTTGTCATAGGTCAAGGCGGTGGCCCCAGTCACTGTGTTGCCTGAAACATCCACCGTGATGGCCGTCCCGTCCGTCGCGTTCACGGTGATCCCATTCTTCTGGAAGCCAATGACCTGACATCCCTGGACGTCGATGCTGCGCGCCACCGTGTCATTGTTGTACAGGTAGAAGGCATTGCCGTGCTGACCGCCATCCAGCGGATCGTTGCGCACGTCCTTGATTTCGCAATCGTAGACGCCGCCGCCGGCCTGACGATATCCCACGCCGATGAAGCGGGCGTTGGCGTTGCCGTTCCCTTGACCATCCACCGTCAAATCGTGAATCGCCACGGTGTCGGCGTCGTGGACGTAGATGATGGGGTGGTTGTCGGCGGAGGTGGTGAAGTAGAGGGGTAGAGAGGTGGGTGATTGGATGATGGTCGATCCCATGCCGTCGCCGAGCAGATTCAGATCCTTGTCGATCTCCACCTGCTCCACGTAGGTGCCGGCGGCTACGTGTACCGTGCTGCCGCTCACCCAGTTGACACCATCTTGGACCGTGTCGAAGGCGTTGTGGCCCATGAAGAGGCCGGGCGCGACTTCCGTACCTACGCCCGCACCTGCGTAGTCATCGTCCACCCACACTTCATCCACCGCATCCTCGAGATCGATCTGATAGATCTCTCCCGAAGTGAGCTCGATCTCGATGGCATCGAGATAGCCGGTGAAGGAGGACCAGCCACTCCCGGTGCCGAATACGAGATAGAGCACCGGCTGGTTCGCGTAGTCGATGGGAGTGGTGTCTCCGGAAGAATCCCAATCCTGCCAGGTGATCGGCCCCGCTTTGAGATCGGCGAGGGTCGGGGCGTTATAGAAGCCCAGGGGGCCGTGATTGGCATCGAAGAAGGTAAGTTGGTTCGTTCCGGCATCGGTCGTCCACTCCGCCCAAGAATTCGCGACCGTAGCGTGGTTGTTCGAGTACAGCGGCTCGGCGTTGAGACGGTTACCGTACCAGACTGCGTCCCCCCCGCTGTAGGGCTGCGTGTAGATCTTCAAGAAGAAGTCGACCCCGCTGGGGTTCGTTCCGTCATTGAGGGTGTGATAGCGAATGGCGGCGATGTCGCTGACATTGAAAGTGCCGCCGAGTTGGGTGAGGGGGTCGATGTACATTTCCACTACGGGTAATACGGGAACGTCCTTGAAGAAAGATCCCGTTCCAGTGAAGGCTTGTGCGGTTGTGCTGGTGGCGTTGGATCCTGAGGCGTATCCCGCACCGAAGACCAGGGGGTGGGTCGCTGCCTGCGCGGTCGGTGCGAAGGCGAGCAGCACCAACGCGAGCGCAGCAATTGAGCATTGCAATCTGTTCATCTCGTTCTTCCTTCCGGAAATTCCCCGCTACGAGGGGGACGTGACAAGGGTGGGAGCCGGATGGATTCGAGAGTTGTGGTGATAGCCTCCTTTCGTTACTTCAGCAGTACGAGACCGGCGGTGACCGATCCCGCCGCATGGGTCAAGAGAGCGGTATAAGCGCCCGAAGCCACGGCCCTCCCGTGGTCGTCCTTGCCATCCCACTCGACACTCCGATTCCCCTTCGGCCAGTATCCCTGAGCGAGATTGCGCAGGAGTCGGCCGTTCTTTCCGTAGATTTTGAGGCTTGCAAAGCCGGAATTCGGAAGAGTGAAGGAAAGCCTGGTGCGAGGATTGAAGGGGTTGGGCGCGGCTTGGAGGCGCAGCTCGGAGCGGAGTGCGGGCGGTGAATCCGTGCCACTCCCTATGTGGATCTGCGCGTCATGTGAGAGCAGCGGCGCCACATAGACGCCGCCGTTGTAGAAATGCGTGCCGTCCAGTACACGAACCCAAGTTGTGGTGAGCGCATACTTGGCTGCGAACTGCAGACGGTAAATGACGCCCGGGCCGGCGACCTTTACTCCGGCGCAGAGGAGGACGTGAGAGATGCTGACGGAGGTGGAGTCGGCGGCGATGGAAAAGCGGTGGAAGCGTAGGGAGGGACAGGCATCCACCATGAGTTGCCCCTCCTGCAGGGTGAGATTGCTCTGCTCGAGGAAGCTCAGCGCCGCGGGGTCGTAGCCGATGATCGCGTCGTAGCCGTTGAAGGAATCGGCGGCTGCCACAATTGTGAGTTCGACCCAGAAGCTGTCCCCCGGCTCGACGGTGGATTCGGCCGGGAGCAGGGAAAGCGCGACTCCGGCGGCATGAACGCCGGTGCTTGCCAGCAACACGAAGGCACAAAAAATGAACTGTACGCCGAAACGGCGAACACGACACCTTGGGGGCAAGATGCGACTCCCAGCCTGCAGAGCGTCGGGCACATTCGCGCGGCCCGCGCTCTTGGATGTTTGGCCCAGCTGTGTCTGGAAGTTCTCGTACTGGGCACCTGGAGAGAACTTTCGGGAGCCAGTCCGCCATCCTCGATGGTCTCTGCGGGAGCGTCCGCTCAGGCGTGGAGATCTGCGAGTTGACGGAAATGGAGCTTACGCCCGCAGATCGCGGAATGTCAAGAGGCTCCGCCGGGGCCTCAGAGGTTGCGGATCATCCAGAGGATCACCAGGGCGGCCAGCGCCATCACAGAAATGGTGGCGGCGATGGCTCTGGCGGAGAAGGGTGAATTCGCATTCGGGGGGTTGAGTCGCCCACTCTCCCAGTCTCCGGGATGATGGCCGAACTCGTCGATGATGGTTTCCACGAGTCCCGGACGGGGGCGCGAGAGGTGCAATGCACGCTTTCCTGGCCGCTTGCCGTGCCAGGCGGTGATTTCCTCTCCCACACTGTCAGCGCCGGCCCTTGCGAAGGCGGCGACCATGCGTCGCTGTTTGCGATCCATGAGCAGGGTCTCGTCCACTTCCTTGGCCACTTGGGCCGTGAGATCGCCGTCCGCCCAACTCACCAAAATCTCGCTGGGAATCTGCTTGCCGCGGGTGAAGCCCCATTGTTTCGGCGCTGCCATCGTGTGCTTCCTCCTCAGTGGGCCGGCACCGCAGGTGCCTGCGAGGGCTGCTCATGAGTCGCCAGCGAGCGGGCGCGGAAGAGCTGACCCAGGGCGTAGCGCAGCAGGGCCTCTTCCTGCTCGGCCGGGATCTTCCAGGCATCGCGGACTGCGGTGAAGGGCTGGAGTGAGCTGCGCAAACGCGCAAGCAATGAGGCAATCCGCTCTGGGGTTCCCAAGCGGAAGATCATGTCGAGCTCTTTCAAGCTGAGGCCCTGCTCATAGCGCATTCCCAAGAGCAAGCGGTCTCGACGATGAAAGGTGCGTAAGGCCTTCCACAGGGCCTGAAGGAAACGCTCGCCCTCTTGATCGCAGAGATCCTGCAACTTGGGCAAAAGTTCGGGTATGCTCCCGTCCCGATCGTCGAGGATTACCTCGACCCGGCCCTCCTCGGCGAGCGGCGGCCATTCACGGTCGCGCCGTCTCTGGGCCAAGAGGGAAGACTCTTGGGTCAGACGGAGCAACAAGCTCGTCCACTTGCCGAAGCCTACGTAGTTCCGAACGATCGCGAAATCGTCATCGGCGATGCGCTCGAATACCTGGCGGGTGACTTCCTCCGCGACCGATCCTCCCTCGGGAAGGCGCGCCCCGAGCCTCTCGGCCATGGTATAGACGATGGGTGCGCTGGCATTCACCAGCTCGCCCCAGTGGGCGCGCGGATCCTGCTTGGCCTTCTGCACGAGCCGCTGATAGTCGGTTTGGCGGAGAGTGGGATCTTCCTGGATCAATCGGTCGATGTGTCTCATCTTGAATCCGGGCTGAGATGGAATGGGTCGGAGCGCCGCTGAGAGCTCCGGGTGCTCTGGCTTAGCCTCCATATTGGTCTACGGGGACGGGAAGCGCCATGCCGAAGAAGGAATTGGAAGAAAGCGAGCATCGCTACCGATTTGCGCGCCGATGGGAGAAAAAACGCCGCCAACACAATCCCCGCGCCATGTGGACGACCTTGATCTTCGATGCCATCCTTATCGCGCTCATCCTTGCTATGGTATATATAGGTTTCCGAATCTGGCACTGAGCCTGGGTTGCCCGGTCGTCCAATGGCAGGACTCTGGACTTTGAATCCAGCTACGGAGGTTCGAATCCTCCCCGGGCAACCACTCCTCCCCCCCGCCCGCAGCCCGCGCGGAGGAGCTGCCGGGCGCGAGAAGGAGCCCATGAAGCTGCCGCGTCGCATCGACTCCGCCAAGCTATCCCCCGATTCCATGCGGAAGTTGGGCCTTTACACCACCATTCCCACCATGATGGTGGTGGGGCCTGTGTTGGGCTGGTTGCTTGGCTCTTGGCTGGAAGGGAAATGGGGACACGCGCCCTGGATCTCGACCGGCGGGGTGATTCTGGGTACGGCTGCCGCCTTCCGGCAGGTGATCCTGGTGCTGAAACGGGCCGAGGAAAAGCCGGAAGACAGGGATTGACCGCACTTTTCGGCAACCTCGCCCCCTGCCTTGACGATCCGTTCTGAGAGCTTATACTTGGTGCCCGTTCTAGGACGGGAGTGGCCAGGCGACCCTTTTGGGCCGCTTGCTTTCTGTCCAGCAAGGATCGAGGCGAAGATCGCCCTGAGACATCCTCCGGTTTCCCGGCGGGCGCGACCCCATGACGGCAAGCACGAATCCAGCGCTGGATGAGGGCTTTCTCAATAGAGTTGGGGTGGCAAGTCTGGTTTTCGTCGGTCTCGGGGGTCTCTTCGGGGCCTATTCACTGGGTTGGCGCTGGGGAGCCGGTTTCGCGGCAGCGGGTATCTGGAGCGTGCTCAACCTGAAGGCGCTTCAGCACCTGGTTGGCCTCTCGCTCCGGCCCTCGGGGCGGCGGCCCGGGCCAATCATCGGGGCGATGCTGATCAAACTGCCGGTCCTTTACGGCATCGGCGGATTGATCGTGGTCAAAGGAGGGTTGCCGCTCGGCTCGCTTCTTTTCGGCCTGGCGGTACCGACCTTTGTGATGGTACTCAAAGCGGGTGGTCGGATTCTCGCTCCGCGCGTGGCTTTGCGCCACGCAGACGATGAAACGCCCGCTCCAAGCGAAAACGAAGAAGGCCGCTTCGGCGGCCGGAATGGCACGCAGTGACTCGCAGAATGCCCCTTCAGCTGAGCCCGTACGCGGTCCTAAGCCTTCTCTTGGCGCTCGCGTTGCTTGCCATGTCCCCGACGCGGGTCGTGGCGAACGAGGAGCAATCCACCCCAAGAACGGAAATCGCCCAAAACGAGACGACGCCCGAAGTCCAATCCGACACCCACGAGCCAGCCAGGACTCACGATCCAGCCTCCACCGAGGCAAACCCGCTCGAGCCCGGGGCTTTCGAGCACGAAGAGGAGCACGGCGGAGAAGAACACGAGAACGAGCCCCTCGAGCTTCCGAACCTCACGATGATGCTGAGGGCTTTCGTATTCACGCCGGGTTCCGCCGCCTACCACTACTCCGAGATCTTCGAGAACGCATTCTTCGCGCTTGTGGCTGGGCTCTTCCTCTGCTTGGTCGCGCTCAAGATCTACAAGAATCGCTCGATCATGCCCGGGCGCCTGCAGGTATTCGCCGAAATGATCGTGGAATGGCTGGAAGGTTTGGCCTGTACCATGATGGGACCCAAGTACGGGCGGCACTTCACACCCTTCATCGCCACCATATTCGTCTACATTGCGGCGATGAACTACTTCGTGCTCATTCCTCTGGGTAAGTCGCCGACCTCCACTTTCCTCAACAACATCAGCATCGCGCTGGTGGTGTTCTTGTACGTGCAATACACGGGTATCAAACGGCAGGGCATCGGGGGATATCTGCACCATCTGGCGGGTTCCCCGAAAGATGCGGTGGGGTGGTGTCTCTCCCCTCTGTTGTTTGCCATGGAGTTCTTTGGAGAGTTTGTCAAGCCGGTGAGCCTGAGCTTGCGTCTCTTCGGTAACATCTTCGGCGAGGATATGTTGCTCGCTGTCTTCGCGCTCTTGGGCGTGGTGGCGCTGTCCGCGTTTCACTCGCCAGTCGGATTACCTTTGCACGTTCCCTTCTACTTCTTGGCGATGTTGCTCGGGCTCATTCAGGCCCTGGTGTTCTCGCTTTTGTCCACGGTGTACATCGCGCTCATGCTTCCCCATGAGGAGCACGCGTGAACCCACCGCAGGGAGTGGGGGAAACGAATTTTTCGGCGCGGCGCGGATGCGCCGCGAAAGATGAAAGCCACGAGGGCTTTCTTGGCAGGGAGACGCGAGTCTCCGGCGGGGTTCGCTCCGTTCACGAATGAATCAAGGAGAACGAAAAATGGACTTGCTCGGACTTGGAATTCCTCTGGGCCTGGGAATCGCCGCTCTGGGTAGCGGACTCGGTTTGGGGAAGGCCGTGGGTGGCGCCATGGAGGCCATGGGCAGGCAGCCGGAAGCCATCGGTCAGATCCAGACCGCAATGATCATCGGTGCCGCGTTCATCGAGGCGCTCACCATCTACGCGCTGATCTCGGTCTTCGTACTTCAGGGCAAGCTCGGATAGGGCTGGTAGAGTTCGATGGAAGTACTGACTCAAGGTCTACAGCGCGGAGACATCATCGCGCTTCTGCTGACCAATATCGTCGCATTCCTCATCTTCTTTTGGGTGCTGCGAAAGTACGCCTGGGGTCCTCTGCTCGCGATGCTCGACACTCGACGAGAGAAGATTTCCTCGGATTTCGCGGCCGCTGAGAAGGAACTGAGCGATGCCGAGGCTCTGCGCGCCTCGTTCGACGCCAAGATCGCCGAGATCAAGAGCCTCGAACGGGAGAAGATGCAGGAGGCAGTGAAGCGGGGCGAGGCTATCGCGGGCGAACTCGAGGCAAACGCACGCGACAAGGCCGGGCAATTCCTGGAAAAAGCCGAAGGCGAGCTGGAGCGTGAAGTGCGTACGGCTCGGCTCCAGCTGCGAGAAAAGACAGTCGACATGGCAATCGCCGCGGCCGAGAAGATCATCCAGGAGAAGCTCGACGATCCGAAGCACCGGCAACTCGTCGAGGATTTCATTACTCGACTGGGAGAAAGCCGTGCGTAGTGATGCGACGGCCCGCCGTTATGCCGAGGCGTTGCTCGAAAACGTCACGGATCCACCCACGCTCGACTCCGTCCAGCAAGAACTGGCGGCGATCGCCTCGCTCTATCAAGAGAGCGACGATCTGCGCAACTACCTGTTCGACCCGAGTGTAACCGGGGAGCAGCGGCGACAGCTTCTGGAGACCGTCTTTGGCGGCAAGATTCAGCCGGTGCTCATGCACTTCATGGATCTCCTGCTGCACAAGCACCGGTTCAAGCACCTGCCGACCATCGCGCAGGCGTTCGACGAGTTGGTGGAGAACCGACGCGGGCAGGCACGGGTCGAGGTGTTGACAGCGGTGCCTCTCGCGGAGGATCAGGCGGATCGGCTCAAGCGCACCCTCGACGGGGTCGTGGGCAAGGATTGCATTCTCGAAACCAGCGTCGACCCATCCATCATAGGGGGCGCAGTCGCAGTTCGCGGCGATATGGTCTTTGACGGAAGCGTTCGCACCCAGTTAGCGGAACTGCGCAAGCAGCTCATGGACGCGCCCCTATAGCGCGCACCTGGTGGAAGTTCAAAGGAGAGAGCGTTGAAACTGCGACCGGAAGAGATTTCGTCGGTCTTGGCTCAGGAGCTGAAAGCGTACAGCGCCGAGGTGGATGTCGAGAGTATCGGCATCGTTCTGCAGGTGGGAGATGGGATCGCCCGTATCTACGGACTCACCGACGTCATGGCGGGTGAGCTGGTGGAGCTTCCCGGGGGAACGATCGGGATGGTGCTGAATCTAGAAGAAGATTCCATCGGTGTGGCCATCTTCGGATCCGACACCCATATCAATGAAGGCGATCATGTCAAGCGCACCGGCAAGATCGCTTCGGTTCCCGTGGGCGATGCGATGCTTGGACGGGTGGTTGATCCTCTGGGAAAACCGCTCGACGGACGCGGCCCGATTCCGGCGGAGAAAACGCGCCTCATCGAAGTGAAGGCTCCCGGCGTTTTGGATCGCCAACCGGTGAAAGAGCCGCTGCAGACCGGGATCAAGGCCATCGACAGTATGATCCCCATCGGGCGCGGCCAGCGTGAGCTGATCATCGGAGATCGTCAGACCGGCAAAACCGCGATCATTCTCGACACCATCATCAATCAAAAGGATACCGACGTCTTCTGCATCTACGTAGCCATCGGACAGAAGGCATCGACCGTCGCAGCGGTGGAGCAGACTCTGCGCGACAAAGGGGCGATGGACTACACCATCATCGTCGCGGCCAACGCGGCCGACCCAGCACCGCTGCAGTACATCGCTCCCTACGCGGGCTGCGCCATGGGCGAGGAGTTCATGTGGCAGGGAAAGCACGCGGTCATCTTCTACGACGACCTCAGCAAGCAAGCGGTCGCCTATAGGCAGCTCTCCCTGCTGCTGCGTCGCCCCCCGGGACGCGAGGCCTATCCCGGAGACATCTTTTATTGTCATAGCCGCCTACTCGAGCGCGCGGCAAAGTTGTCCGAGGAGAATGGCGGAGGAAGCCTCACAGCACTTCCCGTCATCGAGACTCAGGCGGCAGACGTCTCGGCCTACATTCCCACCAACGTCATTTCCATCACCGACGGGCAGATCTTTCTCGAGAGCGACCTCTTCTTCAGCGGTCAGCGCCCCGCGGTAAACGCCGGGATCTCGGTGAGCCGGGTCGGTGGCAATGCACAGACCAAGGCCATGAAGAAAGTGGCCGGCCGCTTGCGCCTCGATCTTGCGCAGTTCCGCGAACTGGCCGCCTTCTCGCAGTTCGCTTCGGATCTCGACAAAGCGACGCAGGCCCAGCTCGCGCGCGGCCAACGCACACTGCAGATTCTCAAGCAGGGCCAGTACATGCCCATGCCAATGGAGAAGCAGGTTGCGATCATCTACTCGGTGGTCAATGGGATGCTCGACGAGGTACCGGTGGACAAAATCCCCGACTACGAGAAGCAATTCCATGCGTTCATGGACGACAAGTACAGCAGCGTGCTGCACAGCATTCGCGAAAAAGGTCAGCTCGACGATGAGATCGAGAGCGGATTGAAGTACGCGATTAGTGAATTCACTCGCGAGTATCTGGCAAGATCGAGCTAGGAGTAAATCGGCGCCGTGGCAGCGAACATCAAGGACCTGGATCGACGAATTCGCTCGGTCCGCAACACGCAGCAGATCACCAAGGCCATGAAGATGGTGGCTGCGGCGAAGCTGCGACGGACACATGACCGTCTGCTCGCGGGTCGTCCATATGGCCAAAAGCTGACCGAGCTTCTTGCGCAACTCGCATCCGCCGCTTCGATCGATCATCCCTTCCTGACCGTACGGACTGTGGAGAAACGGCTCGTGGTTATCGTCACCTCGGACAAGGGTCTCTGTGGGAGTTACAACCACAACGTCATCCGTATGGCTCACGAGTGGATAGAGAGGCATTCCGATGTGCCGAACGACTTGTATATCGTGGGGCGCAAGGCGAACGAGTATTTCAAGCGTCGTCCGTGGCAAATCAAGCGCGCCATCACAGACATGGGCGGGCTCATCGATCTCGCCAGAATTCAGGGCACGGCTGACGAACTCATGCAGCTCTACCTGGAGAATGAGTATCAAGAAATCGTAGTGGCGCATACTCGCTTCTTGAGCACGCTAAGTTACCGGCCGCAGGTCGTGCAGCTCTTGCCGTTTCCCAAGGAGGAGAACCCGGGGGTCCAACGACGCGTGGCCAAAGACTACATCTATGAGCCAAGTGCTGAGATGGTGTTGCAGCGTCTGCTTCCCAAGAGCGTACGGGTGAAGGTGTTCGATGCTCTGGCAGAATCGTTCACCAGTGAGCATGGGGCACGCATGACAAGTATGAGTTCCGCCACCGATAACGCGGGCGAACTCATCGATCAATTGACGCTCTTTCGGAATCGGGCGCGCCAGGCCGCGATCACCCAGGAGATCAGTGAAATCGTTGGCGGGGCAAACGCGCTGGCGTAGCGGTTTTAACGAGTGCCCCCCCAACGCGGGGCCGGACAAATCGGAGACTCGGCTTCCCAAGGGCGCAAGGCTCGGCAGGGAGCTGGCTATCAGCAAAGGAGCCCGAGGTGGCGGAGAACTACGGCAAGATCGTCCAGGTCATCGGTCCCACCATCGACGCGGAATTCGAAACGGACAAGCTTCCGGACATCCTCAGCGCGTTGGTGGTGGAAGATTCCGCGCGCGGTGAGCGCGGACTCACGGTGGAAGTCGCGCAGCATATCGGCAACAACGTGGTGCGTTGCGTGGCCATGGATGGAACGGACGGTCTCGTGCGCGGCATGCGCGTGCGGGACACCGGCGGACCCATTTCGGTGCCGGTGGGTGCCCAGTGTCTCGGGGGAATCTTCAATCTTCTGGGCGAGCCTCTGAATACTCACGAGCTGAAGGATGTGAACCAACGCTGGCCCATCCACCGTGATGCGCCCAAACTCGAGGATCTCGTGGCGAGCCGGGAAATCTTCGAAACCGGAATTAAGGTGGTCGATCTACTTGCGCCCTACTCCAAGGGCGGAAAGGTCGGTCTCTTCGGCGGTGCTGGAGTAGGGAAAACCGTGATCGTGATGGAGCTCATCGACTCCATCGCCAAGGAACACGGTGGCTACTCAGTCTTCTGCGGGGTGGGCGAACGGACGCGCGAGGGAAACGACCTCTATTTGGAAATGGAAGAGAGCGGCGTACTCAAAAATACGGCGTTGGTCTTCGGGCAGATGAACGAGCCGCCCGGCGCGCGCCTCAGGGTCGGTCTTTCCGGTTTGACCATGGCCGAATACTTTCGCGACGAGATGGGTCAGGACGTCTTGCTGTTCATCGACAACATCTTCCGTTTCACGCAGGCGGGTTCGGAGGTGTCCGCTCTTTTGGGGCGCATGCCGAGCGCGGTTGGTTACCAGCCCACCCTGGCCACGGAAATGGGTGCGCTGCAGGAGCGCATCACCTCCACCAAGAAGGGCTCGATCACCTCGGTGCAGGCCATCTACGTGCCGGCCGACGACCTGACCGACCCGGCCCCCGCCACGACCTTCAGCCATCTCGATGCCACGACGGTGTTGAGCCGCCAGATCTCCGAGTTGGGGATCTATCCCGCCGTCGACCCTTTGGCCTCAACTTCGCGGATTCTGGATCCTCTGGTCTTGGGCGACGAGCACTACTCGACCGCGCGTCAGGTCCAGGAGATTCTGCAGAAGTACAAGGACCTGCAGGACATCATCGCCATTCTGGGAATGGACGAGTTGAGCGAGGACGACAAGATCACAGTTCAACGCGCGCGCAAGATTCAGAAGTTCCTGAGCCAACCCTTCAAGGTGGCCGAGCAGTTCACTGGCATCCCCGGAAAGTACGTGAAGCTTGAAGACACCGTCCGGGACTTCAAGGCTCTCGCTGAAGGCCAGTACGACCACATTCCCGAGCAAGCCTTCTACATGAAGGGCACGATGGAAGAAGTCTTGGCCGACGCCGAGAAAACAGAGAAAGAAGGAGCCGCATAGGCCATGGCCAAGACGCCCTACCACCTGAGCATCGTTACCCCCGCCGGACGCTCGTTCGAGGGGGAAGTGGTAAGCCTTATCTTTCCGGGCGAAGACGGTGCCATCGGGGTGTGGGCGCATCACGCTCCCATGCTGGCCGCGATGCGAGCCGGGACACTCAGCTTCGAGGAAGCGGGGCACGCGGAAGTGGAGAAACACTTTGCGGTGGGTTCGGGCTTCGCCGAAGTGAGCGACAACAGAGCCACCCTCCTGGTCGACAGCTGCGAGGCAGCTCAGGACATCGACGTGGAACGCGCCAAGGCGGCGCTGGAGAGGGCGAAAAGCCGACTGGCCGAAGCGACCCGCGACGATTCCATCGACCGTGACCGTGCCCAGGCTGCTCTGGATCGTGCGGAGGCACGGCTCAAGGCAGGGTATTTGCGGGGGCGGTAGGGGAGGCGACGGCTCGTCTGGTTGCGGACCTGTCTACCCGGGTACATTCGTCCGACTCCGCACTCGTCTACCCGGGTACACCCAGCCGGGGTCTTTACTTTCTAGCCGGCTATAAAAAGTTTGGGATCAAATTTCCTAAGCTCACTGCGAACTCCGCGACACTCTCGTCCGGTTCTCAGGGTTCTCTGTTCCTGTCACATCGGCAGATTGCAGGACTTTGGTTCCCGATTCGATCCGGGAGCGGGCCTCATTCAAGCTCATCCCGACGGAGGCCCAAAGCTTCTGGTGGACTTCGGCGAAGCGAATACGCACCGAGTCGATCCGGCAAGCCGCACAGTAGACATCCGCGAGATAAAGGGAACGGTTTCCCGCGCGCGTTCCAATACTGAGATGAAGGCAGCGGTCCTTCCGATTGAAGTGCTCGGTGGTTACACCGAATACGTAACAGTGTTGCAGTTCCATTTTCGCGCGCAACTCTGGAACGTCGGGAAAGAGAATTCGGGCCTCGGCTCCTTCCTGTCCTCCCTCGTTCCAGAGGACATCGCTCGCGGAGCAACTCCCGCGGGGGTTTCTCAAGATCACGAAGTCGGGATTCTCGCGTGCATTGTCGACTCCGCCGAGGATGACCTCGCCGCGTCCGTCACCGTCAATGTCCACCACGATCGGCCGGTAGAGCGCACCGGGATGCACATAATGTCCAATTTCCACGCCGGAGTCGCGGTCGAGAAAATACACGAAGGTGGGGCTGTAGCGGGACCAGAGGACGGCTACGATGCTTGAGGTCTCCCGGCCAGGGGAAGCCCCGGCGACCAACCAGCGCACCAGGTAGCGAACACCGTCCATGGGTTCGCGCAGGACGCCTTTGTGGGTCCAGCGTTCCTCGACGGGCGGATGCAACTGATGCTTCCACAGAATCTTCCGCGCCACAGGATCCCACTTCAAAACCGTGGTGTGATCGGTCCCTCCTGTGCCCGAGCCCAGGTAGACGTATTGACGTTTGTCGCGCTCGGTGATGGTGGCCTGTTGGTATTCGCCGTCAAGGGGTGGCAACTCGGAGGGGCTCGCAAATCTCCAGAGCCAGGGCTCATCTTTGTGTGGCTCCACGAGCCGCGCGGAAAAGCTCTTCCCCAGAAATTGGCGATCGGCACCGTTGAGCAGCTGAGAGGTGGAGCCCCCCGAGCCGCGCAGTGCCAGTACCAGCACTAGGACCGAGACGCCGAGGGCCACGGCCGTAAGGGTGGCCCTGCGCCATGAGAACATCTTGGACCGCTCATTCGCCGAAGCGGCGGCGGCATCGCCCTGCGCTTCGACTGCCTGCTCCTTGTCCCGGGGTCTGCCGGCCCATTCGAGCAGGAGGGTGATCGCCTCGTTCTGGCGGTTGCGCAGGGTTCGAGGCGAAAGTCGGGGCAGTCCGTTCTCCTCGCGGTAAGCAATGATCGAGTCCCAGGTGGCGCCTTCCTCCAAGTTGTGCATGCGCAGGATATCCAGTGGATGCGTAGCGTCCCTTCGATCCCGGCCGGGCACATCGAGTTCCGAGCATGCTTCCACGAGAAACGCGCGCGCCCGGGTGGCCACCGCCACGAAGTCAAGAGGTTCCATCTCGGAAAATGCGAGTGCTTGAATTCTGGGGAGTCGCGACCAATCGTGCCGTACCACCTCGCAGGCTGGCCGTGGTCGCGGACTTCGCACCAGTTCGAGCAGAGAGTTGAGGGCGTATCGATCGGTTTGGGCGTGCATCGTTGCGTGAGGTTCCTGAAACCAAAGAAAACTCTGAGACGAACTTGCAGCTTAGCACCTCGAGCAAAAGGGAGCGAACCCTCCGCTTCTGAGGGCGCAGTCGAGCTTGGCCCGCCCTTTGCCACCTGGGTCGTCCCTGGTTTTCTTGAACAAAGCCGATTCCCTTGGAAATGGCGACCGTCCCTCCTGTCGTTTTCGACTGGACAGAACCGTGGAGATCGGGCTAAGTGACTGTGCCAGATGCAATTTCGAGAGTTTCCGGGGCGCAAGCCAGGACCCCTGCGTGCGCAGGTCCCCGCCCGATTCCGAGAGAGGAAGGCTGAATGACCCACCGTTTTGGAGGTGGACTCGAAGTCCGTGGAAAACTCCAACGCGAGTACGAGGATATCCTGAGCCCAGTGGCCCTGGATGCTCTCTCCGCGCTCGCGCCCTTCAACTCTCGTCGCCGTGCTCTCATGCAGAAACGCAACGAAGTCCGCGCTGCGCGCACGGCCGGCGGCAAATCCATCGAATTTCTTTCCCATGAATCTGTCATCCCCGGGACGACGATACGGGTCGAGGACGCCCGCAAGGGGAACTTCGTCGGCAAGCCCATTCCCGACGATCTGAAACGGCAGTGGATCCAGGGCACCGGCCCCGCAGCGCGCCCCCACGCTTCGGTGGCGGAAAACCTGCGTAACGCCTCCTACGCGCTGCTGTCGGGGGCCGACGGTTGGATGTTCGATGGCGAAGACGCCCTGGGACAGATCGAGAGCATGTCGCTGGACAACCAGCGCAGCATCAAGCTCGCGATCGCCGGCGACCCCCTGTTCTTGGAAGTGGCCGAGCAGGTGGCCGGCGAGATGAACAAGTGGGCCGTGGGGCTTCTTGGGCACAAGACGATCGAGGACTGGCGCAAGCAGCTCGAGTTTACCACGCGAATCTATCGCGCGCGCGGCCTGCACCTGGACGATCGCCACATCCGCTGCAGCGACGGGAGCGGCTTCTCGGCCTCCATCGTCGACACCGTTCTCTATGTCGTAAGCAACTACCAGGAGCTGCAGGCGCGCGGCGCCTCGATCGTCCTCTATCTGCCCAAGATCCAGACCGCCGAGGAGGCGGCGCTGTGGAACGAGATCCTCTTGGCCCTGGAAGCCCAGCTCGGACTGAGCGACGGCGCCATCCGCTGCTACGTGCTGGTCGAACAACTCGAGGCCAGTTTTCAGCTCATGGAGATCCGGGCCGCGCTTACCACGCACTTCGTGGGTTTCAACACTGGCCGCTGGGACTACATCAACAGCGTGGCGGACGCCATGGCGAAAGATCCCTCCTTCCACAATCCCAACATCGACGCCATCGTCATGACCTACGGCTACATGCGCAACTACGAGGACCGCGTGCGGCGCGCAGTGAATACGCCGGACAAAGACGGTAACTTCACCCTGTGGCAGGGTGGGATGGAGCCCAACATTCCCGTCGGGTCCAAAAAAGGCGTACAGGACGGCATGGCGCGCGCCACGAAGGGAGCGCAGCGCGAACAACGCGAGGGAGCCAGCGGTAAGTGGGTCGCCCACTGGAAGATGGTGCCCATCGTGCGCCCGGTATGGGAGAAGGTCGGCGAGGACAATCAGATGGGGCGCGCGTTCGAGCCGCTCAGCTACGGACCAAAGGACGCAGCTGGTCTCACTCTGCTCGAAGCTGCGCCACGTACCGTGCGCGGGGCCCGCGATCTCTTGAGCGTGGCCATGCAGTATGGCAACGCCTTTGGACAGGGCATGCAGGCGGCGGCGCTCAAGCCGGCCGACTTCTTCGGCAACGAGGACGTGCTCTATCTCATGGAGGACATGGCCACCGGAGAGATTCGGCTGAGCATTCTCTGGGAGTGGCTGCACAAGGGCGCACAGTTCAACGAGGATGACGAGGAGACCGGGGTCAATGCAGGCGATCCCTTCACCGAACGGCTCTTTGCGCGCCTGCTGGAAGAGGAATATCAGAAGCTCAGGAGCGCCAGCGACCGTGACGTCTACGACGTTTCCAAGAATACGACGCTGCCCATCGCGCGCGAGATTACCCAAAGCTACGTCACGAACGCGGTGAAGTTGCCCTGGTACATCGATCTTCTGAACCTCAACCTGAACAATCACGACTTGCAAGAAGCCAAGCGCCGCATCGGGCTCTATACCGAGGAGTTCGAGAGCCACGGTGCGAGGGTGACCAAGAACCTCGACTTCGAGACAGCTTGAGGCTCGAGTGGAATAGAAAGGAAGCAGCGATGGACACGATCGAGCAGCAGATGGACGAGATCCGAAAGTGGATCGAGGATCCGCGTTTCGCATCGATCACCCGCTTGTATGCTGCGCGAGACATTGCCGAACAGCGCGGAACCATCCCCGTCGATTACACGGTGGCCCGCCGCGCGGCCGACGAGTTCTACGCGCGCTTGCAGGAGCTCTTCGAGCAACGCAAGTCGATCACCACCTTTGGCCCCTACTCTCCGGGCCAGGCGGTGACCATCAAGCGGCAGGGTATCGAGGGAATTTATCTGGGGGGTTGGGCGACCTCCGCCAAGGGTTCGATCGACGAGGACCCGGGGGCCGACCTGGCGAGTTATCCCCTGAGCCAAGTGCCCGACGAAGCCGCGCCCATCGTGCGCGCGCTTCTCACCGCCGACAAGAATCAGCATTTCGCGCGCGCGCGGATGAGCGAAGAGGAGCGCAAGGCTACCCCTGCCGTCGACTATCGTCCCTTCATCATCGCCGACGCCGACACCGGCCACGGCGGCGATGCTCACGTGCGCAACCTCATCCGTCGCTTCGTCGAGGCGGGCGTACCGGGCTATCACATCGAAGATCAGAAGCCGGGGACGAAAAAATGCGGCCATCAGGGCGGCAAAGTCCTGGTTCCCATCGATGAACAGATCAAACGGCTCAATGCGGCCCGCTTCCAGCTGGACCTAATGGGTGTGGCAGGAATCATCGTGGCGCGCACCGATGCCGAAGCAGCGACCTTCCTCGAGGGGAGGAGCGACGAGCGCGATCACCCCTTCATTCTGGGAGCCACCAACATCGAGCTGCCCAGTTACAAGCTGGTCTACCTGGCAATCCTGCGGAAGCTTTTCGAGCTGGGGGTGGACAGCGCGCGCGGCCACCTTCTTTTTGCGGTAAGGGACGAGGAATACGAGAGAGCCTATGCGTGGATGCAACGTAGTGGCGTCATGGGCGTGCTCGAGAGAGAGGCCGAGGAGTTCCTGCAATCCTCCCAAAATCGCGTCGACAAAGTCCTGGACGTCGTCATCGGACGCTTCCTGGACGCCTGGCAAGCCGAGGCCGGTATGAAGACCTACGGTCAAGCCGTGGCCGATGTAATGGAGTTCAGAATCGGCGAGGGTGGCAGCTACGAAATGAGCATAGAGGAGTGGCTCGATTTCGCCAAGACGGCCTCACTCACGAGCGCGCGGGAGCGAGCGCGATCGATGGGGATCACGATCATCTGGGACTGCGAACTCCCCAAGACACCCGAGGGCTACTACCACATCGAGAACGGCATCGAGTACGCGACGGCGCGCTCGTTGGCGGTGGCTCCCTTCGCGGACATTCTGTGGATGGAGACGAAGACCGCGAATCTCGCCGACGCCAAGATATTCCAGGAAGCGATTCACGCGAAATTTCCCAAGCAGATGCTGGCCTACAACCTCTCGCCCTCCTTCAACTGGGACACTACCGGCATGAGTGACGAGGAGATGAAGACTTTCCCGCGCGAGCTGGGCAAGCTCGGTTATGTCTTCAACTTCATCACCTATGGCGGGCATCAAGTCGACGGCATGGCCGCCGAGGAATTTGCGACGGCACTGCGGGACGACGGCATGCTCGCTTTGGCGCGGCTGCAGAGAAAGCTTCGTCTCGTGGAGTCTCCCTATCGCACCCCGCAGTCACTCGTGGGAGGTCCCCGCCTGGACGGGGCTCTCATGGCGTCGACTGGTCGCAGTGCGGCCACCCGCGCCATGGGGAAGGGTTCGACCCAATTCCAACACCTCGTGCAAACTGAGGTGCCGCGCTCTCTACTGGAGGGTTGGCTGAAGACCTGGGCCGATTTCTACAAGTTGAAGCAGACGATTTCGGTGAGCTTGCAACCGCACACCGCGGGCTCCGATCTCTTGGAGCTGGTTCTCAAGGATGGACAGGGGGGTAAGCTGGCCAACGTGGTCTTCGCCGACATCAAGGATCGCAAGGAACGCAGCATCCTCTCCATTCGCGACCAGAACACCTTCGCCGAGGAGCTGCGCAAGAAACGCCTCATGACCCTGATCCACGTGTTCTTGATCCATCGCTACAAGGCGGTCTCGGTGCACTACGTCAGCCCCACCGAAGACAACCACTACCAGACCCAGAAGATGATGAATCACGGCATCTTCAGCGACGTACACAGCGAGGTCGGTCAAATGATCGTGGCCGAGGTGAATTCCGAGCGCATCGCGGAGCTCATCGATCCCGAGAACGAGGCCATGATAAAGCTCATCGACAAGACGGGGCCGCCCTCGGCTTGATGGTGCCCCGCAGATGATTGGGTCGGGCTCGGAGTGGACGAGGACACGCTGAGGCAGGTCAGCGCCAGTTGCCGCTGCTCACGAAACCCGACCAGTACTGCGGGTTTGCTGGTGTGCCCGCGGCACGGAGGGCTCGCAAGCGCGCGATCTTTGCCTCGCGTACCGCGATCGGTACTGACGACCCGGCGCGCAACGTGTCGTAGAATGCGTCCATCCATTGGCGGGCTGGCTCGTCGGGCATGGGCCAGAGACTCAGGACCATCGACTGGACCCCCGCGATGGCAAAGGCTCGCCGGAGCCCCATGATTCCCTCGCCAACCCTGACGGTGCCGCGACCGGTGTCGCAGGCAGAGAGCACCGCGAGTCGCACGGATCGCAGATCCAGGGTCGTGATTTCCTCCGCGGTGAGGATTCCGTCCGAAGTGGCTCCCTCATCGGAAGACTGGTTCGCTCCCGCGAGGACGAGTCCGGACAGCAGCAGCGGATTGTCATCCCCATTCCCGCAGTCCTCTTCGAGAAAGAACCCGTGCGTGGCGACGTGGAGAATTTCCCTTCCCGGAGCCAACTCTCGGAAGGCCTCCTCACTTGCATCGGAACCCGTCAGGGCGACGAAAGCGGGGTCGTCGGCGTAGTCGTCGCGGAGATCCTCGATTTCAGCGGCGGACCCCGGGAGCGGCGGCCAGTCCGTCGCGCCGAGGCCAAGGCAGCTGCTCACCCGACCGCGGTACTGCGGGGCGAGTTCGGAAGGACCGCGCGCCGTGGCGAAGACTGCGAGCGACTTTGATCTGGCCCGGGTGTAATCCACGTTGCCCAGAGCGAGGATCGATCGATTTTCAGAACGGGCCTCACTGTCGAGCGACGCATAGCGACACAGATCGCGCGCACTGGCGAGGACTTGTACCAAAGGCCCATCCTCGACCAAGAACCGCCCATCGTCGCGTGAGAGAGCGGCGAAGTCTATGAGGTGGAATGCTCCCTCCGGAACCAGGAACACGGTTTCACAGTCAACGAGATGAGCCTCGATGGGATCCCACACCAGGCGGCGCAACTTTTGGCTCGTCTCCTCGAGTCGGGCCATTGCCGCATCGCGATCCCAGCTCCGTGCCTGCGCGCTAGCGCTGGTCTTCAATTCCGCGCGCCATCGCTTCGTTGCCGTGTCGATGGCCTCCGCGGTTCCGAGATCGATGAGCGCGTTGGAACCGTTGGGCTGAAGCACGAGCGCATAGTCGTGTCGCGCGTTTGAATTGTCCCAGTAGAATGGATCATCGATCGCCTCGAAGATTTCGACCAGCACCTGCGAAGGTGTGAGTGCACGAACCAGGTTTTCGAAGCGGTATCCTTCCGTGGCGTGGGCGCTCCGGAACTCCATGCTGACCCGGGCAAGGTCGGCTTCCGCGCGTTCCTTGGTGGCGCGGGCAGCGGCAAGGGCCGCCTGAAACCCGCTTGGATCCTCGCCGGGTCCCTTGACCCATAATTCACTGAGCTTGGTGCCCGCTGCGTCCAGCGCGACCCACGCGCGAAGAGTCTCGTCGCTCTCGTGCTCGAGGACTCGCCGGTGCCGATTGGCCAACTCCGTCAGCACCAGGCCGCGGCGTTGGAGCGTCGTGTTCCAGAGGGCACGCTGCCAGTTCTCGCGTTCCTGGCCTTCGGTCGCGAGAATACCGGCTATGATCAGATTCTCGGGGCGGATCTGGTTCGCGGCCAAGGAGAGCGCCTTGCGTTCGGGGAGCCAGGGAATGGTCTCGCGGACGTATTGCGTGGCCCGGGTGGTGGCGCTGGTCGCATGATCGAGAGCAGTCCGGCTGTCTCCGCTCTTCAGGAGCGCTGCCGCGAGAAGCAGTTCCGCCTTTGCGGTCTGGGGATTTCCTTCGCCCAACGCAGCCGCTCTGATCTCGAACCCGCGCTCGAAGTGCTTTAGAGCGGCTGTTAGCTCTCCGGTCTTCAGCTCGAGGTTGGCAATCGCGAGGATCAGTGAGGCCGTGTGCGGATGCGAGGGACCGTAGCGTTCCTTGAAGATTGTGAGCGCCGAGTCATAGCAGGTTTTGGCACGATCATAGTCACCGAGACGCCCGTAGAGAATGCCCAGGTTGTAAGTTGTGGACCCGACCTGCGGGTGAGTAGGACCGAGAGTTCGCTTCCGCGATTCCAGCGCCTGTTGATAGAGCGGGAGTGCCGACTCGAGGTCTCCGGCATCCATGAGCAAGCTTGCGAGGTTGTCGCGGGCGAAGTTGGTGAGCTCGTGATCTTCGCCGAAGTGAGCCAGGCAGATCCGCAGGGCATGCTCGAACCGCCGACGGGCACGGCGCTCGTCCCCCATCTTCCTGAGGAGGACACCCTGGCTGATGAGGGTATTCGCCGTGGCGGGGGAGTTCGGCCCATACAACTTGCGCTTGATCTCGATTGCGCGTTCATAGGCATCTCCGGCCTTCAACAGATCGCCGGAGCGAAGCGCGTTGTTGCCGATCTGATGCATGACGACGGCCAGCTCTAAAGCGTTGCCCTGCGGGTCTTCCTCGAGAACGGCGCGGGCGGACTCGAGTGCCTGGGCGGCGGCCTTGAAATCGCCAAGTCTGCTCGCGACGTCCCCGAGCCGTGTCCATCCCAGAACTCGGGTGGGAGATTTTTCCGGGAGAATCTCGAGGGGGAGACGTAGCGCCTGCTCGAGTTCCGCGCGTGCTCCCCGCAGGTCGCCCGACTTGAATAGCTCCTCGGCCCGGGCAATGCGCGTCTCTGCGTCCTGCTCTGTTGGAGCATTCTGCGCATGGACGCTCGATGCCACCGGTGGTCCGAGCGTGCCGAGGGTAATCGTGACCATCAGAACGAGCGTCCACCAGCCAAAACCGCGCTGAATTCCGCCGATCGCCATTGTGGGATGCCGCTCCTGCTGAGCCGAGGCATTAATTGTAACCCTCTGCTTGCGGGGCGTGCAAGCGGCGGGCGGCAGACGAACATCGGCTCTCGTAATGGGCATCCTCTGCGTTCTGTGCATGGCAGGGTGACGGGTGGCACGATTCACGCAAGTGTGCTAGCTTGATCTCTCGACCAGGCTTCAGCCTGGCAGCGGCGAACAACAGGACTTTCCAAGAAGTCACGCCGCCAAAACTCCCTTTTGCCCATTACTGTTGTTTGGGTTGGAAACCCATGGCCACGCCGCGCAGGCAATTTCTTGCGCGTGTGCGCCGGAGAATAGACAATTCATGAAGGATTCAAGATCATCAAACTGGGCTGGTTTTGACCAATTCGGACTTCACCGCGAGCTTCTTCGCGGAGTTCACGCCGCCGGCTTTCAAAGGCCCCGTCCCATTCAGTCGAAGAGCCTCCCTGCGGCACTGGCCGGTCGGGACGTTCTGGGCCTGGCCCAAACCGGCACCGGAAAAACGGCGGCCTTCGCCCTTCCCTTGCTTCAGCAATTGATGCAGCCTCGAGGGCGGGCGCCCCGAGCCCTGGTCCTCGCTCCCACCCGGGAGTTGGCAAACCAGATCAGCGCGGAAATACGAATGCTCGCCACGTTCACTCGCCTGAAAGTGGTCACCATCTACGGCGGAGTTTCCCAGCGCAAACAGGTGCAGGCCCTCAAGCACAAACCGGAGATCGTGGTGGGTTGTCCGGGGAGGATTCTCGATCTCTTGCACCAGCGACTTCTCGTGCTGGACCGGATCGAAACTCTGGTGCTGGACGAGGCCGACCACATGTTCGATCTGGGTTTCTTGCCGGACATACGCAAGATCCTGGCGGCGCTACCGGCAAAGAGGCAGAACCTGCTCTTTTCAGCCACCATGCCCGAAGAGATCAGACATCTGGCCGACAATCTTCTGCACAAACCCGAAGTGATCGAATTGGCGAATGCTGCGCCGGTTGCAACCGTCGACCACTCCCTCTATCTGGTTGCGGAAAGACGCAAGCGCGAACTGCTAGAACACGTTCTCCAACGCGACGAATGCAACACCGCGATCGTCTTCACGCGCACGAAGCATCGTGCTCGCCGTCTAGCCGAACAATTGAGTAAAGCGGGTCATCGCGCGGTTGGACTTCAAGGGTCGATGTCCCAGGGACAACGAGACCGGGCCATGAAGGGTTTTCGAAGTCGGCGATTCGATGTACTCGTGGCAACGGACATCGCGGCGCGTGGACTCGACGTCAGTGGAGTCTCCCACGTGATCAACTATGACGTGCCAAATACGCCCGAGGCCTATACGCATCGTATCGGGCGCACCGGGCGCAGCGAGCACGAAGGGGCGGCGTTTACATTCGTGACCAATGGCGACCGCGCTTGGGTGAGATCCACTGAGCGCATGATCGGCGCGCCAATTCCTCGTCGACAAGTTGAGGGTTTTACCGTTCCTGCGGACGAAGCATTCGAGAGCCCGCGGTCGTCTCATGGGGGGCGACAGGGAAATTCGCGCCGCAAGGTCGGGAGGCTGCACCACCGCTAGTCTCACAGGGCAGCCTGGGGATTTGTCCGCTTGTGTGCAACCCAGAAGCGCTCCGGCGGATTCAGTGCGTAGCGCTCCACTTCGCGGGAACTCCATCTTTCGGAGACCAGATACTCGGTGACTTCCCAGCTGGGACGGCTAAGCAGCGTTTGTATATCCATTCCGAAACGCCACGCGTGACCGTGGACACGTAGTGGGGAACTCTCCAGGCGCACGCTCCTTGCCTGCCCGGGCTCGTAGGGGACTTGTAGCCATGCGACCCCCGCTGGTTTCAGAATCCGCTCGATCTGTGCCAGGCAAGCCTCGAGCTCCGCGATGTGCTCCAGTACGTGCAGACAGATGACCAGGTCCGCGCAAGCGTTGGCAAGTGGTAGATTTCGCAGGTCCGCTCTGAGTCTGAATCCTCCAGCGCTTTCTGTGTCGCCAAAGTCGGAAGCGATCAGGCAACCGCCAAAGTCGCGCTCTACGATGGCATGCAAGGGCGGAGCGCCGGAGATGGTGACGGTGGTGAAGTTCGATCCGCGTGGTGGCTCGCCGGGAGTCTCGCGCGCGTACAGCGCGAGAGCGCGGTGCCTCGCGAACGCACCGCAGCAAGGACAGATACAATCGCGCTGGATCTCGTCCGCGGAGAGGAAATGCTTCAGGAGGGGACCTCTCCAGTCACATACGGAACACTCCCGATCGTTCCGGCGAGTGGCCAAGCTGCGCAGTGACAGGAGGGAATTTTCGCCCGCGTATCGCAGCAGCTTCGCGGAGCGTAGCGGATGTCGCCAGAGGCAGGCCGGCGAATCGCTGCTCAGCAACACCTTTCTCGCAAAACGGATAAGCGACATTTTGACCTCTCAGAGAGGGAGCCGCCGTCCGTGTGATGGTTCAGTCAAAGTGGACGTTGAAGAGCGGCAACCACTTCTTCCATCCGGAGTTGTTGCCCGCATAGTTTAGCACACCCACCTGGACTCCGTGCAGTTCCGCGCAATAGTTTAAGAGGCCCACGAACAGCCCGCGCCCCATCTCGGTCTGGCGGTTGTAAGCGCTCGCGGCTAAGCCTACGAAGCGCTCGCTCTTGGTGTGGGCCAGAGCGAGCGCCAGGCCCTTGAAATCGGGGGAGCCGACCCCCAACCCACCGATGGCCACTCCGTGCATCTCCTCGCCCGCGCCGGCGGCCAGGCCGCCGATCGCGACCCCGCGCATGTCCCCGCCGGCACCGACGGCGAGGCCGCCCAATCCCAATCCCCGAAAGTCCTGGCCGGTGCCGGCTGCGAGGCCGCCCACCAGGACGCCCTGGAAGGACTCGCCGGTGCCCGCCGCGAGTCCGCCCAGCTGCAGACCGCGCGAACTCTGCCCGGTGCCCGCAGCCAGGCCTCCTACCAAGACGCCGTCGAAGGATTCCCCGGCGCCGGCCGCCAGACCGCCGACGAGAATTCCGGCCCCACCATCGCCAGCCCCGGAGGCCAGCAGGGCCGCGCCGAGACCCTTGAAGCCGTTCCCGGCCCCCACGGCCAGCCCACCGACAGCGATGCCGCGGAAGGAGTTCCCGGCCCCGGCCGCCAGGCCGCCCAGCGCGATGCCGTGCATTTCATCCGCGCCCACGCCGCCCAGACCGATCGCGACCCCGTGCATTTCGTGAGCTTCCGGAGCCACGATTCCCAAGAGAAGACCGTTCATGCGACTGTGCTGTGGATGCTTGGCCTTGTAGAGGGTGAAGTTGATGCCGTTCACGCTTTCAACGTTTGCGTCGCGAACATTGAGTCGGATGCCGTTCCAGCGCGGCGAGTTGCCGATGCTCAGACCGGTGTGGTTCACTCCCAGATCCAGGGAGCCCGCGAAGGAGGGAGGAACTGTGAGGCAGAGGATCGAAAGACAGAGGAGGGAGAACGTACGCATGAGAACCTCGCGTGTCCGAGGGTTCCAGAACTTCCAAACGAGTGGTTCAAGTGCACGACGCGCGAGACGGGAGCCGAGTTACAAGGAGTGCCGGATGAGCGCTGTACCGGCTCGGCCCCCGATTTCACGAACGCGCGTTCAGGCTCCGGGCCACAGCCAGCCGAAGAATCCGCCGGTCACCAAACCGTAGATGAGTCCATCCAGCATGGACTTCAGGGTGGCACTCCAGCGGCGCTTGTACCAGATGGAGCTCTGGATCAACGCCAGGGAGTAAGCCACGAAGGCGGTGGCGCTCACGTAGCGGAAGATGAGCCGATACTCGGCCCCCGCCGGGGCGAGCCCCCCCACGATGTAGGCGCAGAAGATCCCCACGAGCACGCAATAGAGGAACCATTGAAAGAGCTGGGCTCCCATCTTGAAGGGCCCGTTGGGCATGACGGTCAAGATGGCGACGGGACCCTGGTTCAACTTCTCCTGAAACTGGGGGTCTTTCATCTGGGACGCGTTGGCGCAGTGCGGCATGGTGTATTCGCCAGGGGCGAGCTGAAACGGGCGCAACGCGGCCATGACCCCATCTTCGTCGGGAAGCCCCGCGAAGTCGCGGTCGTGGTAGTGGAGCACCATGTGAATGATGGCGCTCACGAGGAATACGGCGACGGCCGAAAGGAGGATGGGCAGCCAGAGGGACATCAACAGCATCACTGCCTCCAGATTCGAGAATTGGGGGAACGGGCGCGAAAACTGTCGCACACTTCCTTTCCTGGGGCAACGGAGTTGCGATCCCGGGATCCCGCGGCGCAGCTTGGCCGGTTTCTGGTGCTCGACTGCCTCGCGGCGGCTGGCTACACTTCGGGCACCTTACGAACCACCGCACCGGCACATTGGAGGTACCGATGCAGACGCAAGGACAGTCCCGAACACCATTTCCGCGAGTGTTCTGGGTGGCGAATGTCATCGAGATTCTGGAGCGCTTCGCCTACTACGGAATTTACTTCAGCTTCGGCATCTACATGGCGAGTCTGGGCTACTCGCGTGATCAGCTGGGGATCGTGCAAACGATCTTCCTGCTTCTGTCCTACACCATCCCCCTCATCTCGGGGACTTTCGCCGATCGTTTCGGATTCAAGAAACTTCTCATCGTCAGCTACCTTGCCTACCTGCCCTCGATTCTGCTCTTGATCCTCACCAAGTCCTTCTCGGGGATCGCCCTGACCATGTTGAGCATGGGCTTGGCGGCGGGGATCTTCAAACCGCTGGTCTCGGCTACGGTGCGCGCGACAACGGATCGTACCAACGGCACGCTCGGCTTCGGGATCTTCTACGCCATGGTGAACGTCGGGGGCTCATTGGGCCCGATCGTGGCCGGCAAGCTGCGCGCGATCTCCTGGAACTACGCGTTCTACGCGGCGGCGGCCGCCATCGTGGTGATGCTCTTCATCACCATCTTTTTCTACAAGGAGCCCGAGCGGGAAATCGAAGGAACTTCGCTCAAGCAGAAGTTCCAGGACATCGGCGTCGCGCTCAGCGATCTGAAGTTCAGCCTCTTCTTGCTGCTTCTGGGGGTGTTCTTCTGGATCCCCTTCTGGGCCTTCTTCAACATGTGCGCCCTCTACGTGGACAGCAATCTGGATACCGCCAGCCTGTATCACGGGATACGTTCGGTCTTCGGAGCCGGCTTCGCGAACTTCTTCTCGCACGAAGAAAATGGCACCCGCAAGCTTCTGGGCGAGACGATCTCGCACACCGGCTACATCATCGTGATCCTGCAGGTGTTCGTTTCGCGCTTCGTGGAGCGTTTCTCCGCCATCCCCGCCTTTCTGAGCGGGCTCTTCGTCGCGGCCATGGGATTCGTGGTCATGGGACTGGCTCACGTGGGCGCACCGGGACTGGTGTTTTTGGGGATCTTTCTCTTCGCAGTCGGAGAGATGATCGCCTCGCCGCGCATCCAGGAATACATCATCTGGATCGCGCCCAAGGAGAAGGCCGGCCTTTACATGGGGGCCAACTTCCTCGCGGTAGGGATCGGTGCCTTCAGCGGAATTCTCTATACCCCGCTCTACGGGCACTTCGATACTGCGGGTCACCCGGAATACGTATGGTGGGTTCTGGGGGTGCACCTGCTCCTGGGAATTCTGGTGATGTTCCTCTTCGAGCGACTGGCGGGCGGATTCCAGCAGCAGGAGAGTTGAGCGTACGCTGCGGCGAGGTCTCGAAGGTTTGAGATCGTTCCCTTCTCCTCCAGCTTTCCTCGTGGCACGCTTTGCTCGACCGCTTGGGCCAGGACCTCCGTTCCTTGCGAGCTGGCGGACTGCAACGGCGCCTCTAGCTTACGGGCCGCAGAGCGCTGTGCCTGGGGGATTGACGCGTACTCCCATCGCGGCATCAGGCCGAACTCGAAGACGGGCGGGGCGATGAGCGGCAGCAAAACGAGCAGCCATAGGGCGTGCACGATCACTCCTCCTCGTCAGCCAGGTTTTCGACCAGTTCACGTAGGGTACGGATCTCCTCCGAGCTCTGAGCTTGCGCGCGTCCACCAATTGCGTCAGAAGGGGCGTGAGCGAGCCTTCACACAGTTTGCCGGCGGCATCGCGCAGGCGTTCGAGCAGCTTCTGCACGGCTAGCTCCGCGTCCAACCGCGATGTGGGGGCCACGCTTTCGGCTTCGTGTCATGGGGTGCCACCTCTCTCAGACAAACTGTCTTACTAAGACCAAGACAATCCGTCTGAGACCTCAACCCCACGATGTACCGAAACTTAAACGCACGGCCCTGCCGCAGCGTATCATGCTCTCTGGTACCCCGGGTGGATGACTTCCACAACCCAGGTGAGGCTTCTCCTAATCATCTTCGTGGGCCGGGTCGGTCGGCAAGATAGCTGCGCAAAACACCATCTTCTTAGACTTGAGTATGGCCGACATTCACTGCCACCTTCCGGGCATCCTGCTCGACGACGGACGCGCCAACGGCGATCACGTTTTGATCTGGGCGTCGGGGAGCGGAAGTGCTCGTTCGACGAAAGACCTCGAGGTTTCCTAGGGACCACTCTGGATTGCCGCCAGCCGCGCCCTCGCGTCCTTCAACTGAGGCAGATTTTCGTCAGCCTTTGACCAGGCATCCAGAAATGCAAGGTAGGACTTTGCCGCATCCTCGGGGCGTTCCAAGTCCTCATACACCTGACCGAGTTCATAGAGCGCAGGGGAGTACCAGGGGTAGATGTGCGTCAGGCCGGTGAGCACTTGGCGCGACTCCTCGAACTGCCCCAGCATGGTGTGGGCTCGGGCGATCATCGCTCTCCGGGTGACATCGTATTCGTCGCCAGGATAGACGAGCTGTTCCGTGGCCTTGTCGAGGCATTCCAACGCATCCTCCGCCCGCCCCTCGGCGAGCGCGAATTCGGCTAGAAACGCCCACCAGTAGCCGTTGGGGGCGAAGATCTCGTCGACCATCGGGACGATGATCGCAATCTGTTCTCCCGCCTCTGGAACTCGACCGAGATTCAAGTCGAGCCGGGCGATCTGCAACCGAGTAAAGAACTGCTTCCGACGAGATGATGGGTGTTCGAGACTCTCCAGCATGGACCTCAAGGATTCCTCGAATACCCCTTGCAGAACCTCCGGCGGTGAGTCGTAGACCATCACGAAGACCCTGGCACGAAAGTCCTTCACCATCAGTGGGTACGCTTCCTCCCATGCGGCGGAGGCATCTCGCCGTCGACCGCTGGCCGCCAGGAGCATCGCGAGGTTTGTGCCCAGATAATACCGTTCAAAATTCGTGAGATTAGCCATCGGAATGCCGCGTAGCTCTACGAGAGCCCGATCAACGTTGCCGCGGTAAGCGGCACAGGTAGCCAACACGAACTCTCTCTGGCCGGGCCATCCTGCTTCGAGTTCGACGGATCGCAGAAAGGCCTTCTCGGCTGCGTCGGGTAACCCCAGTCCGAGATTGATTCGACCGATGGTCTCCCAATTCGTGGCATCCTCGGGATAGGCGGCCGCCAACTGCTTGCTCAAAGTGAGTGAATCCTCGAGCCGTCCCTTCTGGCAGAGCGCTCCCGCCAGGGTGATCTTGAGCTTGTGGTCGTCTGGATACAGTCGGAGCCCTTCCTCTGCGACGGACACAGCGTCCGCATTGAGATGGATCCAGGCCAGCATTTCAGCCAGGCCATAGGTCGCCTCCCGACTGTCCGGCCACCGCGCGTGTATCTCTCGGTAGGTCGCGATCGCACTGGCGATCGCACGTCCGCAATCGCGGGCAAGCCAACCCTCGAGGAACATGCGCTCCATGACTCCGAGCCGCGAGCGAAGACGCCAGGCCCGCTCCCCCGCTTCGCAGCCCAGCTGGCCGTCATCTTCACTCCATGCGCTACTGGTGCCCCCGTAAGTTCTCGCGAGGGCGAACCAGGCCAGGGCGAAAGTCGAATCCGTGGCTACCGCCTCGAGCAGCTCTTGCTTGGCGCCCGTGCGCCGTCCGTTGTCCAGGGCGTCGATCCCCTGGGAGTAGTGGCGGTAGGCCTCCTCTGAGTGCGTCGTGAGGTCGGCCACGGAACCCCGCGGAGAAGCATTCGATCCGCAAGCGCGGGCCAGTGCGGGGACGATGCCGAACACCGCGCTGTCGGCGGCCGCGAACAGTACTGGCGACTGACTGCGACCTGCTCCCAAAGCCGTGCCCTCGGTGTCCATCAGCCTCCAACTCACGACCAGCTCATCGCCGCTGCGGATGACCTCGGCCATCACCAACATCGATGCCCCCGCGACGCGAGCGATTCGCATGGCTTCTTCGGGTTGGATGGGTCCTGTGGCCGTTCCCAATGTGCGGCGACGCACATCCTTGAGGTATTCGAGGGTGAGGACACGACAGGGACTGGCTTCGATGAGACCGCCCTGCACCAGACTCGTCATCGTGGCTCCCGTCCTGAGGCCGTCCTCACCCGGGGCGTCCTGAAAGTCGATCACCGCCACGGAGGGTTCACCCTGCGGCTGCGTGGGGGTGGGCTCTCCTGCACCCCACAACTTCAGCCCAATCCAGGTGGCGGCAGCGATCAGCACAACTGCAAGCAGAAGTACCCGGCGCGTATTACCCGGCGCGGTCACAGACGAAAAATTCCCGCTCGCAGTCGGCGCGGCAGATCCGGACTTTGGGTGGGGGGGAGATTCCAACACCTTGAGCTCGGCCAACAAATCGTCCGCGTGCTGGCATCGTAGGGCGGCGTCTTTTTCCAGACAGCGCAGCACCGCCCGCTCCAACTCCAGCGGAACCCCGGTTCTCAGCGCAGTGGGAGGAGTCACCTCAGCCGAGAGGATCTGGTGAGTGATGGCGCCGGCTTCGCCGAAGAAGGGCGGCCTTCCGGTGAGACACTCGTACAACACCACGCCCATACTCCAGATGTCACTGCGTTGGTCGGCGGCTTCCCCTCGAATCTGTTCCGGGCTCATGTAGGCCACGGTTCCAAGGGTCGTGCCTGAGCGCGTGATCTGCGTCGCATTCTCCCGACGGGCCAAACCGAAGTCGAGAATCTTCACCTCACCTTTGCGGGTGAGCATCACGTTGGCGCTCTTGATGTCGCGTGGACGATGTCGTGCGCGTGGGCTTCCGCGAGACCGGCGGCGAGCGCCTTGCCAATGCGGATCACATCGTCGATCGACAGCGGTCCCTGAGCGATACGGTCTCGCAGAGACTGGCCCTTGAGATATTCGAGAACGAGAAATGGCTTGCCGTCCGTTTCGCCAATGTCGTGCAGCGTCGCGATGTTGGGGTGAGAGAGTTTGGCCGCAGCCCGGGCCTCGTTGCGAAAGCGCACCAGCGACTCGTGATCGCGGGCGAGTTCGGGAGCCAGGAACTTCAGGGCGACTTTGCGGCCGAAGCGCGTGTCCTCGGCCAAATAGACTTCGCCCATCCCGCCCTGGCCGAGCTTCTCGAGGATGCGGTAATGGGAGATCGTCTCGCCGAGCATGCGCCCTTCCAGTGTGTCGAGTCCTTCCAGACTAGGTCCATCTCCTGCGGGCGGTCAACCGTGCGCAACGGGCATTGCTGCTGAGAATTCGAGCGAGAGCACAATTTTGACCCTGTGCCGCATGGTCGGGACGTTTCGCGCATGGCAGGGATGTCCGGCCAGATGGGCAGCCCGCCCTTTGCCTGGTTCTGTCTCCGAAGTTGTTCCTGGCAAGGTCGAGCCGAGCTTCTGCATCCGGGCCAGGGTCTGTAGAATTAGGCAATTCTATGTGATACTTGCGGTTGGGATGAAGGGCAGGGCAAGACGACGCAGGCTGACCGGCGGATTTATCCCGTGACCACGACAGCCAATTCTGCGGTTTTCCCGACAAGCACAATTTCGGAGACAGAACGGACACATTGCGTGTCCGGTGGGGACCGAACTTCACGTTATTGTTAGTGTGGCGTCCATCAGCTCGGCGCCATCGTCGCCGGGTCCGATCTTGGCAACGCACTCTGGAGTCGAGCGTCATGCATTTCACGATTGGTCCGCGGCTCTGATCACAGTCATACTTCTTCTTTGCTTGTCCTGTGTAGCTTTGGCGGAGGTGACGATGACTACCGATAAGCCGAGCTACGTGGTCGGCGAAGTCGTCGATGTCACGGTCCACAATTCGGGCCCCGAGGATCTGTTCTTCGACTGGTATCCCCTTTGGAGTTTCTGGAACGTGGACACCGGGGAGTGCATCAGCTGGTGTGATCACTTGCCTTTGACCGAGCCCTTCCCGAATGGCGGATCGATTTTCATAAACCATGACACTGGCTACGATCCGGACCCACCGGGGACCTACAGGGTGGAACTTTCCATGACCGATGGCCCATCCGTCACCTACGCCCTGACGGAGGCAATTCCGAACGGGCAGAGCAGTTGGTCGACCCTGAAATCACGATACCGCTGACGGCATCACGCCGCCCTTCGGGATAAGCCTCCCCGTAAACAAGCAGCAAGGAGTCGAGTCCGTGCAGACACGCGTGCCCCTTCGCCGTCCACTCTCCCTTTTCTTCAAACTGAT